>JAFYNJ010000001.1 GCA_017549805.1 Bacteroidales bacterium
CGCCATCGACGATGAAGAAATGGATGTTGTTGGTCCGTCCCAAGTTATGGAAGAACTCGATCTCCCTTCCCACCCATTTCGACTGGGCTGAGTTGGGCGAGCAAATGACGATGAGGTTCTGCGAGGCCTTCAACCTTTCCTGAAGCTCCTCGGAGAGGCCTCCTGGTTGGATGTCGGTTGGAGCGAAGAACACGGGCTTGATCGGGGTTCGCTGCCATCCATGCTCGCTACATAATGTAGCAGGCATCCTATAGTGCTCTAATTTCTTCTGCAGCTTCTTTCCCCAGGCGGTGTCCTTCGAATTGTAGCTGATGAAGGCGAAATATTTGAATGATTGTTCCATGGCTCGTTATTTTAGTAGGTTCTTGATGCGATTCACTTCGTCCTGGTGCTTTTTGGGGATGAGTTTTGCTTTTTCCAACATGCCAAAACGCTGTTTGAAACTGTCTTTCAACTCGGCCTTGTACTCGAGATACACCTTTTCAGCTTCGGCATATCTGCCTTGAAGGAGGAGCGCGTTGGCAAGTTCTGGGACGATGTCGATATGGGAGGGGTCGAGGCAAAGTGCATCTCTGGCATATTGTTCTGCTTTCTGAGGCTCATTGTGGTAGAAGCAGAGGATTGACTGATAATCCAAAGCACTTATATAAAAGTCAGTCTGTGCGGCTGCATCGCTGAAATAGGGGTTGACAAAGGTTGGCTTGTTAGAGCAATCGGGGTAGTAGGACTTCCATCGGGGCAACAACACTTCCAGGTATTTATAACCGCTGTCGGCATCACAAGGCATATAGACGTATGTGAGTGTAATCAATGCCTGCTCATATTGAACGTCGAAGGTGGGGTCGGTGGTGATGGTCCGTTGGTAAATGTTGGTTCCTTCACTGAGATAACTGAGGGCTTCGAAAAACGGAATGATATCTTTTTCGTTGCGGTTATTGCCCAAGCAAATCTCGGAATAATCAATGGAAGCAATCATGCGCATGCCTTGGGTGACCAATTCACTGGCAAGAAACGGCTCGTAATAGCGTGGTTTGGTTTTGACAAGTCGGCGATAGATATTGACCGCTTGAAGGAACATCTTTTTACGCTGGGCATCATTATTGGTTTCGGAATAATAGGATTCGTATGAGGTATAAACACTTGCCAAGGCGTATTCATAGTCGGGGTTCCCCAAGGCCAGCATCTTGCTATAAATGATAGCGTCATTGAGATAAATCTTGCAAAAAGAGTAGTTCTTCATGGCCAGGTATAAATCGCCGAGTTTCTTATAGACATGGCATAATCGATACACATTCTCATCCGTGGGTACTTCCGTGGATACTTCGAACAGGATTTCTTGCGCCTCTTTCAGCATGGCTGCGCTTTCCTCGTATCGATGGGTGTTTAGGTATTCTTCTCCGAGGTATGTCAAAATGATGCCAAGGCTTTTGTTGTATAGCTGAGGATTGAATTTGACCAACCGGCGTAGGATGGATACGGATTCGGTGAGCGCCTGTTCTGCTGCGGGATCTTTTTGTTGGTTGTTGATGGATGCTGCTTGAAGCTGTGATCCCAGGCCAAAGAGTGTGAATGCAAGCTCATACTCTCGCCCTGCTTGGCGGAATATGTTCGCTGCCCTGGAGAAATAGACGATTGATTTTTGGAATTGCAGATGACTCGAGAAGAACTGCGCAGCATCGGTCTGCCACTGTCCGTTGGTGGTGTCGAGCGCCGCGCGCGTTTCAATGTAGTATTGAGCCTTGTCATCGTCGTAGCGTGCCAAAGCGATGGTGTAGAGCTGATAGAGGTGTTCTGCGTCCTTGGCTTGTTGTTTCAAGACCCTCTCCATGTCTTCGTTGGCTTTGTCGATCATGCCTTTGGCTTGGACAATTTGCTTGTCGATTTTGGACAGGGCGTCCATGTTGCGTTGAAGCACATCGAGGGGGTCGAAGAGGCGATGGATGAGCGAGTCGGCCCGTTCCAAGTCGCCGTTCTCGATGCAAAGGTTGATCTCGCGCTCGTTTTCGTCCAACAGCTCGAAGTCGGTGTGGGCGTAATGGTCGGCGAGTCCGTCGATAAGCGTCTGGTATCTTTCAAACTTTTCCTGAAGGGCTTTCTGCTCTTCCTGGAATTGCTCGTTTGAAATCGAATGGTTGCTGATTTGTTCCTCCAGCTGCTTCAGCTTGGCGTTGTAATTCTTTTCGGCGACTTTATAGGCGTTGTTCTCGATGCGCTGCTTGTCTGCCTGCAACTGTTTCAAGGATACCATGACGATCTCGAGCGGTACTTTCGTGGAGAAAGCTTGCTGTTGACCAATAAGGCTTGTCTCATTCAGCTCGTACCCTGACTTTTGAACTTGTTGGAGGGTATAGGCATCCCCGTTTTTCAAGCCGGGCAACATGAGTGAGAAGGAGCCGACGGAGTCGCTGATCACGGGATTGTGTTCGCCTTTTACCCTGATGGTCACTCCTTTCAGGGCTTTGCTTTTCTTGTCGGGACGGCCAAGCGTTCTCACGTGACCTTGCTGGGTTTGAGCGGGAAGGCATTGCCACAAAAGGGTCAGCAACAATAGTAGTGTCGTCGTTTTTCTCATGGTTTGATGGTGTTGATGGTTTGTATGGTTTCCATGGCCTCCTCGCTTTCTTCACCATATAGGATCTTCTTGATCCGAAGGGCTTTCTCCAAGCATTCGATGGCACGTTGCTTGTCGTTGGTGAGCAGGTATTCTTGGGAGAGGTTCTCGCATAGGGAGGCCACTCTTTTGGCGTATTCAATATCTTGAAGGATGGCTTCCTTGTCAGCTTGGGCCTTGTCGATGATGCTTTGTGCGAAGGCGATCCTTTCCTCGATTTCGCGTTTGGCTGCCCTGTTGCGTTCCAATACGGTTTCGGGATCGAACACGGTATGGATCAAAGAGTCGGCTTTGTCGAGCTCCCCGTTTTCGATGCAGAGGTTGATTTGGTAGTCGATGGAGTCCAGTTGGTCATAGTCGGTTCGGGCATAACGGTCGGCCATGTCGGAAATCAGTGAAAGGTATTTGTCGTATTTGTCTTGAAGCCCTTGCAGCTCGTTGCGGTATTTCTCCGCGGAAATCTCGTTTTCGTGCTGTTGCCGTTCCAGTTCCGCCAGTTTCTTCTGGTAATTTTCTTCCGCTACACGATATGCATTGTCGGAGATGCGTTTCTTGTCGGCTTCCAACTGGGCGCAATCCAACATTTGGATGATGATGGGCACACGCGAGGAGCATACCAGTTGCCGGCCAATCAAGTCCTTGTCCTTCAGCTCAAAGCCGTTTTTCTTTACTCTAAGGAAAACGATGGCGTCGCCGTCGTTTTTGCCTGGGACGGAAATGTTGAACTCGCCTGTGGTGTCGCTAAGCACCGGGTTGATCATGCCTTTAGCCTGAACCGTTACATTGCTCAGGTTTTTGCCGGGCTTCCCTGGGCGACCGATGGTTTTTATGAAGCCTCGTTGGGTCTGGGCGGAGGCGAAGAGAGCAGCGAACAGTAGGGTGCTGAAGAGAATGACTCGTTTCATGAAGAATTCGTTTTTACTTGTCTTTTCTGATTTTCTCCAATATCATCGGGATGGCCAACATCAAGAAGCTGTCATATTTCAAGTCATCAGGGTTGATGCGGCGGAGGTTGTTATAAGAGCAAATATCGATATGTGCGGGATCGCGAAGGTCTTTCTTCAGCCCCTTGCGATATTGGTTCTTTTTCACTTGGCCGTTGCTTTGGACCGTCAGACACTCGTCGTGATAGCGTTCCTCGATGGAAAAAGGGCGAAAGCCCATGATGAGCTTCTCCGTGACCCATCGGGCGTGTTCGCTTTTCGATAATGGCTCGTTATAGGTTTCCCAATCCCTGTCCGACGTTCCTTTCTGATGGCGCTTGGCCAATGTAACGCTTCGAGCCCTTGCCTCGAAACAATCGGAACAGAAGATGCTTGAAAGCTTTTCCCTGACCGTATTCAGATGCTTCCATCCATCCTCGTCGATCATGGGTTTTGGACGCGATCCGAGCCTTTCGTATTGAAATACGTCGAGTGCCAAAGCATAGCGTTTTGCGGAATGGATGTCCTCTGCGGGTAAACTATCGATGACCACACCCAAAGAATAGATCCTTTCAACATATACGGCTTTACGGGTGTCAATACAGTAAATGTCATCGTGGGAATGTGAATTGCAGAAAGCGAGGATGTCGTCCTTGGTCATTTCAATGACATTCGTGTCGTTGTTTTTCTCCCAATTCCTGACAATCTCCAACTCGATGTCGATGTAGGAGTCGCTGTTCTGTGGCGTTCCTCCGAAGACGGAGTGTTTGCAGAATCTCGGCAGGTTGCCAAGATACTCTTCTTTCCCCAACTCCTCCAATAGACTTGGCTTGTCGCTCACGATGGTGACGACTGTGCGGTTGGGTTCCGACCCCTTGTTCTGATCGTCGTCGAAGTTGATATAATGGGCGTACAAAGCTACATGACGGACAACGGATAGCATCAAAGGGTCGTCACCCTCAACCACCACGTGAAGGTGTTCTGTGGAATCGGGCTTGAAAGCGATGTCTTTCAGCTTGTCCAACACATAAGCACGGGCTTCATACCAGTTCTTGATGATGGATGGGTCGAATGCCTTGCCGTCTTCCTTGCGTCGTAAGTATTCGAATGGCTGTTCCAGTTGCTTACCCATGGTTGACCTCCTTTCTGTAGATTGGCGATTGGTCGGTGATATGAACGTTCTTGTTGCTGGCATCGTAGGCGGATGGGCTTTGGTACAGCCTGAGCCCGAACCATTCCATCGATTCCATAACATGCTCTATGATTTGCGATTGTTTCCATTCGAAAGAGACCAAACCGCTGTCGGTGATGAAGGCCTGCACCTGCAACGGCATGCCGCTTTCGGACTGTTCCATCCATCGCACGACAAGATAGGGCTGCTGTGAAATGCTCGGTTGATTCATCAACCAATGGAAGAGGTATTGGCGGAATAGTTGGGCGTTCAAAACCCCCTCGTTGATTTCTTCGACGGATAGATAATCGGTAATGTCTTTGTTTTGCTTCAAATTATCGGCTTCCTCTTTTGAAAGGTGGTAAAACCAGCTGGTGTCGAAAATGAAACTTTTGGCCATCTTTCTGCCGAAGGTTTTCCCGTCCGACATGGGTTGGAAGTTGGAGAAATGATCGGAATGCAGGGCGCTGATCGGGATGGTTGACGTGGTAGTATCCCAATTGTAGAGGGTCACAGTGGTGAGCGTGATGCGCTCCACTACGCCATCGACATTGTATTTGGGAACCACGATCCAGTCGCCGATGGACAACAGGTGGTGGAGACGAAGATGGAGAAAAGCCAACACGCCTTTGATTTTGTCTTGGAAAATCCAGCCCGCCAAAGTACCTCCAATGCCGAATGCAGCAGCAAAGCGCGGCTTGTTTTGGATGTCGAAGATAAGCAGGAAGGCTAAGATCCATACAATAATGGCAATGAGGATGGAAATCTGGCACCAAGTGATGCTGGTCTCTTGCTTCCGAAGGCTAAAGACCTTTGTCAGGGTGCGACAAACCTTGATCGATAGCCATACGGCAAGTGTCAGGATGAGCGACCAAACCAAGGGTTTGTAATCGTTGGGCGAAAGGAGGAACGAAACGCCAGCGATGACGGGTGCTATTACCAAGACGAAAAGCCAAAATGACTTGGGGTTCCATTCGATCAATGCACCGAAAATCTGCCGAAAGAGACTCTCTGATGCGATGTTCTTCTTGCTGAATTTGGTGATGAAATTCATTTCTGTCGGATGTTTAAAGCAACAAATTTAAAACAATCTTCAAAATAATTCCTATCTTTGCCCGTTTTTTAGAAATTAAAAAGCTAAATACTATGGATTTAAGCAAAATCGTTTCGATTTCAGGCAGGCCCGGCTTGTTCCTGATCAAGTCACAAGCCATCGGTAGAATCATTGTTGAATCGGTGCTCGACGGCAAGTGTGTCCCGGCATTTCCGCGCGACCGCATGAGTTCTCTTGAAGAAATCTCCATCTTCTCCGTCGATGAGGACAAACCGCTCAAGGAAGTCTTCAAAGGCATCCACGACAAGATGGGCGACAAGGTTGATTTCGACTTCAAGAAGGCTTCGAACGACGAACTCAAGGCGAAGTTCCTTGAGGTGATGCCCGACTATGACCAGGATGCAGTGTATCCATCCGACATGAGGAAGGTTTTCGCTTGGTATCAGATGCTGATGGACAGGAACCTGCTCGACTTTACTGAAGAGGCTCAGGAAGAGACTCCAGAGGCAACGGAAACACCTGCTGAATAATAGGAATTATAAATTTGGAAAAGCTGCTTCGGCAGCTTTTTTTGTATATCTTTGTGCCAAAATAAAACCGATCGACCATGAAAAGAATCACCGACTTCGAGCTGATCGAAAAGGAGGACTTCGGCAACGCCGTGCTGTTGCGGCTACGCTCCCAAGAGCCGCTTCCCGACATCGAACCGGGACAGTTTGCACAAGTTCAGATCAACGACTCGCCTACGACTTACCTACGTCGGCCCATCTCCATCCATGATGTGGACCGCGACCGTCGCGAAATCAGTCTCCTGATCCAGAAAGTGGGCGAGGGGACACGCCATCTGGCCGCCTTGGAATGCGGAAGCACGGTCAACATGGTGTATCCATTGGGTCATGGCTACACTATGCCATCCGTGACTGAGAAGGTGCTGCTCGTTGGCGGTGGTGTCGGCATTGCACCGCTCTTTTACCTTGCCAAAAGGATGGCACAGTTGGGGGTGAAACCCGCCTTGCTCCTGTGCGGTAAGACCAAGGGCGACCTGCCGCGGTTGGAAGAATACCAAAAGGTGGGCGAGGTGTATGTCACTACCGAGGACGGTTCCTGCGGCGAGAAGGGCATTACCACGGCACATTCATTATGGAAAGAACTGCAATTCGACCGTCTATACGTTTGCGGACCCAAACGCATGATGCATGCGGTGGCCGACATCGCCAAGATTAGGGACATCGAATGTGAGGTATCGCTCGAAAACCTGATGGCCTGTGGCTTGGGCGCCTGCCTCTGTTGCGTGGAGGACACCGTTGACGGCCATGTTTGTGTGTGCAAAGAAGGACCGGTTTTCAATATAAGGAGGTTGAAATGGTGAACATGACGATTGACTTGGGTCGCGGCCTGGTGCTACGCAACCCTGTGATGACGGCTTCGGGTACCTTCGGCTACGGCGAGGAGTACACCGATTTTGTGGATTTGGCCCAGTTGGGCGGCATCATCGTGAAAGGAACAACGCTCCATCCCCGCGAAGGCAATCCCTATCCGCGCATGGCTGAGACACCTTCGGGGATGCTGAACTGTGTGGGGCTGCAGAATAAAGGTGTCCCATATTTCATCGATAATATTTATCCGCGCATCAAGGATTTTGACACCAACGTTTTACTGAATCTATCGGGTTCTTGCTTGGACGACTATGTGAAAGGTGCCGAGATGGTGGATGCTTTGGACAGAATTCCTGCCATCGAACTGAATGTGTCGTGTCCCAATGTGAAACAAGGCGGCATGGCTTTTGGCGTGACCACTGCGGGCATCTCGCAGGTGGTCTCCGAAGTGCGCAAAGTGTATCACAAGCACCTGATGGTGAAGCTGTCGCCCAATGTGACCAACATCGCCGAAATCGCACTCGCGGCTGAGGCTTCGGGTGCCGATTCGGTCTCTTTGATCAACACCTTGATGGGCATGGCCATCGACGCAGAACGGCGCAAGCCGAAACTATCCGTGATCACCGGTGGTCTGTCAGGAGCCTGTTTGAAGCCCGTGGCCTTACGCATGGTGTGGCAGGTGGCCAAGGCGGTGAAGATCCCCGTAGTGGGACTAGGCGGCATCAGCAATGCCACCGATGCCGTGGAGTTCATGCTGGCAGGTGCTTCCGCCATCGAGATCGGCACGGCCAATTTCATCGATCCCGCCGTCTCAGTAAAGGTGGCGAAAGGGATGGAGGAATATTGCGAGCGGTATGGATTTGTCAATGTCGCCGATTTGAAAGGACTTATTAACGAACAATAAAAATGAAAAAAATGAATACAACCAAAAAGGTTCTAGCTGCCATAATGCTAATGATGATGGTTGCTCCAGCCAATGCCCAGGACTGCGAGCATCATACTTTTGTGGATCTCGGCTTGCCGAGTGGTACATTGTGGTCCGAGACCAACCTTGGAGCTTGTGGAAAGGAAGGAACAGGTGAGATTTTCTCATGGGGAGAAACAGTTCCTCAAACCCCTTACCACATGAGAAGCACATATAAATACTGCACTAGTGACGACTGGTACACCAAGTATTGCAGCGATTCGTTTTTTGGCTATGAAGGGTATTTCGATGACTTGGAAGTACTTCAAGTGAGTGATGATGCGGCTGCAGCCAATTGGGGCTCCGATTGGTGTATCCCGACCCGTGAGCAATGGAAAGAGTTGTTGACCAATACCACAAAAAAATGGTCGGAGTGGTATGGTGTGAAAGGTTGTTTCCTGACCGGTCGGAATGGTAAAAGCATCTTCTTGCCTGCCGCTGGCACCTACTTCGGCGAGGAAAGCTATAACGATGAACAAGCAGGGTATTATTGGTCGAGCTCACTTAATGTCAATGGACCCGACTGTGCATACGTTTTCTACTTTGATGCGAATCGTGCTGAAATGTCCAGTTTCCCTCGAACCAATGGGATGTCAATTCGACCAGTTCGCGCTTCGCGTAAGAAATAATACTATTGGATGAAATTCACTTCCGGACTAATCTTGATCCCGAACTTCTCTTCAACAGATTGCTGAATCTTCTGGGATAATTCCACGATGTCGCGGCCGGTGCCACCACCAAGATGCACCAACACTAAGGCCTGCTTTTCATACACGCCGACATGATCGTCGTGCCAGCCTTTCCAGCCTGCCTGTTCGATGAGCCATCCTGCCGGGATCTTCACCCTGCCGTCGGGTTCGTCGTAATGCGGCATGTTAGGATATTGCTGCTTCAACGCTTCAAATTGTTCCAGTTTCACGACTGGGTTCTTGAAGAAACTGCCGGCATTGCCGATCTTTTTCACATCGGGCAGCTTGGCATCGCGGATGGCACAGATGGCATCGTGCAGCTGCTGTAAGGTAGGTTGTTCCATGCCGTGTTCGGCAAGGTAAGCCTTGATGTTGCCATAGTCAAGCTTCAAGTCGGTTTGTTTTTTGAGCTGGAACTCAACCGAGGTAATGACATATTGGCCTCGCAACATGCCTTTGAAGATGCTTTGACGGTAGCCGAAGCAGCATTCCTTGTTGTCGAAAACACGTTTCTTGCCTGTCTCCAAATGGATGGCTTCACATTTCAAAAAGCTATCCTTCAGCTCCATGCCGTAAGCGCCGATGTTCTGCACGGGGGCCGCACCCACCTTGCCTGGGATATGGGCAAGGTTTTCCACGCCATAATAGCCTTTGCTTACCATCAGCTTGACGAACTCGGGCCAGTCCTCGCCGGCTTGGGCGCGGACGATGATATTGTTGCCATCGTCAGCCACCGTCTTGATGCCCTTGTTGTTCATCAAGATGACGAGGCCGTCGAAATACTCCTGGGTCAGCAGGATGTTGTTTCCGCCACTAAGAATCAAATGCTTCTCTTGCTTGAACTCAGGCGTTCTGATGAGTCGCTGAAGGTCGTTGGCATCGTTGATTTCAACGAAATATTTCGCCGTGGCATTGAAACCGAAGCTATTGTAAGGCTGTAGGTTGACGTTGGTTTTCATAGGTGCAAAAATAGTGATAATTCCTCATTTCCCATTCCAAATTCCTAAATTTTCCTACCTTTGCGGCAATGAAGCGTGTCATCGTATCGGTCATCAACGACCTGGTCACCGACCAAAGGGTCAACAAATCGTGCCTCACCTTGCAAAAGATGGGGTATGAAGTGCTGTTGGTAGGCCGCAAGCAACGCAAGAGTCCTCCTATGGATGAGCGTCCCTACGATACGAAAAGGATGAAACTGCTCTTCGAGAAAGGGCCTTTGTTCTACGCGGAGTTCAACACCCGACTGTTTTTCTTCCTGCTTTTCCATAAAGCCCAATTGTTGCTTTCCAACGACTTGGACACGGCGTTGCCGAACCACTATGTATCCAGGTTGAAAGGCATCAAGATGATTTACGACAGCCATGAGTATTTCACCGAGACGCCGGAACTAGTGGGTCGTCCGAGGGTACAACGGGTATGGAAACGCATCGAGCGACGGGTGGTTCCTAAGCTCAAGGAGATGATCACGGTGAGCGATTCCATTGCCTCCTTGTTTGAACAGCAATATGGTGTGAAGTGCCATGTGGTTAGAAACATCCCGCCAAAGGCAGCCTTGCCACCTAAGGGCGACAAAAAGACATTGGGGTTGCCTGAAGACAAGCATCTGCTGGTGTTGCAAGGCTCGGGGATCAACATCCAACGAGGGGCGGAAGAACTGGTGGAAGCCATGCAGTATCTGGACGATTGCTTTCTGATGGTAATTGGGGGCGGTGATGTGCTACCCATTCTGAAACAACGGGTTTCGGAGCTTCACATCGAGAATCGAGTGCGATTCCTCCCAAGGATGCCTTACTCCGACATGATGGCCTACACGCAGTTGGCGGAGCTGGGTTTTGTGATCGACAAGGACACTAATCCCAACTACCGCTTTTGCCTGCCCAACAAGCTGTTCGACTTTATCCAGGCGGGCGTTCCGATTGTGGCGTCGCATTTGGTTGAAATTGAGAAAATCATCAAAAAATACGATATCGGTTTGTTCATTCCCGACCATGATCCCCAATCGATAGCGGCTACCATCCGCGAAGGCTTGTCGGATCGGGAAAGCAGGACCCGTTGGCAACATGGATTGGCTTTGGCTGCCGAGGAACTGTGCTGGGAAAACGAGCAACAAACCTTGATGGAAATCTACAAGCATTATGAATGACTCTGATTATCACCTACATGTCATTACTTTCGACGTGCCATATCCTGCCAACTACGGTGGGGTGATCGATGTGTTTTATCGTGTCAAGGCTTTGTCGGAAGCAGGGGTGAAGGTGCATCTGCATTGTTTTGAATATGGCAGGGGCGAGGCCGAGGTACTCGACCGTTGCCATGAGGTGAAGTATTACAAGAGGGACACTTCTTTTTGGAAGCAGTTTTGCCGTGAGCCCTACGTGGTAGCTTCCAGGCGTTCCGAGGCATTGTTCCAAGACCTGTTGAAGGACGATTACCCGATTCTCTGCGAAGGCCTGCATACTACGGCGGTGCTGACTGACAGCCGCTTCCAGCATAGAAAGGTCTTTGTGAGGGCGCATAATGTGGAACACGACTATTACCGACTATTGGCCGATTCGGAGCCGACCTGCTGGAAACGTTGGTTTTATAGAATGGAGGCGAGAAAGCTGAAGCGATATGAGCCTGTGTTGAAGAAAGCCTCGGGTATCTTTGCCATTACGCAACACGACACGGATTATTTCAACGAGCATTATGGCCATGCCCTCCTTATCCCCGGCTTCAGTGCGGTGAGCAAGGTCTGCTCAGAGACGGGTAGGGGCGACTATGTGTTGTATCACGGCAACCTCTCTGTGGCGGAAAACAAGAAAGCCGCAGAGTGGCTCATCGAGAATGTGTTTTCAGAGATGGACGTTCCTTGCGTGGTGGCAGGGTTGAATCCACCTGAAAGCCTCCGGAAGCTTTGCGACCGTTATGTACATGTCACGCTTAAGGCGAATCCCGGTGATGCCGAGATGATTGACCTGATCCGCAATGCCCAAATCAACGTGATGGTGACGGACCAGCCGACGGGTTTGAAGCTGAAGCTGCTGAATGCCTTGTACAACGGACGTTTCTGCCTGGTCAACGACGACATGGTGCGCGGCACCTCATTGAATCAATTGTGCGTGGTGGCTGAGACGCCGGAACAGTTCGTCGCAGAGATCAAGCGTTTGATGGACGAGGATTTCACCGAAGACGACATCGAGGAACGCGACGACGCCATGAAGGAATTGTATCAGAATGACAATAACGCACTTGTCTTAATACGCACTATTTTTCAATAACCGTTCCTTTTTCACCTTTCACCTCTCACCTTTCATCTTCCCTCACTCCACCCTAGAGCAAACCACCTGATGGTTCTCGCATTTGAGGATGCGTCCCGGGTATTTCTGGATGAGTCCGTAGTTATGGGTCGCCATGAGCACGGCAGTGCCGCTGTCGGCAATCCGCAACAGCATCTTAAGCACGTCGAGGGCGGTCTCGGGGTCGAGGTTGCCCGTAGGCTCGTCGGCCAAGATGGCATCGGGGTTGTTGAGCAAGGCACGGGCGATGGCTACGCCTTGGCGTTCGCCACCGGAGAGGTTGTAAGGCATGTTTTTGCGTTTGTCCTTCAGGCCCACCTTGTCCAAAACCAGGTCGATGCGCTCGCTGATCTCGTCTTCGTCATACCATCCCGTGGCTTTGAGCACAAACTCAAGGTTGGCTTCCACATCGCGGTCATCAAGCAGCTGGAAGTCCTGGAAAACGATGCCCAGCTTCCTTCTCAGATAGGGGATTTCCTTGCGGGTGATCTCCGTCAAGTCGAAACCGGCCACGTTGACGGTGCCGTCATAAACGGGCAGCTCAGCATAGAGCGTCCTGAGCAGCGATGATTTGCCACTGCCGGTTCGGCCGATGAGATAGACGAACTCTCCTTTGCCGATACTGAAAGTCACATCGGAGAGCACGATGTTGTCGCGTTGATAGATGGTAGCGTCTTTTAGTTCGATGATTGCGTCCATAGTGCTCGATTAGTTATGCATGGGTTTTAGGAGGTCGTTCACGGTCTTGACGGGGTTGAAGGTCTCGATGGGCACCTCCACGAAGAGGGTGATCCAGTCGGCCATGGCACCGTTCCAAAGGCCAGGCAACTCAAGGGCTTTCAGCTCGCGGCCATCCTTTGACTTGCTGGAAACAAAGCCGGTGCTGGGATCGACATAATCGGTGAGGTTGAAGGCTTCGCCTTTGTAGTTCCAACAGCCACAAACCAGATCGACGGGATTGAAGTGGGTGGCACCTTTGAAGATGGCTTCCTGATCCTCCTTGCCGTGGTTGATTTGCGAGGATTCGATGATTTGCAGTGAGACCTCGTCGTTGTTGTTTCTCACCCAGAAGGGGCCGCCGCCGGGCTCGCCCTCGTTCTTCACCATGCCGCAGATGCGCATCGGGCGGTTGAGGCGGTCATAAAGGAAGTCGATCTTCTCCATAGGTTCGTAGGCGTTGACGAAATCGGGGATGTCGAGATGGAGCTGCTCCTTGGCGAAACTCATGATCTCCTTCAGATCGTCCTCGGTCAAGCCGCCTTCGTCCAACATTTCCAGGTATTCGAAGGTCAGTTGTTGCAGCCTCAATAGCATGCCGGCGAGAGCCTTCTTATAAGTGACGGTGGTCTCCATCCTTGTCTCTGGCACGATGTTGTCGATGTTCTTGATGAACACGATCTCCTGGCCAAGATCATTGAGGTTTTCGATGAGGGCACCATGGCCGCCGGGACGGAACAGCAATTTGCCGTCCTTCTCGCGGAAGAGGTTGCCTTCGTCGTCGATGGCCACCGTGTCGGTGGACGGTTTCTGGCAGGAATAGCTGATTTCATAGCGGACGCCGTATTTGGCTTCGTATGCGAATTTCAAGTTCCTGACGGTTTCCGTGAAGAGAAACTCGTGCTCTGGCGAGACGGTGAAATGCAGCCTGGCGACGCCATCGTTGGAAGCGGCATATCGGGCGGCTTCAACCAAATGCTCTTCCAATGCCAAACGGTCGAATCCGTCGTAATGATGGAACTTGAGCAGCGCCTTGGGAAGCTTGCCGTAGCTTAGGCCGTCGTCTGTGAGCAATGCCTTCACGACATCGACTTTGCGGTTGTCGTTCACTAAAGCATCGATGCTGGTGCCATAAAGCCTTTGGCAGGTTTTTTCAAGGTCGCTGGAGAATGCGAAACAATGGATGTGGGCGAAAAAGATGTCGGTAAACTTTATATCCACGCCGCTATCCATGAAAGCAAACAGGTCCTTGAACATCCGGGATGCGGCTCCAGAGGCAGGCACGAACTTGGTGAACTGATAATATTCACGGTCCTCCTCGAAGGCGTCGGTCATCTGTTTCACTTGGTCGTCGGTCATGCGGATGATGCCGTCGCCGATGGTGGCTGCACGCACAAGCTGGACGTATGCGGTGCCCCGTTTCAGCTGAGCCACCTGCTGGTTCACTTGTTCTTCCGTAATGTTCCGTTCTTTGATCTGCTCTAAATCTTGTTTATTCATCATATTGCTTATAGTTTTCCGTTTTCCGTTCTCCGTTTTCCGTTTTCAGCTTTCAGCTCTCAGCTCACCAGCTTCCGCTCGCTCCTCCTCCGCCGAAGCCTCCGCCTCCAAATCCGCCGAAGCCACCTCCTCCGCCGAAGCCTCCACCGAAGCCACCACCACTGAAGCCGCCACCGCCCATGGGGATCCAAATGGTTCTGTGGCCGCCCCCGGTATAGTTCTGTCCGTTGTTGTCGGAGAACTTCGTGAAGATGATCACAATCGCGATAATCAGGAGGATGATGAGCCAGAGGGGGAAGCCGTCGTCGGCGTATTCGTCTTGGGTAAACTTGCCTGAGCAGAGTTCCATGATCACGTTGACGGCATTGTCGATGCCCGTGTAATAGTCGCCATTTTGGAACTCCGGGATCATTTCCTTCTCAACGATGCGTTTGGCAGTGGCATCGGTGATATAGGGTTCCATGCCGTAGCCGGGACTGATGTTCACCCGACCTTTGCTATGCTCTGTTGCCGGTTTCACGAGGATGACCACGCCATTGTTCTTGCCTTTTTGTCCCACGCCCCAGCTGTGGCCGATCTCGGTGGCATATTGTTCAACGCTGTAGCCTTGCAGGTCATCTACAAGCAGGACAAGGATCTGGGTGGAGGTGCTGTCGTCATACGCCACCAGCTTATTCTCCAACGCGTTGACTTGGGAGGTGCTCAAAGTGCCTGTGTAGTCGTTCACCAACCGTGGTGGTACGGGTTGAGAGGGCAACTGGGCATGGAGGTTTGTGCAGAGAGCCAATAACAAAAGCAGCAGAAGAGAGGCTTTCCCATGGGATTGATATGTGTTGGTTCCTTTCATCTTGCCGTCAGTTGTTTTCGTATGAAATGTCGTCAGGAATCTCGTTGACGTCGTCGGATTGGTAGGGGAAATGGGTCTTGAGCTTCTCGCCGCAGCGGAGGATGCCTTGCTCCAATCCGTCGGCGAAGCGGCCTTCCTTGAAATGAGCGAGCATCATGTCCTTGACATCGTTCCAAAAGCCGTCTTCCACCACCTTGTCAATGCCTTCGTCACCAAGGATGGCGAACTTGCGGTCTTTCACGGCCAGATAGATCAAAACGCCATTGCGGAGCTTGGTCTCATCGAGCTTCAGATGCTTGAAGATATAAAGGCTGCGCTCTTCCACGTTGCCACGGCAGTGGTTCTCGATATGCACCTTGATCTCGCCTGAGGTGTTCAGCTCGGCTTGCTTGATGGCCTCCACTACACGGCGGTCTTCATCACGGTTCAGTATGTTGATGGCATTGGACATTCTTATCCGCATTTGAGCGCAAATGTAATGTTTTTTTTGTTTATTTGCATGGTAAAACTAATAATAAGATGAACAAATCCATAAAGGCTATTGTAGCTGTTATGCTGACAGTCGTTGCGGTCGTCGTCATAGGTTGCCATAAACCTGATGAACCGAACAACGGCGGTAACAATGGCAATAACGACACCATAGAAGAATATGAGTATGTTGATTTGGGATTGCCAAGCGGCACTTTGTGGGCGACATGTAATGTCGGAGCAGACAGTATTGAGGATCCAGGCGATTATTTTGCCTGGGGTGAGACCGTGACGAAGGAACTCTATGATTGGAAGAGCTACAAGTACAGCGCCTATGTGGATGGACGTTATCTATTGAACAAGTACTGCACCAACCCGTTTTGTGGATACGATGGTTTTGTTGACAACCTGACCGTGTTGGAACCTGGTGACGATGTGGCCACGGCCAACTGGGGTGAGAATTGGCGCATGGCTACCGGGGACGAATGGAGGGAATTGTATCAAAACACGACTTGTGAATTGACTACCCAGAATGGAGCGTTAGGCAGGCTGCTAACCAGTTGGAACGGCAACAGCATCTTTCTGCCTGCTACTGGTTTTTACATGGATAATGAACTCATCTGCACAAACCTTGACCTCTATTGGACAAGTTCGCTCCAAACAGATTCCCAAGTGAGTGCGTGGAGTTTCCACAGCGATTGGGATAATTGCCATGTGTGTGGAACCTACGAGCGCTGTCTCGGGCTTTGTGTTAGGGCTGTACGAGCCTGTCAATAGAGCAGACCAAACATCCAAAGTGGAATTTTGTTGCCATAGCCCACTTCAGTTTCGTCTATGGCTAAATAACTGTTTTTGATGTCCTTGATTTGGTCGAAGGATTTCTTGCGCCCACCGACTTCGAAAAGATATTTCCCTTCCACAAGGAAATCGCCCGCTGGCGGATAGGTCACCTGATACGATTGGCTCAATTGGTTCAAGAAAAAGGCCTCCCGAATGGTGCCAATGTTGGGTTGCAGCGCGAATGCGTTCATGAGGTTGGGGTTGTTGAGATAAATTTTCTCGGGTCGCGATAGGTCGGATAGTTTCCGTGGCGTGTCAGTCAATAACGACAACAAGCCTGCCTGCTCCAGGGCATAAAGCATCTTCAGCCCTTGGTTGCGATCGGTGTCCAACTCGCGGTATAGTTCGGACATATTGGGCCTCTGCGGGACTTGCTCGGCCAGAATCATGAACATCTTTTTGGCTTTCCTGATAGTGGATTGCTCGACATTCTCGATAACGGCATAATCGTTTTCCAAGATGTGACTGACCACATTCTTCAAACGGCTTCCATAACCTTCGTAAACTTGCTTGTAGAAGGGATAATAGCCAGTCTTCAGGTATTGTGCGAAAGCATGAAGCACTTGAAAGCCGTCGCTGACAATTTCCAAGGCGATGGTCCTGTGCTTTTTGAGCAAGTCTTGCAAGGATATGCGTGGAATGTCCTTGAGACCTTCAAAGGCTAAATACTCGCGGAAGGAAAGCCCCGTCAGGTTGTATTCGATCAGTCTTCTCGAGAGGTCGCCTTTGCCTTTCTCCATCTTGAGCATCGACGAGCCGGTATAAGCGATAAATAACCCAGGGTAGTTGTCGTTGAGGTTTTTCAGGATGGTCTGCCACGAGTCCAAATAATGAATCTCATCGAGAAACAAATATCGGCCTCCGTAAGCATAATAGTCTTCCACGATATCTGTAAAGGAATTCGTCGTAAACCAGAAATCGTCCAATGAGGCATAGAGCACTTCCGATGTGTCGGGGAAGGTCTCCTTGATGTGCTGGAGCATTAGCGTGGATTTGCCTGTTCCTTTTGGGCCTTTGATGCCAATTAAGTTGTCCCTCCAATCGATGTCCTGATAAAGGTATCTTTTGAAGGTGGTGGAGATGGACGATAGTCTCCTGTCCAATGTCCGCTGCAAATAATCCGGTGCACTCATGGCGTTTGTGTTTTGGTGTTATTTCGGCTGCAAAGATAGGAATAATATTTCAAAACACTAACTTTTTGCAAAAAATAATGTTTGAAAACACTAAAATCTGATAAAAAATAATGTTTATAAATACTAAATTTGAATTTTGATAAGGAAAGTTGGTGATTTTTATAGTTTTAATTGGCGCGGTTTGGATGTTTTTCGTTTCTTTGCAAAGTCTAAACCAACAAAAAGATGAACATATTTACAAAGGCCATAACAGCCATTCTGTTCATTGGAATAATTGTTACATTTGTAGAATGTGATGGAAATAGAGAAAATGGCAGAATCAATGATCATGCCTATGTTGACTTGGGTTTGCCTAGTGGTACACTTTGGGCTACTTGTAATATGGGAGCTGGTTCTCCTGAAGATTATGGTGGATATTACATTTTAGGACAGGATATTAAAAAACACTTATATGAATATTACAAAGATGGTGATGCTGAAAAATACTATAAGTGTCATGAATTAAACCATCTTGTTGAAGTGTTTGGTGTCGGAGAAACAGTTGATTGGAATTCCGATTGGCATTTACCGCGAAGAGAGGATTTCAAGGAGTTGATGACAATTTGTAGTTGTGAGAAGATAGAAATGAAAGGTGTGAGCGGATGCTTATTCGTTGCACCTAATGGCAATAGCCTCTTCTTGCCTAGCGCCGGTCATTGCGAAGAAGGAATAATATATGGTTTAGGTGAAATGAATTATTATCGTATTAGTCCTATTTCTGAATCGAATTTTAATGCTTGGATTACTGATGCTAAAAATATTGGAGGTTTTGGTAGCGGTTTTCAAGATTTTGGATTATCTGTGCGTCCAGTATGTTCCTCGAAATGATTGAATTGTAAAAAAATAATCCCCGCAACGCCAAGTATTGCGGGGATTTCTTTTTGCGTAAAGCTTGATTACAACTTCTCTAAATTCCTCTTCACAAACTCACTCAAATCCTTACCCTTCAGTAAGTTCTTCGAGAGCAGTGCGAGATCGTAGATTTGCCTGATAGTGGCTTCTTGCGCGGCTTCGTCCTTGTCCAAGAGTCTGGTGATGACGGGGCTGTTGGTGTTGAGCATCAGCGTGTAGCTGTCGGGCATGGAGCCGTAGAACGACATGGAACCGCCGCCCATCTGCTCCATCTCCTTCATACGGCGCATCCACTCGTTTTGGGTGACCTCCACGGGGGCGGCTTCGGAGCCTTCGTTGCTGAACGCCACGTTGAACTTCATCTTGTCGATGACCTTCTCGAAGGCGGCCTTCAAGGTCTCCTTCTGCTTGTCATCGAGGCCCGATTCGGTTTCCTTGTCGTCCTTCACGATGAGCTTGTCGATGGTGTTGGAGTCCACGCGGGCAAACATCGCACGGTTGTCATCGCCCTTTTCGCCTTCCTTCTGCTCGTAGGCGCTGATGAAGTGCGGGTCGAGGATGCCGTCCATCATCAGGACGTTGTAACCCTTGGCCTTGGCGTTCTCGATGTTGGTGTATTGGTCGTCCTTGTCGGTGGCATACAGATACACCAACATCTTGTCCTTGTTGGTCTGCTGCTCTTTGATAAGGGTCTTGTATTCCTCGATGGTGTAGTACTTGTCGTCGGTGTCCTTGAAGAGGAAGAACTTCTCGGCGCGCTCGTAGAACTTCGGGTCGCTCATCATGCCGTATTCGATGAACACGCGGATGTCGTCCCAGTTCTTCTCGTAAGCCTCGCGGTCTTTCTTGAAGAGCTCCTCGAGTTTCTCGGCCACCTTCTTGGTGATGTAGGTCGAGATTTTCTTCACGTTCTGGTCGCTTTGCAGGAACGAACGGCTCACGTTCAGCGGGATGTCGGGCGAGTCGATGACGCCGTGCAGCAGTGAGAGGAACTCGGGCAGGATGCCTTCGACGCTGTCGGTGACGAAGACCTCGTTGCAGTAGAGCTGTATCTTGTTGCGCTGGAACTCGTAGCGGTTCTTCACCTTCGGGAAATAAAGGATGCCCGTGAGGTTGAAGGGGTAGTCCACGTTGAGGTGGATGTGGAACAGCGGCTCGCCGAAGTTCATCGGGTAGAGCGTGTGGTAGAAGTCGTTGTACTCCTCGTCCTTGATGTCGGTCGGGGCTTTCTTCCACAGCGGAGCCACATCGTTGATGATCCAAGGCTTCTCCACTTCCTTGGTCTTCGGCTTTTTGTCTTCTTTCTTTTCTTCGTTTTCGTTTTCTACGGATGCCTCTTCTTCAATGGGTTCTTGCACTTTGCGTGTACCAAATTGGATCGGGATGGGCAGGAACTTGCAGTATTTGTTGAGCAGTTCGCGGATGCGGCCTTCTTCGAGGAACTCGGCGGAGTCATCGGCGATGTAGAGGATGACGTCGGTGCCACGGTCGCCTTTCGGGATTTCGTTCATGGTGTATTCTGGGCTGCCGTCGCACTCCCAGATGACGCCGTTCTTGCCTTCTTCATGGCAGGACTTCGAAATCAGTGACACCTTCGAGGAGACCATGAAGGCAGAATAGAAGCCCAAGCCAAAATGTCCGATGATGTTGGCAGCCTCGGCTTCGCTTTGGGTCTTGAACTTGGCGATGAACTCCTCGGCACCCGAGAAAGCGATTTGGTTGATGTACTTGTCCACCTCTTCGGCGTTCATGCCGATACCTCTATCACGGACGGTGAGGGTCTTTTTTTTCTTGTCGACTTCCACCTTGATGGTAAGGTCGCCCAATTCGCCCTTGAACTCGCCCGAGGCGGCAAGGGCTTTCAGTTTTTGCGTGGCATCCACAGCGTTGCTGATGATTTCGCGCAGGAAGATCTCCTGGTCCGAATACAAGAACTTCTTGATGACAGGGAAAATGTTTTCTGTCTTTACTCCAATGTTACCTGTTTGCATATCTTTTTTGTTTTAAATTTCAAATCGACATGCGCCCTTGGTCAAATTGTGTGCCATTGGAAAAACTGACATTTTGGCAAATTTCATTTGAATTTTCAAAAACTTCTTATATTTGTAGGTTGTAAAAGAAAATAAGCTATGAAGAAACTTTATGCTTTTCTGGCAACGTGGCTTCTTATGGGAAGCACCTTTGCCCAGGTCCTTGTCAATGAAGGTTTTGAAACGGGTAATACCGTGGGCCAAGCTCCTGTGGGTTGGATTTGTCCCGACAATGGATGGAAAGCCGGCATCACGATACCGGACGATAACGAGGCAAGGGGAAGAAAGCCGCATACTGGCGATTGGTACATGTATGCCACCTATAACACCGATGTGTGGATCTATAAGGAAATCAATGTGACAGCGGGCAGCTATTATCGCGTCTCGTTCTGGTATGCCACCTGGCATGTCGATCACTTCGACTTGGAAGTGAAAGCCGGTGCAAGTGCCGACCCTTCGGCAATGAACATCACCGTGGTGCCGCAGATGGTAGTCGCCAATGAAGACTATGAACAGGCCTCTGCGGTGTTCCAAGCAACCAACACGGGCAACTGCTATGTGGGCTTCCACAGCGTTGCCACTAACATGCCCTGGTACCTGTCGGTCGATGACGTCATCATCGAACAGACTGCCCAATACAACTTCAATGTAGAGCAGCTTACCGCCGACACTTCGGTGTATTTCGGCGAGCCGGCCTACCTGCGCTTCGTTCTCAGTAACACGGGCGAGCAGTCGGATACCTACCAATTCACGAACACTGGGAGCCTTCCAATCGAGTTCTACCAAAACGGCACACAGGTGAACCAGGTGACTTTGTCGTACAATACTTCCGTTGAATTGGTCGCCAAGGCCACTTTGCCGATGAACCTGACCAATGGACAAACGTTGCATGCCACTTTCAATGTGACTTCGGCTCATTCTGCTCCTGTACAAAGCGCCGATTTTACCATCACCGCGTTGGAGCCTTTCAATGCTTTCCCATTGATGGAAGGTTTTGAGGACGACTTTGTTCCATTCGGCTGGCAGAACCATATCACAAACGGCAACTATGCCTTCGACAGGCGTACAGCAAGCAGCACTCCGAATGCCATGCCGCACGACGAAAGTCAGTACATGGCTCGGTTTTACACCTATACCAATCCGGAAGGATGCTCGGCAGAGTTGGTCTCGCCAAAGATGACCTTGAATGCCACCGGCAATGTGGTCTCTTTCTGGGTGTTCCGCAACAGCAACCCCAACATCAACCGTGCCGACCGCTTCAATGTTTATTACAACACGGAGCCGAAATCGGAGGGCGGTGTGCTGCTGGGTACGGTACACCGTTGTACCTACATGGAACCTATCGTTGCCGATGTGGACGATTGGTACGAATATTCCTATACCTTCAACAGCCCGACGGGCTACGGCTTCATCATCTTTGAAGGCGTGAGTGGCTATGGTTGGGACCTCCTGCTCGATGACATCATCATCAACAGCACCGATGTGGACGATAATCCACCGACCTTGGTCTCCGTCAAGGGAACCCAGCAGTATGCCGACACAGAGATGGAGGTCAGGATTCGAGCCTACGATGCCTCTTCCATGCCGTCAACCCTGGCTGGCATCTATACCATCAACGGGACGAGCCATAACGTTACCCTGACACAAGCCAAGGGTAATTTCGACTATACCGCCACGCTTCCCGCGCAAGCGAACCATACCTCTGGAACATTGGTGCTGACGCTGGTTGACGAGCTTGGCAACAGTGCCGACACCGATCCGATTGCATTGCATTGGGACTATCAGCGTCCGTTGCTGTATGAGACCTTCGAGGAATGCGACATCCTCTCATTGCCTGATGGCTGGACCACCCAAGGCAACCCCACTTGGTGGGATTGGAACGTGCTGGGAACGGTGTATTATACCGACTACTATTATGACGACTTCGTGGTGACTCCTCACAGCGGCAACCGACAAGCCGTGCTGGAATGGGACGACACCGAGGAGCCTTCCGCACAAGACCAAACCTTGGTCTCGCCCGTGCTGACCATCACCGAACCCACCGTGCTCACCTTCTGGACATGGGCACAATATGGCAGTCAGGACCAAGACCATTTTGTGGTGAGGGTTTACGACTGCTATGACGGCACTTGGGAAGACAAATGGGATGCCATCAACCTGCCATACGGTCAAATTAACAGCTATACGGAGCCGCTCTCGTTTGTCCTTGACGAATACATTGGTAAAAACATCAAGATCGGGTTCCGTGGCTATAACGGCTGGGGCTCCTATCTGGGTTGGGATTGGTTCATCGACGATGTGAAGGTGATTGTCACCGACACCACCGATGTCGCAGTGGGAGAGACGCTTTTGGATGCCGTCAATCTCTATCCGAATCCCGCCAAGGATCGAGTCCATATCGATTCCAAGAGCACCATCCGTCAGATGGAAATCATCGGAGTCAACGGCGTGGCGGTCGAGAACAAGAAGGTTGACGTCAACAGCGTGGATCTTGACTTGAAAGGCTATGCGAAAGGTTTGTATGTGTTGCGTCTTGTGACGGATGAAGGCGTTGTCACGAAGCGATTGGTTTTGAGTGAATAATTAAAAATTGATATACTATGAAACGTCTTTTATGCTTATTGGTTGCAGCTGCGATGACGGCATCGTTGAATGCAGCTCCTGTGAACCGCACCGAAGCCCTGAGAACAGCTTCCACTTTCATGAAATTGATGCAAGAAGAGCAGTCGCTGCCCGTTGAGTCCATAAGAGAAGTGGAACTTCAACGGAGCTGGCAGTTGGACCGTCTTTTTATCTTTACAGGCGATCACTGCTTTGTTATCCTTTCGGGCGACGACAGGGCGTTGCCCATCTTGGCCTATTCGTTGGACGGGCCCTTCGATACAGAGGACTTGCCGGAGAATCTGCTGTCGTGGCTGCAAGGTTATAATCAGGAAATCCAGTATTTGGTGGAACACCAGGTGGAAGCTCCTGAGGCCGTGCAAACGGCTTGGTTGACCTTGGCCCAAGGGAAGCTGCAGCAACCCTTGAATCGTTCGGAGGTGCAACCCTTGATGAGCTCCAAATGGGGTCAGGGATACCCTTTCAACTATTCCTGCCCGGATGAATGCGTGACAGGTTGTGTGGCCACTGCCATGAGCCAGATCATGCGGTATTGGGAATATCCGAACAAGGGCACAGGATCCCATTCATATTATCATACCACATACGGTACACTCAGTGCCAATTTTGGCAATACCACCTACGATTGGGACCACATGACCTCATCGCCAACCAGCTCTTGTTCCCTTTTGGAGAAGCAAGCGTTGGGCACTTTGTGCTATCAGGCTGGCGTGGCCGTGGATATGGATTATGGTCCCGATGCGAGTGCCGCTTCGTCATACGATGCTCCCGATGCACTGAAACAATATTTTGGCTATAGCTCTGAAGCGATGATGGTGGAAAAAAGTGATTATACGGATGTCGGCTGGAAGAACCTGCTCAAGGGAGAATTGGATCTTTCCCGACCTTTGTATTATTCTGGGAACAACGCAACCAGCAATGGAGGACATGCTTTCGTCTGTGATGGTTACGATGTGCGCGACTATTTCCACTTTAACTGGGGTTGGAAAGGCAACCATAATGGTTTCTACATGATGGGTGCGCTCAATCCCGATGAAGAAACAGATCTGAATTATATCAATAAGGTTATCATTGGACTGCATCCTGTTTCGTATGCCCTTGCTGCCCCTACGAACCTCAGTGCCGTTGTTCAAGGGCATGACGTGCGCTTGTCATGGACCGCCTCGTCGGGTGCCGCTTCCTATAATGTGTATCGCAATGGCGATCTGCTTGCTTCAGGAGTGACTGGAACGACCTTCGTGGATGAGAATCCGGGATATGGCAGCTACACTTATTATGTGAAAGCGTTGAAAAGCAATGGTGATCGCTCACCCAGGTCGACTGCTGTCGAAGCTCAGTTGGTTTATTCCATCCCGGCGCCGACCGAAGTGACGGGTCAGTTCCATCACGATAATGCTTCCTTGACGCTGTCGTGGAACATGTCTGTCTTGCAGGAGGATAAGCTTCACTATGGCATGGGACCGTACGCGGCTTCGGGTTATGGCTACCCCAATCCGTATCCAACCTATTGGGCTCATCGTTATCCCGTCTCCATGTTGGTGCCTTATGCGGGCATGAAAATCACCTCGGTGGAGGTGTATTTGAGGGCGACCGGTAACTATACCCTGTATTTGTATGCAGGCAGCGCATCGGGTCCCGACGAGCTTCTTTTCCAGCAACCGTTCAGCTGTGTCGCGACAGGGGAGAACCTCCTGGAGTTCGTGAATCCGGTAGCATTGGATTATGAGCATGATTTATGGGTGGTGTTCTATGCGCCTACTACCATTCAGTATCCCGCCGCGTATTGTAACTATAACGGATCGGGATTGGCCAATGCATCATATATCAGCTATAATGGCAGCACTTGGAATTCGCATGCTGAAGACCAAATTTCATGGATGATTGAGGTGTATCTTGAGGCTCCTGAATACACCTATAAGATTTCCAAAAACGGCACCGTGATTGCCGATCATGTGACTGGACTCGAGTATGAGGATGGTCAGCTGGCTTCGGGAACTACGACATATCAAGTACAAGCCGTTTGTGAAGGGGAGACTTCCGGTTTCTCGGATGCCTGCTCCATCTCGTTGGTTGAGATCACAACCAGTGTCAACAATCCTGCTGGTGGCGCCGTGGATAACGGAGGCCTCTATCAGGAAGGTGAGAATGTCAATTTGCATGCCTATCCCAATACCACTGCGGGATACGTATTCAAGGAATGGCAGGAGGGTGGCGTAAGCGTCAATACGAATCCTACTTATTCGTTTGTCGCGACTGTTGACCGTGACTTGGTGGCTTGTTTCGCCAACAACCATGGTGTTGACGACTTGCAGGCCTCGCTTGTCCTTTATCCCAATCCAGTCAAGTCGTCCTTACGCATCGAAGGACTTGAGCTGCTTTCGGTGAAGGTCTATTCCTTGGATGGCAGGCTGTTGATGGCACCTTCATGCGAATCGACGTCTTCGATGACGTTGGACATGAAGGGCTTGAAAGCGGGACAGTATTTGCTGGAGCTAACGACACCTGAAGGGTTGGTCAGGAAAACTATTGTCTTGAGCAAGTAAGTGCTTGATATAAGGTTTTTTAGTTTTAATCGAGTATAAAAGAAACTGATAATCCCTCGCTGTTAGGGATATGGTTTCGCGTCAGCCGCGAGCAGAACATGGCCACACGCGACTTCCTCTATATGGAGAAGCCGCTTTCCCAGTACATGATCTGGGCGGGCAAGCCCGACAGCATGGGCATCTTCGCCGCCGTGGCGCAGTACGTCATCTACAAGCGCGGCGGCTTCGGCGACTGGAGCCAGTTCGCCGAGATGTTCGGGATGCCGTTCCGCGAGCTGAGTTACGACGACTACGACGACGCCACCCGTGCCAAGCTGGAGCAGGCCATGGAGGACTGGGGCGCAGCAGGCTACATCATCAAGCCCAAGGGCGCCGAGCTCACCCTGCACGACACCGGAGGAAGCACCTCATCGGCCGACGTCTATGACCTTCTCATCTCCAAGTGCGATGCGGCCATCTCCAAGATCATCCTCGGCAACACCCTCACCACCGAGCAGGGCGAGATCGGCTCGCAGGCCCTTGGCGAGGTCCACAAGGAGGCCGAGGGCGAGAAGAACGAGGCCGACAAGCTTTTCATCCTCTCCGTGCTCAACACCCGCCTCCGCGCCGTGCTGAAGCGCTTCGGCTTCAACCTGCAAGGCGGCGAGATCATGTATGAGGGGCTGGAGGCCGACTGGGAGAAGCTGCAGGTGAAGTGGAACGTCATCAAGGAGATCCGCGAGGAGATCCCCGTTGACGACGACTACATCTACGACGAGTTCCCGGTTCCCAAGCCCGACAACTACGAGCAGATGAAGGAGGAAATGGAGTTGAAACGGGCTTTAAACGCCTTTCAAACGATGCCTGAGAATCCCTTGGAGGATGACCATGTCGACGCACCGCGTGGGTCTGCTGTGAAAAACAGGGGCAACGGACTCCTCAACCGGCTGAAGGGTTTTTTCGTGTAGGGACGCACCGTGTGCGTCCATCCGAAACAACGCCGTCCCTCGCAGACCTTGACGGAATCTATTTCCAAGGAAGCACCGTGGAGTTGGCCATGGCCGTGGCCGCTTTGCCCAAAGTCTATGCCCTCTCCATGAAGCAGCTCTACGCCCAGGTCATCGCCGATGTGCGCGACGGCAAGGCCGGCACCATCCATCCCGAGCTTTACCGGGCCTATTCCGAGAACCTGAGGAAGGGCGTGTCGGGGGTGATGGGCGACCTGCCGGCATACGCTGACCTGCAGACCCAGTTCGAGGCCAACGTCTCCCGCTTCGCCGCCTACAAGGCTTTCCACGCCACCCAGCAGCTGGTGCGCCAGTTGGCCGACCGCGACGGCGTGGCACGCAGCCCAGAGGACTTCGACCGCATGGCCCGCGCCGTCCTCAACACCTTCAACCGGTACCAGGCCGCCGAGTACAACACTGCCGTCGCCCGTGCCCGAACCGCCAAGCAGTGGCAGGACTTCAGCCAGGGCGACAACATGTTCCTGTTTCCCAACCTCCGTTGGCTTCCGAGCCGAAGCGCAAATCCACGAGAGATCCACATTCCGTTCTACAATCGTGTGTGGGCCAAGACCGACCCGTTCTGGACGGCCAACCAGCCTGGCAATCTCTGGAACTGCAAGTGCGATTGGGAAGAGACCGATGACCCCGTCACCGGCGACAACCCTGAAGGCATCCGACCCGCTAAGGGTCTCGAAGGCAACCCCGCTCAGACCGGGAAGATCTTCACCGACCAATGCACCTACGTTCAAAAAGCGGGCAAGGGAACGGAACACGAAGCTCTGAAGGCGATGTGGAAAGACAACTTCAATTGGGCGTTGGAACATGTCAGAGGAAAACAAGTCAGGAATCCCGGTATAGAGGAGGAAATCAACATCTCAAGACGAGGAATCAAGGAGTTCCTGAACCAGAACCACGACAATTACCTTGTGAAAAACGAGATGATCCGACATATCGAGTCCGTATTGAGCAAGGCTGAGTATATGGGTGAGACGGTCTTCGGTAGTAGGGTTTCCAAGATATTCAAAACCAAGTTGTGCGGGAGGGACAACTATATCATCGTGAATTACAATGACGAAAGGAAACTAAACCTGCACAGTATCACGGCAAGCTCGAAAGTGTTGACGGGTATAAGAAAATAAGTCATCCAAACTGCCTCGTGGAACTACAATCCTCGCTCTCGTTTGAATGACTTACGACTGCAAAAATACAAAACTTTTGGATAATGCAAGAGAAAACTGAAAAAAAATGACCCCTGAACAATTCCAGCAGCGCATCCAGGAGATGCGGGACCAGTTCGGCGAGCTGTTCGACCGCTACGGCCTCATGATCGTCGGCAACGTGGCCGTAAGCTGGTTCAAGAAGAACTTCCAGAACCAGGCATGGGGCCGCGTGAAGTGGCAGGAGGTGCAGCGGCGATCGCCAGGCACCAAGGCATATAAGTACAACGCTAAGCACCACCCGGCACGAACCACCCGCATGATTCTCACCGGCGACACCGGCGACCTTGGCCGATCGATCGAGATAAAGGAAGCCGGCAACGGTGCCGTCACCATCTGGACCAACCCGTCAACCTTCGGCAGCAAGGAACCCTACGGGCGCGTCCACAACGAAGGCCTGAGAGCCGGCAGGGGCAAGGGCTTCACCATGCCACGCCGCCAGTTTATGGGCGAGCATCCCGAGCTCAACGAGCTCATCATCAAAAAACTTGAAGAAAAACTCCATCAAATCGCACAGCAATGATCAAGGAACTCTATCTCGCCATCGAGCAGAAGCTGATGGCCGTCACCGACGAGCAGCAGGATCCCCAGCCGCTCTTCAAGCATTTCGACCTGTGGAACCGCCAGGTCGAGTTCATCGAAGAGGAAACGCCTTTCGAGACACCCGCCATATTCGTCGAGTTCATGCCCATACCCTGGGAAACCCTCGGGCAGAACGTCCAGGAAGCCGACCTCACCCTGCGCTTCCACATCGTCACGCCATGGTATGCCAACACCGCCGCCAACACCGCCAACGTGCGCGATGCGGCACTGGCCTACCTCGACATTCCCACTGTCCTCTTCAGGCAACTTCACGGACAGCACGGAAGCTTTCCCAATCGCCAGGGAGAAGCACCTATGGGCAACTTCAACGCCCTCACCCGCGTCCGCTCACTCCCCAACCACAACCACGAGAGGTTTGTGGACAGCATAGAGGAATACACCTGCCACCTGAAGGACCTGTCCTTCGGCCTCAGGACTGTTCCCGTCGATACCGTCGGCCTGTCGATTGAGTTCGATCCGCATCCTGGGCAGCCGCTGTAGTGCGGTCGCACCATGGCAACCGAAAGGGCGAATAAAAGGCGTAAAAAAAGGCGGTTTTATACGCCCTTTCAAACAAAAAGCCCCGGCGATTGAGTTCGTCGGGGCTTTGTCATAATATCATATTATTGTATTATGGATTAGGAATCGTGACAGGCGTTGTCAATAAAATGTAATTGCCTCCTATATTATTCTCCACAATCTTATCAATATTTGTCTTGTCGGCAAGTATCATGCAGCAATGATGGATTCCCAGAACAACGTCTTGCATCTTTTGATCATCTTCAAGGTCTTCAATTATAAGACCAACATTTTTGCATTCTTCCCTGTCTATATGTCTATTGTGTACCTTCGTATCGTCATTCTTTGAAAACTTGTTCTTTATGTCCTCAACATTTTCTGGCTTCAGTCCTTTCCCTGAAAGAATTTTGTCAGTCAACTTGTCAACAAGCTCATCCGCTTGATGGCATCTAGTTAAAAAAGTTGGTGTCAATTTGGAGAGCATAACCTGCCACAAGCCTAAACAAGCCGGATTTTTTGTTACTTCACTAACAGCATACTCGTACTCTCTCAACATGGATTGGCAGGCCACACCACCAAGCTGCGGGTCAAATGGTCCAATGCACGACTGCCGCCCCATCATAATAGACTTGCAGGCAACTGCAATCATTGATCCTGCCGACATAGCCATTTGAGGTACAATGGCTCGTATGTTGTCGCCATAATATGACTTCAAGTATGAAATGATCTGTTCTGTTGCCCCGATTTCACCTCCAGGTGTGTGTAAAATCAAATCAAGTCCCTTACTTTTATCCGTCCCCCTTACAGTCTCCATGAAGGCATTTATATCCTTGTCATTGATGTCTGTATGAATGGAATCTTTCCCTTGGTTCAAAAATGCGGAAAAATATAAAATGGTATTTCTACCAGTCATATTCGACAGCTCTTGGATCAACAGGCTTTTTCTTTGCAAAATATGGTTATAGCCCGACTTTTCGCTACCACCATTTACAACCGCTTGGTTGTATTCGTTATTTAACTCACTCCAACTATTCATAATCTGGCTGAAAAGGATTCATTAGTTTCTGCGACACTTCGTTTCTGTTCTGAATACAATGAGAACTGCACATAGTGTCCATCGCGCATTTCCCATTCATTGTTAATCATGTTTCCAAGGGGAACAAACCCCGACATGAAGTCGCTGAAGGATTCTCCGATTGGCTTGGTTTTATTTTCGTTTTCCATCTTGTTTTATTTAGTTTAATCTATTAACTTGCCCGCAAATATAACACATTATTTCTAATTGAAAACAATTTGTTGAAATAATTTCATTTAAAGCCCCAACGAACTCAATCGCTGGGGCTTTGTTATTGGTGTCAGTCGAATAAGCTCAACTGGCTCGTGTCCTTGGGTTCGGGTTCCTCCTCCAGCTCGGAAGGCGGCATGCAATGCTTGGAGAAAAGAACGATAAGACGGATTAAAGATAGCTTCGGTCTCACGCAGTTCGCCGCTGAGGTCGATGACCGTGACATAGCTTCCGGTCTTGGGCGTGATGAGCAGTTTCGATGCCTCGCCGTTCACCACCGAGCGGAGACGGACTCCCGTCAGTTTTAAGTCGCCTACCGACACGGTGCAGGTCTCGCCGTCCACGCTCTCCACCTTGCCGGTGAGCAGCAGTGGTATGCGTTGGCCTTGCATGGCACGTATCTTGTTTTTTATTTCGGTGTAGGCATCCATGTTTTAACTATTTGTTATATTTGCGCCATGAAGAGGCTTTTTCTCATATTTGCTTTCACCTTGGTGGCCGTATCCGGATTTGGACAGCCTGGTCCTGAGTTCCATTCCGAAGACGAGACTATTACTATCGTTACGAATTATGGTGCCAACATTTTGGAAACTGTCAAGCGAAGCGTTTATGGCAAGGTACGTATCGTTGGACCCAATGAAGTTGCCGATGTGCGTGTGTGGTTTGTCAAATGGGGCGAGGTTCACGATTTCAATGTCCGCGTGGTCAACCATGCGCCCAAGGACGGTGAATGGCAGTTTGTTACAAAAAAAGGTGAGGAAGATTACACTATCGAGCTCACCGACTGGCGTTGGGCTGACGTATTTGTGCTCGTCACCGAGGGCTACGATCCACAGGCCAAGAAGTATGTAAAGAAGAAATAGCTTTTTCATGACAGCCTCCTTCCCAAACTTACTGTATGTTTTCCGCCCTCTTTCGAGAAGCTGATTTCCGTGCCGGTCACGTAGTAAATACCCTGTTTATTGGGGTAGTCCTCGTCCACAATCTTCACTGCATCGCCTGGTTCCACGTAGGGGATGAGCCAGCCGGTGAAGGAACCCTCATAGCCGTCGTAGCACCAAAGGTTGTACTCGTTCTCGGCCAAAGTCTGCAACTGGCCCGGATCAACGCCACTCACTATCTTTTGAATGGTTTTTCCTCCGGGTGCACCAGCGGTATGTTTAGATTCTTTGCCTTCAGAATTGGTTACCTTCACCGTCACCTCAAGTTTTTTGTCCTCTTTCTTACGGTACTTCAGGTTGGAGCTCTCGATGTTCCGGCTGAAGTCGAATACAACGGTTTTTCCAGATGCTTGGGCGTATTGTGGTTGTACGTGCAGCACACCGTCACGGAACCAAATGTTGGCCTTCGTTTCGTCCTGGATCTTCTTCAGCACATCGCGGGCTGTGGCATGGTAGAAGACAAATTTTTCCCAAGTAAAATAGAATTCGGTATAGACGATTCGTTTTTTTTCTATCTTTGCATTGTTAATGCTATTCACAATGAAAGTCGGGGCATCATTTTTCGTTTTCATGGTCCTGTCCTTTGCGGCAATTGCGGCATTGGTTGTTGTTGCTGTCCGTGTCCACAGGAAGCAGAAGCGTGAGAAGTCCGAATCAAAGATCCAGATCACAATTAATGTGAGGAAATAATAACTTGTTCATTTCGAGTTGATATGTTGCTTCTGAATATTTGGAGGTTGTTTTTTATTCCTCCGAAGTCGAAAGCGATCTCGATATTTGTTAATTTTGCTTTCAAAAACTAACATGTCCGACAATATTGATATTTTCTTGAATCGAGTGGCTGGCGCTGCGGAGCAAAGCCTCTTGGTGAAGATGACGCTGAGCAAGCCGGTGCAAAAGCACGACGAGTTGCGCAACATCTATGTGAAGCCTGTGTTGATCAAGGAGAAACGCCTCTTTGCATTCACTTATCACTACGAGCGCCGCGACGAGGTTAAAAACTATGATGTTGGCCAGATGCTTGGGGTTTTGAAGGAAATGCTGCCCCAGCGTTTCCTCAATGCGGTGCTTTTCACTGTGAGCGAGGATGTCACCTTGCTCGTTTCGAGCAAGGGCAAAGCGACCCTTCAGACCAAGAAGGTGCAGGAATGCCGTGAACCGGATTTGGAACACGACAAACAGAAAAACCGCCTCATCAATCCGTCGAATCCTTGGTGGTATCAGTTGGGACTCACAACGCGTGAGGGCAAGATTACGGCCGACATGCAACATAAGTTCAAGCAAATCTATAAATACGCCGAGATTGTCGAGAGCCTCATCAAGCCGATGAAGTTCGACGGCACGGTGCATGTCGCCGACATGGGGGCAGGGAAGGGCTACCTCACCTTCGCCCTTTATGAGCTGCTGACGCAACGCCTTCATCTGAATGTCGATATCAAAGGCGTGGAAATCCGACCCGATTTGGTGCTGAAAATCAACGAGATTATCCATTCTTCGAACTTGAAGGGGCTGGAGTTTGTGGAGAGCAGTATTGAGGCTTTCCGTCTCGAGAAGCTGGATGTGCTGATTGCGCTTCATGCCTGCAACACGGCCACCGACGATGCCATTGCCAAAGGCATCAAGGCGGGGGCGGAGCTAATCGTATGTGCACCTTGTTGTCACAAGCAAATCCGCCAAGAGATGGAACGTTCGGGCAAGGTCGATGCCATCACGCGCTACGGCATTTTCTTGGAACGTCAGGCGGTAATGATTACCGACACGATACGGGCCTTGATGATGGAGTATTACGGCTATAAGACCCAGGTGATGGAATTCATTGAGATGGAGCATACGCCGAAGAATGTGCTGCTTGTAGGGAAGAAGACGGATAAGGTACCTGATAGATTGCTGATTAGCAAACAGATAAGCGATCTGAAGCAACGGTATGGCATCGGGACGCATTATCTGGAAACGCTACTTCATTGACATGACGATCCTTCTTGGTCTTGTCGATTTATTAAAGTTTTTTTGTTTTTCGACCTAATAAATCACTATCTTTGCGACCCAAAATTATGATTTGTTGAGATATCTTTATGTCATACGACATCTTTATCAGTTATAGACGGAAAGGCGCGGGCGCAGGAGTGGCTGGAGAGCTTCAGGCCAAACTCGAAAACCGTGGTTATAAGGTGTTCTTGGATGTTGATAACATCGGCAGCGGTGCTTTTCCTGAGCAGATTGACAATGCAATAAGGGGATGCAACGATTTTCTGTTGATTCTGTCTCCTGGCATGTTGGATCGTTGCGTTGATGAAGAGGATTGGGTGAGACATGAGATTATCTTGGCTGAACAGTATGGGAAGAACATCGTCGGAGTTTCGTTGCCGGGCTTCATTATGCCTGAAGCTGCTGAACTTCCACAACCTTTGAGGGATGTGCCCGAAAAGCAGGTGTTTTTGTGGTCGCACGAATATCGCAATGCTTCTTTTGAGAAAATAGTAGGCAACCTCGTCTCGTTCAAGCGCAAAAAGAAACGTTTCCGCAGAAATTCATTGTTGGGCTTGGCGGTAGCCTTGATCCTGGTGTTGGCGGCATGGTTGCTGTTTTCCAAACCGGAAAAGAGTCCCGGAATTGTTGAAAATGCCAAATCTAAGGTGGATACAGCCCAGTTGGTAATGAAGGAGTTTTCCGGTCTTGTGCGTCAAGGCGACAGCCTGTTGCAACTTGCGCCCAACCCCATGGAAAAAGAAGGATTCAGAATCTTCATGGATGCGCTTTCTTCCTATCAATCTGCTTTGGAAATCAGTGAGTTGAATCCACAAATCATCAAAGACTCCATCGGGATAGGCAAGCGTCTGGATTCGCTTCAACTGCTGCGAAAAGACCGTTTGAACAAGGAGTTGGAAGCAGCGACAAAGTTTTTGGACGTGGATCAATTTGAGTTTGCCCAGTTCCGATTCGAAAACGCCTCCGTCCTTGCCGATGACACCGATGCACAGTTGCTTTCGGGGATCGAGCAAAGACTGTCCAAAAAGAAATGATACCCATAGTGTTATGAAAACAACCCGTTATTTGCTTGTCGTTCTCTTAGCCTTGTGTTTTCAAACCTTGTCGTTTGCTCAGAGTAATTGTTATGAAACACAAAGGAACAAGGGAATCCAGTTGTACAATCAAGGCGATTATTCAGCTGCCTATAAAAATTTTGAAGCGGCGAAATATTGTGCCGATCTGCCCTCGAACAACGACCTGGACTCATGGATGGACAAATGTGTCATCGTGGTGAGACTGTCGGTGAAGCATTTGACTTTTGATGCCGTTGGAGGAGAAGAACAATGTGTGGAGGTCAGCACAAACGCCAAGTCGTTTCGAGTAGGCAGCTCTCCTGAATGGTGTACCGTTACACAGCAAGGGAAACTCTTGTATGTGTTGTGTGCCGACAATTTTACGGTAGCATCGCGTGAGGCGAAGATTCCGATAACCTCTGGAGGGAAGACGGCATATCTGGAGATCGTTCAGAAATCCGCTGATCTTGAGATGGATTTCGATCCTGAATCCATCATGTTCTCCAGTCAAGAAGAAACGCAGCGTGTCGTCGTGACAACCAATGCCTCTGAATGGGGCGTGGAAACGGCTCCGTCATGGATTATTTCCGACCGTAAAGAAGATACTTTGGTGCTGGTTTGTTCCAAGAATGCCTCACCCAATATCCGCAATGCCGAGGTGGTAATCAATGCGTCCGGACAAAAGTTTCCCCTTTCGGTGCGTCAACTTCCAGGTGATACGATTGTGGATGCGGACAACAAGGAACTGGTTTTCCCCAATGATTCGAAGATTGATGGTTTTCGTGTCATGAGCAATATTCCAGGTTGGCATGCGGAGGCTTCTGACAATTGGCTTCAGGTGTACACGAAGAATGACAGTGTGGTCGTCATCGCCCGTGAAAACATGTCGGTGTTCAGCCGTCATGGATATGTGCGGGTCAGCTCTGGAAAGCACTATTGCGACGTTATGGTCCATCAAGCACCATTCGTTTCGAAATTCGAAATGCCAGAATCGGAACTGCAAGGTGTTTCGGCATCCAGCAAGGAATCAATCTTGGTCAGCAGCATCCCTTCCGATCTGGTGGTTTATGTTGACGATACCATTAGCCGAACCACTCCTTTCGAGTACCATGTGGATTATGAACATCACTCGCTGTTGAACGGTTTCGAACGCAGAGAATTTCTGTTCAATGAGAAGCAGCAGGACATCGTCTTCAAACCTGGACTTAGGTTTGCCAACATCACCTTCGCTTCACCCAAGAACATCGGTTTGCGTACAGGTTTTGTCGGTGCCAATCATTTCGGCGCCTATTGCCATTTCCAGGCTTCCCGTCCCGTTGTCAAGGATTTCATTCTCGATAGCATCAGTTCCCAAGGCTATCATTTCATGGTCGGTCCCGTTTATCAGCCCATTCCGTATTTAGGTGTCTATGCCGGTGTCGGCTGTGGTATCTACGAAGGTGCGACGTCATACGGCACCGTGATTGCTCCCCAAATCGGCTTGGATTACGAACTTGGACTGATGGGTTTCTTCAAGAATGCGATGGTTTCCATGGGCTTTAGGACCTCACAATGGGGCAATGATCTCAAGAGAACGGCTTTCGTTTTGGGCATTGGAGGCTATCTGAAGCGTTACTATGATCCTGAATTTGGGTATTGTTCGAGTGACAGCCGCCGATGGTGGTCGTTGAATTATATGACTCGTCCAACGGAGAATGGAAAGGGTGTGATGTTTGGTGATCTTGGAAAGAAGAAGACTCGTGCTTATATCAAGGCCTTGTATCTGCAGCCAACTGATTCCATCAAGGGAGTGGATGCCAACGTTGGATTGGTGTTTACGCCAGTGAATGGCATCATCGATGTATGCGTGGGCGTCGGTGCCGAGGTGAATGTACAAGGCATGACTGAACGATTCCAAGGTATTGGAGCCGAGGCTGGTTTCATTCTCAATGTATGGCGATTCCCGATCACCGTCATGTTGCATGAATCGAATCTGTTTGTCGAGCCTCGCCTTTATCTTGATTTCGGCATTGGATTCCATTTTGGAGAGTTTAACCGTAGTAGCTATAAATAGAAATGAACATGAAGAGGTTGTTTAGCTTGTTGCTAATATGGTCGGCGACCATGGGCTTTGCCTGGGCGCAGATGCCTGAACATTTGACTCGCAGTGTCTTGGAGATAGTGCCTGACAATGAGATGGTCAGTTACGGCGAGTTTCAGTCGGAGCTCCTAAAGATGGGGGATTATAAGACAACTGCAGAAGGCTATTGGTTTGCCTATCTTTATACTGTTAGGAACAAATACACGGATAAATGCAACATTATGATCAATGGGAAACCATTGTTTGTCAATAGGAACATGAGGGTTAGGACCTATAGAATCGGCCCTTCGTTGGATAGAAGTATTTTTGTGTTCAAAAACATGGATGGGGAGGCCGACGATATCGGATATGGCATGGAACTGGTTAGGGCCTACGGGATTTCCCAGCAGATCTGCGATAGTGTGTTGATGCTCAATGACGACGGTTTTGTCTATTATTCCGAGGGGAAATGCTTCTACAGCCCTTACAGACGTATTTACGACAACCCGACAGAGACGGTTCCTGTTGCATGGCTGGAAAGGAAGGTTTTCGACAATGAAAAGCAACAATTGCCTCCGGAGAAGGCAGCCGCTTTCGAACGCCTTTCAAAAGGTGCGGTTTATTATGAAAGCTTCAACGGAAACTACTATTATCTATATCAAGACAGATACATGCCTTATACGGTGGCGGTGATCAATAACACGGTGGTGGAGCTGTTTGATGTTTACAACGAGGATAATTTCAAATTGCGGTTTTCCTATAATGGCCAACATTGGATGGCGGTAGGGAAGGAATGCTATTGGATTGATGGAGCGATACACTCGATCAAAGGCTTCGCTATTACAGATTTTGTGATAACCGACAACGGACATTATGGTTATAAAGCCTACCAGAAAGGTGCTTCGGAGACAGGCGAGATTGTGGTGGTTGACGGACAGATTATCAGGCGGAATGCAAAAGTGTGCTATTTTGGCTTGAATGCCGAGGGAAAACTGAAGTTCCGTTTTGTGAGCAGTGGAAGGTATTTGCAATATGAAAACGAACAAATCACGGATGTTACCGATAACCTGGCTTATACCTATTATCCCGACAACCCGTTGAATGGGGATGTTGTGACAGTTCAGTCAAACGATGGGAAACACAAGCTGACCTATCAAGTGGATACACCCTCGGTGAAGGTTGATGGCGTTGAGATGGCCAAGTCGGTGCCTTGTTCGGCGATTTATGACGAACGCAACCATGCCTTTATTTGGAATGCCATTGAAAATAAAGGTGGTAAGACGGAATTGGTGGTCTATAAATACACCGTTGCAAATAATTTCTTTAAGAACTTGTTCTAATTAGGAATTTCTTCGTATTTTTGATAACTCAAATTTTATATATCATGCAAAACATTGATTGGGCAAACTTAACATTTGGTTATTATCCAACGAATTACAATGTCCGCTGCTATTTCCGCAACGGTCAGTGGGGTGAGCTCGAAGTCAGCTCCGACACCAGCATCAACATTCACATGGCCGCTACCTGCCTGCATTATGGTCAGGAAGCTTTCGAAGGCATGAAGGCCTTCCGTGGCAAAGACGGCAAGGTGCGCGTGTTCCGTTGGGACGAGAACTGCAAGCGTTTGCAGCGTTCCGCCCAGGGCATCATGATGGCCGAGTTCCCCGACGACAAGTTCAAGGAAGCCATCGAGAAGGTGATTCGTTTGAACGCCGACTTCATCCCGCCTTACGAGACGGGTGCCTCGCTGTACCTCCGTCCGCTGCTTATCGGCACGGGCGCCCGCGTGGGTGTGAAACCCGCTGACGAGTATTTGTTCCTGGTCTTCGCCACTCCGGTCGGTCCTTATTTCAAGGGCGGCTTCATGGCCAACCCATACGTCATCACACGCAAATACGACCGTGCTGCTCCGTTGGGAACTGGCACCTACAAGGTCGGTGGCAACTATGCCGCTTCGTTGCGTCCGCACGTTGAGGCATGCCATGGTGGCCAGTATGCCTGCGAGTTCTATCTCGACGCCAAGGAGAAGAAATACATCGACGAGGCTGGCGCCGCCAACTTCTTCGGTATCAAGGACAATACTTATATCACGCCTCAATCCTCTTCCATCCTGCCTTCCATCACCAACAAGAGCTTGATGCAACTGGCCGAGACCATCGGCATGAAGGTGGAACGCCGTCCGATTGCTGAAGAGGAACTGGCTACTTTCGAGGAGGCTGGCGCATGCGGCACTGCAGCCGTCATCAGCCCGATTTCACGCATCGACGATCCGGAGAACGGCAAGTCCTACACCTTCGGCGACGGCAAGCCGGGTCCTTGGAGCTTGAAACTCTACAACAAGCTTCGCGGCATCCAATACGGCACCGAGCCGGATGAGTTCGGATGGACATGGGTCATCGAAGGTCTTTGATTCGATGAATCTGTAATTCTTCAAAAAAAAGCGCCAGAACATGGCGCTTTTTTTTTGATATTGTGTATATTTGTGGCGGAATAATCTATAAATCTCTGAATAATATGAAAAAATTTACTCTTGTTTTACTTGCATTGCTGGCCTTTGCGTTCAATGTGAAAGCCCAGCAATTTGTATCGACTGAACCTGCCAACAGGAACGTCATCCTTGAAGAATTCACGGGTCGTGGTTGCGGTTACTGCACTGATGGGCACCGTATTGCCAATCAAATCATGGCAAACAACCCGGGCAGAGTGTGGGCTATCAACGTTCATGCCGGCGGTTATGCCTATACATCTTACCCGAACTTCAACACTACACCTTCTTCCACCATCCTGAATGGCTTCTCGGTGAGTGGTTTCCCGTCGGGAGTGGTCAACAGGACGACTTCATCAGCCATTGACCGTGGACAGTGGAATTCCCAAACCAACACACAGCTTAACCAAGTTGCTGAATGCAATGTTGCGGGACTTGTAAGAGTCAATCCTGACACACGATTGGCCACCATTACCGTTGAGGTATATTATACAGGCAATAGCAGTGTTGGTGAAAACTACCTTACAGTTGCCATGCTTCAGGACAGCATCTTGGGTTCCCAGGCTGATTATGGCAACTACAATCCTACACAATGGATAGGTACCCAGTATGTGCACATGCACGTTTTGCGTGACGTGATTACTCCCACGTGGGGTGAAGCCATTTCGCCTACCACGCAGGGTACGCTGATTACCAAGACGTATGAATACCAGATCCCTGAATCCATTGGCAATCCCAATGGCGTGGATGTCGTTCTCGATCACATCTTTTTCCTGGCATGGGTTTCCGAGCGTTACCAAGGCACGCCTACACGTCCCATCCTGACCGCTTGCGAGCTTGATATGACAACCATGACCGATGAGCCGATTTATCCTTCCATCAGCAGTGTCTCTCAAGTGGTCGATGCATCATGCACCAAGACTAAATCGTTTGGTTTCGACTTGACCAACATTGGTACCGAGGCGTTCACCTCAATCAAATACAACGTTGTTGTGGGTGAAGTGTCGCAAGAGTTTGAATGGACTGGCAATCTGGCCTCTGGAGCCAGCACCAAGATGGAGTTTGAAATGGAAATTCCTTTCGGAACTTATACCGCTACGCTTTCCATCACTGAGATCAATGGCCAGCCTTATGAATACACGACGCAGTTTGCGGCTGAAAGCCTGGAATGGGCTTCGTTGGAGGTTGAAGGAGATGTTACCAATGTCAAGGTTTACATTGTGCAAGACCAGTTCGGTGAACAAATCACATGGAACATCGTCAATTCAGCAGGTGAGATCGTTGCGGAAGGCGGTCCTTATCAACACCTAATCGGCTCTGGGTCAACCCAAGTCAATCTGGTCAATGTTACCGATCTGCCAGTAAACGAATGCTATCTGTTCAGTATCTTCGACAACAACGGTAACGGCATCTGCTGCAATTATGGTCAGGGCTATTATTATCTTAAGGATGCCAATGGAAACGTCTTTATCGAGGGAGATGGCGACTTCGGAAGCTCCGCAAGCCATACCTTCTCCATCAATAATCCATTGAATGTTGTCCTTACCACCCAAGATCCCGTGGTTCCAGGCTATAACACGGCAGTGTTTACCGGAACGCTTGTCGGCGAGGCTGATGAAGTGGGCTTCCTGTACATGAAACTCGGCGAGAGAGATTGGATTGAAGTGCCTGGTGTGCTGGATGGCGATCATTTTACGGCAACAGTTTATGACCTTGAATCGGGAGCAAACTATCTTGTGAAAGCTTTCGTCAGGGTCGGCAGCCAGATTGTGTATGGTGAGGAGGTGTTATTCCACACCTGGTATGAAGGCGTCGGTGAATTGGAACAGTCGCTGAGAGTGTATCCCAATCCCGCCAACGACTATCTGATGGTGGAAGGCCAGATGACCTCAGTTGAGGTTTACAACACTATTGGCCAGTGCCTGCTCTCAAGAGCGGTAAATGAGACCAACACCCGCATCAACCTCTCATCGTTCGACAACGGCATCTACTTCCTCCGCGTCAACAACAACGGTGAAGTGGTGACTCGTAAGTTCTCGGTGAATCGTTGATTCATCAACGAAACATGAAAAAAGGCAGCTTTCGGGCTGCCTTTTTTGTTACAATACTGTGGCCATCTGCCGCTGTAGCTTTTGTGCTTCCTCAGCCGCTCGTTCGGCAAAATCTTCGCTGTTGGAGGCGTAGATGATGCCTCGCGACGAATTGACCAACAGGCCGCATTCCTTGCTTAAGCCGTATTTGGCCACGGTTTGCAAGTCGCCGCCTTGTGCTCCTACACCTGGAACGAGGAAGAAATAATCGGGAAGCATCTTGCGGATCTCGCCCAATTCTTCGGGATGGGTGGCACCGATCACAAACATCATCTTCTCAGAAGAAGCCCATGTGGTGGCAGTTTGGAGCACTTGTTGGTGCAGCAACTTGTCACCTGTGTTAAGGTATTGGAAGTCCTGAGAGCCTTTGTTGGAGGTCAAAGCCAAGAGGATGACCCATTTGTCTTCAAAGCCTAAGAAAGGCTCCACGGAGTCCTTGCCCATATAGGGTGCCACGGTCAAGGCATCAGCTTTCAGGGTGTTGAAGAAAGCCTTTGCGTAGTTGGCCGAGGTGTTGCCGATGTCGCCGCGCTTGGCGTCGGCGATGATGAAGATCTCAGGGTAGTTGGCCTTGATGTATTGGACGGTCTTTTCCAAGCTCTGCCAGCCTTTGGTGCCATACACCTCATAGAAGGCGGTGTTGGGCTTGAAGGCCACGGCAAACTCCGCTGTCTTGTCAATAATCTGCTTGTTGAACTCGAAGACAGGATCCTCGGCATCTAGTAAGTGCTGTGGGATTTTGTTGATGTCGGTATCCAAGCCCACACAGAGGAAGGACTTCTTTTGCTGGATTTGTTCGATGAGTTGTTGCTTGTTCATGTTATTGTTCGATGTTTTCTTTGAGTCGTTCAGCGTTTTCGGCCATCTGCAGGCGCTCGATTATCTCGTTCAGGTCGCCATCCATAACGGCGGCGAGGTTATAGACGGTCAAGCCTTCCACGCGGTGGTCGGTGACACGGCCTTGGGGATAGTTGTAGGTGCGGATCTTCGCTGAGCGGTCACCGGTGGAGACCATGGTCTTGCGCTTGGCGGAGATGTCGCTGATGTATTTTTGGTATTCCATGTCGTAGATCTTCGTGCGAAGTCTCGACAAGGCACGTTCGCGGTTCTTAGGTTGGTCGCGGGTCTCGGTGCACTCGATGAGGATCTCCTGCATCTCGCCCGTGTTAGGGTTCTTCCACATATAACGCAGGCGCACGCCCGACTCGACTTTGTTCACGTTTTGTCCGCCAGCGCCGCTGGAGCGGAAGGTGTCCCACTTGATCTCGCCTTCGTTGATCTCCACGTCGAACTCTTCGGCTTCGGGCAGTACCGCCACCGAAGCGGCGGAGGTGTGGATACGACCTTGGGTCTCGGTCTTGGGTACACGTTGCACGCGGTGTACGCCCGACTCGAACTTGAGGATGCCATAGCAGCCATTGCCTGTCACGGTGAAGTCGATTTCCTTGTAGCCGCCGCTGGCGCCTTCGCTCACGCTGGTGACTTCCACCTTCCAACCTTTGGCTTCACAGAATTTGGTGTACATGCGAAACAGGTCACCGGCAAAGAGGCAGGCCTCGTCGCCACCCGTGCCGGCACGGATCTCCATGATAGCGTTCTTGCTGTCCTGTGGGTCTTTGGGAATCATCATCACGCGGATGTCTTGCTCCAGCTGCTCGATGCGTGATTGGGCGGTTTCCATCTCCTCGACGGCCATCTTGCGCATCTCCTCGTCCTTCTCCGTGGCCAGGATTTCCTTGGCTTCCTGCATGTTGGCTTTCAGGGTTTTGTATTCCTTAAAAGCCATCACGATGGGCTCCAAGTCCTTATAGTCCTTGTTGAGCTTCACGAAGCGCTTCATGTCGGCGGCCACAGCCGGGTCGGCGAGCTGTTCGCCCATTTCCTCCCAGCGGTGACGGATGGTTTCGAGTTTTTCGGTGATGTCCATGGTTTAGTATTCAAACGTCCCGAATTCGCTTTGTATCGTCAACCGTTTGACATCCGAAGCCTCCACATGTCCGATGATTTGGCTATCGATGTTGAATTCCTTGGCGATGGCGATCATCTTGTTGGCAGCCTTTTCGTTGGTGTAGATCTCCAGGCGGTGGCCCATGTTGAAGACCTTGTACATTTCGTGCCAATCGGTGCCCGAGGCGGCCTGAATCATACGGAACAATGGCGGCAAGGCCAGCATATTGTCCTTTACGATGTGCAGCTTGTCGACGAAATGAAGTACCTTGGTTTGGGCGCCGCCGCTGCAATGGATGATGCCGTGGATCTGCTTGCGGAACTCCTTCAAAATCGGGATCATCAACGGAGCGTAGGTGCGAGTGGGCGAGAGGATGAGCTTGCCCACATCCACGCCGGGGACTTCGGTCGGATCGGTGAGCTTGTGTGGACCGGAATAGACCAAATCTTCCGGAATGCTATGGTCGTAGCTCTCGTCGTATTTCTCGGCCAGATAATGGCTCAGCATGTCGTGGCGTGCCGAGGTAAGACCGTTGCTGCCCATGCCGCCGTTGTAGCTGTCCTCGTAGGTGGCTTGTCCATAAGAGGCAAAGGCCACGATGACATCGCCGGGTTGGAGGTTGTTTTCAATCACCTCATCGCGTCTGATTCTCGTCGTCACGGTGCTGTCCACGATGACGGTACGAACGAGGTCGCCCACGTCGGCAGTCTCGCCGCCGGTGAGGTAGATGCCAATGCCGAGGCTGCGCAGTTTCTCCAAGAAATGCTCCGTACCGTTGATCAAAGCCGAGATGACCTCGCCAGGAATCAGGCTCTTGTTACGCCCGATGGTGGAGGAGAGCAGCATGTTGTCGGTGGCGCCTACGCAGATGAGGTCGTCGGTGTTCATCACCACGGCGTCCTGGGCCACGCCTTCCCACACGCTCATGTTGCCGGTCTCTTTCCAGTAAAGGTAGGCCAATGAGGACTTTGTCCCTGCGCCATCGGCGTGCATGATGTTGCAGTATTCGGGGTCACCGCCGAGGATGTCGGGGATGATCTTGCAGAAAGCGTTGGGATAGAGCCCCTTGTCGAGGTTCTTGATGGCGTTGTGGATGTCTTCCTTTTCGGCGGAGACGCCTCGAAGGCTATAACGTTGGTTGTCCATTATTTGAAAATGAGTTTCTTCTCTTTGGTGTCGAATTCGTAGTTGCCCATCTGGCTCATCGTCTTCTTGCCGATGACCCAGTCTTCGATCATCTTTTGGACGACCTTCACGGGTACATTGGTCAGGGTCTTGTTGGCGATGCGTATCTCTTTGATATTGACGATGGCGCCGTTGGCTACTGTTCCAGTGCCGAGGATCTTCTCGACGTCGCCTTGGAAGTTTTCGCGTCTGATACGGCCTTCTTTCAGGAGCCTCAAAGCAGTCTTTTCCGACATGCTGAATTCGGCGTTCTGGCTGTAGGTGAAGGTTTCCCTATAGGCATCGACGATGGCGGTGAAGGTGAAGTAACCGCGCTTGTCGGTGGTGAATTCGATGTCTTTGGTCTCCATCGGGTTGATGGCGATATTCACGCTGTCGTTGACGCCGATTTCGGTACGCGGCACGTAATCCTTCGAGAGGATGCGGAACTCGGTACGGCGGTTCAGCTGATGAGCAGCTTCCCTGGCTTCATTGCTGGGCAGCTTGTTGATATAATCCTCGGTAAGTTGTGTACCGGCCTTGAAGGTATAGCCTCTCACAGTCAGGTCTTTCTGGATGGTGCGAGGCACGCGTTCGCCATAGCCTTTAGCTGTTAGACGCAGTGGGTCGATACCGCGGATGATGAGGTAATCGACTACGCTTTGGGCACGTTTCTGCGACAGGATGTCATTGCTTTCCTCGGAGGCGCGGGCGTCGGTATGGGATGCCAACTCGATGGTGATGGTCGGGTTGATCTGCAGGGTCTCGATCAGGCCTTGCAAGGAGTCTTCAAACTGGGGTTTGAGATCCCATTTGCCCAGGTCGTAAAGGATATCGGGCAGCATGATGGGTTCGTCGGGGATGGGTTGGATCATGAATTCTTTTTCGAAGTCCTTGCTGAACTCCAGTCCGACGGTGGTCTCCGTAGCGTTGAGCGTGAAGTAGTTGTCCTTGTCGATGGTGATATCGTAAGTGGTGTTCTTGTTGACCTGCGACTCGCTAAAGTTGAAATAACCCTTCTCGTTGGTACGAGTACTCATTACAGAGCCGTCGGAACCCACAAAACGCACTGTGGCATTGGAAACAAGTTGCAGGGTGTTCTCGTCCTTGACGGTACCCGAAAAAGTGAACTTGATGCTGGGCTCTTCGAAGTAATAGATGTCGTCAACACCTCTGTTGTTGCCTCTGTTCGATGACACGAAGCCTTTCTCTTGGGTGGGGTGGAAGCAGATAGCGAAGTCGTCGCCGGTGGAGTTCATAGGGTATTTCAGGTTGACAGGTTGTCCCCAGTTGCCGGCGGTGTCGATGGTAGAGACGAAGATGTCGAGTCCGCCCATGCCGCCATGGCCGTTGGATGAGAAGTAGAGGGTGGTGTCGTTACGGAGGAAGGGGAACACCTCATCGCCGGCGGTGTTGATATTCTCGCCGAGGTTGAAGGGTCTGCCGAAAGGATCCCTGGTGGTTTTGCGAGTGGCGACCCAGAGGTCCTTGCCTCCGAAACCGCCTTGACGTTCGGCAGAGAAGTAGAGAATCAACTCATCACTGGTCAGGGTGGGGTGCCCGACGATGTCGAGGGTGTCAACAGTGGCAATCTCAACGGGGATAGCATTGGAATAGGATCCGCCCGACTTGGAGGCAACCATGATTTGACAGCCGTTCTTGCGGTGCTCACCAGCTTGGCAGCGGGTGAAATAGAGCTTGGTGTAGTTGGCGTTCATGAAACCGGCACCGTCGCTGTCGTCGGTGTTGATGTTCTCGTTTTCGTCGGCGAGGACGGGAGTGCTCCAGTCGCCTTTACGATCTTGTTTCGAAGTCCAGAAATCGGTGAAGTCCTGACCGGTGATTTGCTCCTTCTCACCGCCAGTGGCGCCTTTGCGTGAAGAAGTGAAGATGATTTCGTTGTAGTTGCTGTTGGTCCAGATGGCTCCGAAATCGGAATTCTTGGAGTTGACCTTCTTGAGCTCCGTCAGTTGGTAACGCGATGGGTTGTCGATCCATTCCTGGATGAGGTTGGTGGTCTCGATGCCAAGCCGGCCTCTGGGGTCGCTGGGAACCATCTTTATGTAGTTTTCATAGCACTCGATGGCTTCCTTGAACTTCTGGTTCGTCTTATAGGTTTCGGCAAGGTTCAGATAGACTTCAGGGTGGGTGTTCGGATAGTCGGTATTGATTACTCTTTTATAATAAGGCTCTGCGCGTTTTGAAAGACCGATAAGGCGATAGCATTCGCCCATTTGGAAACTGATGCGGGCACGTTCGGCTTTGTCGCGCTTGCTTTTCTTATATGCCTTCTTGTAGCGGTCGGCAGCTTCGATGTATTGCTTTCTGCCAAAAGCCAGATCAGCGTTTTTGGCGTAGTTTTTCCTTTGTGCGCAAAGCTCTGAATTGAAGCCTAGACACAAGAGGGAAAGAATGACGATGATATATTTCTTCATGGTTGGAAAACAATTCTCATTAATTCAGCAAAGATACGAAAGATTTGCTGAAATATCTCGGATATGGGAATAAAAAAAGACCCCGCCTTTTTGGCAGGGTCTTTTGTAAGCCAATTGGGAAGTTTTTACTTCTTCTTACCGTTGTTCTCGGCTGCTTCAGCGAGTTCCTTGTCTTGCTTGTGACCCTTGAGCAGGTTGTAAGCAATGGGTGAGGACAGGAACACGGATGAGAAGGTACCGGCAAGGATACCGACCAACAGGGCGAAGATGAATCCGCGGATGGTGTCGCCGCCGAAGAAGAAGATGGCGAGTAACACGACGAAGGTGGAACCTGAGGTGTTGAACGAACGGGTCAAGGTGCTGTTGACAGCATTGTTGATGTTCTCTCTCCAGGAAGCCTTCGGGTGCAAGTTGGTGTTCTCACGCACACGGTCGAAGATAACCACGGTAGCGTTGATGGAGTAACCGATGATGGTCAACACAGCGGCGATGAATGCCTGGTCGACTTCCATGGTGAACGGCAGGATGTTGAAGAACAACGAGTACATACCCAGCATGATGACGGTGTCGTGGGTCAAGGCTGCGAGAGCGGAGAGACCGTACTGCCATCTGCGGAAACGGATAGCGATGTAGGCGAACATCAAGACGAGTGACACGACGATGGCCCAAACGGATTTGCGCTTGACGTCGCTGGCGATGGTGGCGCCGACCTTCTGCGTACTCAGCACGCCGATGGTCTCGTCTTCCGAGGAGAACTGCTCTGCAGAGAGGTTCTCGCTGAACAACCCATGCAATCCATCATAGAGGATGCCTTGGATCTCGGTGTCCACATCGGGATTGTTGTCTTCGATCTTGTACTTGGTTGTGATCTTCACCTGGCCGTTGGGACCGTAGGTCTTCACCTCGGGGGTTTCCCAACCTTCAACGTTGACATTGGACAGCGCCTCACGCACTTGGTCAACCTTCACGTCTTGGTCGAAGCGGACGATGTAGTTACGACCGCCCTTGAAGTCGATACCAAGGTTCAAGCCCTTGAAGCACAAGGAGCCGACGCTGATGACGATCATTACGAGGGCGATGATGTAAGCGGTCTTGCGGAACTTGATGAAGTCGAAATGAGTGTCCTTCAGGAAGTTCTCGGTGAGCTTGGTGGTGAAGGAAATCTCCTTTTCCTTATCGAGCATTCTCGTAAAGATGAGACGGCTGATGAAGATGGAGGTGAACAATGAGGTGAGGATACCAATGCACAGGGTAACGGCGAAGCTGTGGACAGGGCCGGTGCCGAGGATGATCAGCACGATACCAGTGATCAAGGTGGTGACGTTACCGTCGATGATGGCGGAGTAAGCGTTCTTGTAACCGGCGTCGATAGCAGCACGGAGTGCCTTGCCGCCACGAAGCTCTTCCTTGATACGTTCAAAGATAATCACGTTGGAGTCCACTGCCATACCCAACGTCAACACGATACCTGCGATACCAGGCAAGGTCAGCACGGAGCCGAGGCAAGCCAGCACACCGAACAGGAAGAACACGTTGACGATCAAGGCAACGTCAGCGACCAAACCGGCCTTCTTGTAGAAGAACACCATGTAAACCAGCACGAGGAGGAAGGCAAACACCATGGACCACATACCTTTGCGTACGGATTCCTGACCGAGTGAAGGACCAACCACTTGCTCTTCAAGGATACGAGCAGGGGCGGGCAACTTACCGGCCTTCAGGATGTTGGCCAAGTCTTGGGCCTCTTCGATCTGCATACCGCCGCCGGAGATGCTTGAACGACCGTTCGGGATCTCGTCGTTGACGACAGGATAGCTGTAAACGTAGTTGTCGAGGACGATGGCGACTTGCTTGCCGATGTTCTCGCCAGTAAGGCGTTTCCAAGCCTTGGCACCTTCGGAGTTCATCTGAAGGGTGACCTCCACTTGGTTGCTCTGGCCGAAGTCCTGACGAGCGTCGGTGATGACTTCACCGCCGAGGGCACACTTGTTGTCGCGTGACATCTTCAAGGCAACGAGTTCAAGGAACTCAGCCTCGCCACCATAGCTCTCGGGCTTCACAGTCCAAGCGAGCTTCATGGTGCGGGGGAAGATGCTTGCGGTTTCAGCCAGCATACGGTTGATGTTGGCGGTATCTTTCACCTGGGCAATACCCACGCGGGCAGTCTGGGCAGGACCTTGCTGAGTGTAGGAAGGCTGCAAGAGGGCGTAAAGCGGGTTGGAGGCTTGGAACTTGGCCAGTGCCTCGTCTTCGCTGAGTTCCTCTTCGCTGCTTTCTTCGGCAATCTGGTTGAGCAGACCGCTGTCAGCCTTGGTGGTGTCGGCTTCAGCTACTTCAGTCTCGGTTTGGGCGACAGCCTCGGTTTGACCTTCAGCAGGAGCTTCGGTTTCCACTTCGGTGGTTTCAGGCTTCGTCTCTTCTTCGTTCAGGGCGTTGTTGGCCTTGGTCTTCTCAGCCAACTTGGCATTGGCTTCGTCGAAGTATTGATAGAGTTCGCTGAAGTTGTAGGTCTCCCAGAACTCGAGCTGTGCGGTGCCTTGGAGGAGCTTACGGACGCGCTTGGGATCCTTGATGCCAGGAAGTTCCACAAGGATACGGCCGCTGCCTTCAAGCTTTTGGATGTTAGGCTGTGCCACACCAAAACGGTCGATACGGGTTCTCAGGATCTGATAGGAACGGTCGATGGCGCCGTCGCACTCTTCCTTTAAAACCTTCAGCACCTCGTTGTTGGTGGAGTTGACCGTGATGCCCTTGTCTTTGAATTCAAACAGGAAAATCGAGGCTAATTTTGCGTTGGGATCAACTTCTTCGTATGCTTGACCGAACAGGGTCACGAAGTCGCCTTCGCTCTTCTGTTGACGTTCGGTGGCAAGTTGCATGGCCTGCTGGAAGGTCGGGTCATTGGCGTTGGCACCTGCCAAGGCGTTGACGATGTCCTTCACAGAGACTTCGAGGGTGACGTTCATACCGCCCTTCAAGTCCAGACCTAAGTTGATTTCTCTTTCTTTTGCATCGCGATAAGTGTACTTCTTCACTAACAGGTTGTACACGTTGACGTTGCTGACGGAATCCAAGTAGTAGTTTTCCTTGGCTTCATCACCTTGGGCGTACTCGGCAGCTCTCTTCTCAACGACTTTGGTCACCACAGTGAACGAAAGCTGGTACAGGAAGATCAACCCGAAGATGATTGCTAACGTCTTGATTGCTCCTTTGTTTTGCATTGTAAAAACGATTTAATTATTTGACTTTTAATACTTTACTTCAAATTTTACCCAATTTTACCTGAAATCGAGCCTGCAAAATTACTGCTTTTTGTTCGAATTCACAAATTGTTTTTTAATATTTTAACCATTTGAAAACTTCCTTGTAGGTGAGCTTCTTGCCGTACATGAGGATGCCGGTGCGGTAGATCTTGGCTGCCAGCCAAGTCATGCCGACGAAAGTGCCAGCCAGAATCAAGGCCGAGACAACGACTTGCCAAATCGGAATGCCGAAGGGGATGCGCACCATCATCACCACAGGCGAGGTGAATGGGACCATGGACAACCAGACGGCCAAGCTGCTGTCAGGATCGTTGACGATGTATATTGCTGAGATCATGGCGATGATGAGCGGCACCGTCACAGGCAAGGTGAATTGCTGTGAGTCGGTGTTGTTCTCCACAATGGAGCCGATGGCGGCAAACATGGTGGCATAGAGCAGATAGCCCAACAGGAAAAAGACGATGAAGCTGACGATGACCGTACCAAAGTCGATGGAATGGACAATGTTGAGCACGTTTTGCACTGCCTCGTTGTCCATGATGTTGCTGGATTCAATCTGCTGGGTCATGACCGTGCCCGCGCTGATGGCTTCGGGATGGCTGATGCCCATGGCAGCCGAGAATCCAACGTAAATCACGCCGGTCAACAAAATCCACATGACGAATTGGGTCAAGGCAACCAGTGAGACACCGATGATCTTGCCCATCATCAATTGGAAGGGCTTCGCGCTGCTGACGATGACCTCGACGATACGGCTGCTTTTCTCTTCCATGACCCCTTGCATCACCTGGCCTCCGAACAGCATGATGAACATGTAAATCAGTACGGCGAGCACCATGCCAAGGACAAACTGAATTTCCGTGAAGGTCTCCTTCTCACCACCTTCCTCATCCATCCGGATTACCGAGAGGTTGACGCTGGTCTTGATGCTTTCCAAGATGTCGGGATCCACACCTGAAGCAATCAGTTTCTGCACTTGAATTTCGTTTTTCATCACATCGCGGATGTGTTCCTCAACATTCATGGGGACTTGCTTCATGCTGTAAACCACTGCGCTAGAGGGGATGTTCAGCTGGGTCTCGGGGATGTAAAGTGCAATGTCGTACACGCCATCCTGAATCAGCTTTTTCGTGGAGTCGATGCTGATGTCGTCAAGTCGTATAAAGGTCTGGTTTTCCGTGTTGGTAAACTGACGCTCAAACCAATGGCTTTGGTCAACCACGGCGATAGTGCGTTTCTCGTTGTCGCCATGGAGCGCGAGTAGGATGGGAATGATATAGATGGCAGCCAGGAGCAGGGGACCCAAGAAGGTCATGATGATGAAGCTGCGCTTCTTGACGCGCGTGAAATATTCACGCCTGATGATGAGTCCGATCTTGTTCATGACTGGCTGTTTTTGGATTGAACTTCTTGAATGAAAATGTCGTTCATCGACGGCAGGATTTCCTGATAGGAGAGCAGGGTGCCCAACTCCATGACCTTGTGTAGCAAGGCTTTTGGCGACTCGCCTGTGAAAGTGATCTTCAGCGCGTCTTGGGTGTTGTAGTCTTCAATCTTCAAGTTGAAGTCATCGGTAAGTGCCATGATGGGTTGTTTGTCATCGGCGAGTACGACGATTTCGTGCGTCGAAGTATGGTGTTGGCGCTTGATATCGGCCACTTTGCCTTCCAAGATTTTCTCACCTTTATTAATTAGGGAGATGCTGTCGCAAAGTTCTTCGACGGAACTCATGTTATGGGTGGAGAGCAGGATGGTGGCACCTTTGTCGCGCAGTTCGAGGATGGATTCCTTCAGCAGGTTGGCGTTGATGGGGTCGAAGCCGGAGAAAGGCTCGTCGAAGATGAGGATGTCGGGCTCGTGGATGACGGTGGTGATGAACTGCACCTTCTGCTGCATGCCCTTTGAGAGTTCCTCCACCGCTTTGTTCCACCAATCCATGATCTGGAATCGTTCAAACCACTGCTTTAGCCTTTTTTCGGCATCCGCCTTGCTGATGCCCTTGAGCTGGGCCAGATAGATTGATTGCTCGCCGACCTTCATCTTCTTGTAAAGGCCGCGTTCCTCGGGAAGGTAGCCGATGCATTCCACATGTTTGGGACACAAGGGTTTGCCATCGATGAGTACTTCGCCATTGTCGGGAGCGGTGATCTGGTTGAGGATACGGATGAGGGTGGTCTTTCCCGCACCGTTGGGTCCCAGAAGCCCATAAATGCTTTGCTCGGGCACCTGTAGGCTCACATTGTTGAGCGCCAGATGCTCGGCATAGCGTTTTGTAACGTTGTTGACGGTAATTTTCATGTCGTGATTGAGACGTGATTAGCTGAAATAGTCGCGTAGTTTCTTGAAGAACGAGCGGTCGTCTTCGGTAGGATGAGGCTTGAAGTTGTCAGAGTTGTTGAGGCCTTGGAGCACTTTTTCCTCATCTTTCGTGACCTTCTTTGGGATCCACACATTGACGTAAACCAACAAGTCGCCGTTGCCGTAGCTGTTTACATTGGGAAGACCTTTGCCTCTCAGCCGGAGGATCTTGCCGCTTTGGGTGCCGGGGGCGATCTTGACCCTGACCTTGCCACTGACGGTGGGCACTTCGGCATCGGTGCCGAGGATGGCCTGAGGCACGGAGATGAACAGGTTGTAGATCAGGTTGCTGCCATCGCGTTCCAATTCAGGATGGGCTTCTTCCTCGATGAGCACATAGAGGTCGCCGTTGACGCCATTGTGCGGACCGGCGCCGCCTTTACCGCGCAAGGTCAGCTGCATGCCTTCGCCCACGCCAGCCGGGATGTCAATGTCGATGACTTCCTCGCCTTTGACGATGCCGTCGCCGTGGCAGTGGCTACACTTGTTCTTGATGATTCTACCCGTGCCGCCGCATTGGGGGCAGGTCGAGGCAGTCTGCATCTGTCCGAAGAGGGAACTTACCGTCCGATACACTTGTCCGCGACCTTTGCAGGAAGGACAAGTGTCGGTGGAACCGTCTTCCGAGCCGGAGCCGTGGCAGTGTTCGCACGCCACATATTTGTTGACTTTGATCTTTTTCTTGACGCCCTTCTCGATCTCTTGGAGGTTCAGCTTGACCTTGACGCGGATGTTACCGCCGCGTTCGCGCACGGTGCCGCCCGAGCGGGATCCGCCGCCGAAACCGCCGCTGAAGAAACTGCCCAAGCCGAAGTCGGCAAACAAGTCGCCAAATTGGCTGAAGATGTCGTCCATCGACATGCCTTGGCCACTGAATCCGCCTTGTCCGTTCATGCCGGCGAAGCCAAACTGGTCGTAACGCTGACGCTTCTCGGGGTTGCTCAGTACCTCGTAGGCCTCAGCCGCCTCCTTGAACTTTTCCTCGGCTTCCTTATTGCCTGGGTTTCGGTCGGGGTGATATTGCAATGCCAGCTTGCGGTACGCCTTCTTCAACTCCTCGGGAGACGCATCCTTGCTGACACCTAGCACTTCGTAATAATCTCTTTTTTCTGCCATACGTTATTCTCCGTTTTCCGTTTTCCGTTCTCCGTTTTCCGTTTTCAATTTCCCACTACCACTCTTGCAAAACGGATCACCGTTCCGTTGAGTTTGTAGCCTTTTTGGATGACGTCGATGACTTTGCCTTTCTTGGATTCGTCAGGGGCAGGGATCATCGTGAGTGCTTCATGTTCATCGGTGTTGAAGTCGCAGTCGATGGCCACGATCTCCTCCAGACCTCTCTTTTGAAGCGTGGATTTGAACTTGTTGTAGATCAAGGTGACGCCTTGCAGGTCGGCTTCGTTGCCGTTCTTCTCCATGTTTTGGAGTGCGCGTTCGAAGTCGTCGAGCACGGGAAGCATGTCTTTCATGACCGCTGCTGCGGCAGTGGCTGAAAGCTCGAGTTTCTCTTTGGCGGTACGCTTGCGGTAGTTGTCGAACTCCGAGTAGAGACGGAGGTAGGTGTCATTAAGCTCGGCATATTTCGCCTTGGCTTCTTCCAATGCCTTGGCATGTTCGCGTCTGCCTTTATGGCGCTTTCTTTCGGTCTCTTGGGGTTCTACGGATGGTTCCTTCACTTCCTGATCGGGTTGGATGGGTTTTTCATCTTCCTGAATTTCAGTCTTTTTCTCTTCTTCCATGATAGTATTTTTGTTTTATTATTATTTTTCAAATAAGGTGCGCCCATGGCAGAGCAAAAGCTTTGCCAAAAGGTAAGGGGTTGACAAAATGGCAGAAGAAGGATTAAATCCTCTCAATCTTCGCTCCCAGACTATTCAATCTCAAATCGATGTACTGGTAGCCGCGGTCGATCTGGTCGATGTTGTCGATGATGCTGACGCCCTTGGCGGACATGGCGGCGATGAGTAGGGCGACACCGGCACGGATGTCAGGAGAACTCATGCGGATGCCGCGCAAAGCATGGTGGTGATCCAAACCGATGACGTTGGCGCGGTGAGGATCGCAGAGGATGATCTGCGCGCCCATGTCGATGAGCTTATCCACGAAGAACAAACGGCTTTCGAACATCTTCTGGTGGATCAATACGGTGCCTTTGGCTTGGGTGGCAACCACCAAGATGATACTGATCAAGTCAGGGGTGAAGCCGGGCCAAGGTGCGTCGGCGATGGTGAGGATGGAACCGTCCATGAAGGTTTCCACCTCGTAGTGGTCCTGGGCGGGGATGTAGATGTCGTCACCTCTATACTCCATCTTGACGCCGATGCGGCGGAACATCTCGGGGATGATGCCGAGCTGCTCGATGCCGGCGTTCTTGATGGTGAGCTCGGAGCCGGTCATGGCGGCCATGCCAATGAAGGAACCGACTTCGATCATATCGGCCAACAGTCTATGTTTGGTGCCGTTCAACTTGCTGACACCTGTAATCTTCAATAGGTTGGATCCGACCCCTTCAATCTTGGCACCCATGGAGTTGAGCATCTTGCAGAGCTGCACCAGATAAGGCTCGCAGGCGGCATTGAAGATGGTGGTCTCGCCTTCGGCCATCACAGCGGCCATCACGATGTTGGCGGTACCGGTGACGGAGGCTTCATCCAAAAGCATGTAGCAGCCGTGGAGACCCTTGGGAGCAGTTGCTTTCTGCACGGTGCCCTCGTTGTCGAAGATGGCGCCGAGTTTCTGGAGACCGATGACGTGGGTGTCCAAACGGCGTCGTCCGATCTTGTCGCCACCGGGCTTGGGCATGTAGGCCGTGCCGAAACGGGCGAGCAGGGGACCGATCATCATCACGCTGCCGCGCAAACGCGAAGCCTTCTGGATGAAATCCGCAGTCTGGAAATAGTCGAAGTCGATGGCGTTGGCTCGCAAAGAAACCACATCGGGGGTGTTGCGCACCACCTTGACGCCCATGCCTTTCAGCAGGTCGATAAGGTTGTTGATGTCCAAAATGTTGGGCAGGTTTTCAATAATCACCTCCTCGTCGGTGAGCAGGCTGGCGCAGATAATCTGCATGGCTTCGTTCTTGGCGCCTTGAGGCACAATCTCGCCTTTGAGCTTGTGGCCTCCTTCAATCCGGAATGATCCCATGACTTATTGCTGTTTGCGTTTTTTGTATGCGGGGTTATTGGGGTTGTTCATGTCGGCCTTAAGGTTCGACTGCTTCTTTTTCTTCTTCTTGCCATTCTGCTTTTGTGACAAAACGGGCTTGGTGAGTATCTCGTTGGTGCCGTTGAGTTTGGTCTCTTCGTCGAGCACCAAACGGCCTTTCGACATGGCTTTCAGGTCGGCGATGATTTGTTGGTCGTTGACCACGTTGCCGCTCCATTCCAGGAAGTTGCGCTTCATCTGGTTGGCGATGGAATGGGCCAAGGCCTGACGCATCTCCTCGTCTTCCGTTTCCGAAGCAATCTCGATCATCTTGGCCATGTAATAGCCGTAATGGCCATATTGGATGTTGTGGTTTTGATAGCCGACATGATGCGGCTTGGTGGATTCAGTCAAGGGTTGCGGAGGCGGGAAGGGGCTATCGACATCCAGCTGGTAGTCGGAAATGATGTAGAGATGGTCCCAGAGCTTGTGGAGATAGTCGTCGGTCTGCTTGACTTGGGGATTCATCTGGGCCATCACTGAGATGATGAAATGGGCCGCCTCGGTGCGTTTATCGCGGTCTTCGATCTCCATCAGGTGCCGGATCATCTCCTGCATGTTGCGGCCGTATTCCGAGATGATGATTTGACCGCGTTCTGTATTGTATAATAAACCTTGTTTATCCATATCAGATGATTTTAAGTTTTGCAAATTTAAGCATTAATTGTTTTGTTCCTGCAGTGTCAAAGTTTACAGTGGCTTTTTTATTGGCACCTGCGCCGTCAACGGAGAGCACGGTGCCTTCACCGAACTTCTGGTGTAGCACACGGAAGCCTTCCTGGATGAGGTCGGGGTTGGAGGCCTCGAAAGGCTCGCCTGAAGTGTTTGCTGCAGGAGTGCTCGAAACTGAGCTGACCCTTGTGAATCCATGTTTCTCTGGTTCGGAGATGGTCTTTCCAGTCTGGGGTTTGCCACCATAACCGCTTCCACTCGATCCGAATCCTGGTCTCCGACCCCAGCCGCGGCGTTCTTCGTCGAATGAAGAGGTGCCATGGAAGGAGGCTTTTCTGGGTTTGTCGATGAGTTTCTCGTCGATTTCCTCGATAAATCTCGAGGGTTCGCTCAAGGTGAGGTTGCCGTAGCGATAGCGTGTCTCAGCACAACTCAAGGTAAGCTTGGTCATGGCGCGGGTGACGGCCACATAGAACAGGCGGCGTTCTTCTTCCAGCTCTTCTCTTGTGCTCAGCGAAAGGATGCCGGGGAAGAGGTTTTCTTCCAAACCCACCACATACACGTATGGGAATTCCAGTCCCTTGGCGGAGTGGATGGTCATCAGGCTCACGCAGTCCTCCTCGGTGTCGTCCTTTTTCATCTCATTGTCGGTGAGCAGGGCAACGTCTTCCATGAAGCGTACCAGATCCACCTGGGCGGCCTCGCCAGTGGTCTCGTCCACCTGCTGGTCGCTGAACTCCATGATAGCGTTAAGTAACTCCTCAATGTTCTCCACCCGGCTGACGCTCTCGGGCGTGTCTTCCTCCTTCAAAAGCTTGATGATGCCGATGGTGTTGGTGATGTGTTTGGCCAGTTCGAAGGCGTTCATCTTGCCTTGCAGGCTTTGGAAACTCTTGATCAACACGACGAAGTCACGAACCCTATTGATGGTGCCCATGTTGAAATCCTGTGGGAACTGGTCGTTGGAGATGCATTGCCAGATGGAAGTCTTGCGCTCGTTGGCGAACACCATCATGCGCTCAATGCTCTTCTCGCCGATGCCTCGTGCCGGGTAGTTGATGATTCTCAACAGCGACTGCTCGTCTTCGGGATTGATGACAACGCGGAAATACGCTAACAGGTCCTTGATCTCCTTGCGGTCGTAGAACGAGAGGCCACCGTAGATCTTGTAGGGAATGTTCTGCTTGCGGAGCGCTGCTTCCATGGAACGCGATTGGGCGTTGGTGCGGTAGAGGATGGCGAAGTCCTTGTTGTTGAGCTGCCGTGACATCTTGTAGTGGAAGATAGAGTTGGCCACCATCGTGCCTTCCTCCGAGTCGGTAGCGGCATGCAGCAGGGTGATGAGCTCGCCTTGCTCCTTGTCGCTCCACACGCGCTTCTTGATCTGGTCGCGGTTGTGGGCGATGATATTGTTCGATGCCTCGACGATGGTCTTGGTGGAGCGGTAGTTCTGCTCCAGACGGATCAGTTTGTAGTCGGGATAGTCGTTCTTGAAGTTCAGGATATTCTGGATATTGGCGCCACGAAAGCTGTAGATCGACTGGGCATCGTCGCCCACCACGCAGATGTTCTCGAATAGGGCAGCCAAGCGGCGGACAATGAGGTATTGCGCGAAGTTGGTATCCTGGTACTCATCCACAAGGATGTACTTGAAGTGGTTTTGGTATTTGTAAAGGATGTTGGGATTGTCGCGGAGTAGCACGTTGGTGTAGTAGAGGATGTCGTCGAAATCCATGGCGTTGGCGCGATGCAGGCGATCGTTATACACCTTGAAGATCTGTGCGATCAACGGCTTTTTGGCTTTGGCGTCGGTCTCTTGGATGTCGGCATCGTTGGCATAGTCCTCGGGCGAATAGAGGCTCGACTTGGCGGCGGAGATGCGTGCCAGCACCGACTTGGGAGGATACACCTTCGGGTCGAGTTGCATCTCCTTGATGATTTGGCTGATGAGCGCCTTCGAGTCGTCGGTGTCGTAGATTGTGAAAGTGGAGGTGAAGCCGATGTATTGCGCCTCAATCCTCAAGATGCGGGCAAAGATGGAGTGGAAGGTGCCCATCCACACGTTGCGTGCATCGTCGGCATTGACGAGCTTCACGATACGATCCTTCATCTCGCGTGCGGCCTTGTTGGTGAAGGTCAGCGCCATGATCGAGAAGGGGTCGATGCCTTCGGAGATCATGTACGCGATGCGGTAGGTGAGGGCTCGGGTCTTGCCCGATCCGGCACCGGCGATGACCATCAAAGGGCCTTCAATAGTGGTGACGGCTTCGCGTTGGGGTTCGTTAAGTTGGTCGAGTATGTTGGACATTTCAGGGTGTTCAAATTAAGTTGCAAAGATACATAGAATTTGTTATTTTTGCAGAAACAAAAAAAGATTGCCATGAATATCAGTTGGATTCTTATCATTGTGATTGGCGTAGTTGGAATGTTGGTCCAGCTAAAGCTGAAAAGCGTATTTGCCAAATATTCGAAAGTGCTTTCTCCGGGAGGCCTTACAGGTGCTCAGATCGCACAGAAGATGCTGAACGACAATGGTATCTTCGATGTCTCGATAACCAGTATCGATGGGGAACTGACGGACCATTACAATCCATCAAAGAAGACTGTCAACTTAAGTAGGGATGTGTATCGGATGAACAGTGTTGCCGCTGCTGCAGTTGCGGCTCACGAATGTGGTCATGCCGTGCAACACAAGGTGGGATATGCGCCGCTTCGCCTGCGTACGGCCTTGGTGCCAGCGGTCAACATCTCGTCGAAGCTGTCCATGATTGTCATCATCGTTGGCCTATTGCTGATCAATGTCTTTCCCGCCCTTTCTTGGGTCTTTTGGGTTGGCATTGCCATGTTCGCCATGGTGTTCCTCTTCAGCTTGGTGACCCTTCCTGTTGAGTTCAATGCCTCGCGCCGCGCGTTGGCATGGCTTCAGTCGTCGAATTCGCTCAGCGAAGTCGAACTTGCCCAGGCCAAGGATGCCCTTAAATGGGCTGCAAGCACCTACGTGGTGGCTGCTTTGTCGTCATTGGCCTCACTGCTTTACTACATCGGATTGGGTGGCCGGAGATAAATCAAAACCATATTAACATGAAAAAACTATTACTCTCAGTTTTTGCTATGGCCATTGCCTTCAACGTGATGGCCGTCAACGTGTGGGACGGCAGTTCCGAACCTTGGACCAACGGAAGCGGCACCGAAACTGACCCCTATCTTATTGAAACAGCGGCCAATCTGGCCTATCTCGCACAAATGGTCAACGAGGGTTATCAGGCGCAAGGCATGGCAGTTTATGCTGAGACCTATTTTCTCATGACGGATGACCTGGATTTGAACAACAACAACTGGACGCCGATAGGTTTCGTCAACACCAGTATGGAAGGCTATTATTTCGCGGGTGTGTTCAATGGAGGCTTACATGAGATTACTAACTTGAAGATACAGACTGGTAACGAAGTCACTGGATTATTTGGAGGACTTGCCGATGGGCCTGACGGTCTATGGAACCCCACTATTGTTGAGAACCTGTTTGTAACCAATGCCACCATCAATTCCACTGGATTGGGTGCAGGGGGTATAGCGGGTGCCATTGCTGGGTATTCACTTATTTACCGATGTGGTTTTTCGGGCACTATCAGCATCTCCAACAGCGGAGACTTTTGTGGTGGAGGTGGCATTGTTGCCGTGGCGGCTCAGAACAGCAGGGTGGTGCAATGTTATTTTGCGGGAAACATCACGGCCAGCAATAGTAACTTCATGGGTGCTGCAGGGGCAGGTGGTATTGCCGGGGTGGCCATTAATGAGGCGTCGATTCAAAAATGCTACAACAAGGGTACCGTCACGGGCACTGCCATGCTGCTGAGTGTGGCGGCAGGCATTGTGGCGGCTACGATGGAGGATAATGAGGTAACGGTGATGTCGTGCTACAATGTGGGTTCGCTCAATGCCAACACCAAGGGGGGTATCTTCGGCATGATCAGTCCCGTCAATCCCTTTAAAGGCGAGACTGCTATCGACATTCAAAATAGTTATTATTTGAATACTGCCGGTGGCGCTAACGGCTATGGCACGGGTATGTCTGCCGATGAGATGCGTACTGAGGAGTTCAAGAATCAGATTGACCAACATAGCCATGCCTTTGTTATGGACAATGGTACTAACAATGGTTATCCGATACACTCATTGTGGAGTTGTGGCAACATACGGGTTGCTGATATCACCTGTCATTCCGCTAAGCTGTCTGCCATCATCCATCAAGGCAATGACACCATCGAAAGGGCATATTTTGTTTATAAAGAATATGATGCCGATGAATGGATTGAGGTGGATGTTCCTACAGATGGTTATGTAGAGGCGGAGTTACTTGACTTGGAGCCAGAGACAACATACACGTATAGTATGTTTGTTGTGTTCCCAGACGGTGTCTTAACGCAGAGCCAACCGTTTGGTTTCCAAACATTGGAATATGATGCCGTGGCTTCTCAAGAGGCTCCAAAGGTTCAAGTATATCCCAATCCAGCCACGGATATTGTTCACATTCAAGGGGTTGATGTCGCTGAAGTTCAGGTGTTCAATACATTGGGACAGTTGGTGAAGACGGTACGAGGGACGAATGTGGTTAATGTCGGAGATTTGCCTGCCGGGACCTATTTGCTTCGCATTTCTACCGATAGCGCTTCCCTATGGGAAGCCCTATGGATATCCGCATCCCGTTAGGGATGCTCTGTCGGTAAAAAAATCTCTGCCATCCCTGAAACGCTGTATGTCCTTCCGTTATCCAAACACTCGCACTGATATCGTGTGCGGCGTTTGGGCCCTTTTTTGAATCTCATCCCGTTTTTGAGTTGAAAGACGGTTCCTTCGGGGAGGTCTTCCACGGTAAGGACTTCGGTGGTTTTCTTGTCATAACGTTTCATCACCTTGGCCAAGTTGGTGTCGGCGGAAGAGCTGGCCTTGATGTGCTGGAGATGTCGCTTCAAGGCAATGAGGATATCCTCGGGAAAGATCTCGGGTTTCAAATAGGGAAGAAGCAACTGTGTAAAGGTTTGTTTCCACTCTTCGCCATGCGGCTCCAGATGCCGTTGGGGATGATTTTGATACACAACGTAATGCGCCAACTCATGCACAAAGGTGACCAGTATCTGGTAAGGATTGAGATCTTGGTTTAAGGTGATGGTGCAGAGCCCGTTGCGATCTCGCGGCGGACGGAAATCCCCCAACTTCGAAGCCCTTGGCCGCTTGAACCGCAGGTTGAACCGCGACTGCGTATAAGCCTCGGCTACCATGGGGATGGCGGCTTCGGGGAAATAACGTTGCAGAATTTGAAGCTCTTTATCAGTCATACTGCAAAAATAATAACAACTTTTCGTTTTCAGTTCTCCGTTTTCCGTTTTTTCTTACTTTTGCGCTCCAATTTTAAAACGAAAACAATGGCAGTTCCTCAAATACCCACCTTGCTGCTTACTGGCTATCTCGGTAGCGGCAAGACCACTTTGGTCAACAGAATTCTCAACAACCGCAAAGGCATCAAGTTTGCCGTCATCGTCAACGACCTTGGCGAAGTGAATATTGATGCGGATCTTATCGAAAAAGGCGGTGTCGTCGGTCAGGGCGACGATAGCCTGATGGCGCTTCAGAACGGCTGTATCTGCTGCACGCTGAAGATGGATCTCGTGAAGCAATTGAAAGAGCTCACCTCCATGCGGAAGTTTGACTACATCGTCATCGAGGCCAGCGGTATCTGCGAACCGGAACCGATTGCCCAAACGCTCTGCACCTATCCGAGGATGGGCTATGAGTTCTATAAGGATGGCCTGGCTCGCCTCGATTGCATTGTCACGGTGGTGGATGCGTTGCGTTTACAGGATGAGTTTGCCTGTGGCGAGAACCTGGTGGGCAAGACCCTTCAGGAAGATGACTTGGAGAGTCTCGTTATTCAACAGATTGAGTTCTGCAATGTCATCTTGTTGAACAAAGCCTCTGAGGTCTCTGATTCCGAACGCGGCCGCATCAAGCAGATCATCAAGGCCTTGCAGCCAAAAGCCGAGATCATTGAATGCGACTACTGCGATATTGATCTCAACAAGATTTTGAACACTCGTATGTTCGATTTCGATGAGGTAGCTACTTCTGCCACTTGGATCCGTGAGGTCGAAGGTCATAATGAGCCCGAAGATCATCACGACGATGATGATGACGATCACGACCAAGAAGAACACCATCACCACCATCATGATCATGAAGAGGGCGAAGCTGAGGAATATGGCATCGGCACCTTCGTGTATTTCCGCCGTCAGCCTTTCAACCTGGCCCGTTTCGATGAGTTCGTGGCTCGCAAGATGCCGCGCAATGTGATCCGCGCCAAGGGCATCTGCTGGTTTAAGAACGAAGATGAGGTTTGCTACATTTTCGAGCAGGCAGGCAAGCAAGTCCAATTGCGCAATGCTGGCGCTTGGTTTGCCACCATGCCTGAGCGTGACCTTCGTGAGATGATGGCTCAGGACGAAGGCTTGCGTCGCGACTGGGACGAGACCTACGGCGACCGCATGCAGAAACTCGTCTTCATCGGTCAGCACATGGACCAGGAAGCTTTAACGAAGGCTTTGGACGAGTGTCTGTCCGTTTAATCAGGCAATTCTGATCAATCGCACAGTTTATCCTTTTTCTCATCGAACAACTCATCCATTTTTTTGATTTGCTCGAGGAGTTCTTTGTTCTCTTCTATGGTCATCTGGTCTTCCTTGGCGTATTCCGGTTCATCCATGCCATAGAAATAGTCCGTGGCCTTGTCCATATCCTCACAGCTTTTTGCGTTTTTAATAAGCTTTTCGGTTTCGTTAATGTGTTTGACAAGGTCTCTGTACTCTTTTGAACCTTTGCCGCCTCCGCATTGTGTGAATGAGAGCAGCATCATGCCAGCAACGGCGATAAACAGTGTTTTTTTCATAGCGTTGTTGTTGTTAGTTAAGTGAATTCCAAAAATAGGGAAAAAACTCAATGATCCAACAATCATTGTAAAGATTCTTTACACCGACTGTAAAGAATCTTTACACTTTTAAAAAATGGTATTCTTTTAAGATACTAAAAATCAATTAAATAGGTTTTTGGCACGGCAAATGCTCTCATTTGGCACATGATTCATAGTGTGTGATTATGAGAGTTAAGCAGTTAGTGTTTTTGATGGCAATGTCCTTTGGTGCCTTGACGAGTGTCAAGGCCCAGGACACTGTCACGATGAACTTGAAAGACTGTATGCGCTACGCCGTAGAGCATTCCACGAAGATGCGCATACAACAAGCCGACAACCGAGATGCACAAATTGATCGACGTGATGCCATTTTGGATGCTTTCACTCCTCAAGTGAGCGGCAGCACCTACGCCTATTACAACTTCGGCCGTAGCATCGACCCCGAGACGAACACCTATAGCCTTACCACATCGTTCCATAATGGCTATAGCCTGTCGGCAGGGATTGTCCTGTTCAATGGCTTTCAAGCGGTAAACAATCTGAAAATTACGAAAACCGCACAGGAGATGGGTGTTACGAAAGAGCAACAGATGGAAGACCAAATCTGTCTCGCCACCATGGAAGCCTATTGCAATGTGCTGTATTATAGTGAGATGGAGAAAGCGTTGCGAGGTCAAGTTGCTACAGCGGAAAAGGCGTTGCAACTGGCAACGAAACAAGAGGAGTTGGGACAGAAGTCCCATGCCGACGTGGTGCAGATGCAAAGCGACATGGCCGAGCGCCAATACCAAATGACCACTTGCCGCAACAACCTCAACAATGCCATGATTACTTTGAAGGATGCGATGTTTTGGCCCATTGATGAGCCTTTGAAGATCGATGGTTCGATAGGGGAGACCATGCCTTTGCTGGTACATTCGGAGGATGTGCCCATGATGGTGGAACAAGCCAAGAACAGGCTGCCCTCGGTGGCATTGGCCGAAGGCACCTTGAACAATGCCCGTCTCGCCTTGAAGACAGCCCGTTGGCAGACCTTGCCGACCCTTGCGCTGTATGGCGGCTGGTCATCGAGCTATTTCACCTATCCCGGCAAGGACGGTTATGTGTCGACGCCTTATTTCGACCAAATCATGAACAACCGGGGCGAATATGTGCAGCTTTCGATGAGCATCCCGATTTATGACCGATTTTCTAAACATTCCAATATTGCCAAGCGTAAGAACGCCTTGGACCGTGCTGAGGCTGATTACGATCAGACCCTCCAAATCGTGGAGGCCGAGGTGAGGCGTGCCATTGCCGACCGTGATGGTACCGCCGACGCCTTGCGCCAAGCTGATACCCGTGCCGCTTTGCAACAGGAAGCTTTCGCCCTCAACGGGAAACGATTTGAACAAGGCCTGATTTCATCAATTGAATACCAGACCGCCTCCAACAATTATTTGAATGCCTTGGCGGAACAACTGAACGCTCGACTTCAATACTTCATCAAAAACAGTGTAGTCAATTATTACAAGGGAATATCTTATATAGATCAATAGATTATGGATTCAATGGATCGTAAAATAGAAAAGAAAAAAGGCCTGGCCCTTGCGTTTACTAAGAAAGCGCTGCCTTTCTGGGGCGGAGCCATTCTCCTGGCCTTCATCCTCTGGCTCATCTTCCGCGACGATGCCAAAAAACTCCGTATCGATGCGGACAACGTCACCATCGGGACGGTGACCTCGGGCGAGTTCAACGACTATATCCGCATCAGCGGCCAGGTGGTGCCCATGACCACTATCCAGATCAGCCCCTTGGAAGGCGGTGTGGTGCAGCAGATTGTGGCTGAGGAAGGTACTCGTGTGCATCAAGGCGATATCATCCTCATCTTGAGCAACGAGAACCTCGATATGCAGATCTTGAATTCCGAAGCCGACCTTGCCGAGAAGGAGAACATCTTGCGCAACACGATGCTCCAAATGGAACAGCAGAAGCTGAGTGTGGAGCAGGAGAAGTTGCAGTTGCAAATGGACGTGCGTCGTAACAAACGCGCTTACGAGTCGCAGAAAGCCTTGTTTGACGACGGCCTCATCGCCCGGGAGGATTACCTGAAGGCCGAGGAGGACTACGAGCTCTCGACCAGCCGTCTGAAATTGGTGGAAAACCGCGCCAAACAGGACAGTCTCCATCGTACTGTGGAAATCAACCAAATGCGTGAGAGCCTCGACAATATGCGCCTCAATATGATGATGATTCGCCGCCGCAAGGACAATCTCACTATCAAGGCACCCATCGACGGCGAACTGGGTCTGTTGGATGTGGTGTTGGGTCAGTCGGTGTCGGCAGGCTCGAAGATCGGGCAGATCAACAACCTCGACAGCTATAAGATTGAGGCTCAAATCGACGAACATTACATTGACCGCGTGTCGGCAGGCTTGGAGGCTACCTTTGAAAGACAGAGTGAGCATTATCTGGCGCAGATCCGCAAGGTCTATCCCGAGGTGCGCGACGGCAAGTTCAAGGCTGATTTCAAGTTCGCCGAGCAGCAGCCCGAGAACATCCGTAGCGGTCAGACCTATTACCTCAACCTGCAACTGGGTCAGCCCGTGGAGGCAATTTTGATCCCACGCGGAGCGTTCTATCAAAAGACCGGCGGCAAGTGGATTTATGTGCTGTCATCCGATGGCACCAAGGCCGTGAAGCGTGACATCCGCATCGGTCGCCAGAACCCGCAATACTATGAGGTCATCGAAGGTTTGGAGCCAGGGGAGAAGGTGATTACATCGAGTTATGACAATTTTGGAGAAAGTGAGGTATTGATTTTTTAAGAAGTCAGAAGTCAGAAGACAGAAGTCATGAAAACATATTTGAAATTTTTATCCCGTAACAAGCTATACACCGCCATTGAGTTCATCGGTTTGAGCGTGGCTTTGGCCTTCGTCATCATCGCTTTCTGCTACGTGGTGCAGCAATACGCCGTGACGCGCGAAAACCCCGACCGTGAGCGGATTTACGCCGTGGGGCCGGACAGAATGACCAATTCCTACGGCATGAAGGAAACCATTGACGGAAAACTGCCCGAAGTGGAGGCTGTGACCCATTTTCATGTCCACGAGAAACAAAGAATCCTTATCGGCGAGCAGTTGCTGAATGGCGACCTACTCAATTGTGACCGTGAGTTTTTCGACATCATTCCTGTCACATTCAAGGAAGGCAATGCCGACCAAATGACGGAATCCAAGGTGGGTTTCATTTCCGAAAGGTTGGCCAACCAAATCGAAGGCGAGACCATGGGGCGCCAAATAGTTGTAGGAGGCGACACAATGACCGTCGTGGGCATCGTTTCCGACTTGGGAAGTTCGCTGCTGCCCGATTGGGACGTTATCGGCAACATCGCTGTTAGTCGTCGCGATGCCATGTGCAGACAGAATCCTTTCAATTATTTTTCAAATGTTCCCACTTTGATCAAGGTGCATCCCAACACCGACCGCGAACATCTTGCCGAGAAGTTGGATGGGCTTTACACCGAGGCCTACGAAGGCAAAAGAGTGTTTGAGGAATCACATCTGATCCGTTTGGACGAGATTTATTTCAATGAGGTGGATGTCCATTTGCATCGGGGCGACAAATCCATGTTGCGCACAATGATTATCGTGGGCTTGGTGCTCTTGATTTCCGCCCTCATCAACTATATCAACCTGAATGTGGCCCTCACGGGAAAACGTGCCAAGGAGATGGCATCTCGGCGGTTGCTCGGAGCACAGAAGTCCGACATCGTTTGGAAGTTCCTTGGCGAGGCCTTCGTATTCACGCTGTGTTGCTTTGCGGCGGGTTTGGTCATCGCCCATGCCCTAACCCCCGTCATCAATCGTCTGCTGGCAGCGGATGTCCCGGTCGAGGTGCCGTTCAAAGCGGACTATCTCGTAGCTTACTTGCTGATGGTCGTGGTGGTGTCGTTGTTGGCGGGATTCCTACCTGCCGCCATCATCGCCAAGACTAGACCCATCGACGTTGTGAAAGGCACGTTCCAATTCCGCACTAAGAAAACACTTTCGAGGATTTTCATTGTGGTGCAGAACGTCGTCGTTGTCATCCTTGTCGCTCTTGTGCTGACCATGGAACTCCAAATGCGCCACATGGTGGAACGCCCTATGGGACTGGATTTGAAGAACCTCTATTTTATCCGTTCCGACATGGATCGCAACGACCTGAAAGGGGCGTTTGTTGATGAACTCCGTGCCTTGCCTTGCGTAAAGGGAATAGGTTCGACCAATTCCATTCCTGGCGTCAAAAACCAGACGTTTGGCATGAAAGCGAAAGATAGCGAGGAGCAAACAATGGTCAATGTGCTATTTTGTGACAGCGTTGCTTTTAGATTGTTTGGCTTTGAGATCGTTGAGAAATTCAAGGAACCTGAAGGCAATAGTTTCTATATGACGGAATCGACCTTCGCGGCCATGACAGGAATGCCTTACGGCGAGCATGATATGAACGTGCTTCAGGCTTGGCAAGACGAGTTTTTCAAGAATGATATTTGTGGAGTGGTCAAGGACTTCAACATGCTCGACGCACTTCATGTCACCGACGAGGATTACTCCATGGTTTTTGCTAGTGACTTGAGCTTCGACATCTATAATCCGCTTCTGTTGGAAATCACTGGTGACCATAAGGAGGCCAAACGTGCCATCGATGCATTGCTGAAGAAATATTTGGAGCAGGCTTACGGTGTTTATCTTGAGCCCAAAGCCAACGACTTTGTGGAAAATGTGATTGCCAAGCAATACGACAAGATTCATCGCCAGATGCGGCTCATTGAGATGATCTTGGCGGTGGCAGTACTGCTGGCTTTGCTCGGTCTCGTGGCCATGAGCACCCATTTCGCTTCCGAGCGCGAGAAGACTATCGCCATCCGCAAGGTGTTTGGCGGCACGATGCAGAGCGAGATCCGTCGCAACCTTCGTGAATATCTGATTCTCATTTTGATAGCCAACCTGATTGCCATTCCGTTGGCAGTGTGGCTCTGTCGCCGCTATTTGGAGGATTTCGCCTATCGCATTGACCTACATCCTTGGATTTTCGTGGTCACGGTGGCGCTGTCGTTTGTCATCGCCATAGGCTCGGTACTGTGGCAAATCGTTTCCGTTGCTCGGGTGAATCCGGTAAATGCATTGAAAAAAGAATAAATACAACAAATCAACAAATTAATAGTTAAACAATTAAGCAATAAATGTCATGATTAAAGTACAAAATCTAGTGAAGATCTTCCGCACGGAAGAAATCGAGACCCTTGCGCTGAACGGCGTTTCGTTCGAAATCAACGACGGCGAGTTTGTCGCCATCATGGGCCCTTCGGGCTGCGGTAAATCGACTTTGCTCAACATCCTCGGTCTCCTCGACAACCCCTCCGAAGGCAGTTATGAGCTTCTTGGCCAACAAGTGGGCGACCTGAAGGAAAAGGACCGTACCAAGTTCCGCAAGGGCAACATCGGCTTCGTCTTCCAGAGCTTCAACCTTATCGACGAACTCAACGTGTATGAGAATATCGAGCTGCCATTGCGTTACATGAACATCCCTGCAGCAGAACGCAAAGAGCGTGTGACGAAGATCATGGAGCGCATGGCCATTAAGCACCGCAAGGACCACTTCCCACAGCAGCTGTCGGGCGGTCAGCAGCAGCGTGTGGCCATCGCCCGTGCCGTCGTCGCCAACCCCAAGCTCATCCTTGCCGATGAGCCTACTGGTAACTTGGATTCCAAGAACGGCAAGGAGGTGATGGACCTGCTCACCGACCTCCACAAGGAAGGCACCACCATCGTCATGGTGACCCACTCCCAGCGTGATGCCGGCTATGCCGACCGCATCATCAACCTCTTCGACGGTAAGATCGTGGAGGAAGTGCTTTCGCAACTGTAAAAACCCATTGGCATGTCCAGCTACCTCAAATTCCTCTCCCGCAACAAGCTTTACACCGCCATTGAAGCGGTGGGTCTGTCCGTCAGTCTGGCTTTCGTGGTCATCATCTTTTGCTATGTGTCCCAGCAAATTGGTGTCACGCGCGAAAATCCGCATCGGAAGGAGATTTACGATGTGGGGCTGAAAAACCTGATGAAGTTCGAATATGGACTGAAAAACAGCATCGGGGAATCCATCCCTGAAATCGAATCCATTACCGAGTTCGGGCTGATGCATACCGACATGAAAGCCGACGGCCTGTCGCGTGCGGTGGAGATTTTGGGCTGCGACCGTGATTTCTTCGGCATCTTTCCCGTAAAGTTCACCGAAGGCCAGCCTGACCAAATCAATGAGGTCTCGACGGCGTTTGTGTCGGAGCGTATGGCCCAAACCCTGTCGGAAACAGGGGAGGTGGTGGGACGGACCATTCATCTGTTGAAGCGAGATTTTACTGTGGTAGGCGTGATCTCCGATTTGGGTTCTTCGCTTTTCTTCGATATGCCGGATGTGATTGTCAACGTGGATATCACTGATGGGATTACGGGTGGCTTTGGCGGCACCCCGACCCGTCCTGCCAATGTGTTTACCACGGTGAGTGTCTTTGTGAAAGTGTTTCCCGGTACCGATCGAGAAACATTGCGAGAGAAATTGGCTGTGGCTATAACGACCTTCTACAGTGAGATTTTAGGTGGAAGTCCTCCGTTCGAGATTGCTGAAAACACCATGCTGGTGCGCTTGGACGAGATGTTTTACAGCGAAGCCAGTACCAACCTCCGGAAAGGCGACAAGACCATGATGCACAGTCTGTTGGCCATTGGATTGTTATTACTCATTTCCTCGATTATCAACTACATCAACCTAAATGTCGCCTTGACGAGCAAAAGGGCCAAGGAGATGGCTTCAAGGCGGTTGCTCGGGGCAACGAAGGGCGAAATCATCGGGAAATACCTGTGGGAGTCGCTGGCCTTCACTTCGGTGTGCATGGTGCTGGGCATCCTGCTGGCCGAGGCGCTTTGTCCTTTGGTCAACCGATTGCTAACCGGAAGTATCGGCATAAGAATATCCCTTTCTCCTTATTACTTGCTTGCCTATCTGTTGATGGTGATGGTAGTGGCCTTGTTGGCAGGCATCATCCCTGCCGTGGTGGTGTCGCGCGCCAAGCCCATCGACGTGGTGAAAGGTGTCTTCCGCTTCCGCAACAAGATGGTGCTTACGAAGGTGTTTATCGTGTTGCAGAATGTCATTGCCATCGTGCTGATTGCTTTGGTAATTACCATGGAAGTGCAGATGCATCACATGCAGCAGCGACCCGTAGGATGTCGTACCGAGAACCTGTTC
>JAFYNJ010000005.1 GCA_017549805.1 Bacteroidales bacterium
CGAGGGTTACACGCCAGACCAGCCGGTTGTTTCGGGCAACATGGTCGACGAGGACGTGACCGTGACCGTTACCTACACGATCAACAGCCACCTGCTGACGATCAACTACGTGATGCCGGAAGGCGTGACCGGCCCGGCCCAATACAGTGCAACCTTGAACTACAACGCGTCGTACAGTGTCGAATCACCGGCAGTGGAAGGCTACACACCAGACATCGCCACGGTGACAGGCACAATGCCAGACGATAACGTGACGGTGACGGTGACCTACACGGTCAATAGCTATGACATCTCGGCGATGGTGTCGGTCAACCCGACCAATGGCGGTACGGTTACCGGTGCGGGCACCTTGAACTACGGAGAGACCTGCACATTGACGGCCGTGCCGGCCACTGGTCACCACTTCGTGAAGTGGACGAAGAACGGCACACAGGTCTCCACCAACCCGACTTATTCGTTCACGGTGACGGGAACTGCCACCTATGTTGCTTACTTCGAGATCAACAGCTATGACATCTCGGCGATGGTGTCGGTCAACCCGACCAATGGCGGTACGGTGACTGGCACGGGCACCTTCAATTATGGAGAAACCTGTAACTTGACCGCAGTACCCGCCACGGGCTACCATTTCGTGAAATGGACCAAGAATGGGACACAAGTTTCCACCAATGCCAACTACAGCTTTGTGGTAACAGGAGAAGCCAGCTATGTAGCCTACTTCGAGCTGAACAGCTATGCGATCACCGCTACAGCCAACCCGACTGCTGGCGGTACTGTGACGGGTGCCAACACCTATAACCATGGTGCTACCGCCACGCTGACGGCTACACCTGCCACAGGCTATCACTTCGTGAAGTGGACGAAGAACGGCACACAGGTCTCCTCTAACGCGACCTACTCGTTCACGGTGACGGAAGCTGCCGCATACGTTGCCCACTTCCAGCTGAATAGCTATGAGATCACGGCCACGACCAACCCGACTGGTGCTGGTACCATCACAGGCACTGGCTCATACAACTACGGTGCCTCATGTACGCTGTCGGTGACCGCCAATCAAGGCTATACCTTCCTCTATTGGACAAAGAACGGCGCGCAAGTCTCGAATAATCCGTCCATTACCTTCACGGTGACGGAAGCTGCCGCATACATTGCCCACTTCAGCTTGAACAGCTATGAAATCACGGCATCGACCAACCCGAAGGGTGCCGGTACCGTCAAAGGCGCTGGAACTTACGTCTTTGGTACTTCTTGTACCTTGACGGTTATCGCCAATCCGGGTTGTACATTTGTCAACTGGACCAAGGACGGCGAAGTGGTCAGTACCAATGCCGCCTACACCTTCACAGTTACCGAAGCGGCCGAATATGTCGCCAACTTCAGCCTCAACAGCTATGCGATTACGGCTACCGCCAATCCAACCGCTGGTGGCATCTTGACCGGCGCAGGCAGCTATTATCATGGTACGAATTGCACCCTTACTGCAACGGCCAACACGGGCTATACCTTTGTTAACTGGACGAAGGATGGCGTAGAGGTCTCTGCCAATCCGTCCTTCACATTCATGGTGACGGGAGCTGGCAGCTATGTTGCCAACTTCTCGCTGAACAGCTATGAGGTGACGGTGGCTGCCAATCCTGCCGAAGGCGGTACGGTTGCTGGCGCAGGTACCTACAACCATGGCACTACTGCCACGTTGACGGCTACGGCCAACACGGGCTACACCTTTGTCAACTGGACATTGAATGGCACGGAGGTTTCCACCAATGCAACCTACAGCTTCACGGTGACGGGAGCCGGCAATTATGTCGCCAACTTCTCACTGAACAGCTACGAGGTGTCGGTGGCTGCCAATCCTGCCGAAGGCGGTACGGTCGCTGGCGCAGGTACCTACAACCACGGCGCCACTGCCACTTTGACGGCTACGGCCAACACTGGCTACACCTTTGTCAACTGGACAAAGGACGGCTCTGTGGTTTCCACTGAAGCGACCTACAGCTTCACGGTGACGGGAGCTGGCAACTATGTCGCCAACTTCTCGCTGAACAGCTATGAAATCACTGCCACTGCCAATCCTGCCGAAGGTGGCACGGTTACTGGCGCAGGCAACTACAACCACGGCGCCACTGCCACGTTGACGGCTACGGCCAACACAGGCTACACCTTTGTCAACTGGACTTTGAATGGTACAGAGGTTTCCACCAATGCATCCTACAGCTTCACGGTGACGGAGGATGGCAGCTATGTCGCCAACTTCTCGCTGAACAGCTACGAGGTGACGGTTGTTGCCGATCCTGCCGAAGGCGGCTCGGTGACAGGTGCCGGTACTTATCAGTATGGCGCTATGGCTACGGTAAGCGTGACTCTTAACAATGAATACATCTTTGAAAACTGGACGCTGAATGGAACGGTGGTTTCAGAGGAACTGACCTATACTTTTGAAGTGACCGGTAACAGCCATCTGGTGGCACATCTCATTTCCACCGTCGAGGTGGGCGAGAACGAAGCCCCGACGCTGTTGGCATATCCGAACCCAACCCAGGATAAGGTGTACCTCCAAGGTGTGGCGATGCAAACTGTCAGGGTGTTTAACGCCATGGGCCAGTTGGTCATCGTGAAGGAATTTGACAATGTCGAGAACGTAGAGCTTGAATTGGGCGGTCTCGTCCCAGGCCTCTATACGGTCTCGGTACGCACCTCCAATGGCACCATGGTCAGCAAGGTTGTCATGAAGCAGTAACTCGTTGTCAACACTTAAGAAAAGGAAGGGCGGGGAAACATCTCCGCCCTTCTTGTTTAAATTACAGACAAATATAGTTGCATTAAGAAAAAATTTGTATCTTTGCAGCCCAATTTGAGTTTTGAGTCGGAATGGCTGAATGGTCAAAAGCTTAAGTTGGTAAAATAAGTCAAACCTCCTCGGATGGGGTGTCCGACACCCAAACGGGTACAAGTAAAAACAAAAACAAAAATGGCAGAAAACGAAAACATCATCAACGAGGCTCCCAAGCAGAAACCTGTTCCGGACGAGAACTTTGACTGGAACACCTCGCACAAGAAATTTGACAACTACTCAGCCGACGAGCGCGCCAAGCTCGAGGATCAGTATGCTGCTACCATGAACCAAGTCGCTGACCACGAGGTCATCGAAGGTACCGTAGTAGCCAAGACCGACCGTGAGGTGGTTGTCAACATTGGCTTCAAATCAGATGGTGTTATTCCGATTGCAGAATTCCGCACCAATCCTAACCTCGCCGTGGGCGACAAGGTCGAAGTGTACGTTGAAAGCCAGGAAGGCTCCAATGGCCAACTCGTCCTCTCCCACAAGAAGGCCCGCATCCTCAAGTCATGGGATCGCGTCAACGCAGCTTACGAAAGCGGCGAGATTGTCAACGGTTACGTCAAGAGCCGTACCAAGGGTGGTCTCATCGTCGATGTGTTCGGCATTGATTCCTTCCTGCCCGGTTCTCAGATCGACGTCAAGCCGATCCGCGACTACGACGTGTTTGTTGACAGCGTGATGGAATTCAAAGTTGTGAAGATCAACCAGGAATACAAGAACGTGGTTGTCTCACACAAAGCGCTCATCGAAGACGAACTCGAGGCTCAGAAGGCTGAAATCATCAGCAAGCTCGAGAAAGGTCAGGTTCTTGAAGGTGTCGTGAAGAACATCACTTCCTACGGCGTGTTCATCGACCTCGGCGGCGTTGACGGTCTCATCCACATCACCGACCTCTCTTGGGGACGTATCAACCATCCTGAAGAGATCGTCAAGTTGGATGAAAAGATCAAGGTCGTCATCCTTGACTTCGACGACAACAAGAAGCGTATCGCTCTCGGCCTGAAGCAGCTCACTCCTCATCCTTGGGATGCTCTCGATCCTAACCTCAAGGTTGGCGACATCGTCAAGGGTAAGGTGGTGGTCATCGCTGACTACGGCGCATTCATCGAGATCGCTCCTGGCGTTGAAGGCCTCATCCACGTCTCCGAAATGTCATGGTCGCAACATCTCCGTACCGCTCAGGACTTCCTGAAGGTTGGCGACGAAGTGGAAGCCAAGGTGCTTACCCTCGACCGTGAAGAGCGTAAGATGTCACTGGGCATGAAGCAGCTGATTCCGGATCCATGGGCTAACATCAAGGATCGTTATCCCATCGGCTCCAAGCACACTGCTACGGTCCGTAACTTCACCAACTTCGGCATCTTCGTCGAACTCGAAGAAGGTGTCGATGGTCTCATCCACATCAGCGACCTCAGCTGGAGCAAGAAGATCAAGCATCCGGCTGAATTCACCAAGGTTGGCGAAAGCATCGACGTCGTCGTTCTCGACGTTGACGAAGAAAACCGCCGCTTGAGCCTCGGCCACAAGCAACTCGAAGAGAATCCTTGGGAAGTGTTCGAAACCGTGTTTACCGTTGGTTCAGTCCACCAAGGCACCATCATCAGCGCTGCTGACAAGGGTGTCGTGGTCTCCCTGCCTTACGGCGTTGAAGGCTTCTGCCCGAACCGCTACCTGAAGAAGGAAGACGGCACCACTGCCAAGGTTGACGAAACCCTCGACTTCAAGGTCATTGAGTTCTCAAAGGAAAGCAAGAAGATCATCCTTGCCCATTCCAAGATCTATGAAGAGAAGGAAGCCGCTGCCAAGGACGCTGCCGACAAAGCCGCCGACAAGGCTGCCAAGCAGGCAAAGCGTGCCGTGAAGCAAATCAACGAAACCATCGAGCACAGCACCCTGGGTGACCTCGAAGTGCTCGCCGGCTTGAAGGAAAACCTTGAGAAGCAGGAAGCTGCCGCCAAGGATGAACCGAAAGCAGAATAACGCTTAATGCGTTTGTGACGAAAAGCCGCTCGAAAGGGCGGCTTTTCTTTTAGAATCCCAAACCATCCGCATCCGTAGGATGCTAGCTTTGTAACTATGGCACAGAAATTAAACAGAATCAGTTTTACGCTTCGCGAAGGCGAAGAATACATTCCGTTAATCGCTTTGTTGAAAGCCACGGGCGTTGTGGCTTCAGGCAGTGAGGCCCAAGAGGTAGTAACTGCAGGCATGGTGCTTCGCAACGGCGAAGTGGAGCTCCGTAAAAGAGCGAAGATCACCCCCGGAGAGGTGATCGTATTCCAGAATGTTGAAATTCTGGTTGAATAAAAAAACGCGACCGATTGGCCGCGTTTTTTAGTAAATAATAGTGGAATGGTTATTCCACGTTGATCTTGCAAACCAGATTTCTGTCGCCGTAGGCATCGTCGATGCGGGTGACATGCGGGAAATATTTGTCCTGGACGTCGCTCTTCATCGGGAAGCCGGCCTCTTCGCGGCTGAACGGGAACTTCCATTCGTTAGCCATCAGCATCTCAGCCGTGTAAGGTGCATGCGAGATGATGTTGTCGCCTTGCGGTGCGCGGCCTTCTTCGATAGCCTTGATTTCCTCGCGGATCTTGATCATGGCATCGACGAAGCGGTCGAGCTCGGCAATCGGCTCACTCTCGGTGGGTTCCACCATCAATGTCTCGTGGACGGGGAAGGCCACGGTAGGAGCGTGGAAGCCGAAGTCCATCAAACGCTTGGCGATGTCGATAGCGGCTACGCCCGTGGTCTTGTTGATGCCGTTGATGTCGAGAATCATCTCGTGGGCAACATGACCGTGGTTGCCGGTATAGAGGATCGGGTAGTAGTCCTTCAGACGATCCTTCAGGTAGTTGGCGTTCATAATGGCGCCCATGGTGGCTTTCTTCAGGCCTTCACCGCCCAACATCTTGATGTAGCAATAGGTGATGGTGAGGATCTGGGCACTGCCAAACGGAGCGGCTGAAACAGCGCCTTCCTGCTTGTCGCCACCGCAGTGGAACAGGATGTGTGAAGGCAGGTAGGGCTTCAGATGCTCGGCCACGCCGATAGGTCCGACACCGGGACCGCCGCCGCCGTGCGGGATGGCGAAGGTCTTGTGCAGGTTGAGGTGGCAGACGTCGGCACCGATGTAGCCAGGACTGGTCAAGCCGACCTGTGCGTTCATGTTGGCACCGTCCATATAGACCTGTCCGCCGTTGTCGTGAACGAGTTTCACGAGGGTGCGGATGCCATCCTCATAGATGCCGTGGGTGGAAGGATAGGTGACCATGAAGGCCGCCAGGTTGTCCTTGTATTGCTCGGCCTTGGCCTTGGCGTCATCGAGGTTGATGTTACCGTGCTCGTCGCAAGCAACCACCACCACCTGCATGCCAGCCATGGCAGCTGAAGCGGGGTTGGTACCGTGGGCTGAGGCGGGGATCAGGCAGATGTTGCGGTGACCCTGACCGTTGGCCTCTTGGTAACGGCGGATGGTGAGCAAGCCGGCATATTCGCCACTGGCGCCGGAGTTCGGCATGAAGCTCATGCCCTTGAAGCCTGTGATCTCGCAGAGGTCCTTGGTGAGCTCGTCGATGAGTTCGAGATAGCCTTGGACTTGGTCGGCAGGCACAAACGGGTGGATGTTGCCGAATTCAGGCCAGCTAAGGGCGAACATCGAGGTGGCGGGATTCAGCTTCATGGTGCAACTTCCCAACGGGATCATGCAGCGGTTGAGGCTGAGGTCGCGGTTCTCGAGTTGCTTCATGTAGCGCATCATGTCGGTCTCGCTGCGGTATTTGAAGAACAGCGGGGCCTGCATGAACTTGGAGGTTCGGCACATCTCGGGTTGGATGCCGTTGAACTTTTGGCAGTTCGGGTCGCAGACGAGTTCCTCGTGTTGCTTGCCGAGGGCTTCGGCAACGACTTGGCCGATCTCGTTGATGTCTTCGCGGGCCGTGGTCTCGTCGAGGCTGATACCGAAGTGCTGCTTGTCGATGATACGGAAGTTCATGCCGTGTTTCTCGGCGGCTTCCTTCACCTTGCAGGTGCAGGTGCCTTCGGGCATCTCGAACAACAGCGTGTCGAAGAAGTACTTGTTAAGTTGCTTCACGCCGAGTTTGGCCAATTCAGAGGTCAGCTTGCCGGCGAGGCAGTTGATATGGTGGGCAATTTCAATCAAGCCGTCGGGACCGTGGTAAACGGCATAGAAGCCCGACATGATGGCCAACAGCGCCTGCGCGGTGCAGATGTTGGATGTGGCTCTTTCGCGTTTGATGTGCTGCTCGCGGGTCTGCAAAGCCAGACGGTAGGCGGGATTGCCAAGGGCATCGACGCTGATGCCGATGATACGGCCGGGCATGTCGCGCTTATAGGCTTCGGTGGTGGCGAAGTAACCGGCATGGGGACCGCCGAATCCCATCGGCAAACCGAAACGCTGGTTGGTGCCTAACACCACATCGGCGCCCCATTCACCTGGAGGGGTGATCAGCACGAGGCTGAGCAGGTCGGCGGCGACGGCCACTTGCATGCCTTTTTCTTTCCATGCGGCCACTTTGGCGCGGTTGTCAACGATCTCGCCAAACTGGTTGGGGCATTGGATCAACACGCCAAAGAAATCCTCTCCGGCTTCAAACTTGTTGATGTCGTCCACTACGACTTCGATGCCTTGGAAATGAGCGCGGGTCTTGATGACCTCGATGCTCTGGGGGAACACGTCGTTGGCAACGAAGAACTTCTTCACGCCAGCCTTCACCTGGGCGCGGCTGCGGGCATGCCAGAACATCAGCATGGCTTCGGCGGCTGCGGTGGCTTCGTCCAAAAGGGAAGCGTTGGCCAGCGGCATGGCAGTGAGGTCGCTGATGACGGTCTGGAAGTTCAGCAGGGCCTCAAGACGACCTTGCGACACTTCTGCCTGATAGGGGGTGTAGGAAGTGTACCAGCCGGGGTTTTCAAGGATGTTACGTGTGATGACACCGGGGGTGATGGTGTTGTAATATCCCAAGCCGATATAGCTTCTGTATTGCTTGTTTTTGGCTCCCAACGCCTTCAGATGGCTGATGCATTCGTATTCGTTCATGCCGATGCCGATGTTGAGCGGCTTCGGGAGTCGGATTTCAGGAGAAATAATCTCGTCAACAAGTTGTTCTTGCGAGGCGACACCGATGACCTTGAGCATCTTCTCTGCATCCGATGCGGTAGGGCCGTTGTGGCGCTTGATGAAATTGTCTTTGATCATTTTAATAGTTTATTAATTGTGATATAATCTGGATAGGCTAACGATTGGTTGTTGATCTTGATGTAAGGCTTCACCTTGACACCAAGGTTGACGGGGTTGCTTTGGGCTCCGGCAAGCTTGAAGGCCAGGTTCAGCACGGCATCGGCGGTTTCGCTGCTGAAGAGCTGGAACAGGTCGGTGCTGATCGGGATGGAGACTTTTCCGGTGGAATTGGCCGGGATGCTGAATCCATTGTTGAAGGTGCTACTGATAACCTCCCTGTCGTTCAGTGAGATGATGTAATCCATCTTGCCCAAGGTAGCGGCAATGCTGTTCGGGTTGTCCACGTCGAGATTGACATTGAAAGAGACGGGCAGTTTCTTGTTGAGCAAAGCATTGGTCACTTTCAACAGCTGTGTAGCGTTGAGGTTGCTTTTGTCCATGCCTTTGCTGAGGTTCATGCCGAGCATGTTGATCTGGTCGATGCCACTAACATCGAAGTTGCAGTTTTTCAGGTTGACGATCTGGGCAGCCTGACTGGCAATTTGAACCAACTGTTCGCAAGCCGTGAAACTCAAGGCAAGAAACAGTACTACGATGATTTTACTAAGTTTTTTCATAATGTTGAGTTTTTTATGTGTGATACTACTTATTGCTCATTGTTCCTGTTAGCGCGTTTGCGCTCCAATTCATCAAGGATGATCTTACGCAGGCGCAGGCTCTTCGGGGTGACTTCAAGATATTCGTCATCGCGGATGTATTCCATATATTCCTCAAGGGAGAAGCGTACGGGCGGAATCAGGCGGATGGCCTCGTCGGAACCGGAGGCACGCACGTTGGTAAGGTGCTTGGTCTTGTTGACGTTGATGACGATGTCGTTGGAACGGGTGTTCTCGCCAATGACTTCTCCGGCATACACGTCTTCATTCGGGTTGACGAAGAAGGTTCCGCGGTCTTGGAGTTTCCAGATGGCGTAGGGGATGGCCTGTCCCGTTTCCATGGAGATCAAGGCGCCGGTGTTGCGGCTCGGCATTTCGCCCTTCCAAGGCTCATAGTCTTTGAATCGGTGTGAGATGATGGCCTCGCCTTCGGTGGCGGTCAACAAGGTATTTCTCAATCCGATTAGTCCTCTAGAAGGGATGTCGAAGTCGAGGCACATGCGGTCGCCCTTGGGCTCCATCTGGGTCATCTCACCTTTGCGGGCGCTGACCTGCTCGATAACACGGCCGGCGAAGTCCTCTGGAACTAATACGGTGAGGTTTTCGATGGGTTCGCACTTGACATCGTCAATGTATTTAATGATGACCTTGGGCTGGCCCAACTGGAACTCATAGCCTTCGCGACGCATGGTCTCCACCAGGATGCTGAGGTGCAGGATGCCGCGACCGTAAACCATTAAGGCATCGGGTGAGTCGGTGTCCTCGACCTTCAAGGCAAGGTTCTTCTCGGTTTCCTTGTAAAGGCGTTCGCGCAGATGGCGTGAGGTGACGTATTTGCCTTCACGACCAAAGAACGGGGAGTTGTTGATGGTAAACAGCATGCTCATTGTAGGCTCGTCCACCTTGATGGGCGGCAGGGCCTCGGGATTTTCGTAGTCGGCCACAGTATCGCCAATCTCGAAGTCTTCCAAACCCATTAACGCCACGATATCGCCTGCTGGAACGGGTTTCTTGGTGCGTTCCTTGCCAAGTCCCTCAAAGGTGTAAAGTTCCTTGATGGTGGATTTTACCACGCTGCCGTCGTGTTTCACCAGGGAGACGTTCATGCCGGCTTGCAGGGTTCCGCGTTTCAGACGGCCTACGGCGATACGGCCTACGTAGGAGCTGTAGTCCAACGAGGTGATCAGCATCTGAGGTGTGCCTTCCTCGAACTTGGCTTCCGGGATGGTGTCGATAATGGTGTCGAGCAGATAGGAGACGTCGCTGGTGACGTTGTTGGGATCGTCTGACATCCAGCCTTGCTTGGAGGATCCGTAAACGGTGGGGAAGTCCAACTGGTCTTCCGAGGCTCCTAAATTAAACATGAGGTCGAACACGGCTTCCTGAACCTCGTCGGGACGGCAATTGGGCTTGTCAACCTTGTTGATGACCACGATGGGCTTCAAGCCGAGCTCGATGGCTTTTTGCAGCACAAAACGGGTTTGGGGCATGGGGCCTTCAAAAGCATCCACCAATAGGAGGACGCCGTCTGCCATGTTCAGCACACGCTCCACTTCGCCACCGAAATCGGCGTGGCCGGGAGTGTCGATGATGTTAATCTTGACGTCTTTATATCTTACGGAGACGTTTTTCGAAAGGATGGTGATGCCGCGCTCACGCTCCAGGTCGTTGTTGTCGAGAATGAGCTGGCCTGGTGCCTCGTCCGACTCCTTGAAGAGCTTGGATTGGTAAAGGATTCGATCCACCAAAGTCGTTTTTCCGTGGTCAACGTGAGCAATGATGGCTATGTTTCTGATACTTTGCATATTAGCTTATCGTTCTTGTACAATGTTTTAACCGACAAAGATAACAAACATTCTTTATTTTTTCAAAAAAACTTGTCATGTTGAAAAATATCTTTATCTTTGGAGAATAATCTTTTACGCAGCCATGAGCGAGTTCACGAGATCGGTGTTGAAGCGTTATTGGGGATATCCTTCCTTCCGTCCCTTGCAGGAAGAGATTGTGGATGCAGTGGTTGCTGGGCGCGATACCTTGGCTTTATTGCCCACTGGTGGCGGCAAGTCGATCTGTTTCCAAGTGCCTGCCATGGCCATGGAAGGCATCTGCGTGGTGGTGACGCCTTTGATTGCCTTGATGAAGGACCAAGTGGCGCATCTGCTGGCTAAAAGGATTCCAGCGGCTGCCATCTACTCAGGCATGCATCCTGATCAAGTGGAGTTGACCTACAACCAGGCGGTGTATGGACGGCTTAAGTTCCTCTATGTTTCGCCTGAACGGTTGCAGACCGATCTGTTTCTTGAGGCCATCAAAAGGATGAAGGTGAACCTGTTGGCAGTGGATGAATCGCACTGCATTTCGCAATGGGGCTATGATTTCAGACCGCCATACCTGAAGATTGCTGAATTGCGCCCATATATCCCAAAGACACCTGTGTTGGCCTTGACTGCCACGGCTACGTCTAAAGTGGTGGATGACATACAATACCGTCTTGGTTTCAAGCAGAAGAATGTGTTCAGAAGCAGCTTTGAGCGGAAGAATCTAACCTACAATGTCTATCATGAACCGGACAAGTTCGGCGTGCTTTATAGGAAGCTCCATGCCTTGCAACAAGGTAGTGCCATCGTGTATGTCCGGAACAGGAAGAAAACACAGGTCATTGCCGAATGGCTCCAATCGGTGGGGGTTCCTGCCACATTTTACCATGCCGGTCTGGATTCGAAGACCCGTGACGAACGACAGGATCTTTGGATGCGAGGTAAGGTGAGCGTGATGGTGTCAACCAATGCCTTTGGCATGGGCATCGACAAGCCGGATGTGAGGCTTGTGATCCATCTGGATCTTCCCGACAGCATTGAGGCGTATTTTCAGGAAGCTGGCCGTGCAGGCCGCGACCTCCAGCCTGCAGAGGCTTTCCTGCTGGTTTCGGATGCGGATGTCAAGCAACTGGAGGACAATTTCCAGCAGTCGTATCCCGACATGGATCGCATCAAACGGATCTACAATGCCTTGGGAAGTTATTTGAAAGTGCCCGTCGGAGCAGGGGAAGGGGAGTCTTATCCCTTTGATTTGGGTGATTTCGCCAGAACCTACAACTTAGGCATGATGGAGACCTTCAGTGCCTTGAAGATGTTTGAGAAGGAAGGCATGATGGTGCTATCGGAAAGTTTTGACGAGCCTTCGAAGGTTTGGATCAAAGCGCCGAGGGACGACCTCTATCGTTTTCAAGTGGCATTTCCCCAGTTCGACACCTTAATAAAATACATGTTGAGGAGCCTTCCAGGGGTGTTGAGCGACTTCGTGAGGTTCAACGAAGAAACAGCCGCATTGAAGACGGGGTTGACGGTGGATCAGGTGATCGCCTTGCTCAAGAAGATGGAGTCGTACAACTTCCTTTCGTATGATCCAAGGAAGGACAAACCGCAGCTGCAACTGGTTACGGAGTTCTTGGACACGAGATACTTTACCCTTTCGAACGAGACCTATTTGGATCGTAAAAAAGATGCCGAAGCGCGAATCAAGGCGGTGATTGGCTTTGTAAACAATGACCAGGAATGTCGAAGCATACAGCTTTTGCGCTACTTCGACGAAGTAAGCCGCAAGCCGTGTGGACAATGCGATGTTTGTGTGAGTCATGGCTCAGGAGACCTGTCCGCCGGTGCGTATGACCAAATCAGCCATGAGGTGTTGGATGCCTTGGACAAAAAGCCGATGTCGGTGCGTGAAATACTGGAGGCATGCCATGGCCATGAAGAGGAAGAGGTGATGGAGACTGTCCGTTGGATGATAGACAACGGACAACTGGTGATTGAAGGCGAGATGTTACGATTGAAGACAAAAAAAGAGACGCCATAACGATGGCGTCTCTGAGTTTAGGATGCTATCCTTATTCCGAATTACTTCAGAATGTTAGCAGCTGGTCTGAACTTAACAACCTTCTTGGCAGCGATCTTAATGGCCTTGCCAGTTCTCGGGTTGTGACCTTTTCTTGCAGGACGGGTGGCAGTGGCGAGAGTGCCGAAGCCAACGAGGGCAACTTTTCCACCTTTCTTGAGTTCAGCTTTAGCAACAGCGAGGGTTGCATCAAGAGCTTTCTTAGTGTCAACTTTGGTCATGCCAGCTTTTGCTGCGATGGCATCAATTAATTCAGCTTTGTTCATAGTCTTATTTTTAAGGTTAATAAAAGTGTTTTCCGACACAAAGATAATCTAAAAAACTAATTTGCAAGTGTTTTTGAAAAAAAATTGAAGTTTTTTTATGAAAAAAATAAAATTTCTGTATAAAAAACTTCAAATTTCAGCTTTCCAGAGGCCTTCAAGCCGAAATCCTCTTAGAAAATCAGCCGTTTCCATGGCTTTTTTCCCGGCTTGTTGGATGGTGGTCAAGTGGATAAATCCATCGTTGGCGGCGATTTTCAGGAAAGTCTTGTTGTCGGTCAACACGGTTCCTGCCGGATTGGTGGGATGGCATGTCTCAATGCGTGAATTGTAAACTTTCAATTCAAGCGAGTCGCCCTGCTCGGAGACCAACCTGGTATGTGCGGCAGGGTAGGGAGAGAGCCCTCGTATGTGGTTGTAGATGGTTTGGCAGTCGCGATTCCAACGGATATAGCAAAAATCCTTGAAGATCTTGGGTGCTTCTTTTAAGACGTCTCCAGCGGCAAGTTCCTCTTGGGTCACTGCCTGGATGTCGTTGTTTTCGATTTTTTGGATGGTTTTCACCACCAGTTTGTTGCCCAGGACCATCAGTTCGTCGTGGAGTTCACCAGCGGTCTCGTCGGGGCGTATGGCGACGCTTTCGCGAAGGATTACCTTGCCTTTGTCGATTTCCTCATTCAGGAAGAAGGTGGTCAGGCCTGTAACCGTTTCGCCATTGATGATGGCGTGGTTGATGGGTGCTGCGCCACGGTATTGCGGCAAGAGTGAAGCGTGTAGGTTGAAGGTGCCGAGTGGAGGCATTTTCCAGACGACGGCGGGAAGCATCCTAAAAGCCACCACGATGAACAGGTCGGCATGAAACGACTCAAGGGCTTGCAGGAAAGACGGATCCTTGAGTTTCTCGGGTTGTAACAGGGGCAGATGGTGGTTCAAGGCGGCTTTCTTTACCTCGGAGCACTGGATCTTCTTGCCGCGTCCTGCGGGCTTATCGGGCATGGTTACCACAGCCGCAACTTCATAGCCGGCGGCCAGGATGGCTTCCAGCTGCGATGCTGCAAATTCAGGAGTTCCGAAGTAAACGATTCGTATAGCCATTTTGATAAAAAAAGCCCGATTCGTATGAATCAGGCTTTAAAACCATTGTTATGAAAAATCAGTTCTTCAATTTCTCTTCCATATTGGCGATGTTCTTGCTGATCTCGAAGGCTTCGTTGCTCAAAGGATAGTCGGCCTTGAGGGCTTTGTAGCAATTCAGCGCCTTGGCATAGTCACCCATGATCTCGTAGGTCATGCCGGCCTTGGTCAGGAACATGGGACCCGTGAAGTCGTTCTTCGACTTGTTGGCGGCCTTGTCATAGTAGGCAGCGGCACTGTTTATGTCGTCCAGCTCCATATAGCAGTCGCCAATGGCACCAAGCGCCATGGGGGCGAGGATGTCGTCCTTGCCATTGAATTTCTTCAGATAGTCGATGGCCTCTTCAAACTTGCCAAGCTTCATGTAACTGATGCCAGCATAGTAGGCGGCGAGCTTGCCGGTCTTGGTATTGCTGTATTGGTCATAGACTTCGGTGAATCCGAGATAGTTGCCGTCTCCGTTGAGGGCAGCTTCGTAGGATTCCTTCTCGAAATATTTTTGAGCGGTGAAAATCTCCTTGCTGGCGTTGGCGTTCTTTCTGTCGTTCAGATACTTAACTCCCCAAATGATGCCTGCAATAATGATGACGGCAGCGATAATGCCGTAAATGAGTTTCTGGTGCTCTTCAATCCAAAGTTCGGTCTTGCTCAATGCCGATTCAACGTTTTCCAGTCTTTCTTCGCCTTTGGCTTCTTGTTCTTTTTTCTTGGTTGCCATATCTTTTTCTATTCAAAATTTTCGGACTGCAAAAATAGGAAATTATAGGTTTGCATCAACAAAAAACTTGAATTTTTTATTTTTACTATCTTTGCGACCAAATTATTCGTTAAAATGATTCCGAGAGACAAGGCTTTTCTTGAATTCCTATACCAATTCATCACCGATGAACGGAAAGTGCGCTTTGAAGAAGTGCTCGCATGGCGCACAAGGCATATTACAGTGGTCCTTGAGGACATTTTCCAGCCGCACAATGCCAGCGCCGTGTTGCGAAGCTGCGACCTCACTGGGGTGCAGGACATCCATATTATTGAGAACAACTATACCTTCGACGTGAATCCCGACGTGGTGATGGGCAGCACCAAATGGCTCGACATCCATCGTTACAATGAATTGGACTTCAATACTCCGTTGGTGATCGACCGGTTGAAGGCCCAAGGCTATCAGATTGTTGCCACCTGTCCGCATCAAAATGACTATTCGCCGGAAACCTTGCCTTTGGATCAACCGATTGCCTTGTTTTTCGGTACGGAGAAAACCGGTCTCACGGATTATGTGTTGGAACACGCTGACAAGTATGTCCAAATCCCGATGTATGGCTTCACGGAGAGTTATAATATCAGCGTTTCAGCGGCCTTGCTGATGTATTCGTTGACGCATCGATTGCATGAAATGAATGAAGTGGATTGGCATCTCACCGAGGATGAAAAACAAATGGTGCGCTTGGAATGGTCGCGGCGCACCTTAAACCGTATCAGGCAATATGAAAGGAAATTCAAGGAACTTCATCCGGAATTTGGAGAATAGCAAGGCGTTTTTTAGATTATATGCTGTTCTTTTAAAAGACGTAATAAAAAGACAAAGAGGAACTACCAAGTTCGAATGAGCAACCGAAATCTTTAAAACCATACCAATAAGAATCGGAGTATCCTATGAAGCCAACGTTTGCTGTTACAGCACAGTGCTTTGATAGTTGGTATTGGATTCCGGGAGAACAAAAGATAGCATGGTATTTTTCGTTTTTATGGATGGTATAGATAAACTCAGATAGCAGAAATAGTGACATCTTGCCATTATTGTAAAAGTGGTAGCGAAAAAAAGGGCTAAAGTCGAAAGCGTATTCCCTTTTTATGGTGTAAACACCGTTGTATAAGCGGTTAGCGTTTTGAAAAGCATAATCAAGCCCCCAAGCCAGTTTGTTGTATTGATAGCCGACGCAAAAACTGAAAAGATGATACTTTAAACTATGTTCAGTGCTGTTGGAGAATTTTCCTCCAATAAAAACTTGGGCCTGAGTGTTAAGGCAGAAACAAAAAGCGATAGCGATGATGAAGATAATTCGTTTCATTTCTCCCAACTATTATTACCAAAACGAATAATAAAAACCAATCCTTGAAGTACTCATGCTTAAATTAATGCCGAAACCTTTAAAACCATTGCTTTCGTTGGAACTGTATCCAACGATACCAAAACGGAATAAGGTAGAGAAACGGTCGGTCAATTTGTAAAAGACACCGGGAGAAATGCCAACTTCATGTGTGATATAACCAAAGATGTCGGTAGAATTAACGTATGTATAGAAAGCATCAGCAAAAAAACCAAATTTTTCTCGTGTTATGATGTCGTAACGTATGTATGGTTCTACTATATACTGCTTCAAATCAGAATAAGAATGGTTACTGTAAGTCTTGGAAATATAAGAAAATGTTAGGCCTGCTGATAGATTGTGATACCGAAAGCCTATTTCTGGAGAAATACTGAAGTGCTTAACTTCGCTATCTGGGTAGCTTACTTTGTTTTTATAATAAGCAAACCCTCCGCCGGCATAAAGTTGTGCTTTGGCGGGAAGAACAATCGATAGGACAAAGACGAGAATTAGGAATGCTTTTTTCATGATGAAATCCATTTTGTGCCAAAAATAAAACAAAAAACCCAAACTTCCTAATCTTTTATATCCGTTCTCCGTTTTCCGTTTTCCACTCTCACCCAGAGTCGCCACATCAGATAGCCCCAGGCGAAGAAGAGGACATAATAGATCCATTTCGGGATGGAGGTCTGATAGGCGTCTTCGTTGACGATTTCTGAGTATTGTTCGGTGGGGATGTCGGCATAGTAATAGGCTCCCGCGCCGAAGTCGTAGCCTTCCACCAGACCGAGTTGGTTGGCCATGATCCAGCCGGCCAAAAACAAAGTGATTACCACCACGACGATGGTAATCACTTTGAATATCTTGTGTTGTTTGTTCATTATTTGAACATGTCCAGATTCGGTACTTCAAAGAGGACTCCCGAGAGCAGGATCCACACTGCAAAGAGTGTGAGAGCGATGTTGAAAAGCTGGCCGATGATATAGAGCCAGAGCACCTTGCCGCCCTGCATCTGTTTGAAGAGACTCTTGAAGTTGGTATCGAGGCCGATGCTGGTGAAGGCCAGTACGAAGGCCCAGTTCTTGTATTGGTCGAGCACACCGTTGATGGCTTTCACGTCGCCACCCAAAGGCTTAACGATGAAGGAAGCAACGAGGGAAGCCACGAAGAAACCGATGATGAATTTCGGGAAGCGGTTCCAGATCTCGCCGGCCCCGACTTTGGCATCGCCAGTCTTATCGACTTTGGTGGCGAAGAAGATGGCCACGAAGAAGGCGATGAAGCCGATGAGGATGTTCTGGATCATTTTCACCATGGAGGCCACCTGAGCAGCTTCTTCGCCGAGGGCTTCGCCAGCCAACACCACAGCACCCGTGGAGTCAACGGTGCCGCCGATGAGGGCGCCGCCCATCATCTGGTTCATGCCTGCCCAGCGGATGATCATGGGCTCGAACACCATCATCAGGATGGTGAAGATGATGGAGATGGAAATGGCCAGCGAGAGGTCTTCCTTTTTGGCCTTGGCTGCCGCACCTGTGGCGATGGCGGCACTGGTACCGCACACTGAAGTGGCCGAGGCCAAAGTGATGACCAGCGGCTTGTTGTCGATCTTCAGCACCTTGGTGCCCAACCACCACATGAAGATGATGACGATGGGGGTGACGATCCAAGCGATGCCGAGACCGTAGAGACCGAACTTGGCGATGTTGCTGAACAGTACCGAGAAACCCATGATGACCAGCCCCGTCTTGATGTAGAACTCCGTCCGGATGGCGGGTTTCAGCCAGTCGGGGGTGCCAACGGTGTTGGAGATCAACAGGCCGATGAGCAAGGCCCAAAAAGCCCACTCAAGGTACATCTTCAGAGTGTATTCGGCGCTGATCATTCTGACGACGATACAGATGATGAACAATACGATGTAAGCGGGGATGAACTTGCGGATTTTCTCGCCTTGCAGTTTGATGCCGATGCCGAACAAAACACCGGTCACCAAGAAGGTGCGGAGTAGCTTAATCCAGAAGTCGCCGTTAAACTGGGCGGCCAAAGATTTCTTTTCTTCAATGTTTTCCCACCAATGCCACGTGCTGAACTTGGCAGCGGAGAAGTCGAAAGAACCAGTCAGGACGGCGATGCAGGCCACAGCGATGACGATGAAGCCAATCCATACGGCCAGCCAGTCCTCTTTTTTCCAAAGATTGGAGGCTTTATTGTTTCCCATTTTTTTTAAAATTTAGAAGTCAGAAGTCAGAAGTCAGAATTTGTAACTCAGGATGCCTACCACACGATTTGACTTGCTGCCGCCATCGGCTTGGATCAAGGAGTAGTCGAGCTTGAAGTTGAGCGACTTCACCGGCCAGTAGTTGAGGCCTACAGTGTAATAGCTGGTGCCACCGTCGATGACAGCCGCATCCTTGGTGAAGTATTCATAGCGGAACACGGGCATCAACTTTTGGCTGTGGTCCTTGCCGAGCAGGAAGTTGTAACCGGCAACTGCATAGTAGCCTTTGCTGTCCCAATATTGTTCAACTTCATCGCCTTCAAGGTTTAGGCTATTGTACCCCGTGGTGCCGCTCAGGTATTCGGCGCGAACCATGATGTCGCCGTCGCTGTATTGGGCACCTGCGCTCCAACGGTTACGGGTACCGTTGTGGATGCCGCCGTCGATGTCATAGAAACCACGATAGAATGACCCGCTGAGGGTGAGGTCTTTCAACATCGGATGCACTTCGAGGCGTCCCACAAAGTCTTTGCGGTTGTTGTTGTCCTTCTCGTTGGCACCGTTGCCGTTGAACACGCCAATGCTGTAGTTGACCAAGGAGAAGTCCTTGTCTTCCACCTTGAACAGTTTTCCAGTTGCCATGATACCAAGGTCACGACCAATGGAACCTACGCCACAGACGTCACTGTAACCGCAGAGTTTCTGGACACTTTCGCCATAGTCGAAGATCTCGAGGTTGACTGGGTTGATAGGGCTTTCCATGGTGAAAGGAGTCTTGAATTGTCCAGCTTGGATGGCGAACTCATCACAAACTTTGTACTTTACGTAAACATCTACAAGCATGGGCTTTCTGACAAAATCGCCTTGAATCTTGTAGGTCAGGCCGGGAGCGAGTGAACCGTCGAGTGACATACGGATGCGTCGGGCTTGAAAGGTGTTGTTTTTGATGATGCCGTTAGCACTGTTCATTTGCCAAAGTCCTTGCACAAAACCCGAGATTTTGGGTGCTTCTTGTGCTTTGAGGTTCATTGGGAAGAGCATGGCGATAATCCCAATGACCAAGAAGAAATTGCGTTTCATAATAAGAATAATTTTAAAATTGTTTTCAATTGTTACGGGGGCAAAAGTAGTAAAAATATTGATAGTATATACTTTGATAGTAAATATATTTACTATTTCTTGAAAAAAAAGTCAGATGTGTTTTCTGACTTCGTCGAACGAGATCTTGAACCACTCGGTATAGCATTTGGGATGAGCTTTCATGTCCTCAGCAATGTCGTCAAGGTTCATGTATTTCCATGCAGCCACCTCGTCGGTGTTGATTACGGGAGTGTCGTCGCTTTCGCCAAAAAAGACATGGTCGAACTCGTGTTCAATAAGGCCGAGGCCGACAGGTGCCTTATAGATAAAGGTGAAGACCTCATGCATGTCGCAGTTCATACCCATTTCTTCCATCAGTCGTCGGGAAGTGGCTTGTTCCATGGTCTCACCATTGCGAGGATGGCTGCAACAGGTGTTGGTCCAAAGGCCGGGGGAATGGTATTTCGAGAAAGCCCTTTGTTGAAGCAGCAACTCGCCATTACTATTGAAGATAAAGATGGAAAAAGCGCGGTGGAGGCGGGGCACGATATGCGCCGCCATCTTCTCCATGATGCCGATCTGTTGGTCTTGTTCGTTGACGAGGATGACTTCTTCCATTACACGTTGAATCTGATGTTGAGGATGTCGCCGTCTTGAACGACGTAGGTCTTGCCTTCCACACGGAACTTGCCGGCTTCCTTCACGGCGGCTTCGCTGCCGTATTTCAGGAAGTCCTCGGTGCTCATCACCTCGGCGCGGATGAATCCGCGCTGCAAGTCGCTGTGGATGGCGCCTGCGGCGATGGGGGCGGTGTCGCCCACATGGATGGTCCAGGCACGGGTCTCGTCGGGACCAGTGGTGAAGAACGAATGAAGGTTCAAGGTGTGGTAGGCGGTGCGCACCAGCTTGTTTACGCCCGGTTCAGTCAAGCCGGCGTCTTCCATGAAGAGTTGGCGGTCGTCAGCATCGAGCTCGGCAATCTCAGCCTCGAGTTTGCCTGCGATGATGAGCATGTCCTGACCTTCCTTCAAGGCGGCCTTCACGGCCTCGGAATACTTGTTTCCTGTCGTGGCGGAGGCATCATCGACATTGCAGACGTAAAGGATGGGTTTGGCGGTCAATAGCTGGAGGTCTTGGATGTATTTCCGGTCTTCGGGATCGACCTTGGCATCGCGGGCATTGCCCATGTTTTCCAGCACCTCCTTGTAAACGCTGAGCACATCAAAGGCCTTCTTGTTGTCCTTTTCGCCATTTTTCAGCAGTTTCTGTACGCGTTCCAACTTGCGGGTGACCAAGTCAAGGTCGCGCACCTGCAGTTCCAGGTCGACGAGTTCCATGTCGCGGACGGGGTCCACGCTGCCTTCGCTGTGGGGGATATTGGGATCGTCGAAACAGCGTAGCACATGGATGAGGGCATCCATGGTCTGCACCTCGGCGAGCAGCTTGTTGCCCACGCCTTGGCCGCCCTTGCTCAAGCCGGGCAAGTCAACGATTTCCACCGTGGCGGGTACGATGCGTTTCGAGTGGGAGATGTTGTCAATAAGCTTTAGGCGGTCATCGACGACCTCGCACATACCGATGTTGGACTTGGAGGCGAAGCCGATCTCCGCCTTGGTGTTGGATATACAGTTGAATATAGTGGTCTTTCCAGTGCTTGAAAGGCCGATGATTCCACAATTGAGTGCCATAGTGATTGAATTTGCTGCAAAAATACAAAATTATTGCTTATCCTTGAATTGGGAGTTTTCCTGATGCCGGCGGATGTATTTGATGCCCATCCTCCACAACAAGACGTCGCCCACGATGAAGATGACGAGCATCATGAGCGATATCAAGGGATGGATCACATCGGTAATCATTAACATCCAGTCGAAAAGACCATGCACCAACACGGGGATGAATAAACTCGCCAAAAGATAGCTCGCCCGTTTCTTTTCGTCGAACTTGGCCAACGAAAGGAAATAGCCCATGATGATCGCGAAAAGGAAATGTCCGGGAACGGAAAGCAATCCCCTGACGATGCCAGTGCCGATGCCTCCCTGGAAAACATAAAGCACGTTTTCCACGCAGGCGAAACCCAGTCCGACAAAGACGGCATAAACGATGCCGTCCATGTATTCGTTGAAATTCTTGTTCCACCAGATGATGAGGAAAAGGACTGCAAACTTGCATAGTTCCTCACAAAAACCGGCTTCGATGAAAGCGGCGTGAAACACCGAGTCGGAATAGTGGATGCCATTGACCACGGAAACCAGGATCAGATCCATCGGGATGGCGATCATCCCGATAAAGAACGACAGCAACAGCAGACCAACGGGCTCCTTTTCGTATTTGTCCTGCCTGTAAATGTAAATCAACAGAAGAATCACCGGCAGAACGGAAAGCGCTAACAGGATTATAGACATGATGTTTGCAATTATTGAGCAAAAATAAGATTTTTTGACAAGCTTAACGTGAAAAAGCCTAAATTTGCACCAAAAAGTGGAAGTATGCAAGAAATGATTCTTATCCTCGACTTTGGCTCCCAAGTGACCCAGTTGATTGGCCGTCGTCTTCGTGAGCTGAACGTCTATTGCGAGATTCACCCTTTTAACAAGATACCTGCCATTGGCGACAACGTCAAGGGTGTCATCTTGAGCGGCAGCCCGTTCTCGGTGCGTGACGACAAGGCTCCATTCGTTGACTTGACAGGCATCAAGGGCAAGTTGCCGTTGCTGGGCATCTGCTATGGCGCCCAGTTCATGGCACAGCATTTCGGTGGTGAGGTCAACGGCTCGATCGCCCGCGAATATGGCAGGGCCATGCTGAAAGTGGTGGATGTGAACTCGCCATTGTTTGCCAAAGTGAGCCCAACCAGCCAAGTTTGGATGAGTCATGGCGACACTATCGCCAAACTTCCCGAAAAGGCACGCATCATTGCCTCGACCGATGATGTGGAGAATGCCGCTTACAAGATCGAAGGGGAGGAGACCTACGCCGTGCAGTTCCATCCGGAGGTGTTCCACACCAAGGAGGGTCCGCAGATCCTATCCAATTTCGCCTTGGGTATATGTGGCTGCAAAGGCGACTGGACCCCGGCCTCGTTTGTGGACAACACCGTTGCGGCGTTGCGCAAGCAACTTGGTGACGACAAGGTCATTCTCGGCCTGTCGGGTGGCGTGGACAGCACTGTGGCCGCTGTGTTGCTCAACAAGGCCATCGGCAGCAACCTGACCTGCATCTTTGTGGATAACGGCTTGCTGCGCAAGAACGAATTTGAGGATGTGTTGGATTCCTACAAGGAGATGGGCTTGAATGTCATTGGTGTTCATTCCGGACCGCTGTTCCTGAAGAAACTGGAAGGTGTCACCGATCCCGAGGCAAAGCGCAAAGCCATCGGATCGACTTTCATAGAGGTTTTCGATGCTGAAGCGCAAAAAATCCAAGGTGCGCGTTGGCTGGCGCAAGGCACCATCTATCCCGATGTCATCGAGAGTGTGAGCGTCAACGGACCGAGTTGCAAGATCAAGTCGCACCACAATGTGGGTGGACTTCCCGAGAAGATGAACCTAAAGATTGTGGAGCCGTTGCGTACCCTGTTTAAGGACGAGGTGCGCCGTGTGGGTCGTTCCTTGGGCATCAAGCGAGAGTTGATTGGCAGGCATCCCTTCCCGGGACCGAGCCTCGGCATCCGCATCTTGGGCGAAGTCACCGAAGAGAAACTTCGTATCCTGCGTGATGCCGACGACATCTTCATCAAGGGACTGAGGAACTGGCCGTGCGAGCTGCCGAGCGCTTCCTATCCCAACGAGATGGCCGACAACCTCTACGATAGTATCTGGCAGGCGGGCACCATGCTGCTTCCTGTGAAATCAGTGGGCGTAATGGGCGACGAACGGAGTTATGAATACACTATTGCTTTGCGTGCTGTCATATCTACCGACGGCATGACGGCCGATTGGGTGCATCTTCCTTATGAATTCCTTGCCAAGGTGTCAAACGACATTATAAATAAGGTGAAAGGCGTCAATCGAGTGTGTTACGATATCTCGTCGAAACCGCCTGCGACCATTGAATGGGAGTAATAATAGTTTAGAGTTGAGAGTTATGATTAGGAAGTTGATCAAAATATGGATACTGTTTGGGTTGTTCCTTGTGCTGCCAATGGTTGGACATGCGCAAGTGGTGGAGGTTGAGAAGTCAACTGAGATTGTCACCATCAGCAGCAAGCAGTATTACATGCACCATGTGAAAAAGGGTCAGACGCTGTATGGCATTGCCAAGGCGTATCAGGTCACCGAAGAGGATATCAAGCGATTGAATCCAGAAATCAATGAACTGGGGTTGCAGGCCAACATGGTTATCGGTATTCCTGTTGTGGTTGAGCATGAGGAACAACCATTAGTAGAACCCGTGGAGCAACCTGAAGAGAAGCCAGTGATGATTCCGGTGGCGACTCCAGAGGAAGACCTGGAGGAGGTGCTTGAGGATACGCTGAAGACTCCAAAGCCGACAAAGATTTCGGATCTGCCGATTTCGGACGACGATGAGTTTGGCGACGGCTATGTCATCCACACAGTAAAGGAGGGTGAGAAAACAAAACGCCTGTTGCGCCGTTGGGGCGTCTCCGAGGAGGATTTCAGAAAGCTGAATCCTTCTGTGGGTTCTCGCGTTTTTGTCGGACAGAAAGTGCTGATTCCAGTGGAAGTGATGCCTGAAACACAGATTGAGGACAATCAGGAATCCAACATTCAGGTTCCCGACACCATCAAGGTGATTGTGGAGGAGAATCCGGTAGTTGACACGGTTGTTGAGGATGAGGATCTTTCGGGAGTCTTTGAGCTTCCCGAGGAAAAGCCCGATGAGTGTTATGCCTCGCCCGACAACGCCACCCGTTCTTATCATGTAGCCTTGCTGGTGCCGTTATATCTCAATGAGATTGATCGTCTGGACTTGTCTAAGGCCAAGATAGAGAAGACGAAACACAGCCGTGCCATGAAGTTCCTGCAATTCTATGAAGGATTCATGATGGCAGTTGATTCGTTGACGCGTTATTATGGTTTGCAACTGGATCTGACCGTCATGGATGTCAGTGAAAACGTCGCGGGTGCCCAAGCGGCCGTGAGCGCCATGGAAAAGGAACAAATTGACTTGATCATAGGTCCTTTCTTCAGCAAGTCGTTTGCCGTAGTTGAGGAATTTGCATTGAGTAGGGACATTCTTATTGTCAATCCGATGTCGGAGCGTGAGAGTATTCTTGAGAATGCACCTAATGTGGTAAAGCTGAAACCCAGTGCGTCTGCCATGGCTGACGAATTGGGCGACTTGATTCGCATTCGGTATCCCAAGGCTAAGGTGACGCTGCTTGCTACGGGCAGTGCCAAGGATAGTGTCAAGGTTGCGATGATTGAGGAAGCCTTGCTGAAGGCCGTGGAACCAGAGGTGAGACTTACCAACGACGAGATGCTTGACTTGATTACCAAAGAGAGTGCCCGTAGGAAAATGGGGAAACGCGTTCTCTCCACACTGGAGGTTGAAGGCCAGATCTTTTCAACGAAATCACTGAAAGAAGACCCTAATGGCGAGGTGTTTTTCGACAACCCGTTCCGTCGGATCACTTACGCTGAGACGGATGTCTTCAAGAAGGGTCTTTCGTCAGCCCGTGACAATGTATTGGTCGCTTATGGAAGCGATATTGTATTCGCAACAAAGATATTGAATAATATCAATAGATCAGCAAAAAAATATCCCATTACACTGATTGGTTTGCCTAACTGGTCGGAATTCGACAATTTGTTGGTGCCTAACTTGTTGAATATGAACGCAATTTATATGGTCGACAATTTTGTGGACTATAATGACGAAACGATTCAGCGGTTTGTCGACCATTTCCGCGAGTCCTACAATTGCGATCCTATTGACTATGCGTTTGAGGGCTATGATGTGGCATGGTATTTCTTGAAGGCCTTGATGGAATTCGGTCCGCATGCCGGGGAGTGCCTGCCTTACTATCATCCGGCTCTGATGCATTCGAGGTATTATTTCAACAAGAAACGCTATGAGGACGGGTTGGAGAACCGCTATTGGAGTATTTACCAATACGACAATCCTTCAGTAGAACTCAAGCCGATTTTGATTTATTCAGAGGAGGATTGAAATGAGGTTTGGAGTCCGTTTGCTGTTCATCCTGGTTTTGCTGGGTGTGGTATCTTGCAATCATCCCGTTAAGGTCAAGAAGGACTATTGGGACAACGGCAACTTGAAATCGGTTTTGCGTTACGAGAATGATCAGCTGAACGGCCTCTGCGAATGGTATCTGCTCAACGGGAAGCTCCAGATGGAGGCGACCTACAAGGACAACAAGATGAACGGTTTGCTGCGCCGTTGGTATGAGAACGGGAAGATCATGGAGGAGTCGTGGTACAAGGATGGTGTCCAGGACAGCGTGTTTCACGCCTATTCCTTGAAAGGCATCTTGGTTGAGGAGGGCTATTATGTTGACGGCAAGCTCAACGGAGAATACAAGCGTTGGTATGAAAACGGCCAGGTGTTTCAAGAAGGTCAATATGAGGATGACATGATGGATGGTTCGTGGCTGATTTTCTATGCCGATGGAAAACTGGCTGCCACGGCTAACTTCGACAAGGGTACCGGAACCCAGACGAGTTATGAGCAGTCTGGATATAAGTGTTTGGTTACCAACTATGTGGATAATGAAAAGCATGGTAAGGAGACCTACTTCAATCCTGACGGCAAGGTGACTCGAGTGGCGGTTTATGAGCATGGAGAATGGGTGAGAGACGAGTAAAATAAATTATTTTTACTTTATGTGTTTTTATTGGATTTTTAATGCTACCTTTGCACCGAAAAAATTGAAAACAATCATTATTGTTTAATAAAACCTTTTAATAATCAAGTTAATAAAATGAAAGTAAATGAAATCATGACCGCTCTGGAAGCTAAACATCCAGGCGAAAAGGAGTATTTACAGGCAGTACGCGAAGTGCTCGAATCAATCGAAGAAGTTTACAACCAACATCCTGAGTTCGAGAAGGCCAAGATCGTTGAAAGACTCGTTGAGCCTGATCGTATCTTCACTTTCCGTGTGACTTGGGTTGACCGCAATGGCGAAGTTCAGACCAACCTGGGCTACCGCGTTCAGTACAACGCCGCTCTCGGCGCTTACAAAGGCGGTTTGCGTTTCCACAAGGCTGTTAACGTCTCCATGCTGAAGTTCTTGGGCTTCGAGCAGATCTTCAAGAACTCCCTGACCAACCTGCCTCTCGGCGGTGGCAAGGGCGGTTCCGACTTCGACCCGGTTGGCAAGACCGACGAAGAAATCATGCGTTTCTGCCAAGCTTTCATGTATGAACTTTGGAGAAACATTGGTCCCGACCAAGACTCACCTGCTGGTGACGTCGGCGTTGGTGGCCGTGAGATCGGTTACCTCTATGGCGCTTACAAGAAGCTCGCCCGTGAACACAGCACTGGCGCTCTGACTGGTAAGAGCTATGGCTGGGGTGGTTCTTTGATCCGTCCTGAAGCTACCGGTTTCGGTGCTATCTACTATGTTGAACGCATGGTGAAGCAAACCGGTGACAAGATGGAAGGCAAGCGCATCGCCCTCTCAGGCTTCGGCAACGTGGCTTGGGGTGCCGCCATCAAGGCTACCGAACTCGGTGCTAAGGTTGTTGCTTTGTCAGGTCCCGACGGCGTTTGCGAACTGCCCAACGGTATCGACAAGGAAATGATCGACTACATGCTCGACATGCGTGCCTCGAACCGCAACAAGGTTCAAGACATGGCCGACAAGTTCCCGGGCAAGGCCGTCTTCACTCCTGGCAAGAAGGCTTGGATGGTGAAGTGCGACATCGCATGCCCCTGCGCTTTCCAAAACGAGCTTGCTGAAGAGGATGCCAAGGAACTGATCGCCAATGGCGTGAAGTATGTGGCTGAAGTCTCCAACATGGGCTGCCAGCCTGGTGCAATTGCTGCATTCCAAGCTGCCGGTATCCCATTCGGTCCTGGTAAGGCTGTCAACGCCGGTGGTGTTGCCACCTCAGGCCTTGAAATCTGCCAGAACGCTGGTCACATCAACTGGACTGCTCCTGAAGTTGACCAGAAGCTCCACAAGATCATGAACGACATCTATGACATGTGCGTGAAGTACGGTACTCAAGCTGACGGCACCATCAACTACGTGAAGGGTGCTAACATCGCTGGCTTCATGCGCGTTGCCAACGCCATGCTCGCTCAAGGCATCATCTAAACCAAAGTTCAAAGGTTTTTACGCAAAGGCGGCCCTAAAAAGCCGCCTTTGTTTTTTTTGTTTTTTAGGGATTTTTTTTATTTTTGCTCTCTAAATCATTTATTTCTATCTAAAAACAACATGCTATGAAAAAACTGATAACCCTTTTGATGGCTTGTTTCTGCATGATCAATGTGCATGCTGCCTATCTGAGAAACATTCCCATGACCCTAACTCAGCCGGACGGCACCGTCTTACACTGCTTTGCCTCAGGTGATGAGTATTTCAACTACCTCCATGACGAGAATGGGTTTACCATTATGCAACATCCCCAAACGGGTTATTACGTTTATGCGGAGAAACGCGATGGCAAATTGGTGGCCACGAACTATGTGGCGGGTATTTACGACCCGGCAAGCAAGGGCCTCAAACCGTATGCCCTGATCTCGCCCGAGGAATGGATGGCCAGGAGAAAAGCCTGGGAAGTGCCCGACGAGCGCCCCAAAAACAGGGATGCCAACCATGGCACACTCAACAACATCTCCATATTCATCCGTTTTTCCGATGATGGAGAGTTTACAAACACCTATTCCTCCATTGACAACATGTTCAACGATATGTCAACCAATGGCGTTTCCTTGAGAAAATACTTCCAGGCGGCTTCCTACGGCGCTATTGATATTCCCACCTACTTCTATCCAGGGCATAACGGAGAGACCATCATTTCTTACCAAGACACCTATCCGCGGAGCTATTTCCAGCCTTATAATTCAAGTACCAATACTAACGGCTATCAAAACGATACGGAAAGGAGAGAACGTGAGTTTGACTTGTTGGAACGCGCTGTGACCTATATCAACAACAACTATCCAATCCCTACCACTCTGAACATAGACTATGACAATGACAACTGTGTTGACAATGTGTGTTTCATTGTAAGGGGAGACGTGGGCGCATGGAGCTCTTTGCTTTGGCCTCATAAATGGTCTATTTTCAACAGATATGTTTACATCAACAATAAACGGGTATATACCTTCAATTTCCAGTTGGCTGATGCCTCTGGCTATTTCAACGCTGCTGTAATGTGTCATGAAATGAACCATTCTTTGAGTGCGCCTGATTTGTATCATTATTACTATGGGGAAGACTTGAGTCCGGTAGGTCCTTGGGATTTGATGGAAAACACTGCCTATCCGCCTCAACATTGCGGAGCCTATATGAAGATGAAGTATGGCAATTGGATTGACAATATCCCTGAAATCACCCAAGCGGGTACTTATACCTTGAACCCCATCAGTTCATCAACGCCTACGAATGTGGCCTATAAAATAGCTTCGCCGGATCCCGACCAGTTTTATGTGTTGGAATATCGTGACAACACCTCCTTGTTCGAAAGTGCCTTGCCAGGGTCTGGACTCCTGATTTATCGTATTGACACGCGTTTTGAGGGCAATGCCGACTATGAACCTGATGCGGGAATTTATGATGAGGTTTATCTTTATCGTCCCAGCGGTACAACGACTGCAAACGGCAACCTTAATCAAGCCCATTTCAGTTCGGGTGTTGGAAGGACTTCTTTCGATGCTTCTACTAATCCCTATCCATTCTTAACCGATGGAACTGTTGACAATGAATTGAGCATCTACAATATTACCAGCGCTGGAAGCACCATATCTTTCACTTTTGGAGGATCGTCCATCCAGAGCTATACCATCACTGCCTCTGCCGACCCAAGTGATTGCGGAACGGTGAGCGGTGGCGGTTCATATACTTCGGGTTCCGATTGCATCTTGACGGCAACACCTAACGAAGGCTATCTTTTCATCAACTGGACTTGCAACGGTAATGTGGTCTCTACAGCATCTACATATACTTTCACGGTAACGGATAATGCAGATTACGTTGCCCACTTTGAGGAAATAGGGCTTGTACTCGGCGAAGGCACTGCAACCAATATTTATTTGCCGAGCTATTCCTTTTACAATTATTCTTTAACTCAGCAGATTTATACTGCTTCGGAGATTGGTATGGACGGCAATATCTACCGTTTGTCGTTTTATAACGATGGGGCAACAAAGACCCGAACCTACGATGTTTATATGGTGCATACCGATAAGACGGAGTTTTCTACCAATACCGACTGGATTACAGTGACTGAAGCCGACAGGGTGTTTAGCGGCACCGTAACCATGACATCAGGTGATTGGACAACGCTTATACTTGACACGCCTTTCGTTTATGATGGGGTATCCAATTTGGCAATTGTCGTGGACGACAATAGTGGGAATTATACTAGTTCTCCCCACATGGCATGTCGGGTTTATAATGCCGAAGGCAACCAAGCCATTCGTATTTATAGCGATGGCACCAATTATGATCCGTATAATCCATCAAGCTACAATGGAACACGTCTTTCGGTGAAAAACCAAATCATCCTGAAAATCGAGAAACTCATTACCCTTGGTGAAGGCACTGCGACCAATGCCTATTTGCCGAGCTATTCCTATTACAATTATTCTCTTACTCAACAGATTTACACTGCTTCGGAGATTGGAACGAGTGGCTTTATTACTAGTCTATCGTTTTATAACGATGGGGCAACAAAGACCCGAACCTACGATGTTTATATGGTGCATACCGATAAGACGGAGTTTTCTACCAATACCGACTGGATTACAGTGACTGAAGCCGACAAGGTGTTTAGCGGTACCGTAACCATGAACCAAGGTGTTTGGACAACAATTGTGCTTGACGGACCTTTTGCCTATAGTAATATGTCCAATTTGGCAATTGTCGTGGACGACAATAGTGGGGATTGGACTTATTCGCCACACATGGCATGTCGGGTTTATAATGCTGAAGGAAACCAGGCTATTCGAATCTATAATGATGACACCAACTATGATCCGTATAGTTCCTCAAGCTATAATGGCACACTTCAGACAGTGAAAAACCAGATTGAACTGTCAATGTTGAGTGCCGGGGATATTGTCGTTGGTGAAAGCACAGCACTCAGCGCATTTTTGCCGAGTTATTCATTTTTTAATTATTCTCTAACCCAACAGATTTATACTCCATCAGAGATCGGCATGAGAGGCAAAATTACCAGTTTGTCGTTTTATAACGAAGGAGCCTCCAAGACTCGAAGTTTCGACATCTATATGACGCATACCTCAAAAACTGAGTTTGAAAGTTCTTCTGACTGGATTACGGTTGCTGAATCCGATATGGTGTTCAGCGGCACTGTAACCATGGCTGAAGGAGGTTGGACAACGCTTGTTCTTGATACGCCTTTTGCTTATAATGGGTCTTCCAATATGCTACTTGTCGTGGACGACAATAGCGGGAATTATACGGGTTCGCCTCACATGGCTTGTCGGGTTTATAATACCGAAGGCAACCAAGCCATTCGAATCTATAGCGATGGCACCAATTATGATCCGTTTAATACATCAGGTTACAGTGGAACACGCCTTTCTGTGAAAAACCAGATCAAGCTATCAATTCAAGTAAGTAGCACCCGTTCCCAGACAATTGCCTTGTCAGCCGGCGCCAACTGGTTCTCGACTTATGTGGACATTACCTTGGATGATCTCAAGGCCGCCCTTGTGGAAGCGTTGCCTAACGCTACTAACATTGTCATCAAGTCAAAGACCCAAAACGCCAAATACAACGGTACCACTTGGAGAGGCGATTTGACTTGGGATCTCTCGAAGATGTATTTGATTACTGTTGAAAGCGACTGCGAAATCACTTTGGAAGGCGTGCCCATCAACCCAGCAGATCATCCCGCCACCATCTTGAGTGGCCAAACCAACTGGATTGCGTTCCCGGTCCACGGGGAAATGACGCTCAGCGAGGCCTTCGCCAACTTCAATGCCATCGACGGCGATGTGATCAAATCCAAGACCGGCAACGCCAGATACACAGGCACCTCATGGAGGGCATCGGGGCTTACCACACTCGAACCCGGAAAGGGCTACCTCTTCAATTCGGCTACAACAACGGAAAGCAGAACGCTGGTTTTCCCCTCTGGTGCGAAGTAAGGTTGGCTTTTGAGAAATTGATTGTTAAAGATGAAACAAACCACCCTGTGCTACTTGGAACGCGGCAACCAGTATTTGATGCTGCACCGCACCAAAAAGGAGAATGACCTCAACCACGACAAATGGCTTGGGGTGGGTGGTAAGTTTGAAGAAGGGGAGAGCCCTGAGGATTGCATGCTGCGTGAAGTGCGTGAGGAGACGGGCTTCACTGTCACCCAGTGGCGTTACTGCGGCATCGTCACCTTCATCTCCGACATCTGGGAGAGCGAGCACATGCATCTCTTCGTCTGCACAGACTGGGCAGGCGAAGAGATCGAGTGCAACGAGGGCGACTTGGAATGGATTGAGAAAAAACGCCTTTTGGAATTGACGATGTGGGAGGGCGACAAGATCTTCCTCCGTCTCATGGACGAAAAAGCGCCTTTCTTCTCCCTGAAACTCACCTACAAAGGCGATGACCTTCAAGAGGCCGTTTTGAACGGGGAAACCATGAAACTATGATGGCTATGAAAAAACAACTTTTGATCGGCTTTTGCTTGTTGTCGTTAGGTGTGCTAACGACAAGGGCTCAGATTCCGACTACCCAAGGCACGGAGTTTTGGGCCTCTTTCATGAGAAACGGCTACAATTCAAGCAATTCGTACGATCATTTTACTTTGATAGCCAGTGCCAAGCATGCTTGTACAGTAACGGTGACCAACCCCAATACGGGATGGTCGGACCAATTCCAGGTGCCGAACAATGGTGTCAGCACCTGTTACGTAAATCGGGCACAAGGCTATAATGACCAAATGGGAGGCAAGGCTTTCAAAGGCCTTCACATCACTTCTACCGACACCATTTCGCTGTACATCGCCAACGAAGCCGAGAATTCGTACGATGCCGCCAATGTGTTGCCCGCCTCGGCATTGGGCAGCGAGTACATGCTGCAGAGCTACAAGGCATTGGGCGACCAGTCGAGTCACTATGGGGATAGCCGTGCCTCGTTCTTGGTATTGGCTACGGAAAACAATACGGAGGTGCAGATCACACCTTCTTGCCAGACTTACGACAACCATAATGCAGGTCGGCCTTATACCGTATCGCTCAATCGTGGTGAGTGCTACCATGTATTGAACAAGAATGCAGGAACTACCACGAATGTGGATGGCGACTTCTCGGGCACCATGGTGGTGAGCGCTGACGACAAACCCATTGCCGTATTCAATGGCAATAGCATCACTTCGGTTCCGGGCGGGCTCTCTACAGGCTATGACCACATCTTCGAACAGGCCATGCCCACCAATTACTGGGGCAAGCAATTTGTGGTGACGAGTACGAGGTGCCCGTCGTACATGAATCTTTCACCGGACCAGATCAAGGTGACCGCCTTGTTCGACAACACCACGGTTATGCGCGATGGCGCGACCTTGTTTACCTTGAATGCTGGCGAGAGCAACCACTTTGAGATGAATTTGGTCAATGAGCCCTGCACCTATCTCGAAGCGGATAACCCCATAGCCGTGTTTCTCTACCAGCATTCCCACGGTAGCGGCAATCCGGCCTACGGCGATCCTTCGATGGTGTGGATCTCGCCTGTGGAGCAGACGGTTTATGAAGTGACGTTTTCCACCTTTGAGGTTCAGGAGGTGGAGGTGCATTTTGTCAATGTGGTATGTTATACTGAGAATGTGTCAGGCATGACCCTTGATGGTTCCAACATCTCGTCTTCGTTTGCTCCAGTGCCAGGGTCTCCCGACTATTCATACGCCCGCCTGCAATTGAATCACGCAGCCCACACCCTTCGTTGCCCTCGTGGTTTCGTTGCCCATGTGTATGGCATCGGTCAAGCTGAAGGCTACGCCTATTCCGTTGGCTCCAGTGCCAAAACGCTTACCAACCAGCTGTTTGTGAACAACGAACTTGTTTTGGACGACTATAGTACCTGTCAGTCGGAAGTGTTGCAATTCAGACTGGAAACCAACTATGAACCTGACTTGGTGAAATGGAGCTTTGGCGACGGGAGTCCGATTGTTCAGGGCCCCTCTGTGTCGCATACCTACCAGGTTGTTGACGATTATCAGGTTGAGGTGATGGTGGACCATGTAGTCAATGGTGAACCGCAGACCGACACATTAGGCATGATCGTACATGTGAACCCGACGAATGAGTTTTGGGTGGAAGATTCCACCTGTCTTCCAATCTATCGTTTTCATGGGAAAGAATTTGATGTGCCTTATTTCGGCGAGGCAGTGTTCCCCAGCGATGTGGGTTGTGACACGATATACCATTTGAGCATCACGGAAGGCTCGTCGCAGTCTTTCGTGACATCCGACACCGCCTGCATGGAATACCTGTGGTTTGATACCATACGTTATGAGAGTGGCACCTATTTGGTGATTTTGAATCAACCTGGCGGCTGCGATAGCCTTTATATCCTTCATCTGACCATCGGCGAGCCTCCCGAAGAACCGGTGACTCACTATTCATCGTGCGATACATATTATTGGCACGGCAATGTCTGCAATCATACGGATACTTATTATGCCTCCTTCACGACAAAGGAAGGCTGTGTGTATGACAGCATACTGTATTTTACACTGACGCCAACAGGTCAGGCACCGGTGGAGACGGTTGAAGCTTGTGACTCTTATTTTTGGCAAGACCATCTGCGTACGGAGACGGGTGTGTATCATGAGACTGTCACCGGCGATAATGGTTGTGAAACTTATTTAACGCTTGATTTGACCATATACCATACACCGCCATTTGAGGAAATCATGGGTTTGGGCAACATTGCCGTAGCCACTACTTTCTGGCCTGGTAAATACAAATACTATCTGGATTGTAGTGAAGGCATGTTGAAGGATAGTATTCATTGGGAACTAAATCCTCCAATATGGCAGATTGAACCTTATGGGGATACTTGTCTTGTTACGGCTACGGCCATGGGATCGGCTACGCTAAAGGTGTGGACCACGGGCAATGGCGATTGTGACAAGATGAAAGTGAAGACCATCCATGCCGGTGGCTTTGGCGTGGAAGAGCAAGATATCATCCCTGTGACGGTCTATCCCAATCCTACGAGAGACGAGCTCATCGTTGAGGCGGACGACATGGAACGAGTTGCCGTGTATGACTTGAGGGGACAAAAGGTCAAGGAGGTCGCAGCTCAACAGGCGAATCTCGTGAGAATTGCCGTCAACGATTTGGTTCCTTCCCTGTATCTTGTTGAAGTCCGGACAAGGATGGGCAATAAAACGAAGTTGTTTGCTGTTATACGTTAGTTATTTGCATCTATGGGTAAAAGCAGAACATTCGTTTTGATGGCATGGCTCCTGTTACTGACGATGGCAGGCTGCTTGAAGGATGACCCTAATCAAGGCACCATTATCCTTATGGGTACTGAATCGTATGTAAAAACAATCGAGGAGGTGATTCCAGATGCTTTGCTGTCGTTTTTGGATGCCAACGACATTGCATTGCACGAAGGCAATGTCCCTCCCGATATTCAAGGCGAATTGCGCTTTCCTAGGGATTTGATCTATTACAATTGCAGCGCTGGAGAGGCCATACAGGTTGATGATACCCTGTTTTATCGGTTTGGTGGCGATAACGCCCTTGATGGAAATTTCGTCTATTATCCAAATGGTCAACACGGAAGAGTGTTACCATGCGATAGTTGGGAAACAGGTGTCGCCATATCGGCCACCAATCCGGCATATTTGATGGGCAATGGCAATGATTTCACCATGTATTTCATACAGCATTGCAAAGTGGAGGAAAACGATATGCAAGTGAAATACGATCTCGATCGAGCCGTCGTCATTGTTGGGACTGTGACTGCAGATGGTTTGGATGATGCCATGGTGGCTTACCTGAACATCGGCGTTTCCAATATTGACAATCCGATGGGATTTGTCCCTAATCAATATATCATGGCCATGGTGGGCCGTATTAATGTCTATCAAGTGAAACCGGATAGGGAGGCTATATGGATGGAATGGTATCTTGATCCATACGGCAATTAAAGAGTAGCAAAGATGAAGAAGTTGTTGGTTGGCATATTGGTCATGCTTTCTGTTACGATGGTAGCCCAGCAAAAGCGGAGCACCCATCAGGCGATCGCCTTGGGTATCAAGGGGGGCGTCAACCTTTCTTCCTTTAAGTATTTTGGCGACCCCGACAAAAACGCCTTGCCTTTCGATAGCTTTCAGCATCGTTTGCGTCCGTTGCTCGGTGTGAGTGCGGAGATTCCCTTGGGTGATTATTTCTTTATGGCTCCAGAAGTGATGCTTACAGGTAGGGGAGATGCCCGACTTTTTGAAAGTGCTACATGGAACGCCCTGATGCGTTATCAGGCTAAGACCTATTATTTGGAAGCCCGGCTTCCCATGGCGCTTTGTTATTCGGTGACCCCAAAAGTGAGACCCTACGTCTTTGCTGCCCCTGTCTTCGGATTGACGATGCCAATGGGTAGCATTGCCCAGTATTTTCCCGATACCCCCAAAACTATTAATCCGGTTGCCATCGACTCGAGCAATATGGCGCCATACGATATTGGGTTTATGACAGGCGCTGGCGTCCGGTTTATGATCGACTTTGACCGTTTTTCCTTGGCCATCAAGGTAGAGGCAGGTTATCATTTTGGCATGTTGGACACCTATTCGTGGGCAGAACATCATGACGAGGCTCCCGCTGTGAATGTGAATGCCTATAATGTGAAAGGCGAACGGAGAAATCGAGGCCTTGAAACCAGTGTGACAGTTGCCCTTCCATTGAGATTCCTTCCCGGTGACGCTTGTTCAAGTTTTTCAAGTAAAAACCGAACCCGACATCGTTTGGGTAGTTATGGCTTCTAACTCCTCACTCCTCACTCCTAACTCCTAACTAAAATGACCTTCCTCTATCCATCGATGTTTTGGGCCTTGACGGCGTTGGCGATCCCCATCGCGGTACACCTTTTCAATTTCAGGAGGCATAAGCTGGTGTATTTTAGCAATACCGCCCTGCTCAAGACCATTCAGCAGGAGAATGCCAAGACGAAAAAGCTGAAATATCTTGTCGTATTAGGGCTTCGCTGCCTGTTTATCGCCGCCTTGGTGTTGGCTTTTGCCTTCCCCTATAAACCCGATGCCGCCGTGAGCATCGATACCGAAGAGGGACTGGTGGGCGTTTATCTCGACAATTCCATGAGCATGAAGGCCCAGTCGTCCAAGACCACCCTGCTGGAAGATGCGCGCGAGTCGGCTAAGAGCCTGTTGGAGCAGTTTTCACCCTCGACGCGCTATGTGTTGATGACCAACAGCTTCGAGGTGCAAAACGAATACCCGATGAACCGTGACGAGATGCTGGATCAGCTGGACCGAATGAACCTTGACGGTCATCCAGTAAAAATGAATGCACTCTTGGATCGCTTTGGGATGCTCAAGAAACTCCATGGCTTCGATCAAGCCACCCTGTTTGTATATTCCGACTTCCAGAAGAACCAGTTCGACTTAGCGGGCGTCCAGCAAGATAGCGGATTGCGTGTGGTTGCCGTGCCCATTCAGGCTGAAGTCCAGTCGAACATCTCCATCGACTCGGTATGGCTCGACTCCCCGGTGTTGCAAGTGGGATTGGCCAACGACTTGCATGTGAAGATTACCAATCATGGCGAAAAGGAAGTAAAGGGCTTGCCGGTCAACTTGAACATGGAGGGACGAAACGCGGCTTCGGCTACGGTTGACGTGGAAGGGAAGGCCTCATCGGAACTGGCGATGCAGTTCGTGTTGGAAACGGCAGGCGACACCCGGTGCAGTGTTTCGTTGGTTGACTTTCCCATCACCTTCGACGACACTTACCAGTTTGTGTTGTCCACCCGTCCGACCTTGAAAGTGGTTGAGTTGAACGGTAAGGAATCGAGGTCGGCTGTCTCGATGGTGTTCGCAGATGATCCACAATTTGACTTTGTGTCGATGGAACCCAGCCGATTCGATCTCAATGGCCTCTCGCAGGCCCAGTTGATCGTAGTGGATGAGATGTCGGCCATCAACGCAACCCTGCGCCAAGCATTGTTGGAAGACGCTTCGGATGGGGCGAGCGTTGTCTTTTTCCACGATGAAGGCAAGACGGTGGATACCAATACCGTTTCGGTAAGCGATGTGGCCGTTCGCCATGAGTTTTTCAGCGACATGATCCTTGATCTGCCCCAGCAGGCCGACCTGCCACAGGTGAAGCAACATGTCCGCTTGTTACCCGCTTCCAATACCACCGTGCTGATGCATCTCGACAACGGCGACCCCATGCTGACGATGAGACCGATGGGAAAGGGCCTGGTATTTGACTTCGCCACAACACTCGATGCCCAATGGAGCACCTTGGCCGACCATTCGCTGTTTGTGCCTCTGATGCTAAAGATGGCCTTGTTGGGTGGCGGCGTGAGTCGGCTTTCCTATACACTTGGTGTGGACCAATCCCTGGTGTTTGGCGACCTGCCGTTCGAGGGTCTGGAGCAGTTGAGGATCAAGAAGGGGGATGGCAGCTTCGAGATGATGCCTGCCCATGAAGTCAGGAACAATAGGGTATGCTTGTTTTTCCAGGATGACCTGCCTGAATCGGGATGCTATGAACTGATGATGAACGACTCCGTCTATCATGTGATGGCTTGGAACGACAGCCGCCTTGAGTCGCAGATGGATTGCTTTGACAAAGAGGCGATAGGCAAGGCGTTCAAAGAGACTGGCATTGAATTGATGGCCGTGCTCGATGTGGATGATTTTGCCGGCCACGACCTGATGCAAGCCATGGCGCGCCAGTCGTCGCTTTGGAAATGGTTCGTGTTGCTTGCCCTGCTGGCATTGGCAGGCGAGGTGGCGGTGCTGCGTTTTTGGAAGTGATTTTGCTGTTTTTTTCGTTTGACAACGAAGAAAAAATCGTATCTTTGCCCTTTCTTAAGCAAGTTTATGGATATTGAAGAAAAAGACGAGTCTTTTCATGTGATTCCCATCAAAGGGATGTTTGAGAATTGGTTTCTCGACTATGCCTCGTATGTGATTTTGGAACGCGCTGTGCCCGCCATTGAAGATGGCTTGAAACCCGTGCAGCGCCGTATTCTTCATTCCATGAACGAGCTGGACGACGGCCGTTTCAACAAGGTGGCCAACATCGTGGGCAACACCATGAAATACCACCCTCACGGCGATGCTTCCATTGGCGATGCTTTGGTGCAGATGGCCCAGAAAGACCTGCTGATCGACACCCAAGGAAACTTTGGAAATGTCTTGACAGGCGACGATGCCGCTGCTCCACGTTATATTGAAGCGAGGCTCTCGAAATTTGCCAAGGAGGTGGTGTTCAATAAGAAGACCACCGACTGGAGTCCTTCTTACGACGGACGCAACCAAGAGCCGGTATCGTTGCCGGTGAAGTTTCCGTTGCTGCTGGCGCAAGGCACCGAGGGCATTGCCGTGGGCTTGGCCTCCAAGTTTTTGCCGCATAACTTCAACGAGTTGATCGATGCCTCCATCGCCTATTTGCGCGACGAGCCCTTTACCTTGTATCCCGATTTTCCGACGGGAGGCTTGATGGACGTGAGCAACTATAATGACGGTCTCCGCGGCGGTCGTATCAGGGTGCGTGCGCGCATCAGCCAACCCGACAAGAAGACGCTGGTCATCAGTGAGATACCTTACGGCACCACCACGGGCAGCCTGATCGATAGCATCGTAAAGTGCAACGACAAAGGCAAGATTAAGATCAAGAAGATCGACGACAACACCGCTGAACAGTGCGAAATCGTCATCTATCTCAATCCTGGCGTTTCGCCTGACCAAACCATTGACGCACTTTATGCCTTCACCGATTGTGAGGTGTCCATCTCACCCAATGCCTGTGTCATCATCAAGGACCATCCCGTGTTCATGGGTGTCAGCGAGATCCTGAAACGTTGCACCGATCGCACCATGGAACTCCTCAGCTGGGAGCTCCAAATCCTGCTCGACGAACTGGAATCCGACTGGCATTGGATCTCCTTGGAGAAGATCTTCTTCGAGAAGGGCATCTACAAGGAGTTGGAGAAGAAGGACTACGAGACTTGGGAAGACCAGGTGACGGGCATTGAAAAGCGTTTCGATCCCTATCGCAAGAAGCTAAAGCGCGAAATCACCCGCGATGATGTGCTGAAGCTTTGCGACAAGCCAGTGCGCAAGATTTCCAAGTTCGACATCAAGAAAGCCGATGAGCAATTGGCCGACATCGAGGCCAAGATGGAAGAGGCACGCTATAACCTCGACCATATCGTTGACTATACCGTCAATTATTATATCCATATCAAGGAGAAATATGGCGAGGGTCGTGATCGCAAGACCGAGATCCGTAACTTCGACAACATCTCGGCAGTGGCGGTGGCGGCCAACAACGAGAAGCTGTACCTGAATGCCTCTGAAGGCTTCGTGTGTACCGCCGAGGGCCTGAAACGCGAGAAGAACAAGGAAGCCTATACCTATATCTCCGACTGTTCCGACATGGATGACATCATCGTGTTCCACGAGAAGGGTACTTACATGGTGACCAAGCTACAATCCAAGCTTTTTGTCGGTGCCAACGTGATTCATGCTGCTGTCTTCCATAAGAACGACGACCGCACTACTTACAATGCCGTGTATCGCGACGGCAAGCCGGGGAACGCCTTCTATGTGAAGCGTTTTGCGGTGACGGGTGTCACTCGCGACAAAGAATACGATCTCACCCAAGGCAAGCCCGACTCGAGGGTGGTGTATTTCACCGCCAACCCCAACGGAGAGGCTGAGGTCATCAAGGTGCAGCTGCGTCCCGCCCCCAAGATCAAGAAATCGACCTTCGACTATGACTTTGCCCAACTTGCCGTGAAGGGTCGTGCCGCGCGTGGTAACCTGCTGACAAAGTATGCTATCAAGGTGGTGTTCAAGCATGACGACGGCGTTTCAACCTTGACGGCTCGCGATCTCTGGTATGACGATACGGTGCGTCGCCTCAATGCCGACAAACGCGGCCAATATCTTGGAGCTTTTGAGGGTGACGACCACATCCTGCAGCTCTTTGCCAATGGCGAGTTCAAGGTTACGGGTTACGACCTCTCCACGCACTTCGACGACGACATGGTGGAGATCCGCAAGTTCGATCCCGACGAGATCTTCTCGGTGGTTTACATCGAAGGTGAGACCCAGAAGATGTATCTGAAGCGTTTCTGCATCGAGAAGGATATCAAGCTCAACACCCGTTTTTCGTTTATCGGGGAGCATGAGGCCGCCAAGTACCTCTCGTTCTGCACGGACGTGATGCCGCGACTTCTGTTGAGCTATCAAGTGAGCGACGCGGGCAACAGCTTCCCCGACGACGAGCTCAACGTAGAGGAATTCATTGGCATCAAGAGCTTCAAGGCCAAGGGCAAACGCCTTTCGAACAGGGAGATCGAGCATTTTGAATGGCTTGAGCCGTTTGAGCCTGAAGTGCCTGAGGGACCAGAAGTGACTGAAGCACCGGAGGACAATACCGATGACTCGAATCCCGAAGTCCCGAGTCCCGAAGTCCCGAGTCTCACGTCCGACGATGACAAGAAACATGGAGGTGAACCCATCCAGATGGAATTGTTTTGAGTTATGAAAACCAGGAATCTTATTATCGGTGTTGTCATGGCATTGCTGTTCACAAGCTGCGGCAGCGAGATCAAGCTGGCTAACCAATTTGTGGTCAAGTCGCGCCAAACCCAGGCGGCCGTTTATTTTCCCGAATCAGCGAAAGTGACCTTGATCCAGGCTGAAGACGGATCCTATACCAATGTTTTGGACTCGTTGAACCAGGATGCCTTTCTTGATATGATGTATTTGGCCTACGCCGATGAAATGAGCCGATATGGCGTGAATGTCTATATTCCTGACGATCCCGATCATGTTCCTGTCGATTCCACCCATTGGCTGGTGATCCTGTCCAATATGGAGATACAAGGACTTTTCACGGATTATGTGGATCAACTCTTCGATTTCATTGACGAATATGAGTATTCTTTTTCGTTGAATACGGTCAATGTAGCCTCTTGGTTTGATGTCAACGACGGCGAATGGCACCCCACCTTGTTCGACGAGCACAACCTCGTGGATGATTTCGATTCATACGTGACACAAAATGGTGTCGATGGGGCACAATACCATTATGACATCAAGAAGATTGCCAATGCCGACCTTTACAACTATGCGGTGTATCTTGGGAAGCGCTATGCCGCTTACACCTACGACTACATGATGAACCGCTATATCGGTGATGAGTTGAAGAAGAACAACGGTACGGCGCGTTTCAAGCTGCGCTGGGATCCCTACAAAGAATCGCTCTATTTCATGGAAGAAGGAGAGGGGTTCGTTGAGTTGAAAGCTGAAAACTGAAAACTGAAAACTAACTAATTAATTCGTGGTTTAGGGTTTCCTCTAGGTCTTCGGGCTGGACGGTGGTGATTTTCCCGTTTTTTACTAGGCTGATGCTGCCGGTTTCTTCAGAGACTACAAGCACGATGCAATCGTTATTTTCGGTGACACCCACGGCGGCGCGATGACGCAAACCGAAATGTCCGGGAATCTCGCTGTTGTTGGTGACGGGTAGGATGCAACGTGCAGCCACAATCTTGTTGTCGGTAAGGATCATGGCACCATCGTGGAGCGGGCTGTTCTTGAAGAAGATGTTCTCAATCAATGGTTTGCTGATCTCTCCGTCGATGGTGACGCCGGTCAGGACAATGTCGCTTAGTGTGTTCTGGCGGGTGATGACGATAAGTGCGCCCTGCTTGATGTTCGACATGGATTGGCAGGCCCTACACACCGACTCGGTGTCCATTGAGATGCCCTTGCTTTTCCTGCGGAATAGTTTGAACGACTTGATATTGTCGTTTTTCGTTTGGATGCCGATGGTGAAAAGGAAACGGCGTATTTCGGGCTGGAAAATGACGATGAGCGCGATGAAGCCAACGTTAACAAAAGCACCCAGGATCGACGACAGTAGCTCCATCTGTAGGGCGTTGACCAGCTGCCAAAGGAGGAAGATGGCTACGATGCCGACGAAGATGCTAATGGCGCCCGTACCTTTCAGCAGCCTGTAGAGGGTGTAGAGTAGGGCGGCGACCAACACGATGTCGATGATGTCAACGATACGTATTTGTATGAAGAGGTTCAGCATGTTCTATTCCGTTGGTTGCGCAAAATTAAAGGTTTTTTTCAAATCCACGGCGTTTTTCACGTTGTGGACTCTTAAAAAGTCAGCACCGCTCAGCATGGCGATGGTGTTGAGGATGGTGGTGCAGTTCTCCAGATCGGCATCGGGTCCCAGCAACTTGGGAATCATCGACTTCCGTGAGATGCCGATGAGGATGGGGTATTCGTGATGACGATAACGTTCCAGATGGCTGAGCAGGGCGTAGTTGGACTCTAAACTTTTCCCGAAGCCGATGCCTGGGTCGAGGATGATCTGTTGATCGCCGTATGCTTCCAGGATGTCGCATTGCTTTTTGAAGAAATCCAGAACGGTTTGGTGGATGTCGCCGTCCAAATGGTATTGGTGCATGGTCTCTGGGGTGCCCACGCAATGCATCAGCACATAAGGGATGTGGTTTTTGCCGATGTAGGGCAGCATTTCCGAATCGAAGAGCCCGCCCGAGATGTCGTTGATGATATCGGCGCCTTCAATCATGCAGGCCTCGGCGATGTTTTTACGGAAGGTGTCGATGGAGACCATCGCATCAGGGAAATGCAGCCGGATGGCTTTCAACACGGGGATGACCCTTGCCATTTCTTCTTGTTCGGTGGCGATGGCGTTGTTGGGTCGGGTGGAGCATCCGCCAATGTCGATGATGTCGGCACCTTGTTGCAGCATCTCCTCGCAATGCTGCAGTGCCTTGTCCACGCTGTTGTATCTGCCTCCGTCGGAAAACGAGTCGGGGGTGACGTTAAGGATGCCCATGATGGCGGGGCGGGAGGGGAGTTCTTTCATGGTTGGTTATTTGACGCAAAAGTAAGTTTTTTTTTTGATTTAAAGAATCTTATTCTTATCTTTGAAACCTCTATTGACTTGATAGTAAAAAAAAGCAAAAACGATAAAAAATGACAGAACACAGGTTGCACCACATACTCCTTGCCCTGCTGCTCGCCATAACAGCTCTCATGTCTTTCACATCGACGGTTTGGGCGCAAGGACTGTCAGGCACAGGCACAAGCACCGACCCGTATCTCATCAACGACAGCATTGAGTGGAACTGGTTTGCCCAAAGCGTCACCAACGACTCGACCTACGCGGGCAAGTTCGTGCAACTCACTGACGATATCATCGTCGGCACCATGGCGGGAATCGAGAACAAGTGTTTCTCCGGCACTTTCGATGGACAGGGCCACACCATCACTCTCGACATGACGGCCACCATGCAGTTCACCGCCCTCTTCTGTTACGCCGACGGCGCCACCTTCCGGAACCTCAAAGTGGACGGTGTCCTCAACACCTCGAAAAAGTTCTGCGCCGGCCTCGTGGGGGCGGTCGTGTACCACGGCTGCACCTTCACCAACTGCGTCAGCGATGTCACCATCAACTCCACGGTAAATGGCGACGGCACGCATGGCGGCTTTGTGTCGTATGTATGGGGTGCCAACACCTTCGAGGGCTGTGCCTTCACCGGCAAGCTGCTCGGCCCAAGCACCACCCACGTTGGCGGCTTTGTCGGCTATACGAAAAACGGTGAACCTCAAAACGGATCGGTCACCTTCACCAACTGTCTCTTCATCCCCGAGGAAGTCACCATGAGCGGCAACGGCAGCCAGACCTTCGCACGCTGGTATTCGGGCGACAGTGCCGTCACCATTGGAGCCAACTGCTACTACTCGCAGACCCTCGACGGCACCCAAGGCAAGATGATGCACAGCATCACCGGCGATGCGAATGTCACCGTGGCGTTCAATGGACAAGCCACCAATTACGGCATGAGCGGCATCCAGGCTTACAATGCGGGCATCGTTTATGACGGCACCCTTTATGCAGGCGAGGGCGACACGGTGAGCCTCAACCTCAGTTGCGAGGTGCCTTGGGGCTATGTCTTCGAGGGCAGCTATTTGGCCGAGCCCAACGCCACCCTGAGCGGCACAGCAAACCCCTACACGCTGGTCATGTCAAACACTGATGTGAGGATTGTGCCCATCTATTCGGCATATACCGTCAGTACCGATGCCAGCCCGAACATCTATGGTGCGGTGCAGGTGAGCCTCGACAACGCCACTTGGGGCAGTTCGGTCACCACATCCATGAATGACGTCGTGTATTTCAGGTTCAATGTGCCGTCTGGCTATCTCATGAACGGTTTTCATATCAAAACCGAGGACGGTGTATCGGTCGGTTACTCCGATAACCATTTCGGAATGCCTCCCTCGAATGTGACGGTACATGCCGATCTCATGGAAATGGGTGGCGCAACTGGGGATGTTTATACCGTCACGCTTTCGCCTGGCGAGGGAGAGGGCACCCCCTTGATATGCAACTCTACCGTATTTCCCGTGGCTGCCAGCGCTGCTTCTGCCGAAAACCTACAGTTCTATCAAACGGGCAGCACATTAGGCTTCCGATTAGACGCCAATTATTGCCCGGATTCATTTACCGCGCCTGAAGGGCGTTTGTTCACCGGATGGGACGGCTGGAGCAACAACGGGTATATCACCCTGAACTCGCTGGCTACCATCTTCACCGCACAATGGATCGAATACGAACCCTACACTGTCACCCTTTCGCCGGGCATTGGCGGTGGCGATCCTATCGTTTACACCTCCAATTTGACAACTATGGCTCCCAATGCTAACAGCGCCAATACATGCCAGTTCTATTATGTGAACAACACCACGATAGGCTTCAGGCTGCCTCGCGATTACTGCCCTAATTCATTTACCGCACCAGAATGGCATGTGTTCAACGGATGGGATAACTGGAGCAACAACGGGTATATCACCCTGACCTCGACGGCTACGACCTTCACTGCACAATGGTTCGAATTCGAACCCTACACTGTCACCCTTTCGCCGGGCATAGGCGGAGGCGATCCTATCGTTTACGCCTTCAACCTGATGACTGCGGCTCCCAATGCTAACAGTGCCAATATACGCCAATTCTATTTTGTGAACGACACCACGATAGGCTTCAGGCTGCCTGGCGATTACTGCCCTTATTCATTTACCGCGCCTGAAGGACATGCGTTCATCGGATGGGACGGCTGGAATAACAATGGGTATATCACCCTAACCTCGACGGCTACCACTTTCACCGCAATATGGGAAGATTTGGAGAATTTTACCGTCACCCTTTCGCCGGGCATAGGCGGAGGCGATCCCATCGTTTACACCTTCGACCCGACAACTGCTGTTTCTCATTCTTACTTGGCCGAGACTTGCCAATTCTATTATGACAGCATCACGATAGGCTTCAGATTGCCTGCCGATTACTGCCCAAGTTCTTTTGTTGCACCTAACGGGTTACAATTCTTAGGTTGGGAAGGCTGGAACCACAATGGGTACATCACGCTGACCTCGACATCAACCACATTTACTGCGCGGTGGATGATTCCGATCAACTACATCGATGGAAACGGCGAAATGCACACTTGCACCAACTATACCGTGCTCACAGGCGGCGGCACCACAACACTCGCTGCGGGTTGGTATGTGGTGGACAGCGACATCACCTACAGTGATAGAATTAAACTCAACGGCGATGTAACCATCATCCTCTGCAACGGCAAGACGATGACGGTTGCCTCCGAACGATACAATAATGGACAAGGTCACACTCTAGCCATCTATGGCCAGAGCCTCGACTCCATCGAGGCTGGCACTTTTAATGTCAACTGCAATGATGTAGTACCAGCCCTCGATCATTTAACCTACATCCAGCACAGCGGCAATGTCATCGTTAGAAGCCCGAATCATTCTTCTGCGATCGGTGACAATAGCTTCACCATTAACGGAGGCAGCCTCCATGCCAGCGGCAAAAACTGCGGCATCTGGACCAACTACATAACCATCAACGGTGGCACCGTCATCTCCAGCAGTACCTTAACCAATGGTGGGCTTGCCGACCTCTCTGCCGAATACGATGTCGTCATCAACGGCGGCAAAGTGGTAGCTAACAAAATCCATTCCGACTACAACACCATCACCCTCGGCTGGACCAATGCCGACGACTACATCCTTTCAGGTGGCTTCAGCACCTGGTTCGCGGATTACACGGTCGCTATAAAAAGCGGCCAGTCCTTCTATTACGAAAACGACGAGGGCGAGCAAGTCATCGTCAGCGACACGCTCAACACCGACCAAATCAATGCCATCGCAGGCAAGACGCTGCGACCGTATATTGTACCCACCACGGTCACCCAGACAGTAACGTTGTCTGCCGGTGCCAACTGGTTCTCGACCCACCTCGAGATTACCTTGGACGACCTCAAGGCCGCCCTCGTGGCAGCATTGTCCGGCACGAACATCGTCATCAAGTCAAAGACCCAAAACGCCAAATACAACGGCAGCTCTTGGAGAGGCAACTTGACTTGGGACCTGTCGAAGATGTACTTGATTACTGTTGAAAGCGCCTGCGAGATCACTTTGGAAGGCGAGCCCATCAACCCAGCAGATCATCCCGCCACCATCTTGAGTGGCCAATCCAACTGGATTGCGTTCCCGGTCAACGAGGAAATGACGCTCAGCGCGGCCTTCGCAGGCTTTAATGCCGTCAACGGCGACGTGGTCAAATCCAAGACCGGCAATGCCAAATACAACGGCTCAACGTGGAGAGCAACGGGGCTCAACAAACTTGAACCAGGAAAGGGCTACCTCTTCAATTCGGCGTCATCGCAGACAAGGACGTTGACCTTCCCAAGTGCAAAAAAGCAATGAACAAATAAAAACTCCATACCGTGAAAAGAATCTTTCCTGCCAACAAAAGCATATTCATCCTCCTTATTGCCTTCTTCCTGGGTTTGGGATCGGCTTTTGCCTACGACTTCTCAGCGACTTGCTCCACAGGGCAGACATTGTACTACAACATCATTGATGCAACCAACCATTATGTGGAAATAACCTGCCCGGGAGAGGATTACGATGATCCTTGGAATGGGTTTGAAGAACCAACAGGAAACATTACCTTGCCCCCAACAGTCTCCTATAATGGCATCTCTTATTCCGTGAAAAAGATAGGCTATTGTGCCTTTTATAATTGCAGAGGTTTGACAGGCTCGCTGACCATCCCGAATTCCGTTACAGAAATCAACTCTATTGCTTTCTATGATTGCGAGGGTTTAACGTCGTTGTCTCTTGGCAATTCTGTGACTACGATAGGCATTGCAGCTTTTTATTATTGCATTGGCTTGACAGGAACATTGACCATCCCGAGTTCCGTGACCTCGATAGGCACTGAGGCTTTTGGGGATTGTACTGGCATCTCACAGTGGAAATTCAACGCTATCAATTGTGCCGATGTTTCAATGCCATCCACCCCCTTTGATCATTGTAGCGGCTCACTCACCATTGGCAACAATGTGACAAGGATCCCTGCCTATATGTTCTATGGAGCCAACTTTACGAGTCTGAGCATCTCCAATACCGTAACTTCGATAGGCAATGGTGCTTTCTACAATTGCTATCATTTGACGGGCTCGCTGACCATTCCCAGTTCTGTGACCACCATAGGCAGTTCGGCCTTCTATCAATGTTCTGGTCTCACTGGCTCGCTGACCATCCCGAATTCCGTGACTGAGATAGGTGAAGAAGCTTTCTATCATTGTAACGGTTTCACTGGGTTGACCATCTCGAATTCCTTGACGGAGATCAATATGTATGCATTCGCCCATTGGCACGGTATTACAACGCTGTACATTCCGAGTTCCGTGGCTGTGATTAATTACGGGGCTTTCTACGATTGCATCAACCTGACTTCCATGACAGTCGATCCTTTGACACCGCCCACCTTAGGCGAAGATGTGTTCTACGACGTTCCCAGAAACATTCCGATACATGTTCCTTCTGCCGCCGTTAATGCTTATCTGACGGCTTCGGGCTGGAGTGATTTTCTTTGCATCAATCCTTTTATGGTAACAGTCAATGTATTCCCTTCCAATGGCGGTACGGTAACAGGCCAAGGATTGGTGGGTTACGGCCGAACCTGTACTATGATAGCCACCCCGAATGCTGGTTGGCTGTTCCTTCACTGGAGAAAGAACGGCGAAGTGGTCAGCTGCAATGCCACCTACGAATTCAACGTGTATGAAGACACCGACCTTGAGGCCGTGTTTATGGACATCCCGTATAATGTCAAAATAATCGGACAAGGCGAAACAGTATCAGAAGAGCTGCCTAGCAATTCGTATTACAATTATTCCATGACACAACAAATATACACGGCCGATGAGTTGGGAGGGAGCCGCAAAATCACCAGCATTTCTTTTTTCAATGTCGGTCCCACCAAGACCCGCTATTACGATATCTACATGACGCATACCTCCAAGACGAGTTTCAACAGCGACATGGATTGGATCACTGTGAGCGCATCACAACGCGTGTATAGCGGCACCGTGGAATTGAAGCAGGGCGTATGGACCACCATCCCGTTGGACCAGGACTTCAATTACGAAAGTACGTATTCGGGGGGAACCAACCTTGTCCTTGTTGTGGACGACAACACGGGTGACTATGACAACAACATTGAGTGCCGTACATTCCCCACTCAGAGTTACCAAGCACTTTATGTCCGCAATGACGGTACCAACTTCAATCCCCTTAATCCTTCTTCTTACATGGGTGCACCTTTGATGGAGAAGAACCAGATCATGTTCAACAGGCCCTTGTATAGCGTCGTTGCCGTCCCATCCGGTGCATCGGCAGGCACGGTCATCGGAGCTGGACACTATGGTCGCAACGATGTGTGTAGGCTGCAAGCCATTCCCAACACCGGCTATATCTTTTTGGATTGGACTGACAATAATGGCACCGTGGTTTCCTTGGATCCAGAATTTACTTTCGTCGTGGAAAACGACATGGAGCTTACGGCAAATTTCCTGCCGGAGGGCGACTATTGCGACCTAACCTTCAATCTTCACGACAGCTACGGCGACGGCTGGAACGGCAACTATCTGGTAATGGACTTCGGTAACGGCATGGTCCAACGCCTTACTGTTCCAGCTGGCGAGGATGAAGCCACCATAACGCTGCCAGTGGCATCCGGAAACCATGTGGTATTGAGTTGGGTTGTGGGCAACTACACCTATGAATGCTCCTTCACGATAAGCTATGCGGGAGGCAATGTATTCTACGAGAGTTCCGGCTTAGGTTCGGACTATGGATATGAGTTTGATGTGAATTGTGGTGTCACCCAGACGATTGCCTTGTCGGCCGGCGCCAACTGGTTCTCGACATACATCGAAATGACCTTGGCTGACCTTCAGAACGCTCTTAAAACAGCTCTAGGCAACAACGCTTCCATCACGATCAAGTCACAGACTCAAAGCTGCCAGCTGAAGCGTGGCAACTGGACGGGTAGCTTGACCTCAATGGATGTTGCCTTGATGTACAAGATCGTTGTCGATGCCGCGTGTGAGTTCACACTGGAAGGCGCACCCATCAACCCTGCCGAGCATCCCGTCACCATCAACCCGGGAGCTACCGTTTGGATCGGATATCCGTTCAGCGAGAGTATGACGGTAGCCAATGCCTTTCCCTCCAGCTTTATCGTCAACAGCGACCAGCTCAAGTCGCAAACGCTAAGCACCCAAGTGAAGCGCGGTAGTTGGAATGGCCAACTGAACACGCTCGAACCCGGACAAGGCTACATCTTCAAGTCGGCATCCACCGAGACAAGAACTTTCACCTTCCCGACAAGTAATAAATAAAGGACAACAAAAAAACTTTCATATCTTTGCTTCGTTAATAGAATAGAAATGGAAAACCCGAAAACAGCAAAGCAATACCATGCCGTGCTGGCGCAATGCCGACGGCTGTTCAGCGATAAGATGAAGGACTACGGACCAGCCTGGCGCATCCTCCGTACACCTTCCATCACCGACCAGATCTTCATCAAGGCCAATCGCATCCGTACCCTGCAAACCACCTCGGAACACCTGGTGGACGAAGGCATCGAACCGGAATTCATCGGCATCGTCAACTATGCGGCCATGGGCATCATCCAGCTGCAACAGGGTGTGGTGGACCAGCCCGACCTTACCTCGGAAGAGGCAGCCAGGATGTATGACAAGGTCACCAACGAGGCATACGAGCTTATGACACGCAAAAACCACGACTATGACGAAGCATGGCGCTCCATGCGCATCAGCTCCATCACCGACCTCATCCTGATGAAGGTGCTGCGCACCAAGTCTATCGAGGACCATGATGGCAAGACCATCGCCTCGGAAGGGCTTGACGCCAACTATTACGACATGATCAACTATGCGGTATTTGCGCTAATCCTGCTTGCCGAACAAAAGGAAATGGGCCATGAAGACTAAAAAGAACATACTGAGTTGGATTAGCGTTGCCATCGCCATCGCATCGGCGGTGGGAATCGTCTTCGTTCCCACCTATAGGATGTGGTTCCTGCTGGTGTTGTTGGCCAACCTGCTGCTGGCATTTGTGGGAGGGCTGCAGTGCCGCTCCGCATCCCGTCGCGAAGGACCGCCCAAAGGCTTCAGCAAGCGTGAACATCAACGTCCCGTGCTCGTAGTCTGCCGGCTCTTGGTAGGCGGTCTTTTCATCTTCAGCAGCTTCACCAAAGGAGTGGATCCGTTAGGAACGAAATACAAGATGCTGGATTATTTCGCTGCCTACAACATCGAGTGGCTCAACGGAGCAGCCATGGTGCTGGCCGTGCTGATGATCCTGGCCGAATTCCTGATTGGCATCTGCCTGCTGACGAATGTCTGCCCTAAGGTCGCTGTGATTGGCGGCGCGTTGTTCATGCTGCTCTTTACCGCAGTGACGCTCTTCGATGCCCTTTACGACAAGGTTCCAGATTGCGGATGTTTCGGCACTGCGGTCAAGATGACCAACTGGCAGACCTTTTATAAGAATCTGGTGATCGATGCCGTGCTATTGCCCTTGATCTTGAACATCAGGTCGCTGAAATGCCGTCTCAAGCCATGGACGCAGTTCGTCATCGGGCTGGTTTATGCCTTGTTGTTTACCGGCTTCGAGATCTACAACTACCGTCACCTTCCTGTGATCGACTTCATGAACTGGAAGGTGGGAAAGCAGATGAACGCCACCAACGATCAAGAACCGCAAATCTACTTGACTTTCAAGAATAAGGAGACGGGCAAGACGGAAGAATTCCTCTCACCCAACTATCCGTGGAACGATTCGGTGTGGATGAGCCAATGGGACTTTGTGGACCAGCGCGTTGAGGGAGATGCCGATTTCTTGGGCTTCTCGGCCTTGGATCAGGATGGCGACGATGTCACGGACATGATCTTGACCACCGAGAACCTACTGATGTTTACCTCGCACGACATGTCGAAGATTACCGACAAGGAATGGGAGAAGATCAAGGAAATAACCGAAAAGGCCGAAAAGAATGGCTATTATGTGGTGTGGGTCACGGCCTCGAACCAAGACTATGTGGAGGAACTTCAAGAGTCGCATCCCTTCTTGACGGAGGTGTATTACGGCGATGAACTGGAAATCAAGACCATCGTTCGTTTCAATCCGGGATTGATCCTGTTGGACGAAGGCTTGGTGGTTGACAAATGGAGTGCGATCGACTTTGACAAGGCATGGGAGCGTATATAATCAGGAAGTTGCTATATGGTTTGGCGGTGCTATGGGGTGTCGCCACCTTGGTGTTCTTTCTGTTTAACATCCTTCCTGGCGATCCTGCACAAATGATGCTTGGCCAGCGTGCCGACAAGGAGTCGGTGGATGCCATCCGTGAGGAGTTGGGCTTGAACCAGAGTCTCGGCAAGCAATACATCGATTATCTTAACGACTTGGTGCCGCTCTCGTTTTACGATGTCTCAAAAGGGGAGGAGAAGCTGGAACGCGTGGCTCCCTATAGCAAGATTGCCACGATAGGAGCGACGGCGGTAGTGCTGAAGGCACCCTACCTGAGGATGTCGTACCAAAGCAAGCGCAAGGTGTCGAACATCCTAGGGGAGGCTTTCCCAAACACCCTACTGCTGGCCTTTGTATCCATTTCCATTGCCTTCATCTTAGGGCTGGTCATCGGTATCCTGACGGCCATCTTGAATACGAATTTCCTGAACAAGCTTACCCTGTTCATCACCACCATTGGCATGTCGTTGCCTTCGTTCTTTGCCGCCATCCTGATGGCCTGGATCTTCGGTTTTATCCTGGAGGATGTCACAGGCCTTAGCATGACGGGAAGCCTCTATACGGTGGATGAATACGGCCGTGGCGAATACCTCACCCTGTCGAACCTCATTCTGCCCGCCTTGACTTTGGGCATGCGTCCCTTGGCGGTGGTGGTCGAATTGACCCGTACCTCCTTGTTGGAAGCCCTGTCGATGGATTATGTGAGGACGGCCAAAGCCAAGGGATTGAGGCCATGGAGGGTGGTTTGCGTTCATGCCTTGCGCAATGCCCTGAATCCGGTGGTGACCGCCATCTCTGGCTGGTTTGCCTCTCTGTTGGCAGGTGCCGTGTTTGTGGAATATGTGTTTGATTGGAAAGGCATCGGCGTGGTGGTGGTAGATGCCTTGGAGAAATACGATTTCCCCGTCATCATGGGCGCCGTTTTGTTGATTGCCGTGATGCTCATCATTGTCAACTTGATCGTTGACATCGTTTATGGGATCATTGATCCGAGAGTCAGAATTAGTTAGGAATTAGGAGTGAGGAGTTTGGAGTGATGAGAAAAGTTCTATTAATGATATGGTTATTGTTCTTGCTGCCCTTGACCTCATCGGCGCAGTTGATGGCATGTCGCGGCTTCGTTGAGGACAATTACGACTTCTTGCTCTATCTTCCAGAAAGTTACCAAAGGGCAGATGAGTTGCCCTTGGTGATGTTTTTGCATGGCAAAAGCCTGAGTGGCGACTCGTTGGAGATGGTGCTGCGTTACGGCTGTATCGATGCGGTGGTCAGGGGGCGTCGTATCGATGCCATCGTGGTGGCTCCACAGGCCCAGTCGGCATGGGAACCAAAGAAGTTGATTGCCTTATATGATTGGATTGACGACCATTACAAGGTGGACACCAACCGCTTCTATGTACTTGGCATGAGCATGGGCGGTTACGGCACCTTGGACATGGCGACTGCCTATCCCGACAAGATTGCTGCAGCTATAGCGATGTGCGGGGGTGCCTCGGGCAAAGATCTTTGCGGCTTGACCACCATGCCCCTTTGGATCATCCATGGCACGGCGGATGAGTCGGTATCGGTGAGTTGTTCCGACCGTGTGGTTGACTTCATGCGCTCGTGCGGCGACACCACGCGCCTGATTTATGATCGCATGGAAGGAGTGAACCATTCCCGCTTGGCGCGTGTTTTCTACCTTAAGCAGACCTACGACTGGCTGTTTTCCCATTCGCTGTTGGACAAGGACCGTCCTGTCAACAGGTCGTTTGCCATGACCACGGAGCTGTTGGATGTGGCCTATAACGACATGGGCATGAAATATCCCATGGAAATCGTGGAATTGGAATATCCGCCAATCCTTGACAGGAAGCAATACTACATAGTGAAAAAAGGCGAGAGCTTGGCCGAGATTGCGGTGGAGAACTATACGACGGTCTCCATCCTATGCAAGCTCAACAATTTCAAGAAAACCGTCAAGCTTTGGCCTGGACGGAAGATTCGGGTGAAATAGGCTCAGTTGATCATCCACGATACGCCGCAACTGATGGCGAAATAATCCTTTAGGTTTTGGAAATCGAGGTCGGCGGCGATATCGAATTGCAGCCGAGGCGAGGGCATGAAATAGAGTCCGAACTCGGTTAGATACTGGTTTCCTTCGGGATGAAGGTAGTTGTAGGTCTCCACAAAGGCACCCAAGTCATCCCTGATGTCAAAGCCCAATAGCAGCGATAGGAAGGTGGTGGGAGTGGCCGTTTCGCCATCCCATTCCGCTCCGGCGTTGTAATAGACATAACACCAGTCGGTGATGCTGTTCTCAAAAACCAAGTACATGGAAGGTGCCAGATGGGAGGGGAGCAGCTCCGAGGAACCCAAATGTGGTGACTGGACTTGAGCTAAAAAGCCCACCGAAGGTAACCAGCCATCGCCCTCATAGCACTTGAACTTGGCTCCGATGGTAAGGGGAGCAACACCCATCGTTTTGGTGGCTTGGCCTTCCATCTTTTGGGACACAACGTCAGCGCCAACCCGAAGCTCCACATTCTCGAAGATGCCATAGCGGACGATGGTGCTTGGGAGGGTGATGGAGCGTTGGTCGGCATCGCGCTCAAAGCCAAAGCCGTTCTCCCAAGAGACCTTGTGGTAAGGCAGCACTTCGGCGCCCCAGGTGTTTCCGGGACGGTCGGTGGGGAAGGAGATCTCCTCTTCTTGTGCATGGCATAAACAGGCCATGGTCAGCAAAGCAAAAAACAAGATTCTTTTTTTCATCGGATCGGGTATTAACTGGGCAAATTTACGAAATAATCCGTATCTTTGCCTATCTTGAATTCTTTAAAACCTATATCATAATGAGAAGCAAAATCGTAGCAGGAAACTGGAAAATGAACCTCACCTTTGATGAGGCTGATACCTTGGTCAACGACATCCTTGATCGTTTGGAGGAACAGGAGGACATGAAATGCGAAGTGATCATCTGTCCGCCATTCCCGTATTTGGAGATGCTCACCGACATGGAGTTTGAGGAGCAACAGTTCAACGTGGGCGCACAGAACTGCAGCGCCTACGACAAGGGCGCCTACACGGGCGAAGTGTCGGCCAAGATGCTGAAGTCGCTCGATGTGGACTACTGCATCATCGGGCATAGCGAGAGGAGGAAGTATTTCGCTGAAACCAATGAGATCCTTGCCGAGAAGATCAACCGCTTGATCGAAAATAACATGTCGCCCATCTATTGCGTAGGCGAGGTGCTGGAAGAGCGCGAAGCGGGACGCCACTTCGAGGTGGTGAAGGAACAGCTTGAGAAAGGCCTGTTCCACCTCGATGGCGATGCCATTTATGACGCCATCATTGCCTACGAACCCGTTTGGGCTATTGGCACGGGCAAGACAGCCACGCCTGAGCAAGCGCAGGAAATGCATGCCTACATCCGTTCGTTGGTGAAAGAGCATTATGATGAAGCCGCAGCTGACGACATTCGCATTCTGTACGGCGGCAGTTGCAATGCCAAGAATGCCACAGAGCTGTTTTCGCAACCTGATGTGGACGGTGGCTTGATCGGCGGTGCCTCGCTGAAGGCTGACGACTTTGTCTCCATTTGCAAACAAGCGTCTGAAATAGTTGAGAGTTGAAAGTTTAGAGTTTAGAGATGAAGACTATAGAATACTCGTTTACTTTGCCTACATCCGATATTCAGCACGACATGCTGACGACAATGCTTGGGGAGTTGGGCTTCGACTCGTTCATGGACGACGACATGGCGCTGAAAGCCTACTGCACCGAGGACCAGCGCGACGATAACGCCGTGGCTGATCTGCTGTTGATGGATGCTTTCAAAGGAATTCATCTACTCGGTGTGGAGGAGATGCCCGACAAGGACTGGAACGAGGTCTGGGAAGCGTCTTATCAACCTGTCATCGTCAATGAGCGTTGCCGCGTGAGGGCACCGTTCCATGAGCCGGATCCAAGTTATGAATTTGATTTGGTCATCGAGCCGAAAATGTCGTTCGGCACGGCCAACCACGAGACCACGGCACAGATCATCCAGCTGATGCTGGAAACCGACTTCCAGGGCAAAGAGGTACTCGACATGGGCAGTGGAACGGCCGTTTTGGCCATCCTCGCCAAGAAGTTGGGTGCCGCTCGCACCGTGGCCATCGACAACGACGAGTGGGCCTATAACAATGCCTTTACCAACGTGGCACTCAATAGCATCGAAGACATCGAGATAGTGCTGGGGGATGCCCATGCCATCGGCGATGCCCTGTACGACATCATCCTCGCCAACATCAACCGCAACATCCTGTTGCGTGACATGCATTGCTATGTCGATGCCATGCGACCTCAGGCGCGAATCTTCTTCAGCGGATTCTATGAAGAGGATCTGGAAAGCATTAAAGAGGAGGCACAACGGTTGGGACTGAACTATGTTTGCCATCTTGCGAGAAACAAGTGGGTGGCGGCTGAATTTGAAAAATAACATTATGAAAAGGGTTGTATTGGTATGGGTGGCGCTCTTGTCCATTGTCGTGGGAGGCTTCGCCCAATCGACGCATTTCTCCACAGATAAGGACCGTTTCATCGAGGAGCTGAAAGCTTATCTTACCTCTGCGACCTCAAAGGATGACAGGGTCGAGGCTGAGGCCTTGATGAAAGATTTTCAGGGTGTTTGGAACATGCATTATGATGCCACCGAAGCCGCCTTGGCCATCGACTTGTATGAGTTGATGCGCAGCAAGACCGCCAATCGAGCCTATTACAACATCTTTACCTTTACGGAGGTTTTGCTTCGAGCGCCCTATAACGGCATGACGAAAGGCGACATGAACCGTTTCCTTAACTATACCAAGCGTCGCTTTGCCCAACGCCAGGCCCAAATGGACAAATACCTGAAGTCGTGCCGTGACCTCTTTGTCGATCATCTGATGGCGGAAAAAGGCGCTACCCAATGGATTGCCCCCAACGCCAATTTCACTTTCCCTACCGATACCGCCTGCCTGTTCGTCGTTAAGCAATGCGACCTCATGCTCAAGTCGGATAACGACCAATCGGTCATTCACGACACGTATGGAAGGTTTAACCTTGAAACCCGTCAATGGGTTGGCCAAGGGGGACGCGTCGATTGGAGTCGTTTTGGCATTCCCACCGATAAGGTGTACGGCATTCTCGACGACTACCAAATCAATCTGAATGCCTCCAGCTACCGTATTGAGACCATCAATTTCTACAACATGGACTATTTCACGCGTCCATGTCTCTGCTCCTTTGAAGATGCAGTCACTAACGCGACACCAAACGAGAAGACCATGTTCCCGAAAGCCATGTCGAAAGGCGACAATGTGGAGTTTGGGAAGCTGTTTGGCAACATAGAGTTTCTTGGCGGTTTCGGCATGGTGGGCAATGCAGTGAACTTCTTTGGCGACGGCGATCATCCCGCCCAGTTTGTTTTCAGACATCGCAACCGCGTGACGGTCAGGGTTAGGGCGAAACGTTTCATCATGTCGGACAAGAGCCTGATCTCAAGCCAAGCGAGTGCGCGTGTCTATCTGTATGATTCCGTCCATCAGACCGTCGATTCCATCTATCACAACGATTTGGGCTTCTGGTACAACAACGACAAGAACCAGGTGCTGCTCTATCGTAAGGACAACGGTGTGGGGACAGGCCCTTTCCACGACACCTATCACGAATACGACATCTTTTTGGAAGCCATCTATTGGGATCGAAACACGGATGTCATGGAGTTCCGTCGTTTGGAAGGCACCAGCGGCGACAGCGAGGGCGTGGTTTCGTCGGTAAACTATTTTAGGAAGGCCGATTACCTAAAGATCCAGGCGCTTGACATGAAGCATCCCATGGAGAACCTGAACCAGTTTGTCAAGCTGTTCGCTGATGAGCATCACCGATTCAATATCCACGACTATGTGGCCTATATCAAATACCCCCTTTCGCAAGTGCTTTCGCTGATACTGAACCTGCAGGCGGAAGGCTATCTTGAATTTGAGAAGGATACACAGACGGTGACTATTCTGGATCGATTCTTCGATGTGTTGGCATCGGACCACAACGAGTTTGATTTTGATGTGATCAAGTTCCAGACCCGTACCACCGATCGCCAGCCCAATATCCGTCTCTCGCTGCGTTCCAACGACATGCAGGTTTATGGCATCCATGAAGATCAGGTCAAGGCCAATATGCCAGCTGTCACCTTGAGCGACTTCAAGCATGTATTGATTTTGCTCGACGATGCCAGCATCGTGTTGAAAAAGCACCGCGATTTCTTCTTCTCAGGATGCGTTATGGCGGGAATGTACGAGTTCTTCACCAAAGACTGTTTCTTCAACTACAATAGGTTTGCCATTGTAATGAACGATGTGGATTCGCTGCGTTTCTATGCGCGTTTCAACGACAAGGTGTATCCGGTTGAAGGTACTTTGGAACGGCTTGCAGGGACGCTGGAAATAGACGAGAACGACAATAAGTCGAGCGTGAGAGAGACCCCCGACTATCCGAAGTTCCATAGCACGGGCAATGCCTACAAGTTCTACAGAAACATCAACGGAGGGGTTTTCGATCCGGCGTTGTCTTCCGATTCCATCAGCGATGAGGTGCTGGCCGGCAAGTTCTACTATTGCCTCGATCCTTTTACGGCGGAGCGACTCGACAACCTGAACAGCGAGGATATCGCCCTAAAGGGCAGGTTAGTGTCGGGAGGCATTTTTCCCGACATTGTGGAGCCTTTGGTGGTGATGGAGGACCATTCCCTTGGCTTCAAGCATCAGATCGGCAACGGTGACAGCGATAGCTATCCCATGTTTGGCGGCAAGGGAGGCTTCCATCAGGAGGTGTTCCTTTCCGACGAGGGCTTCTTCGGCCAAGGACAGCTGGATGTGGAATCTTCGGAGTTTATGGCACCGCATTTCGACTTTTATCTCGATTCCGTTACTGCTGCGGTGCAGTCGTTCGTGATGCACGAGAGCAATGCGGGCACTACTTTCCCGAAGGCGACCTGCGGTCCGATGGAGGTGAAATGGGATCTCACGGAACCCCGGCTTTACGCCACCACCCTGGAGGAGCCGATCTGCATGTATGACAGCACCTTCTTCCGTGGAACAACCAAGCTCTCCGACGCGGGCTTCCTCGGCGACGGCGTGCTGACCTTCGGTCTGACACGTTTCAACTCGAAATATTTCGACTTCGATGCCCGCTCCTTTGTGGCCGATTCCTCCGACTTCGTGCTGTATGACGAGGATGCCGTCACGGAGGCTTTCCTGGCCGACAATTACCGCCTGAATGTGAATCTGGGTGCCAAGCAGGTGCAGTTTGGCTATCTCGACGCAAAGAGCAATCTGGACTTCCCGTTGAACAAGTTCTATTGCTCCTTGAACCAAGCGGAATGGGACATGGCTTCGAACAGCATCCATCTGCATGGCGAAGCCTCCGAGTTCGTGTCGCTGCTGCCTGAGCAGGATTCCCTTTCGTTCTATAGCACCAATGCCGACTACGACATGAACGAATATGTCATCCATGCCCATGAGGTGAAGTCGGTGAAGGTGGCCGACGCGGAGATTGTGCCTTGGGACTTCAACATCGACATCATGCGCAACGCGGAGATCAGCCCGTTGGAGCATGCCACCATCGTCGCCGATACGGCCAATCAGGCTCATGTGTTCAAGGATGCGGCTGTTTCCATCTATAGCCGCCATGACTATTCGGCTTTGGGAACCAAGGATTATCTTGACTCCGAGGGTGTGGCTACACCATTGTTTTTCGACGCCATCGCTCCTGTTGACGGCATTACCGTGGGGCATGCTGAGATTGCAGATACCTTGTGGTTCATGTTGAATCCCTATTTCGGTTTCAAGGGTGAGGTCATCTCAACGGCAAACCGTCCGTTCGATCTATATGATGGCTACTACCGTTTGGACCAATCATGCCTTGAAGACACCGTGTGGTTTGTCTCGGCCACGGAAATCGATCCCGAAGCGGTCAGTATTGACATTGACATGAACAAGGTGCGGAAGGTGCGTCAGGGATTTTTCAACGGCTTGTGCTATGAATACGGAAGCAAGGGCGGCTATCATGTCAATTTTATGAAACCCATGAATCCTGAGACGGTGGATGTAACCGTTCAGAACGGCACCCTGACCTACGATGTGGAGCATCAGAGCTATGTGATACAGGATACGCTGCGTTCCGATCAGGAGTTACGGCTTTCCGAGCGTTGCGTGGTCACCAAGCACGGCACTTCGAACCTGGGATTCGACGAAGGCTTGACGCAATTCACCTGTTATGGTGAATACGTGAACTATCCCAACGACAGCGTGACCATTGATGTGTTGAATGTGTTCAAGGCTCCGATCTTTGACGATGAAGTATTGCAGGAGATTGCTGAAATCTACGCCATGGTGGACGGCGAAGCCATCGACCTTACCAAGACCAATTGGCTGGATTACCTACGTTCCGAAAAGGGAGAGGGAGCCGTTGCCACCATGCAACAGGAGATCGAGCTTTCGGGCTATCCCGAGGTATCTGATGACAGCTTCTACGACAACACCATCGTGATTCCTTCGCTGAAGATGGTTTGGAATCCTGAATTGAGGGCATTTGTGTCGGTTGGCAAGATCGGTCTGGGCAATCTCGGGAAGCATGTTGTAAACCGTTATGTAGATGGTCGCGTGGTTTACGACAAGCGCTTGGGAGTCATCACCTATTTCTTCGAGAACGACCTGTTCATGACCTATTTGAGCTACAATTGCGGGGATGGTCAACTGCAGGTCCATGCCACTTACGGGACCATCAATGCACGCCTTTCGGAGATGGATGAAAAGAGCCGTGAAACACGATCGGGAAATTCCTATTTTGAGTATGTGGTCACGCCTTACGAAGCGATTACCGGTTTCTTGACCAAGTTGAGACGAGCGGGGGCTTATTAGAGTTGAGAGTTGAGAGTTTAGAGAGAGGGGAAGCCGTCAATATTATTTTTTTGAAAAATGATAAAGGATTGGATTTTTTTGTATTTTTGTAGATTGGTGAATTGGATAAATAGCGATTAGAAATAACAATTAAATACAAGAGACAATGAAATTTATCGTATCAAGTTTGAAATTGCTGAAGAACCTTCAGGCCATGAGTGGCGTGATCGGCTCAAACAACACTTTGCCTATTTTGGATGACTTCCTGTTCCAGTTGAGTGATTCGGGACTGAAAATCACGGTGTCCGACCTTGAGACGACGATGACGGTGACCATGCAGCCCGATATGGTGGAAGGCGCTGGTGAAGTGACCATCCCAGCCAGGATCCTGCTCGACATCATGAAGAACTTCCCGGATGTCCCCGTTACCATCAACGTGGCGGAGGATACCCTGGCAGTGGTGTTGAGAGCCGGTGACGGCCAATACAAGCTGTCGGGTCACAAGAGCGACGAGTTCCCGCAGATTCCTGTGATGGAAGACACTTCTGCATGGGAGATTCCCGCCGATGTGTTGGCAGCCGGTTTCGAGAAGACCGTGTTTGCCACGGGCAACGACGAAATCCGTCCGATCATGTCGGGCGTGCTGATGGAGATGAAGGAAAACTACCTGACCTTTGTGGCTACCGATGCCCACAAGCTGGTCCGTTACAGAAGAATGGACGTCAGGTCTGACGTGGTGGCATCCTTCATTATGCCCAAGAAGCCCATCAACCAGTTGAAGAACATCCTGGGCACCATGGCCGACGAGCCTGTGAAGATCGAGTTCAACAGAACCAACGCTTCCTACGTGTTCGGCGACTACAAGTTGGTGTGCCGTCTGATTGAAGGCCATTATCCGAACTACGAGGCCGTCATTCCCGCCAACAACCCCAACCAGCTGGTCATCGACCGCCAGTCGTTCCTGTCGGCCATCCGCCGTGTAGCTGTGTTCTCCAGCAAGGCTACCCATCAGGTGCGCTTCAAGATCACAGGTCAGGAGATCCTGCTGACAGCCGAAGACATCGACTTCTACAACGAAGCCAAGGAACGCTTGTCGTGCAGCTATTCGGGCGATGATATCGAAATCGGATTCAACTCACGTTTCTTCCAAGAGATGTTGAACAACCTCGATACCGAAGAGGTGAAGCTTGAGATGTCGGCACCGAACCGCGCGGGCATCCTCACGCCTGTCAACAATGAAAAGGCAGGGGAGGACATCCTGATGCTCCTGATGCCGGTGATGTTGAATTCGTAAGGCTTGATGCTTTAAATAAAAAGCCCCGCCGTTTGGCGGGGCTTTTTTGTTGATTACAGTTTCGGTCCTGCGGCAACCAGCGCCTTGCCTGCGTCGTTCGTCGTGAACTTCTCGAAGTTCTTGATGAAACGTCCTGAGAGGTCTTTGGCTTTCTCTTCCCAAACGCTCTTGTCGGTATAGGTGTCGCGCGGGTCGAGGATGTTGGGATCCACACCTGGCAATGCGGTTGGCACCTCAAAGTTGAAGTATGGGATCATTTTGGTCGGGGCCTTTTCGATGCTGCCATCGAGGATGGCGTCGATGATACCACGGGTGTCGCGGATGCTGATACGTTTGCCCGTGCCGTTCCAGCCTGTGTTCACCAAGTAAGCCTTGGCGCCGCTCTTTTCCATGCGTTTCACCAGCTCCTCGGCGTATTTTGTCGGGTGCAGCTCAAGGAAGGCTTGTCCGAAACAGGCGCTGAAGGTCGGGGTGGGCTCGGTGATGCCGCGCTCGGTGCCAGCCAACTTGGCGGTGAAGCCGCTCAGGAAGTAATATTTGCACTGATCGGGCGTCAGGATGCTGACGGGAGGCAGCACGCCGAAAGCATCGGCGCTGAGGAAGATGACGTTCTTGGCGGCGGGACCCGAGGAAATCGGTCTGACATTCTTAACGATCTTCTCGATGTGTTCGATAGGATAGGAGACGCGGGTGTTTTCGGTCACGTTCTTGTCCTTGAAGTCGATCTTGCCGTCTTTGTCAACAGTGACGTTTTCCAGCAGGGCATTGCGCTTGATGGCGTTGTAGATGTCGGGTTCGCTCTCCTTGTCGAGGTTGATGACCTTGGCATAGCAGCCGCCTTCGAAGTTGAACACGCCTTCATCGTCCCAGCCGTGCTCGTCGTCGCCGATGAGCAGACGTTTCGGGTCGGTCGAAAGGGTGGTTTTGCCCGTGCCGCTGAGGCCGAAAAAGATGGCAGTATTCTCGCCCTTCATGTCGGTGTTGGCGGAGCAGTGCATGGCGGCAATGCCTTGTAGCGGCAAGTAGTAATTCATCATCGAGAACATGCCTTTCTTCATTTCACCACCATACCAAGTATTCAAGATGACCTGTTCGCGGCTGCTGACGTTGAAGGCCACGCAGGTGTCGCTGTTCAGGCCGAGTTCCTTGTAATTGTCCACTTTGGCTTTCGAAGCGGTATAGACGGTGAAATTCGGCTTGAATTCAGCCAGTTCCTCAGCCGTTGGCTTGATGAACATATTCAGCACGAAATGGGCCTGCCATGCCACTTCCATGATAAAGCGGACGGCCATGCGAGTGTCTTTGTTGGCACCGCAGAAGGCATCGACCACATAGAGGTTCTTGCCGCTGAGCTGCTTCTTGGCGAGGTCTTTTACCTTTGCCCAGACCTCTTCGCTCATCGGGTGGTTGTCGTTCTTGTAGCCGTCGGTAGTCCACCACACGGTGTCCTTCGACTTGGCATCCATCACGATGTATTTGTCCTTGGGCGAGCGGCCGGTGTAGATACCCGTCATCACATTGACGGAGTCGAGTTCGGTCAAAACGCCTTTGTCGTAACCCGTCAGGGCGGGATCCATCTCGTCCTTGAAGAGCTGCTCGTAGCTTGGGTTATAGTAGATGTCCTTCACGCCGGTGATGCCGTAGGCAGTCAACGCGGCCCTGATTTCTTCGATGTTCTTTGCCATGATCGTTTGTTTTGATGAATGATGGGCAAAGTTAGGCAAAATAATGTTAGGAAATCAAAATGATTGCAAAATCTTGTTGGGCGTCCAAACACTCAATGCTTGACGATCAGCTTTGCGTAATAATGCTTGTAAAGGCACCTTACATGGACGATGTAAATGCCGTTGGGATAAGGTGTGACATCCAACTCAACGGCTTTCCTGTGGGCTTCTACATCGGTGATCCTTTCGCCATAAAGGTTGAATACCTCCACCTCGTCAATAAGCGGCAAATAGATTGTTGCCTTGTCGATGGCTGGATTGGGATACATGGATATTTTTCCATCTAGGTTGTTTACGCGCACGGTGATGGAATCCATGGCGCTGCATCCATCGTTTGAAAAACCAGTGACATAATAGGTTTTGTCAACAATGGGAAAGATAGCGATGCTTTCCGTGGTGTCACCCGTTGACCAGAGGTAAGTGTCGGCGCCAGAAGCGGTGAGTTCAAGGTGCTCCCCATAGCCTACAATGGTATCGCGGCTACAACGAAGTTTAGGTGCGGGTCTTCCCATCAGGTTAAGGTCATACATGTTGCATCCGACGATTTTGGAAAAATGGCCTTTGTTGTGAAGCGTTGTCCCGAAGAAATCGTAGGTGTCGCCTTCGCAGATGAAGTCGTCCATCTGGATGATTGACCAAGGCGAAACGTTCAGGTCGAGCAGATAGGTGTCGCAATCAACGGTGGTGGAGTAATGCCCTGATTCCGTCAATGGCGTACCGAAGAAATCGTAGTAATTGCCTTCGCAGATTTCTTTTTCCAAGGAAATAGTGTCGAAGGGCTTTACAATCAAGTCGAGATGATACTCAAGGCAGTTTTCGTAGGCGGTGTATTGCCCTGGTTGGTTGAGTGGTATGCCCCCAAAGTCGTATGTCTCTCCTTCGCAAATGACTTCTGTGAGATTCACGCTTGAGTTGGAGACTGGATGTATTTCAATGACAACCAGGCTATCGTAGGAGATGTCAGGATACAAGAAAGTGTAGATGCCTATTCCCGAAAGGAGCGTGTCAAGATATTGGAAGGCTTCATCACCGCAATAATAGTCGGTGAAAGATGCGGCGGTGTTGGTCTCGTAGGCGCCAAGGTCATAACCGTTGTGTCTCAAGCGAGGGTTTCCATCCAAATCAGTGTCGATCATTAGTGGAGTGCTTGCCACTCTATCGATGCAGAGACTGTTTGGCTGAAGTCTCCAGTTGCCGCCTTCTCCCATGTCTCCTGCAACAACGTTCGGGTTTTGGAAGCGGATGTAGAATTTCGGTGACGTTCCATCGTTATCGGAGTCGGCATTGAAATTCAAGCCTGATGCCGACATGTCGCCTTCAATGGCACAATACGAATAGGTGTTCATCGGTCCTATTTGGTCGTATTCGCCTTGACTGTCGTTGCCCCAGATAATGCAGTTCTTGATCAGGTTTTGGGATGTTGACTGAGGATAATAGATGCCTCCGAAGTCGTCTTGTGCCTCGTTTTTCGTGATGGTGCAGTTGAACAGTTTGGTTTTGCCTTCGGCATAACAACCTCCTCCCGTCTTTGCCGTATTGTTGTTGATGAGACAACTCAAAAGCGTTAGCTCTGCTCCTGAAGTGGCAATGCCGCCTCCGTTTTTTTGAGCCTTGTTGTTGCTGAAGATACACTTGATGAATTGGCATTGCTGAATGTCGCCTTCGCAATACACGCCGCCACCATTGGATCGGGCTTGATTGAAGCAGAACTTGCAGTTTTTGATCTGGGCATTGCAAGTAAGGAACAACCCGCCACCATTGAAGGCCTTCCCATTTTGGATGGTGAAGCCATCAATGAGGACGGATCCAGGCGCGGAATTGTCAATAAAGCCAATCACGCGTTGTTTTTGATTGCCGTCCAAGATACTCGGATGGCTTTCGAAATCTCTTTGCGACAAGTCATAATCGTAGGGTTCATCGCCTCGGAATCCGCCATAGAGGCAGCAGTTTTGGAGTAACAGAAAGGCTTGGTCTTCCGACGGATTGCTTTGGTAGGCGCCTTCCTTGACCCAGATGGAACAACCATCCAAGTGGGACTTGCATAGGGCCAATTGAAAATTGCCGGTGGCTTGCTCCCACGATGATCCGTTGCCCGTTCCGTCAGCAGCGACATATATAATGCCATGTTCATCGCTGTTGATATGATTGTCGGTAGCCGGGCAGATGTTGTGAATGATGATTTGGTTGAGGGAAAAGCCCGAAGGGTCGTCTATAGTATAGTAGCCATCAGCTGTGCCTTCCCAGCCGAAGTTGAAATGGAACAGCCCATTTTCGTCGTAACCGTCGCACACAAAGGCATGCCCGCCTTGGTCAGAGGAGCCTGTGTAATACACGGGGCAATTATTGTCGAGGTCTGCCTTGATCATCGAAAGCCATGCTTCATCGGTGTAATCTGTCCTAAGCGAACGAGTGGCGGTGGGATAAAAGAAATGCTGTTGAAAGGCATCCTTGACACTCGAATTGGAGGCAACGCTGCCATGCGTGCTGTAAGCCATCTTCACACTGATGCCACAATGCGAAATCAATTGTGCAACCCAGGGATTGCTGTAGGAAAGAGAGTCGGCCATCCTATCCCACCTATAGGTGGTTTGCGTAAAGTTAGCGCTCAATGAACCGTATGTCGATGGATAGGTTGTTTCCCCAATTCCCGTAGTGGGGTATTTATGATAATACATGATTTGCGCCATGGCGACGGCGGAACAACCGGCAGGAACATGCTGGCAAGGGCCGGATGCATCCACGGGACATGCCTCGTTGTAATAGCATCCTTGACCCCATCGGGAGGTCAGCATGGGTGCGACGGCACGGTGATTTCTCGGAAGCTCTTTGAACTGGTCGGGATGTTGTGCGAGATAATCTGTCCGTTCGTTATACAGGTCAATCCAATAGGTGGCTGGAGCTGGTAGTTCATCTGATGTGGACAGATTGGATTCGAGCGAATAGGCTAGCACTTCGTCCATTGCCGAAACGATGACAAATCCTTGTGGTTCCAATGAGAACACAAACAGGTTGGGCTGTCTTGAAAGATTGCTGTGAATCGTATGGCTCAAATTTAGTGTCGGGCTTTGTTGCTTGGCATGCTCGACCAGGAAGCGCTCGGCGGAAGATATGGCTTCTCGTTCACCAATCCGCACCTGTGCTTGGAGTTGGAGAACAAGAAACAGCAATCCTATGACGAGCGGCCTTTTCATGTTTATGGAAACACTTTTCTGTAAACGTGGCACTCCGGCGATTCCTGCTGTTGGTCCAGATAGTCTTGATGGTAATCCTCGGCAGGGTAGAAGGTCATGGCTTCCCTGATCTGGGTGGCCGGATGATAGCCCATCAGGGTCAATTCGCCGAACACTTGGATGGCAATGTCGCGTTCCTCGGTGTTGCTAAACCAGATGGCGGACAGGTATTGGGTACCAATGTCGATGCCTTGTCCATCAACTTGCTCGAAATCGTGGATTTCAAAGAAGTATTTGACCAAAGCTTCGTATGATACCGTTTCAGGGTCGTAATCCACTCTAATGGTCTCCAAATGGCCTGTAGCGCCTGTTTTTACTTCTTTATAGCTGGGATTCTCGAGTTTTCCGCCCATGAATCCCACTTTGGTGCACAATACCCCTCTAAGGCGTTTAAAATAGTATTCAACGCCCCAGAAGCAGCCGGCTGAAAAATATGCGGTTGACATATTGATGGATGTTTTGATGGGCAAAGATAATTCTTTTTTTTGAAAAAAAGCCAGCCCCCGATTTCTCGGAGGCTGGCTTCATTCTGACTTTCGTCTTCTGTCTTCTTACTTCTTGCTTCTTTCTTCTTCAATAGCAGCCTGTGCTGCGGCCAAACGTGCGACGGGCACGCGGAACGGCGAGCAGCTCACGTAGTTCAAGCCGGTCTTGTAGAAGAAGCGGACCGAAGCGGGGTCGCCGCCGTGTTCGCCGCATACGCCGCACTTCAGGTTGGCGCGTTGGCTACGGCCACGTTCCACACCCAGCTTCACCAACTGGCCAACGCCTTCTTGGTCGAGGGTGTTGAACGGGTCGGCGGGGATGATCTTCTCTTCGATGTAGTCCTTCACGATGGCGTTGACGTCGTCGCGGCTGAAGCCGAAGGTCATCTGGGTGAGGTCGTTGGTGCCGAAGCTGAAGAACTGGGCAACCTTGGCGATTTGGTCGGCCACGAGGGTGGCTCTCGGAATCTCGATCATGGTACCGTACATGTAATTGATCTTCACACCGAACTTCTTCTCGATTTCTGCTTGTACGCGGTCGGCGATGGCCTTCTGGTGCTCAAGTTCCTTCACGTTGATGGTCAACGGGACCATGATTTCCAGATGCGGGTCGAAGCCTTCCTTCATCAGTTCAGCAGTGGCCTGGAACAGGGCGCGGAACTGGGTCTCGGTGATCTCGGGATAGACGATGCCGAGGCGGACGCCACGCAGACCCATCATCGGGTTCACTTCGTGGAGAGCGGTGATGCGCTTGACCAGTTCTTTCTGGGTCATGCCACGCTCTTTGGCCAAAGCAGCGATCTTTTCTTTCTCGTCGATCTTCGGAACAAACTCATGCAAGGGCGGGTCCATCAGACGGAAGGTCAACGGTTTGCCGTCCAGCACCTTCAGCGTACCCTTGGCGGCTTTCCTAATGTAGGGCTCAAGCTCCTTAAGGGCGGCTTTCCTGTCTTTGGTGTTGTCGGTCAAGATCATGTTACGCAGCTTGGCCAGCGGTTTCTCGCTGTTCTTGCCGTAGAACATGTGCTCGATGCGGAACAGGCCGATACCTTCGGCGCCGAAGTTGACGGCGTTTTGGGCATCTTCCGGGTTGTCGGCGTTGGTGCGGACACCCATCTTGCGATATTTGTCAACCAGCTTCATGAACTTCTTGAAGAGCGGATTCTCGGTGGCGTTGATCATACCCACGGGCTCGGCATAGACCCAACCCTTGGCGCCGTTCAGGCTGATGACGTCGCCTTCCTTGAATTGCTTGTCGCCGATATGGACGATCTTCTTGTCGAAGTCGATCTTCACGGCGTCGCAGCCCACGATGCAGCACTTGCCCCAGCCACGGGCCACGAGGGCAGCGTGTGAGGTCATACCGCCACGGGCAGTCAGGATACCATCGGCAGCACGCATGCCTTCGACGTCTTCAGGGTTCGTCTCCTCGCGGACCAGCACGTTGGCGATCTTAGCGGAGCGATACTCCTTGGCTTTCTCGCTGGTGAGGGCGATGCGACCAACAGCGCCGCCAGGACCTGCGGGCAGACCCTTGGCGATGACAGTGTGCTTCTTCTCGTCAGCAGCGTCGAGGATGGGGTGGAGCAGCTCGTCGAGTTGCTCGGGGCTGAGGCGCATGACGACTTCCTTCTCGTCGATGCGGCCTTCCTTCAGCATGTCGAGAGCCATGGTCAGGGCGGCCACGCCGGTGCGCTTGCCGACACGGCACTGCAGCATGTAGAGCTTGCCATCCTGGATGGTGAACTCGATGTCGAGCATGTCGTGGTAGTTGTCCTCGAGGATGCGGCGCACTTCGCAGAGTTCCTTATAGGTATTGGGCATGAGTTCCTGCATGGACTTCATGTGCTTGTTCTGCTCGTTCTTGGTTTCGTTGTTCAACGGGTTGGGGGTACGGATACCGGCCACCACGTCTTCGCCTTGGGCGTTGATGAGCCATTCACCATAGAACTGATTGTCGCCGGTGGCAGGGTTACGGGTGAAGGCCACGCCAGTGGCGGAGGTGTCACCCATGTTGCCGAACACCATGGTCTGAACGTTGACGGCGGTGCCCCAGTCGTCCGGGATGCCTTCGATGCGGCGGTAGGAGACGGCTTTCTTACCGTTCCAGCTCTTGAACACGGCCTTGATGCCGCCTTCCAACTGGGCCTCGGCATCGTCGGGGAACTCGGTGCGGAGCACTTTCTTGATGCGGGCTTTGAACGACTCGGCCAATTTCTTCAGGTCGTCGGCAGTCAGCTCAGTATCGCTCTTGTAGCCTTTCTTCTCCTTGTAAGCGTCCAGCATGTCATCCAACTGCTTGCGGATGCCTTGTCCGTCGGCGGGCTCGATGCCTTCTGCCTTCTCCATGACGACGTCGGCGTACATCATGATGAGACGACGGTAGCTGTCATACACGAAACGCTCGTTGCCTCCGGTCTTCTTGATCAAACCGGGGATGGTCTTGGAGCAGAGACCGATATTCAAAACGGTGTCCATCATGCCGGGCATCGACTTGCGCGCGCCGGAACGGCAGCTGACGAGCAGCGGGTTGGCGGGGTCGCCGTATTTCATGCCCATGATCTTCTCCATTTTCTTGATGCCAGCGTGGACCTCGTCCATCAGACCCTTGGGAAGTTGGCAGTTGTTCTTGTAATAGGCGGTGCAGCACTCGGTAGTGATGGTCAAGCCGGCCGGAACAGGCAGCTTAAGCAAGCACATCTCGGCCAAGTTGGCGCCCTTGCCGCCCAACTCGTTCTTCATCGAAGCATTTCCTTCAGCGGTCTTTCCACCGAAGGTGTAAACGTACTTTGTCATTGTTATTGAGTTATTTATAAATGATTTGAACTATTTTCCGATAGTCTTTTTTTGAAGCGGCAAAGATAGATTTTTTTGATTAACTTTGCAACTTAAAAAAAGGATTGCATGGGTTGTTTCACAAAAATAATTTTGACAGGTCTGGGTTGGGCTTTCGGAGGCCCGATCGGCGGTATCATCGGCTATGCCTTGGGAAGCTTGTTTTCTACCAATCGGCCTGGCGTTATGCGTTCGGAAGTGAACGAGCATTTCGGAAACACAGAGGAAAAGCGTGATTTCAATGTGACGTTGCTGGTATTGTCGGCTGCTGTGATGAAAGCGGACGGCAATGTCAAGAAGTCGGAACTGGATTATGTGAAGAGTTTCTTCCTGCAAAACTTCGGTCAGGAAAGGGCGGAGAACTACATCAAGATGCTTCGTGAGATCCTGGATAAGGATTACAACCTCTATGATGTGAGCCGTCAGGTGGGACAATACATGAACTATTCCTCGCGCCTGCAGCTGTTGCATTACCTCTTTGGTATTGCCGCTGCCGATGGAAACGTCTCCAATCCTGAAGTGGATGTCATCCATACCATTTCCATGTACATGGGCGTTTCGGAGTCGGATTACCTCTCCATCAAGGCAATGTTTGTGAGGGAAATCAACGCCACCGACAATGCCTATAAGATCTTGGGCATCGATCCTAATGCCACGGATGAGGAGCTGAAAAAGGCCTATCGCGAGATGGCTAAGAAAAACCATCCTGACCTGGTGAGCAATCTTGGCGAAGATGTCCGTCAGGCGGCTGAAAAGAAGTTCCAGGAGATCAACCAAGCCTACGAGGTAATCAAGAAACAGCGGGGATTGTAGTTTATTTCTGGAAGTGTTGGTAGTCCTTTGTCTTCCAGTCGCCTCCCCAGGAGAATCCATGCGCTTTCATGAGACGATAGCAAGCATCGTTTTTGTCGATTTTATGCGGGAAATCCTTGGTGCGGTCAACGTAATCGACTGCAGTTGTGGGATAGACTTTTCCATTAGGAATCCATGGATTTTGAAGCGGGTTGATGTCCACCGCCAAGCCGAACGCGTGTTTTGAGAGTTTTGTGGTGCCGGCAACAGTACGGTAATTGAAGCAGGAAGTATTATTGGCTTCCATGGAGGCCTCATCGTTGGCATTGAAATCGTCCACCAAACGGATGCTGTTGATGGGATATGCTATCTTGAACAACTTGCTGAAAACGACCAGCAGGTCGTGTGCAATAGCTTTATTGCAGACCATCTCGCCCTTCTGGATGTGCCCGTCAAAGTCATAGTGATACAAGGTAAGGTAACGTAGATCCTCGACATTCACCGATGCATTGACCGGCAGCGATTTTCCTGCCATTCGGGCTTGAACCTTTTCGGGAATGGGTTGGGATATGAAAAACCTTTGATTGCAATAGACGAGGTCGTTCGTTTGCGAAAACCCATTGATCAAAAACAGCATGAAGCCCATCAATAGAAAAACCCTTTTCATAGCATTAATACCTTTCACCTTTCACCTTTCATCTTTAACCTTTCAATTAAAAAGCCTCCAGTTGATGCCAAAGAAGATTTTGCTGTCGCGCATGGGGTAGTGGGGAGCGATGAACGAGTTGTGGTTTCCTGTAAGGAGGAACATGTTGCTGTATTGCACATAGATATCGGCCTGTTTTACGTTGATGGCGAGCGACAGGTCGATGAAAGGATAGTTTCCGACCAAGACCTCATCTTGAAGGTAAAACGTTCTCAGTGCGGGCAAATACGCGTCAGCGTGGTATTTTGTGAAATACTGCACGGTGAGACTGGGTTGAAGCGTTGCGGCATTCTTGAAGATGGGTTGAGCATAGCCTACTTTCAGCTTGCTAAGGAACAAGGGGAGATGGATGATGCTTTCGTTGTCGGCCTTTTGCAGAGTGCAGAAACCTTCGATCTTGAATCTCCATAGCGCCATGTTGATGCCTCCAAAAAGCTCGCTAATGCTGGTTAAACCGTCGTATTGTTCGGGATGTGCTTCTTGGTTGAAATAGATGAGATCGTTGACGGTTGTTTGTTTGAAACCGGCTGTAAAGTGTTTGTATTGGTAATTGGCGTCCAAAACCATGTAAGTGGCAGCGTGGAAGTCGTTATCCCAGCGGAAATGATTCGATTGGTAACTGGTTTCAAACCAGGTGGGAGACTGGCGCTTCATGTTAAAACCGACCGTCAGCTTTCCGTAATTGCGTTCGTTGGTGCCGATATATTGCTGCCATTGCCCATCGATGTTGAAATCCCCAATTTGATAGCCCAAAGTGATGAGTTTAGCCTGTCCCCTAATGGTGGTTGACTTGAACAGGTTGATGATGATGCCGCCGTTCAAGCTGACTTGCGAATGGCTTTGGTCGTTGAGGGTCTTGCCTTCAAGATAGTCATAATGTTTGAGTTTGAAGAGGTCGTAATCAATGCCGGCATAGAGGTAAAATGGAACGTTGTCGGAATAGGATTGATAGCCCAACGAGTTCCATTGCAGGCTATTGTGGAAAGCATGGACGAGGGTGGTATCGGTGGTCTTGTCGCTTAACAAGGTGTCGAAAGGCGCATAGAAGGGTAGGGAGGCCGATGTTTCGTTGAAGAACAGCTGGTTGCGTTGGTAGGCGAAGCTATGTTGAATGCGGCCGAGTGTGAATTTCCTGGGTTTGATGGAGTCAACGGCGAGCGAGTCGGTTTCTTTTTTGTGTTGGGGCAGCAGGTTGAAATAATGCTGAACGCCTGCTCCTGAGACCTTGGCGTAGTTGGTGGCGTTGTTGAGGTTGGTGAGGATTGCGGAGTTGTCGCTTTCCTGTTGGTTGACATACACGCTGTCAATGCGGATGCCGCCGTTTTCTTGGACGGCTATTTTGTTCCTGAACCAGTAGGCGAGGACCCGGTAGCGTTGATCCTTGGTGCTGTATAACGCGTTGATCCAGAAATAATTGTTGTCGGTTTTGTTGTTGATGTAGGTGCCAGGGGAGTAGTCGTTGTTGTATTCGAAGGAGAGATAAAAACCCTGAAAGAATTGTCGTCCGAACTTGAAATTGAGATGCTGCTCCTTGTCACCCGTTGTCATGACATAGCGGATTTCGGAGTAGGGCAGAAGGGAGAGATAGGTTTTGAGGTCTTTTTCGGTCTTGATGTATTGGGAAAAGGCGGGCACCGAGAGGTCGAAACCGATGGGCTTCATGGTGTTGAACCTCATGGATTGATGGGCCAACCCGATGTTGGATAGGGTAGAGTAGATGGTTTGTCCATGCCCGAGCTGGTCGAATTCGTTGGCATGGAAGGTGGCAGTGTCCAAGTAATATGGGGCGTTTAGTGTGATGGAGTCGAACGAGATAGGGTAGAAGGTCACCAAGGTGGAATCAATCCTTTGCGTTTGCGCAAATGATCCGGCACAAACCAGCATTGTCAATATGGTGACGATGATTCTTTTCACGCGGCAAAGATAAGCATTTTAGTGTTGTGAACGTACTGCTCGGACGGACCGTCCACAGAATCGAAAGCCTGAGGCTATGGATCCGCAGCCTGAATTGAAGCTGAAACTCAATGCGCAGTCCGGTTCATACTGGTCAAGCGAGCTCGCCCAATAGTTGCCATTGCTGCCTGCATACCAAGTTGTGTTTTCGGAACGGAAGCCAGCGGCGGGGAAGAAGAGTGCAGCACCATTGGCCGCGGTAAGGAGAATACCGTCCGCATTATCCAAGCTTATGAATTGGCCGGTTGTGTTGTTTAGCAGTTCCTCCCAGTCTTTTAAGTAAGGCATGCGCCATCCTTCGCCCCAATTGGCCTTGGCCGCGTCATCCTCGGGCAGTAGCACGGTCAGATCGTCGGTGAATCCGTTGAAACCAAAACTGGAATTGGTGCAATACTTGGTCATTGAGACTAGATGGACATCTTCATATACGCAACCGTGGCAATGCTGGTAGTTGTCGCAATTATAACGGCTTTTGGGTGTTGTCTCTCCCCAGGCAAAATAGTCTCCATATTCCTCCGGTGTGTTGGCGCCGATGTTGCAAGCAGCCCACAAATTGCCGCTTGGGAGGCCGAGGTCAACGTATGAGCCGGCACTCATGATGGTGAAGTTCGCCACCAAGCTTATGTTACGCGTCACGATAAATGTAAAACTTGCACTTTCCGATACGATAAGGTCGTTTTCAGTCCAATTGGTGAAGGTGTATAAAAAGTCGGGTGAGGCGGTCACGGTGCAAGGTTCTCCCTCCTTGTATCTGCCGCTGCCTTCCGTCCAACCGCCTTCAACAGGGCTCATTGTGATGCTGACAGCGTAGTATTTTGGCTGCTCGCCGCCGCCCGTGCTGGTAAAGTTTGCCGTTAGGTTGCGGTCGCAGGTCACGGTAAACGTGTAGCTGGCATCGGTTGACACTTGGCTGCCGTTTTCCGTCCAGTTGGTGAAAGTGTAGCCTGTGGCTGGCGTGGCTATTATGGTGCAGGGATGGCCTTTTTCGTATTTGCCGTCGCCTGACACAGTACCGCCATTTGTGGGGTTTGCTGCTATGTTGATGCTGTAGTAAGTGGGCTCTTCACCACCGCCGTTGTTGTTCCCGTTGTTGTCCTGTTCATCGGGTTCGCATCCCACGGCGCAAACCATCGCTATCATTAGCATGATGGCTGTCAGAGCCTTTGTATGTTTTTTCATCGATTGATCTGTTTTGGATTACAGATACAAAGATAGTAATAATAGTTTAGAGTGTAATGTTTAGAGTTTAGAGAAACTCGGGTAGGGGACACCTCTAAACTCTCAACTCTAAACGAAGAAAGCCCTCTCGCCGTTGGCGGAGGGCTTTCTCGTAGGGGTGGGCGGCGACCTACTTTCCCACACGGATGCAGTATCATCGGCACTGCCGGGCTTAACTTCTCTGTTCGGAATGGGAAGAGGTG
>JAFYNJ010000031.1 GCA_017549805.1 Bacteroidales bacterium
CAGTAATCAAATACATCTTTGACAGATCCCAAGTCAAGTTGCCTCTCCAAGAGGTGCCGTTGTATTTGGCGTTCTGGGTCTTTGACTTGATGACGATGTTGGTAGCTCCTGGCAGAGCTTCCACGAGGGCGGCCTTGAGGTTGTCCAAGGTGATTTCAAGATAGGTCGAGAACCAGTTGGTGCCTTCTGCCAAGGCAATTGTTTGGGTAAGGGTGGTGAGTTCAGGCGTGATGAAGAGATATTCACTGCTCCAATCGGTGACACCGCCCTCGCAGCTGGCCATGATGCCCTGTACCTGAACAGCGTAAACTGTGGTCGGTTCAAGACCCGTCAGGTTGTAAGTGTTACCTGTGACACCTTCAACAGTAGTCCAAGTGTCGCCTTGCAACTGAATCTTAATATTGTCAATGGCGAAGAAGTCACCATTGGGATCCACCGAGCTGTCCTTGGAGTAGGTCCAAGCGAAGGTGTGCTCGCCAGCGGCGAAATAGAAAGCCATGTTATACCATGCTTGACCGATTTGACCGTATTCGAACATCTGCGTACCGTCGATGCTGAAGATGCACTTGTCCCAAACGGTGGAAGAGCCTTCGCCCAAGAACATGGCATCGAAGGAGATAACGCCAGCGGCTGCGTAGGTGGCAGTGAATGAAATGGTTGCGGTAGAACCGCCAACACCCTGGTTGGTGCTCCTGATGCAATAGCCTCCATCGGTAAGGGTATCCGTCAAAGCCCAAGCATAAGTGGTGTCGTTGACGAAGTTGGCAGGAATCACTTGGTCGTCAAAGTCGAATAAGTCGGCATTTTCAAATGCACTATACTTAATATTGTAGGACTCTTGAACGCCCGTCCAAGTCAAGGTGGCATTCATCATGCCATCAATGAATTCGACATCGTCAATTTCAGGAACCTGGCAAGCGTCGGGAGTGGTGAAGGTAGCCATGTTGCTCCACGGGGTGGTACCGCCGTCGCAAGCTGGGTTGATGCCTTGCACCTGCCATTCATATTCAACGCCGTCAGTAAGTCCAGTGAGGTTGTAGGGGGTGGTCACTGCATTGGCAGTTTGCCATTCGCCTGCCGGGATGGTTTCGCCGAAAATGCCGAAGTTGTCAATGAAGATAGCGGCTGTTTGTTCAGAAGCCGTGGCTTTCCAGGCAACGTACTTGACATCATCGGGAAGCTCTTCCTGATACAAGGTATAGGTTGACAACGGGGCATCGATCGGATCGTTCCATCTGAATGCATCCGCATCGTTGGTGGTGGTTGAATAACCGACTTGGAAGGTGTTGGCGATTTGGTAACCGAAATAGTAGAATTCAACAACGGCACCAGCTTCGAATGCAGGAAGTTCGCATGAAATGATGGTTTCTTCTTCCGTTGAGTTCCAACCCATTTCGAGGAAGTAGTTGTAATCGCCAGCAATGTTATAAATCGGGTCGGTAAAGCCGTAGATGAAATAGTCGCGAGTCCATCCTTCGGTTTCCTCGTCATTAAAGTCGTTGAAGTAGTAGATCTCTCTCGACTCGGCTGTTCTGTATTGGACATTGTAAGTGTCGTGGAAGCCATCCCAGCTCAGCGTGGCACCATTGTAAGTGATGTCGTTGGCAGCCAAATTGGTGGGGGCAGCGCAGTTGGAAGGCGTCATGAAGGAAGTGCCTACCCATTCGCTCACGCCATCTTCGCCACCGCAAACGGCCTGCACTTGCAGTTCGTATGTTGTTTCGTCAGTGAGTCCGGTCAACTGGACAGGAGAAGTGACGTTGTTGAGGGTCACATCCCAAGTGTCGTTGGTAGGATCGCCCACGAAGAGGTCGTCAAAGAGGAGTGCAAAAGCATCGGCCGAAACGCAGTTGATGGCCAACTGGATTTCTTGTCCGACATAGTCGGTCAAATCATAGTCGTATTTCGTCCAAGCGACGGGCACTTCAACGTATGTAGTTGCGCTTCCGGCGAAGTAGGTGCTGATGGTACCCTCGCCGCCATAGACACCGACTTTCATGCGCTCGAGGCCATAGTTGGCTGTGACGGATCTTGCCCAGAAGGTGAAATGGTCTCCTGCTGCAATGGTGAGTATAGGAGTGATGAAATAGTCGTCGTTGGCTGTAATACCTGCATCTTCGTCCGGGATAGCATCCATGAAGGCGCCCATTGTGTTGCCGCTATGAGCTTCCCACTGGTTGTTGTCGGAGAAGGCAATGACAGCGCCAACAAAATTGGCGTTGGGCATAGAGTAGCCACTGATGCCGTATGAAGGAAGACCGTCGCCGTCATAGATGCTGCACGGTGAGAAGTCTTCGGTTGTCCAAGCTTCTGCGGTTTCGAAACCATAGTTGAAGCCGGCGGGTATTCTGTAGCGCAGGTTGTAACTGTTGGCGTTGCCCTCCCAGCTGACGGTGGCAGCGAAAGGCTCGACATTGCTGACGGCCAAGTTGGTGGGCTCGGCGCAAGGCACTTCTGTCTCGAAGGAGATGGCATCGGTCCATACGCTTTCGTCGCCGGCACCGCAGTTGGCCTTCACGCGAGCATAATAAACAGATTCGGCTCTCAAACCGGTAAGAGCTGCTGTTGGAGCGGTGACGGTCATGGAAGCGGCATCCTCGAAGGTGTCATCGACGGTGTATTCAACCGTCCATTCGGTTTCTTCGCCGCCGGCAGTCCAGGTAAGGGTAGCCGTGTGGTTTGTCACATCCGATGCAGCCAAGTTCTTCGGCTTCGGGCAGGTAGGAGGCACACCCACTTCGAGGCGGATGCGGTTCTTCTGGCTCAATAAAGTGCCATTATAGCTCGTGGGAGCAAACGGGTCGTAGTTGACACCGTCGCTGTAGATGCGGATGGCTTGGTTCGTGGCGTTGAAGGCATAGAAGCTCGGAGAGCTCACGTAGCTGCCCGTGTTGTCGTCAACGATGAGGGCGATATTGGTTCTGCCGTCATAATCAAACGGAGAGTCAAACTCGATGGTGGTCCAGTCACCAGCTGCGAAGGTCACGCTTCCGCTGAACACCTTGTCGGCCTCAGTGACAGTGATCCAATCGGTGGCGCCATCAAAGCTGCTCTTAGTTGTGCTGACCATATAGATATCCAAAGTACGGGTCTTTTCAGCACTGCAGTGGAAGTCAACGCTCATAATGTAGCCCTCGGCACCGATTTCCTCGGCGGTGTAGATTTGTTGTGTCAGCGAATAATTGTAGTAGGTGTAGGTGGGAATGTAGCTGTTGGTGGCGGTGCCTGTGCCGATACAAACTTTGCCATCGGGGCACACCTCAGCGGTGGTGAAGCTCACTGCGCCGCTCCATGAGCTGCTTTCGCCTCCAGCCACGGCACGCACTTTCACTGAGTAGGTGGTTTGGGGCGTGAGTCCAGTAAACGTGTAAGGATTCGTGGTTGTCGAGATAAGGTTGGTCTCGTCGTCGTTGACGCAAATTTCCCATGATGTGGCAGTGCCGTTTTCGGTCCAGCCCAAAGTGGCACTGTAGGCGGTGATGTCGCTCACAACCAAATCAGTGGGTTTGGCCACGGCGCCAGGGGCTTCGAAAGAAAAGGCGTCGAGGTAGAGATATAAGGCATCGTTATAAACGTAGCTGATGGCAATACGCTTTGTTCCTGCCGGCAAAAAGGCAGTGTACTCTTGCCAAGACAACGAAGCCGTTACGATGCTGCCATATTCAAATTCAGTTGGGTCGGTAACTTTGTCATCGGTGGTGTAACCGACATAGAACTGTTCATCGCCATAAGTTGAGGAGGATTCCTTGTAGTAGAACGACAAGTTCACTCCAGCGTCGGTACCGGTGAGTAAGGGGGATACTAGGTAAGCATCCGTCTCTGAATAGTTGAATCTGAACAGGTACGTGCCTTCGTAGGCGGTAGAGGCACCAGCATTGTAGATTCCTGAAGAGGAACTGGTAACTTGTGCCGTCCACCCTTCTGCTTCCAGATCGTTGTTTTCGAAGCCGTAGGCATACGGCAACGATTGCTGTGCATTAGCTGCCCATGGCGCAATCAGTACCATCAACAGCATAAGGAGTAATGTTTTTTTCATGATTTGATAATTAATTAATAATGTGTTTGTTGTTTTGGATTTTTTATGTTGTTTTTGTGATATTCTTCTCCTTTTTCTACTTTTAGAATATGCAAAAATAAAAATTTTTTTCAAAAGCAAAGAAAAAAAGAAGTTTTTTTTGGCGAGGGAATAAAAAAAGTGGAGACTCGCGGTCTCCACTTTTTAATCGGAATTAGGAATAATTGGCTCGGCTTTTTATTTCGAACTTGCCGGGAAGGTCAAAGTCCTAGAGGTTGTTGCTGCCGAATTGAAGAGGTAGCCCTTTCCAGGCTCAAGTTTGCTGAGCCCCTGTGCTCTCCATGAGGTGCCGTTGTATTTGGCATTGCCGGTCTTGGATTTGATCACATCGCCGTTGACGGCATTAAAGCCTGCG
>JAFYNJ010000032.1 GCA_017549805.1 Bacteroidales bacterium
CAGTAATCAAATACATCTTTGACAGATCCCAAGTCAAGTTGCCTCTCCAAGAGGTGCCGTTGTATTTGGCGTTCTGGGTCTTTGACTTGATGACGATGTTGGTAGCTCCTGGCAGAGCTTCCACGAGGGCGGCCTTGAGGTCGTCGAGGGTGATTTCAAGGTAGGTTGAGAACCAGTTGGCACCTGCAATCAAATTAACGGTTTGAGTAAGTGCGGTGAGTACAGGCGTAGCGAAGACGATGAGGTCGCTTTCTTCGGTGGGTTCGCCGTCGCAAATACCTTGCACCTTCACGTAATAATTGGTTTCGGGAGTGAGGCCGTTAAAGGTGTATGCTGTCTCTTCGGTGGTGATAGGATCTTGCCAGACAATGTTTTCCCAATACATATTAATATTGTCCACTGCGAAGTGGTCACCGGGTTTGTTCACGCTGCCGTCTTTAGAATATCTCCAGGTGAAGGTGTGTTCGCCTTCGGTGACTGGGAAGATGTAGTGATCCCATTGTTCGCCGTTTGCACCTTTTGAAAGCACGGATTCACCATCAATCAAGAATCTGCAGACATCATAAGCGGTACCTTCGCCCATGCATTGGGCATCGAATTCGATGAAGCCGGCAGCAGGATAAGTCATTGTAGCGGAAATCTCGGAAATGGAACTGCTCACACCGGCATTGCTGCTCATCATGAAAATATTGCCCGTGATGGAATCGGTAGTCGCCTCAAAAGGATAATTGGCATCGTTGGTCCAGTTGGCAGGGATGCCATTGGTAAAGTCCTCTGTGAGCAGGGGGCGTTTTTCTCCATATCCCCAGTTTAAGACATAGCTGTCGTTAAAGCCTGTCCATGATAAGGTCGCGCTATTGTAGGTGACATTGCTCACTTCCAAATCAGTGGGCGCTGGACAAGCTTCGAGGGTGGTGAAAGAGACAGGGGAGCTCCATTCGCTGTAGCCTTCGTTGCCGCAGTTGGCACGTACGCGAATGCTGTATTTGGTTTCAGGGATCAAACCGGTCATGGTAAACGGATTCGTGTTGGCAGTCAAAGTGGTTACGATTGCAGGTGTATTGTACGAAACTTCAACTTCCCAGGCATCGGCATCGCTCGTCCACCTCAGGTCGGCGGTGTTGGGGCCAATGTTGGCAGCGGTAAGTCCCGTAGGAGCCGGGCAGGCTACATCGGTGGTGAAGCTGGAGATGGCGGTTTCATGGCCTAGTTCACCTGGGCAAGAACTCTCAACTTTCACCTCATACACTGTTTCTGGGTTGAGGCCGGTGATGGTGTAGGTGGTGGTGTCGGTAGTGGCATTCATCCATTCACCAGCGGGAATCGGGGTTCCGCAGAACACGTTGTCGATGTGCAGGTCGTTGTCGCCAGCGTTGCTGTCAGTTGACGATGTCGATTCGCCGTAGAAGGCAATCTTCACATCTTGTCCGTAGTAGTCCGAAAGATCGATTGCGACATTCTCGCCCGTAGCGGGAATGGCATTATAGACGTATCTGGAGCCGCTGTTGTTCCACTCGCGCAAGATGGTCCATCTGTTGTTGGCATAAATCAGGACGATGAATCGGTCGTCGGCTTGCAAGGTGTCGTTTGCAATTGGATTCTCGGTGTTGTAGGCAGTCAGGGCGAGATCAAAACTCAGGTCTTGCTCAACGGTGAATTCAGGTGTCACAAGCCAATATCTGCAGCTGGAGCCGTAGATGTTGAGCTTCATGTTGTATTGCCCCAAGGCATAGGTGGTCGTATTCCAGTTGCCACCTGTTGTCAATTGGATGGAGTCGTTAAGGACATAATTAACCAAGCCCGTATATTTTGTCCAACCAGAGGGAATGCCTGATTTGTTGAACTCCTCATAGATACCTTCTGCTGCTGCAGCCGTTCTATAGCTGACAATGTAGCTGTCGCTGCTGCCCGTCCAGTTCAGCGTGGCGTTGTGGCCCGTGATGTTGTTGGCATAAAGTCCGGTAGGAGCGGGGCAGGCGATGGGCGTGGTGAAACTGACAACATTGCTCCATTCGCTGTAACCATCGGTGCCGCAGTTGGTGCGCACCTTGGCGGTATAGGTCTCATACTCATCGAGGTCGGTGAGTGCGTAAGAGGTCTCATTCACGTTGATGAGGTTGTCCTCGTCGTCGTTGATGCAAATCTGCCAAGCATCGGCATCGCTTGTCCAGCTGAGGGTGGCGCTGTGGGCGGTCACGTTAGCGTATGTCAAGCCAGTGGGCTTATAGCAGGAGGGCATCGCCTTGACGGCGAAGTTGTCCATATAGGTGGCAGTGACGTATTGGTTCACGCCTTTCAGGATGATATAGCAGGTGCCGCTCATGCCGATGGGGATTTCGTAGTTGTACCAGCCCACTGCTTCTTCAACAGGGATTACATCGTTGCCGACTTGATAGTGACGCGGAATGAAAGCCAATTCGGTGGCACCTTCGACTTCGCCGTCGGTGCTGGCATAAACGTAAATGCCTTCGAGTTGGTATGGATTGCTTTGCCAGGTGTTGTTGCTACGATACACATCGATGGAGAATTCGTAGTTTGCCGGCAAGGTCATTTCGGGCAGCACAAGTTTGGTCATGGTACCGGCAGCCTGGTCGGGCAACTGCAGCATTTTGGTGGTGTTGCCGCCTATGCCAGAGCTGGAGCTATTGACTTTGAAGATTTGGCTTCCTGCGCCTTCAATATGCTCATTCACCCAGCAGGGGTCAACGAAGTTGCCGACATCATAACTTTCAAAATTCTCCGTCCAGGGGAAAGTGGTGATGACTCCGCAAGCGGTGGTGAAGTTTATGCTCTTCCAGCCGCTTAAAATCTCGTCCCCTGTATTTGGGTCGGTGCCACAATAACTCTGTACGCGGAAACTGTAGGTCGTGGCTTCCTCGAGGATGTTATTATGGCTGCCAAAATGGTAGCTGGTGTAGGGCACTTCGTAACCCAGATCAATCCAATCAACATCAGAAGCCATCTTATACTGGACATTGTATTCGCCGCTGCCGCCTGACCATACAATGGTAGCATCATTGGTGGTCACGTTGGTGGCCTCAATGCTGTCGGGTTTGTCGCAGACCACACTACCACTGGGAGTGATGTCGAGCATGATGTTGGTGCGGTACTGGAAACGGTATTTGGAGCCGTTATAGGAGGTCAGGTTTTCCGGATTCGGAGTATAGGTGTCGCTATAATAGGCGAGAGAGAGATAGTCTGTAGTTGCAGTGGTACGGAACTTGTAACTGTTGCCTGGATAACCGTTGGTGGGGTCATAGCAGCACACTAAGAGGTTGCTCCGACCGTCATACGCGAAAGGTGTGTCGAGGTCGATGGTCACCCAGCCCGCTTCAGTGGCATAGAAAGGACCTTCCCACACCAATTCGGCATTAGCAAGAGATACCACATCGTCAGCGGATTCGAAGGATGCCTTGTCCACATTCATCATGTACACCTGAATGCCGCTCATGCGGAATGAACTATTGGTCGCATAGTCGAAGGCGATGGAATTGATGGTTCCCGCCATACCGATTTCTTCAGCAGTGTAGATCTGCTGCGTCAGTGAGAAGTTGTAGTACATGTTGACGGGCAGGTAGTACTGAGTGCTAGTGGACGCTGCATCGCCAATCATGACTTCATCGGCTCTTGCCATGCCAAAGAGGGCGAAGCAGAGGAGCAATAAGGAAAGTAGTCGTTTGATTTTCATAGCAATTGTTTTTTGTTCATACATATTTATTAATGGATTTGTCAAAAGAGTGCTCAAAGGTAGGTTTATTTTTCCAAATTGGAAAGTGATTTTTAATTTTTTTTCTGATAAAAGAATATTACCTTTGCACCCAAATAGTGATATAGAAATACATATAAACAATATGCAAGACAAACTTCAAGAATTGACCGACAAGCTCTACAACGAGGGCCTGTCGAAAGGTAAGCACGACGGCGAGGAACTGCTGCAGAAGGCGCAGGCCGAAGCCGCCGACATCATCAGCCAAGCCAAGACGGAGGCGGAACGCATCATCGCCCAGGCCAACAAGGAAGCCGAGGAGCTGAAGACCAAGGTCGCCGCCGATGTGAAGATGGCCGCCACGCAAAGCATCGCCGTCACCAAACAGGAAATCGAGAAGATGGTGGTGACCCGCGCCGCCGAACAAGGCGTGAAGGCCAGCATGGGCTCACCCGAATTCGTCAGGGAGATGATTAAGGACGTGGTGAAGGCCTTCAATCCCGACAATGCCGCGCCCGTGGCGCTCGACTTTATCCTTCCCGAAGCGATGAAAGCCGAGCTGGAGCCATTCGTGAACAATGAAATTGCCAACCAGTTCAAGGGCGAGGTGAAGGTGGACTACTCCAAGAAGCTGAACGGCGGCTTCAAGGTGGCTCCCAAGGAAGGCGGTTACCTGCTCCAGTTCACCGACGAGGAGTTCACCCAGCTCATCGCCAATTACCTGCGTCCCGCCACCAAGAAAATCCTCTTCGGCTAATGGATAACTACGTCTATATCGTCGCCGGCCTGCCGGAACTGACCTCGGGCTTTGAGAATACGGGCTTCGACTATGCCGCTGTCAAGGAAAGCATCATGGAGCTCCTCTCCGAAAAGGACCAACAGCTGGTCGAACTCATGGAAGAGGGCTTCGACGAGAACACCTTGGGTGCAGACTTCTACGCCAAGGTCTCCGCTTCGAAGAACCGTTTCATCCGCGAGTACTTCGACTTCGACGGACGCCTGCGCAACCTGAAGGTGAACTATCTCGCCAAGCGTCTCGGCAAGAATGGTGAGGACTTCGTGGTGGAACTGCCCGAGGCCGACTTCGAGGAGGAGAAGCAGATTCAGGAAATCCTTGCCGACGCCGACTTCGTGGATCGCGAGCAGCGCATGGACGAGCTGAAATGGGAGAAAGCCTCCGACATCGCCCGCATGGACTATTTCAACATGAACGCCATCCTCGCCTTCCTGGTCAAGGCCAAGACGGTGCAACGCTGGGCCGAGCTTGATCCCGAAAAGGGTGAGGAGATGTTTAAGAAATTGTTGGAAGAGATTAGAGATATAAGATAAAAGATAAGAGATAAGAGATAAAAGTTATATGAAAACAACAGGAAAAGTTACAGGAATCATTGCAAACCTGGTCACCGTGGAGGTGGACGGCCCTGTGGCACAGAATGAGATCTGCTTCATCGACCTCAATGGGGTCGAGCTGATGGCGGAGGTCATCAAGGTGAACGGGAACAAAGCCTCCGTGCAGGTGTTTGAGAGCACCCGCGGTCTTCAGATCGGCGACAAGGTGGAATTCCAAGGCTACATGCTTGAGGTGACCTTGGGACCTGGTCTGCTTTCGAGCAACTTCGACGGCCTGCAGAACAACCTTGCCACCATGGAAGGCGTGTTCCTCAAACGCGGTGAATACACCAAGGCCCTCGACGAAGAGAAACTTTGGGACTTTACGCCTCTTGCCAAAGAAGGGCAACAGGTCGTTGCCGCCGATTGGTTAGGCGAAGTCAAGGAAGGATGGCTGCCCCACAAAATCATGGTGCCTTTCAGTTTCAAGGGCACTTACACCGTGAAGTCGGTAGCTGCCGCCGGACAATACAAGATCACTGACACTATCGCCACGCTTACCAATGAGGAAGGCGAGGAGGTGAAGGTGAACATGACCCAGAAATGGCCCGTCAAGGTGGCCGTGGGTGGCTACGTTGAGAAGCCGCGTCCCTTCAAGGTGATGGAGACGGGTGTACGTACCATCGACACGCTGAATCCCATCGCCGAAGGCGGAACGGGTTTCATCCCGGGACCTTTCGGCTGTGGCAAGACCGTGTTGCAACACGCCCTCGCTGAGCAAGCCGATGCCGACATCATCATCATGGCGGCCTGCGGCGAACGTGCCAACGAGGTGGTGGAAATTTTCACCGAGTTCCCCGAACTGAAAGACAAGCATACGGGTCGTAGCCTGATGGAGCGTACCATCATCATTTGCAACACTTCCAACATGCCGGTCGCAGCCCGTGAGGCCTCTGTCTACACGGCTATGACCCTCGGCGAGTATTACCGCGCCATGGGTATGAAGGTGTTGCTGCTGGCCGACTCCACCTCGCGTTGGGCACAGGCCCTGCGTGAGATGAGTAACCGTTTGGAGGAGCTGCCTGGTCAGGACGGCTTCCCCATGGACCTCTCGGCCATTATTTCCAACTTCTATGCACGTGCGGGTTACGTGAAACTCAACAACGGCCAGTCGGGTTCCATCACATTCATTGGAACGGTGTCGCCCGCAGGCGGTAACCTGAAGGAACCCGTCACCGAGAGCACCAAGAAAGCCGCCCGTTGCTTCTACGGCCTCTCGCAGAACCGTGCCGACAAGAAGCGTTATCCCGCCGTCGACCCTGTGGACTCCTATTCGAAATACCTCGAATACCCCGAAATCATTGAGTATCTGGATGAGAAGATTGAAAAAGGTTGGGTCGACAAAGTCACCAAGACGAAATACATCATCCGCAAGGGTAAGGATGCCTACGAGCAAATCAACATCTTAGGCGACGATGGCGTGCCGATGACCTACCATGAGCAATATTGGAAATCGGAACTTATTGATTATGTGATACTTCAGCAAGACGCTTTCGACGACATTGATGGTTGCTCACCCTTGGAACGCCAGAAGTTCATGCTCGACTTGATGCTTGAAATCTGCGACCGCAGCTTCAAGTTCGACAACTTCGAGGAGTGCATGACCTACTTCAAGGGTCTGATCAACATCTGCCGCCAGATGAACTACGCGGAATACGAGTCGGAACAATTCAACAAATACTTGAACCAGCTTAAGGAGGAACTGAAACATGAGTGAGAAAGCCTTTCAACGCATCTATACGAAGCTGACTGCCATCACCAAGGCCACTGTGACCCTTGAGGCACAAGGTGTGGCCAATGACGAGCTGGCATTTGTGGCAGGCCGTCTGGCCCAGGTGGTGAAAATCAAGGACAACAGCGTCACCTTGCAGGTGTTTGGCGGAACAGAAAACATCCCGACCAATGCCGAAGTGACTTTCTTCGGTGAACCGCCCAGCTTGAATGTGAGCGACGACCTCGCAGGCCGTTTCTTCAACGCCTATGGCGAGCCTATTGATGGCGGTCCGGCCGTGGAGGGCGAGAAGCGCCAAATCGGTGGTCCCTCCGTTAATCCGTACAAGCGTCGTATGCCATCTGAGCTGATTCCTACGGGTATCGCTGGCATCGACTTGAACAATACCTTGGTCTCAGGTCAGAAGATTCCGTTTTTCGCCGACCCCGACCAACCCTACAACCGCGTGATGAGCATGGTGGCTCTCCGTGCCGATGTGGATAAGATCATCCTTGGCGGCATGGGCCTCTCCAATGACGACTATCTGTTCTTCAAGAACGAGTTTGAGAGCGCGGGTGCCTTGCACAAGATCATCAGCTTCGTGAACACCACCGACCAGCCGCCTGTCGAGCGTCTGCTGATTCCCGACATGGCACTGACCGCGGCAGAGTATTTCGCTGTCGACAAGAACGAAAAGGTGTTGGTGCTGCTCACCGACATGACGCTTTATGCCGATGCTTTGAGTATCGTGAGCAACCGTATGGACCAGATTCCTTCGAAGGACTCCATGCCTGGCTCGCTCTATTCCGACTTGGCCAAGATCTACGAGAAGGCCGTGCAGTTGCCTGATGGCGGTTCCATCACCATCATCGCAGTGACGACCTTGAACGACGGCGACATCACGCACGCCATTCCGGATAACACTGGATATATCACCGAAGGCCAGCTCTTCCTCCGTGCCGATCCTGACTCGGGCAAGGTCATC
>JAFYNJ010000006.1 GCA_017549805.1 Bacteroidales bacterium
CACCTCTTCCCATTCCGAACAGAGAAGTTAAGCCCGGCAGTGCCGATGATACTGCATCCGTGTGGGAAAGTAGGTCGCCGCCCACCCCTACGAGAAAGCCCTCCGCCAACGGCGAGAGGGCTTTCTTCGTTTAGAGTTGAGGGTTTAGAGTTGAGAGGTGCTTGCCTTTCACCTTTCACCTCTCACCTTTAAAGAATTCTTCCTTGAAATTGACAAAGTAAAGTTGCTCCTGCGCGCGTGTCACCGCCGTGTAAAGCCATCGCAAGTCTTCCTTTTCCATTTCATCCTTCAAATTCAACGATGAATCCACAAACACATTCTTCCATTGGCCGCCTTGGGTCTTATGGCAGGTCAACGCGTATGCGAACTTCACCTGCATGGCATTGAACCACGGATTCTGCTTCATGGCCTTGTAACGCTCGCGACGGTTGGGAATGTCCATATAGTCGGCTTCGATGGCTTGCCGTAACCGTGTGCTCTCCTCTTCTGTCAACGACGCACTGTTGCTGTTCAGGGTATCCAAAATGATCTTGACATCCAAATTGGGAGCATCTGGATAATCGGGGAAAGCCAATTCTACATCGGCAAATCGGAATCCATACATTTCCTCGTAATGGGCGATTTTCAGAATTTCTGCCATATCGCCATTGGCGATGAAACTGATTTTCTGGTTGCCATCGGCCCAAAAATAGTTGTTCTTCACAATCATCAATTTGTCGCCCGTGGCAATCTCCCCATCGATATTCAAGATACGGCTTCGAATGGCTTGGTTAAATAGGTTGGCGCGCTTGTTCGACTTGCAGACGATGACGGAATCGTTGTTGTGCTCGGCATCGAAGGCATGGTGTAATAGCTCCTCGAAAGCCTCAGGATCGATGCGATGGGTGTCGTTGAAATGAAGGTCGAAAAGGGGCAATGGATACTGCATGAGGTCTTCCAACAGCATTTCCCTTAGATGGGTGGCATTGCTTAAGATGCCCGACTGCAAGGCTTGGCGTTTCACCTCGGTGAGTTCAAACGAGGCGATGGTCAGCGGAAACTGGCTTTGAAGATAGTCGATGTCGAGAGCGGGACTTTTCTCGTTGCCCACGGGAGGCAACTGTGCCGTGTCGCCAATTAACAACAAACGGCAGTTCTCGCCGCTGAAGATATATTCCAGCAGGTCGTCAAGGAGACTTCTTGTGCCAAACTCCTTTTCCTCGCCAATCATGGAGGCTTCGTCAACAATGAATAGCGTGTTTTTATGCTTGTTTTGGCCCCTTACCATCCTCAGACTGCCGTCGGGGAAGGCCTGTACTTGATAGATTTTCTTGTGGATGGTGGAGGCGTAACGATGTGTATAACCGCCCAACACCTTGGCAGCCCGACCCGTCGGTGCCATCAGCACATAGTCCATTCCGATCTCGGGAAGGGTCTTCACCAGCGTGGTTACCAAGGTGGTCTTTCCAGTGCCGGCATAGCCGCGAAGAATGTAGGTTGGATGTTGTTTTTGCGAAAGAAGGAAAGCAGCCAGATGCTTCAACACCGTAGCTTGGCCTGTGGTGGGTGTTAGGCCGAAGGAATCCAACAGCCGCGCAAACAGTTCTTCTCTGCTCATGGCTTAGAACGGGTATCCGATGTTAAACACCAAATGTAGGTCGTCTAAATCCAAGTCGCTGTTCCATAGCCAATGTCTTCCCATCGCATCGGGATAAGGATTTCTGATGGGCTTGGCCATGTCCAGTCGGAGGATGACCATCTTGAGGTCGAAACGGACGCCAATACCGGCATCCACAGCCAACTGGTCGTAGAAGGTATTGAAATGGAACTCACCGTTGGGAAGCAAGTCATTGGCATGGTAATTCCAAATGTTGCCGGCATCCACGAAAAGGGCTCCTTTGACCGAATTACGAATGGGGAAACGAAGCTCGGCATTGCATTCCAGCTGGATGTCGCCGATGCGTTCGACATTGGCATTGGTGGTAGTGGGATCGTAGGCGCCAGGCCCCAGCGTCCTGTAATCCCAGCCCCTCATGCCCATGGAGCCACCTGAGTAGAAACTGCGCTCAAAAGGCATGTCGTAAGAGTTGCCGTAGGGCATACCCAAACCGACCAATTCCCTACAAACAAACCAGGTTTCTTCGCCAAGTTTAAAGTATTGCCTGAAATCCACATCCGCACGGAGGAACTGTGCATAGCGGATGCCGAACAGCTCATGGTGGTCGTCCTGCTCCGTGATCAGACGGGTGCCGTTGAAAAGCGACAGGAGTCCGCCACTCGACTCAAGGTTGGCCCTGACATAGATGTAGTTTTTCGATCTGTTGTAAGTCTGGGTATTGTAAATCACCGAATAGCGGCCACCAAACACAAAGTGACTGGTGTATTGGTCCTTGATGCGTTGGTTGTTCTCTTGGTCGAGGATGGCCTGGAACTCGGGAATGGGATTGACCTTCACGAAGTTGAGGTAGAACGGTGTCAAGATGAATTGGAGACGTTGGTTCGATTTCCAGTCGTAGCCGAACGATCCCATGGTCATGTAACGTGAATAAGCATAACGAACTTGGGCGCTGCTACCCACAGAAAGGGTGGTCTTGGGCTGGTAGTCGATGGCAAATGATTTCAAAGGGATAGGGCTCAGGAACTTCGGGAAGTTGAGGCTGGAATTGAAGATTAGTTCTCCAGTGTTGAAGACGCTGGATTCATCGCTGACACCTCCCAAATCGATGATTTCCTGGGCTTCCAGGCCGCCCTTGACACTGACGGTCAGTACTTCGGCACCCTTGAAAAGATTCTTGTTTGTGTAGGTGACGCTGCCGCTGATGCCAAGGTCGCCCCCCGAATTGGTTGCTTCCGTCTGCAATTTAATGGAATGTACATCGGAACGCCGTAATAGGATGTTGCAATTGAGTAGGTTTAGCGAATCGTTCGGAACGCTGTCGAACTCAATGCTGGAGTTGGAAAACACCTTGAGGCTTGAAAGGGCATTATAGGTTAGCTCCACCTGTTTTTGTCGATAGGGCCTGTCTTTAAAGACTTGTATGACCTGCTTGAAGGTGCTTGGCCGGATGCGTGGCTTCTCATGGAAATAGAAATTCAGGGTGTTGGGAATGTTTCTAAATCCTGTGGAATAGGTGATGGTCGCCGAATCTGTCGGGGGAATGGTTGCCAGCATGGGCATGTAGTTGGGATAGATGCTGATCTTGTTGATCGTGTAGCGTTTATGCGGATGCTTGGCTCCGGTGTTGCGATCCTTGGCGTTGTCAATCTTCATCGTGATCTCCAAAGTGTGGTTGTTGTAACTGCTGTCAACCTCAAAGGAGATGTAATCGCGTGTAAAGTAATAGTAACCCGTGTTGCGAAGGAAATCCGTAATCATGACCCGTTGCTCATCAAGAGTATAGGCATTGTAGATGTCGCCAACCTTGGCTGGGAAACGTTTTTCAAGTCGCATGACGGAACGCATCAGGGCCGTGTCCTCAATCTGATAGTTGATCTGGTTGATGCGATAGGGCGTTGACGGTTTGATGGTGTAGGTTGCGTATGCCTTGTGTCTCTTGAACTTCACCGTATTGGTGACCTTGGAGTGGAAATAGCCACGGTTGTCGAGGTATTGCTCGATTTGGCGTGCGGAATTGCGAGCGGCTGCTGCATCGTAATACTCGGGTTCCTTGGCGAGGTTCTCGTTCACCCAGCGCCAGAACTTGCTGTCTGTCTTTTTCTCGGTGTAATAATAAAGCCAGGTGGGGAACTTGGTGGGGAAGCTGACCTTATGGGTGCCTTGGGTAATGTATGGTGTGACGTCGGATTTCTTGAACTCTACCTTTTTGTCCTCAATCTTAACCTTGTTCTCATGCAGAAAATGCTGCCCTTCGGGCATCAAATGTCCTATGCGGCATGACGGGAGCAGGACGACTGACAGACAAAAAAGGATAATATGGAGTACGCGTTTTCTCATCAGACAACCTCGGCAACAATAAAATTCGAACCGCCAACAAAAACGACATCATCGATATAGGCAGCATTGATTGCAGATTGATAGGCGTCGCGCACTGATTCATAGACCTTGCCTCTTAGGCCAAGTTCGAAAGCCTTTTCCGCCAGGATGTTGGCGTCGAGACCGCGTGGAATGTCGGCCTTGCAGAAATAATACTCGCAACTGTGGGGCAGCAACTGAAGCACATGGTCAATGTCCTTGTCGTTGACCATGCCGATGACGAAATGCAGTTTGTTGTAGGACATCTCGGCCAGCTGTGAGATTACCTCGCGGATGCCATCAACATTGTGCCCTGTGTCGGCGATGGTCAGGGGGTCGTTGTTCAAGATTTGCCAACGTCCCATGAGGTGGGTGTTGCGGATTACATTGGCGATGCCGTCGCGAAGATGGTCGTCCGTAAGTTGGAACCTCTCGCGAAGCAGGTCGGCAGCACACATCACAGTGGTCAGGTTTTTCTTCTGGTAGTTGCCCATCAGTGGAATCTCACAAGCTTCCAGATACAGGTCGTTGTTTTTCCAGATGTCATACTCCTGCTTGTATAGTGACTCAATGTGAATCTTGTCGCAGTCGAAGATTTGGTCGGCAAAATAGATGGGACTGTGGCACTCAGCGGCCTTGTTTTCAAACACTTGATGCGTTTCTGACTGGGTTTCACCAATCACCACAGGAATGCCTTCCTTGATAATGCCGGCTTTCTCGCCGGCAATCTTCTCCAAGGTATCGCCCAAAAACTGCACATGGTCGAGTCCAATATTGGTGATGACGCTAAGTTCGGGCGTGATGAGGTTGGTGGAGTCGAGCCGACCGCCCATGCCCACTTCCACGATGGCGATATCGACCTGCTCATTGCTAAAGTAGTCGAACGCCATGCCAACGGTCATCTCAAAAAAGGAGAGTTCCATCTTTTCGAACGACTCTTGATATTTGGCGATGAAGTCAACGACTTGTTCTTCCGGAATCATCTCGCCGTTGATACGGATGCGTTCCCTAAAGTCGCGTAAGTGGGGCGAAGTGTAAAGGCCTGTTTTGTATCCCGCTTCCTGGAAGATGGATGCCAGCATGTGGGAACAGGATCCCTTGCCGTTGGTGCCGGCCACATGTACCGATTTAAAGTTGTTTTGAGGATTGCCCAGCATATTGAGCAAAGCGATGGTGTTGTTTAAATCGGCCTTGTATGCAGCAGCTCCGATACGTTGGTACATCGGCAGCTGTTTGTACATCCATTCGAGGGTATCGGTGTAATTCATAGGCGATTATCGGTTTTGAACGAAAGTATAGGTGATCGTTCCCTTTTGTTCTTCAGGTGCGGTGGGGTCGGGGATGAATTTTGAGCGTCTTGCGGCTTCCATGGCGGTTCTGCGCATCTCGCTGTTGGTAATGTCAGTTCCTTTGCCAATGGCAGTCCTGATGACGTTGCCCTCACGGTCCACCCAAATCTCCACTACAATGTGTCCTTCTTCGGGGAAATCCTTCGGGGGGCGTTGCAGGGTCTTGGCACCACGGCCTCCTAGGTCATAGCCTGGACCGTTTCCCTTGCCGCCTTGTCCGTCGTATTTCTTCACGCCTGCCAATCCATTGGGATTGCCTTGGTCGCCAGGCTGTCCAGTGATGCCTTCGGAACCGCCGTCCTGAGCCTTGTCTTTGCCTTTGAACAAAGCTTTTGGGTTGACGGTCTGCTGAGGCGTCTCCACGGGCTCTTCTGGTTTCTCTTTGGGTTTCACCTGCTGTTCCTTCTTGGGTTCTTTCTCTTTCTCCTTTTGGATAGAAGGTGCCTCTTCGGTGTCTTGTGTTACAATCTCATCCTTGCTCTTCGAAGTTTCATCCTCTTGAGGCTTGGGTGGAGTAGATTGCTCGGGTATGGCGGGTTGTTCGGGCTGCACTTGACCCATGCCTTGGTTGTACAAGCCCAAGTCAACTTCCACACCTTCCTCTCCAGGGAGTGGCAGTGGGGTGCGGAATGCCATCAAGAAGAGCACCAGCAGGACCAGGGCGTGGACCACGATGGTGCCGACAGCGGCGATGGTTTTATCTTTTTTAGGATTGCTCATTTCTTGGGTGAAGTGGCCAAAATGACCTTGTGGTTCTGTTCTGTGGCGTTGTTGATGTCGTTGACGGCGTCAATTACATTGACGACGTATTGAACGGGTACCGATTTGTCGGAACGGAGTACGATGGTCGCGTCACTTTGCCCGTTGATCTTGGCGCTGATGATGCCGGCCAACTCATCGTCGGTGACAGGAGTCTCATCCACATAATACTGGAAGTATTCGTTGATATAGACGGTGACGGTTTGTTTGGCCATGGTCTTGCTGCTGCTTGATGGAAGCAGCAACTTGATGGCATTTGGAGCCACCAGCGTGGAGGTCAGCATAAAGAAGATCAACAGCAGGAACACCAAATCCGACATGGACGAGGAGTTGAAGCTGACGCCGATCTTGTTTCTTGTCTTGATAGCCATAGCGCTAAGGTTTTATGCTGGTTCGTTGAGAACATCCATAAACTCGGTGGCCTTGGCTTCAAGAAGGTTGACGACGTCTTGGATGCGGGCGACAATAATGGTGTAGAACACGTAGGCGATGATGCCGACGATCAAACCGCCCACGGTAGTAACCATGGCCTGATAAATGCCTGAAGAGAGCAGCTCGATGTCAATGTTGTTGCCGGCCATCGACATATTGTAGAAGGCACGGATCATGCCGACCACGGTGCCAAGGAAACCGATCATCGGTGAGGCACTGGCAATCATGGAGAGCAGGGTGACACCCTTCTCAAGCTTGCCGACCTCGATGTTGCCCACATTCTCGATGGTGGTGTTGATGTCGCTCAATGGACGACCCAGTCGTGAGAGGCCTTTCTCGATCATGCGTGCGATGGGGGAGTTGCTGCCGTGGCAAAGGGCCTTGGCGCTTTCGATCTTACCGTCTTTCATGTATTCGCGGATGCGGTCCATGAAGCCGTTGTCGATTTTGGTGGCGCGTTTCACAACGATGTAACGTTCAATGAAAATGTAAACGGCAATGACAGATAGAACGGCCAGTACGGCCATGATCCAGCCACCTTTCATGGCGAGGTCGAGGATGGAGAGTTTGATTTCTGTTGCTTCCATATAAATAAGATGATTTTTAATTTCAATGAATAGAATTTACAAAGGTAATGATTTTATCATAAACTATACCAATTAACTTGTTTTTGGATGCCAAATAAGGCCGCTGCAACTGTCGGTGGGCGCGCCGGTCACGGAACTGAGCACATTGGCGCGTCCCTCCAACCGTAACAATCCCAAAAGGGCAAAGATGAGGGCTTCCTTGAAGTCCACCGTCATCCTGTCGGGAACCACCACCTGATGCTTGGTGCGTTGCTGGATGCGTTTGATGAGATAGGCGTTGTGTGCGCCACCGCCGGTGACGAGCATCCTTCCCTTCGGGAGATGCTCGATTGCCTTGGCAATCTGCATGGCGATGTGCTCCACACAGGTCGCCATGCCATCGGCGGTACCATAAGGCTCGATCAAAGGCTTTTGATAGGTCTCGAAAAACTCCCTGCCCAACGATTTCGGCGGCTCCTGACGGAAAAACGCGTTGTCGTTGAGTTGGTTCAACAACTCCTCGTTGACCTTGCCACTGCATGCCAACAATCCATCTTTGTCGTATGCCATGCCTTCGCGCTGGGCCAGCCAGTTGAGGGCTTGGTTGGCAATGCAGAGGTCGTAGGCGATGCGGAATCCCTCCACCTCGTAGGAAAGGTTGGCGATGCCGCCGATATTGAGGCAGATGTCATAGTCGCCGAACAGCAACTGGTCGCCGATGGGCACCAAAGGTGCACCTTGACCACCTTTCAAAACATCCTCGGTGCGGAAATCGTTGACGGTAAGCAATCCACAGGCATCTGCCAATGCCTGACCGTCGCCAATCTGTAAGGTAAAGTGTTGTTCGGGCTTGTGAAACACTGTGTGTCCATGCGAAGCCACGAAATCGGGCTTCTCCTCATGCCGTTCAATGAAATCCGAGGCGCATTGTCCAAGATAAGTGCCATACTCCAAGTCAAGTGGCTTCAGCGCTTCGGGCTGCGACAGGAAAGCATTGGCAAGCCTTTCTTTCCAGACGTCCGGATAAGGCATGGTTTCCGCGTCAAGGATGCGATAGGAATACTTGCCTGCGTCACTGGTGAAACGCACCAGGGCGAGGTCCAAGCCGTCGAGCGAGCTGCCCGACATGAGTCCTATGGCGGTGACGGTTTTCATTGGATTAGAGGCAATGCTTTTTCAAGTTGAATGCCTCTGGAGCCTTTTACGAGGATGGTCCGATGCTCCACGGGATGTTGTCCTAAATAGGCAACGAGGTCATCCACAGTGGGGAAGGTGTGGTATTCAGGGTTGTCGTTGTATTGGCTGAAGCAGGGACCTACCAGGTAGGCTTCGTGGAATCCCGAGGTCTTTAGCAGATTGAGGATGGCTTTGTGTTCCTGTTCGGAAGCATCGCCGAGTTCCCGCATGTCGCCCAAAATCAGCAGCGCATTGCCGCCGCTGATATTCCTGAAGTTGTTGATGGAAGCGCTCATGCTGGTGGGGTTGGCATTGTAGGCATCCATGATGATATGGTTTTTCCCTTCGATGACTTGCGAGCGGCTGTTGGTGGGTTGGTAGGCCTCCAAGGCTTCCTTGATGTCGTTGGCATCGACGCCGAAATGCATGCCGACAGCGATGGCGGCGGCCACATTCTCGAAGTTGTAGGAACCGACCAGTCGTGTTTGGATGTCGCCAGTACTTTCGCTGCTTACCGTGAGGTAAGGATTGCATGACTTGATGTGGACTTGATAGTCGTTTTGTTGGCCTGAACCGTAGGTGTAATGCGAAGAATCCCCGATGAGATCGGTGAGCAGCTTGTTGTCGCCGTTGACGAATGCGGTTTTGTGATGAGCCTTGAGATGGTCGTACAGCTCGTTCTTCGTCTTGATGACGCCTTCGAAGCAGCCAAAACCTTCCAGATGGGCCTTGCCGATGTTGGTGATAAGGCCGTAGTCGGGACAAACGATATCCACCAATGTCTTGATTTCACCAGGATGGTTGGCGCCCATCTCCACCACGCCGAATTCGGTCTCCGGTGTGATGCTGAGCAGGGTAAGCGGCACGCCGATATGATTGTTGAGGTTTCCTTGGGTGTGGATCAACCGGAACTTCTTGCTGAGCACGGCCGACACCAATTCCTTGGTAGTGGTCTTGCCGTTGGTGCCTGTAATGGACAGCACCTTCAATCCCTTCAACTGTTGGCGATGGTAGTGCGCAAGCTCCTGCAATGCCTGCAATGAATCCTTGACCTTGAGAATGCGAGGGTGCTCAGGCAGGCTTTGGCGGTCGGCTACGACGAGGCTGGCTACGCCTTGTTCAGCTACTTCCATCGCAAAGTCGTTGCCGTCGAATCGTTCACCCTTCAGGGCAAAGAACACGGAATCAGGCTCAATGCGCCTGCTGTCGGTGCTTACTTTATAGGCTTTGCAATAATATTCGTAAATGGACATTTCTATTGGATTTAAAAAAAGCCGTTTGATTTGGTTTTTCAAACGGCTTTTTGTTATGCTTGGGTATGAGGTTACTTGGTAAAGGAACTGCCCACCTTGTTCATCGCACAGCGGAAACCGATGGATGCCGATGCTTGGTTTTGGTTCAGGTAGCGGCGGTTGCCTGGGCTCAGGTAGTAAGGACCGTCGGCCCATGAGCCACCTTTATACACTCTCGACTCGTCGCTGATGAGGGTGGTGCCGGGAGAATCGTTGGTGGCATAGTCGTACATGTCCTTGGTGAAGGCCTTTTGGTCTTCCTGGGTGTCGGTCCAGCTGCTGCGGATGGATGACATATAGTCGCCATCGGCATAGTTGGAGTTGAACGAGGTGCGGTAGTTTTGGCGCTTGGAAGCCTCTTCCTGCGAGATGGGCTCTCTGCGGATGCGGCCCAAGGAGTCTTTCTGTGCAATGAAACCGTCCTCGTCAAGCACTTTTTGCATGAACACATTGCCACGGAACGGGCTGTAGTCGGCCACATCCTCGAAGCTCAAGGGACGATAGACGTCGGCTACCCATTCCGACACGTTGCCGGCCATGTTGTACAGACCGTAGTCGTTCGGCCAGTAGGAACCTACAGGAGCAGGAAGGGCGGCACCGTCGTTGAGGTTACCGGCCACACCCATGTAGTTGCCGGGACCGATCTTGAAGTTGGCCATGAAGCTACCACGGTATTTCTTGTCGTCGGTGCGTAATCCGTCGCCGTTCCAAGGATAGACCTTGCGTTGGGCGATGATGTCGTTGTTGGTGTTGCCGATCAGACCCACAGCTGCATATTCCCATTCGGCCTCCGAGGGGAGACGGTAGGAAGGAAGCAAGATGCCGTCCGACATGTTGACGTTGCGGAGGCCTTCGCCGTTCTTCTTGCTGAGGTCTTTCTTGCCGTTCTTCACGTTGCCGATATACTGTCCGGCAAGGTAAGCGTCCGTATTGAAGTTCTCTTCGTCCTGTTGTGAAGGATCCCAATCCAGCACGCCTGCTTTGATGAGCATCAACTCATTCACGCGGTCGGTACGCCAGGTGCAGTAGTCGTTTGCTTGTACCCAGGTAACGCCGACCACTGGATAGTCGTTATAGGAAGGGTGTCTGAAATAGACCTCGATCATCGGCTCGTTATAGGTCAGTCTGCCACGCCAAACCAGCGTGTCAGGCATGGCGTTGCGCACCACCATAGGATAGTTTTGTCCATAAACACGGTTTAGCCAATAAACATATTCCCGATAATCCACATTGCTGACCTCGGTGCGGTCCATGAGGAAAGAGGGGATTGTCACCTTGCGCGGCATGTTGTCCCAACTGTAAGTCAAGTTGTCGGTCGTGCCACCCATGACAAACGTACCTCCTTCAATGGCGATCAAACCGGGACCGATTTCCTGGTCGTTGATCTCCGCTACCTCAAAACCTCCGTTGTTGGGGTCGTTGTAAGCCCAACCGGTGGTTCGGGAAGTTGGCTTGGAAAACCACTTACAAGAAGATAAAAGCATTCCTGCCATAAGGCAGATAGCCAATGTCTTAATACCTGATTTAATAATCATTGCAAATAATTTTGGTGCTTTAAAAACTATCTTATTGCGCATTTATTGTGTGCAAAAGTACATTTTTTTTCTTTTTGCCGTGAAAACACCTACAAAAATAATAAAAAAACCGTAATTTCGTTTCCCCAAATATAAGACATCTTTACATGCACAAAATATCATTGTCACTATTGTTGTTGGTTTCCCTACTGTGCGGTTCCGCGATGGGGCAGTCTGCCAGTTATGCGAATCATTCAGTGCTGTCAACGGGGAAATGGTTTAAGGTGGGGATTGCCGAGACAGGCATGCAAAAACTCACCTATTCCGATCTGTCATCGCTCGGCATGGAGGTGGACCGTCTCAATCCTCGCAATATCCGCATCTACCATAACGGTGGTGGAACCCTTAGCGAACTCAACGCCGCTCCCCGCATCGACGATTTGATGGAAATACCTGTCCTCGTTTATGGCGAGTCGGATGGGAAGTTCGACCGTGACGATTACATCTTGTTTTACGCCCAAGGTCCCGTAACTTGGAAATATGCCTTCAATACCCAGTCGTTTGTACATCAACAAAACGCGTATGACGATTACTCCTATGCCTTCATCACTGCCGATTTGGGCCCGGGACGGCGTATCGAAACGGAGACCGCACCGGGAGGAGCTGGTGAGGATGTCGATGAATTTCTCGATTATCAGCTTTACGAAAAGGACAATTACAATATCATCAATGGAGGAAGGACTTATTATTCCGATATCATTGAAGGAAACGGAAGCCTGTCGTTGAATTTTGATTTCAAGAATGCCAAGACCAACCGTGATTGTAAGATTAGGCTTAATTTGGCAGGTAGGAATTTCAGTCCGGCCAGTTTCCGCCTTTTGGTGAATGGCGACCAGACACAGGTGTTCAACATCACCCCGACAGCTCCTGGCTCAGACCATGCATTTGCATACGAGTCTTCTGGAGCCGTTGCTGCTACGATGACGGGCGATAACCTCAAGGTGACACTCACCCATGTCGGTGTTTCAGGAACCACCTCGATCGGTTATGTTGACTATGTTGCGGTGAACGCCTGGCGAGCATTGAAGTTTACGGCCCAACAGATGTTGTTCCGCAACCCCGAAGCCGTTGATAGCGGTAAGGTTTACCGTTACAAGATCACCGGGGCCAGTTCAGCCTTGCAGGTTTGGAATATCACCGATTCCGTCTGTCCGAGGAAGGTGAACGGCCAGCTTTCGGGATCTGTGTATAGTTTCAAGGTGTCGGGCAATGCAAGGAATGAGTTCGTCGCTTTCGACGGATCAGGTTTTTATGTCCCTGAGCTGTTGGGTGAGGTGGCCAACCAAGACCTTCATGGTGACCGCAATTATGATTACTTGATGGTGGTTTATCCCGATTTTATCGAGCAGGCTGAACGCTTGAAATCCATCCATGCGGTTTATGATCCCGACTTGGAGATTAAGATTGTCACTCCCGAGCAGATCTATAATGAGTTTTCGTGCGGAGCACAGGATGTGACGGCCATCCGCGACTATTGCCGGATGCTGTTTCGTGATGATCGGCCTTTGCGTTACCTGTTGCTCTTTGGCGATGCGTCGTTCGATTATAAGAATCGACGGGGCATTGTGAACTTTGTCCCCACCTACGAAAAGCCCATTGCTTCCAGCATTCAGGCAAGTATTGTAACCGACGACTATTTCTGCTTCATGGATGATGATGAAGGGTCATTGTCTAGATCCAAGCCCGACATCGGTGCGGGACGCTTTCCGGTATCGACCCTGGAGCAGGCCACCCAAATGGTTGACAAAGTGGAAAACTATCTGGCCTTGAACGAAAGCTCAATGCAGCCATGGAGAAATGTGATCACTTTCATGTGCGATGATGCACAAAGCAATCAGTTTTTCGATCATTCTGAGGCTTTTGCTCGCCAAATCAAGGAAACGGGTGGTCGGAACATGTTAGTTGACAAGATTTATCTTGATGCCTACAACCAGGAAAACACCCCCAACGGACAGCTTGCTCCCGAGGTTAATATGGCGCTGAACAACAGGATGGAAAAAGGCACGTTGGTGCTCAATTATGTCGGCCATGGCGGCGAGGTCCAACTTGCCGAGGAACGCATCTTGAAACGCTCCGATGTCAATAGCTGGCGCAATGGTCCGAAATATCCGCTCATGATTACGGGCACCTGTGAGTTCAGCCGTTATGACGACCATGACCGTACTTCCTTGGGCGAGTATGCATTCCTGAGCCAATATGGCGGCATGGTGGCGATGTTCACCACTTCGAGGGTGACCCAGGCCGAGGCCAACAAACGTTTCATCACAGAGGTCTATAACCATCTGTTTGAAATTGAGAATGGCCAACGTCTTCGCTTAGGCGATGTGTTTCGCATGGCAAAGTCGTATGGCAATGAGAATGAGCGAATCTATGTGTTCTTTGGGGATCCTGCCTTGCGCTTGCCATTGCCGAAATGGACTGTCGAAACCACCAGGATCGACGATACCCTGAAAGCCTTGCAACCTGCCACCATCGAAGGTGAGGTCAGGGATCAATATGGACAAGTCGCCTCGTCGTTCAATGGCATTGTGTATGTAAGCGTTTACGACAAGGAAACCGTCTATTCCACCAAAGGGGATGAAAACACGCCTGTCAAGGAGTTCACACTTCGTCAGAGTGTGCTCTTCAACGGGAAGGCCGAGGTGGTTGACGGCCGTTTTTCCATTGACTTCATTGTCCCTCGCGACATTTCCTATCGTTTCGGGAATGGCGCTATCAGCTATTATGCTACCGATTATGTCAACGACGCTTCTGGATTGTATGAGGATGTGATCATCGGCGGCAACTATGATGATGCGGTGATGGATGAAAATCCACCCCAGGTGAGACTGTATATTGATGACGAGCATTTTGTCAGCGGCGGTATCACTGGCGATAGTCCTACTTTGATTGCATACGTTTCCGACGAAAGTGGCATCAACACCACGGGAGCAGGCATCGGGCATGACATCGTTGCTACGCTTTCCGGTCCGCTCAACGAGTCGTATGTGTTGAACGACTATTTCGAAGCCGACATGGGAAGCCAGGGCAATGGCGTGGTCAACTATAGGATGCAGAACCTTCCCGAAGGAGAGTATATCTTGACCTTGAAGGTGTGGGACGTCTATAACAACTCGGGAGTTTCCAGCATCGTGTTCAATGTGGTGAGCAGTTTGCGCATGGTCCTTGAAGAACCCGTTTGTGCACCCAACCCAGTGGCAGGGGAGACGTCTTTCAGTTTCGGCCATAACCAGATTGGCAACAACATGGATGTCCAGATCCAGATTTTTGACATGATAGGGCGTCGGGTCGCTATGTTGCACCAACAGGTGGCGGGCACTTCGGCAAGGACCAATCCCATCCCTTGGAACGGATGTGCCCAAAACGGGAGCCCGTTGCCCTCGGGTGTGTATGTGTACTGTATTACGGCCACCAACGATCAGGGCGAAACAGCCTCCATCACATCAAAATTTGTAATCCTACGATAGAATTGTGCTATGATCAATAAAAGAAATGTCGTGTTTTGTCTGTTGGCCTTGGCAATGTGTTTACCATTGAAGGCCCAATGGGAAGTGCATGAATCCGTGCTGAGCGATCATTCTTGGTATAAGGTCGGGATCGTTGAGGATGGCGTCTATGGCATCGACTATGCCTCCTTGCAGTCGCTTGGCGTTGACATGCAAAGCATCGATCCGCTCCGAATCCGTCTGTATGGGAATGCTCCCGGAATACTACCGGAAGGGAACAACGAGGAACGATATGACGATTTGACTGAAATTGCCATCCAGGTGACAGGGAGCGAAGATGGCTCGTTCGATACCAACGACAGGATTTTGTTCTATGCCAATGGTCCTGTGAACATGAGGCGGAATGAATTGAATATGTTTGATTATGAACGCAATCCCTATACGGATACTATCTTTTATTTTTTGTGTGTGGATGCCGATGGTTTGGGGTTGCGTATTCAGGAGAAACCTTCGGTTCAGACTGGGCCTGAGACGCCGGTCGTCACTTCTTATCAGGACTTTATCTGGCAGGAAAGCGAAGAGGTTTCACCATACGCTTCTGGAAGGACTTGGTACGGAGATTTGATTACGGGTCAGGATGGATTCAGGGAGTTTGTCTATGATTTGCCAGATAGGGATGTCGCTCATCCGGTCAGGATTGACTCGAAAGTGTTGGGACGTAATACGGATTCGTTTACCTATAATTTGAAAATCAACGATCTGAATATCGTCAGTGGTTTTGCTTTCAGGGCCTATAAGCAACGTGAATACGGCGTTGAACATAATGCCGATAGGTCCTTGATTGTCAAGATAAATCCCATCAAGGTTCGGTATGAGATCAATCCGTCGTCATCCAACCCCATGCTTTTTATCGATTACTTCACCCTTGACTTTTGGCGCGCTTTGCGTTTTAGGGATCATGGAGTGGGTTTTAGGATTTTACCGGAACAGATCATCGACTTTGTCGGAAAGGTCCAGGTGGAAGATGTGCATCCTGGTGTGTATTGCTGGGATGTCACCGATCCGTTGCATCCGTATTTGCAACAAGTCCAGATACAATCTGGCATCATGTCGTTTGGAATTGATGACACGATGGAACGGCGTTTCCATTTGTTTGACATGGATGGCATAAGGCAAGTGGCGTCGATGTATCCGATCGGTCATCAGAATCTGCATGGAATCACGGATGCTGAGCTGCTGATCATTACGCCGCGTGTGTTTTGGAGCCAGTCGGAGGCTTTGGCCGACTTCCACAGGGAAATGGATGCCATGAATTGTGTCTCGGTTGACGTGAAGGAGATATACAACGAATTTGGCACTGGCATACCCGATCCTACGGCTATTCGCGACTTCATTCGAATGGTGTATCTTCGTAGTCAAGGCAATTTGAAATATGTTTTGCTGATGGGGAAAGGCACCCATGATTTCAGATGCATCAAAGGCGTTGATAACAATTTTGTTCCTTCTTATCAAGCGGCGACCAATGCACATCTGGAGGTGGACTCCAAATGCTCGGATGATTATTATGCCCTGATGGATGCCGATGAGGGATTGAATTGTGAAGGCCTGGTGGATCTCGGCGTTGGCCGACTCCCGATCACTACGCCCGAACAGGGCGATGCCATGGTGGAGAAAATCAAGCATTACGCTGATCTTTCTCACAATCACGGCTTGTGGAAAAACAATCATCTGCTGGTAGCAGACAATGATGTCATCACCTATTCAAACTATGCAGAAACCCTCGGTTTGATTCTTGACACCATTTTCCATCAAGTCAATGTCCAGAAACTATATCTCGATTCCTATCCTTTGGTGACTACCCCATCGGGGGTGAGGGTGCCTCAAGCCAATGAGGTGTTGATGGACGCTTTGGAGAAAGGGGTTTGCGTGATGAGTTATACGGGTCATGGCGGCGTGAAAGGCTTGGCGACGGAACAGGTGGTCTCGGTTTCCGACATCCAGTCGATGGACAATTATGACAGACTGCCATTCGTGCACACGGCTACCTGCGAGTTCAGTAAGTTTGACAATCCTACCGAGGTTTCGGCTGGTGAATTGATGATGCTGAATTCCCATGGCGGTGCCATTGCCATGTTAACTACGGTGAGACCGACCCATGCCCATAACAATCAGTATTTTTCGAGGTCGTTCCATGAACGTGTATATGAAAAGTCCGGCCTTCAAAACTTGCGCATGGGTGATATTTATCGTTTGACAAAAACGGACCGTTACTCCAAGGCGAATATAGTGTATGTGTTGTTTGGCGATCCGGCACTTCGGTTCAACTATCCGATTGACGAGGTGCAAACGGAGCGATTGGAAGGGGATGCCGTCCGAAAGGTCGAAGGGTTTGTTTCGAGACCAGGAGGGGCGATTGATAACCAATTCAACGGCGAGCTTGACTTCAGGGTTTATGATCAAAAGACGAATTACTCCACGCTGGGTCAGTTTGATGGGAATGTAATGGACTATTCCTTCTTCCACGACGTCTTGTTTGAAGGGAAAGTGAGTGTCGTCAACGGAAGGTTCTCGCTTCAGTTTCCTGTCCCTGCCAACATCAGTTATGGGAACAACACCGCACGTTTGAGCTATTACGCATACGACTCCATACGCAATGTGGAGGCGAATGGCGTTTATGAGGACTTGTTCTTGAATGGCTCGGCTACAGTTGATAACCAAGGACCTGATATCCACCTCTATTGGAATTCTCCTGATTTCGAGAACGGCTCCAGCGTTACGCGTCGTGGCGTGTTGTATGCCGACCTCTTTGACGAGCATGGCATCTACCATTACAATGTCAGCATCGGCCGTGACTTGGTGCTGAAAAGCAGCATTCCGGAGTATGACAACATGATTCTCAACGATTGTTATGAGCCGGCGCTTGATGACTATCGCCGAGGCCGTGTGGCCATAGCGGTTGGGGATCTTGAGGATGGCACTTATTCCTTCTCGTTGAAGGCCTGGGATACACAGAACAACTCGTCGGAAGCCGAGATCGTGTTTGTGGTGCAACAAGGTGCCCTGCTGTCGCAGGTTTACAACAAACCGAATCCTTTTGCCGACGAAACCTGGTTCACTTTCACGCATGGTGACATGACAGACCATCTTTCGGTGGTGGTGGAGGTCTTCGACGTGTTGGGGCGCCGTGTGGCGCTGTTCCAACGGGAAACCGAGTCCAATGAAGGAGTGGTGACGCCGATTGGCTGGAACGGCAGCGCACTTCGCTCGGGACTTTACCTGTATAGGTTAACTGTCACGAATTCAGAGGGGAAATCGCGAACGGTCAGCCAACGGATGATCAAAAAATAAAAAATTCTTAAGGGAAATACTAATTCAAGGAGTTTATCGTTATTTTTGCATAATATTATTTGAAACACTTTACTACGTATGAAAATCAAAGCATTTCTTATTGGAACCGTATTGGTTCTGTTGGGGATCCAATCCTATGGCCAAAGCCAGTTGTTGGGTCAAACCTTGAATCCGAATGTTATTACTACCGCCGTGCCTTTTGTTTCCATCGCTCCCGATGCCCGCGGTGGTTCCATGGGTGATTGTGGTGTGGCTTCCGAGGCCGATGTTTACAGCATGCACTACAATCCGGCAAAATATACCTTTTTGAAACAGGATTTGAGCGTCGGTTTGGGCTACAGCCCTTGGTTGCGCAATTTGGTTCCCGACATGAACCTTGCCTATCTGGCTTTTGCCAAGAAGCTGAATTCGGAATCGGCTTTGGCAGCCACCTTGCGTTACTTCAGATGCGGTGACATCGAGTTCAGAAAGACAGCTGAAGAGATCCCTCAGGTCTATAGTCCCAATGAATGGGCTCTTGACGCCACTTACTCCAGAATGTTGACGGATTATTTGTCAGGTGCTGTGGCAGGTCGCTTTATCTATTCCAACCTGACTCAAGGTTATGACGAGTCGTCAGCTGGTTGGTCAGTTGCCGCCGACATCGCCGTTTACTACAAGCGTCCGGTGGAATGGTTCCGTGATATGGATGCCGACTTCTCTTGGGGTGCCAGCATCACCAACATCGGTTCAAAGGTGAGCTATAGAAACACCAGCATCAGGAAAGACTTTATCCCGACCACCTTGCGTTTCGGACCCTGCTTGAAGATGGAATTGGATGAATACAACTCCTTGGCCTTCATGTTCGACGTTACCAAGCTGTTGGTGCCGACTCCGCCCCTCTACAAGAGAGATGAGACAACCGGTAACTTTGTGGTTGAGAACGGTGAATATGTGATTGAGGAAGGTATGGATAACGACGTTTCCGTGATGGTCGGTATGATTCAATCCTTCTATGATGCTCCCGGCTGTTCCTATGACGACCAGATGAACCTGGTGCATTTTGGAAAGGCATACGAAGAGCTTTGCGAATACAACATCGGTGTGGGTGCCGAGTATTGGTACAACAATACCTTTGCAGTGCGCGCCGGTTATTTCAACGAGGCTGCCATGAAGGGTAACCGTAAGTATGTTACTTTGGGCGCTGCTTTGAAATACAATGTGTTTGGCTTGGATGTCTCCTACCTGGTTCCGGTGAACGGCAAGGTTGGCACCAACCCGTTGGAGAATACTTTGAGATTCAACTTGACTTACGATCTTGTTTCCAAGAAATAAGTCTCTTGGAGGACGATAAAAAAAGGCGGCCAATCGGCCGCCTTTTTTGTTTTGGTGCTCAACGCCATCACTTGATGACGTTGAGATGCCTGATGCAGATGCCGTTGCCGGTGCTGATCTTCACCAGGTAGGATCCAGCTTGGAACTGTGCCATGTCGATGCTCAGTCTGTCGGTGTTGGCTTGGCTGTCATACACCATCTGTCCGAGGTTGTTGTAAACCGTGACGCGGTTCATGCCTTCGGCCTCGACATACACCTTGTCGGAAGTCGGGTTCGGGTAGAGCTTGGCGTTGGCTTCCCATTCGCCCACGCCCGTGGAGTTCTTCACGGTGATGGCGAGGTTGCCTTCAAGGTTGTTGCATTCAGAGACGGGCGATGCTGTCAGCACGGCTTGGCCTTTATAGGTTTGGCTCCAAGTGACGGTGACCGAAAGGCCGTCGTTGGCAGGCAGCAAGGTGCCGGCTTCTTCAGGGGCGATGCTATAGCTCGACATCAAACCGTTGGTGACGGTGAACTCGGAAATCGGGGTGACGCGTGCGTCAAGTTCCGAGTCGCCGCTGATGGCGGGGGCGATGTCGGTGGGAATCACATTGATGGTAAGCGTGAGATCCAACACAGTTTCGCAATCGCTTCCACAGCCACTGTTTGCTGAGGTGATTTTCGTCAGGCGGATTTCTGTGGTTTCGGAGGGCGTAATACTATAGGTATAGCCTGTGCCATTGAAGGAGATGGGTTCGATGCCATCACCCTCGATGGTGTAGTTCTGGTCGTTGATGTCGCCACCGGCAACGGTGAACTCAAATGTGGCAGTCTCGCCTTTGCAAATTTCAAGATTGGTGTTGTCAACGGTAAGGCTCGGCGCTTCAAGCACTTCAATGTCCAAACTGCTGTTCGGGTCGATTTCGCATAAACCGTTGCTCAGATGGTGGAATTCAAAGGTGTAGTTGCCGGGAACAAGGCTTGCGGTAGGAAGTGTCAAGGGTTGTCCTTCAATCAGGGTGATGGCTTCACCGTTGATCTCCATGGTCATCTGTCCATCGATATAGCCGCTGAGAGTGGCGAAATCGACGATGTAGTCCTGACCTTGGCAGGCCATGAGGATGCAATTGGGCAGAGGCATGTCCATCATAGGAGCCTGATTCATCTCAAACGGATATTCCAAGGTGACAGGGCCGCAGCCGGCTGAATTGGCGGTGGCCAGCAATGTGACGCTGCCTGCAGCGATATCTTCAGCGCTTGGCGTATAAGTGGTTGACAACTCGTTCGGGTCGGCGAATTCGCCGCTGCCCGACGTTGTCCAAACGAAAGAGGCATAGTCGCCTGAAACCACTTGGACGGCTACCGGTTGAGGCTCTTGTAAGCCGCAGTATTGAGCGTCGTTGATGGCGTAATCAAGCACCACGTTCTCATTGATGTTCAAGGTCATGTCGTCAGTAATCGTGTTGCCGTGGCTACCGCTGATGGTGATGGTCAAGGTAACAGTGCCATTTGCGTTGTCTTGGACACCAGGGGTATAGACGGGATTCATGAGGGTGGCGTCATCGAAGGTGCCGTCGCCGGAAGTGGTCCAAAGGAGTGTTTGGTAATTGGCTGCATAGCCGAGGATTTGTGCCGACTCGTCTTTGCAGATGGCCATGTCAAGACCTGCACTTCCCGCCATGCTGAGATCGCGAGGCAATATCACGAAGTCGATCCAGCAGCAGTCGCTGCCATTCGACACGCTTGAGTCTTTCTTGTATTTCCATTTAAAGGTGTGATTGCCTGCCATTACATGGTATTGTGCTTTGGTCCAGTTGATGCTGCCTGACCAATAGCCCATTTCAGTATTGTCGATATAGAAGTACAATTTGTCGTAATTATTCTCTGACGACACCTTATAATAGAAGGCGATGGAGTCGGTCTCGCCGACTTCGTATGTAAGCGTCAGGAGTGTTTCTTGGCTGTCGGAGATGGCACCTGATTTCATGCAATAGTTGCCTTCGTAGGGTTGGTCGGTACACATCGTCCAAGGATGGCTGGTGTCATTCGACCACATTGTCGGATCAATGGTTCCCAATTCGAAGTCTTCGACATTCAGACCGATCTTTGACATGAAGTCCCTTGAGTCGGTGTAAACGCCTGAAACAACGTCCAGGGTGTATTCGGCAGCAAAGCCTGAGGGAGCACCACCAACATACACATCGAATTCCACTGCAGCAGATCCGTTGGCGTCGATGCCGTTTACGGTAACGCTAGGTTCGGATGTGATTTGCAGGAAGACATTGTTCATGGTGAGGGTTGCGTCGGCAACTCTCGAATCGGCGTTGCCCTTGTTCATGATGGGGAATCTCAGTCTGGCTCGTTCACCTGGGTCGAGACGGCCGTTCCCGTTGCCTTCCAATTCAGTGATGGTGACATTGCCTATCTCGAACACAGGAGCGTAAGCCTTCATGGTGATATGGTACTCGTAGGTGTCGTTACCGCTGGTGATGGTAGCCAGGAACTCAATGTTGGTCTTGTTAGGAACCTCGTCTGAAATGGTAAAGCTGAAAGCCTCACTTAGGTCAAGGACGTCGTTTGAGTTGATGGCGGTGAAGTCGGCGGTGCCATCGGTGATGGTGACATATTCCGATTCGGAAGTCAAAGTAATGGTGCCTGCAGGAGCCTGGGTATTGCCAACGTTCTTGAGCTGGATGTTGAATCCGGTCTCATCGCCGAAATTGAGTTGTGGAGCTTCGTCGCTGAGCGTGTACTGGTTGATGATGACATAAGGTCCGTCGGCAGGGATGACGTCGATGTCGGCCTCATAGCGAAGATAGTTTTGTCCAGTGATGGTGAGTCGGATGACGGTAGGAGGAACCTGTGAGGGAATTTCGATGTTTTGGACAGAACCGGTTGCCGTAGCTACTGCCAAGATCTCCATGTTTTCGCCTTCGCCCGTGGTAAGGGCAATGGTGGTGCCTTCAGGAGCGGTGATTTGGAAGGTGGTGAGGCCTGCCAGTTGTACGTTCAAATGGTTCGGGGTAATGGCCTGTGGCACTTGTGTGTAGATGCGCAAGAAGGCGTCGCAGTGTGCGGTGAACATGGTGTAGGTGATGTCCTTGTCGTCGGTGTTATAGGGCCATGAGCTTTGAGCTAGGAAGTATTTGCCGGCTACATTGCCAAAGGCGGGCATCCAGTTGCCTGTCTTAGGACCAGCGGGCTGATAGGGACCGAAGTCGGGCATGAAATCGCCGTCGAAGAGGTCGTAAACACCCCAAACGAAGGCGTCGTTGACGAATGAGTAGGAAGTCTCAGTTGGGCAGAGCACACCGACAGCGCCGGCGTTTTGACCGTTGTAGGTTTGGCGCATCCAGGCTTCGCAGAAGCAGGTGTTGCTATAGTTGAACTTGCCAGTGAGGCAGTTGATGGACATCACGAAAGGCAGCTTGCCCACATTGTTCATCTGAGCTACGTGTGAGTTCTTCACGGCAGGCTCGCCCCAACCGACTTCTTCGCCATGGTCGCGGTGCTGCAGCCAGAAGGCGCCGTTGTTGACGGCTTGCACTACTTGGTCGGGAGTGCCGCCAGTCCAACCGCCGAGCTCGGAAGGCGTGGCAGGGATGTATCCCCTTCCATTAGGGCCGAAGTAATTGACCACCATGGAGGTGTTTTGGTTCGACGACCAGGAGGTTCCTGGCGTGCCTGAATAAACGCAGTTGATGCGTTGCGGGTTGTAACCGTGGTTACGCATGTAGCCGCCAAACACTTCCGAACAGATCTGGAACCAACGTTCGGTTTGCCATCCCAAAGCAGTGATGGGGTTGGCGTAGAAGGAAGGATCGGTGTTTGGGTTGGTGTATTCATACTCGATTTGTTTGCCAACGAAAATGGGAAGTTGTTCTGGCGTTTCGGCAATCAAACGGGAGAACACCATGTCGGGCAAGTTGTCGTTGCCCACCACATCGGCATATCCGTTATCGGTGATGCAACTTCCGTATGGGTGGGGAGCAGTCTCTGCAGGGACGTATTGGCCCATGTTGGTGCCATGGTCGCCCAACATGCATACCGCCACAGGAGCAATATCCCAAGTGTTGTAGGCATTGTGGAACCAGGTCTTCATGGCAGCGGTGGTGGTGGCTGGCATCTCATCCAAACGATAGACCTCAGTGATGATGCCTTGTTGCATGCGGTATTCCTTCAGCTGTTGTGCGTAAGGGGCCCAGGCATCGTTGTTAGGGGTGATGATGAGGTACTCTGCGCCATCGGCACCATCGCGGATCCAGTCTTGCATACGAGCCTCATAGTCGATTACCGGTAACTGGTCATAGTTCATCAACTCGGCGGCGAGGATGGGATCCCAATAGGGAGAACGCAAACGGTCTTCGCCAAAATGGCCATTGCCGCCTTCGTAGTTGATAGCGAGTTCGATGTCGGTGTAAACCACCAGGTCCTTGGTGACAGGATTATACTGGAAAGGCGTAACCGATACGGTGACGGCATCCACGCCACGGATGTATGACTTGCTTACTGTGAATGGGTTTTCGGGATAGAAGGCGTTCTTGGAATAAACCTTCATGTCCTTCTTGTATTCCATGTCTGGCTCTTCCGATTCAGCTTGGATGCGAAGAGCGGGAGCGATGTTCACATTGTGGAACGTTTGCTGCTCGGCCCTGACTACGCTTAAGGTAGCCTTGGCACCTTGAGGGATGGCCATCATGCGGCTTTCCGCAGGAAGGTTCGGTAGTCCGGCATCATTGGGGATGCAGACGGCTTTGATGCTGATTTCGGACATCTCCTCGTCGCGGTAGTTGAGTTGGCTGAGGGAGAACTGTCCCAGCTGGTAGCTGATGTGCGCACCGTCCCTAGTCTTGTTCGTCATGGCGAAGCCTTGGCTTCCTTTGACGGGGAAGGTGTACGTCTGTGCCATCGTCAAGTTGGCAGTCATGGCCAACAGCGTGATGACGAGCAGTTGAAGTAAAGTTTTTTTCATCGGTTGATTTATTAATGGTTCATATTGAATTCTGTTTGCTTAATCAAAATAGTAACATGCATCCCTGAGTCGTTTTTTGATGGGGAATAGGATGGTAAGGTTGGCTTCAAGGTCATGGGAACGGATAATTCTATTGTTATCCTTTTTCACTAGTTTCTTCTCTTGTTCATTCCATTTCCAAATGAATCCTTCTTCGGCGAGGTTTCGGAGTCCGTAGTTGATGGCGACATCAAACTTCACGATGATGGCATAGCCATTCGTAGGGATGCGACCCATGAGGCCCAATCCTCCGAGGGCACTCGCGTTAATGAGTGCTTTTGCATCGACTTCCTCAATCCTTTTCTCCTCATAGCCACCAAAAGTAGTGATGGTGGTTTGAGTGGGTGGATTCTCAAACAGGAACTGTTTTTCTCTTATGGTTGCGTTGAATCCCAAAGGGATATCCACTTGAGGAGCAATGAACAAATAGGGAATCACCTTGTCGTCTTTTACGGCGCCCTTGAAATAATAGGTCAAAGGAATGCGTACGGATGCCACATTGTAGCCCATGTAGAATTCCCTATGAAAGGTCCCGTTGGCTGTCAAGGACTGTTGGTAGGGCCGGTCATAGTACATCTTGGTGCCTTTCTGGGAGAAAAGTCCTTCGAGGCCTATTGAGAGTTTTGAGAAATACCGTTCGGCAACAATGCCCAGGTTGTATCCGAAATTGCCTGAATAGATCACTTTTTGAAGTTCGGAATCCGGCATGAAGCTCCAGGGACAGCCGAGTTTCACTCCAACGGTGTAGTTGCTAAAGGCCAAATTGGTTCCTTGGTTCTGCGACTTGAGCGGCTTGCGGAATTGCCTTTGCGCGCTCAGCGAAACCGAGAGGAATAATAAGATGCCGATGATAAGAAACCTTTTCATTCAGTGATAAAACGTGCTATTTGTCATTCCAATCGCAACTGGGCGAGAGTCCTGGGTGTTTTTTGATTTCGATGGTTCCTGGTGCGTAGGCTTGGGTGGGTTGGTAATCGTATTTTAGGATTTTCTTTCCGAAGATATAGTTTTTTACTCCTTTGAATTCTATTGTTGGGGGCGTCGTCGTTGTAATCGTATCGAAGACAAGAGTACCTGAAATGAGCATGGCGACAGTGGGGTCGCCGTTGCCTTCGATTTTTCCGACATAATAGGTGGTAAACAGCGTATCGTGTCCTATGATGTAGGCATTTTCAAGGTCCAATAGATAGGTGTTGTTGTAAGAGTCGCGGGTTTTTATCTTGTGTTTGGCAATGCACTGAACATGGTCGTAGAAAAGGTGCGTGTTGATGGAAGCATCGTATGTTGGTGGTGCCGCATGGGATTGGATAATCTGGTTTCCGTTGTAGATATCAAAGATATAACGGATACATGTGTCATAGAATAAGCCATTCACACTAAAACAGATGTCATTCAGGGAAGGAGGATTGGGGCCAAAATAGATGTTGTCTTCTCCAAAAAGCTCCACCAGATCGTTGTTTTGCTGTAATGCATCCTGAATCGTCTCAACTTCTTGAGGGTCGTTAAAGTCAATGTCTATAGCAGTACAAGAGCAGAGCCAATAGGTCATGCAGATGAATACCAAGAAACGACTGATTTCTTTCATGCTTCTAGTTTGTTAGTCCAAAATGATCACTTTCTTGGTAATGGTTCCCTCTTTGCTGGATAGGATGAAGACATAAACTCCACTGGACAACTTGCCGGAATGGTATTGGTGGGTTTGCTTCTCATAGCCGTTATGGATTATGAAGCTATCGATCAATAAGCCGGTCATGTCATAGACCTTAATACTCACATCTCCGAACATGTTGTCGAACGAAAGTGTCATGTTGCCGTCATTGGGGTTGGGATAGATGTCGGCATGGCAGTTTTGGCTGATTTCCGAAGTACCGTATGAACTGCAATGAATCCATTTGGAGTGTTCATCTCCACCGCAACTACAATCGCCCGAACTTCTTGTTCTAGCACACAGCTCAATGGAATCCAACTCGTAGGTGTAAATGTAGAGATAGCATTTGTCACCGTTGTCGTAGGGTATTAAATCCCATTTATTGAAGCCTTCTGGAGTCTTGATAAACCATTCGGTCTCATGGGTGCCGGGGGCATCAATCCAATAGCGTTCGATGGTGTATTGGAATTCGGAGCCTCCCACAACCCAACTGTTTCCTTCAATACGTGGGAAACTGGGCGTGTAGTCGAGTTGGAGTTTCAGCGTTACAATAGAGTCGCATCCGAGGTGGGTGTCAATGGTTTTTTGGTAATCACCTGGTTCTGTAAGCAAATAGCTTTCGCCATTCCAGCCGAATTGCCATTCGTATTGGTCGCATTGGTTGAGGACACGCTTTTCGCTGATGTCATCGTAATTGACGGTAAGATCGAGCACGTAAGTGCTATCGCAGTTGAAATTGGCTCCACCTCCAATGGGGAATGGGGCGACATAATGACCGGACCTATCATAGGTCTCTCCATTGACAGACCAAGGATAACTATTGCATTCCGTACGAGTTTCTTGATGGTAGAATTCTTGATGGAACTTAAGGTTCAAACGGTATTTGATGTCGCATCCGCCCTGTGGATCGGGAAGGATGATTTCGTCGTATGTGTCTTGGGTGTAGGTTTGTCCTGTCCATTTCCAATAGAACGATGGGGTTTCGTCATAACCGTAGCATTGGTATTCTTCTTGAGTGGGGGGCATCTGGTATTCGCCCACGGAAAGCACTAGTTTCTCAACCAAGAGACAGCCGTGGCTATCGATGGTGTCAAAATAGGCCACATCGCCATCGTGATTGTATTCAGTTCCATGGAAGTTGTAAGTTTGTGAGGTGCAGATGGTCGGGTCCACGATGATGGTGTCATTGGCGGGGTACACATGGAGGTCGAGCCATACGATGCTATCGCAATCATGGACAGTATGCAGGTTGACAGGATGCATGCCTTCGGTGTTGAAGTATTGGTTGTGGAAGTTGTAGCTGGTTCCAGGACAGATGTATGCGGTGGTGGTATTGGAGGAATTCGGTTCGGTATAGGATGGATAGTAGCGGAGATGCAGTGTAATGGTTTTGTCACAGCCTTGAGCAGTGGTGGTGTAGTATGGGTAATCGTCTTCTTCACTGTACTCCTGTCCATAGAAGGTGTAAGTATCGCCTGGACAAATATATTGGGTTACATCCTCTTGTTCGGGATGGTTGACTGTAACGGTGGTGGTGACGGTTTGTGAGCCCATGCCGTCGCTTACTGTACAGGAATAGGTGGTGGTCTCAGTAGGGCTGGCTACGGGGTTGGCAATAATAGGATTGCTCAATCCGATGGTGGGTGTCCAGGAGTAGCTGAAGTTGCCGGTGCCGCCTACTGCAGTGGCTTGTAGTTGTGAAGTTTCACCCAGGCAGATGCTGTTGGGTGATGCATTCGCAGTGGCCGTCATGTTTGAACCGCTGACGAGGACATTGACTTGGTCGGAACTGGTGCATCCGCCTTGAGGATGGGTAACGGTAAGTGTGAAAGTGGTGGTTTGTTGCAGTGCAACGGTTTGCGTGTTTTGGGCATTTGGGTTGACCACCTTGTTGGCGGGTTCCCAATGGTAGTTAAGTCCGTCGCTGCCTCCATTGCCTCGTAGTGTTGCAGTGCCGTTATAGACGACGGTTTGGTCTTGGCCGGCATCGGCTACAGGAACTGGATAAACGGTAACTCTTTGGGTCTTGGTGTTGGTACATGCACCATTTCCGCAACTTGCAGTGAGCGCCACATTGTAATTGCCTGCTGCAGCATATTGGTGAGTGGGGTTTTGTTGGTTGGAGGTGTTTCCGTCACCGAAATCCCATTGATACGTCATGGCTTGATTGGTCGGATTGGTTGTGGAATTGTTGGTGAACTGGGTGACAGCACCTTGACATACCGTGGTGGCCGTAAAACTTGCAGTGGGTTGGGCATAGACTTGAACTCGTGTTGAGGCACTGTTGGTTTGTCCATTTAAATGGATGGTGCAAATATATTCGCCAGACATGGACATGTTGCAGTTGGGGCGGGTAACAGTCTGCCCGTTGGCGGTCCATCCACCTGGTCCTGTCCAACTGTAGGTGGCACCAGATTGAGCGTTGCCGGTAAGCGTAATGGTTTCGCCTATGCAGTAAGGTCCGTCGTTCTCAACCAAAGGCGGCAGGATGTCGCAGTCGGTGGTGCCGTTACCACTGGTTTTACTAAAATTGATATTACAAGTTGCGTTAGAGTAGTTAGTGATAATCAGGATATAATACTGTCCTGTTTGTGCTGATGACGGAATTTGACAATTCTCGGTTGAAGCAGTACTGTAACTACAGGAAACCACCTTTGGCGAAGTGAGCCCATTAGGGCAGGGAGCAACAGGATCGTCAAACGGGCCCCAACAGCAAAAGTCAATGTCAACACTTGGAGTGCTGTACATGTGGATGGTAATGCTGCCCGGGTTGCCGATTCTCATGTAATACCATGCGGGATTAGGCGTTGAGCCAAGGCAAGAGTAGTAGGGACCGGATTCTCCACTGCCAGCATTGACACCGGCAGGGAATTGGTACATGCCGTTGTCGGTGCAGAAGGGGTCGGCATTGGCGCATAGGTTGTTTTGTCTTGATTGAATGTATTTGTCCATCATCAAGGAAAGCATGAACTCCTTAGGGAGATGGGATTTGTATTCCATCGCGGTTTCAGCGGCTTGCACTTTATCCATTCGTGAAAACCTGATGCTGTTTTCCTCGCGAAAATCCAAAAAGGCATCCTTGATATCCATTCCAGTGAAAGAAGGGTCGGCGCTAATGATGAAAACGCCATCCCATTCACTGTTGACGACATGGAAACGACTGTCATTAATCAAGTTGTATAGGAATACGACGCGTTCGTCGAAGTTGGCAATTTCTGTGATGTCGAAATCAATGGTCGATTCGTTGTGGATGAGTTGTGGCTGTTGTCCGAAATGCTTCATCGGCATGGCCGTCAACAGGACTATGATCCCCAAAAATCTCAGCAGTTTGTTCATGAGTATGAGTTTTTCATGGTTTAAAACTTACAAAGATATAAGTTTTTTCCGATAAGTAGGTTGAAATACATTGTTAAATAAAAAAAAGAAAGCGGTCTAAGCCGCTTTCTTAAACAGTTTCAGTAAGAAACGATGGTATTATACGATGCCTGTAAAGCCCATGAAGGCCAAGGCCAAAATGCCTGCGGTAATCAAGGCGATAGGGGTGCCTTTCATGCCCTTCGGAGGTTCCATCAAGTCGATGTGCTCGCGGACACCGGCGAAGATCACCAGCGCCAGGGCAAAACCGATGGCGATGCCGACGGCATAGACGATGGATTCACCCAAGCTGAGCATGTGAGCCACACCACCGTAACTGAACTCTTTGGTAACCACAGTTAGGGAGACGCCCAACACGGCGCAGTTTGTGGTGATCAAGGGAAGGAACACGCCCAATGCCGTGTAGAGCGACGGGCTGATCTTCTTCAAGATGATCTCCACCATCTGCACCAAGGCGGCGATGATGAGGATGAAGGCGATGGTTTGCATGAACTTGTCCAAACCCAACGGCACCAGGATGTACTGGTTGGTCAGCCAAGTTACCAAAGTGGCCAAGGTAAGCACGAAGATGACAGCAGCACCCATGCCCAAGGCCGTGGAAGTCTTCTTTGAAGTGCCCAGGAAGGGGCAAATGCCCAAAAACTGGGAGAAGATCACGTTGTTGACCAAGACGGTCGATAAGATGATGATGAGGTATTTCATGGCTGATTAGTGATTTTCTTTTTTGAGTTTGTTGACGATAGCGATAACGAAACCAAGGCAGATGAAGGCGCCTGGAGGCAGTACAAAGACCAAGATCTTTGCCGTTTCGGGCAGGATGCTAAGTCCGAAGATGGAGCCGTTGCCGAGGAATTCGCGGAGGCAGCCCAATAGGGTAAGGGCAAAAGTGAAGCCCAAGCCCATGCCGAAACCATCGAGCAGTGACGGCCATACGGGGTTCTTCGAGGCGAAAGCCTCAGCGCGACCCAACACGATGCAGTTCACCACGATGAGGGGGATGAACAAGCCGAGGGTCTCATAGATATCGGGCACATAGGCCTGCATCAACAGCTGTACTAGGGTTACGAACGAGGCGATGACGACGATGAAGCAGGGGATACGCACCTTGTCAGGGATGAAACCTTTCAGCAAGGAGATGAACACATTGGAAAGGACGAGCACGAAGGTCGTGGCCAAGCCCATCGACATACCGTTAATGGCACTGGTGGTGGTGGCCAAAGTGGGGCAGCAGCCCAACAGCAGCACCAAGATAGGATTCTCTTTGACGAGACCTTTGGTAAAGGTTTGCAAGTTGTTACTCATTTTCAGTTCCTCCTTCCTTAAAATTTGCTTCAAATGCCTTATAGGCTTTGTCAACAGCCTTCGAGAAGGCTCTCGATGTAATGGTGGCCGCCGTGATGGCGTCAACGTCGCCGCCGTCTTTGGTGACCGTCAGTTTGAAGGTTTCCGGGTTTTTGTCAACGAACTGGTCCTTGAACTTGCCGGTCATGTTGGCGCCGAGGCCAGGGGTCTCACTGTGCGAAAGCACCGAAGTGCCTTTGATGGTGCCGTCGGCAAGGAAGCCGACCATCATCTCGATCTTGCCGCCGAAACCGCCTTCACTGGTCTTGATGGCCACACCTTGGAAGTTTCCATTGGCGTCGTAGGCGATGTTGCAGGGGAAGTCCATGGTGACACCGTCTTCAGTATAGCTGATCGTTTCAGCCTGATAGGTGATTTCGCCATCCAAAGGCAACACGGCTTGGATGGCAGCTTCGTTTTTCTTTTGGTCCACTTCGGCGATGGCATCCTTGGTGAAGCCATAAACCAGTCCGAGTACACCGCCCGACACTGCCGTGATGACGAACAGCGCCACAAGCATGTTAATCAAGGTTGATTCTTTTTTCTTTGCCATGGCGATTACTTTTTAGAAGGTTTGACAACACCGAAGACTTGAGGCTTGAAGGCCTTGTTGATAAGCGGCGTGAAGGCGTTCATGATGAGGATGGCGAACGACACGCCTTCAGGGTAGGCGCCCCAGAGACGGATCACCACCGTGATGAGACCAATGCCAATGCCGAATACAATCTTGCCTTTCGTGGTCATGGGCGAGGTCACCATGTCGGTAGCCATGAAGAAAGCGCCGAGGAGGAGACCGCCATATACCAGATGGTACCACGGAGCGATGTAAACCGCTGGGTTGATGAGGTAGCAGGCACCCGTGAACACAAACACGGTGAGCAGGATGCTCAACGGGGTGGCAATGTCAATGACTTTGCGGATGATGAGGTAGAGGGCACCAAGCAGCAGGGCGATGGCGCAGACTTCGCCGAAGGCGCCGCCACGGTTGCCAAGCACCATGTCGAGGAACTGCATGTCGCCGAGTTCAGCAAGCGTCTCTGCACCTGATTCCTTCAGGATGCCGAGTGGGGTGGGGCCCGTGACAGCATCGGTGAAGAAGCCTTTTTCGAAGATGGGTGCGACCTGTGGCCAGGTAGTCATGGCAGTCGGGAACGACACGAGCATGAACACACGGCCTACCAAAGCAGGGTTGAAGGGGTTCTTGCCCAAGCCGCCGAAAGCCATCTTGCCGATGCCGATGGCAACGACACTGCCTACGATGGCCATCCAGATGGGAAGGTTGGCAGGCACGTTGAAAGCCAAAAGCAGACCAGTCAGGGCAGCCGATCCGTCAGTGATGGTGACGGGTCCCTTGATGAGGAACTTCTGGATGAGCCACTCGGTCAGCATGCAGGTGACCACTGTGACCAGTGTCAGCCTCAACGCATACCAACCGAAATAATAAATTGCCACAAGCAAGGCGGGAACCAGCGCGAGGATGACCCGATACATGATCTTCCTCGTATTCTCCGTCGAATGTACGTGCGGCGAGCCGGATATTGTGTAGTTATTCATAAACTTTATCTTTTATCTCTTATCTTTAATCTATTTCTGACTTCTTGCCTTGATGATCGCTCCCGTCTTGGCTTTGCCATAACGGATGTAGTCGAGCAACGGGATGTTGGCGGGACAGGTGAATTCGCAGGAACCGCATTCGATGCAGTCCATGATGTGATTCTTCTCTGTTTCGTCGAAGTCGTTGAGCTTGGCCACCTTGTGGAGCAGGAAAGGCTGCAGGCCCATAGGGCATGCCTTGGCGCAGCGACCGCAGCGGATGCAGTTGGTCTGGCGCCGGTCTTGGGCTTCCTTGATGGTCATCAAGAGGATACCCGAGGTGCCTTTCATGCAGGGGAAGTTGGTGACCGACACCGACTTGCCCATCATCGGGCCGCCATTGATGACATCGGTGATGCCTTCGGGCAGACCGCCAACAGCTTCGATGAGGAGGTCGGCAGGCGTACCGAAACGCACACGGAAATTGGACGGCTGCTTCACCGACTTGCCCGTGACGGTGACGATACGCTCGATGAGCGGCTTGTTTTTCTGAACGGCCTCATAGATGGCGTAGGTGGAAGCCACATTGACCACGACGCAACCTGTCTCGATAGGCAGCTTGCCCGAAGGCACCTCGCGGCCGGTGATGGCTTTGATGATCTGCTTTTCACCGCCTTGTGGGTACTTGGTTTTCAATGGCTGCACCTCGATGCCATTATAGAGGTCGGGATGTTCCTTGATGGTCTTTTCAAGCAGCTCAATGGCTTTCATCTTATTGGTCTCAATGCCGATGATGCCTTTCTCAGTGCCAACGCCTTTCATCACGATCTTCACGCCGATGAGGAATTCTTGGGTCTTCTCCAAAAGGAGGCGGTAGTCGCAGGTCAGGTAGGGCTCGCATTCGGCGGCGTTGATGATGACATATTCGGCTTTCTTGCCTTCGGGCACCATCATTTTGACATGGGTGGGGAAGGTGGCACCGCCCATGCCGACGATGCCGCATTCCTTCACCTTGTCAATAATGGCTTTGCCATCCAGTTTTATGTCGGTGATCAGCTCGTCTGTGACGAGGATGCCTTCGGCCCATTCGTCGTTCTCCTCACGGTCGATGAACACGGCGGGTTTGTAGTAGCCGGTGTGATCCATCACCACATCCACCTTGGCAACGGTGCCGGTGGCGGGGGAGTGGACATTGGCCGACACGAAGCCCTTTGCGGTACCGATGAGTTGTCCGGTCAGCACGCGGTCGCCTTTGTTGACGATGCATTCAGCCGGTGCGCCAAGGCATTGTCCCAGCGGGACGATGATCTGCTTGGGCATCGGGAAGTCTTTGATGGGTTGGTCCGCCGAGAACTTGTTCTCTTCGGGATGGACGCCGCCCTTATGGAAAGTCTTTATGGGATTCATGCGGTAACGGGTTTTTCGAGTTCAACTTTTTGAGCTTCAGGAGCTTCTGTTGCAGGAGTCTCCACTTTCGGTTTCTTGGGAGGGAAGTTGACGGTGTGGATGGATCCTCTCGGACACACGTCGGCGCACTTGCCGCAGGCCTTACACTTGGCCGGGTCGATGTAGGCTAAGTTGCCACGCATCTCGATGGCTTCGAAGGGGCATTCCTTTAGGCACTTTTGGCAGCCGATGCAACCCACCGAGCAGTTCTTGACAACCAAGGCACCCTTGTCGGTGTTGGAGCAGCACACATACACGCGGCGGTCTTTCTTGCCGCGGGGACGGATCTCGATGATGCCTCTCGGGCAGGTCTTGGCGCATACGCCGCAACCCACACACTTGTCAGGATCCACGACGGGCAGTCCCGTCTCCTTATCGATGTGCAAAGCGCCGAAGTTACACTTCTTCACGCAGTCGCCAAGTCCCATGCAGCCTTTGGAGCATCCGCCCTTGCCGGCGTAAAGGGTGCTGGCGAAAGCGCAGATGTCGGCACCTTCATAATGCACTTTGGCGGGTGAGTTTTGGCAGCTGCCGTTGCAGCGAACCACGGCAATCTTGGGTTCGAAAGCGGCAGCGGTCAGTCCGAGGACGGCAGCCACCTTGTTCATGTCGGTGCCAGGACATGCCAAACCGTCGATGTTGCCTTTCTCGGCAGCTTGCTTCACGCAAGCCTCAGCCAAGGCACGGCAACCGGCAAAGCCGCATCCGCCGCAGTTGGCGCCGGGCAAACAGGCTTCAGCCTCGTCGATGAGGGGGTTCTCCTCAACCTTGAACTTCTGGGCGACGATATACAATATCACCGCCAGTACGGCTCCAAGTATTCCGAGAACCAGTAATGAAATAAGTAAAATGTTACTCATTTGTAGAAATGTTTTTATTAGTTTTCAATTTTTATAACTTGCAAAAATAAGAATTTATTCAATGCGATATTCAAACTGTCTCTTTATTTTATCGCGTCGAAGGTAAAGCACAAAATAATAGGGAATTAATGCTGCGATGCCGATGAGTGCCGAGAGGCCTTCTCCCAATCCTATGCCGAGGCAGGTGAACAAAACCGCCAGCAGCAACACGATGGGGATGAGATAGGCCAACACCGCAGCTTTGTTGCCTTGGCCCACCGCCATGATGACATTCACTTTTTGGAATAGATGGAATTCCTGTCTGTCAGGGCGAGGCACGGTAAGGACCTTCTCGGCTTGGTCGCTCATGGTGCAGGCACTCTTGGCATGACAAGCTGCACAGGCGCTCATGGCCGTGATCTTGATTTCCAATGTATCGTCGGTGATCTTTGTGATGACCCCTTCGTGAGAGATGGTTTCTTCGCTCATTGCGTGAATTTTTGTTTGCAAAGTTACTTTTTTTTTAATTTTGCAGATAATATGACATGGATCAAGAGAAAATATGATGCACTGCGCGCTTGGTATAAAAGGGACGACAATTTCTTGAAGATTGTGCATTTCCCTGGTACCAAGTTGCCTTTATTGGACGTGCTCCGTGATTTTGTCAAGCTTTTCACCAAAGGCCGTACAGTGGACCGTGCCGCAGGCGTGGCCTTCAACTTCTTCGTGGCGCTTTTCCCATTGCTGCTTTTCTTCTTCACCTTGATTCCCTACATCCCGATTCCGCACCTTTATGAAAGGGTGATGATGCTCATCAAGGATTTCCTCATCCCGTCGGGAACGCTTGACTATGTCACAGAAACCATCGATGGTATCATGAACCAGCCGCACGACGGCTTGCTCTCTATCAGTATCGTCCTCTGCTTGGTTTTCGGCTCCAGCGGCATCGTGGCATTTTTCAACGGGTTCCGCAACGTATACGCCAACTATGTGACCGACAAGGGTCTGACGGTGAAGAGCTGGATCATCCAACGCATCTTCGCCATCGTCATGCTGTTGATCATTGGGATCCTTGTGATTCTTTCCATCATGTTGATCTCCATGGGTGGTATGGGGATGCATTTTCTGGTAACCCATGAAATCATCGCAAGAGGCAAGTTCTTGTTCGTCCTTTTCAATCTGTTGCGTTGGATTGTTGCCATCTTCGCACTTTGTTTTGGTGTTTCGCTTCTCTATTATTTCGGCAATGTGCGTTACGACGAACATTACCGTAAAGAGTTGAAGCGTCCCAACCGCAAAGGGAAGAAATACCGTGAGTTTGTCATCTTCAGTCCTGGTACCATTCTCGCCACGACGCTCTTTGTTTTGGGTACGGTGGCCTTCAACACCTATATTTCCAACTTCTCACGATACAACGTGCTCTATGGATCCATCGGAACCCTCATCATTTTGTTGCTATGGATCTGGATCGTTGCCATCTTGATTTTGGCTGGCAATGACTTGAATTCTGGCATCCGGCGTGGAACCATGAAATTGAGTGCTGGTGAGGACAATACCCGCAGAAAACAGATTGTCATCGACTCCTTGCGTAAAAACATCCAATCACAGGAGAATGCCATTGAGAATAGGAAAAAGAAGCTCGCCAATTTACAAAAGGATATTGACGAGAAGCTGGTGGTTGTTCAGAAGCTTGAGGAAGAGAACAAAGATAGCGAGCTGATTATCAAGGTATTTAAGGATTATGTGGAACGTGAACTGAAGAATGCGGACCAGGAAAGCCTGGATACGGATTCCATGCGCGAACGCATTGCGAAGGCCGAGGAAGCATAAAGGTTTGTCATGGGTATCGTAGCACGACAGAGCATCAAGGGCACCATTGCCACCTATATAGGGGTGGCGGTGGGTATCGTTACCACTTTCTTCATCCAGACCAAAGCCCTTGAACCAGAGCAAATCGGCTTGATCGACGTGCTGTTGCAGTGTGCCATCCTGTTCTCGGGTTTGGCGCAGTTGGGCACCAACTCCTCGGCCATGCGTTATTACCCGTTTTTCAAGGACGAGGAACATCGTGACCACGGCTTCTTTGGCTGGACTCTGTTGGTACCGTTTATCGGCTTTGCCATCTTCCTTCTGGCTTTCTTTGCTTTCAAAGGTTACATTGTGGAGTTCTTCTCCAAGGATTCGAGGCTGTTTGGCGACTATGTCAACTTTTTGATTCCTTTGGCGTTTTTCTTGCTGTACATCTCTGTTTTTGAGACGAATAGCAATCTTCTTCTTCGTATTGTGCTGCCCAAGTTCATCCGAGAAGTCGGTTTTCGGGTGGGAACATTGGTGATCTATCTGCTTTATTATTACAAAGTGATTGATTTTGATGGGGTGGTTGTTGCCTTTTGTGTGTTGTATGGCATCGCCACTTTGATCAATGTGGTGTATTTGTTGTCATTGAAACGGGTTTCTTTCAAGATCGAGAAAGGTTTTGTCTCGAAAGAGATCAAGCGCGATTTCCTGTTCTACACTTTGTTCATGATTACGGCCGCCTTGGCAGGCAACATGATTCCCATGCTGAGCAAGTTCTTCGTGGCAGGCAAGACGGGCTTCCGCTTGGCGGGTGTGTTTGCCATCGCTACCAACATCGCGGCGGTCATTGAGATGCCTTACCGTTCGTTGGGCGCCATCTCCCGGCCTCACATTTCCGAAGCCATGGCCAAGAAAGATACGCGAACTGCAGACTCCCTTTGTAAGAATGTGGCCTTGCATCAATTCATCGCAGGCACCTTTGTCTTTCTGATGGTATGGATCAATATCGACTTCCTTTTCGATCTGCTTCCCAATGGCGACATCTATCGCTTGGGCAAATGGGCGGTCCTGATTCTGTCCTTTGGTCGGCTAGTCTATTCCACCTTGGGCGTGACCACCACGGTGCTCAGTTATTCGAAATACTATTATTATTCCTTGATATTCACCATTTTATTGGCAGGAATGTCCATTGGATTGAACGAATGGCTGGTTCCCCAGTGGGATATCAATGGCGGTGCCTTTGCCTATGCGGTTTCCTATTTAGTCTATTTCATCCTGCTGATAGCCTTCATCAAATGGAAAATCGGCGTGCAACCACTATCGGCTCAGATGCTTCCCGTGGCGATGGTCATTCTGGTCCTGTTTGGCATAAACTGGCTTTGGGCCTCTTTCCTAACACCATGTTTTGCGAGTTTGTTCGAAAAGCCCATTTTCGGTTTATTGCTTGATGCCGTTCTGAAAACATCGCTCTTTTTGATTCTTGGCCTGACCGTAATCTACAAGATGAAGGTTTCACAGTCGGTGAATGATTTGTTGGATAAGGCGATGAACGTTGTTCGTTTGAAGAAGTGATTGAATTATTGTCAAAAGATGTTGTATTATACCGACCCAATACACCGTATTGCCTACGCGACTGATGCCAGCGCCTATCGGGAGATGCCGCAAGGTGTGGCCTATCCCGAAAACGACATGGACATTCTTGAGCTCATAAGGCTTGCGCGAGAAGAGCATACTTGCTTGATACCTCGTGCGGGCGGCACTTCCATTGCCGGTCAGGTGGTTGGCAACGGCATCGTGGTGGATGTGAGCAAACATCTCAACAAGATCATTGAGATCAACCCCAAAGAGCGTTGGGCCAGAGTTCAGCCTGGTGTGGTGCGCGATGAGCTGAACCTCGCATTGAAGCCTTACGGCCTGTTTTTCAGCCCTGAGACCTCTACCAGCAACCGTTGCTGCATTGGAGGCATGGTGGGAAACAACTCTTGTGGTACACATTCACTGGTATATGGCTCCACCCGCCATCATGTGCTGCAACTGAAAGGCTATCTTGCCGACGGCTCCTTTTTCGACACGGAGAAACGAGGAGATGGTGAGCTTGAGAAGAAGATCTATTCCCAGCTTGAGGCATGGGGAAGAGACGTAGTCAAAAGGGCACTCATTGAGGAAAACTTTCCAGACAAGTCGCTTCGTCGTCGCAGTTGCGGCTATGCCATCGATGAAGCCATCGAGGACGGCATTGACCTCTGCAAGCTGATTTGTGGTTCGGAAGGCACCCTTTGTTTTGTGACGGAAATAAAGGTGTCGCTTGACCCGCTTCCACCTACAGAACATCTGGTGCTTTGTGCCCACTGCCATTCGTTGGAGGATAGCTACCAAGCGAATCTTATTGCTTTGAAGCACCATCCTGTGGCAATTGAATTGATGGATGGAAGGATCTTGGAGTTGAGCAAAGGAAACAAGGCGGCAGAGAAAAACCGTTTCTTTGTGGAGGGTGATCCTGCGGCATTGCTCATTTCCGAGTTCAATGGCAGTGAAATGGATGCTGATGCCGATGCCTTGGAAAAAGAACTTCAGGAGAACGGTCTGGCCTATACCTGCACACGTGTTTATGGCACCGATGTTGACAAGGTTTGGGCGTTGCGTAAAGCTGGTTTGGGTGTGCTGAGCGGGATGAAGGGCGATGCCAAGCCCATCGGTGTTATCGAGGATACGGCAGTGGCTCCCGAGAGGTTGCCAGCATACTTGAAAGATTTCGGTGAGATGCTCGATCGACTTGGGTTGAGTTGCGTTTATTACGGCCATATCAGCACCGGCGAGTTGCATCTCCGTCCTATTATTAACATCAAGACACCCGAAGGCAAAGCCTTGTTTAGAAGTGTGGCAGAGGAAACGGCCAAACTTTGCAAGAAACATAAGGGCAGCTTGAGCGGTGAGCATGGCGACGGCCGTTTGCGTGGTGAGTTCATCCCGTTGATGTATGGGGAGGAATGCTACCAAATGATGCGTGAAGTGAAGCAGTGTTGGGATCCTGACGGTATTTTCAATGTGGGCAAGATTGTTGATACCTCTCCGATGGACGAGTTCCTCCGTTTTGGGGTGGGACAAGGCTATGCACTGGAGAAACAGCTGAAAAACGGCAAGACCTATTTCAACTGGAAAGCCGATTTTGACGAGTGCCAAGTGGAAGGTGCTAGTGGGGTGAAATCGCAGTGCCACGCCTTGATGTGTTCCATTGAGCAATGCAATGGTGCGGGCGATTGCCGCAAGTCGAACCTGATTGGTGGTACGTTGTGTCCGGCTTTCAAGGAATCGAAAGACGAGCTGATGAGTACCCGAGCCAGGGCTAACATCCTGCGTGAGGTGTTGACCAACGGCATCGATGGCGAGGTGTTGTCTCGTCATGAGTTGGAGGAGGTGCTTTATTCTTGCTTAGCATGCAAGGGTTGTAAGGCAGAATGCCCATCGAATGTGGACATGACACGTATCCGGGCTGAGGTGCTGCAGCAGATCTACGACAAGGAAGGTGTCCCGTTGCGTTCGTTTGCCGTGGCGCGGATGGCCATGGTGGAGCGACTTGGACATTATGTTTGGCCGGTTTACAATCTGTTTGCGTCATGGAAGTTCTCTTCCAATATCATCAAGCATATCGTCAAGTTCTCAACCGAACGGGAAATACCCACATTGAGCCGTGTCACCATGCGTCATGCGGTACGCATTGAAAAGAGGAAAAGTAAAATCAAACCCACCAAGGGTAAGGTGTATTTGTTTGCCGATGAGTTTACCAACTTCCAGGAAGCGGAATTGGGTCTCACTTTTGCCAAATTGTTGTTAAGGTTGGGCTATGAGGTGGAGATTCCCAAGCATGTGGAAAGTGGCAGGGCAGCCATTTCAAAAGGTTGCCTGAAGTTGGCAAAGAAGTTCGCGGTGAAGAATGTAAACCTGCTTAAAGACAAGGTTTCCGACGAAACCCCGTTGGTGGGCATTGAACCTTCTTGCATCCTCAGTTTCCGCGATGAGTATCCCGATTTGGTTCCGGCTGAGTTGCGTGCGGTAGCTAAACATTTGGGCAAAAACGCTTTGCTGTTCGATGAATTCATCATGCGCGAGGCGGCAAAAGGCAACATTACCTCAGCGGATTTCAAGGACGATGCAGTTGAAATATGGTTGCACGGCCACTGCCACCAAAAGTCGTTGGTAGGTGTGGAGAAAACCGTGGCTGCCCTAAAACTGTTGAAGGGGGCCAAGGTGAATGTCATCCCCAGTAGTTGTTGCGGCATGGCCGGATCATTCGGCTACGAGGAAGAACATTACAGAACCTCACTCGCCATCGGCGAGATGGTGTTGTTCCCAGCAGTCAGGAAGGCGATGGAGAAGAGTGATCAAGTAGTGCCTACGGTTGTTTGTGCCCCGGGTACTTCGTGTCGTCAACAGATATTGGACGGCACAGGAGTTCGGGCCGTGCATCCTATTGAATTGATGTATCAGTGGCTATTTTCCGATAGCTGTTAAGGCATCGCGAAGTTGGCTGCTGCTAGTGCCTTGGGTGTAGGGAAAATAAATGATTTTTACATCAGTGTCGGCGAAAATCTGTTCATATCGATTGAAACGTTCTGTCCCTTTGTAATCCGATCCGACAAACAGATAGTCATATTTCACGATACCTTTGAGATAAACGTCGCAATCCTCTTTCTCTGAGGGAATTACTTTGTCCACATACTTGATGCTTCTAATGATTTCAGTTCGCTCTTCAAAAGAGATGAACGTACTTTTCCCTTTGTGTGATGCGTCTTTGTGTACCCCTACCACAAGATAATCGCAGTATTGTTTGGCGCGACGCAAGAGATTAAGGTGCCCAATATGGAATAGGTCGAAAGTGCCGCTCAAGTAGCCGATTTTCAGCTGAGGTTTGCTGCTGGTTCGTCCACTTTCCTGTTTGTATTGATAACTCTGCAAGCCGAACTGGTGAGGGTCCTGATGATAGCGCTCCAGAACTCCTTGAAATATTTCTTCATATTGAGGGATGAACAATGTTTGCCTTTGTTCCATTTTGGCAATGATGGTTTGAGCCAATGACTCAGTTTGGTTCAAGTCGTTGTCTCCGCCATTGAACTTGGTACCTTTGATCGATCCGGGCGAAACGTTCAGTATTCGGTTTTCGGTTCCAGCCATTTCCAGCTCAATATTAAGGCTTTCGATGGCATTGCATAGAGCTGCTTTTGTGGCGCTGTAGGTGGCGAAGAGGGGGGAACAAATAAGTCCCGCAATGCTTCCCATAACGGCACAATGGAACGTTGTTTTTTGCTTCATCATCGGGAAGAAAAAATGCAGAACCTTTAACGCAGCTATGCTGTTTACTTGGAAACTGTTCTGGATTTCTTGCTCCAAAATGTCTTCAAAAGGCGTGATCCTGCCAAAACCGGCAGTAATGATCAAAGTGTCAATATCTTTGAATTGTTCAAGGAACGAAAAGTCGTTGTCCATGAGGTTGGCTTGGCAGAAAGGAATGCCGTTCTCGTCCAATAGATTGTTGCCGACCTTATCGACGACATCGACGAGGCAACCTCTTTTTTTTAGTTCCAACGAAATGGCCAAACCGATGCCGTTGCTCCCACCAATTACCAGTGCTTTTTTCATGGATTATGAGATATGTGTTGTAATGGTTTGCAAAAATAGTAAATAAGGAATAATTAATGGGAAAGTGTACACGTATTATAGACTTCTATGATTTCATCCGAGACGACCTCGGGCGAGAATATCTCAATACACTCTTTTGAGATGCGAGACGGTTCGTATTCTGAGTATCGGTTACGAATACTTTTCAAAGCCTCTGCAAGTGCTTTTGTGTCGTCCACGGGGACGAGCATCCCCAGTCGTTCATTCATGAATGATTCAGGACCTCCACACTTTGTAACTACAACGGGCAATCCCGAATAAAGAGCTTCAATGCAAGCAACTCCAAAAGTTTCGCTTGAGGATGCAAGAACGAAAACATGGCACCCTTGATAAAACTCACCAATTCGTTCGCGCTCAAGTTGGCCTTTCAGTATGACCTTTCCGGTCAAACCCTTCTTTTCAACAAGACTTTGAAGGTGTTCTCTTTCGGGACCATCCCCGATGATGGCGAGTTCTGAATGATCGCTTACGGATGCAAATGCTTCAATCAGGTTGTCAAATCTTTTCAGAGGTATTAAGTTACCTACAGAAACATAGACAAATGGCGTCGTGTTGTTCTTCTTGGGTTGGCATGGGAAAAAGCTGTTGTCCACCATATTGCGAATACAAATGCTATCTACGCCAAAGTTCACCTTGACGTGTTCTTGAAGCGCGGGGGAGACGCAAATCAAACGGTCGCAGTTTTGGTAGGCTTTTTTGGCCAAGCGTTTGTCCAAGTCGCTGATTTGTTCGGAGGTCTTGTTGAGTTTGCTGCTGTGCTCGGTAACCACCAGCGGGATGCTGTATTTCCTTTTTAGAATAGTGGCAATAGCAGCTATGGAATAAAAGTGGGCATGGACGATGTCGGGTTTCCCGAATGACTTCAGCATGGCCCGGAAAGGGATGAGCAACAATTGTTGCAATACGGGCAGAAACCTCCTGTAAACACCAATGGGAAGCGACAGTTCAAAAACATGGACGCCTTCTTCATCGTATTGGAATAAACCATATTTCCTTCTAAAAGAAATGGCTCTAAAGTCAATGGCGACGAAAGCAACCTCGATGCCTTGTCGTGCCAATGCTTTGGCTTGATCGAACTCGAAAATTCCGTTTAACGGGTATTCGGATGTCGGTTTCCCTCTAGAAATAATGGCGATTTTCATTTTTATTGGATGTCAACATAGATAATGTGGCTGACGCGTTTTTCTTTTGGAGGGATCTGCATGTAGTTGCCGTATGCCTCGGTGAGACATTTGTCGGGATCAGCAGGACCCGAGAAAGTTCTGCCTTCAAATTCGATGTCTTTCAGAGGGAACACCATGTCTTTGGTGTAAGAGATGCCTGGGCTGAAGTGCTTTTCTAATCCAAGACGGTCTTTTTTGCCTAAATTGCATAAACCCCAAAGGATATCCAACCCTAATTTCATGATGGGGAAGGTAATGGTTGCAATATGGTTCTTTAAAGTTACATCGTTTTTGACATAAAAGAAGAAATAGATCTTTTTGTACCAATGCATGATGAACTTCAGAAGTTTCTTGTTGACAGTGGGATAGGGAACCATTTCAAAAATATCTACATAAAGACCTTTCTGGTAATTTCTGGAAAAGTCTTCATGCTTGGTGACAAAGAAAGAGTTGCGGTCCCTGACTTTGCAAAAAGGCGAACGATAAGTTGGATCGGTTTCTTTGGTTTGCAAAAAAAGGTTTTCGGGCAATTCCTTTGGTGCTATTTCCTTGAAACGAGCCAAATCCTCGCTGAGCATTGAAATGTCAATGTCGTCATCCCAAGGAATGTAACCCTTATGCCTAACAGCACCTAACAGCGTGCCCCAATCCAACCAATACTTGATGTCATGTTTGCGGCATACCTTGTCGATTTCCACGAGAATGTCCAAAATGCGCAATTGCATTTTTCGCAATGTGGTGCCTTCGGCATTATATTGTGATAAGTCTTCCATAATTATTCAGTTTGCATTTGTGCTTTCTCCAACAATTTGGCAAATTCCCATGCCAACGCCTTCCTTGAATACTTCTCAATTTCCGCGTTTTCATTGGATGGTAGGCGGTTGCCTAAATATCGTTCATAAAGGTCCTTGATGACGGTTTTCATTTTTTCCTTTTCCTCAAATCCAACCGTGACGCCCGATTCCGTTTCGCTGATGATCCTTGCGGCGTCGCCGTCTTCGGGACCGATGCAAAGGATGGGACGGCCAGCGGCAATATACTCAAAAAGCTTGCCCGTCAAAATGCCCTTGGCATTGGGCGTGTTGTTGACAAAGAGCAACAACACTTGCGACGAGGCCTGCTGCTGTTGGATCTGGTCATGAGGAATGTATGAAATGAACTCCGTGTTGTCTTGAAGATTGCAGGACTCAATAGATAGGGCTACCGATTGGTCAACCTGACCGATAAGCCTAATTTTTAGTTTGCTGGCAAATTGAGAGTCGAAGGCTTTCAACTCGCCTAAAGCCTGCCAGAGTTGGTGCTCGTTGCGGTTGGCCCCGATGATGCCGATATGGGTCAAGGTGAATTCTGATGACAAATGGGTTGCTTCAGGGTTGGCTTGCGGTTCCCAGTCAAACCCGTTGGGAATGACATCGACATGCTTCGCCCCAAGTCTTTCCAAACCTTCAGCCATGTCCCAACCCACGCCCGCAATCTTGTCGGCCTGGGTCAACACCTTGTGCTCTAAACGACGGTGTTTGCGGTCGGCCCAACGGGTGAGATGCAGATCGTCGTAATAGTCGATCTCGGTCCAAGGGTCGCGGAAATCGGCAATCCATGGCAGGTTCAAGGCTTCCTTCAATTTCATGGCAATCAAGTGCATGGAGTGGGGCGGACCTGTGCTAACAATGGCATCCACGGGATGATCCTTTAGGTAGGCCTTCAAGTACTTGACGGAAGGTTTCACCCACCAACAGCGGGCATCAGGGATGAAGAAGTTGCCACGCACCCACACCGATAGGCGCTCTTTCCAGCCTTTTTGCTTGCCTGACTCATCGATGAAACCAGCTTTGACTTTCTGGTCTTTCTTGATGCCAAGTAGCTTTTTGTAATAGTTGTAGGGCTCTACAATGGGTCGGCGTATCACCTCGGCTTCGGGACATACATCCTTTTCCAAGGATGGATCTTCCACCGGATATTCTGCGTTCTCTGCAGTATAGATCACGGGCTGCCAGCCGTTTTCGGGTAGGTATTTCGACATCTTCAGCCAACGCTGGACGCCGCTCCCACCTGAAGGAGGCCAATAGTACGTGATGATCAGAACGCGTTTCATGCCTTGGCTTCTTTCTTGGGTTTGAAGGTAAAGAAGAGCGCCGCAATCAAACCTAAAATCATGATTAGTGAACTGGCAAACGAAATGCCATTTCCTATCGTGTAGGCTTTGGGTGCGTAGGTCATTACGATTTCATGGGTTCCACTGGGAATGAGTGCGCTGCGCAGGATGTAGTTGGCACGCAACAGAGGATGCTCTTGGCCATCGACATACAGTTTCCAACCCCGTTGGGTCCAAATCTCCGAGAAGACCACCAATTGATCCTTGTCGGCCTTGAATTGATAGGTCAGCTTATTGGGCTGGTAGTCAGTCAATGCGATTTGTCCGGGCACGCTGTCGAGCAGTTGGTAGCTGCCCACCTGCGATTCGAATTCTTTATTAAGAATGGCTGTATGCGCCAGGTCGGTGCTGGCAATGGCATCGATTTCCTCGTTAGGAGTGCCGACCCATCGGATATCGTTTGCAATCCAGGCATTGCCAAAGGCGAATGGATTCTGGAATGCCTGGGCGTTGGGGTTGAAGATGATGTATTTGGTGTTGAGCATGTTGAGCACTTTCTCCTGGCTTAGTGTATTCAATAGCAGCTCAGCGGAGTTGGCGCTTCGAAGTTGGTTGATTTCATCGTTGAGATATTGGGTGATGATGTCCTGGTAACGGCGCAACTTGGCACCGCAGTAGCCGCCCAATGACTTGTGGAAATAGCATGTGCTGGCATCGTTGAACATGTCCTTGGTGATGTCGGCAACCCTGAAATCCAGACTTTTGTCATTTAAGATGTATTGATCGGCAGCAGATGCCGTGTATGGTTTTTGGGCTTGTTTCTTGGAGATGAAATCGTCGTCGTTGAGGTAACGTCTGTCGATGGGGTACATGTCCGCCAGTACGAGGACTGCAAGGATGACAAAGGCAGGCACGGCTTTGAGTTTACCTTTGCCATAGAGGAAGATCGGCACGGCAGCAAGGAGGATGAAGAGCAGGCTGCGCAAGGCATCCTTACGGAAGATCGCCACGCGGACGTTCTCCAGTTGTGTGGCAAAGGTGGAATAGAGGGCTCCATCCTTGCCCTTGCTCATGGCGGCAAACTGGTTCGCCTCGCCTTGGCTGAGGAAGTTGAAGAAGGCTTTCGGAGCGATGTAGAACAAGAGGCAGACACCAGCGGTGATACCCAAGGCAATCCAGAATTTCTTCAGGTTCTGCTTAAAGTTTTCGGGACTCTTTGCGATTTCGGTCAAGCCTAAGAATCCCAATAATGGCATGCAGACTTCGGCGATGACCAAGGTCATGGAGACTGCTCTGAACTTGTCGTATCCCGGCACATAGTCAAGGAAGAAGTTGGTGAAGCCCATGAAGTTCTTTCCCCAGCTAAGCAGGATGGAAAGCAATGTGGCGATGAGCAGCGCCCATTTTAGCTTGCCTTTCACTGTCAAGGCACCCAACACGAAGAGGAAGACGACGATGGCGCCGACATACACAGGGCCACTGGTGCCGGGCTGGTCACCCCAGTAGGCATTGCTTTGGGCAATGCTGTCCCTGAACTGGCGGTCGGCCTTGTCCAAGGCGGGGTTTTGTTTACCGATGTAAGCGGAGGCACCGCCTTTGGCGTTGGGGATTAATAGGCTCCAAGTCTCGCCTTTGCCGTAACTCCATTGGGTGATGTAATCGCGGTCGAGACCTTTGGTCTGGTTGTCTTCGTTGCGGGTCAACACCGGTTTGCCACGGGTGGTTTCTTTTCCGAATTCATAGTTTCCATACAGTGTCGTAGAGCAAGTGAGGATACCGATGATCGAGGCGATTACCAAACAAGCGGAGGCTTTCAGGAAATGGTTCAACTTCTTTTCCCTGATGTCGCTGATGAGTTGGGCAATGATCAATATCAGGACAATCAGCAACAGGTAATAGGTGATTTGCAGGTGGCCGGTGCGGACCTCAAAGGCCAGAGCGAATGCGGTAAGAATGGATCCCCAAAGGTATTTGCCTTTGTAAGTAAGCAATACTCCAGCAATCACGGGCGCCATATAGGCCATGGCCATGGCTTTGGAATTGTGTCCGGCTCCAATGATGATAAACAGGTAGGAAGTAAATCCGTAGGCGATTGCTCCAACTAGGCTGATCCAGAAACTGCAATCAAGCACCAAGAGCAGGATGAAAAACCCTAACATGCTGATAAACACTGATCCAATGGGGTGTGGTAATCCCAAAGACAGCGCTTTGTACACGGGGTTGGTGAGGTTGCCTTTTGGGGTGATGCCGATGTTCCAGACGGGCATGCCGCCAAAGGGTGCGTTGGTCCAAAGCGTCTGCTCTCCTGTAGCCTCGCGGTATTGGTTGATCTCTTGGGACATGCCAAGATGCATCTCGATATCGTGTTGCTTGATGCGTTTTCCTTGAAGAACGGGATTGAAATAAACCAGCGTGATGGCGGCAAAGACCAAAATAGCCGCAATGATTCCGATGATGTTTTTGTTCCGTTGAAAGAAGCTGTTTTTCATATCAATGCTTGAAGATGTTTTGGATGAAGCCAAGTCCGTATCCAAACAGCTGGCAATAGGCTGCAGGTATGGATAGCAAGGCGACTTTTAGACTTTTATTCTTGATGAGTGAATCGATGAAGACCGACAATATGTAAATCAGTATGGGAATGATCCAAAGCCAAGAGTGGAAGATGGCAAGCAACACCAGCAAAAGGTTCCCCAACACGAAAACCGCTGGAAGCAAATGCACCAACTTGAAGGTGTCGGGATAGCGACGCTTCAGCATCACACAAGCCTCGCCCGAATGTTTTACCTGTTTGAAGAATGAACTGAATTTGACACGGCGCTTATGGTAAACGTAGGCGTCGGGAAATAGACGGCAAATGTACCCCGCTTCGAAAAGCCTCGTGCTTAGATCGATGTCTTCTCCGTATCGTATGTTGTCAAAGCCTCCGACCCTTTTGAACACATTCCTATAGATGCCCATGTTGAAACTGCGGGGATAAAACTTGTCCATCTTTTGCTTGCCTCCACGAATCCCTCCCGTGGTGAAAAACGAGGTCATCGAATAGTTGATCGCTTTTTGGATGGGAGAGAAGGACTCGTGGGCGCGATCGGGACCGCCGAAAGCGTCGCAGTGTTCGCGGTCGAGCTCTTTTTGGATGTTTTCCAGATAGTCGTCGGGTACAATGACATCGGAGTCCAAGATGATGAGCCATTCGCCGTTGCTGCGTTCGGCGCCGTAATTTCGGGAAGGTCCCGGTCCGGTGTTTTCCTTGTAGTAATACTTCAGGTCAAGACGGTCCTTGTATTGGTTGCAAATCGTGTCGCTTTTTTCGGTCGAGCCGTCTTCCACCACGATGACTTCGAAGTCTTTCAAAGTCTGCTTGCAAAGGCTCCCGAGAAGCTCATCGACTTCAGCTGGACGATTATAGACAGGGACGATGACCGAATACCTCATCTTCATTATTTTTTGCAAAGATAGGGAATGTTTGTGTATTTTTGCATTCAAATCAAAGAATGATGAAAAAACTCATCTCCTTGTTCACCAAGCTATTTCCCCGTCAGTTCCTGATTCGGTGCAGCTATGTCTTTAGCTTCCTGATCAGACCTTTCTATTGGGGGAACAAGGTGGAATGCCCCGTTTGCGGCAAGCATTTCAGGAAGTTCTTGCCTTACGGCTATGGACAGGCGGTTGACAACAGGATGTGTCCGAAATGCCTTTCCTTGGAACGTCATCGTCTGTTGTGGCTTTATCTCAAGGAGAAGACGGATTTCTTCACTGCTCCTTTGAAGGTCTTGCATTTTGCTCCGGAGCAGCCTTACCTGAAGCGTTTCCGTGCCTTGAAGAATTTGGATTATACTACGGCCGACTTGGATTCTCCCATTGCCGACCTTCATCTGGATGTGACTGCCATTGACCAGCCGTCCGATACATACGATGTGGTGATTTGCAATCATGTGTTGGAACATGTGAGTGATGCCAACTTGGCTTTCAAAGAAATACAGCGTATTCTGAAGCCAGGTGGTTGGGCGATTCTTTTGGTTCCGATCAATCCCGATGTGGACACTTTCGAGGATCCATCTATCACCGACCCGAAGGAGCGCGAACGCCTCTTTGGACAATATGACCATGTGCGCCAGTTCGGCCGCGACTATGCCGATGTGTTGCGCAAAGCTGGATTCGAGGTGGTTGAGGATAGACTATACTACGAGCTCTCGGAAGAACAGAGACAAAGGATGAGGCTCGCTCGCCGAGGGGAAGAGATTGTTTATAGGTGTGAGATAAAAGATAAGAGATAAAAGATAAAAGTTGGTGGTGGCAACTGAACTATTATCTTTTATCTCTTATCTCTTAACTAGAGAAGGCCACCCATCGGGTGGCCTTCTCGTTATACCTTAAATAAGAAATAGAAACGGCTTCTATCTTTATTTTAGTATTCGTCAGAAACGGTAAGTTTCTTTCTGCCTTTGGCTCTTCTGCGGGCTAACACCTTGCGGCCGTTGGCAGTTGACATTCTTTCTCTGAAACCATGCTTGTTTCTGCGCTTTCTGTTCGATGGTTGATAAGTGCGTTTCATTTTCGTATATGTTTTTGTTTATTTCACTAAATGGAATACCCCTTATTTTGGGACTGCAAAATTACATATTTTTTCGTTCCGCGCAACTTTTTTTTGAAAAAATGTCAAAAAAGAATCTTTAGGCCACCGTTTCCTTCATGGGAATGTTCTTCAAGGTTTCCACCAGGAACTCCCAGAAAGGCGTGACGCTCTCGATGAGCAGGGCCTCGTCGGGTGAGTGCGGGTGAACCAAGGTCGGACCGAAGCTTACCATGTCCCAGTTCGGGTATTTGGAACCGAGGATGCCGCATTCCAATCCGGCGTGGATGACCATTACCTTGGGCTCTTTGCCGAACTTTTCGAGATATACGGTCTTCATGGTGTTGAGGATCGGGGAGTTGGCGTTTGGTTTCCAACCCGGGTAGTCGCCAGTGGAGTAGGCTTCAGCGCCGTTGTCGGTGAGGTTCTTGCGAATCTGCTCGGCCAGCTTGTCCTTGTCGGCATCGACGAGGCTACGGGTGAGCGAGGCGCTCACGATCTTGCCGTCTTCCATCTTGATGGTGGCGAGATTTGAGGAAGTCTCGGTGGTGCCTTCGAAGTCCTTCGACATGGCAATCACACCATTGGGATAGCGGGCGATGGCACAGAACAGATTGTCCTGGGTCTTGAGGTCGATCACTTGTTTTGGCATCTCAGCGGGTTCGCAGAGGATGGCCATTTCGGGCTCGATGCCTTCAAACTCTTCCTTCACAATGGCTTCGTATTCCTTGGCATATTCCTCAAACTCGGCTTTCTTGCCTTCGGGGACGACCACGATGGCCATGGCTTCTCTTGGGATGGCGTTGCGGAGGCTGCCGCCGTCGATGCAGGCCATGCGGAGACCGTATTTCTCAGCGGCCATCAGCATCATGGTGTTGAGCACCTTGTTTGCGTTGGCACGACCGAGGTTGATGTCCATGCCGGAGTGTCCGCCCTTGAGACCTTTCACGAAGAGCTTATAGGCAATCATGCCAGCGGGGACGTCTTCGTAGTTGGGTGTCCAGGTGCCGATGTTGTCAACGCCGCCAGCGCAGCCCACGTAGAGCTCGCCTTCGGTCTCAGAGTCCATGTTGAGCAGGATGTCGCCTTGCAGCACACCGGGTTTCAGCAGGTTGGCGCCGGTCATGCCGGTTTCCTCGTCGATGGTGAAGAGGGCTTCGACGGGACCGTGTTCCAGATCAGAGGCTTCGAGTACGGCCATGGCTGCTGCTGCGCCCAAACCGTCGTCAGCACCGAGGGTGGTGCCGTTGGCCTTCACCCAACCGTCTTCGATATGGGTCTCGATGGGGTCATTTTCAAAATCGTGCGGGTTGCCGTCGTTCTTCTGCGGCACCATGTCGAGATGTGCCTGCAGGATGACGCCCTTGCGGTTCTCCATACCGGGAGTGGCAGGCTTGCGCATGATGACATTGCCGCAGTCGTCGACCATGGTCTCCAGTCCGTGGTCTTCGCCCCATTGCTTCATGAAAGCGATCACTTTGGCTTCTTTCTTCGAGGGACGTGGGATTTGCGTCAGGCTGTGGAAGTTTTTCCAGATGCCATTAGGTTGTAATTCTTGAATTGTCATGGTTTTGTTTATTTGTTGAGTTGTTTATTTGTTGAGTTGTTTGTTCTAATTAAACGATTGGAGGTCGGTGAGTTTCTTGTAAACGCCATTCACGGCGATTAATTGTTCATGCGTTCCGCGTTCGGTAATCTGGCCTTTCTGGAGAACGATGATCTCATCGGCATGCTGGATGGTGGAAAGTCGGTGGGCTATAACGATGGAGGTGCGTTGGCTCATCACCTTCGATAGGGCGTCTTGCACCAAGCGCTCACTCTCAGTGTCGAGTGATGAAGTGGCTTCGTCCAATATTAATATAGGTGGGTTCTTGAGCACGGCGCGGGCAATGCTCAGGCGTTGGCGCTGACCACCGCTGAGGTTCATGCCACGGTCGCCGATGGTGGTGTCGTAGCCGTGTTCCATCTCCATGATGAAGTCATGGGCGTTGGCGACCTTAGCGGCTTCGATGACAGCCTCCTTCGACACATTCTCCATGCCGAAGGCGATATTGTTGAACACGGTGTCGTTGAAGAGGATGCTTTCTTGAGTCACAATGCCCATCAAGCCACGCAAATCGCTGATCTTGTAGTCACGGAGGTCGTGACCGTCAATCGTGATGCTGCCTTCGCAGACGTCGTAAAAACGGGGCAGTAGGTCGGCCAAAGTCGATTTACCGCCTCCGCTTTCACCCACCAAAGCAATGACTTTACCCTTCGGAATCTTCAGGTTGATGTCTTTCAGTACATCGTCCTTCTCATAGCGGAAAGAAACGTCTTGATAGCTGATTTCTTGGTTGAAGTCTTTGATTTCCAGGGCATTCTCCTTCTCGGTAATCACCTCGTCCTCATCCAGGAACTCGAAGATGCGGTCCGCTGAGGCAAGGCCTTTCTTGATGTTAAAATAGCCTTGGGCAAACGACTTGATGGGGGAGATGATCTGTGAGAAGACAACGATGTAGCTGATGAATCCAGCAGCACTCAAGCTGCTTTCTCCACCTAAAATCATATTGCCTCCAAACCATAATACAATAATCACCACGATGGCTGAGAGGAACTCGCTCATTGGCGAGCTCATGTCGCGTTTGCGGTGTACTCCCAGAAGTGATTTGGAATAGGCCTCGTTTTGCTCTCCGAACTTTCTTCTCAGATATCCAATGGCGTTGAATCCTTTGATAATCCGTAATCCTGAGATGGATTCCTCGATGGTGGCCGTAATGCCCGCAAGCCTGTTTTGGGTTTCCTTGGATTCTTTCTTCAACGCTTTGCCGATCCTGCCTATGACCAGTCCCGCTATAGGTAGCAATATTAGTACGAATAGCGTGAGTCTGGCACTTTGGCTCAAGAGGAAGGCGAAGTAAAAGATGATGGTCAAAGGATCCTTGATGAGCGACTCGATCCAGTTGAGGATGGATACCTCGACTTCCTGCACATCGTTGGTGATGCGCGACATGATGTCGCCTTTTTTCTGCCTGCTGTAGAACGAGAGGGGCAGGATAAGGATCTTGTTGTAGAGGTCGTTGCGCAAATCCTTATTGGTGCCTATGCGGACCTTGGCCATGGTGTAGTAGGCAAAGAAACGCCCCAGGTTGCGGAAGAAGAAGGCGACGAGCAAGACAATGCAGATGAATATCAAGGCATAACGGTGGCCGTTTTCAACGATGATGCTTCCCATCGTGTAGTTGAGATAGCTCATCAAGTAGTCGGAGGTGAGGGCGAACTCGGGTTTTGCCACCACCTCGATGGCTTCCGTCTGGAAGAGCAGGTTCAGCAAGGGGACGAGCAGGGCAAACGAGAATAGGGAGAAGAAAATGGTGACTAGGTTGAAGAAAAGGTTCAACAACAGTGAGAACCAATAAGGTTTCACATAGCCGAGAATCCGATTGAACGACCCTTTTTTTGACATAGCTTAATAGTTGAATCCCGTGTAGTTTTCTGGTGTGATGGCCATCAGTTCCATCTTGATTTCCTTGCTGACGGGCAAGCCTTTGATGAACTCGTCGATGGTCTCCTTGTCAATGTGCTTGTTGGTGCGGGTAAGGCCTTTCAGCAGTTCGTAGGCGCCTTCGATTTGTTCGCGGCGTAGGACGGTCTGGATGGCCTCGGCCACCACGGCATAGTTCTGTTGGAGGTCCTGGCGGATTTTGTCCTCGTTGAGCAAGAGCTTGTCGAGGCCTTTCAGCAACGACTTGATGGCGATCAGCGTATGAGCAATCGGCACGCCGATGTTACGGGTGACGGTCGAGTCGGTGAGGTCGCGTTGCAGACGGCTGATGGGCAGCTTGGTGCTCAGGAAAGTGAGCACGGCGTTGGCCATGCCGAGGTTGCCTTCGGCGTTCTCAAAGTCGATGGGATTCACCTTGTGCGGCATCGCCGACGAGCCCACTTCGCCAGCCTTGATCTTTTGCTTGAAATACTCCATTGAAACATACATCCAGATGTCGCGCGATAGATCGATCAAGATGGTGTTGATACGACGGAGGGCGTCGAAGTAAGCCGCCATGAAGTCGTAGTGCTCGATCTGGGTGGTGGTCTGTTGGCGTTTCAGCTTGAGACTCTTCTCAACGAAGTGTTTCGCGAAGGCCGGCCAGTCAATGTCGGGGTAGGCCACTTTGTGGGCGTTCATGTTGCCCGTGGCACCGCCGAACTTGGCCGTAAACGGCACATTGTTCAACATCTTGAGCTGGTCGTTCAGGCGCTCCACATAGACGTAGATCTCCTTACCGAGGTGGGTGGGGCTGGCGGGTTGGCCGTGGGTGCGGGCGAGCATAGGGATGTCGCGCCATTCTTTGGCCATGCCGTTGAGTTTATCAATGACCTCTTCGATGGCGGGTTTCACCACCAGTTTGTGGGCTTCCATCATGGAAAGCGGCACTGCGGTGTTGTTGATATCCTGCGAGGTCAGGCCGAAATGCAGGAACTCTTTCCATTTTTCAAGTCCCATCTCGTCGAACTGGCGCTTCAGATAGTATTCCACTGCCTTCACGTCGTGGTTGGTGGTCTTTTCGATCTCTTTGATCTCCTCGGCATCTTCGGTCAGGAACTCCTCATAGATGGCACGGAGGTCATCGTATTCGCCTTCGAAGTCCTCCAATTGGGGCAGCGGAATCTCGCATAAGGCGATGAAATATTCCACTTCCACCATCACTCGGTAGCGGATGAGGGCGAATTCGGAAAAGAAGTCATTAAGTTCTACGGTCTTTGATTGGTACCGACCGTCAATCGGGGATATGTTTTTTAGAGCGGACATTATTTTTCGATTAATTTATCGTTTGAGCCCAACACATTCACGATCTTATGGATGTAGAGCTTCTTCATGTTGTCGCGGGCGGGGGTGAGATACTTACGCGGGTCGAACTCGGCGGGTTTCTCTGCCAAGGCCTTGCGGATGGCTGCAGTCATGGCCAGACGGCTATCTGAGTCGATGTTAATCTTGCAGACGGCGCTCTTGGCGGCCTTGCGCAGCTGTTCCTCGGGGATGCCGACGGCGGCCTTCAAGCTGCCACCATATTGGTTGATGGTATCCACTTCCTCTTGAGGCACCGATGAAGAACCGTGCAGCACGATGGGGAAGCCGGGCAGCTTCTTCTCGATAGCTTCCAACACGTCAAAAGCCAACGGAGGTGGCACGAGACGACCCGTTTGCGGATCGACGGTGCATTGCTCAGGAGTGAACTTATAGGCGCCGTGCGAAGTGCCGATGCTGATGGCTAAGGAATCCACACCCGTCTTGGTGACGAAGTCGATGACTTCCTCAGGCTTGGTGTAATGGCTCTCAGCGGCGGAAACTTCTTCCTCAACCCCGGCCAGTACGCCGAGCTCGCCTTCTACGGTCACATCGTATTGATGGGCATAGTCCACCACCTTGCGGGTGAGAGCCACGTTTTCGTCATAAGGCAGTGCCGAGCCGTCGATCATCACCGACGAGAAGCCCATGTCGATGCATGACTTGCAGAGTTCGAAGCTGTCGCCATGGTCGAGGTGCAGCACAATTTCAGGATGGGCGCAGCCCAGTTCCTTGGCATACTCCACAGCGCCTTCAGCCATGTAACGCAATAGCGTCTGGTTGGCATAGTTGCGTGCGCCTTTCGAAACTTGAAGGATGACGGGTGACTTGGTCTCGACCGCAGCCATGATGATGGCTTGCAGCTGTTCCATATTGTTGAAGTTGAATGCCGGGATGGCATAGCCGCCATCGACTGCCTTGGCGAACATCGCTCTTGTGTTCACGAGTCCTAATTCTTTGTAGCTGATCATATCTTAAATTATTGATTTGTATTTCTGTTTGTTTTTATCTTCTAACTCACTGTGCAGTAAAGTTAAATGCCTGTGTTGATGCTGACGAATTTCCGCCGAGGTAGAGCCCGTGGAATGTTGTTGTCGGGTTGGTAGGCGCCTGATCGCCGTACTTCACAAAATAGGTGTTGCCGCTCACCATACCTGTTGCGGTGATTAGGGCGAGGTTGCTTGTGCAGTTTGCCTCAAAGCTGAACGTCACCATATTGGTGCCGCCTGAGCCGCTAGTGTTCGACAGGGTATAGTATTTTCCTGTTTGGAATGTATAACTGTTGGTGTAGAATTTGTAACCTTGTGCCGGGTTGGTGATGGTACCTCCACTGCCGCCTCCGCCGGGCCAGCCACCACCTTGTGAGCCGCCAGCGCTAATTCCGATGCCAGTGCCTGTAATGCGGATATAATTGTTATTGTCGCAGTCAAAGCCTTCCTCTGGGTTGCCTCTGGTGGTGTAGGCGAAAGCTACGCCATTGCCGATGGTGATGGCGCCAGCTGTTCCTGCATTGGAGTCAACGGCGTCGTTGCCGTTGCTGAAACACACTGTCACACCGCCGTTGAACAAAATCTTGCCTTTGGAGTTGATGCAGTCGTCGTAGCATTTGAAGTAGTGCTGGCCGCCTTCAATGTCGATTTGAGTCTTGGATTCCAAGCCTTCGGCGCCGTTTGAAGTGGTTGTGACGGTTGTTGTTCCGCCGTAAAGGGTTGCTAAGCCACCCACTTTGATGCCTTTTGCCGAAGATTTTGTTGACGAACCGCCGCCACCAGGACCTGGAGGCCATCCGCCGCCACCCGAGCCTATCTGCGCACCTGTCGTTGAGATGATGAGGGTGGGGCCGGTGCCGTCAGGGTTGCCTTGTGTGTAGGTGCCTGTATAGGTGTTGCCATTCTTTTTGCCCACTTTGATGCCTTTGCCAGCCTTGCCGGTGCTGTTGAGGGTGATGTTGCCGCTCAGGATCTGCATGTTGCCTTCAGCGCGGAGGCAAGAACTGGAATAGGTGTCGGTAGGTGAAGTGGCGGGGTAGGTGGCACCATCGCCGTGGGTTTCGATGTGGATGGTGTTGTTGCCGCTGATGGTCATGTCGCCGGCACAAGAGATGCCCTTGCCGCCATGGTTGGTGGTCGGGAGGTTGATGGTGATGTTGCCACCGCTGATGAGGATGTTGGCATCGCCCTTGATGGCGGTGCAATAGGTAGGATCATTGTCGATGATCTCGGTGGAGCCGCTTGAGAGGATTTCGATGGTGCCACCGCTGATGGCAATGTCCTGATCACACTTGATGCCCTTTGAAATGTCGCCTGAATGCTCGATTTCGAGGGTGCCTCCATGGATGAACAGGAGGCTGTCGGCCTTGATGCCTTTGGCATCGTAACCTGTGCAGTTGATATCGAGATGTCCGTCATCCATGGTAAAGACACCGGAGACCTTGATGCCTCGCTGGCTTTCGGCGGTTGTATTGATGGTAAGATTGCCGTTCTGAATGGTGACATCGCCGGAAACGTCAAGGCCGTCGGAGCCTGCCGCCATGATGTTGAGCGAACCTCCGTTCCAATAGATGTCATGGTTTCCGTGGATGCCATCGCTGTCGGTCTCTGTAATTACAATATTGCCGCTGTTGACGGTCATGTTGCCGTCTGCGTTGATTCCATGCTTGGCATTGCCAGTCACTCGCAAAGTGCCATTGCCGTTCACGATAAGATTGCCTGTGGCTTGGAAGGCCGCTTTTGCTGAGCTGTTGGCTCCATCGGCAATGGTGCAGATGCCCTCGACGTTAAGGTTCGCGTTCACGGCCGAAGCGAGGTTGATGGCTGCAGTGGTGTTGCTGGTCAGTGACAGGTAACTAAGTGTTAGGTCGAAAGCGGAGTTGCTGTAGATGGTCAGCGAGCCGTTGGTTGAACTGCCTGTAACAAAGTAGTTGACGCCAGCCTTGGTGGAGTTCACTGTGACGTTGGCATCGTTGGAGGTGACCTCGATGCCTTCGTCGGCGTAAGGGTTGACAACAGACACGGAACTGTTGCTATAGGTTATGGTCACGGCATCGCCGGGTTGCGGAACTTCTTGAAGCACAAAAGTAATGCTGTCGAATGCAGTCACAGGAAACGCGTTGATGCCTCCGTTGGTGTTGAAATAGAGCGATGTGGGCGAGCTTCCTTGGAAATATAGGTTGTTGATCTCGTTGACGTTGTTCTGGTAAATGACTTGTCCCGATTGGTGCAGGTTGATGTAGTATTCCTGGGCCTGAAGTCCGATGCAGCTGATGAGCAAAGCTGCCAAAAATGCCAACTTTCTCATAGCTTCATCAGTTTTAAGGTTTTACCATCGATATTCAGCAAATACATGCCTCGCATCAAGTCGGTAATATCAACCGACATGCCTTCGGAGGCTTGGAAAACCTTGACGAGACGGCCGTCGAGGGTGTAAATCCGTGCGATGCTAGTGCCCGTTAGGTTTTGGATTATGAAGCGGTCGTGGGACGGATTGGGCGCGATCTGCAGTTGGGATGCGTCGTTTTCTGGAATGCCAGTTGTTTCTGTACAGACGATTTTCCGAATCCTTGAAAGATCCAAAGCCGTTGTGATGCCAACATTGTCAACGATGATGACTTTCTCGCCGTTTTCAAAATAGAGTTGGCTGTTTTCTGAGAGTTGGTAAGTCAGCTCTTCGCCGTCAGTGGTGGTGACGATGAGGGAAACATTGGTGCTTTGGGCGCTTGAGTGGAAAGCGATTCCGATGAGGAATGCGATGAGCATCAATGCTTTAAATACGGAAAGTCTCATAATAAGGGGCGTTTTACTGAAATTAAACGCCAAAGATAATAATTTATTCGAATTAGGAGTTTGTTTTTTATCTGGAATCTTCAGTAGTGTACATGAAAAAACTTTTTTTGCGAGTTGCAAAAAAAAGTCGTAATTTTGCAACTTCATGTCTTATAACAAAGTAAAATATTATCGGATATTCAAATGGACGCTGGTGCTGTCCATGTTGGTCTTCCTTTGGGGTTGCGGTTTCTTCTCCTCGTTCCGTTCGACTAGGGTAAGAGATGATGGGTATTGCGAAGAGGAAGAGCGTCAACGCATGGAGGAAGAAGAGCGCCGTTACCATGCGGAGATGGCTCGTTATTTCGATTCCCTCAAGAGGATCGAATATGAACATTTCTACGATTCGTGCGAACTGGTGCTTCAAGAGGAATGGGATTCCATCATGCGCAGCATGGTTGATACGGTAGGGGTGAACGAATTTGTCATGGCGCTTGCCGATAGTATCATCGAGTATGCCAAGGAGTTCATGCATGTTCCGTACGTCCATGGAGGCAACGGTCCCACCTGTTTCGACTGTTCGGGATTCACCAAGTTTGTTTTCAAGAAATTCGGCTATCAGCTGAAACGCACTGTACCGGGGCAGTTGAGCGATGGCTGGAAGGTGATCAAAAACCGTGATGAACTCCGTCGGGGTGATTTGGCGTTTTTCGGGGGACGCGCGGTTCCCACTCAAATGGGGCATGTGGCCATCATTGTGGACAATGATCCTGTAACACATCGCTTTACTTTCATTCATGCTACCTTGAATGAGGGTATCACCATTTCCGCCTCCGATGAAAAATACTATAAAATACGCTACATGACCGCATGTAGAATCCTTCCAGATTAGCGATATGAGATCTTTTTACTTGTTTTTGGCATTCTTTCTCTTCGTTTTTCCTGTCTCATTCCAGGCCCAAGAGGCAGCAAAGCCTGCTTCCAGCCAGCCCAAGGCGATCCATCCCGACATCGGCAACTCGGTCAGTTCCTACGATGGCCAGTTCTCCATCACCTTGCTGACGAAGAAGCAGTATTATTCGCGCTCCGACACCTTGACCATGGATCCCGACATCCGCTCTCCCAAGTCGATCCATATCCATCCATCGGGGGAAAAGTACTATGTGAATTCGTTGGAAGGTGCCAGGACAGTGGTGTATGAGTCGGCCACCAACACCAAGATAAAAGTGATTCATCACAACTTCAACAGGGCGGACACCTTGCTGTGGAGCAAACCATCTGGGTTGTATCCGTTCACGCATTACAAGAATAACCTCAACACCTTTTCTGGAAAGCCTGTGGAGAGCGCCTTCTCGCATGGTGGACGCTACCTATGGGTGCCTTATTACCGGCGCAGCTACGACATCAACGCGCAAGATCCTTCGGCGGTGGCCGTCATCGATACCGAGACGGATTCCATCATCAAGCTGATGGAGACGGGTCCGCTGCCTAAGATGATTGCGGTTTCAAACAACAATAGGTATGTGGCCGTCACGCATTGGGGCGACAATACGGTGGGCATCATCGACATCTCCAGCGATTCTCCGAAAGACTGGCATCATGTTGCCTGTGTGACAGTGAAATACAAGCTGACACTTAATTTCAGCATGACCTCACAGGTCAACCGCGACGTCAATAGCGGAATGTGTCTGCGTGGGACGGCTTTCACGCCCGATGACCGCTATCTTTTGGTGGGTGCCATGGGAGGTGGCGGTGGCATCTCGGTGATCGACATGGAGGACTTTACCTATAAGGGAACGGTGCAAGGCATGATGAACAATTTGAGGCATCTTGTCATTCGAGGCAATTACATTTATTTGAGTATCAATAAGACTGGATATATCCAGCGGGCTCCTTTGGACGCTTTTATGGATACAGTGGCAAATATGAAGAATGGCAAGGCGCGTTTCGAGAATTGGACCAACTGCAAGGTGGGCTCAGGCGCGAGGACGATTGAAGTCACAAGCGACGGCTGCTATGTCATCGCTGCGTGCAATTCCAGCAACTGCTTGTCGGTGGTGGATGCGGAAACCATGCAACCTGTTGCGACCATTTCCGCCGACTCCTATCCTGTGGGGTTGGACATTTCTGAGGATTGCCGGTTTGTTTATCTCACTTCTCAGGCCAGAGAAGGCAGGGGAGGCAACTGCGTGGATATCTTTAAATTGAAGTATTGATAATGACATTGCATCAGTTCAACTTGTTCCTCATTGTCATGGCCGTCATCGCCTTGGTGGTGTATGTGAGCCTGTTCTTTGTGGATGCGGGCTATGGCAAATTCTATGACAAAAAGTGGGGGCCGTCCGTCAACAACAAGTTGGGTTGGGTGCTCATGGAAGCGCCTGTATTCATTGCCATGCTGGTGCTGTGGCTCTGTTCCGACAGGCGTGGCGACTTGGTGCGGCTTGCTTTTCTGTTTTTGTTCGAGTTGCATTATTTCCAGCGCTCTTTTGTGTTTCCTTTTCGCCTTCGCGGAAAAAGCATGATGCCGTTCTCCATCATTTTGATGGGGGTGGTGTTCAATGTGCTGAACGCCTTGATGCAGGGCGGCTGGATCTTCTATTTCTCGCCTGTCGACTACTATGGACGCGACTGGCTGACTACGCCGAAGTTTATCGTCGGTTTCCTGCTCTTCATCATCGGGATGTACATCAACATCCAGTCGGACGACATTATCCGCAACTTGCGCAAAAACGGCGACTCAAGGCATTATCTTCCCAAAGAGGGCATGTTCCGCTATGTCACTTCGGCCAATTATTTCGGTGAGTTCATCGAGTGGGTGGGCTTCGCCATTCTTACCTGGTCGTGGGCTGGTGCCGTGTTCGCTTGGTGGACATTTGCCAATTTGGCGCCACGCGCCCACCGCATTTACGATACCTACAAAAGGGAGTTCGGCGATGAGCTCGACACTAAGAAGACAAGGCGTTTCATCCCATTCATTTGGTAATAAAGACTTGCGTTTATGGAATCAAAGATATTCACTCCCTGCCAGATCGGTCCCGTCACCTTGCGTAACAGGGTGATCCGTTCCGCTGCTTTTGAGAACATGGCCTACGGCAACCGGCCTTCAAAGGATTTGTTCGACTACCATGTGGCGGTGGCTCGTGGTGGTGTGGGTATGACCACGGTGGCGTATGCCGCCGTAAGCCAATCGGGCCTTTCGTTCGACGGCCAGCTGTGGATGCGTGAAGAGATCGTGCCTGAGCTGAAGCAGCTTACCGATGCCATCCATGCCGAAGGAGCCAAGGCTTCCATTCAGTTGGGCCATTGTGGCAACATGACGCATCGTGCCACCTGCGGCTGCAGACCCGTTGGAGCTTCAGGAGGCTTCAACCTTTATTCCCCGACCTTGGTTAGGAAACTCAAGGTAGAGGAGATACATGCCTTGGTGAAAGACTTCGGGCATGCCGTAGAGCTGGCTCGCCAAGCGGGTTTCGACTGTGTGGAGATCCATGCTGGACACGGCTATCTGATCAGCCAGTTCCTGTCGCCTTACACCAATCGTCGTCATGATGAGTTTGGTGGCAGCTTGGAAAACAGGATGCGTTTCATGCGACTTGTCATCGAGGAGGTGATGCGTGTGGCGGCCGACGATATGGGCGTGGTGGTCAAGGTGAACATGCACGACGGCTTCCGTCGCGGCATGCAACAGGAGGAATGCCTCAAGGTGGCGCAGGAGCTGGAGCGTCTTGGCGTGCATGCCTTGGTGTTGACGGCTGGCTTCGTGAGCAAGGCCCCGATGGAGGTGATGCGTGGCGCTATGCCGTTGAAGACCTTGCGTTATTACATGGATGTGAAGAAGTTTTGGTGGCTCAAGGCTGGATTGGTCTTTGTCGGCCGCATGATGATTCCCACGAGACCTTATAGCGAAGGCTATTTCCTGGAGGATGCCAAGGTGTTCCGTGCCCATTTGAAGATGCCTTTGATCTATGTGGGCGGCTTGATCTCCAAGGAGAAGATGGAGGAGGTGCTCGATGCCGGTTTCATGGGCTTGCAGGTGGCGCGCGCCTTGGTGCACGACACGGAGTTTGTGAACAAACTCCAGCGCGGCGAGATCACTCGCAGCGGCTGCAAGCACTCCAACTACTGCATAGGCCGCATGTACACGCTGGAGATGAAATGTCACCATTGTGTGGAGAATCTGCCGGAACGCTTGCAAAAAGAAATTGACGAAGCAGAGAGAACCTTGTGATATGAGAGCTTTGATCACGGGCGGCAGCTCAGGCATGGGGCTGGAATATGCGAGGCAGTTGGCAGCCAAAGGCCACGACTTGCTTTTGGTGAGCAACCAACAGGAAGAGCTGACCAAAGCTGCGAAACAGCTCTCACAAACATACAGCGTCGATGTGATTTCCTGTTATCAAGATCTGGCTGTCGAGACAGCTGCTGAGGAGTTGTTCTCGTTTTGCCAAGAGGAAAACCTCCAAATCGACATCTTGATCAATAATGCCGGCATGTTTTTTTTCGAGGAACTGTCGAATGACAACGAGGCCAAAGCGCTCACGATGATGCGTTTGCAAATCTATACCCCAACACGTTTATGCGTCTTGTTCGGTGAGGAGATGAAAAAGCGCAAATCAGGTTACATCCTCAACATGTCGTCGATGGCGGCAAAACTTCCATGCCCCGGCATCACGGTCTATTCTGCCACCAAGGCCTATCTGAAGAGCTTCGGCAAGTCGCTCTATTTCGAGATGCGTCCCTACGGCGTTGGTGTGACCACGGTTTGTCCCGCGGCCATAGCCACGCCACTTTATAAGCTGAAACCATCTTTGTTGAAATTGGGCGTGAAGGTCGGTTTGATTGGCACCCCACAATGGCTGGTGCGCCGTGCCTTGAGGAGAATGTTCAAGAAACGTCGTGTCGTCAAACCTGGCTTGATGAACTATTACCTTCCGCCGTTGATTGCCATCTTGCCGAAGTGGCTGGTGGATCGGCTGTGGAAGAAATACAAATAGTTATTTCCATTATATATCATTCTGCCTTGTGCTCCTCGGGGACAATGTCGGTGGCGAGTTGGTTGAGTAGTTGGACGGTGTTGTCAAGCCATTTCTTATAAGAAGGATTGTGAAGCACCAGTGATTTGTAATGTTCCAAAGCTTCTTCAAAAACAGGAATGGCTTGAAGGTTCCGCTCCTGTTGTCTATAGAGCAATCCCAAGCTATAGAGAGAGTTGGCCAACCTTGGCTCAAAGACTTGAGCGTTGCTGTTTGTCAAGCGTCTGTATATAACTATGGCATCCAGATACATGGCCTCACTTTCCGTGAATCGTTGTCCCCTGTAATACATGTAAGCGAGACTGCTTAACGTTGCGACCAAATCGGGATCGTAGGTTTGTGGGGCGTCTTTATCCAGACGTTTGAAGAATTCTAAGGCCTGCAAATACAAGCTTTCGCTTTCTTCAACACGTTGGGTGTCGTAATATAGGTCGGCAAGTTCGCTCAGTGCTTTGGCCATATAGGGTTCAAGGGATTGTGGACCGTCTTTTTTCAAGCGTCTGAAGATTTCCAAGGCTTCTAGGAACAAGGGTTCGCTTTCTTTAAGGCGGTGGGTGTTCTTGTACGAGACGGCAAGGTTGTTCAGCGTCATGGCCAAAATGGGCTCATAGAGCTGTGGGTTGTCTATTGCCAAGCGTCTGTAGATCTCCAAGGCTTCCAAGCGTATCGGATCGCTTTCCGTGTAGCGTTGGGCGTTGTCGTAAAGATTGGCAAGATTGTTCAATGTTGTGGCCAAGGCGGGCTCGTAGGTTTGTGGGTTTTCCTTGGCCAAGCGTCTGAAGATTTCCAAGACTTCCAAGTACAATTTTGTGCTCTCATTAGGGCGTTGGGTGTTGGAATACAGGACGGCAAGGTTGTTCAGAGTCATGGCCAGATCAGGCTCGTAGGTTTTGGGGTTGTCTTTTGCCAGACGTCGTAGGATTTCCAAGGCTTCCAATTGCAGGATCTCGCTTTCAGTGAGTCGTTGGGTATTGGAATATAGGAGGGCGAGGTTGTTCATTGTCATGGCCGACCCAGGCTCGTAGGTGTCTGGATCCTTTTCGGCCAAGCGTCTGCGGATTTCTAAAGCCTCCAAATACATGGTCTCGCTTTCTGAGAAACGTTGGGTGTTGGAATATAGGAGTGCGAGGTTGTTCAGTGTCCTAGCCACATCAGGCTCATAATCTTTCGATTTATCCTTGGATTTGTCTCTCGATGGATATAATGGTTTGTATTTCGGTTTGTCTTTTACCAAGCGCCTGTAGCTTTCCAAGGCTTCCAAATACAAGGTCTCGCTTTCCGTGAGATGCTGGGTGTTCTTGTACAGGATGGCGAGATTGTTCAGTGTACTGGCTAATTCGGGTTCGTAGGCATGTGGGTTGTCTTTTGCCATGCCTCTGTAGATAATCAAGGCTCTTGAATAGAACTTCTTGGCCCGGATGAAGTCGTTGTACTTTTGAAAACAATAGCCTGCATCAAACTGCCATCCTGGGTTGATTGTGTCCAATTCGGCTCGGGTCTCAATATAATACAGCGCTTTCTCGTTGTCGAATCTTGCCAGGGCAATGGTGTAAAGCTGATACAGATACTCTGCGTCCTTCCCTTGCTGTTTCAAAACGGCAGCCATGTCGTGATCGGCTTGATCAAGGAGTTGGTTGGCCTCGTCGATCTGTTGGTCAAGGTGGGCAAGTGCTTCCTTGTTGCGCTCCAATACGTTGATGGGGTCGAAGAGGAGGCGGATGAGCGAGTCGGCACGTTCCAATTCACCGTTCTCGATGCAGATGTTGATTTCACGGTCTTTCTCACTTAACAAGTCGTAATCCGTATGTGCGTAATGCTCGGCGAGGCCTTCGATGAGCGATTGGTATTTCTCGAACTTGTCATAAAGGTCTTGGATCTTTTTTTGGTATTGTGCGATGGTGATTCTATTATCATCCTTTTGTTTTTCCAGCTGTTCAATCTTGGTATTGTAGTTTTTCTCAGCAGTTTTATAGGCGTTATTCTCAATTCGTTGTATTTCGGCTTGAAGCTGTGCAGTAGAGACCATGACGATGGTAAGCGGCACCTTGTCGGAGAAGGCAAGCTGACGCCCGATAAAGTCGGCTTCGTTCAGTTCGTATCCTGTCTTTTGCACTTGTTGCAAAGAATAGGCTTCACCGTTTTTGAGTCCAGCAAGCAGCATGGAAAAATTGCCTTCTTCATCGCTTAGGATGGTGTTGTGTTCGCCTTTGACACGTACAATCACTCCTTCGAGGGCTTCGCCCTTCTTGTCGGGACGACCGAGTGTCCTTACAAAGCCTTGTTGAGTCTGGGAGAAGGCCTCAACACCCAACAACAAGGTGGCAAAGAGTAGGAGAAGTTCTTTCATGGTTTAGTTATTAAGCAGTTGTTTGATTCGCTCCACTTCGGCTTGATGCTCTTTCGGGATGACGTCAGCATCCTCGAATGCCTTGAAATCGTCGAGATAACTGTCTTTCAATTCATCCTTGTATTGGAGGTAAACAGCTTCGGCTTCGTTGTATCGGCCTTGGAAGAGCAAGGCGGTAGCAAGGTTGGTGAAAACCCAATGCTTTGATTCGTCGATGGCGATGGATTCGCGGGCCAACTGCTCCGCTTCCTCGTAGTGCCCAATGAACAGGCATTGGTAGGACTGTCCTCCCATGACGCTGGCATAGTTGCTCCGATAGGCATCGGGCTGGCTTTCATAGCGTACTTTGCGCAGTGACAGATATTCTTTCCTGAGTTCATAGCTGCGTTGATGGTTGCCGGTATTGGCATAAGCCGATGACAAATAATAAAGGATGTTTTCGTATCTGTTTTGAAGAGTGGAGTTGCTGCCAGTGAATTTTTGTGTTATGGTCATCGCTTCTTCCAGGTAGGTGATCGCTTTTTGATAGTCTTTTGAAAGAAACATCTGCTCACCTACAGTGAATAGCACCATTGAAAGGTTTGTCCCATATTGTTGCGGAGCTTGTTGGATCAATCTCCTATAGATATCCAGAGCCTCTAAATAATAGGTCTCGCTTTCTTGGTAACGTTGGGTTTTCAAATAAACATATCCGAGGTTATTCAATGTAGCAGCCATGCTTCCCTCTTTTTCTGTTTGGCCTTTCTTGGTTATCCGTCTTTTTATTTCCAAAGCTTCTTTATAGGCGGTCTCGCATTCTGTGTAGCGTTGGGTTTGGTAGTATAGGACGCCAAGATCGTTCAGTGTAGTGGCAATCTCAGGCTCGTATGTTTTAGGATCTGATTTGGCGAACCATCTGTACATATCCAAGGCGTTTTTGTAATAGGCTTCGCTTTCCTCATATTTTTTTTCATTTTTGAGATCTTCAGCCTCGCTAACCAACCAAGGTGCCAAATCCTTTACGAAATCATTAACATCCTCATAATACCTCTTGTATTTATTAGGATTGTCATTTGCCAATTTGCCAAATTCATCGAGAATATCGACCCAGAAAGGCAGGCTTTCCTTGATTTTTTCAGATTTGAAATAGACATTTGCAAGGTTGAATTTTGAGATGGATAGTTTTTCTCCATAGGATTCGGGTTCCAATTGTGCCAACCGCTTGTAAATTTCAAAGGCTTCCTCCAAAGGTGGGACGGCTTCGGTGTATCGATTGCTATAATTTAAATGCAAGCTTCCTAAATTGCTCAATGTCAGTGCCAACTCTGGCTCACAAAGTTTCGGGTTGGTAGGCAAGAGTCTTCTCTCCATTTCCAAGGCTTTATGATACAGTTTCTCGCTTTCCTTTAGTCGATCGGTTTGTTGATACAGGTTGGCCAAGTTGCTCATAATGGAAGCAAGTTTTATCTCATAGGCTTGTGGATTGGCTTTGGCGAGCCGTTCATAAATCTCCATGCCTTCCTTGTACATGGCCTCGCTCTCTTTGTAACGCTTGGTGTCTAAGCATAAGTTGCCATAGTTGTGCAAGGTGCGGGCTACCTCGACTTCATTGTTAGGGTTGGTCTTGGCAATGGTTCTGTGGATTTCCAAGGCTTCCTGATAACAGCGTTCACTCTCTTTATAGCGATTGCTTTTTCTATAAGTCAGGCCTTGTGTCATCAACGCTTGGCCTTTTTTGATCTGAGCTTCATCGGAAGAGCCTGTCTCAAGTTTGTCGAAAATGCCGAGAGCTTCTCGGTTCAAAGCCTGGCTTTCCTCAAGGCGGTTGGTTTGTCTGTAAAGATTCGAAAGACCCATTTGCGCTGAAGCCAGACATTGCCCCATAGCTGTTCTTTCCAACATGTCTTCAGGATGGACTTGTAAAAGGCCTTTGAAAAAGTCGATGACTTCAAGATACAACTCCTCGCTCTCCGCAAGGCGATTGGTTTTGAAATAGATGATGGCAAGATTGTTTTCCGTGATGAAGTACATGGAGATCCATTCGAAGTTTTGGTACATTTCATCCTTATTGGCTGATTCCATTTTGTTGGAGTCATAGAATTCAGCAATGAGGTCTGTAAGTATGTCAAGCACTCTTTTGTAATAGGTCTCGGCTTTGTCAATTAGGTTTTGGTTAAAGCAGTAACCGCCTGTCTCAAATTGCCATAGCCAGTTGGTGGTGTCCAGCTGTGCTCGGGTTTCAATGAATTGAAGTGCTTTGTCATTGTCGAAACGGGCAGCTGCAATAGTAAAAAGCTGGTAGAGGTACTCAGCGTCTTTCTCCTGTTGCTTCAGCACAGCCGCCATGTCTTCGTTGGCTTGGGTGATGACGCCTTGTGCCTGCTCGATTTGTCTGTTGAGTTCATCAAGGGCTTCTTTGTTGCGACGGATGTCTTCGATGGGGTCGAACAGGGAGTGAAGGAGAGAATCGGCACGGTCGAGGTCGCCATTTTCGATGCAAAGATTGATTTCGCGTTCTTTCTCGTCCAGCATGTCGTAGTCGGTATGGGCATAGTGTGTGGCGAGACCATCGATGAGCGATTGGTATTTCTCGAACTTGTCTTGCAGGTCGATGATAGCTGCTTGGTATTGCTCTTTGGTGATTTCGTTATCGAGCATCTGTCTCTCCATCAGGCTCATCTTGTCTGAATAGTTTTTTTGTGCGGTTGCAAAAGCAGTGTTCTCGATGCGCTGTTTGTCAGCCTGGAGCTGTTCTGACGAAACCATGACGATGGTAAGCGGCACCTTGTCGGAGAAGGCAAGCTGACGCCCGATAAAGTCGGATTCGTTCAGTTCGTAGCCTGTCTTTTGCACTTGCTGCAAAGAATAGGCTCCACCGTTTTTGAGGCCAGCGAGCAGCATGGAAAAATTGCCTTTCTCATCGCTCAGGATGGTGTTGTGCTCGCCTTTGACACGGACAATCACTCCTTCGAGGGCTTCGCCCTTCTTGTCGGGGCGACCGAGCGTTCTTACATAGCCTTGTTGGGTTTGGGAGAAGGAGACCTTTGCGAAAAACAACAATAAAGTAAGATAAATGGCCTTTTTCATCTTGATTATTTTCTGGTGTTATGGTTGATGAGCACGTAGGCCATGCTTTGGGCACCCTTGTTGGTGATGGTCAAATGCAATACATCCTTGGGCTTTACGTTTTGGTCCTTTCCGATGGTGACGTAGATGTTACCGTCTTTCTGCTGGACGCCTTTCGCCAACGTGACGCCATTTCTGGAGACCTCGACTTCCATGACAGCCTTGGGGTCGAAGGGAACAATAACGAAAACCTGCTCGCCTTCGCGCGATTTCAGGTCGTATTCAGCCGTAAGGCCGGCTTTTAGGCTGCGCTCGATTAACGAATAGTTGAAATCAGGATTCTCGCCGTTGTTGAAGTCGCCTCTCACTTGGTTGGTCTCATAGCCAGCCTGCTGCGAGAGAATGCGGTTGATGGAGAACCACTGCACGCTGCGGTCGGTGAGCCGACACTCGTTCTGGTGAGGGATGATTTCATCCATGATGGTCCACGACTTGTCTTTCGAGAAGGCTGCAACGGCATCGTTCCAGGCACTTTCGCGTTGCGTCGGGGCAGCTTGCCGAATGGCGGAAACGATGTCGATCAAATGCTGTGTTTCTTTGTCCACTGCGTTTTGGGCAAACAGGCTGCAGCCGAGGAATAGACATAGCGCGACGAGCAATAGATTTCTTTTCATGGGCTCGGGCCAGAAATCCATGTTTTGACGGCCAGCGCCTTCTTGTTTTCCGTTGTTGCTGTTTTCTTGGAACTTGGGGCCTCTTTTGACGGTTTCGAGGCAAAGCTCGAACTGTTCGGTAGCCAAAGCGTTGATTTCTTGCAAGGAGGGCCTTCGTTCGGGATGATAGTTCAAACAATGCTGGACGAGTTCGCTCAGCAAGGGTAGGGCACTTCTCATGTAAGGCAGCTTCGACGATTCGTTTTGTCCAGCCCCGCCTTTGCCGTTCATGACTTGGCATCCCATGACAAGATAAAACAGGGAAGCTGCCAACGACCATACCGCACTGGCTTCATTTTTGGTGCCGTTGGCGGTCTCAGGAGCTTCGAAGCCTTCCATGTTGACGGTTCCATGTGGTAAAACCAGAGAGAATCCTCCGTCTTCCTTGATCTCGATGAGGCTCGGGCTAATGGGGATGGTGGGGTCGGAACGCAAAGCTTCGCTTATTTCCTTCAGGAATCTCCAAGACGTCAGCTCGTTGCAGTGTCCGGCAAGTTCAACGGCATATAAGGTTTCGTCCATGTCAGTTTGTTTTGTTTGATGTGTTGTTGTTTTTGTTCCTATAGATTTCTGTTATCGGAACGGAATAATGGTGCTTGCCACCGTGCTTGTCGGTCACGGACACTACGCCTACGGCTCTCCACTTGAAGCCTTGTTTCGCCAGGACGGGACCGCCCGAAAAACCTGGGATGATGTCGCCATTGTGGAAGATGACCGTGTCGGGGTATCCCTCGTCGTTGAATGAAAGGGCTTGCTTGATCTGTGCCTCAGCGGAGACAGCCTTCTGGTTGTTGACCATGGTAGATGGCCTTCCCATGATGATGATGGGATGGTCGGGTTTTGAGCAGATTTCCCGCATTTCCTTTCCAGAGGCTAAAGGGATGGTGCCTTTCGCGTTGACGTGGAGGAAGGCGATGTCGCCCATCATCATGTCGATGCGACGGGGACGTGCAGAGATGCTGCGCCAGAAGTACTGGTGGCTGAAATCGCCATACTCTACCAGTTGGTCTCTCTCTTTGTTCATCGTGAAATCAGTCGATCTGACGTTGAAAAGCATCTCGTTACCAGAACTTAGTCTTGACACGGAACAATAGCTGACCATCTCCCAAATGGTATCATCCTCATGGGTCATCTCATGCGTGATTGCCTGTAAAGCCATCTTGATGTAGGCAGGAATCGTGGGTGAGAGGGTGTCCATGCGTATCGTGTCGTTGACGTTGAGCCAAGGTTCGATGCAATGTCGGGCGGTCACTAACAACGAGTCGGTAGTGAGGAAAGCGGTGCCTGCTCCAGGCAAGCCGAAATGGCTCTCGACCAGCTCGATGGTATCGGTACTACTGATAGCCAATAACTTGACGGAATCAACCGTGATTTGGAACACCGACTGCTTGGCCTTCTCTATCATGTTTGAGGTCATGGGCATTTCGTAAAGACGGTAAAGACCAAAACAGCCCAGCAGTAGGGTCAACAAAGCGACCCAGACCAAGAGGGGACGGGAGGCGTTGCCTTTGGGGACTGAAATGATGCCGTTGGTGTTGTATTGCTCGTCATGGCGGATGTTGAACACCAACTCCTGACGTTGTCCCGCAAAACTGATCCGGTCGCCGTCATGAAGAAGATGAAGGTAGTCGATGGGTGTCCCGTTGACACTTACTTCATGTTCCGCGTAAGGGGATGTGCGGATGAGTTTCCATCCCTCGCCGCCGCTGCGTTTCTCGATAACGGCATAGACGGCATCCTCATATTGGCTGAGGTTGGGAAGCCTGACCTCGCAGGACTGTGTCTGCCCGATATGCAAGGTGTTGTCGGCATTGAACAATTGCTCCCCTTGCTTGTGCAACATGTCGTCGCACTCGAAACGTAAGGCATAATAGGTTTTCATGGCAATGACTCGTTGTAGGATTGGGCAATCAGGGGGATGCTGACCGTCAGGTCATAATCATATACTTTCACGTTCTGACCCGTTTTGTCTTCCCTCAATTCGTTGAAAGCACACAGGTCATAGTGGACTTTTTTCCTTTTGTATTCGGCCTTCAAGTCCTTTTCGGGAGGTGCGGTGCCGTTATGGGAGGCAGTGATGAAGTCATGGATGTTCTCTTGGATGGCTTTCCGCTCCTTGTCGGTTGGGGGGCGGAAACCTTGCAGCAGGATGTCCACGCACCAGCGATTGTGTTCCACGATGGATTCCAATTCGATCTCTTCCTTCGACAGGGCATAGAATTGACTCCAGTCGTCATCGGGATGTCCCAGCGACCTCATCTTGGTGGCCAAGGTCATGACGTTGTGGATGTTGGAATAGCGTGAACGGAAAGTGGGGAGTTTGCTCCATTCCTTATCGACCTCATCGACAGGAAGATGGGTAGGGATGCCTTTCTTGCCAAAACTGCATGCATAGCAGTAATTGAGGCGTTTGGCCATCTGAAGCAGAGGCAGGTTGACATCATATCCGCAATCCTCCATTCCGAAAGGATAGAGGTTGCCGTATGATCCCGCCTTCCTGACTTTCTCGAGCAAGGTCGCTTGCCTGACATAAACCAAAACGGGAATGTCGTTCTGAAAGACGGCACTTGGAAAGGCGAAGGCTTGGTTGAAGTTGTTCTGGCACTGGGCATCGCATAACGCAAGGGTGAGCATCTGATGCTCGTCGCATGCCCAAGATGCGACTTTTTGCTGAGCGATGGGATGATAAAGGTTGCCTTCGACGAACTCCCATTCCACATCAACGAAATCTTCCCTCGATGACTTGTATAGCGGTTCGTGGAACTGTGTCATGCTTTGGCTCGCCAGATCGATGGAACGGTGATAGGAGTGGTCGAACAGTTGCCGATAGCGTTGCATGAAGGCGTTTTTCCGTTTGGTCATGTCCTCGTCGAAGATGGTGATCCGGGTGCGAAGTGCGTGATCGCGAATGTAATTGGGATAATGTGCCGTCAGGGCTGCATGGAGGGCGAGACTCTCACCCATTTCGCTGAGGCCTTGGATTACCAAATGAACAATACGGTTGGATTGACGGTCGATCCGTTCCCTGTCAAGATGAGGATAGATGGCATGAGGACTATTGGGCTGGCAAATCACGTTTTTGGCCCATTGGTCTTCCATCGTGAATGGATAGAGTTCCAACTTCTCGTTCAGTTCTTGGCAAAAGTCCAAGGTTTGGAGCAGCCACAGGGAGACCCTGCTGTGGAGCAGCAGATGGCAGATGGGTTTTGGGGTGGATGGATCGGTTGGGGGCATGACTTTGATGAACGCTTCCAAGCTATTGATGGTGTCCTCGTCGGAGATGCCGTCGTCAGGAAGGACACATAGCTGATGAAAGATACAGGGGGTGCCTGCATCCTTGAAGCTTGCATAAGCATCGATCTGCCAATCCTTGGCTTGCCATTGCTCCATGAGGTATCGACGGAGAGGGTGATTCCCGATGATTAGTACGGATTTCATGGTTGTTGTCGAATAGGGGAGTGATCAAAAACCGATTTGGTAGAGCGCGGCGTTGGATGCTGTCTCAAGGACCGTCCTCACCACGGAATTGCCGTATTGGCGGTAGAGGTTGACCAGATAGGTTCCTGCGACACTTTCTTTCCTCATTTTGTTGAGCTTACGATAGTCGCTGCGCCAATTCTTCCTTATTTCATTGGTGATATTGCACTGTTCGACGAGGTATAAATGCACATTGTACTCTCCGGTTCCCCAGTGGGCTACGCCACCAGGCAGGGGCATGTAGGAACGAGGCACGATGAAGCAGTTGCCGTTAATGCTTAGATAGGTGGTGTCGGGCATTTCCAGTGTGGAATCGTAGAGTTCCGATTCGGGGTCAAACTGTTGCTGATGGGTCTTGTAGTACTCGCGGTTGGCGTCGATGGTCTCCCTTTTATAGACAAAGATGCCGTCGTCATCCAGTTCATACTCTTCTATGGGGATTTGCACGTTGAAAGAGCCCAGATGTACGTTCTTGGCCAGCATGACGGCCTCGTTGTACCATGAGGAACTGATGGAGAAGTACAATCCTACAATCAGGTTTTCGCGGTCGTCGTATGAGAAAGTAAGGTTTCTCTGGTAGTCTTTCTCCTCATCAGGATAGATGCCGTTTGCGGCCATGTTGGGCAGATGGCAGCTATAGGGATCGAAATACATGGAGTCGAGTACCAACTGGAATTTGCTGTGGTTGAAAATCTGGTTGAGTCCGGCTTCGTCAGTGGCCACGTGGCAATAGAACTTCAACACATCATAGCCGTTGTGTTGCGAGGTCAAGGTGAACCCGTTGAAGTTGAGGTAGGCCGGATCCAGAGGTCCATCGAAAGAACCCTGAGAATAAAAGTCGCTCAGGCTATTCATGTAGGAGAGACTGTCAAGATAATAGCATTCGTTATCGATGAGATCGCTCCATTCCTGCTGCATTCTGTCGCGGATGTTGACCACATCCATGATCTCGGTAATGAAGATGCTGGAGGCGTCGTTGACCAAGGTGCCCAAGACGGCAAGGCCTGCCGTGGCAAGGAAGGAACGCGACTTCCTTTGTCGTTGCACGTAGTCGTTGATTCGGATGGAATCGTTGGCGCTGATGCTGTTGACGCTCATTCTCAAGGCATCGTATGGAACGGCTTCTTGGGCGGTCAAGGTGACCGTCATCATCAAGCAGAAGATAAGTAACAGATTCTTTTTCATGGTCGTAGTATGTTTAGTTTTCAAATTACATCAATGAGGATAAAGCTATTGTAAAACTGAGGCAGGTCGAAAGAGGGCTTCGACTTTGTCATTTTCAGCTGTTTCGAGTTGAAGCGCCTTTCAGCTTGCCTGCCTGTCTCGATCAGTTCCTGTCTGGCATGATGGAAGGCGGTATGGACGTCTTCCGTCTTAAGGTGTTTGTAGAACGACTGCATCAGGAGTGAGGTGGCTTCGTCGTTGACACTCCAGAGGCTGACCACCATAGCACTCACACCGGCATTCTTCAGCCCACGTTGCAATCCATACACGCCATCGCCGGTGATGATGCCTTCGCCAGTCTGACAGGCAGACAGGACGATGAGTCGTATGTTGGAGAGATCCATCCGTGAGACCTCTCGAGCCGAGAGGATGCCGTCGTGCCCGGTGGGATCGAAGTCTTCGGAAGCGATGGCATCGTTGGCTCCTGCCAGGAACAACCCGTTCTGCGACAGCGATTCGTCATAGTCGGCGGGCTTGAGGTCGGTGCCCTCTGGCATCGTCCCGATGAAATAGCCGTGGGTGGCAAGGTGTACGATGGGGAACAGCGAGGCGGTTTTGATGAGTTCGTCTTCGGTGGCCAAGGTGTCGGTTAGCAGGACGACGTTGATGCTGTCGTATTGCGAGCGTATGGCCTCGATTTCACTCCTGGTTCCAGGAAGTGCGGCCAGTTGTACTTGGAATGCCTTTAGGAAATAGTAGGCAGACTCGTCATTGAGCAGCTTGGAAGAAGAGGCCTTGGTTTCAGCGCTGGCTTTGTCGAAATCGATACCACCCAAGGCAAGGACCTTCTTGCCTGCTTGGGTTGGGACCTTGTTGATGAGTTGTCGGGTGCTCGTCAAGCGATACAGTTGGCTTGAATTGAGATGGGTTTCTTCGCTGGGAAGCATGTATTCGATAGCCATGTAGTGGAAGATGCCGTCGGGAGCGAAATACACTTTCTTGGTGTCGGCCCCGATGGCGTCCAAAAGCTCTGGGGTCCAGATTAAGGGGAATAAGACGGAGTCGGTATAGAAGTCGTCTTTCAGCCAAGGGTCGTCGAAGTCGATGGCATCGGCTACGATGCCACCGCCTCTGAGCGGTACATCCAAGATATGGTCGATATCGCCAAGGCAGACGAACTCGGGCGAGCCTTGTTTGCCTAGGACCAAGGCTCCCATCTGCGTCTTGTCGTATTTCTCGTATTGAACGAATTCGATGGCGCATTCGTCAGGTCGGAGCTGACGTTGGATCTGCTGCCAATTGCTGACCTGCAATTTGTTGTTTTTTGAATATTCTAGCAGGAGCGACTTGCTGAATAGCGTCACGTCATACAGGAAGGCGGGGTCGGTGTGCTCCAGACGGTAGCAGTCGATCACAAAAGGCCTGAGTCGCATCCAGTAATGCTCGCGGTCATCGGCCGTCATGCTGCCGAAGCGTTTCAAGGCCTCCCTCTTTTTCAAGGAGAAGTAGCACTTGTAGCATCGCAATGCAGCAGATGTGGGAGGATTGCCGTTGTGTTCCTGTTGGAGCATCAGGATCTTGGCTTTCTTGCGCAAGGCCTCTCCGTAATCTCCCGAGAGGGTGTCTTTGTAATAGTCCACCACATCGTCGATGACCTCTATGGCCTCTTTGAAATCGGACGGGTTCTGTGCCACGCGTGCCTTGCAGATGGCCCATTGCGACAAGATGTCAAGGACGGCATCGTCGAATGGCGAGTAGTAGTTGGAAGCCAAGCTGACAGCACGGTCGATCCAATCGTAGGCCTCGTCGTAACGATGTTGTTTGTAATAGAGTTGTCCCAGCTCGCGAAAGAGGATGAAACGGTCGTGGTTGACGGTTTGGTGGGTCCGGTGTGCTGGATCGTCAGCATAGTCGAGGCATTGCAGAAAATAGTCTTCGGCAAGGTCGTACGATTGAGGGTCGTCATCGGAGTTCAGGTAATGGAAGTCGCCCAGCAACTTATTGATTTCTTGTTGCAAGCTGTCCCTTGTTTCTTGGCTGAGTAACCCTTCTTCAACACGTTGCTCCAAAGCCGCCTGATAATCGTCGATGAGGTGCTTCAGATGGGTCTTGTTGCCCGTTTCCACATAGCACCGGTTACCTTCCTCATAGAGATGATGTGTATAGGCGAGGAAGTCGCGATGGGTTCTCACAAAGCCTTGTTGGCTCTGGGAGAAGGCTGCGGCAGTCAACAGCAGAAAGGCGAAGAGCAGTGTGAGTTTTTTCATTGAGCCAGGATTACGTCGTCGTTCCCGCATGGCAAATGGATGGTGTCATTGAACAGGGGAAACGCTGTGGTAATTTTATAGGATTTCTGTTGCGATTCGAGAGGGATGAAACAGCTAACCCTGCCTTGATTGTCAGAGGTGGTCTCGAACTCGCCGACATGGAGGGTCTCGTTAGTGAGGAAGGTCTCGTTGTTAGGGTTGAAGAGCCGGAAATGGATGTCGCCATACACCATGGGGTCGCGCCGGAGGTCGAGCGTTACGTCGGGAGTCAGGATTAGGGTGGTATCGACGTTGAGGAAGTCGCGGCAAGTTACGGTGAATCGAATGGGTTTATTGAGAAAACGATGAGGTATGTTGGCGAAGAGGGCGGTGGCATCCATGGTCTTCAAGGTGTCGATCTTCGTCTCGTTGTCGAGGGTGATGGTCACGACGGCATCTTTAAGTGGGGGCAAGGCTTCGTTATGGTAGGAGGCTTCGTGGAGATGCGTCTGCACGTCGATGGGCTGGTTCATTTTCCAGACGAAAAACAGGGTGACGAGGACGGCCAACAGGCCAACGATCCATGCGATGGTCCTGCGGATGAGTCGCCGTTTGTGGCGTTGCCAGATGGTGTCGAACTCCACGCCGAGGAGCTTGGAGATGAGTTGGGCATAGGCGCGTTCTTTGTTGAGCCATGGCCAACGATAGACCTTCTCGTGGATGTTAGCGCCGAGGATTTCGGGCAGGCCGAGCTGGTCGATGACCGGGTTGAAGCACTCTGTGTCGGGGTCGCCGCTGTGGGGGACGCCATCGACGATGAAGAAATGGATGTTGTTGGTCCGTCCCAAGTTATGGAAGAACTCGATCTCCCTTCCCACCCATTTCGACTGGGCTGAGTTGGGCGAGCAAATGACGATGAGGTTCTGCGAGGCCTTCAACCTTTCCTGAAGCTCCTCGGAGAGGCCTCCTGGTTGGATGTCGGTTGGAGCGAAGAACACGGGCTTGATCGGGGTTCGCTGCCATCCATGCTCGCTACATAATGTAGCAGGCATCCTATAGTGCTCTAATTTCTTCTGCAGCTTCTTTCCCCAGGCGGTGTCCTTCGAATTGTAGCTGATGAAGGCGAAATATTTGAATGATTGTTCCATGGCTCGTTATTTTAGTAGGTTCTTGATGCGATTCACTTCGTCCTGGTGCTTTTTGGGGATGAGTTTTGCTTTTTCCAACATGCCAAAACGCTGTTTGAAACTGTCTTTCAACTCGGCCTTGTACTCGAGATACACCTTTTCAGCTTCGGCATATCTGCCTTGAAGGAGGAGCGCGTTGGCAAGTTCTGGGACGATGTCGATATGGGAGGGGTCGAGGCAAAGTGCATCTCTGGCATATTGTTCTGCTTTCTGAGGCTCATTGTGGTAGAAGCAGAGGATTGACTGATAATCCAAAGCACTTATATAAAAGTCAGTCTGTGCGGCTGCATCGCTGAAATAGGGGTTGACAAAGGTTGGCTTGTTAGAGCAATCGGGGTAGTAGGACTTCCATCGGGGCAACAACACTTCCAGGTATTTATAACCGCTGTCGGCATCACAAGGCATATAGACGTATGTGAGTGTAATCAATGCCTGCTCATATTGAACGTCGAAGGTGGGGTCGGTGGTGATGGTCCGTTGGTAAATGTTGGTTCCTTCACTGAGATAACTGAGGGCTTCGAAAAACGGAATGATATCTTTTTCGTTGCGGTTATTGCCCAAGCAAATCTCGGAATAATCAATGGAAGCAATCATGCGCATGCCTTGGGTGACCAATTCACTGGCAAGAAACGGCTCGTAATAGCGTGGTTTGGTTTTGACAAGTCGGCGATAGATATTGACCGCTTGAAGGAACATCTTTTTACGCTGGGCATCATTATTGGTTTCGGAATAATAGGATTCGTATGAGGTATAAACACTTGCCAAGGCGTATTCATAGTCGGGGTTCCCCAAGGCCAGCATCTTGCTATAAATGATAGCGTCATTGAGATAAATCTTGCAAAAAGAGTAGTTCTTCATGGCCAGGTATAAATCGCCGAGTTTCTTATAGACATGGCATAATCGATACACATTCTCATCCGTGGGTACTTCCGTGGATACTTCGAACAGGATTTCTTGCGCCTCTTTCAGCATGGCTGCGCTTTCCTCGTATCGATGGGTGTTTAGGTATTCTTCTCCGAGGTATGTCAAAATGATGCCAAGGCTTTTGTTGTATAGCTGAGGATTGAATTTGACCAACCGGCGTAGGATGGATACGGATTCGGTGAGCGCCTGTTCTGCTGCGGGATCTTTTTGTTGGTTGTTGATGGATGCTGCTTGAAGCTGTGATCCCAGGCCAAAGAGTGTGAATGCAAGCTCATACTCTCGCCCTGCTTGGCGGAATATGTTCGCTGCCCTGGAGAAATAGACGATTGATTTTTGGAATTGCAGATGACTCGAGAAGAACTGCGCAGCATCGGTCTGCCACTGTCCGTTGGTGGTGTCGAGCGCCGCGCGCGTTTCAATGTAGTATTGAGCCTTGTCATCGTCGTAGCGTGCCAAAGCGATGGTGTAGAGCTGATAGAGGTGTTCTGCGTCCTTGGCTTGTTGTTTCAAGACCCTCTCCATGTCTTCGTTGGCTTTGTCGATCATGCCTTTGGCTTGGACAATTTGCTTGTCGATTTTGGACAGGGCGTCCATGTTGCGTTGAAGCACATCGAGGGGGTCGAAGAGGCGATGGATGAGCGAGTCGGCCCGTTCCAAGTCGCCGTTCTCGATGCAAAGGTTGATCTCGCGCTCGTTTTCGTCCAACAGCTCGAAGTCGGTGTGGGCGTAATGGTCGGCGAGTCCGTCGATAAGCGTCTGGTATCTTTCAAACTTTTCCTGAAGGGCTTTCTGCTCTTCCTGGAATTGCTCGTTTGAAATCGAATGGTTGCTGATTTGTTCCTCCAGCTGCTTCAGCTTGGCGTTGTAATTCTTTTCGGCGACTTTATAGGCGTTGTTCTCGATGCGCTGCTTGTCTGCCTGCAACTGTTTCAAGGATACCATGACGATCTCGAGCGGTACTTTCGTGGAGAAAGCTTGCTGTTGACCAATAAGGCTTGTCTCATTCAGCTCGTACCCTGACTTTTGAACTTGTTGGAGGGTATAGGCATCCCCGTTTTTCAAGCCGGGCAACATGAGTGAGAAGGAGCCGACGGAGTCGCTGATCACGGGATTGTGTTCGCCTTTTACCCTGATGGTCACTCCTTTCAGGGCTTTGCTTTTCTTGTCGGGACGGCCAAGCGTTCTCACGTGACCTTGCTGGGTTTGAGCGGGAAGGCATTGCCACAAAAGGGTCAGCAACAATAGTAGTGTCGTCGTTTTTCTCATGGTTTGATGGTGTTGATGGTTTGTATGGTTTCCATGGCCTCCTCGCTTTCTTCACCATATAGGATCTTCTTGATCCGAAGGGCTTTCTCCAAGCATTCGATGGCACGTTGCTTGTCGTTGGTGAGCAGGTATTCTTGGGAGAGGTTCTCGCATAGGGAGGCCACTCTTTTGGCGTATTCAATATCTTGAAGGATGGCTTCCTTGTCAGCTTGGGCCTTGTCGATGATGCTTTGTGCGAAGGCGATCCTTTCCTCGATTTCGCGTTTGGCTGCCCTGTTGCGTTCCAATACGGTTTCGGGATCGAACACGGTATGGATCAAAGAGTCGGCTTTGTCGAGCTCCCCGTTTTCGATGCAGAGGTTGATTTGGTAGTCGATGGAGTCCAGTTGGTCATAGTCGGTTCGGGCATAACGGTCGGCCATGTCGGAAATCAGTGAAAGGTATTTGTCGTATTTGTCTTGAAGCCCTTGCAGCTCGTTGCGGTATTTCTCCGCGGAAATCTCGTTTTCGTGCTGTTGCCGTTCCAGTTCCGCCAGTTTCTTCTGGTAATTTTCTTCCGCTACACGATATGCATTGTCGGAGATGCGTTTCTTGTCGGCTTCCAACTGGGCGCAATCCAACATTTGGATGATGATGGGCACACGCGAGGAGCATACCAGTTGCCGGCCAATCAAGTCCTTGTCCTTCAGCTCAAAGCCGTTTTTCTTTACTCTAAGGAAAACGATGGCGTCGCCGTCGTTTTTGCCTGGGACGGAAATGTTGAACTCGCCTGTGGTGTCGCTAAGCACCGGGTTGATCATGCCTTTAGCCTGAACCGTTACATTGCTCAGGTTTTTGCCGGGCTTCCCTGGGCGACCGATGGTTTTTATGAAGCCTCGTTGGGTCTGGGCGGAGGCGAAGAGAGCAGCGAACAGTAGGGTGCTGAAGAGAATGACTCGTTTCATGAAGAATTCGTTTTTACTTGTCTTTTCTGATTTTCTCCAATATCATCGGGATGGCCAACATCAAGAAGCTGTCATATTTCAAGTCATCAGGGTTGATGCGGCGGAGGTTGTTATAAGAGCAAATATCGATATGTGCGGGATCGCGAAGGTCTTTCTTCAGCCCCTTGCGATATTGGTTCTTTTTCACTTGGCCGTTGCTTTGGACCGTCAGACACTCGTCGTGATAGCGTTCCTCGATGGAAAAAGGGCGAAAGCCCATGATGAGCTTCTCCGTGACCCATCGGGCGTGTTCGCTTTTCGATAATGGCTCGTTATAGGTTTCCCAATCCCTGTCCGACGTTCCTTTCTGATGGCGCTTGGCCAATGTAACGCTTCGAGCCCTTGCCTCGAAACAATCGGAACAGAAGATGCTTGAAAGCTTTTCCCTGACCGTATTCAGATGCTTCCATCCATCCTCGTCGATCATGGGTTTTGGACGCGATCCGAGCCTTTCGTATTGAAATACGTCGAGTGCCAAAGCATAGCGTTTTGCGGAATGGATGTCCTCTGCGGGTAAACTATCGATGACCACACCCAAAGAATAGATCCTTTCAACATATACGGCTTTACGGGTGTCAATACAGTAAATGTCATCGTGGGAATGTGAATTGCAGAAAGCGAGGATGTCGTCCTTGGTCATTTCAATGACATTCGTGTCGTTGTTTTTCTCCCAATTCCTGACAATCTCCAACTCGATGTCGATGTAGGAGTCGCTGTTCTGTGGCGTTCCTCCGAAGACGGAGTGTTTGCAGAATCTCGGCAGGTTGCCAAGATACTCTTCTTTCCCCAACTCCTCCAATAGACTTGGCTTGTCGCTCACGATGGTGACGACTGTGCGGTTGGGTTCCGACCCCTTGTTCTGATCGTCGTCGAAGTTGATATAATGGGCGTACAAAGCTACATGACGGACAACGGATAGCATCAAAGGGTCGTCACCCTCAACCACCACGTGAAGGTGTTCTGTGGAATCGGGCTTGAAAGCGATGTCTTTCAGCTTGTCCAACACATAAGCACGGGCTTCATACCAGTTCTTGATGATGGATGGGTCGAATGCCTTGCCGTCTTCCTTGCGTCGTAAGTATTCGAATGGCTGTTCCAGTTGCTTACCCATGGTTGACCTCCTTTCTGTAGATTGGCGATTGGTCGGTGATATGAACGTTCTTGTTGCTGGCATCGTAGGCGGATGGGCTTTGGTACAGCCTGAGCCCGAACCATTCCATCGATTCCATAACATGCTCTATGATTTGCGATTGTTTCCATTCGAAAGAGACCAAACCGCTGTCGGTGATGAAGGCCTGCACCTGCAACGGCATGCCGCTTTCGGACTGTTCCATCCATCGCACGACAAGATAGGGCTGCTGTGAAATGCTCGGTTGATTCATCAACCAATGGAAGAGGTATTGGCGGAATAGTTGGGCGTTCAAAACCCCCTCGTTGATTTCTTCGACGGATAGATAATCGGTAATGTCTTTGTTTTGCTTCAAATTATCGGCTTCCTCTTTTGAAAGGTGGTAAAACCAGCTGGTGTCGAAAATGAAACTTTTGGCCATCTTTCTGCCGAAGGTTTTCCCGTCCGACATGGGTTGGAAGTTGGAGAAATGATCGGAATGCAGGGCGCTGATCGGGATGGTTGACGTGGTAGTATCCCAATTGTAGAGGGTCACAGTGGTGAGCGTGATGCGCTCCACTACGCCATCGACATTGTATTTGGGAACCACGATCCAGTCGCCGATGGACAACAGGTGGTGGAGACGAAGATGGAGAAAAGCCAACACGCCTTTGATTTTGTCTTGGAAAATCCAGCCCGCCAAAGTACCTCCAATGCCGAATGCAGCAGCAAAGCGCGGCTTGTTTTGGATGTCGAAGATAAGCAGGAAGGCTAAGATCCATACAATAATGGCAATGAGGATGGAAATCTGGCACCAAGTGATGCTGGTCTCTTGCTTCCGAAGGCTAAAGACCTTTGTCAGGGTGCGACAAACCTTGATCGATAGCCATACGGCAAGTGTCAGGATGAGCGACCAAACCAAGGGTTTGTAATCGTTGGGCGAAAGGAGGAACGAAACGCCAGCGATGACGGGTGCTATTACCAAGACGAAAAGCCAAAATGACTTGGGGTTCCATTCGATCAATGCACCGAAAATCTGCCGAAAGAGACTCTCTGATGCGATGTTCTTCTTGCTGAATTTGGTGATGAAATTCATTTCTGTCGGATGTTTAAAGCAACAAATTTAAAACAATCTTCAAAATAATTCCTATCTTTGCCCGTTTTTTAGAAATTAAAAAGCTAAATACTATGGATTTAAGCAAAATCGTTTCGATTTCAGGCAGGCCCGGCTTGTTCCTGATCAAGTCACAAGCCATCGGTAGAATCATTGTTGAATCGGTGCTCGACGGCAAGTGTGTCCCGGCATTTCCGCGCGACCGCATGAGTTCTCTTGAAGAAATCTCCATCTTCTCCGTCGATGAGGACAAACCGCTCAAGGAAGTCTTCAAAGGCATCCACGACAAGATGGGCGACAAGGTTGATTTCGACTTCAAGAAGGCTTCGAACGACGAACTCAAGGCGAAGTTCCTTGAGGTGATGCCCGACTATGACCAGGATGCAGTGTATCCATCCGACATGAGGAAGGTTTTCGCTTGGTATCAGATGCTGATGGACAGGAACCTGCTCGACTTTACTGAAGAGGCTCAGGAAGAGACTCCAGAGGCAACGGAAACACCTGCTGAATAATAGGAATTATAAATTTGGAAAAGCTGCTTCGGCAGCTTTTTTTGTATATCTTTGTGCCAAAATAAAACCGATCGACCATGAAAAGAATCACCGACTTCGAGCTGATCGAAAAGGAGGACTTCGGCAACGCCGTGCTGTTGCGGCTACGCTCCCAAGAGCCGCTTCCCGACATCGAACCGGGACAGTTTGCACAAGTTCAGATCAACGACTCGCCTACGACTTACCTACGTCGGCCCATCTCCATCCATGATGTGGACCGCGACCGTCGCGAAATCAGTCTCCTGATCCAGAAAGTGGGCGAGGGGACACGCCATCTGGCCGCCTTGGAATGCGGAAGCACGGTCAACATGGTGTATCCATTGGGTCATGGCTACACTATGCCATCCGTGACTGAGAAGGTGCTGCTCGTTGGCGGTGGTGTCGGCATTGCACCGCTCTTTTACCTTGCCAAAAGGATGGCACAGTTGGGGGTGAAACCCGCCTTGCTCCTGTGCGGTAAGACCAAGGGCGACCTGCCGCGGTTGGAAGAATACCAAAAGGTGGGCGAGGTGTATGTCACTACCGAGGACGGTTCCTGCGGCGAGAAGGGCATTACCACGGCACATTCATTATGGAAAGAACTGCAATTCGACCGTCTATACGTTTGCGGACCCAAACGCATGATGCATGCGGTGGCCGACATCGCCAAGATTAGGGACATCGAATGTGAGGTATCGCTCGAAAACCTGATGGCCTGTGGCTTGGGCGCCTGCCTCTGTTGCGTGGAGGACACCGTTGACGGCCATGTTTGTGTGTGCAAAGAAGGACCGGTTTTCAATATAAGGAGGTTGAAATGGTGAACATGACGATTGACTTGGGTCGCGGCCTGGTGCTACGCAACCCTGTGATGACGGCTTCGGGTACCTTCGGCTACGGCGAGGAGTACACCGATTTTGTGGATTTGGCCCAGTTGGGCGGCATCATCGTGAAAGGAACAACGCTCCATCCCCGCGAAGGCAATCCCTATCCGCGCATGGCTGAGACACCTTCGGGGATGCTGAACTGTGTGGGGCTGCAGAATAAAGGTGTCCCATATTTCATCGATAATATTTATCCGCGCATCAAGGATTTTGACACCAACGTTTTACTGAATCTATCGGGTTCTTGCTTGGACGACTATGTGAAAGGTGCCGAGATGGTGGATGCTTTGGACAGAATTCCTGCCATCGAACTGAATGTGTCGTGTCCCAATGTGAAACAAGGCGGCATGGCTTTTGGCGTGACCACTGCGGGCATCTCGCAGGTGGTCTCCGAAGTGCGCAAAGTGTATCACAAGCACCTGATGGTGAAGCTGTCGCCCAATGTGACCAACATCGCCGAAATCGCACTCGCGGCTGAGGCTTCGGGTGCCGATTCGGTCTCTTTGATCAACACCTTGATGGGCATGGCCATCGACGCAGAACGGCGCAAGCCGAAACTATCCGTGATCACCGGTGGTCTGTCAGGAGCCTGTTTGAAGCCCGTGGCCTTACGCATGGTGTGGCAGGTGGCCAAGGCGGTGAAGATCCCCGTAGTGGGACTAGGCGGCATCAGCAATGCCACCGATGCCGTGGAGTTCATGCTGGCAGGTGCTTCCGCCATCGAGATCGGCACGGCCAATTTCATCGATCCCGCCGTCTCAGTAAAGGTGGCGAAAGGGATGGAGGAATATTGCGAGCGGTATGGATTTGTCAATGTCGCCGATTTGAAAGGACTTATTAACGAACAATAAAAATGAAAAAAATGAATACAACCAAAAAGGTTCTAGCTGCCATAATGCTAATGATGATGGTTGCTCCAGCCAATGCCCAGGACTGCGAGCATCATACTTTTGTGGATCTCGGCTTGCCGAGTGGTACATTGTGGTCCGAGACCAACCTTGGAGCTTGTGGAAAGGAAGGAACAGGTGAGATTTTCTCATGGGGAGAAACAGTTCCTCAAACCCCTTACCACATGAGAAGCACATATAAATACTGCACTAGTGACGACTGGTACACCAAGTATTGCAGCGATTCGTTTTTTGGCTATGAAGGGTATTTCGATGACTTGGAAGTACTTCAAGTGAGTGATGATGCGGCTGCAGCCAATTGGGGCTCCGATTGGTGTATCCCGACCCGTGAGCAATGGAAAGAGTTGTTGACCAATACCACAAAAAAATGGTCGGAGTGGTATGGTGTGAAAGGTTGTTTCCTGACCGGTCGGAATGGTAAAAGCATCTTCTTGCCTGCCGCTGGCACCTACTTCGGCGAGGAAAGCTATAACGATGAACAAGCAGGGTATTATTGGTCGAGCTCACTTAATGTCAATGGACCCGACTGTGCATACGTTTTCTACTTTGATGCGAATCGTGCTGAAATGTCCAGTTTCCCTCGAACCAATGGGATGTCAATTCGACCAGTTCGCGCTTCGCGTAAGAAATAATACTATTGGATGAAATTCACTTCCGGACTAATCTTGATCCCGAACTTCTCTTCAACAGATTGCTGAATCTTCTGGGATAATTCCACGATGTCGCGGCCGGTGCCACCACCAAGATGCACCAACACTAAGGCCTGCTTTTCATACACGCCGACATGATCGTCGTGCCAGCCTTTCCAGCCTGCCTGTTCGATGAGCCATCCTGCCGGGATCTTCACCCTGCCGTCGGGTTCGTCGTAATGCGGCATGTTAGGATATTGCTGCTTCAACGCTTCAAATTGTTCCAGTTTCACGACTGGGTTCTTGAAGAAACTGCCGGCATTGCCGATCTTTTTCACATCGGGCAGCTTGGCATCGCGGATGGCACAGATGGCATCGTGCAGCTGCTGTAAGGTAGGTTGTTCCATGCCGTGTTCGGCAAGGTAAGCCTTGATGTTGCCATAGTCAAGCTTCAAGTCGGTTTGTTTTTTGAGCTGGAACTCAACCGAGGTAATGACATATTGGCCTCGCAACATGCCTTTGAAGATGCTTTGACGGTAGCCGAAGCAGCATTCCTTGTTGTCGAAAACACGTTTCTTGCCTGTCTCCAAATGGATGGCTTCACATTTCAAAAAGCTATCCTTCAGCTCCATGCCGTAAGCGCCGATGTTCTGCACGGGGGCCGCACCCACCTTGCCTGGGATATGGGCAAGGTTTTCCACGCCATAATAGCCTTTGCTTACCATCAGCTTGACGAACTCGGGCCAGTCCTCGCCGGCTTGGGCGCGGACGATGATATTGTTGCCATCGTCAGCCACCGTCTTGATGCCCTTGTTGTTCATCAAGATGACGAGGCCGTCGAAATACTCCTGGGTCAGCAGGATGTTGTTTCCGCCACTAAGAATCAAATGCTTCTCTTGCTTGAACTCAGGCGTTCTGATGAGTCGCTGAAGGTCGTTGGCATCGTTGATTTCAACGAAATATTTCGCCGTGGCATTGAAACCGAAGCTATTGTAAGGCTGTAGGTTGACGTTGGTTTTCATAGGTGCAAAAATAGTGATAATTCCTCATTTCCCATTCCAAATTCCTAAATTTTCCTACCTTTGCGGCAATGAAGCGTGTCATCGTATCGGTCATCAACGACCTGGTCACCGACCAAAGGGTCAACAAATCGTGCCTCACCTTGCAAAAGATGGGGTATGAAGTGCTGTTGGTAGGCCGCAAGCAACGCAAGAGTCCTCCTATGGATGAGCGTCCCTACGATACGAAAAGGATGAAACTGCTCTTCGAGAAAGGGCCTTTGTTCTACGCGGAGTTCAACACCCGACTGTTTTTCTTCCTGCTTTTCCATAAAGCCCAATTGTTGCTTTCCAACGACTTGGACACGGCGTTGCCGAACCACTATGTATCCAGGTTGAAAGGCATCAAGATGATTTACGACAGCCATGAGTATTTCACCGAGACGCCGGAACTAGTGGGTCGTCCGAGGGTACAACGGGTATGGAAACGCATCGAGCGACGGGTGGTTCCTAAGCTCAAGGAGATGATCACGGTGAGCGATTCCATTGCCTCCTTGTTTGAACAGCAATATGGTGTGAAGTGCCATGTGGTTAGAAACATCCCGCCAAAGGCAGCCTTGCCACCTAAGGGCGACAAAAAGACATTGGGGTTGCCTGAAGACAAGCATCTGCTGGTGTTGCAAGGCTCGGGGATCAACATCCAACGAGGGGCGGAAGAACTGGTGGAAGCCATGCAGTATCTGGACGATTGCTTTCTGATGGTAATTGGGGGCGGTGATGTGCTACCCATTCTGAAACAACGGGTTTCGGAGCTTCACATCGAGAATCGAGTGCGATTCCTCCCAAGGATGCCTTACTCCGACATGATGGCCTACACGCAGTTGGCGGAGCTGGGTTTTGTGATCGACAAGGACACTAATCCCAACTACCGCTTTTGCCTGCCCAACAAGCTGTTCGACTTTATCCAGGCGGGCGTTCCGATTGTGGCGTCGCATTTGGTTGAAATTGAGAAAATCATCAAAAAATACGATATCGGTTTGTTCATTCCCGACCATGATCCCCAATCGATAGCGGCTACCATCCGCGAAGGCTTGTCGGATCGGGAAAGCAGGACCCGTTGGCAACATGGATTGGCTTTGGCTGCCGAGGAACTGTGCTGGGAAAACGAGCAACAAACCTTGATGGAAATCTACAAGCATTATGAATGACTCTGATTATCACCTACATGTCATTACTTTCGACGTGCCATATCCTGCCAACTACGGTGGGGTGATCGATGTGTTTTATCGTGTCAAGGCTTTGTCGGAAGCAGGGGTGAAGGTGCATCTGCATTGTTTTGAATATGGCAGGGGCGAGGCCGAGGTACTCGACCGTTGCCATGAGGTGAAGTATTACAAGAGGGACACTTCTTTTTGGAAGCAGTTTTGCCGTGAGCCCTACGTGGTAGCTTCCAGGCGTTCCGAGGCATTGTTCCAAGACCTGTTGAAGGACGATTACCCGATTCTCTGCGAAGGCCTGCATACTACGGCGGTGCTGACTGACAGCCGCTTCCAGCATAGAAAGGTCTTTGTGAGGGCGCATAATGTGGAACACGACTATTACCGACTATTGGCCGATTCGGAGCCGACCTGCTGGAAACGTTGGTTTTATAGAATGGAGGCGAGAAAGCTGAAGCGATATGAGCCTGTGTTGAAGAAAGCCTCGGGTATCTTTGCCATTACGCAACACGACACGGATTATTTCAACGAGCATTATGGCCATGCCCTCCTTATCCCCGGCTTCAGTGCGGTGAGCAAGGTCTGCTCAGAGACGGGTAGGGGCGACTATGTGTTGTATCACGGCAACCTCTCTGTGGCGGAAAACAAGAAAGCCGCAGAGTGGCTCATCGAGAATGTGTTTTCAGAGATGGACGTTCCTTGCGTGGTGGCAGGGTTGAATCCACCTGAAAGCCTCCGGAAGCTTTGCGACCGTTATGTACATGTCACGCTTAAGGCGAATCCCGGTGATGCCGAGATGATTGACCTGATCCGCAATGCCCAAATCAACGTGATGGTGACGGACCAGCCGACGGGTTTGAAGCTGAAGCTGCTGAATGCCTTGTACAACGGACGTTTCTGCCTGGTCAACGACGACATGGTGCGCGGCACCTCATTGAATCAATTGTGCGTGGTGGCTGAGACGCCGGAACAGTTCGTCGCAGAGATCAAGCGTTTGATGGACGAGGATTTCACCGAAGACGACATCGAGGAACGCGACGACGCCATGAAGGAATTGTATCAGAATGACAATAACGCACTTGTCTTAATACGCACTATTTTTCAATAACCGTTCCTTTTTCACCTTTCACCTCTCACCTTTCATCTTCCCTCACTCCACCCTAGAGCAAACCACCTGATGGTTCTCGCATTTGAGGATGCGTCCCGGGTATTTCTGGATGAGTCCGTAGTTATGGGTCGCCATGAGCACGGCAGTGCCGCTGTCGGCAATCCGCAACAGCATCTTAAGCACGTCGAGGGCGGTCTCGGGGTCGAGGTTGCCCGTAGGCTCGTCGGCCAAGATGGCATCGGGGTTGTTGAGCAAGGCACGGGCGATGGCTACGCCTTGGCGTTCGCCACCGGAGAGGTTGTAAGGCATGTTTTTGCGTTTGTCCTTCAGGCCCACCTTGTCCAAAACCAGGTCGATGCGCTCGCTGATCTCGTCTTCGTCATACCATCCCGTGGCTTTGAGCACAAACTCAAGGTTGGCTTCCACATCGCGGTCATCAAGCAGCTGGAAGTCCTGGAAAACGATGCCCAGCTTCCTTCTCAGATAGGGGATTTCCTTGCGGGTGATCTCCGTCAAGTCGAAACCGGCCACGTTGACGGTGCCGTCATAAACGGGCAGCTCAGCATAGAGCGTCCTGAGCAGCGATGATTTGCCACTGCCGGTTCGGCCGATGAGATAGACGAACTCTCCTTTGCCGATACTGAAAGTCACATCGGAGAGCACGATGTTGTCGCGTTGATAGATGGTAGCGTCTTTTAGTTCGATGATTGCGTCCATAGTGCTCGATTAGTTATGCATGGGTTTTAGGAGGTCGTTCACGGTCTTGACGGGGTTGAAGGTCTCGATGGGCACCTCCACGAAGAGGGTGATCCAGTCGGCCATGGCACCGTTCCAAAGGCCAGGCAACTCAAGGGCTTTCAGCTCGCGGCCATCCTTTGACTTGCTGGAAACAAAGCCGGTGCTGGGATCGACATAATCGGTGAGGTTGAAGGCTTCGCCTTTGTAGTTCCAACAGCCACAAACCAGATCGACGGGATTGAAGTGGGTGGCACCTTTGAAGATGGCTTCCTGATCCTCCTTGCCGTGGTTGATTTGCGAGGATTCGATGATTTGCAGTGAGACCTCGTCGTTGTTGTTTCTCACCCAGAAGGGGCCGCCGCCGGGCTCGCCCTCGTTCTTCACCATGCCGCAGATGCGCATCGGGCGGTTGAGGCGGTCATAAAGGAAGTCGATCTTCTCCATAGGTTCGTAGGCGTTGACGAAATCGGGGATGTCGAGATGGAGCTGCTCCTTGGCGAAACTCATGATCTCCTTCAGATCGTCCTCGGTCAAGCCGCCTTCGTCCAACATTTCCAGGTATTCGAAGGTCAGTTGTTGCAGCCTCAATAGCATGCCGGCGAGAGCCTTCTTATAAGTGACGGTGGTCTCCATCCTTGTCTCTGGCACGATGTTGTCGATGTTCTTGATGAACACGATCTCCTGGCCAAGATCATTGAGGTTTTCGATGAGGGCACCATGGCCGCCGGGACGGAACAGCAATTTGCCGTCCTTCTCGCGGAAGAGGTTGCCTTCGTCGTCGATGGCCACCGTGTCGGTGGACGGTTTCTGGCAGGAATAGCTGATTTCATAGCGGACGCCGTATTTGGCTTCGTATGCGAATTTCAAGTTCCTGACGGTTTCCGTGAAGAGAAACTCGTGCTCTGGCGAGACGGTGAAATGCAGCCTGGCGACGCCATCGTTGGAAGCGGCATATCGGGCGGCTTCAACCAAATGCTCTTCCAATGCCAAACGGTCGAATCCGTCGTAATGATGGAACTTGAGCAGCGCCTTGGGAAGCTTGCCGTAGCTTAGGCCGTCGTCTGTGAGCAATGCCTTCACGACATCGACTTTGCGGTTGTCGTTCACTAAAGCATCGATGCTGGTGCCATAAAGCCTTTGGCAGGTTTTTTCAAGGTCGCTGGAGAATGCGAAACAATGGATGTGGGCGAAAAAGATGTCGGTAAACTTTATATCCACGCCGCTATCCATGAAAGCAAACAGGTCCTTGAACATCCGGGATGCGGCTCCAGAGGCAGGCACGAACTTGGTGAACTGATAATATTCACGGTCCTCCTCGAAGGCGTCGGTCATCTGTTTCACTTGGTCGTCGGTCATGCGGATGATGCCGTCGCCGATGGTGGCTGCACGCACAAGCTGGACGTATGCGGTGCCCCGTTTCAGCTGAGCCACCTGCTGGTTCACTTGTTCTTCCGTAATGTTCCGTTCTTTGATCTGCTCTAAATCTTGTTTATTCATCATATTGCTTATAGTTTTCCGTTTTCCGTTCTCCGTTTTCCGTTTTCAGCTTTCAGCTCTCAGCTCACCAGCTTCCGCTCGCTCCTCCTCCGCCGAAGCCTCCGCCTCCAAATCCGCCGAAGCCACCTCCTCCGCCGAAGCCTCCACCGAAGCCACCACCACTGAAGCCGCCACCGCCCATGGGGATCCAAATGGTTCTGTGGCCGCCCCCGGTATAGTTCTGTCCGTTGTTGTCGGAGAACTTCGTGAAGATGATCACAATCGCGATAATCAGGAGGATGATGAGCCAGAGGGGGAAGCCGTCGTCGGCGTATTCGTCTTGGGTAAACTTGCCTGAGCAGAGTTCCATGATCACGTTGACGGCATTGTCGATGCCCGTGTAATAGTCGCCATTTTGGAACTCCGGGATCATTTCCTTCTCAACGATGCGTTTGGCAGTGGCATCGGTGATATAGGGTTCCATGCCGTAGCCGGGACTGATGTTCACCCGACCTTTGCTATGCTCTGTTGCCGGTTTCACGAGGATGACCACGCCATTGTTCTTGCCTTTTTGTCCCACGCCCCAGCTGTGGCCGATCTCGGTGGCATATTGTTCAACGCTGTAGCCTTGCAGGTCATCTACAAGCAGGACAAGGATCTGGGTGGAGGTGCTGTCGTCATACGCCACCAGCTTATTCTCCAACGCGTTGACTTGGGAGGTGCTCAAAGTGCCTGTGTAGTCGTTCACCAACCGTGGTGGTACGGGTTGAGAGGGCAACTGGGCATGGAGGTTTGTGCAGAGAGCCAATAACAAAAGCAGCAGAAGAGAGGCTTTCCCATGGGATTGATATGTGTTGGTTCCTTTCATCTTGCCGTCAGTTGTTTTCGTATGAAATGTCGTCAGGAATCTCGTTGACGTCGTCGGATTGGTAGGGGAAATGGGTCTTGAGCTTCTCGCCGCAGCGGAGGATGCCTTGCTCCAATCCGTCGGCGAAGCGGCCTTCCTTGAAATGAGCGAGCATCATGTCCTTGACATCGTTCCAAAAGCCGTCTTCCACCACCTTGTCAATGCCTTCGTCACCAAGGATGGCGAACTTGCGGTCTTTCACGGCCAGATAGATCAAAACGCCATTGCGGAGCTTGGTCTCATCGAGCTTCAGATGCTTGAAGATATAAAGGCTGCGCTCTTCCACGTTGCCACGGCAGTGGTTCTCGATATGCACCTTGATCTCGCCTGAGGTGTTCAGCTCGGCTTGCTTGATGGCCTCCACTACACGGCGGTCTTCATCACGGTTCAGTATGTTGATGGCATTGGACATTCTTATCCGCATTTGAGCGCAAATGTAATGTTTTTTTTGTTTATTTGCATGGTAAAACTAATAATAAGATGAACAAATCCATAAAGGCTATTGTAGCTGTTATGCTGACAGTCGTTGCGGTCGTCGTCATAGGTTGCCATAAACCTGATGAACCGAACAACGGCGGTAACAATGGCAATAACGACACCATAGAAGAATATGAGTATGTTGATTTGGGATTGCCAAGCGGCACTTTGTGGGCGACATGTAATGTCGGAGCAGACAGTATTGAGGATCCAGGCGATTATTTTGCCTGGGGTGAGACCGTGACGAAGGAACTCTATGATTGGAAGAGCTACAAGTACAGCGCCTATGTGGATGGACGTTATCTATTGAACAAGTACTGCACCAACCCGTTTTGTGGATACGATGGTTTTGTTGACAACCTGACCGTGTTGGAACCTGGTGACGATGTGGCCACGGCCAACTGGGGTGAGAATTGGCGCATGGCTACCGGGGACGAATGGAGGGAATTGTATCAAAACACGACTTGTGAATTGACTACCCAGAATGGAGCGTTAGGCAGGCTGCTAACCAGTTGGAACGGCAACAGCATCTTTCTGCCTGCTACTGGTTTTTACATGGATAATGAACTCATCTGCACAAACCTTGACCTCTATTGGACAAGTTCGCTCCAAACAGATTCCCAAGTGAGTGCGTGGAGTTTCCACAGCGATTGGGATAATTGCCATGTGTGTGGAACCTACGAGCGCTGTCTCGGGCTTTGTGTTAGGGCTGTACGAGCCTGTCAATAGAGCAGACCAAACATCCAAAGTGGAATTTTGTTGCCATAGCCCACTTCAGTTTCGTCTATGGCTAAATAACTGTTTTTGATGTCCTTGATTTGGTCGAAGGATTTCTTGCGCCCACCGACTTCGAAAAGATATTTCCCTTCCACAAGGAAATCGCCCGCTGGCGGATAGGTCACCTGATACGATTGGCTCAATTGGTTCAAGAAAAAGGCCTCCCGAATGGTGCCAATGTTGGGTTGCAGCGCGAATGCGTTCATGAGGTTGGGGTTGTTGAGATAAATTTTCTCGGGTCGCGATAGGTCGGATAGTTTCCGTGGCGTGTCAGTCAATAACGACAACAAGCCTGCCTGCTCCAGGGCATAAAGCATCTTCAGCCCTTGGTTGCGATCGGTGTCCAACTCGCGGTATAGTTCGGACATATTGGGCCTCTGCGGGACTTGCTCGGCCAGAATCATGAACATCTTTTTGGCTTTCCTGATAGTGGATTGCTCGACATTCTCGATAACGGCATAATCGTTTTCCAAGATGTGACTGACCACATTCTTCAAACGGCTTCCATAACCTTCGTAAACTTGCTTGTAGAAGGGATAATAGCCAGTCTTCAGGTATTGTGCGAAAGCATGAAGCACTTGAAAGCCGTCGCTGACAATTTCCAAGGCGATGGTCCTGTGCTTTTTGAGCAAGTCTTGCAAGGATATGCGTGGAATGTCCTTGAGACCTTCAAAGGCTAAATACTCGCGGAAGGAAAGCCCCGTCAGGTTGTATTCGATCAGTCTTCTCGAGAGGTCGCCTTTGCCTTTCTCCATCTTGAGCATCGACGAGCCGGTATAAGCGATAAATAACCCAGGGTAGTTGTCGTTGAGGTTTTTCAGGATGGTCTGCCACGAGTCCAAATAATGAATCTCATCGAGAAACAAATATCGGCCTCCGTAAGCATAATAGTCTTCCACGATATCTGTAAAGGAATTCGTCGTAAACCAGAAATCGTCCAATGAGGCATAGAGCACTTCCGATGTGTCGGGGAAGGTCTCCTTGATGTGCTGGAGCATTAGCGTGGATTTGCCTGTTCCTTTTGGGCCTTTGATGCCAATTAAGTTGTCCCTCCAATCGATGTCCTGATAAAGGTATCTTTTGAAGGTGGTGGAGATGGACGATAGTCTCCTGTCCAATGTCCGCTGCAAATAATCCGGTGCACTCATGGCGTTTGTGTTTTGGTGTTATTTCGGCTGCAAAGATAGGAATAATATTTCAAAACACTAACTTTTTGCAAAAAATAATGTTTGAAAACACTAAAATCTGATAAAAAATAATGTTTATAAATACTAAATTTGAATTTTGATAAGGAAAGTTGGTGATTTTTATAGTTTTAATTGGCGCGGTTTGGATGTTTTTCGTTTCTTTGCAAAGTCTAAACCAACAAAAAGATGAACATATTTACAAAGGCCATAACAGCCATTCTGTTCATTGGAATAATTGTTACATTTGTAGAATGTGATGGAAATAGAGAAAATGGCAGAATCAATGATCATGCCTATGTTGACTTGGGTTTGCCTAGTGGTACACTTTGGGCTACTTGTAATATGGGAGCTGGTTCTCCTGAAGATTATGGTGGATATTACATTTTAGGACAGGATATTAAAAAACACTTATATGAATATTACAAAGATGGTGATGCTGAAAAATACTATAAGTGTCATGAATTAAACCATCTTGTTGAAGTGTTTGGTGTCGGAGAAACAGTTGATTGGAATTCCGATTGGCATTTACCGCGAAGAGAGGATTTCAAGGAGTTGATGACAATTTGTAGTTGTGAGAAGATAGAAATGAAAGGTGTGAGCGGATGCTTATTCGTTGCACCTAATGGCAATAGCCTCTTCTTGCCTAGCGCCGGTCATTGCGAAGAAGGAATAATATATGGTTTAGGTGAAATGAATTATTATCGTATTAGTCCTATTTCTGAATCGAATTTTAATGCTTGGATTACTGATGCTAAAAATATTGGAGGTTTTGGTAGCGGTTTTCAAGATTTTGGATTATCTGTGCGTCCAGTATGTTCCTCGAAATGATTGAATTGTAAAAAAATAATCCCCGCAACGCCAAGTATTGCGGGGATTTCTTTTTGCGTAAAGCTTGATTACAACTTCTCTAAATTCCTCTTCACAAACTCACTCAAATCCTTACCCTTCAGTAAGTTCTTCGAGAGCAGTGCGAGATCGTAGATTTGCCTGATAGTGGCTTCTTGCGCGGCTTCGTCCTTGTCCAAGAGTCTGGTGATGACGGGGCTGTTGGTGTTGAGCATCAGCGTGTAGCTGTCGGGCATGGAGCCGTAGAACGACATGGAACCGCCGCCCATCTGCTCCATCTCCTTCATACGGCGCATCCACTCGTTTTGGGTGACCTCCACGGGGGCGGCTTCGGAGCCTTCGTTGCTGAACGCCACGTTGAACTTCATCTTGTCGATGACCTTCTCGAAGGCGGCCTTCAAGGTCTCCTTCTGCTTGTCATCGAGGCCCGATTCGGTTTCCTTGTCGTCCTTCACGATGAGCTTGTCGATGGTGTTGGAGTCCACGCGGGCAAACATCGCACGGTTGTCATCGCCCTTTTCGCCTTCCTTCTGCTCGTAGGCGCTGATGAAGTGCGGGTCGAGGATGCCGTCCATCATCAGGACGTTGTAACCCTTGGCCTTGGCGTTCTCGATGTTGGTGTATTGGTCGTCCTTGTCGGTGGCATACAGATACACCAACATCTTGTCCTTGTTGGTCTGCTGCTCTTTGATAAGGGTCTTGTATTCCTCGATGGTGTAGTACTTGTCGTCGGTGTCCTTGAAGAGGAAGAACTTCTCGGCGCGCTCGTAGAACTTCGGGTCGCTCATCATGCCGTATTCGATGAACACGCGGATGTCGTCCCAGTTCTTCTCGTAAGCCTCGCGGTCTTTCTTGAAGAGCTCCTCGAGTTTCTCGGCCACCTTCTTGGTGATGTAGGTCGAGATTTTCTTCACGTTCTGGTCGCTTTGCAGGAACGAACGGCTCACGTTCAGCGGGATGTCGGGCGAGTCGATGACGCCGTGCAGCAGTGAGAGGAACTCGGGCAGGATGCCTTCGACGCTGTCGGTGACGAAGACCTCGTTGCAGTAGAGCTGTATCTTGTTGCGCTGGAACTCGTAGCGGTTCTTCACCTTCGGGAAATAAAGGATGCCCGTGAGGTTGAAGGGGTAGTCCACGTTGAGGTGGATGTGGAACAGCGGCTCGCCGAAGTTCATCGGGTAGAGGGTGTGGTAGAA
>JAFYNJ010000007.1 GCA_017549805.1 Bacteroidales bacterium
CCTTGCCGGGCAGGAAGTTGACGACGCCGTTCGGAAGTCCGGCTTCCATGAAGATGCGCATGTCGGTGTAGTTCGACAGCAGGGCGGTCGTCGAGGGCTTCCAGATGGTGGTGTTACCCATCAGGGCGGGAGTCATGTTCAGGTTGGAGGCGATGGACGAGAAGTTGAAAGGCGTGATGGCGAACACGAAGCCTTCCAAGGGACGGTATTCCACGCGGTTCAGCTGGTCGTTGGCCGAAGCGGGCTGCTCGGCGTAGAGCTTGCTGGCGTAGTAGTTGTTGTAACGGAAGAAGTCGATGGTCTCGCAGGCACTGTCGATCTCGGCTTGGAAGCAGTTCTTCGATTGGCCGAGCATGGTGGCGGCGTTGATGCGGGCGCGGTATTTGGTGGCCAACATCTCGCCAATGCGTGCCATGATGGCGGCGCGCTCGTCCCAAGGCGTGTTCTCCCAGTCGTGCTTGGCGGCTTGGGCGGCGTCGATGGCCATGCGGACTTCCTTCTCGCCGACCTTGTGGTAGCGGGCGATGACGTGCTTGTGGTCATGAGGCATCACCACTTCACCCATGTCGCCGGTGCGGACTTCCTGGCCGTTGATGATGGCGGGGATTTCGACGACTTCGTTCGATTGTCTTTCCAGTTCCTTTTGGAGCTCGATGCGCTCCGGGCTGCCCGGACGGTAAGCCTTTACCGGCTCGTTGTCAGGCTTCGCAAAAGTAATCAATGCGTTGTTCATGTTTTGTATTTAAAGATTTGTATTTTTTGAATTAAGCGAGCGCAAATTTATAAAAAACTTACGATAACTTGTTGCGAAGATCAAACAATTCTCTTGATGACCTGCAACCGATGCGTATGTTCGTTCCGTTCCTTGTTGAAGATGCCCGTCTGGTCGAGGTAATCGATGCGGACCTGGCCTGAGGCGTGAAGGATACGCTCATTGTCGAGCATCATGCCCACATGGACGATGTGGCCGTCTTCGTTGCCGAAAAAGGCTAAGTCGCCAGGCTGGATCTCGGGCAGGAAATACACCAACTCGCCTTCGAGGACTTGCTGTGAAGCGTCGCGGGGGAGGAGCTTGCCTGCCGCACGGGCACAGAGTTGGACGAAACCGCTGCAGTCGATGCCTGACACCGTCCTGCCGCCCCAGAGATAGGGCGCTCCCAGCATTTTTTGGGCGAATTCCAGCATCAGAGCAGGGGAGAAGTGGTCGGGTATGGTCATGGTGCCGGCCACGGGTTCGTCAAGCAAGGTACCCAAGGAAAGTTGAAGGCCTTGGTAGTCCAAAATAGGCCGATCCACCACAAAGCGTTCTTTCCCCTTAAGCGTCAAAAAATCTTGCTCGCTGATGGCATGATGCTGGATGCCTTGAATCCACCCCTCATACTGGTCTTCGTCCGACTTGATCAAGTACCATCCTGGCTTTTCATCCAGCACTTCATAAAGCTCATTGAAAAGCAGTTGGCTTACCATCTCGCTGGTGTGGCTCGGCTCCTTACGGATAGGGATGACCGATAGCTTGCAAATTCCGCAGTTCATAGTCTTGACAGTTTCGATAGGGCAAAAATAAAAAACAACTTTCAATTTTCAATTTTCAACTTTCAATTTTTTTCACTATCTTTGCGCTTTAACAAGTTCTCACATGGGTAAACTCAAAGACTTTGTCAATAGCATTCGTCATCGTTATTATGAGCTTGCGAAGGTTCTCATGTTCCTGTTGGCCATTGTCGTGGTGTATTGGCAGATGCCTCGAGTAGGCAAGTTCCGTTACGAGTACCAGCTGTACAAGCCCTGGCAGCATGAAACCTTGTATGCACCCATCGACTTCCCGATCTATAAGGATGCCGACATGCTGAAGCAAGAGAGCGACGAGATTGTGAAGTCGATCAAACCGATCTTTAAGTTGGACAGCGAAGCCACACGTCAAGCCAAATCGAGGCTCGACGAGTCGTTTGAGCAGCAATGGCGCGCCCACGACGGCATGGATGCGGAAACCAACAAACGGACGCTGATGGAACTGTTCGACCAGGTGCAAAACCGGGGCGTGGTGGCTTACGACAAGGCATTGTCGGACTTCTCGGCCGAGACGCCAATCAGCTTGGTGAGGGACCAGACGGCCTCCACGGTGGCTTTCGGCAACCTTTACACCATGAATTCGGCTCGTGAAGCCGTGGAGCAATGGATGGAACATGGACATCCCGGCATCGACGTGCAGCTGCTCTCGACCCTCTTGCTGAATGTGTTGCAGCCCAATGTGGTGTATGACATATCCATGACGCAGCAGGAACAGGACAAGGCCCTTTCGAAGATGTCGCTGACCTACGGCATGGTCCAAAAGGATGAACTGATTATCACCGAAGGGGAAATTGTGGACGATAATGCCTTTGCCATCCTGAATTCACTTCAAAAGGAATACGCTACAGGCTCTTTTGCCAAAAACGATTCGACCCAGGTGCAGCTCAGTCAGCTCTTCCTGGTGGCCTTGCTTTTTGTCATGTTGGCGCTGTATCTGAAGGCGCTGCATAACAAAGATGTGTTCGCCGAGCTGAGCAAGATCAACCTGATTTTGCTGTTGATGGTTGTCATGATCATCCCATCCTATTGGATCATGAAGTTGCATCCTTCCTTTATCCTAATGATGCCAGTAGTGATGCTGACCATGGTAATGGTGACGTTTTTCACCTCGGCGTTGGCGTTTACCGTGCAGGTGTTCACGGTGTTGCTAATCTCCATGGCGGTGCCTAATCCTTTCCAATACATCTTCATGCAGTTGGTGGCCAGCATGATCGTGATCTTCATCCTGTCGCACCATCGGTCGCGCAGGCATTATTTCATCAGCTCCCTGTTGCTGTTTGTGGTGTATTTCGTGGTTTATCTTGCCTTTGCGTTCCTCTCTTCGGCAGCCATCGACTGGTCGGTGGTGGGCTTGTTGGCCTTGAATGCGTTGTTCACGATGCTGGCGCTGCCGGTGATCTTCCTTTTCGAGAAGATGTTCCGCATGACGACTTCCCTGACGTTGATGGAGCTGAACAACACCAACACGCCATTGCTTCGCAAGCTTGCCCAGACGGCTCCGGGAACCTTCCAACATTCCATCCAGGTGGCGAACTTATGCGATGAGGTACTGTATGCCATCGGAGGAGACTCGTTGTTGGCACGTACGGGTGCTTTGTACCATGACATCGGCAAGATGAAGAATCCGATGTATTTCACCGAAAACCAGCATGGGGGCTATAACTCCCACAACGATATCTCCAATGTAGAGAGCGCCCAGATCATCATCTCCCATGTTTTGGATGGCATCGAGATGGCCAAGAAAGCTCGGCTTCCTGAGCAAGTGGTCGAGTTTATCCGCACCCATCATGGCACGCGCCGCACCGAGTATTTCTACATCATGGAGAAACGGGAGCATCCCGACGAAGAGGTGGATCCTGCCGATTTCACCTACCACGGCCCGATTCCGTTCTCGCGCGAGACCGCCGTGCTGATGATCTGCGACTCGGTGGAAGCGGCCTCAAGAAGTCTGAAGGAACCTGATGAGAACAACATCAGCAACTTGGTTGACAACATCATCCAAAAGCAGACGGACGATGGGCAATTCCAGAATGTGGACCTCACCTTGCGTGACTTCACGACCATCAAGAAGGTGCTCAAGAAGAAGCTGATGAGCATTTATCACATTAGGATTGCTTATCCTGAAAAATAATACGTCATGCTCGCAATGACGGCTGCCGCCTCGGGACCTTCGTTGAAGATCAAATCCAAAACACTCAGATCTGGCGCAAAGGGGAACTTGGCGCTGAAAACCTGATAGTATTCCGGAAACAAGCTGGGATCGACTTTGGCTTTCGGGCTGAAAACCTCACGCAAGTCGTTGTCAACCGTCTTGAGGTAATCTGTCGTGTGTACGATTTCCTTCTTGGTTTTCAACATCTTCAAAACAGCCTGTAAGGCAGCGTCGTTCAGGTCGATGAGCCGTTCGAAACGCTCTTCAAAGATGGGTTCCAGATAAGGGAAGTAATGATCGAAATAAGGGGCTGCTTTGTAGGCCGATTCCAGGCAGCGGCGGTGGATCTGCTGCCAAGGTTCCACGTAACTCACGGCCATGTCCTTGGTCATGGTGTGGTTGCCGTTGACTTTTACCACGGGAACACTTAGCGACTGAACGCCATTGGCGGTCATCACGCGGCAACGGTTTCGGTAAGTCTGCTTATGGTAGGTCTCGAAAATTTCAATGCGAGGCTCGTCGTCCTGAAGGAAACGGGCCATGTAACTGATGCAAGGAAAGTATGCAGTACTGAAAATAGCCAAGTCGTGAAGCTTTGTTTTATTTGACGAGGTATTTGTCAACGACTTCTCTGAATTGGGCTTCGTCCATCGCGCCCACTTGCATCATGGGCTTGCCTTCCAACGGGATGAAAAGCACCATGGGGATGCTGCTTACACGGAAGGCACTGGCAAGTTCCTGCTCCTGATCTACGTTGATCTTGTAAACCGTCAGCTTTCCTTCATATTCGTTAGCCAGCTTTTCAAGGATGGGAGCCACTTTGCGGCAGGGACCGCACCAGTCGGCATAGAAATCCACAATGGCAGAAGTCTTTCCTTTGAAAACAAAGGCTTGGGGATTTTTTTCAAAGTCCCATACCTTGGAGAGGAATTCCTTATAGGTGAGGTGTTGTACCTTGGTCTTTCCTTGGGCCATGGCGATGCTGCCTGTCATGAACAACAAAAGGGCAAAAACAACGGTTTTCTTCATAGTTTCTTAAAAATAATTGTGCAAAGATAGAATTATTTTTTATCTTTGTACAATTTTAATACCACAATATGTTACTGGTAAACATTAAGGAACTTGTCGGCATTGAAGAGAAGGGACTCTTGATGAAGAGCGGCCTCCAAATGTCCAAGACGGGAAGGATCAAGAATGCCTTCCTTTTGACAAAAGGAAAAAGAATTGTCGACTACGGCAAGATGAACTCGCCGGAGTGCAAGAAATACCTGGAAGAAAACCATCGCGTATATGACCTCAAGGGAAGTGTGGTGATGCCCGCTTTTTGCGACTCGCACACGCATCTGGTGTATGCCAACTCCCGTGAGATGGAGTTCGTTGATAAGATTCGGGGCTTGAGCTATGAGGAAATCGCCAAACGAGGCGGTGGCATCTTGAACTCGGCGAAAGCCACGGCAAAGGCATCGGAAAATGAGCTTTACGACATGGCTTGCAAGCGCCTCGACGAGGTGATGCGCATGGGAACAGGTGCCATTGAGATCAAGAGCGGCTATGGCCTAACCACCGAGAGCGAGCTGAAGTTGTTGCGCGTCATCCGCAGGTTGAAGGAGAATTCTCCATTGACCATCAAGTCGAATTTTCTGGGCGCCCATGGCATCCCGATGGAATACCGTGGCCATCAGGAAGACTATGTGGATCTCGTGATTAACGAGATGATACCGTTGGTGGCTGCCGAGGACCTGGCCGACTTCATCGATGTTTTCTGCGACAAGGGCTTCTTTACCTGTGAGGATACGGAGCGCATCTTGATGGCGGGCATCAAATACGGCATGAGGCCGAAGATCCATGCCAATGAGATGGCCATATCGGGAGGCGTTCAAGTGGGCGTGAAGTACGGCGCTATTTCCGTGGATCACTTGGAACAAATAGGGAAGGAGGAGATCGAGTGTCTGAAAGGCACCGAAACCATGCCGACCATCCTGCCGGGATGCGCCTTCTTCCTGAATCTACCGCTGTCTCCTGCACGCGAGATGATCCAAAACGGCTTGCCCGTGGCCATGGCCTCCGACTTCAATCCGGGCACCTCGCCGTCGGGCAACATGCAGCTGATCTTCTCCATGGCCTGCATCCGCTACCGCTTGACACCAGAAGAGGCCTTGAACGCCACCACGCTCAACACCGCTTACGCCATGGGCGTCAGCGATGAGCTGGGCAGCATCACCCGAGGGAAAATCGCCAACCTCATCGTGACCGAACCGATGACCCAATTGGAGTTCATACCTTACTATTATGGCACTAACAAAGTGGCTAAGATGATTTTGAACGGAAAATATGTGTAAAACCCAACAATATGAAGAAACTTGTACTATTAGGAATGGCATTGGTCGTATCGGCCTTGCTGATTTTCTCCTGTAACAAAAACCGTTTCGACTTTGAAAACCTCGAGTCGATAGAAGGCTCTGGACAATGGAAACTGCCTATCGGATCCTTGTATGTCACGCTTGGCCAGGTGATTGACCAGTTGGAAGAGAACAATTTGCTCTCATACGATGAGAATGGCAATTACCAAATTAGGTATGACTTTGCGATGGAAGAGATTCTTAAAGGATCGGAATTCCTGAATCTTGGAACTATGACGTTTGGATTCGAGATGCATATCAACGATCAAGATACCAGTTTGTTTGTGATCCAAGATTCCATCTATGGCACCTTGCGTTTTAGCCAGGAGATCAAACTATCCATGGATAGTGCGGGAATTGAGACGGCCGTCATCAAATCGGGCGAGTTGTTGATGTCGATGGTGACTGATATCGGTCATGTCACAGGAATCGTTTTTTCTTCCTCCGACATCATCATGCCCAATAACGATACGCTTACATGCTATTTCAACGAGATGAACAATACAGTGGATATCGCAGGCGCCACTTTCGAGATGCGTAAGGATCCCGTGACCGGCATGTCCGATTCCACCCTTGTCTTCAATTATGAAGTCCATTATGAGGTGACGGATCTGAGTTTAACGGAGTTTGACCTTGCCACTGAAATAGGGCTCGTCGATGTAAAGGTTCAGGAAATCAGCGGTTATATCGATCATTATGAATATGATTTCACCTATGATACCACCTTTGCATTGCCGATTTCGAACCTTTATGGAGGATTGTCGCTTGTGGGAGTGGATCTGCAGGTGCAAGAACGGAACACATTCGGACTCAATGCCTTGTTGGATATCGACCAGGCGGAGTTTTATGGACAGAATGGGTTGACCGCGCCGTTGTTCAGCCAATATCCCTGCACGTTGCAGGTGCATTCAACCCCGTATTTCACCAATGTCATGCCTGAAAATGGAGTCATCAACGATCACCTCTCATACCATACCGATTGTGACGGTTTCCGTTTTGCTTCAAGGTTGATTCTCAATCCTGACTCGGGAAATGATCTGATCATGATCAATGACACCTCGGCACTTGGCCTTGCTGTGAGTGCACTGGTTCCTTGCCAGTTCAACATTCCCGGTGTTTCATACGTGGATACGGTTGATATCAATGTTTCCGGAATTACCGGTCCGGAACTGGTGAGAGAAATCATCCTGGGCATCATCTTCAAGTCACAAATGCCGTTCAATTTGAGTGCACAATTCTATACGATCGATTCCTTGACAGGCCAGATCTCGGATTCGCTGATGGCCAATGCCCTTCGCATCAATGGTTCGTTTGACGGTACCCTTGTGGAAACCGAGGCGGATATTTCGGTCACCCATGAGCGTCTGAACAGTTTGATGGCCGCCAACAAGCTCATCATGCGCTTGGGCATCGATACGCAAGACTTGGATGTTTACCTGAACCGTGAAACCGGTTTGGGTGTGACCATCAAGGCGGATATCTTCTATGACGGTGAAATTGAAATCGATCAATTAAGGTAGGAGGATGAACGATGAAACAGTTGAGGATATATTTTATTCTGATGCTGATGGCACTGGGTTCGGTCGCCGTCGCACAAATGGTTTCACCTGTCGATTTCATGCGCAACAACCCGAGGGCTGCGTTCGCCAATCCAGCCACGTATGTCGCCGATTATGGCTATTTCGACATGGGGTTGGGAGGCATCAACATTGGTGTCATGAATTTGGGTTTGAAATACGACAAGTTTTTCCGGTTCAACAGCCAGGGCCAGCCTGTAGTGGTTGATTTGGATCAAGGGGTGGCAAGCCTTCGTAGGAAGAACTATGTAAACTCATTTGTGAATGCCGATATCTTCCATTGCGGCCGTCGAACCAAACACGGCTATTTCACCTATACGCACCGGATTCGTGAAAAGGAGTCGATGAGCTACACTAGGGACCTGCTCCAGTTGCTTGCCAAAGGCAACGCCGCATTTGTAGGAGAGTCGAACCCTGCCAATATTGATGTTAGGGTGTCGGCGAAAGCGTTCCAAGAGTTCGCTTTCGGCTATCAGATGAGCCTTACCGAGCAATTGAACGTCGGACTGCGCTTGAAGTTCTTGATGGGATACATGGATACCAAAAGCAAAACCGTCAACGCCAAGCTTTACACCGATCCCGAGACATATACTTTGAAGCTGATGACAGCTGCCGATGCACGCGGAACGTTACCATACGAGCTGTATAAGGAAGATGGCAAGATCAAGATCAAAGATGGCAGGTTCAATATTGCGAACCTTTTCAAGAACTATGGTCTGGGCATCGATTTGGGCGGCGAATACAAGATCAACGATGAGTTTGGCGTGGCTGCGGCAATTAACGATTTGGGCTTCATCAGATGGAACAACTTTTCCGTCAGGTTCAAGGGTGAATTGACGGATGGCGGGTCATACTATGACAATGGTGCCTTTGTGTTCACTGGAGTGACGCCGCAGCAGGTGATCGGTATCATGCAAGATCCGCAATATCTCCCCAAGCTTGCCGATTCCCTTACGAAGTATTTCCAAATCAATCCTGAGAGTCTCACCAAATACACCTCTGGCATAAATGCCAACCTGATGGCGCGAGGCTACTATGACTATACGCCCGAGCATCGTTTTTCGGCCCAGCTGATGGGATACAACCTGGGTCTTGGGCTGAAACCGGCCTTGACACTTGCCTATACGGGCTCTTTCGACGAGAAGTACGATGTGGTTGCCACCTACACCATGATGCCTGGCAGTTACGACAATCTCGGTGTCGGTTTGAGCGCCAATTTGGGAGGCATGCTGATTTATGTGGCCACCAACAACCTGTTCGGGTTCTTCAATCCAGCCAACAGGACCTTCTTGAATGCCCAGTTCGGCATCTCGTTCATGAGTGGCGAAAACATCAGTCGAAGCGAGACGATCATTTTGAGGGATCAAGCGGCCGAGGCAGCAGCCGATGAAGAGTGATGTGTAAGGCGCGCATCATAGGAGTGAGTCGGCACAGGCTCTCGACGGATGGCGAGGGCGTCACTACCTTGGTGGCATTCAACGGTTGCCCGTTGCGCTGTAAATACTGTCTCAACAGCCATTGCTGGAATCCTGAGATGGGTCGGGAATATACTCCTGAATCACTTTATGAGGAGACCAAAATAGACCAGCTTTATTTTCTTGCCACCCATGGCGGTGTCACTTTTGGCGGCGGAGAACCTCTGCTTCAAGTGGATTTTATCAAGGAATTCCGATCGCTTTGTGGCCCCCAGTGGCAGATTTTGGCGGAGTCCAGTCTCAACGTGCCTTTCGAGAATCTGGAAGCGCTCGATTCCATTCTGGACGGCTATATCATAGATATCAAGGATGTGGATCCTGCTATCTACCAAGCCTATACAGGGAAAGACAATGTTGTGGTTTTGAAGAATTTGGAATGGCTTTTGCAGCATAGAGATCCAAACTGCATCATGGTACGGGTCCCTCACATTCCCGATTTCAATACGGATGAAGACGTGTCGAAAAGCATGGATCGCCTCAAGGCAATGGGGGTGAAGAATTTCGATGAGTTCAATTATATAATAAGGTAATGTTATGCCCAAAGGAAAACAAACTTGTAAGATACTGAAAGAGATCCGCAAACAGATTGCGGAAGAAAACGATATTAAATTGGTTATCGAGGAATGTACCTATAAAGGCGACTGCTTGGGTACCTGTCCTAGATGCGAGGCTGAAGTGCGTTATCTTGAACGAGAACTGGAGAAACGCCAACGTCTGGGCAAGGTGGCTGTGTTTGCCGGGGTGTCGCTCGGTACGGTGTTTGGGGCGACTTCGTGCGATTCTACTCAAGCTGTGGTGGAAAAGCAACCCCTTCCTGGCGATGTGGTGGCTGTTGAACCTGTCGAACCAAAGGATTCCAGGGACTCCATCCCGGAGACTTTGATGGGAATAGTGCGCATGTTCCAATACGTTTTTACTTTTGACGACGTGCTGTATGAGCAATCAATGAAAGATCTGTTCATTTTCCCCGAAATGAAAAACCTAGTCGTACGTGGAGGTGAGATCCATTATAGTCATGTTGGTGGAGGCGGGTGCTCAACAATCGAGCAGTTGGTTGCTGCAGCCAAGGAATTCAGGGCGCCTTATTATCCCAAAGGTGAACAACAGATGTTGGAAGACCTCTCGTTTTATTTGAGTGTTTCCATGGATAAGCAAGTTGGATATAGTGGTGAAATGGAAGTGGCGTTTACTGTTGACGAGAATGGCGGCCTTTCGGATATTGTTGTTCAGAAAGGCATTGACGAAGCTTTGGATGCCAAAGTCGTCTCATTTTTTGAACCCATGAAATGGAATTCGGCATACTATCAACTGAAGGATGAGGATCGAAGCTGGCCGTTTGTGTGCCAGTGTGCAATGAAAATTGAATTTCCAATTCGAATCGTTGAACCATTAATGGGTATCGTGCCCGCGTATAACCCGGTGCTCTTGCATTTGGAATCCGTAAGTCCTGAGGTTCAGGCGAAGATGGTGCTCCCGGAATCCAAAAAACTGACGGTGAAGGGATATGAATTGCAGATCCCCGAATCGCTTTATAGCAACTATAGAAATAACAAGGAGTCTTATCTGGTTGAAAAGGCGGCACGTATTGCCGCTCCTCATATCCCTGGTGGTGAGCCGGCATTGTTGCAGTTTCTTGAGGAACAGCTCGGTGAATATGCAAGGAAAGGTTCTCGCGAGATGGAGGTTGAATTCACTGTGCTTGTGAGCGGAAGGGTGACCAATGTGGAGGTTGTGAGGGGAATTGATGAAGAACTTGACGCCCAAGTGACACGAATTTTCAAGATGATGGTATGGGAACCCGGCGTTTGGGAGATGGAGTCGGGCGAACAAATCATGGTTTCGTGCAGCTGTACACAGAAGATTTATTTTCCATTAAAACAATAAAGATTATGGCCAAAGGAAAACAAACTTGTAAGATCTTGAAAGAAATCCGCAAACAGATTGCGGAAGATAATGATATCAACCTGGTCATCGAGGAATGCACCTACCAAGGCGACTGCCAAGGCACCTGTCCGAGATGCGAGGCGGAGGTGCGCTATTTGGAGCGTGAGTTGGAGAAACGTCAGCGGATGGGCAAGGTGGCGGTCATCGCCGGCATGTCGCTGGGTACGATGCTTACGGCATCTTCTTGCACCCATGTCGTGCCTCCTCCCACGGGGATTGTGCCCAATCCAAACGCCCCGGAGTGTCCCAACGACAGTGTTCCTGACGACACCATCCCCGACGATGCCTATCTGCTCGAAGGTGATGTGCTGGCGCCGGAACCGGATAGCACCGAAATGGATTCCGATGAGGATGAGTTTGGGCGGCTGGAAGGCGAGCCTGCTGTTTCCGATTCAAATGAGAAAACTGTTTTGGATGAATGTGTTGCTCCAGTAATGGGTGAAGTGGCTGATCCTGAAAGGGAGGTTTTCACGATTGTTGAGCAGATGCCTGAGTTTCCTGGAGGTCAAGATTCTTTAGATAAATATATTAAAGAAAACATGAGATACGGGGAGATGATCAGCAAGTATCAAGCTGATGCGATAGGCAGGATATTTGTGAATTTCATCGTTGAGCCTGATGGAAGTATTACTAATGTAAAGGTGGTACGAGGGATATATGAGCATTATGATGAGGAAGCTGTGCGTGTAGTGAAATCCATGCCGAGATGGAAGCCTGGAAAGCAATACGGTAAACCCGTTAGGGTGTCTTATACTATTCCTGTTGTTTTTAAATGGTATTAATTCTCTATTCCACATAAAGAAAAAAGCCCTACCTTTGCCGCACAATCGTAGGGGCAGACCTATGTGTCTGCCCTCAACCAACAAGAAATAATCTAATACAAAGAATATGAAACAATTGATCGAATGCGTGCCGAATATCAGTGAAGGCCGCGATAGAAACATCATTGACCAAGTAACCGCTGAAATCGAGAAAGTGGAAGGTGTCAAGCTGCTGGACGTGGATCCCGGCATGACCACCAACCGCACCGTCATCACCTTCGTGGGTGAGCCTGAGCCTGTGTGCGAAGCTGCCTACCGCGTGGTGAAGAAAGCCGCCGAGCTCATCGACATGAGCCAGCATCACGGCGCCCACCCGCGCCAAGGCGCCACCGACGTGTGCCCCCTCATTCCCGTGAGCAACATCACCATGGAAGAGGTGGTCGAGTACGCCCACAAATTGGGCAAACGCCTCGGCGAGGAGCTGAACATCCCGATCTACTGCTACGAAGAGGCCGCCTACATCAAGGAGCGCCGCAACCTGGCCTATTGCCGCACGGGTGAATACGAATCCCTAGCCTCGCGCCTCGGCACCGAGCAGTGGAAGCCCGACTTCGGTCCCAACGAGTGGAACGAACACGTGGCCCACACGGGTGCCACCCAAGTGGGTGCCCGTGACTTCCTCGTGGCCATCAACTATAACCTCAACACCACCTCGACGCGCCGCGCCAACGCCATCGCTTTCGACGTCCGCGAAAAGGGTCGCCCGATGCGCGAAGGCGGCAAGGTGACTGGCAAACCGATGAAAGACGAAAACGGCAAACCGATCATGATCCCTGGAACCTTGAAGGCCACCAAGGCCATCGGCTGGTTCATCGAGGACTACGGCATCGCCCAGGTGTCGATGAACATCACCAACATCAGCGTTTCGCCGGTGCATGTCTGTTTTGAGGAGGTTTGCGCTAAGGCCGCTGCCCGTGGCGTGCGCGTTACGGGTTGCGAAATCGTCGGCCTCGTGCCCAAGAAGGTGCTGATGGATGCTGGCAAGTTCTACCTCGCCAAGCAACAGCGCAGCCTCGGCGTGAGCGAAGAGGAAATCATGAAGATCGCCATCAAGTCGATGGGTCTCGACGACCTGAAGCCTTTCGACCCGAAGGAAAAGGTTATCGAATACCTCATCGAAGACCATACACAGAAGAAACTCGTCGACATGACCTGCACAGGCTTTGCCAACGAGACTGCTTCTGAAAGCCCCGCTCCTGGTGGTGGTTCCATCTCGGCCTACATGGGTGCCCTCGGTGCTTCATTGGCTACCATGGTCGCCAACCTGTCATCGCACAAGCCGGGCTGGGACGAGCGCTGGGAGGAGTTCTCCAACTGGGCCGTCAAGGGTCAGGCCATCAAAGATGAGCTGCTTGAACTCGTTGATGAAGACACCAACGCCTTCAATACCATTATGGCTGCTTTCGGTTTGCCGAAAAAGACCGATGAAGAGAAGGCTGCCCGCACGCAGGCCATCCAGGATGCCACCAAGTATGCCACTCAGGTGCCTTTCCGCACGATGAAGGTCGCCTTCAAGGCCTTTGAAGTCGTCCGCGCCATGGCCGAGACTGGCAACCCGAACTCCGTCACCGACGCCGGTGTGGGAGCTTTGTGCGCCCGTTCGGCCGTCATGGGAGCCCATCTCAATGTGAAGATCAATGCCGCTTCTTTGAAGGACGAAGAGTTCAAAGCGCAGATCCTGAAGGATGCCGCCGAGATTGAAGCCGCTGCTATCAAGGAAGAAGCTGAGATCCTTGAGATTGTCAACAAAGTGATTAACGGATAACGTCATTGCGAGGAGCGTTAGCGACGAAGCAATCCAACCTGACCCGAAATGATTCTGATTGGATTGCTTTGCTTCGCTCGCAATGACGTAGTGAAAAAAAATGAAAAAACCCCTTGCCAATTCAAAAAAATGTTCTAATTTTGCAGTCCGAAAATTTTGAAAGGAAGATAAGATATGTCAAAGAAACAGAAAGACGCACGCATCAAGGTCATCCTCGAGTGCACAGAGCATAAGGCCAGCGGCATGCCGGGCACTTCTCGTTACTTCACCTACAAGAACAAGAAGAACACTCCCGACCGTCTGGAGCTGATGAAGTATAACCCCATTTTGAAGAAAATGACCCTCCACAAGGAGATCAAATAATTAAGAGTTATGGCAAAGAAAGTAGTTGCTACCCTTCGTACCCTGGGTAAGGAATACAGCAAGGTCATCAGAATGAAGCGTTCTGAGAAGACCGGCGCTTATTATTTTGAAGAGACCATCGTCCCTGTCGAGAAGGTTCAGGAATTTCTCGCCAAGAGATAATTTGCGGTTTCTTTAAACAAATACAATAGCTTTTCCATAACTTTGGGAGAGCTATTTTTTCGTGTAAAAAAGTGAAGTTATGGGCCTGTTTTCATTTTTAACCAAGAAGCAAGAACAAAAGGAAGACCTCGACAAAGGATTGGAAAAAACCAAGACGAGCGTCTTCAGCCGTATTTCCCATGCCATAGCAGGCAAGTCGAAAGTCGATGACGAAGTGTTGGATGAGCTGGAGGAGATCCTGATTACATCGGATGTGGGTGTGGATACCACCTTGAAGATCATCGAACGTATCGAGAGTCGTGTTGCAAGGGATAAATATGTGGGCACTGAAGAGTTGAACACCATTCTCAAGGAGGAGATCATGGCCCTCTTGCAGGAGAACAAATCGGGTGACGGTACCACCTTTGACATCACGGGCAAGAAACCCTACGTGATTATGGTGGTGGGCGTGAATGGTGTGGGCAAGACCACGACCATCGGCAAACTGGCGCATAACTTCAAAAAGGCTGGCAAGAAGGTCGTACTGGGCGCTTCCGACACCTTCCGTGCCGCTGCCGTGGAACAGCTCAAGATCTGGGCTGAGCGTGTGGATGTGCCCATCGTCCAGCAGGGCATGGGTGCCGACCCGGCTTCGGTTGCTTTCGACACCGTGAAATCGGCTGTGGCACAGGATGCCGATGTGGTGCTGATTGATACGGCCGGCCGTCTGCACAACAAGGTCAACCTGATGCGTGAGCTCACCAAGATCAAGCAGGTGATGCAGAAAGTTGTCCCCGATGCGCCGCATGAGGTGCTGCTGGTATTGGATGCCTCCACAGGTCAGAACGCCATCGAGCAAGCCAAACAGTTCACCGCTGCCACCGAGGTCAATGCCTTGGCATTGACCAAGCTCGACGGTACCGCCAAAGGCGGCGTGGTCATCGGCATTTCCGACCAGTTCAAAATCCCGGTAAAATATATTGGCGTCGGTGAAGGCATCGACCATCTGCAAGTTTTTGACCGCAAGGCTTTCGTGGATTCGTTGTTTGAATCATGAGAAAACCTGTACTGAACATCGTCACCCTCGGTTGCTCCAAAAACAAGGTCGATTCGGAGCATCTGGCGGCATTGCTGGATCATAAGTATTTGATTCGTCACGATTCCGACAGGAAATCGGATGTAGTTATCGTCAACACCTGCGGTTTCATCGGTGACGCTCAGGAGGAATCGGTGGATACCATCCTCGAATATGCCGAGCTGCGCAAAAAAGGCCAAATCGATAAACTATATGTGACGGGATGCCTTTCCCAACGGTTCAAGAAGGAGTTGCAAGCCGAGATCCATGAGGTGGACGGCTTCTACGGCGTGGAGAGTGTCAACCTGATTGCTGCCGACTTGTTGAAAGAGGCGCCGTTGCCTCAGTATTGTAGCCGACGCGTGCTTTCCACCCCCAAGCACTATGCCTATCTGAAGATATCGGAAGGCTGCAACCGCCGTTGTGCTTTCTGTGCCATTCCGTTAATCCGCGGACCGCATGTCTCGGTGCCGATGGAAAACCTGCTGGAAGAGGCTCGTCAATTGGCTAAACAAGGTGTCAAAGAGCTCATTCTGATTGCCCAGGACTTGACCTATTACGGTCATGATATCGATGGCAAATCCCATATCGTTGAGTTGGTAAAAGCCTTGTGCGATATTGACGGCTTTGAGTGGATTCGCTTGCATTACGGCTATCCATTGGGTTTCCCCGATGAACTGCTGGATCTGATGCGTGAAAATCCCAAGATCTGCCATTACATCGACCTGCCTTTGCAGCACATCAGCACGCATATCTTGAAGGACATGCGCCGTGGCGTGGATCGCGAACAGACCATCGGCTTTGTGAAAAATGTCCGTAAGCATGTGCCCGACATCGCTTTCCGCACAACCTTCATCGTAGGTTTCCCAGGTGAGACGGAGGCCGACTTCGAGGAGCTGTGCCAGTTTGTCAAGGACATGCGTTTCGAGCGTGCCGGCGTGTTTGCCTTTTCGCCTGAAGAAGGGACACCTGCCTATGAGCTGCCCGACGATGTGCCGGATGAAGTGAAACAGGAACGTGTGGATCGCTTGATGGAGATTCAACAGAATATTTCCTTGGAGATCAATGGCATGAGGGTCGGAAAAGTGGAGAAGGTGCTGATCGACCATTTGGAAGGCGACTACTATGTGGGCCGTTCTCAATATGACTCTCCCGAGGTGGATGACGAAATCTTGATTCGTGCAGAAAAAGAACTGCAAATAGGTGCATTTTACGAAGCCCGAATTACTCAGGCCGATTTTTTTGACTGTTATGCCGAGGTGACATATACCAAATGATCCTTTTTTCCGTTAAGCAATAAAGCGTTTGAACATGCGGTTTTGGAAAGGCTTTAAGGTTTTTGTCAAAGGTGTGTTGATGGGTGCCGTCAATGTGGTCCCCATCTCCAGTGGGGCAATTGCCTTGGTTTTAGGCGTTTTCGAGCGTTTTATCAATGCTATCAAGTCGCTGAACCACAAGAACTTCAAATACCTTTTCAAAGGAGCGTTCACTGAGTTTGGCCGTAGGACGGATTTCCGATTTTTCATTACCATTTTGGCAGGTATCATTGTGGGCATGGTGTTCACGGCGATCTTCCTAAAACGCGTGCTGAAGTCGTACGAAGTCTATGTTTGGGCGTTTTTCATCGGACTGATCATCGCCTCGGTAATCAATGTGATGAAAAGTATCGAGAAAGTGACGTTCAAAAACGTTATGATCCTATTGATCAGTTTGACGATCTCCTTCTTCTTGTCCATCCATCTGAATCCGGAGACAAACGATAGTTTCCTTTATTTGTTCATTTGTGGTATCGTTGGGGCTACCGGCATGGTGGTGCCGGGTATTTCAGGATCGCATCTGATGTTGTTGATGGGCAATTACGAGTTGATTGTTACCCAAGCCATTCCCGCTTTGACGAAGGCATCCACATTCATGTTCGGCTTCCGCATCCTTTTCCCGTTCTTTTTGGGATCCATCATCAGCATCGTCAGCTTTTCCTATCTTCTTGCTTGGCTAATGAAAGATTTCCGCAACGAGACTTTGTCGGCCTTGTCGGGTTTCATGCTGGGCAGCCTTCCTGTCGTGTATCCTTGGAAGGAGCCTTCTGCTGACATGCTGGATTATGTGTTTCATCTTCCAACCATCAACAGCGAGTTCTTCATCGCATTGTTGATGGTGTTAATAGGAGTAGTGTCCGTCTATATGCTTAATCTGAGAGCTCGTAGGGAGGAAATCAGGATGCAAAAGGCTGCCGCCAGGAGGCAGAAAAGAGAGGAAAGAAGACATAGGAAAGAAGACTGAAGTCTTAGTCTTTCTTTTTCATGAAAATACAATCGGAGAGGTGTGCTTCGCCCATGACGATATCGTGGGCCAATGCGTCGCAAGTGGGTGCGCCGCATACGCCGCAGTCTTTCTGGGGTAGCTTGGCGCGCAGCTCGTTGATGCGTTGCATCTTGGCTAAAGCCTGCGTGATGTCGTTGTCTAAAATGAGCATGGACCGCGGCTTGATTTCGCCCACTTTGACGTTGCGGGTGAGGAAATTGCGTTCCTCTTCGATTTCATGATCCTTGGTCTGCTCGCCTTTGCGTTCGCGGTCGGCAATTTTACGGGCGCGGGCAAAGATACGTTCGCACATCAGGAAACGGTTGTCGCAGGTGAGGATGCCGCCTGGGCAGCTCTGGTCGCAGGCGCGCAACTCGAGGAAATCGACATCTTCGATCTCGTCGTTTTCCACCTTTTCGAGAAATTCGATGACATTATGGATTTCGTCGATGGAGTAGGAGTGCTTGGCATTGGAGAGGCGCCGCTCACCATTGGTCAGCGAGGTCAGCACACCGTCGGCTGAGAGTTGCGACACGGGCAGCTTTTGCTCCTTGAAGCCCTTGCCTTGCTCCTTGATGCGCTTATAGACACGGTTGTAGAGGGCATCCATGTTGATGACGCCGTCCACCAGAGATTTTTCTTCACCTACAGGACTCTTCACGGCAGCGATCTTGGCGGCGCATGGGGTGATGTAGAAGATGCCGATGTCCTCAGGATTCCAGTCCTCCTTTTCGAGCTTTCGGCGGATGTACATGGCTGTCAGGTCGATGGGTGCCTTGATGGGGATGAGGTTGTCGACGAGGACGGGGAACTTCACTTGGATGAGCCGTACAATGGCAGGGCAATAGGTGGAGATTAAAGGACGGATGTCGGGATGCTCGGCGGCATAGCGGTTCTTGGCTTCGGTGTAGATGGGCACGGTGGCCTCAGTCTCGATGATATAGGTAAATCCGATCTCTTTCAGGATTTGATAGATGCGTGATACGGTGACGTCGTTGGGGAACTGCCCCATGAATACCGAGGGTACCAACGCCACGCGACAGGCGAAATTGAATATGGAGTCGAAGTCGTCTTGCTGGATATAAATGGCTTTGGTGGGGCAGACCTTGAAACAGTTGCCGCAGTCGATGCAACGGTCGGGATTCAACACGGCTTTGCCATTGCGGACTCTGAGAGCCTCGGTGGGGCATGACTTCATGCAACGGGAACAACCGATGCACATATCGGTTTCAAGTGCCAGTGCGTGGAAAAACGGTACTTTATCCATAATTCTTACTTCTTTCTTCTAACTTCTGAATTCTTAAACAAATCGGACTTCCATCTCAACGGTGGTGCCAACGCCGACAGTGGATTGGACATCCAACCGATCGACGTTCTTGCGTATATTGGGTAATCCCATGCCTGCGCCGAATCCCATGTTGCGGACCTCGGGCGATGCCGTGGAGTTGCCTTCCTGCATGGCCCATTCGATGTCGGGGATGCCCGGTCCGGTATCGACCACCTTCACAACGATCTTGTCCGACTCAATGTCGGCATAGATGGTGCCGCCGTAGGCGTGGGCGATGGCGTTGACCTCGGCTTCGTAGAGGGCGACGACGACCCGCTTGATGATCTGCGGGTTGATGTTAAGCTGCTTCAAGGTCTTCTTGATGGCGCTCGATGCGGCTCCGGCATTCACAAAGTCCGCTTCATATACTTGGTATTCGAAATGCATGGCGTTGGGTTTTGGTGAAACATCAGAAAATGGGCTGCATCCCTGCCTTGAAGAGCAGTCCGCAGGCCTTGAACATGGAGAAGTCACATTCCATGACCACCATGCCCTCGTCTTCGGCCTCTTCAATCATCTCCTCAGTGGCCTTTTTGCGGCGTACTAAGACGATGATGTCGAGGTTGCCCATCTCGCAGGTGCGGATGGTCTGCATGTTGCACAGACCAGTGAGGATGACTGGATTGTAGTCACCTAGGGTGAGCACATCGCTCATCAGGTCGGAGGCGAAGGCCGTCTCGTGTTCTTCGTTCAAACGGTCGTGGCCGCAGAGGACCTTGGCCTCCAATAATTCGGAAATTTCTTTGAGTGTCATTTTTTTATGGTTGTTTTGTTATTCTTACTTCTTACTTCTTACTTCTGACTTCTTAATCATTATAATTGATTTCTTTCAGGTTTTCTTGGATCATCTCTTTGAGATATTTCATGATGTGGACGTCGTTCATCGGCATTCCGTCGAGGGCCTCCTTGATCTCATCGGTGTCGAACACAAACTCGCCATCGTCGGTGATGTGGGTGTAGATGAAGTGGATGTCCTCATGGGCGGAGAAGAGCATGACGAGCGATCCGGCCAAATCACCCATGGGCGGACGGTCGATGTGGTCGTGCTGGAACCAGAAGTTGAGCACAGTGCCTTTGCCGACTTCACTCTCGATGTTCATGCCACCGCCGGCATTCTCGGTGTTCATCTTGATCAACGGCAGTCCTAAGCCTACCTTGCGGGTAGTTCGGGAGGTGGTCCAAGGGTCTGTGACCTTAGCGAGGAACTCAGGGGTCATGCCTTTGCCGTTGTCCTTGATGGTAAAGGCATAGATGTTGTCCTTGAGGCTGTCGCGAATGGTAAGCTCCACCAGGGTCGAGTTGGCCGCAGTCGAGTTTTCCATTAGGTCATATACATGCATTGATAGTTCTTTCATCCGTATAAAAGTTGTAGTTTTTCGTTGGGTTCGGTATCGATATAACGTCCGTCCTCGCCATGAAGGGTCTTGCGAAACTCGTCGAAGGTCTTGTCGTACATGTGGAGTACGCAGTGTACCTCTCCGATGATATGCAGGAAGTGGGCGTCGGAGCTTTTGGTGAAGTTGAACTTTTTCAAGTAGGCGTATTTCTTCAGGAAATCGGGTTTGGTAACGTGTTTCGAGATCTCAAGAGCATCGGCCTTGATGTCGGGGGGCACGAAGCCGAGTTGGCTCACCAAGCTGCTGGCTGGTTTGTTCACGTGGGCGGGAACAAACAGCCCGCCGATGCTGTGGACGACGTCGTACAGCTCGTCGAGGTCGGCGTCCAAAGCGGACCACAACAGCCATTCTTCCTCACCGATCACTTCCTCGTTCTCATCCACGATGAGCTGATAGCCGAACTTCTCTTCATCCAAAGGGATGTGGGGGAGATGTGCGTCGAGGTATTCCTGGAATTGGTCCAGTTGTTCGTCGTTCTCAAAATAAGCGAGGGCATGGGCCTCTTCTTGGGTGGTGATTTCCACGCCTCCGATGACCATTAGGCCTTGCTCGCGTCCGATCTTCTGGGTCACCTTCACCTGCCGTGTGGTGTTGTGGTCGCAGATGGCAATCACGTCAAGATGCAGTTTCTTGGCTTGTTCCACAATGGCGGATGGACTCATATAGAGGTCGCCACACGGCGAAAGCACCGTGTGCATGTGTAGATCGGCTCTATAGGCTTTGAGGTCCATGGGGGAAGTCAGAAGTCAGAAGACGGAAGTCAGCTATTTAAGAGGTTGTAAACCTTACCGGCAATCTCGTAGGTGGGCAGGTTGGTCTGCAGGATGGGTAGGTCTTCCTCGTTGCTCTGCTCGATGGTTTCGTCATTGGGCACAAGGTTCTTCACCAAGATGATGCAGGCCATCTCTTTCAGCGAGGCCACAGCCATCACATTCTTGTGGGTCTGGAGGGTGATCCAGATGTTGCCTTCCATGGCATTGCCCATCACATCGCTGAGCAGATCCGATATATAGCATCCGTCAATCTCACGGTCCAGGCCGTTGTTTCCCGATAAGACCTTCAATCCGAGTTTGTCAACTAATTCTTGTACTTTCATTGTTTAAGAGATGTTTTAAAATTGGTAGGCAAATATACTAAATAAATAGGAATTGTCAAGGCACAATCTCAAACTCAATGCCAAAGCTCCAGGGCGAGGGTTGGTTGGCGGGACTGCCAATCAGCCCATCTTCCTTCGTGATGATGTCAGAGAGGCGGTAGTTGGCATAGACGCCAATGTTAAGCATGTTTTGGATGCTGTAGCTGAGGCGCGTTGTGGCGCCGTATTCGAAGAGGTTCATCGCCTTGCAGCCTGTGAAGTAGGTGATGACTTTCTCGTTGTATGGAGCCGGGTTCACGGGTTGTGAATCGGCATCGAGATAGGTCACTTTGTCAATGAGTTTCACACGGCGAGTGATGTTGATGCCGCCATATCCTCCAAGATCCCAGTTGAAGCCGATGCGGCGGAGCACGATGCGTTGGAGCAATTCACCTCGGAATTGCATTTGGCGCATGACAGTCTTGCGGTCGGCCACGGATGGTGTTCCTGGACCAGGCGACTTGGCGACAAATTTATTCCAGCCGAGATTCCATCCGAAACCAATCTTATAGGTCTTTCCATAGAACATACGGCGACCGAAAGCGATATGCCTATTGAAGCCGTTCCAAGTGTCATTGCCTAAATTATAATCGTATTGGAAAAACATGGTTTGCTGCCAGCCTTCTTTTTCAACTTTTTGGAAGGTGCCGTCGTTGCCGTTTACGAATCTTGGGTCGTTGGCTCTCAGGCAGATGTCACCGCCCATGCCATTGATGGGGCAGCAGTCGTAGAAACCGTTGTAGCTGACGTTGAGTTTCTTGCCTTCGCCGAGATCCTTGTTCTTAAGGATGATGCCCGTTGAATCGGGGTATGCGGTATAATAGCCTAGCAAGACGCCGTCTTGGCCTTCCACATTGATAAAGACGCGTTGACCTTTGACAACCTTTGGGATGCCGATGCGCACGCCGTCTTTCTCTTGAATGAGGGTAAAGGATCGCTCGGCAGGTTTCAGGTCGCCAGTGAAATAGGCGGCTTGAGGCACGCCGTAGCCGTATGCATAGTCGAAATAGGGATAGAGATCAGCTGATTTCTCGATTTCAGCCTTCATCTGAAGGGCTGTCTTGTCGCGCATGGTTTGCCAGGCACAGGCGCAGAAACCTGCTGTCAACGGGCTGGAGAACGAAGTGCCGGAAGCATTGGAGTAACGACCATTGTTAGGCTCTGCCACCTCGGCGGTTCCAAAAGCCACCACATTGGGTTTCAGTCGTTTGTCGGCAGTGGGGCCGTAGGAGCTGAAACTGATATGACGGTAGTTGTCCAAGTCGTCGTCGATGCCGCCCACAGTAAGCACGTTTTCCGCATCGGCAGGAGTGATGATGGTCATCCAGCGGCTGTCGTCGCCTTCGTTGCCTGCAGAGTTGCAGATGAGGATGCCCTTTTCAACGGCTTTTTGTGCAGCTTTGGCCACATACGAGGTGCCGTCCATGTCCTTGGTCCAGTGGCGATCCTTGCCGTAGCCGAGGGAGCTATTAATAATGTCGGCTCCGTTCTTGTCGGCCCACTCGGCGCCTTGCGCCCACCACACCTCTTCTTTAAAGGGTTCGGGGTCGATTTCAGTGCGGGCAAGCAGGAACTCGGCGCCTGTGGCGAGGCCCATTTTCTTTCCTTCGGCGTTGATGCCGGCGATGCAGCTCAGCACCATGGTGCCATGGCTGCTCCAACCATAGACGTCTTCTTTTCTATTGGGGAAGTTATAGGTTTTCAAGATTTGATGGTTGTCACGCAGATGTTTGAAGGCCGGATGGGTGTCCACCTTTGGGAAACCACCGTCCATTACGCAGATGCGGAGACCTTTGCCATCGATGCCTTTGTCGATGAAATGCTGTCCACCGAAACGAACCAACTGATCAGTAAGGACAGGGTTTTTATCCTTGTTATCCGTATCGGCAGCGTCCTCTTGTTGGATGGAAGCAACCACCATGCCTTCAGATTCGATTTCTTGAATCCGATCCACAAAAGGTAGCGTGCTGATCACTATGGCGTTTTCTTCACTAGCAGTGATCCCGATGGCATTAAGCCATCTTGACTCTCCAAACATCTCTGTTGAATAGCAATTAACGGTATTGACATAGCTGTCATTCAAAGGATAGTTGCTGATGTCGTAAAGGTCGGCTCCGCATTGCTGGTAACGCTCGATGGCCTTGGCATCGAAATAGGAATAGGGATCAAAAGCGGTGTTGTTTTTGTCGGTGAAAAACACCCAATAGCACTTCTCCTGTGCCGTGGCGGCAAAGGTGAAAAGGCTGACGATGAAAATAAGAATGGATTTTTTCATGATGGATAAGAATTCGTTATCGGGGCACAAAGGTAGGGTTTTTCTAAATTAGAATCATTCTAATTTACATCCATTTCGGTGTTTGAGTTTTCAAATAGTACATTTACAAATACTTACAGAAATTCATTGCTTTTTAAAATAAGGTCTCTTTATTTGGAACGGGTGTTTTTATTTGTTACCTTTGCAGCGTTTTTAATGAGACAATCTCAAATAATAAATACACAACAAGTAATAACCCTAAAAAGGAGAAAAAAATGGCAAAAGTTAAGTCTTTAGCAGAACTGAAAGCTATGAGAGAAAAGCTTCAGAACAATCTCGACATCCGCGAGAAGAGCAACGATCCCGATTCGCTGGTGCAGATTAAGGTTGCTATGGCTACCTGCGGTATTGCCGCCGGCGCCAAGCAAGTGATGGAACACATGATGGAAAAGGCTGACGAGCTGAAGCTCAGCATCGTCTTCACCCAGACAGGTTGCATGGGCTACTGCCACGCCGAACCGACCATCGAGGTGAAGTGCCCTGGCCGCGATCCCATCGTCTTCGGTCATGTTGACAACAATCGCGCTGACGAAATCCTCACCAAGTATGTGATGAACAACGAGATTGTTGAGGGCGTCATCCCCGTGAACTACGAAACTATTTAAGTAATCTAAATATTTGGAGGATTTTATATGGCAAGAATCAAAATGCACGTGCTTGTCTGCGGCGGAACAGGCTGCCAGGCTTCGGCAAGTGCAGAAATCATCAAGAACTTCGAGACCATCCTGGCCGAGAAGGGCTTGCAGGATGAAGTTCAGGTGGTCAGGACCGGTTGCTTCGGCTTCTGCGAGAAGGGACCCATTGTCAAGATCATGCCTGACAACACTTTCTACACCCAGGTAAAGCCTGAAGACGTCGAGAAGATCGTGAATGAGCACATCATCAAGGGCCGTAAGGTCACCGACCTTCTTTACATGGATCCGGAGAACAAGGAACACGTGGCCGATTCGAAGCACATGGGTTTCTACCGTAAACAGCTCCGTATCGCTTTGCGTAACTGCGGTTTCATCAATCCAGAGAACATCGACGAATGCATCTCCCGTGGCGGCTATGAAGCCCTCGGTAAGTGCCTCTCCGAGATGACCCCTCAACAAGTCATTGACGAAGTCACCAAGTCAGGCCTCCGTGGCCGTGGCGGCGCTGGCTTCCCCACCGGTGTGAAATGGGGCCTCTGTGCCAAGAACAAATGCGATGAGATGTACGTCATCTGCAACGCCGACGAAGGTGACCCGGGTGCGTTCATGGATCGTTCCATCATGGAAGGCGACCCGCACAGCATCGTTGAAGCTATGGCCATCTGCGGCTACGCCATCGGTGCTACCCACGGTCTGGTTTACATCCGTGCAGAATACCCATTAGCTATCCACCGTCTGCAAGTTGCCATCGCCCAGGCTCGCGAATATGGCTTGCTCGGCAAGGACATCCTCGGCTCGGGCTTCGACTTCGACATCGAGCTCCGCTATGGTGCCGGCGCATTCGTCTGCGGTGAAGAGACCGCTCTGATCCACTCCATGGAAGGCAAGCGTGGCGAACCCACTCTGAAACCTCCGTTCCCCGCTGTCAGCGGTTACATGGCCCAGCCCTCCAACGTGAACAACGTGGAGACCTTCGCCAACGTTCCGATCATTATCACCAAGGGCGCCGACTGGTTTGCCAGCATCGGTTCCGAGAAGTCAAAGGGCACCAAGGTGTTCGCTTTGGCAGGCCAGATCAACAACGTAGGTCTGATTGAGGTTCCGATGGGTACCACCCTCCGCGACATCATCTACGAAATCGGTGGTGGTATCAAGGGTGGCCGTAAGTTCAAGGCTGTCCAGACCGGTGGTCCTTCGGGCGGCTGCTTGACTGAGAAGCACCTCGACACCCAAATCGACTATGATAGCCTCACCGCAGCCGGCTCCATGATGGGCTCTGGCGGTATGGTGGTCATGGACGAGACCTCCTGCATGGTGGCCATCGCCAAGTTCTACCTCGAGTTCACCTGCGAGGAGAGCTGCGGTAAGTGCTCACCCTGCCGTATCGGTAACAAGCGTATGCTTGAAATCCTCACCAAGATCACCGAGGGCAACGGCACCATGGATGACCTCCAGGAGCTCCGCAACCTCGCCGCTGTGATCAAGGACACCGCCCTCTGCGGTCTGGGTCAAACCTCACCGAACCCGGTGCTCTCCACCCTCGACAACTTCTGGGATGAATATGTCGAGCACGTCGTCGACAAGAAGTGCCGTGCTGGCGTTTGCAAGAAGTTGATGAGCTATGAGATCGACAAGGATATCTGCATTGGCTGCGGCAAGTGCGCCAAGAACTGCCCCGCCGACGCCATCTCGAAGACCGATTACATCGCTGAAGGCCACAAGCTTCCTTCGATGGTCATCGACAGCACCAAGTGCATCAAGTGCGGTGCCTGTATCGCCGGTTGTAAGTTCAATGCCATTTCTGTCAAATAAAATAGAGGAGGAGAACAAACTATGATTAATGTAACAATTGACAACAAACAGATTCAGGTCCCGGAAGGCACTACGATTTTGAAAGCCGCCCGCATGGCCGGTATCCATATTCCTACCCTTTGCTATTTTGAACTGGCAGGAATGAAATTTGAAAACAAACCCGGTGGTTGCCGCGTTTGCGTCGTCGAAGTGGTGAAAGACTTCAACGGCCGTCCGCGTCGTAACCTGGCTCCGGCTTGCGCCACCGACTGCGTGGAAGGCATGGAAGTGTTGACCCATAGCGCCCGCGTCATCAACGCCCGTCGCACTGTGGTTGAGCTGATCCTTTCCGACCACCCGACCGACTGCCTCACTTGCCCCAAGAGCGGCAACTGCGAGCTTCAGTCACTGGCCCAATACCTCGGCATCCGCGACATCCCGTTCAAGGGTGAACAGAGCCACTATCGCCAAGACATGTCGCCCAGCATCGTCCGCGACATGGATAAGTGCGTGATGTGCCGCCGCTGCGAGAACATGTGTAACAACGTCCAGACCGTTGGTGCCCTGAGCGCCATCAACCGTGGCTTCAGCGCCGTCGTGGCTCCTGCTTTCGAGCAAGACCTCGTCGACTCGCCTTGCGTCATGTGCGGTCAGTGCGTCCAGGTTTGCCCTGTCGGCGCCCTCAGCGAGGTGGACGACACCCGCAACGTCATGGCTGCCATCAACAATCCTAAGAAGACCGTCGTCGTCAACACGGCTCCTGCTACGCGTGTCGCTCTCGGTGAAGAGTTCGGCATGCCCGCCGGTACCATCGTCACCGGCCAAATGGCCGCTGCCTTGCGTCGCCTCGGCTTCGACTATGTGTTCGACACCGACTTCACTGCCGACCTTACCATCATGGAGGAAGGCACCGAGCTCCTCGGCCGTATCAAGAAGTACATGGAAGGCGACAAGAGTGTCCGTCTGCCTATCCTCACTTCCTGCTGCCCTGGTTGGGTCAACTTCTTCGAGCACAACTTCCCCGACATGCTCGACGTTCCTTCCACCGCCAAGTCGCCTATGCAGATGTTCGGCGCCGTCGCCAAGAACTACTGGGCAGAGAAGATCGGCGTGAAGAGAGAGGACCTCGTCGTTGTCTCTATCATGCCTTGCTTGGCCAAGAAGTACGAAAGCAAGCGTAAGGAATTCTCGAAGGACGGCAATCCGGATATCGACTACGTTCTCACCACCCGTGAGTTGGCCCGCTTGATCAAGCAGTTCAACCTCGACCTGAAGGACATGCCTTCAGAGGATTACGACGATCCGCTCGGCGAATCCACTGGTGCTGCTGTCATCTTCGGTGCTACCGGCGGTGTGATCGAAGCTGCTGTCCGTACCGCTTACGAAGTGTTCACTGGCAAACCGCTGCCTAAGATCGACTTCACGGAACTCCGTGGCATCGCTGGCGTGCGTGACGCTTGGGTAGACTTCAACGGCACCCCGATCCATATCGGTATCGCTCACGGTCTGAGCAACGCCCGTACTTTGCTTGAGAGAGTTCGCGAAGGCAAGGAGCAGTTCCATGCCATCGAAGTCATGGCCTGCCCCGGCGGCTGCGTCGGCGGCGCTGGTCAGCCCTACCACCATGGCAACAGCGAAATCATCAAGAAGCGTACCGAGGCCATCTATCGCGAAGACCTTGGCAAGCCGATCCGTAAGTCACACGAGAATCCTTCGATCATCAAGTTGTACAAGGAATATCTTGGTGAGCCTTGCGGCCATCTGTCACACGAACTGCTGCATACCCACTATTTCGACAAGTCAGATCACGTTGAGATCAGTGAGTAATTCAATAACCAGTAAAATTTAGAAAGGAAATAAATTATGGCAGTTATTAAATTATCAGAATCGAAAGTAAAGTTCATCAAGGACGTGTGCAAGTCGTTCGGCAACAAGCCGGGTGAGGTCATCAACGTGCTTCACAAGGTGCAAGGCGAATTCGGTTATCTTCCTGCTGAAGTGCAGGAGCTGGTAGCCAAAGAGCTCGGCATCCCGGTTTCGAGAGTGTATGGCATCGTGTCCTTCTACTCCTTCTTCACCATGACGCCTAAGGGCGAGCATCCCATCAGCGTTTGCTTGGGTACTGCCTGCTATGTGCGTGGTGCCGAGAAGGTGTTGGACGAGCTGAAGCGTCAGTTGGGCATCAACGTCGGTGAGGTTACCCCCGATGGTAAGTTCTCATTGACCTGCCTCCGCTGCGTCGGCGCTTGCGGTCTTGCTCCTGTCATCGAAGTCGGTGAAAAGGTGTACGGCCGTATGACTCCCGACCGCGTCAAGGACGTTTTGGCAGAGTACAAATAAGCCACCTATTTTTTAATAGGTATTACGGAAAGAGGGCGACCGGAAGGTTGCCCTCTTTTTTTGTTGCGGAAAATGACTATATTTGCGAAAACAATCATTAACATCGCATACCATGAAACGCAATCGCATCATCATCGCCTTGGTGGCTTGCATGGCCATCGGATTTGCCCTTGGACTGGCTTTTGAGGGCTTTGTGGGCAAAGCATACGCTAAGTCTGAACCTGCCACAAAACTTACCCTTCCCGAAGAGACGCCTTTCGAGAGTGTCGCCTCAGGATCGGCTCGCAGCGCCGACTACGAGATCATCTATGTCTATGGCAAGAAGTATATCGTCTTCAGTTCGGGAGGTGATATCGAGGTGTTAGAGTACTGATTCAGCCACAGCCTTGCCTAAATTGTAAAGCTTATCCCAATCCTCCTCGCGGATGGGAGCACCTTTCACCTCGACACTTTCGGTGACGAGGTTCCATTGGCCTTCCTCGGCATATTTGGCGAGGGTCTTCACACCGCCGCCGCTCCAACTCATGCCGCCAAAAAGACCGTAACACTTGTTCTTTGGCTTGAACTCGTTGATTTCGTGGGTCAAGAGGTTCATGTTGGGGAACATGTTGGCGTAGTGGGCACAAGCACCGATGATTACACCCTTGTATTTCCAGATGTCGCTTAAGATGAAGCTGATTTCGGTTTTGGCCACGTCATAGACCTTCACCTCCTTGATGCCGGCTTCAGCTGCGCCACGGGCCACGATGTCGGCCATCACACCCGTGTTGCCGTGCATCGAGCCATACACGATGACGATGCCTTCCTCACCCTCATGTTTGCTCCATTGGCTGTATTTGCCAATCACCCAAGCTGGGTTGGAACGCCACACCAGACCATGCGACGGGGCGATCATTTTGATGTCCAAACCGCCGAGCTTCTCAATAGCTTTCAAAGCCTGCATGGCCATCTTGCCGACGATGTTGGCGTAGTAGCGCCGCATTTCGTCCTCATAGAAAGCGATGTTGACTTGGTCGTCGAAGATGCCGCCGTTCAAGGTGCCGAAGCCGCCGAAGGCATCATTGCTGAACACAATCCCGCTGGTCTGTTCGTAAGTCACCATCGACTCGGGCCAGTGTACCATGGGCACCATGAAGAACTGCAGGGTGTGTGCGCCTATGTTCAATGTCTCACCTTCGGCCACGGTCTTTTTGTTCTCGATAGGGCCGTAGAAAGCCTCCAGGGGAGCAAAAGTCTTGGCGTTGCCCACTACCTGCACATCGGGCCATTCCCTAATTACCGCGGCAATCGAGCTGCTGTGGTCGGGCTCGTCGTGGTTGATGATCAGGTAATCGACTTTGCGATCCTTCAAGACGGATTTGATCTTAAAGAGGTATTCCTCGATGAAGACGGCTTCCACAGGGTCGATCAAAGCCACTTTCTCATCCACGATGAGGTAGGAGTTGTAGGAAACGCCGTTGGGCAGTTCAATATGGTTTTCAAACTTATCGGTGCGACGGTCGTTCACACCGACGTAATAGATGTTTTCGGTAAGGTTGATTTGTTGCATATTTGTTGTTTCATTTTGTGGTAGAGACGTGCCATGGCGCGTCTCTACAGCTAAAAAACCTCTTCAAAGTCTTCCACGCCGTGTTTGCATAGCGGACATACAAAATCTTCGGGGAGAGAGTCGCCCTCGTAGATGTAGCCGCATACCTTGCATTCCCAGCGGCGCTTGCCATCTTTGGGTTTCTCCGCCTGTGGCTGCGCTTTGGGCTTGATGTTCTTTTGGTAATAGTCGTAGGTCACCGAAGGCTTGTCGGACAGCACCTGGGCATCCAGCACATCGGCGATGAACATGGTGTGGGTGCCGAAGTCGATGCTCTTGTTGACACGGCATGCCAGATAGGCGTTGGTGTATTTCGGGATGTAGAGCACATGGTTCACGGCACGGTGCTCCGACTCGCAGTCAGCAAACTTGTTTACCTTGCGGCCGCTCTGGAAACCGAAATGCTCGAAGACCTTCATTGGTGTTTCGGTGGTCAGCATGCTAACATTAAACACGCACGAATCCTTGATAAGGTCGTGCGTGTAATTGCCTTTGTTGACCGTCACGGCTACCTGCAAAGGATTGCTGGTGATCTGGATCACTGTGTTTACAATGCAGCCGTTGTCGATGTTGTCGTAATTGGTGGTCAGGACATAAAGTCCGTAACCAATGTTGAACAAGGCCTTGGTATCCATTATTCCATCACTGAGAAACTGTCCTTGCCGATGCCGCAAAGTGGGCAGCTCCAGCTGTCGGGAATGGCTTCAAATGGGGTGCCAGGAGCGATGCCGCTATCGGGATCGCCTTTTTCTGGGTCATAGATGTAACCGCAGACGTCGCAAACATACTTTTTCATAATTCTTTCTCCTTACTTCTTACTTCTTGATTCTATTAAAAATTCTCTGCTTTAATCTGGAAAAATGCCTGTGGGTGATTGCACACGGGGCAGATTTGTGGGGCTTTCTTGCCGATGACAATATGACCGCAGTTGGAGCATTGCCACACCGTGTCGCCCTCGCGTGAGAAGACGATGCCGTCCTCGATGTTCTTCAAGAGCTTGAGATAACGGGCTTCGTGTTCCTTTTCGATCTTGGCCACCATCTCAAAGAGGACAGCGATTTTGGTAAAGCCTTCCTCGCGGGCGGTCTTGGCCATCCCGGCATACATGTCAGTCCATTCATAGTTTTCGCCTTCGGCAGCATCCTTCAAGTTGGTCTTGGTGTCGGGTATGTCGCCGTCGTGGAGCAGCTTGAACCAGATTTTAGCGTGTTCCTGCTCGTTGCGTGCCGTCTCTTCAAAGAGGTCTGCAATCTGGTTGTAGCCTTCCTTGCGTGCCTTGGAAGCGTAATAGGTGTATTTATTACGGGCTTGTGACTCGCCGGCAAAAGCAGCCATCAGGTTGGCTTCGGTTTTAGATCCTTTTAGTTCCATGTTTTTAGTGTTTAAAGGGTTTGATTTGAATGGTAAAAATACGCATTCTTTTTGATTTGGCAAAAAAATAATGGCGTATCTTTGCATTTTCAAATAAAAAAATAAGGTGACCGAGACAGTGAACCAGAACAGACCGCGGAGGCGGTGGAGGAGAAGGGAGCAGAAGCCCAAGGAAAAGCCGGTATATCTTCCGGAAGCCCATCTGTCGGATTTTGTCGCCATTGATTTCGAGGCGGCCAACGCAGCTTTCACCAGTGCATGCAGCATGGGTTTGGTCATCGTTCACAACGACGAAATCGTGGAGCGCTTCTACGGATTGATGAAACCTGTCCCAAACCATTATGACTGGTATAACACAAAGGTCCACGGCATCAAAAAGGCGGATACCGACAAAGCGCCCGTGTTTCCTTACCTTTGGAACCAGGTGAAGGACAAGGTGGAGGGTCTGCCTTTCGTGGCTCACGGCATGCTGTTTGACCAGCATGTGTTGCGTGCATTGCATGAGCTGTACAAGATGCCGTATCCTGGATATAAGTTCTATTGCACCCATGTCGGTTCTGAGACCTATCTTCCCGATTTGGAGAATCACAAGCTTCAGACGGTGGCGAAGTATTTCGGTTACGAGATGCAAAACCATCACAATGCCCTCGACGATGCAGAGGCATGTGCCGTCATTGCCATGAACATTTTTTAATTTAGAATTTAGAGGTAGCCGGTCTCCCTCTAAATTCTAAATTCTCAATTATTAATTTGAAATCAAAGAAATACTTCCTATCTTTGCCCCAATCAAACTTTATTGCCATGTTCGAAATCATCCGTAAAGAGACTTTCGCCGCGGAAACCTACCTGATGGACGTCGCGGCGCCACGTATCGCACATTCCGCATTGCCGGGACAATTCCTGATTGTTAAAATGGAAGAGAATTCCGAGCGAATTCCGCTTACCATCAGCGACTATCATCGTGAGAAGGGCTATGTTACCATCGTTTTCAAGGCCATCGGCGAGTCCACCCGAAAAATGGCAGAATACAAGGTCGGCGACCGGTTCGCCGATGTGGTGGGTCCCTTGGGAAAGCCCTCGGAGTTTGTCAACATGACCGCCGAAGAGCTCCGTAAGCGCAGCTTCGTCTTCATCGGAGGGGGTGTAGGCATCGCGCCCATCTATCCGCAGGTGAAATGGCTCTACGAGCATGGCTGCATGTCGGACTGCATCATCGGCGCCCGCACCAAGGACCTCCTGATTTTTGAACAGGAGCTTTCGAGCGTGTGCAACCTGTATGTCACCTCCGACGATGGCTCCACGGGTCGCAAGGGTTTGGTAACCGATGTCTTGCGTCAACTCGTGGCCAGCGGAAAGAAATATGACGAGGCCGTGGCCATCGGACCGATGATCATGATGAAGTTCGCCACCAAGACCTGCGAGGAACTGGGCATCCGCTGCACGGTGTCGCTCAACTCGATCATGGTGGACGGCACGGGCATGTGCGGCGCCTGCCGTGTGAGCATCGCGGGCAAGACCAAGTTCACCTGCATCGACGGTCCTGAGTTCTTGGGCAGTGAAGTGGACTTCGACGGTGCCATGAAACGCCAAGCCATGTACAACAACGTGGTGACTCGTAAACAGCTTGAGGCTGAGGAAAAAGCCGAAGGCCATCAGTGCCATATCGGTGGTATCTCGGAAGAAACATTTGATAAAAAACATAGGGTTCCCGTTCCAGAACAGGATCCCAAGGTGCGTGCCCATAACTTCGATGAGGTATGCCTCGGCTATTCGGCCGACATGGCCATCATGGAGGCGCAACGTTGTCTCAACTGCAAGAAGCCGCAGTGTGTGGAGCATTGCCCCGTCAACGTCAACATCCCGGGCTTTATCGCCCGCGTAGCAAAAGGCGACTTCGAAGGTGCCGCTGGCGTCATCAGCTGCGATTCTGCACTGCCAGCCGTATGTGGCCGTGTGTGTCCGCAAGAGACGCAATGCGAAGGCAGCTGCGTCATGGGCAAGAAGTTCGAACCCATCGCCATCGGCAAGCTGGAACGTTTTGTGGGCGACTATGCCATCGAGCATGACCTGCATTTCGATAATCCGGGCTTGAAGAATGGTCATAAGGTGGCCATCATCGGCAGTGGTCCTTCAGGCTTGACCTGTGCCAAGGACTTGCTGGCCATGGGTTATGACGTCACCATCTTCGAAGCCTTGCATGAGCTGGGCGGTGTGCTGGTGTATGGCATTCCTTCCTTCCGTCTGCCGAAGGATACCGTGGTGAAGAAAGAGGTGGAGAGCGTGCGTCGCTTGGGAGCCAAGTTCGAGAAGGACGTGGTCATCGGCCGCACCATCACCATCGACGAGCTGATGCACCGCGAGGGCTTCGAAGCCGTGTTTGTAGGTTCCGGCGCCGGTTTCCCGATGATGCTCAACGTGCCGGGCGAGAACCTCTGCGGTGTGGTCTCGGCCAACGAGTTCCTGACTCGTAACAACTTGCTCTTCGCCTATAAGGAAGGCTATGAAACCCCGAACTACGTCGGCAAGAAGGTCGCTGTGGTGGGCGGTGGCAATGTGGCTATGGATGCTGCGCGTACCGCCTTGCGTCTTGGTGCCGAGGTGCATATCGTGTATCGTCGTTCCGAAGCCGAACTTCCTGCCCGAGTGGAGGAGGTGCATCATGCCAAGGAAGAAGGCGTGCTCTTCGACTTGCTCACGGCTCCCGTGGAAGTGCTGGGTGATGAAAACGGCTGGGTGAAAGGCTTCAAGTGCGTCCGCTGTGAACTGGGCGAGCCCGATGCTTCGGGTCGTCGCAGCCCGGTGCCGGTGCCAGGATCGGAATTCGTCCTCGACGTGGATATGATCATTATGGCATTGGGTACCTCGCCGAACCCGTTGATCGGCAGCACCACGCGCAACCTCGACTTGAACCGCAAGGGTTGCATCGTGGTCGATGAGATGGGCGCCACCTCGCGTCCGGGCATCTTTGCCGGCGGCGACGCGGTCAGCGGTGCCGCCACGGTCATCCTCGCCATGGGTGCCGGCAAGAAAGCCGCAAAAGCCATTGACGAGTACATCAAGAGACAATGAATAGATAAGAGATAAAAGATAAGAGATAAGAGTTAATTATAGTTCACTTTAAACTTTTATCTTTTATCTCATATCTTTTATCTCAACATAAAAAACTGTCGGATCGTCCTCTTCGCAGAACGACTCATCCGTATAGTATTGTCCCGGCTTGTTGTCGTCGGTGAATAGTTTCAACACCACCTTCTTGAAGGGGATGGGCTTTCCTTCGTTGCTATAGCGTTCAATATCTTGTTTTGTCAGTCCCTCGATTTCCATCATTTTTAGCATCATGGCAAGGTCGAGGTTGACGTTGAGCAGTTCCTGTTTCCACTCAATGCTGATGACTGCAGTGGTGTAGAGCTTGAAATTTTTGACTTCAACGGTCTTCATCTTGTTCTCTTATTTTTGGAATTTACTGCAAAGATGAAAAAAATTTGTAATTTTGACACCTCTAATACATGATATTATGAAAAGGAATTTGATGATGCTGGCTGCGGCACTGCTTTTATCCATCATGGCTGTGGCCCAAAATGTAGAAACCTTGGATGTCTCCAAGGAAAAGAACGGACATTATTCGCGTCAACATGGCGAAGTGATCATCGAGGGAGAAGTGTTGAACGGCCAGAAAGTCGGTACTTGGTATGAGATTTTTGCTAACAAGCAGTTGATCCATAAGGTAATCCAGTATAACAAGGGGTTGAAGAACGGTGTTTGCTTGGAAATCGACGAAACGGGTGCCGTGCTGAAGAAGAGCGAGTATGTCGGCGACAAACTGAACGGAGCTTCTTATAATTGGTATCGTGGAGGCCGCCTTTCAGGCAAAAACACCTACAAGAACGATGTGCTGGACGGTGAGCAGATCCAATGCTATGAACAAGGCAACAACAGGGAGATTGCCAACTACAAGAATGGTGTCCGCGATGGTATGACCACTTGGTTCGACCAAAGCGGCAACAAGGTGATGACCATCGAATACAAAGGAGGTATTTTCGATGGGAAACAAGAAACATTCTATAAGACGGGCGGCGTGAAAACCTCGAAAACCTTTAAGAACAATGTCCAAGAAGGTGTAGCATACGAATACTACGAAGGTGGTTCCTTGAAGTCGGAAACCAATTACAAGAACGGCAAGGTTTCAGGCAAGGTCAAGACCTATAAGGATATGAATCCTTACAATGAAGCGAAGGCAAAAGAAAAAGCGGAGAAAGAGAAGGAACTGAAGAAGGATTTCCAGAAGGATGTGAAGCCTGAAATCAAAGACGTAAAAGACCTCAAAGATCTTAATAAGGGGATTAAAAAAGGATAACTGGGTGTGATCGATGAGAATCCGTTCATTCATTCTTGTTTGGCTGATTCTATTGTCCTGCCATGCTTTTTCCCAGGACACCATCACCTTGGATGCAATCAACGTCTCGGCAGACCGTTATGCCGTTGAAGCCTTGAATCCTTTGGTGATGAAGAAGGTGGATTCTTTGATCTTAGAGACCAAAAGCACTTCGACACTCTCTGAGCTTTTGATCCAGCACAGTCCGGTTTTCATAAAGACATACGGTCCGGGTGGCGTGTCCACCGCCTCGTTTCGAGGCACGACGGCAAGCCACACCTTGGTGCTTTGGAACGGTTTTCAGCTCAACGCCCCAACCTTGGGCCAAGTCGATTTCAGCACCATCCCCGTTTTTTTGGCTGACGACATCGACCTGAAATGGGGAAGTGGCACCTCTAACAATAGCGGCGGCCTTGGCGGATCGGTGAACATTGGCAACCAGACAGGTTTCGGCAAGGGTTTGATTTTGGACCTGAAGCAGACTTACGGAAGTTTCAACACCCTTGGCAGTTTCGTTACGGCAGGCTATTGCGGCAATAGGATATCCTTTCGTGTGAAGGCTTATCGCAATTCCTCCGACAACGACTTCGAATACTATAATCATGCGGTGTTGCCTCCCCGTACGATGCGTCAACACAACGCGGATTTCGTGGATTATGGTGTCATGCCTGAAATGAGTGTGCTGTTCAAGCATGGCGTTCTCTCCGCTTCATCGTGGAACCAGTGGAACAACCGAAACCTTCCCCAAGCCATGCCCAATATCCTTAAGGGTACTGAAGAATGGACAAATGACAATTTTTCTAGGAATTTCCTTTCCTACAAGCTGTTTTGGGGCACGGGCAGCGCCCAGCTGAAATCGGCCGTCTTTGTGGAAAACCAGCGCTATTTCCTGCTTACGCATGCGTCGAACGACTCGGTTGTCACTCAGATCAACTCTGACAACAAGGCTTTGATCCTGCATCAGATTGCCGATATGGAGCAACAACTCTCTGCGGCATGGAAACTGAAAGCCAAGTTGCAATGGGACAGGGAAAGGGTGAATTCAAACAATTATCAGGATACGAAACGCCGCGACATGGTTTCTGCCTATGCGGCCGTCGAGGGTAACCCGGTGGAGAATGCCGATCTCAGTTTGACAGCGCGTTACGACATCGTTGACGGAAAGTCGATGGGATTGTTTCCGACGGCTACGTTTTCTTACCATTTCCAGAAGGGTTTTGGCTTGACGATGGGCTATAGCCACAACTACAGGAATCCCTCGCTCAACGACTTGTATTGGTATCCCGGCGGCAATCCCGACCTCTTGCCTGAAAATGGCCGTACGGTGGATGTGGCCTTCAGCTACAACAGGAATAAAGGGGGATGGAAGGTGGATCTCCGTACGGGAGCCTACGCCTCGAAGGTGAGGAACTGGATCCAGTGGGTGCCGACTTCCTACCGATTCTGGGTGCCTCAAAACGTGGCGATGGTCTTTGCGCGAGGCATCGAGAACCATGTCGATTTGAACTACGCCAAAGGCGACTGGAAGGCGAGTCTGTCGGGCAATTATGTCTTTACCTTTACCACCGACGAAAGTGAGAATGCCCAGCAATATGGCATTTTGGGAAAACAACTGATCTATATCCCGAGGCATCACGGTAATCTTTTCGCCGATATCCGATGGACAACATGGGATCTCAGCTACACTATGGAGGTTACAGGCTGTCGCAACACCTCATACGCCAATTCCACGCTCTTCGATCTGCCATCCTACGTCTTGCATCATCTGTCATTGGGCAAGCAGTGGAACAAGTTCCGTGTCGAGTTGCGCTGTAACAACATCACTGACAAGGACTATGAAAACGTGCTTTGGCGCCCTATGCCAGGACGGAGTTTCGAGGTGATGGTGAATTATCGGTATTAGTATTTTGAAAAAATTTTTTAATAAATTTGCTGTCAAATCTCCTAAAAGCATTTGAATATGAGAAAAAGTATTTTACTATGTACAATGCTATGTGCAATGGCCATGGCATCGTGGGCGCAAATTCCGCCCATTTCGCACATCGATGCGAACAATGTGCGGGGAATCGTTCTTGGCAATGGAACTGCTTATATCAGGGTTGATTACCATGAGAACGAACCCAATCCATGTCCGACTTGGGAGGTGCCTGCCGGAAGTGGCAAAAGCACCATATTTCAGAAAGCGCTGTGGTTTGGTGGCCTTGATGCCAGCGATAGCCTCCATTTGGCTGCGATGCGCTATGGACAGGGGTCCGATTTGAACGGAGGCCTGGATTATTGGGCCGGTCCTTTGAAGACAACCGACGCTACCCTTGACCAAATGACCGCTTTGAAGTATCATCATATATGGAGCTTGACTCGTGCCGAGATTGAACAGTTCATTGCCCATCATGGTGAATCCGGCTATGTGGCTCCTGAGGATATCCTCACGTGGCCTGCACACGGCGAAGGCGACTACGCCCATGACCTTGCTCCCTTTGTGGATGTGAACAACGACGGTCGCTATAATCCTGCTGATGGCGACTATCCCGACATCAAGGGCGACCATTGCCTGTTCTTCATCTTCAACGACAGCTATGGTGAACACACCGAGTCGGGAGGTGGAAAACTTGGCCTTGAAGTCCATGCCATGGTGTATGCCTTCGATGCTCCCAATGACGAGGCGTTGAACAACACGGTGTTCACCAACTACAAGTTCTTCAACCGCTCCCAAAACAATTATCACAACACCTATTTGGGACTTTGGTACGACTGGGATATTGGTTACGCCCGAAATGATTATGTGGGTTGCGACGTGAGACGCAATTCCTGCTTTGCCTATAATGGATATGCGATTGATGGAAATGGAGAACCTGAAGCGTATGGCGACAATCCTCCCGCCCAGGTTACAACCGTGTTGGCAGGCCCGGAAGGGTTGGGGATGACAGGGTTTATATATCACAACAATGACAATTCTGTAATAGGCGATCCCAAATATGCTCCAGATTACTATTGGGAGTTGCAAGGCTGCTGGAAAGACGGTAGCCACATGCAGTATGGCGGCAATGGGTATCCTGGATCGTGGGGAACCGTCGGACCTGAGTGCAACTACATGTTTCCGGGCGACTCCGATCCCGATAACATCGGTACCCATGGCATCGCACCCAATGACGGTTATAACACCGATGGCAAATATTGGACAGAGGAAGAGTCGGGAAATATGCCCGATGACCGTAGGGGTCTTGCTATGGTGGGTCCCTTTAGCTTTCCTGCCGGTGGTATGCAGGAACTGGATTTTGCTGAAATCACCGTATGGAAGAGTGGTGAAGGCTTGGCTCAAGATCGTATTGGCGAATTCGTCGATCATATCACGGAGTTCTTCAACAATGGTATGTCGAAATAAATGGTTTAACGTAAAAATGATAACACAATGAAAAAGATATATTTCATCATCATGCTCGTGTTGGCGGGTGTGTTTGCCCAAGCCCAAACCAGTGTTTGGGATGGCACCAGGCAGATATGGACCAATGGCTCTGGTACTCAGGACGATCCATACCTGATCGAGTCGGCATCTAATCTGGCTTTCCTCTCTTATATGGTGGGCAAGGCCTATGATACATACGGCCTGTATTTCAAGTTGACCACCGATATCGATTTAAACGGCAGCGAGGACTTGCAGTGGATTCCTATCGGCTTGTATAACAGGGCATACGATGAGGATGGTTGCGAAAGGAATGCTTGTCCTGTATTTGTATCCCGCGAGGATTTGGCTTTTAAAGGTCATTTTGATGGTGACAACCATAATATCTCCAATCTCTATGTTAATAAGGATCTGAATAACTATTCGGCAGGATTGTTCGGCTTTGTGGCATTTGATGCCGTGATTGAAAATGTGATTGTCACCAATGGTATTGTGAAAGGAGTCTATAGTGGTGGCATTGTAGGAACCTGCTGGGATTCCAGGGATTCCGTCTTGATATCACGTTGTTTGAACGGTGCCGATATTGAGGGCAGTAGGGCAGGAGGCATTGTTGGTAAGAGTGCCAATAAGGTTTACAATTGCAAAAACACGGGATGGGTTTACGGTAGAGTTGCTGCCGGCGGCATTGTGGGTGAATCTGTCAAGGAAGTGGTTGAATGTAGCAATTCAGGAAATATCATGGGTGACGGCTTTGTAGGAGGATTGATTGGAGGAGGACCGTCGTTAAGGACTTATATTGTTAATAATTGCTATAATACTGGTGATATATCATCTGCTGGTATTAATGTTCCCAACGGAGCCCCTGGGATAATAGGTGGTTTGGTCGGCCTTTCATATAAAAGTGGTACTATTACCAATTGTTACAACGTTGGAACTGTCTCTTGTTCTAATGAGGATTATGAGCCTGGAGCATTGGCTGGTCGGTTCGGTGAAATAATCACCAACAGCTATTACCTTAACACTTGTGGCGGCGTAGGCAACGATTCCGTAGATTGGTCCAAGACGGCTGACGAGATGCGTGATCCTGCTTTTGTAGATGTTCTCAACTTTGAGACCAACGTGTGGTGTGCCGATACCTTGAACAGCAACGACGGATATCCTATCCTAGGCGCCAATAACCTTGAAGTGGAGGATGTCGTGGCGAAGCCGCTTGCGATGTATCCCAATCCTTCCCATGGACACTTTACCGTGGAAGGCACAGGATTCGTGGTCGTCATCAATGTGCTTGGACAACAGGTGCTTGCCCGTAGGATCGAAGGCCCGACAATGGTTGAACTTCCCCAAGGGGTTTATTTTGTCCGTTTGCAAAACGAGAACGAAGTGAGGACGGGCAAAATCGTGGTGAATTAACGAATCACCTGAATGCGACTGTTCCTGGCGCCGGGAATGCCTTCCTGCGCCAGGTCGGGAAAGAAGGTTTCCGGTGAGGAAAAGAGCGAGTCTTGGGCGGCTTTCATCTTCTCCTCATCGGATTCTTTTTCGATGCCCATCGCGATGGCATGGAGCGTGCTGTCGATCTCATAGTCTTCATGGGTTAGGTAAAGCAAGGCCTTGGGGAGGAAGTTGTTGCTGAAAATGTAAAGCTGCCTCGGCGAATACGAAAGGTTGATGATTTGGGTGTGGAGCATCTCGTCAAGGAGGTCCACTTCGCCGGTTTGCTTGTGTTGGTCGTTGAAATAAACGGTGCTGTTGTAATACCAGAACTGGTATTTTCGGAATAGCTGTCCTAAAGGCACCGATCCGGAGATGTTCCAGAAGAAGGAGTCGCCGATGACGAGGAAGGAGGGATAGGACGCCGTGCTGTCGGGAACAACCGTAACGTCGGCATAGTAGTAGGCATTTGGTTTGATGGGGCGCCTTAGGTTTAGGATGGCCTCCAGGTCGGCATCGGGATATCGGGGCTCGCTGACGGCGTATTTTTCGCCAATGGTGTAATGCAGCAACTTTCGGTGACCGGCATGCTCTACGTAACGCATGATGGTGTCGAAGGCATGTTCCGCTGCAATGTGCGACCAATGCATGCCGGTTTTCGGAAACAAAGGATAGTCAACATGGCCTTTCCAGTCTTCAAAGACCTTTTGAACGTTGATATAGTTGATGCCAAGGCTGTCAAATACATGCGGGTAGTAAGTGATGGCGTGGAAAGACTCACGCGTTGCGTCTGGATTCTTGGGAAGATACTCGGGGAAGACGAAAGCCTTGCTTGGCAGCAGCGACACGAAGAGGAACACGCCGTATTCATCAAGGATGTGCTGCACCTTGTACAAGCGTGAGGCTTCCAAGTCGAGGCTGTGTTTCGTGGCCATCTTGTCGTCGCCGTATCGGTATTTCGCGCCTTGGTAATAGTTGGCTACATCGTCCCAGCCAAACAGCCAGTCGTCTTTGCCGACTTTCACGGTGTAATTCGACGACTTGTGGTAAAAATCCCAGATATATTGGTTGTAGATGGGAATCAGTAGTTCCCGAAAACCGAAGTTGTATCGCAAGTTGTCCTCGAGGTTCTTTTGGAAGGTGCCGTTTTTGAACGTGTTGAGCGCAAGCTTGGTCTCTTTGGGCTCATAATATACACCGTTCAGCTTATCGAATTTGAAGAGGTGGGTACGGTCCTGGATATAAATCATGATGAATACCCCTAAGGTCAAGAAACATAATATGTATGCCAGTTTGTTTTTCATGCTTTTATATCGCAAAGATAGGAAAAAATCATATCTTTGCAGTTTCTAATTAATTCAAAGAAACATGAACGAGAAACTGTTGAATAAAGAACTACCTTTCCTCGTGGCCGACATCAACCTGGCCGACTGGGGAAGAAAGGAAATTGAAGTCTCAGAACATGAAATGCCGGGTCTGATGGCCTTGCGCAAGAAATATGGCGACACCAAGCCGCTGAAGGGTGCCAAGATCATGGGCTCGCTCCACATGACCATCCAGACGGCCTGCCTCATCGAGACATTGGTCAAGTTGGGTGCCACGGTGCGTTGGTGCAGCTGCAACATCTATTCCACCCAGGACCATGCCGCTGCGGCCATTGCCCAAACGGGCACCGCGGTGTTCGCATGGAAAGGGGAGACCCTTGAGGATTACTGGTGGTGCACCAAGCGTGCCATCAGCTTCCCCGACGGCACGGGCCCGGATTTGATTGTCGATGACGGCGGCGATGCCACCTTGCTCATCCACAAGGGCTATGCTTGCGAGAATGATCCCAAACTGCTGGATGCTCCTTGCGGAAGTGAGGAAGAGAGAGCCTTGATGAGTGTCATCAAAGCCACCTACAAGGAGAATCCCACCTTCTGGCATACTGTCGTGAAGGGTTGGAAGGGCGTCTCGGAAGAGACCACCACAGGCGTACACCGCCTGTACCAGATGCAGGAACGCGGCGAGTTGCTGGTGCCTGCCATCAACGTGAACGACTCGGTCACCAAGTCGAAGTTCGACAACCTCTACGGTTGCCGCGAGTCGCTGGCCGACGGCATCAAGCGCGCCACCGACGTGATGATTGCCGGCAAGGTCGTCGTGGTTTGCGGCTATGGCGAGGTAGGCAAGGGCTGCTCGCATTCTATGAAGAGCTATGGCGCCCGCGTGCTCGTCACCGAGATCGACCCGATTTGCGCCCTGCAAGCTGCCATGGAAGGCTTCGAGGTCACCACGATGGAAGAGGCCGTCAAGGAAGGCAACATCTTCGTGACCACCACGGGCAACTGCGACGTGATCACGCTGGAGCACATCCTCAAGATGAAAGACCAAGCCATCGTGTGCAACATCGGCCACTTCGACAACGAGATCCAGGTGGACCGCCTCGAGAAGACCGAGCATCTGAAAGAGAAGATCAACATCAAGCCGCAAGTCGATAAGTATGTGTTCGTCGATGGCCACTGCATCTTCCTACTGGCCTCGGGTCGTCTGGTCAACCTGGGCTGCGCTACGGGTCATGCCAGCTTCGTGATGAGCAACTCGTTCACCAACCAAACCCTGGCCCAGATGGATCTCTGGGAGAAACGCGACGAGTACAAGGTGGGCGTGTATTGCCTGCCCAAGTACCTCGACGAGGAAGTCGCACGCTTGCACCTTGAGAAGATTGGCGTGAAGCTCACCAAGCTCACGCAGAAACAAGCCGACTATATCGGCGTGCCGATCGAGGGCCCTTACAAATCCGACATCTACCGCTATTGATCGCTCGACGACGTGAGCCATGGAAGAGGCAACCCGGAAAAGGAAAAAACGGCTGTGGTTCGGCTTGCTGCTGTTTGTGATTGGCGCAGCGCTGTTGCTGGTGTTGCGGCTTCGCAACGACAAGGCGACGCAAGAGGAATACCAGCCCATTGAGGAGTTTGAAGATGCCTACGAGGCCATCCAACCTCAAGAGGAGAACCTTGTCCCGACTTACGACCTTGAAAAGACCATCCGTGTCATCAACAGCTTGGAAGTTGCACAGACCCAGATGGGCAGCTTTGACGACTTCTTGGCCTACATGGCACGTCAGGATTATTCCGGAGTTCCCGCCGAGGTGTTGGATTCGAAGGCAAAGCTGATGCCCGTCCTTCAAAAGCTGTATCTGCTTCAAAAAGAGCATGACGAACTGAACCTTTGGACTTCGCTGGTGCAGAAGCTGGGCAGCGACGTGGCCAGCAGGATCGATGCCGGCGACATGGGCCTGTTGGTCTTGGACGAGGGCATCGGCGGCTTGTGGATCTTCAAAAAGACCGCAGGCATGATCTTCGAGCAGTACCAGAAGGAACAACGGCTGAAGGGAGAGCTGCAAAAGCAAATCCAGGAAGTGCAAGTCGAGTATCTTGATTATCTGGAGGCCTTCACGCCCATCTACATCAAATACATGACCGAATGGGACCGACTGTGCATCGACAAGGACAAGGCCTATATCGACCTCTACAACAACCGTCCTGACCTGGTGCTTGAAGACTGCGAGAAGGTGCTGGCGAACTATCCCGACAACAGGGAAGCCTTGTTGCTCAAGTCCATGGGATTGGTCCAGTCCAGTCGGTGGAGTCCAGAAGACGGATTGCTGCAGTTCTCGTTGGAGGACGACAGCGTGAAACAAAGCAGGATGGATGCTTATCTGACCGAGGCCCAGATGGTGATCGACCGCTATATCGACTTGTATCCCGATCAGTCGGCACCGGCCTTGCTACTCGAGGGTTTGATTCAGGAATACCGAGGTAACCATGCCAAGGCGCTAACCTACTACGACCAGTCATCGGTGGAATACCCCCGTCAGGCGGAACGGCTCACCGACTTGCTCGATAGCTATCGGACCAGGACTTATCTCAACAATACGCTGGAAGGCAATTATCTGCTCGATCTGTATCGTTCCACCATGTTGGGATCGGGTTTCTTCAGCCCGAATTTCATGAAGGCGATGTATTACGACCAACAAGGCGATCAGGCCAATTGCGCCAAGGAAATTTACAATCATTTCTTCCGCCGCAGCAACCAAGGCACCTACGATTGCCTGCTGCTTGACATGCGTTTCTGCGAGGAATACCTTCCCAACAGCTTCAACCAGTTGCTACCTGAGAAGAACTACATCAACTTGAGTTTCGAGAAACGGAGCAAGATGTTAGGGCTGAGTTCCGACGACATGAGCATCGATGTGACCATCGACAATCAGGCGGACATCGATTTGGTCAACTTGCGGGTGTTTTTGTGCATCCATTACACCGACATGTATGCCGAGGACTATGATGTCATCAAGCTTCCGACCATGAACCGCATCCCGGTTCGTAGCAGTGTGAAGGTGGAACGCGTGGAGTTGGGTTATCGGGAAAAGAGCTTTGGCGACATTGCCAAGGTGCGCGCCATTGCCATGACGGACGACAAGATCTGTTGGATCGACAATGTTTACAATGCCACCGATAATGTGGACTACAACGAGGGCCATGCCGTCAATTACCAGACGCTATCGGCCGCCTTGGACAGCAACGCCCTCCGTTCGCGCGATGCCTATCTGGCCTCCATCAAAATGAGCGACGATCGTTTCAGGGACGCCATCCTGAACAATACGCGCGTGTCGTTGGTCGAGAAGAAGAACATGCTGAAAAAAGACCAGCGTTTTATCGATATCGAGCTCCCACGCGAGCTGATCCTGCTGAATCCGACCTTCACTTGGAATCAAGACCTGATGCCGGTGGAGAACTACCTCAAGGGCAGTTACATCCATCTCTCTTTTGAGACGGATTTGACGCCTGAGAATGTGTTGTATATGACCAGCAATTACCTCAACTATGCCATCACCATCCGACTGCAAGGCGACCGGCTGAAGGTGGCATCGGTACAAAACCTGATGAACGGACAATGAGAATCGCGGTAAATACACGGTTGTTGCTGAAAGGCAAGTTGGAAGGCATCGGTTGGGTGGCCTACGAGACCTTGCGTCGCATGGTGACGGCGCATCCTGAGGTGGAGTTTTACTTCATTTTTGACCGAGAGCCCGACCCGATGTTTCTCTTTGCCGACAACGTAAAGCCCGTGGTGCTTTTCCCGCAGGCCAGGCATCCTTTCCTTTTCATCTGGTTCTTTGAGTTGTCGGTTCCCCGCGCTTTAAGGAAAATCAAGGCAGACCTGTTTTATTCGCCCGATGGTTATCTGAGCTTGCGATCCAAGGTGCCGCAGGTGGTGGAGTTCCACGACTTGAACTTCGAGCATTTCCCGAACGACATGCCGAAGATCCACCTCTGGCATTACAAGAAATTCTTCCCAAGGTTTGCCCACAAGGCCAGCCGTATCGTGACGGTTTCGAAGTTCTCCAAGCAGGATATCGTGGATTGCTATCAAGTGGATCCAGAGAAGATTGATGTGGCCTACAACGGCGTGAACGAGATATTCAAGCCGTTGACGCCTGAACAGCAAGAGCAGGTGAGGACGGAGTACAGTGGCGGTCATCCTTTCTTTATGTTTGTGGGATCGCTGCATCCACGGAAGAACCTGGCGAGGCTGTTTGTGGCATTCGACCGTTTCAAGAAAATGAGCCAAAACGATGTCAAATTGCTGATTGTAGGGGAGAAGCGCTGGTGGACGGAACCGATCCAGAAGGCCTACGATGCCATGGATTGCAAGGATGAAGTAATCTTTGTGGGAAGGTTGAGCGCGGAGGATCTGCACAAGGTGACCGCTGCGGCTTTGGCTTCCGTTTATGTTTCCTACTTCGAGGGCTTCGGTATTCCGATTTTGGAGGCTTTTAAATGCGATACACCTGTCATCACCTCTAACGTGACCTCCATGCCAGAAGTGGCTGGTGATGCGGCCTTGCTGGTAGATCCCTTCAATGAGGATGCCATTGCAGAGGCGATGTTGAAGATGTTGGATGAAAATGTCCGGGTCGAGTTGGTTGCCAAAGGCCGCGAACGCGCCAGGGCTTTCTCATGGGAGCATGCCGCTGACGTAATTTGGAATAGTTTAATGAAATCAATATAATGGAACAAATAATTATGTATCCCGGTGAAGTTGGCAAAGATGCCGTTGATTGGAAAGCTACCCAAGGTCAACATATCACGGCTGTCCAACGTAATATCCTTGTCTTAGGCTCTGGTGGCCGCGAGCATGCCTTGGCTTGGAAGCTGGCACAAGGCGAAGGTGCCAAGGTGTTCATCGCCCCTGGCAACGCGGGCACGGCTGAAGTCGGCACTAACGTGAACCTCAAAGTCGGAGATTTTGAAGGTATCAAAAAGTTCTGTCTTGACAATGAGATCGGCCTTTTGGTGGTTGGTCCTGAGCAGCCGTTGGTGGACGGTGTAGTTGACTTTTTCAAGGGCGATGCGCAACTGCACAAGGTGAGGATTATCGGTCCCGACCAAAAAGGAGCGCAACTTGAAGGCAGCAAGGCCTTTGCCAAGGTCTTCATGGAGAAGAACGGCATCCCCACTGCCCGTTGCCTGACGGTCAACAAGGAAACCATGGCCGATGGCGTGGCTTTCCTGAAGTCGTTGAAAGCCCCATACGTGTTGAAGGCCGACGGCTTGGCGGCTGGCAAGGGTGTGTTGATTCTGGATTCGCTTGAAGAGGCCTGCCAAGAGCTGGGTAACATGCTGGGCGGTAAGTTCGGCAACGCTTCGGCGACGGTGGTCATCGAGGAGTTCCTGAAAGGCATTGAGTGTTCCGTGTTTGTGCTGACCGACGGCGAGCATTATCTCCTGTTGCCTGAGGCCAAGGACTACAAGCGCATCGGCGATGGCGACAAGGGCTTGAATACAGGCGGCATGGGTGCCGTATCGCCAGTGCCTTTCTGCACGCCTGACTTCCTGAAAAAGGTGGAGGACCGTATCGTGAAGCCGACTTTGCAAGGCTTGAAAGCGGAGAATGTCGATTACAAGGGTTTCATCTTCCTTGGATTGATGAACGTTGGCGGTGATCCCTATGTCATCGAATACAATGTCCGCATGGGCGATCCCGAGACCGAGGCGGTGATGACCCGCATCGAAGGCGACTTCGCCGACATGCTCTATGCCTGCGCCGATGGCTGTCTCGACAAGGTGCATTATGCAAAGAGTCCCAAGACGGCCGTTACCGTAATGATGGTTTCGGGCGGTTATCCCGAAGCTTATCAGAAAGGCAAGGTGATGACAGGGATGAACCTGTTGAAAGATTGCGTAGCTTTCCATGCTGGTACGGCTTTTAACGCCGACGGAGAGGTGGTTACGGCAGGCGGCCGTGTCATTGCGGTTACGGCTCAAGGCGACTCCATCGAGGAAGCTCGCGGCATTGCGTATGAGAATGTCAAAAAGATTCAGTTCGAAGGAGAAAACCATCGTACTGACATAGGAATGGACTTGATGAAATGATTCGTTTTTTCAGAAATAGCTATATTATCCAATATGTGGTTATCGCAATGCTGATCATTGCGTTGTGGATCCCATCGTTTATCACTGGCAATGTGGATGCGGCATGGCGCAGTCCCGTGGCGCCTCTGTACAACCTGATTGCCAACATCCTCGATTTCTGGCCGCCTTTCATGCTGGTCTTCGCCATGTTGCTCATGGCTTTCGAGGCGTTGTTTTTCAATTCCATCTTAGCTTCGAACCAGATCATCAACAGGGTAAACACCCTGGGTGCCGTGGTCTTTTTGCTGATGATGAACCTTCTGCCGGTGCAGACCACCTTTTATCCTTTCCTGCTCTCGTCGGTCTTCCTCTTGATGTTCATCCACACGATGTTCGCCATCTATCAGACGCCTCGTCCTGAGTTGTATCTGCTCAATGCGGGTTTCTACGTTGCCCTAGCCACGATGTGCTGGTTCCCCTCGCTGTTGTTGGCGGTATGGGGTGTCATCGCGTTGAGCATTGTCCATAAAGGCTCCTTCAGGCTTCATCTGATTCCTTTCATTGGCCTGTTGTTCCCGTATTTCCTCTATTTCGCCGTCCATTACCTGATGGGCGACCTGATGCCCGTCTTGCAGGCCTACGGTGATTATTTCACTGGCTTTAGCCTTTCGATAGCTAAATTCAGTTGGCTGAAGGTCGGCGTGCTGGGCTTTATGCTTTTGGCCTTGATGTTGCCTTGGTTCATGCCGCATTATTATGGTTTCGAGAAGACTGTCTCGGTGCGCACCAAGATCACGATGTCGATCATCCTGCTGCTGTTTGGTATCTTCATGCTGTTCATCGGCGAAGACCCCATGCTATCGGGAGTCTTCTTCATTGCGTTGAGCATCCTGTTTTCGTATGAATTGGCCTATCTTGAGCATTTGAGGTGGTCGAATGTCACCTTTATCCTCTTGATCCTGTTGGTCTTGGCATCCCATTATGTTCCATTGTTCATCTGACCATGAATCTGCTGACGCATTATTCCGATTTGATCGAGGCCGGATGTGATGAGGCGGGTAGGGGCTGCCTTGCCGGTCCAGTGGTGGCAGGCGCCGTCATCCTGAAACCTGATGCCGATTTTCCAGAATTGGACGATTCCAAGAAACTGACTGAGAAGAAGCGCTATGAGTTGCGGGAGGTCATCATGAAAGAGGCCCTGGCTTACGGCATTGGTATTGTGACTGCGGCGGAGATCGATGAGATCAATATTCTGAATGCCTCGTTTTTGGCCATGCATCGCGCCCTCGACCAGTTGACGGTGCGTCCCGAGTTCCTGCTTATCGACGGCAACCGATTCAAGAAATACCGTGATCTGAAACACGTTTGTGTGGTGGGTGGTGATGCCAAATACCAAGCCATTGCTGCGGCTTCCATTTTAGCCAAGACCACTCGTGACCGCCTGATGGAAGAATACGATCAGCAGTTTCCCCAGTATCATTGGAAGAAAAACAAGGGCTATCCAACCCCCGAGCACAAGCAAGCCATCGCCGAGTATGGCATCACCGAGTTGCATCGGAAGACGTTTAATATGGCGATTCAGATGAAGTTAGAGTTTTGATGTGCTTCCTCCGATAAGCCTAAATTGTTGATAAATAACTGCTGAGAAATCCCTTTTTTTGTTATATTTTTGCGCTATGCGCAAATGCTCCCTCGGAATACTACTGATGGCACTCATCACGGTCTTCTCCTGCTCCAGGAAAGAAGCATCGTTGCTTGATGCCGTCCCGAAAAACGCGGAAGTCATTGTGGAATCGGCCGATTCGGCCCTGATCATGGTGTTCGACTCGCTGCTGGGCTCGCATGTCGGCACAGAGAGGATGGTGAACGGAAAACCGATGGCCATCGTGATGGTTCCGAAGGAAGACCAAAAGGAATTCGTGCTGCTCTCAAATCCTTCCCGCAAAGACATTCAGGAAGAGAAGATCTATGATGACGCCAACTTCAATCGACTTCAGAAGACGCTGGGACAGAACGTCAAGGCGCATCTCTATTATAAGGATACCCGTGGATGGGTGGCGCTGGATGTGCTGCCCGAAGGCCAAGACCTGGTAATGAACGGCTATGCCATGGCAGCCGACTCCCTCTCGAGCCTGAGACCTTTGAAATACCAGCTTCCTGTCAAGAACTCCATTGTGAACATCCTACCTTTCAACACGAAACTGATGCTGCATTACGGCATGTCGGACTATGCCTCCTATTGGCAGTCGTTCCGCAATGAGGAGAAAGTGAAGGCCTTCAACAAGAAATATGGCACCGATGTAGAGAACAAACTGCTGAACTACCTCTCGGAAGTGTCGTTCGACATCATCGGGGAGGGACGGCAAGAGGTCTTCGTGGGTAGGATGAACGACCCTTCGGCGGTGATCAAGTTCATGGAAAAACTGGTCGCGAAAACCGGAGTAAGCAACACACTGTCCTGTCAAGGCTATGTGCTTTATGACTTGGGAAAGCGCGATGTGGTTCCGGTAGTGTTCGGTGAGGTCTTCCAATCCATCAACCGATGCTGCTATGCCATCGTGGACCAATATCTCGTGATGGCTGCTGATTTCAAGCCCATCCAAGAGATGATTGCCTGCTATCGTTCAGGCCGGACCCTCGACATGAACGAGAACTTCAGGGCGTTCCAACAAAAAATGCTGGAGTCGTGCAACATCACCCTCTTTGAGACGGGCAAAGGCAACCAAAAACATGTCGAAGCATTGGTGGGTGGATCGTTGGGCCGCTTCTTGAATGCCCATCCAGGCATGCTTGACGGCTACCATGCCTTCTCCATCCAACTGGCTTCGTCGAAGGACCTGGTCTATACCAATGTTTGCCTGAGCCAAAAGGCCGAGACCAAGCAGGAGAACAATGTCAGGTGGAAAGCCAATCTGGAGGCGCCGCTGAAAGGGAAACCCTATATCGTGGAAGACGATGCCACCGGCAATAAAGGCGTGATTGCCTTCGATAGCCAGAACCAGATGTATCTTATCAATAGCGAGGGTACGATCCTCTGGAACAAACACTTTGACGAGGCACCGCTGAGCGAGGTGTTTGCAGTGAATCATGATGGGCAACTTCAGTTCCTTTTCAACACAGCGCATACCATCCAACTTATCGACCGTAACGGGGAGAATGCCACGGGATATCCCATCCACCTTCCTTTTGAGGCCTCCAATGGGTTGGCTGTTTTCGATTACAACGGCGACAAGGACTATCGAATGTTGCTTTGCGGCTCCGACAGGCTGGTTTATAACTACACCCTGCAAGGCAACGAAGTGGAAGGATGGAACCATCATCGTTCGGAGGATTTTGTGCAGCAGCCCATACAGCATATCGTGGCGGACGACAAGGACTACTTGATTGTGTCGGATGTCAGTGGCGGCGTCCGTATCCTCGACCGTCAGGGCAGGATCCGCATCCCGCTGTCGTCGGACATGCAGAAGTCGCCGAAAGCCGACATCTATGCCAATGCCACCAATAGGAAGAAAGGCCTTTTCCTGACTTCCGACAAGGAGGGGAAACTCTTGTATGTGGCCTCCGATGGCAAGCTGACGCGTACCGATTTCGGATCCTATTCCGATGCGCATTTCTTCCTGTATGAGGACTTCAACAACGATCAGGATCCCGACTTTATCTATCTCGACAAGAAGGACCTGCAAGTCTTTGACCGTTTTAAGAAGGAACTCTTTACCCACCACTTTGACGTGGATATCACCACTAAGCCGGTCTTTTTCAACATCACGCGCAATAAGCGATTGCTTGGCATCGTTTCAGAAAAGGCACGCGAGATTTATCTGATCGACCGCAAGGGCAACATGATTGTGAACTCGGGCTTGGTAGGAGAGACGCCGTTTGCAGTGGGTAGCCTTCACAATGATAAGGAAATCAATCTGATTACGGGTGTCGGCAACGCTTTGTATAATTATGTAATCTATTGATCATGAAACCTAAACGATTGTTGACGCTGTTCTTGATGCTGTTTTTTGCCAAGGCTCTTCCGGCTCAGTATCTGAATAGTGCCGAGGTGAAAGCCCATGAGTTTGAAGGTGTGACCATCGATGGGCGGCCGTATCGGCTTTATGATTCACAAGCCGAGCGCATCATCGTTTGCTTTTGGTCGGTCGATTGCGATTATTGCCACGACTTTTTGAAGAAACTCCGCCGGCGCACTGATTTGAAGAATGACTATGAGTTGGTGACCTTTGCCTTGGCTGAAACCCAGGAAGAGGTTCAGGAAGAAGTAAAAAAGCTGAGGCTCCCGGGCTGGCATTTCTTTGACGAGGCGGGCTGGGATGGTCAGGCTTTCCTGGATTACGATGTGACCATTACCCCAACCATCCTTTTGATCGACAAGAACAAGAATGTCTTTGGAGAGGCTTACGATTGGGATGAGTTCAAGGAACTGAAATCGATATTTGAAAAAGTTTTGCAATATGAAAAATAAACGCTTTTTATCCATTGTTTTTGGATTGCTGCTTTTGTCGGCAGGACAGCTTGCGGCTCAAGACGACGAGTCGCGCTGGGTGGACTCAGTGTATAACAGCTTGACGTTGGAGCAGCGTGTGGGTCAGCTGATCTGCGTGCGCGCCAACAACCCCGACAAGCCTTTCGAGAAGGTCATCGCCGATTATATCAAACAATACAATATCGGCAGTGTCTGTTTCTTCAGGGCGGAGGCTAAACCGCAGTTGGAACAGACCAATGCCTGGCAGGCCATGGCCCAGACTCCGCTGATGGTGGCCATTGATGCGGAATGGGGACTGGCCATGCGCGTGAAGAACACCGTGGCATATCCCTATCAGATGACGCTCGGTGCCGTCACCGACAACCAGCTGATCTATTCCATGGGACAGCAGGTGGCTGAGCAATGCAAACGCATGGGTATCCATGTCAACTTCGCTCCGGTCGCCGATGTCAATTCCAATGCCCATAACCCAGTCATCGGGGTGCGAAGCTTTGGTGAGAATCCGCAGAACGTGGGGGAGAAGGCTGCCGCATACGCCTTGGGCATGCAGAGCCAAGGCATGATCACTTCCATGAAACACTTCCCGGGCCATGGCGACACGGATACCGATTCGCATCTTACCTTGCCCACTGTGACACGTCCATACGAAGAAGTCAAGGATGTGGATCTGGCTCCTTTCCGCTATCTGATTGAGCGTGGCGTCAATGGAACCATGGTGGGCCATCTTTATTTCCCGGCTATCGAAAAGGTGCCGAACACCTCATCTTCGCTTTCAAAAGGAGTGGTGACCGATTTGCTGAAGGAAGAGATGGGCTTTGATGGGCTGATCTTTACGGACGGTCTCGACATGAAAGGTGTCTCGCAGACGGTTTCGGCCGATAGTGTTTCGTATGTGGCCTTTTTGGCAGGCAATGACGTGCTGATCCTTCCGCATAGCGTTCCCAAGGCCATCAAGACCATCAAGGAAGGTGCCGAACGTGATCCGCAGATTGCCGCCCGTGTGGAAGAGAGTTGCAAGAAGATCCTGCGCTATAAGTACCGTGCCGGTTTGAACCATTATCAGCCTGTGGCTACGGAAAACCTCAATTCCGATTTGAAGAAACTTGAATACTACGACTTGAGGCGACAGCTCTTTGAAGAGGCCGTCACGATGTTGAAAAACGAGGATCAGGTGATCCCCCTGAAAGCGACGCAAAAGATTGCGATGATGAACATCGGGTCGGAAAGTAGTGCAAGACGCATAGCCGATGCCATGTCGAAGGCAGGCTTGAAACCGAAATATTTTAATGTTTCAAAAGACCATGCCGCGGATGCCAAGGCATGGCTGCCCGAATTGGAATCATACGATCTGGTTGTGGTGAATGTCATGCAAACCAGCATGTTCGCTTCTAAAAACTTTGGCGTCAATGATGCTACAGTGGAGTTTTTCAACAAGCTGGTGGCACAAAACGACGTAGTGCTGAACCTGTTTGCCTGTCCGTATGCCTTGGACCGTTTCCGTATCAACAAGAGCGTGATTGGCTTGTTGGTGGGATATCAGGATGACGACGAAGCGGTGGATGCCGTCAGCGCCATCCTTACTGGGGCAAAGAGTGCCCATGGCAAGCTTCCGGTCTCCACAAGCAAATTCAATTGTGGCGACGGCATCGTCCCAGCTGAGTTCCCGGCTGAAATGCCCGCTTCGGCTCCCGTGCTGAAAGAAGGCTCGCTTTCCATCAACCAGACGCCCTTGCCCAAAGGCACCTTGGATGCCAAATATGAAAGGATGCTGGATTCCATCGCCAAGATGGGCATTGAAAAGGGTGCCTATCCCGGCTGTCAGATTCTGGCGATGAAAGACGGCAAGGTGATTTATGACAAGTGCTTTGGCACCTTTACCTATGGTGGCGGCACCAAGGTGGTTCCAGAGGATGTGTACGACATTGCCTCGTTGACCAAGATATTCGCCTCTACGTTAGCGGTCATGAAACTGTATGAGGACGGCTTGTTGGATGTCAACAAGACCATGGGCGACTATTTCCCGTACCTGAATGAATCAAACAAAGGTGCCATCAAGATCATCGACATCCTGACGCATCAGTCGGGCATGAAGTCGTGGATTCCTTTCCATCTGAAACTGATCAATGAGAATGGACCGCTTCCTGAGTACTTCATCGATCATATCGACGAGTCGCATACCGTGCGCGTGGCCGAGAATCTATATCTGGTAAACGATTACAAGGAGAAGATCATTGATTCCATCATGAAGAGTCCCATGAAGGAGAAGAAATATGTATATTGCGACATGGGATTCTACTTCATCCCGGAATTGGTCAAGCTGTTGACCAACAAGAGCTTGGAGGAATACCTTGAAGAGAAGTTCTACAATCCGATGCATCTGACCAACATAGGTTATTGTCCGTTGCATTGGAGAACACGCGAGACCATCGTGCCCACTGAGGACGACCAGAAGTTCCGCAAGCAGTTGCTGTGGGGTGATGTCCATGACCAGATGGCTTCATTGATGGGTGGCATGTCGGGTCATGCCGGCCTCTTCGCCAACTCGCACGACTTGGCGGTCATTGCCCAGATGCTGTTGGATGAAGGCAAGTTTGAAGGGAAACAGCTGTTGAAGCCTTCTACCATCAAGTATTTCACCACGGCGCCGTTTACCGCCAACAACAACCGTCGCGGCTTGGGCTTCGACAAGTTGCCATTGGAAAAGAAAGGCTCGTCCACCGCTTCCAAGTCGGGGTCGATGGCGGGCTACGGACATACAGGTTATACCGGAACCTTCTTCTGGAACGATCCAGAGAACAAAACCGTCATCGTGTTCCTCTCGAACCGTGTGCATCCCACATCAGACAACGGCTTGCTGATGAAACTTGATATCCGCACGAAACTCCATGATGTCCTGTATCAGGCCTATCCAATTAAGTGAAAGCTCTTAGTTTTCTTCCGGGTTCTTCGGAAACCGTTGCCACATCTCGTATTCCTTGCCCATGCGGGCGACGAAGGTCTTCCACATCTGGTCGGTGGGAGTAGAGAGTAGCAATTTGCTGTTTGTTTTGCCCACGAGCCATGAATTGCGGGCCAGTTCGCTGGTGAGTTGTCCGGCGCTCCATCCCGAATAGCCCAGGAAAAAGCGAACATTGTTTTTGTTGGCGATGCCTTGTGCGATCAGGGTGTTGAGCGTGTCGGTATCGCCACCCCAGTACAGGCCGTCCATGATCTTGCAGGAATCGGGAATGAGGTCGCCTAAGGTGTGCATGAAGAAAATCTGGTTTTCGGCCACGGGACCGCCGAGATACACGGGAGCGTCAAAGTCCTCGAACACATCGACAATCTCTTTCAGTCTCACGTTGAGCGACTTGTTCATGATGATGCCGAACGAGCCCTCCGACTCATTGTGTTCGATGAGCAGGACAACGGAACGGCCAAAGTGGAAGTCGTTCATCGTCGGCTCCGAAAGCAGGATGTTTCCTTGTTGGGGCTCCAAGGTGTTGCTGCGAATCTGAAAGAGTTTCTTTAAGTCCATCAATCGTGATATTGAAACGCAAAAATATCAACAATTCAACAAATAAACAATTTAACAAATCAACTTTTATTATTTTTGTAGAAAATTTGCGTGACATTGAAACGGATTGAGAACCAACAGCGGTTTGATGCCCTCAGGGAGCAGTTCAAGAGCTTCACTTTCTACAAGCAGGAAGTGGAACTGAAGGATGGCATACTGGCCATGACATTCCATTTCAGCTTGGATGAACGCTATTATTTCCATCCCACCATGACGCTTCCAGCCCGTCCGTTCTATCGTTGGGAATCCATCCCGAAAGAACAGCTGGAGGTGCTGGCCTTCCATATCGGCATGGTGGAGCTGGTGAGCTATTGGAAGATCGCCTGCCCGAAAACCATTGTGGTAAAGCCCTTTGATTTGAAGCTTTGCCAGAAGAAATGGTGGCGGCATCTCTATTACAACGGCTTGGGCGAGTTCCGTTACCTGAATGGAATCGATTGCACTGAGAAGGATTTCCTGAGAATCGAGTCGGGAACCGACCGCGAGATGAAACCTGTCAACCTGCCTTTGGGAGAAAAGACCTTGATTCCCGTGGGTGGCGGCAAGGACTCGGTGGTGACCTTGGAGATGCTCCGTAATGAGATGCCTGTCATTCCGCTGATTGTCAATCCTCGCGGTGCTACCGTGGAGTGTGTCAAGGCGGCGGGCTATACCATGGACGATGTGGCGGTTGTCAACCGTACCTTGGATCCGACCATGCTGCAACTCAACCAGGAGGGCTATCTCAACGGCCATACACCGTTTTCAGCGCTGCTAGCCTTTGTGTCGTTGCTCATTGGCTTTGGCAGCGGCTCGAAATACATCGCCCTGTCGAACGAGTCGAGCGCCAACGAATCCACCGTTCCCGGCACCAACATCAACCATCAGTATAGCAAGTCCGTCGAGTTTGAGCGGGATTTCAGGGAATATGTTGCTTTGCATCTTAACGGGAGCATTCAATATTTCAGTTTCTTGCGACCCCTCAACGAGATGCAGATTGCTTCTTTCTTCAGCCGTTGCGAGGCATATCATGGTGTTTTCAAGAGTTGCAACGCAGGTAGCAAGACCGATTCTTGGTGTGGAAAATGTCCAAAGTGCCTATTTACCTGGATCATCCTTTCGCCGTTCCTTACGCGTGAGAAGCTCATCGCCATATTCGGCAAGGACCTGATGAAGGACACGACATTGCGTCCCATTTTTGAGGAGTTGAACGGCACATCGGCAGTGAAGCCTTTCGAGTGTGTTGGCACAGTGGAAGAGGTGAGAGCCTGCGTGGATTTCATGAAGGATCGCGTGAATACTATCGTTGAGGATTCCCCCAAGGGTGATGCCACTGTTTCAGCCATCTTGAAACGTTTCAATGAAGAGCATTTCCTTCCCGTGCAATTTGAGCAAATCCTAAAAACCAAGCTTCATGTTTGACTTGATCTTGAACCGGCTCCGTGGCAAGCGCATCTTGATTCTCGGCTTTGGTCGGGAAGGAAAATCGACACGAGCCTTTTTACAAAGGCATTTGCCCGATGCCATGGTGGCGGTGGCTGACAAGAATGCCATGGAAGGTGTGGCGCATTCGGGTGAGCGGTATCTGGATGCTATCTATGATTACGATATCGTCATCAAGACGCCTGGAATTTCCCTTAAGGATTTTGATGCCAACGGTGTGGAGATTACCTCGCAAACCGACCTCTTTTTGAGCCAATTCCATCATCAAACCATTGGCATTTCGGGCACCAAAGGCAAAAGCACGACCACCAGCATGATCTATCATCTGCTCAAGGAATCGGGTCGTGACGCCATTTTGACGGGCAACATCGGTATTCCTTGTTTCGATGTGATGGAGCAGATCCATGAAGACAGCATCGTGGTTTATGAGTTGTCGGCTCATCAGCTGGAATACGTTCACAATAGTCCGAGAGTGGGGGTGTTGCTCAATGTGTTTGAGGAGCATCTGGACCATTTTGGGACATTTGAGCGCTATAAACATGCCAAGTTCAATCTCTTGCGGTTCATGGGAGCGGATGATTTTGCTGTTGTCCATGATTCCTTGTTGATGGAGACCCTGGAGTTGGGTGTCAATAACGTGGTGTTTCCCAATATGGATTTCGACATCGACGAAGAGGCTTTGCCCGTGTTGGGTCCGCATAACTTGTTGAACGTTAAGGCCGCTTTGTGCGCTTGCGCCGCTTACGGCATCGATGTCAAGGAGATGATTCCTCATCTTTACACCTTCAAGCCCTTGGAACACCGTCTGGAGCCGGTGGGCACCTTTGGTGGCGTGACTTTCCTGAACGACAGCATCTCGACCATACCACAGGCAGCCATTGCGGCTTGTCAAACCTTGGGTCGGGTGGATTTCTTGCTCTTGGGCGGTTTCGATCGTGACATCGACTATGCGCCTTTGGTGGAATACATGGCGGAACATCCTGTGCCGCATCTGCTCTTCACGGGCAAGGCGGGCGAGCGTATGATGCAATTGATGAAAGACAGGGGAGTGGCCTCGCAATTGGTTCCATACCATAGCATGGAGGAAGCTTTCGACTATCTCAAGTGCCACAAAAAAGCAGGCGACGTTTGTTTGTTGTCGCCTGCTGCTTCAAGTTATGACCAGTACAAGAACTTCGAGGAACGTGGTGCGAAGTTCAAGAGATTGGCTGAATCGTTTTAATTCTTCCCGGTTTTGATCGTGGCTTTTTTACCGGAACCTGATCCGCTGTTTGAGGTGTTGCCGCTTGAGGTTTTGGGTGTGGTTGTGGATGATGTGCTGTTGAGCTTGTAGCCAGCGGCTTCAGCCATTTCCTTGATATGCTCCGCGCGTTTTTGGGTGTCGGGGTGATCGGAGAACGCTTGGGTTATCGAACTTTGCGAGCCGGTTGATCCGCCTATCTCAAGAAGCACGTTCAATGCGTGGTACATGGCGAAAGGATCCACGCCGTTGGCCACACAGAACTGGAAGGCAGTCTCGTCGGCCTGTGTTTCTTGGCGACGAGAATAGGCAGCGCTGGCCAGTTGTTGTCCCAAATCACCAAGGAAACTTGTGGAAATGGCACCGGCGGTGGTGTTGACAGCGGCGATACCGTAACGGGCGGCTACGATGAGGTAGGCATTGCGGTAAGCATCGCGCACATCTTTGTTGATCAAATGGCCAAGCTCGTGGCCGACGACGGCAAACACCTCGTCGTCATTCATCTTGTCCATCAATCCGGAATACACGCGTACGCTGCCGTCACCACTGGCGAATGCATTGATTGTGCTTGACTGATATACTTTGTAGTTGAGATTCAAATTGCTGATGTTTTTAAACTTAGCCATGATGCGGTTCAAGCGTTGAGTGTATTCGCTGCTGGCGGGAGCAATGGTGTTTTGTTTATCCATTTCAACCATGTACTCGCTGCATAATTGGGCAATCTGTGCATCGCTGATGGTGAGCGCTTGGATGGCAGCGGCACCAGCATTCATGGCTGCATTCGGGTTGACGACTTTGAGCGTTGAACAGCTTGCCATCATTAATAAGGTGATGAGTCCAAAAAGTAATTTTTTCATGATTATTAGGTTTTTATGATTTTTCTATCGCAAAATTATAAAAAAAATGAAAAAAAGCTTGCATATTAAAAAATAATCGTATTTTTGCTTTCGAAATAATATCAAAATAATATCATCTATGGAAACAAAAGAATTTGAATTTAAGGGATTTGCGATGAATGGATTCATCGCTTTGTTTATTGAAATTGCCATTATTGGCTTGAGCATTTGGGGCTTTTTGGCTTTTGGTAATGGGCAATTGGGTTCGCCTATTTGGTCGATCGTCGGCATGTTGTTGGCCTGCATCCTTCCAATTGGTTTCCGTAAGTTGGAACCGAATGAGGCGATGGTGATGCTGTTCTTCGGCAAGTATCGTGGCACCTTTACCAAGACAGGTTTCTATTGGGTCAACTTCCTGATGACCTCCAAGAAGGTCTCGCTGCGCGCCCGTAACCTCAATCCTGACAACATCAAGGTGAACGACAAGACGGGCAACCCCATCATGATCGGCCAAATCCTGGTGTGGAAGTTGAAGGACACCTACAAGGCCATGTTCGAGATCGACTCGCAAACCATGGCGGGTGGCGGCTCGGGTACGGCTCCTGTGACGGTCAGCAACCGCATGCGTGCCTTCGAGAGCTTCATCCAGGTGCAGAGCGATGCCGCTTTGCGCGAGGTGGCTGGCATGTACGCCTACGACGAGAATGAGGCTGTTGATGGCGAGCTGACTTTGCGTTCGGGTGGTACAGAGATTAATGAGGTGCTGAAGAGTAAGTTGAACGAGCGTTTGACCATGTCGGGATTGGAAGTGTTGGAAGCGCGCATCAACTATTTGGCCTATTCGCCTGAGATTGCCGCTGTGATGCTGCGCCGTCAGCAGGCTGCCGCCATCATTTCGGCCCGTGAGAAGATCGTGGAAGGCGCCGTGTCGATGGTCAAGATGGCCTTGGATAAGCTGAAGGATGAAAATGTGGTCGAACTTGACGAGGAACGCAAGGCCGCCATGGTGAGCAACCTGATGGTGGTGCTCTGCGCTGACGAGTCGGCACAACCGGTGGTGAATACGGGAAGCCTGTATTGAGGTGAGAGGTGAGAGGTGAGAGGTTACCCCGTTAGGGGTTAACTATCGGTAGAAACGGAAAATATTAATACCCCGTTAGGGGTTAAAGCTTGGTAGATTATGGGATATACAGTATTAGCGACGGGATTGGTGCTGATAGTGGTAGCATGGCTTAGCTATCGGTATCCTAATATCATCAATCCTTATGGAAATATGTCGCCAGAGCAGAAAGCTCTGGTCGATATCGAAGGGCTGAAAAAGGCGATTGCCCTCGTCTTGGCGCCGACGGGCTTCCTGTTGGTGGTCACGGCCACGCTACAGCTGCTCAAAGTCATTGACGAAGACGTCTGTGGCGTGACCTTGATGGCGCTGGTGTTTGCCATGATGGTGCCTTTGACCGTCGCCATGAAACGATACAATGCCTTTGGGCGCGACCAGTCCAAATCCAACATCAGGTTTGTGGGGGTTAAGATGCCGTTGGGTCGCGACAAGTCAGGAAAACTGGTGAAATCCGCCAGGGCATCCAGAATCGCTTGGGGCTTTTCATGGGTTGTCATGGTGGGTGCGGCTATTGTTCTGGCCTTGAGCTTTCGTCCAACACGAATCACGGTGGGAGAGGAGACTATTAAGATTTCGGGCATGTACGGGCGTGAGATTCCCGTTACCGACATCGTTTCGGTGGATCTGATCGATGAGATGCCGCCCATCGCCATGCGTACCAATGGATCCGATACGGGGAATCAAGCCAAAGGCCACTTCAAGTTTAAAAATGGAGAAAAATGCATGCTTTTCATCCATAAGCAAGCACCTTACATTCAACTGCGCACTACGACCGACCTTTATTACTTGAACCTCTCGGACAAGGAAAAGACTTTGGAACTGTTTGAAACGATGAAAAACCTACAACCATGAAAAAAGCCATGAGATTTTCAATCGCCGTCTGCCTGTTCAGTTGGGTGATGGCCGCCGTGGCCCATTGGGGCTTCGGCATGGGAGCGGATACCCCTGTGGGATTGATGCTCTTCTCGACCGTTTATATGTTTTTCCCGATGCTCACGGCTCTGGTGCTGCAAGCTATCGACAAGGAGAAGTTCAACCACACGGGTTTGGTCAACTTCAAGATTAAATGGTCGTGGTTGGTGGCTTGGTTGCTGCCTGTGGCGATGGTTTTCCTTTGCATCCTCGTCAACGGCTTGATGCCGGGGGTGTCGTTGCAATACAACGCTGAGCAGTTGATTTCGCAATATCACATCCCTGAAGAGCAACAGGAGATGGTACGGGAGCAGTTGTCGGCGCTTCCTGCATGGCTGATGATTGTCATCATGCTGGGCAGCGGTTTGATGGCAGGTGCCTCTATCAATGCCTTAGCCGCTTTCGGCGAGGAATATGGTTGGCGCAACTACCTGGTTCATGCTTTACGCGAGCGCAAGTTCTGGACGGCGGCTTTGTTTATCGGCGTCGTTTGGGGCATCTGGCATTTCCCATTGATATTGATGGGTCACAACTATCCCAACGAACCCCAATGGGGCGTTTTGCTGATGGTGGTGATGTGTATCCTGTTAGGCGTCATCGAGTTGTATTTTGTGTTAAAGACCAAGTCGATGATCGTGGCGGCCATCATGCATGGCACGGTCAATGCGCTGGCTGGCGTGGTCATTTATTTCACCTTGGGTGGCAACGACTTCCTGAACGGCATGCCAGGCCTTTCGGGTTTCATCGTCATGGTTGTGACGATACTGTGCATTTGGATTTACGACAAATACATCGCCAAGGAAGGCATCATGTCGCAGACCTTGGGCGCATCGTTGGAGAGGTGATCTATGGCGAAAGACAAGGAAAATAGTGCCAACGCCAAGACTTTCCTGCTTCGTGTCGATGCCGACACGATGGAGGCGGTGGAGAAGTGGGCCGCTGACGAGTTCCGATCCGTCAACGGCCAGCTTCAATGGATCATCGCCGAGGCGTTAAAGAAAAGTGGGAGAAAGAAGAAATAGTATTTGACTATTGAGGTTTTTCATATTTTTGAGATTATTTTACTGGTAAGCGTTTTTTGTTGATAACTTTTTTTATCTTTGCTTGCTAAACATAGAATAATCATCAAATACTTAACAATATGAAAAACTGTACTTTCCTAAATGGCAAGAAGAAAATTGCCATGTTCATGATCCTTCTTTTATCTACATTGGGGGCTATTGCCAACCCTGTCAACCCACCGAAAGCCGACACGAATCCTGTTTTCACGGTGACGGCTCGGCATTATCCGGATGCCAGTCAACCCCAATGTCCATACGCTATGGTGTATTGGGGCGCGGATATTATTGACTTCGAGTCAGGTGAAATACCGGATACTTGGAACAACGACACCCTTGATGCTAATTATCCATGGGTGGTGACGACACCGAACATCCCCGGCTACAACGGCAGTTACTGTATGATGAGTGGTAATGGAGGTAAAGGAAGCTCCACTTCGTCCATTGAAGCCACGGTTTATTTCGTGGAAAATGGCAGCATCAGCTTCAACGGTGGATGTTATGGCGAAGGTACTGATTATGACGTTTGCGAATTTTTCATCGACGATGTCATGCAATTCAGCAATGGTGCGCTTCAGACATGGGATACTTACAGCTATGAGGTGTCTCCAGGTACGCATACCTTCAAGTGGTCCTACACGAAGGATTATAGCGTGGATAATGCAGGGGATGCCTTCTTTGTGGATGAGGTGGTTTTTGCCGGCGTTGCTAGTGCAGGAGCCAGTAGCAATGGTTACAACATCTATCGTAGAGAATACCATCCCGAAGCTACCTCTGGTAGTGAAGAGGTGCTGATAGCCGAAAACGTGACAGGCTATCAGTATTTAGATGAAGCTTGGTTCGATCTTGATTTAGGCGATTATGAATTTGGTGTTGAAGCCCTCGGAGGTGACAGCCAGCGAATCTATTGGTCGGATCCCATCACCAAGTCAGAGGTTGCTTATTACAACGTTACTGTTTCTGCCAACCCGATCGACGGTGGCACGGTCAGCGGTGGCGGCACTTTTACCTACGGTGAGTCATGTACCTTGACGGCCATACCCAACAATTTCTTTGACTTCGTAAATTGGACAATGAATGATTTGGAGTTCTATGGTGAGAATGATACCCTTGCTAATATTTATACATTTACCTTCGTTGTCAAAGAGGACGTCGATGTTGTGGCCAACTTCTCGCCGGCAACCTATTACCCATGGGTAACAATCTATCCTTCACCGGATGCTGGCAATGCTGAGATTATTTATCCGGAAGAGGATACTTACAGTGTCCAAATAGGCGATACGATTACTCTCTCGGCTACATGTAATCCGTGCTACATATTTGAAAAATGGGTTGTAAATACATACGAGGGTGAATATTGTCCGGACTGCAGAGGTGAGTTGTTATTGTCCACAGATTCCCTCTATACCTTTGTTTTCGACGAAGAATTCTTGAATAGGATTTTTGGGGACAGTATTGTTTATCAAGATGTGATGGAAGGAATAGAAATCGTTGCCTACTATCTTGAAGGCATAGGCGACTGCATGCGTCCCCAGGAATTCTCCAATACCGATTTGGGTCCCCAGTCGGCCACCTTCAGCTGGATTGAGAAAGGCGCTGCCGAGTCATGGTACGTATTCTACCATCCTGCGGTCACAGTTACCTATGTTCCGGACACGATGGTAGAAGTCACCGAGAACCCATGCACGATCACAGGCCTTAGCCCCAACACCTCCTACGAAGCGTTTGTGGTTCCTGCCTGTGGTGTTGAAGATACCATTCCAATCAGCTGCCTATGCAGCGAAGTCATCGATTTCACCACTCTGGAAGCTTGCCCGGTTCCCCAGCATGTTGAAGTTGTCAATGTCACTGGCAATACTGCCACGGTGACGTGGGCCGACTACAGCGATAGTTACTATGTCCGTTTAGGCATTCCTTCTTTCTTAAACTTGGATGATTTTGAAAATGGAATCCCTGAGGGATGGGCGTCCCCAGTCATTCAGGACTCTGTCATTTATGCTTGGACAGCCGTTGACGGCCATATCCAAAGTGGCAATGCTGGTTTGAATAATACGGCATCCAGCATCTCGGTTACTTTGGACTTCACAGCCGATGGCACCATCGAATTTGATGCCGAGTATATGGGTGAAGAAGGATGGGACCTCGGGCTTTTCTACATCGATGATACGCTGAAATTCACTGCTAGTGGCTACAATAGTGGTTGGAATCACTATGGCTTTAATGTGACAGCAGGACAGCACACCTTCACCTGGACCTACACCAAAGACGGGTCGGCAAGTGCGACTGGTGACTATTTTGCCATTGACAACGTATTAATGATAGCAGGAGAAATTGACTGGGGCGAACCCATTCCCGTTGAGGATGCCCAATACACCTTCACAGGCCTGACTCCAAATGCGGGGTATTTAGTAAAAACCATGGGCATTTGCGAAGATGCGGCGACAGGCGGAGACATGGAGACAGATTGGTGCGATCCGATAGCATTCGTCACTTCCGGAGTCGTTGAAAGATACGAGATCGCTGCTACAGCGAATCCCGAAGAGGGTGGCACGATCACGGGAGCAGATACCTACGATTCGGGCAGCACTTGTACTTTGACCGCTATGGCTAACACTGGTTACAGCTTTGTGAATTGGACGGAGAACGGCACGCATGTTGACTCCACTGCAACCTATAGCTTCACTGTGACGGAAGCGAGGACCCTGGTGGCAAACTTCAGCCTGAACAGCCACCTGCTGACGATCAACTATGTGATGCCGGAAGGCGTGACCGCCCCGGCCCAGTACAGCGAGACGTACGAATACGGCGCACCGTACACGGTGAACTCTCCGTCTGTCGAGGGCTACACGCCAGACCAGCCGGTTGTTTCGGGCAACATGGTTGACGAGGAC
>JAFYNJ010000002.1 GCA_017549805.1 Bacteroidales bacterium
AACTTTGCAAATCCAAATATCGAGATGAAAAAGAGTATTGTCATTATCATAATCGCCTTGCTGATGGGTTGCTTCAAGCCCCTGTCAGCCCAGATCATCTACACCGAGGAAGACGCGGGTCTCAACCCCCGCGCACAATCCTCGGAAAACATTGGCGTCATGGTCCCCATGCAAGACGTGAATCTGGACCAGTGGAAGTTCGTCCCCCTCGGAAACGGATTCCTGCTGCTCGCAGGTTTGGGAGGCGCATACCTGTTTAGCAAACGCTCTAAAAAGAAAGAATAAGTGAAAAGGGGCTGCAAACTCGTTATCGGGCTTGCGGTGTTACTGGCTCTTTGCTCCTGCGGCTCGGAGCCAGTGACACCGACCTTCGATGAGGCACTCCTCATCGGGGAATGGATCGAGAACACCGTGCACGAGAAATACCTCCCCGAAGGCCTGGGCACCACGTGGGATACGGCCGACGACGTCGCAGAAGAAGAAGCCGACACTTTCAACTGGAGCTTCGACGGCAGCCGCCTCATCCAAGAACACCACATGGTTGTAGGCGTGGTGCCAAGGATCCTCACCGTGACGAAACTCGACCTCGAAAACCTCGTGTATGAGGACTCAGGCGGCGTCCCACATCATTTCTTCCGAAACGACACATTATGAAAAAAGCCCTAAAAATCACCGGAATTACTCTCGCAAGCCTTGTGGGAGTAATTCTTGTTTTAGCTACCATCGCCATCGCCTTGGTCACCTCGCCGAAACGACTGACCAGCATGGTGAAACGCTATGTGCCACAATATGTTGACTTCGACCTGCAACTGCAGCGGGCCAACCTCACCCTGTTCAAGACCTTTCCTGACATCGGCCTCGAACTCGACCAGGTGGCCATCCTAAGCCCCATGGAAGGCGCCCCCTCCGACACCCTCGCCAGCATCGACAAGCTCACCCTCTCGGCCGACGCCAAGAAGTTCCTCAAGGAACGGGAGATCATCGTCAAAAAACTCCTCCTCGAAGACGCCTTCGTCAATATCTTCACCGATGCGGAAGGCCACAGCAACCTCGACATCTTCAGCTCCGACAGCACCAAGACCGACACCACCAAGGCCGAATTCGACTATAGCGTGGCCTTAGAGGAGGTTAGCCTGAAAAACAGTACGGTGATGTATAACGACCTGCGTTCGAAGCTCCATGCCGGGATTACAGGCCTTAACACCGACATCCAGGGCACCATGCACGACCAAGACATCCAAGCCGTGTTAGGACTGAAGGCACAAGGCGTCATGCTGCAAACCGAAGGCCTCGCCGGGGTGATCCAACAGCTCAACCTCGGCTTCAACGGCGACCTCAAGGACTACAACCACCTCCACGGCCAGCTGCAACTCGACAGCCCCGACCTTACCCTGAACGCCGGCTACCAAGTGCTCCACCACGATGCACTGCACCTCAACTTGCCTGTCACGATGGATCTGGATCCGTTGAACGCTTCCCTTGCCATGGCATCTATCGGTCTGAATGACTATCAGATTGCCCTTGATGGTAACGTCATTGCGAGTGATACCAACAGCTATGACCTGGACTTGGCTTTCGCCACCAATACCCTCGACATCGAGGACCTGATGCACTACCTGCCCGAAAACGTCACCAAGAACTTGAACGGCATGGACTTCCAAGGCAAGGCTGCCCTCACCGACGGTAAGATCACGGGCTGCTTCAACGACAGCACCATGCCACTAATCACCGCCAAGGTCAACGCCACCGAGGCCACCATCGGTATCCCTAACCTGCCCTTCCCCTTCAAGGAAACCAACCTCAGCGCCCTGATGAGCATCGATCTCAACGACAGCATCAACGCCAAGGATATCCAACTGAGCACCAAGCTGAACCGCTCCACCATCGAAGCCAACGGCGACATCACCGACCTCAGCGGCAAGATGGATCTCGACATGAACCTCAAGTCGAACCTCTACCTTACCGACCTGAAGTCGTTCCTGCCCAAGAACATGAAGCTCAACGGTCGAGCCGATGCCAAGATAAAGCTGCAAAGCAAGCTCGACGACCTAATGAAGGCCGTCAACACCTTGCAATTCAACACCAAGACGAAAGCCGACGCCAACATCACCCTTAACGGCTTCGACTTTGCCATGGACACCATCCATGCCGCATCGCCCACCCTAAAACTGAACCTCGGCATCCCCGCCAAACAACGCAAGGGCGTGCATCTCGGTCTTACCACCTCGACGCTCAACGCCACCGTGGGTCCCAAGATCCGTGCCGACCTGAGCGACGTCAACATCGAAGCCAATGCCGACCGTCTCGACAAGATTGAATCCGCCCTGGCCGATGCCGCGCTGAAGTTGGGCCATCTGAACCTGGTGTACGACACCATCCGCTGCGATGCCACCAACCCCACCATCACCTTGGCCACCTTGCCGAAGAGCAACAAGAGCCTGAACCTGAGCGCCTCCCTGAAGAGCGGCCAACTCAACGCCAAGGCAGGATCGGGCTACCAGCTCGTCACACAGTCGCTAGCCGTGGCAGCATCGGCACGCCAAAACAAAAGCAAGGATCCGAGCGACTTCCTCAACCACTGGAATCCCACCGCCGACTTTGTGCTCAACAACGCCCAACTCACCGTCGCCAACCTCGACGAGAAGGTCATCATCCCCACCATCGACTTCCAATTCGACGACAAAGGGCTCGACTTCAAGAAAGGCGGCGTGAAGCTTGGCAAGTCGGACCTCAACCTCAAGGGGCAGGTCACCGGCTTGAAGGAATGGACGGCCGACAAGAAGAACCTGATGAAGGCCAACCTGGCAGTCCACTCCAACTACCTCGACCTCAACGAGATCATGGAACTCACCAGCGGACTGGGCGTGGAACGCGACAGTACCGTTGTCGAGGACAGCAATACGGAGGGCGATCCTTTCATGGTGCCCGAGGGCGTGGACTTCGACTTCAAGGTGACGGCTAACAAGGCATTGTACCGCAACTTCGAGTTCAATAACTTGGGCGGCAATGCCACCGTCAAAGATGGCACCTTGCTGCTGCGCGAGATCGGCTTCACCAACGAAGCCGCCCAGATGCAGCTCACCGCCATGTACCAGTCGCCGCGCAAGAACCACCTCTTCCTGAGCATGGACTTCCACCTGCTCGATGTTCAGATCTACGACCTGATCCACATGATTCCCGAGATTGACACCATTGTGCCGATGCTGAAGACCTTCGACGGAGCCGCGGAGTTCCATATCGCTGCACAAACCAATCTCAAGTCGAACTACGACCTCAAGATGTCCACCTTCCGCGCCGCCGCCGATATCGAAGCCGCCAACTTGCAGGTGCGCGACATCGCCTCATTCACCAAGATCACCGATATGCTGAAGGTAAGCACCAACGGCCTGTATAAGATCGACAGCCTCGACATCCAGATGACCGCCTTCAAGAACGAAGTGGATCTCTGGCCCTTCCAGATTGCCATCGGCAAGTACAAGGCCACCCTCGACGGACACTATAACCTGAACACCGTGGGCGAGTACCACATCTCCGTCACCCAATCTCCGTTGCCGACCAGGTTGGGCTTGAAGATCTCAGGACCGTTGAACAACCTCAGCTACCAGCTGGAACCGTGCAAATACCCCAACCTCTACCGTCCTGAGCGCCGCAACGACACCGAGCAGATGGTGATGCAACTAAAGAAGAAGATTGGCGAGGAACTCCGAAAAAGCGTGAGGGAGAATTGAGAGGTGAAAGGTGAGAGGTGAGAGGTGAAAGGTTAAGGGTTCCTTTCGGCCATGGCTTTTTGATAACAGGCGCGACATAACGGCTCGTAACTTTCCGTTTCACCCAAGACGACCAATTTGTCGCCCGCGATGGTACGGTGCGAATACTGCGCCGGACTGCCACAACGCACGCAAATGGCATGCACCTTGGTGACATCCTCGGCGATGGCCATCAACTTGGGCATCGGCCCGAAGGGATTCCCCATGAAATCCATATCCAACCCCGCGATGATGACCCTGACACCGTTGTTGGCTAACTGCTGGCACACTGCAGGCAGCTCATCGTCGAGGAACTGTGCCTCGTCGATGCCGATGACATCCACATCGTTGGCATACAACAAGATCTGCGTGGCGTTTTCCACGGGGATGGAATGGAGCGCCGTGGCATTATGCGACACCACGTCTTCCTCACTATAGCGTGTATCGACACCCGGCTTGAAGATCTCCACCTTCAACTTGGCGATTTTGGCCCTTTTCAGGCGCCTAATGAGCTCTTCGGTCTTGCCCGAGAACATCGATCCACAGATCACTTCAATCCAACCCTGGGTCCTATTATGATAATCTTTTTCAAGAAACATGCCTGCGATATTTTAATTCTTTGTAATTTAGCAAATCCATCATAGCAAAGATAAATATTAATCAGATATGAACGACAAATTCAATGAGCAAAAAGATACGCTGGTTTCTTTGAAACACGAAATCAGCCTGTTACAACAACAAGTCGATTTCCTCCTTAGAAACGGGAAGCCGCTTGGCCTCCTCGACTTGGATGTCATGATGAACCGTACGCACAGCATCTATGATCAGCTTTGTTCCATCGACATCAGCGACATGCCTTGGGAGGAGGAGACAGAAGACGGAAGTCAGGAGTCGGAAGAAGGAAGTCAGAAGACGGAAGACCTTCCTTTGGAGCCCGAGGAAGAGGTAGCAATCAAGACGCTTTTCGGGATTGAGGAGGAGCCCAATATCGAGCCCGAGGAGCCTGTTGCCGAACTGGAGGAAGAACCGAAGGAAGAACCCATCGTTGAACCGGAAGAGGATCCTGTTATCGAACCGGAGGAAAAACCAGAGGAAGAACCGGAGAATGAACCCGTCAACGTTGTTGGAAGCGTTGAAGAGGCCGTCCAGTCCGATCCAAACGATTTCGGCTTTATCCTGAACTTTGAGCCTGTGGGAGAACAGGATCAGAAGACTCCCGTTTATACTACCGGTGATGAGATTGAGATGACCATTCCACAGTTCCAGAACACCAACGAAGCAACGGAAGAAGAAACGAAAGAGACTGAGGAGGAAATCCCCTACGAGCCTGTGATCATCGGCGACATGGAAGAGAAAGACGATTCCGGCTTTGAGCTGGACCAACCCGAGACTATCGGCGATCGGCTCCAGCAACAGGAAGACCACAGCCTGGCGGCGAAATTACAGCATGAGGCCGCTGTCAACGACCTTCGTACTGCCATTGGCATCAACGACAAGTTCCTGTTGGTGAACGAGCTCTTCAGTGGCAGCATGGAGAAATACAACAAATCCATCGAGAACCTTAACGACCTCAAGACCCTGAACGGCGCGCTCATCTATATGAACGAGCTGCGCATCGAGCTGCAATGGAACAGCAGCAACGAGGCCTACCGCAAACTGCTCGAATTGGTACACCGTAAGTTTGAAGCGTGATGAGCCAGCTCTATTTGGTCCCCACCCCCATCGGCAACCTCGAGGACATCACTTTGCGCGCCATCCGTGTGCTCAAGGAGGTGGATGCCATCCTCGCCGAGGACACCCGTACATCGGGCAACCTGCTGCGGCATCTCGGCATCAGCAAGCCGATGACGGCTTTCCACCTCAACAACGAGCACCAGCAGGTGGAACATATTGCCGACCGCATCGAAGCCGGCGAGACCATGGCGTTGGTTACTGACGCCGGTACCCCGGCTATCTCCGATCCGGGATTCATGCTGGTTCGCGAATGCATCAAAAGGGGACTTCAGGTAGAATGCCTTCCCGGCGCCACCGCCTTTGTGCCTGCCCTGGTCAACTCAGGACTTCCTGCCGAACGCTTTATCTTCGAAGGCTTCCTGCCCCACAAGAAAGGCCGCCAAACCAAGATACAACAGATTGCCAACTATCCCTACACCACCATCCTCTATGAGTCGCCCTACCGTCTGGTAAAAACCCTGCAGCAGTTCATGGAGGTGATGGGACCCGACCGAAAGGTGTCGGTGGCGCGCGAGTTGACCAAGATCCATGAAGAGAACGTCCGCGGCACCCTGGCCGAAGTGATCGAGTATTTCTCCCAGAAGGAAGTAAAAGGAGAGATTGTCATAGTCGTAGAAGGAAGCAGCTCTTTGCGTCATTGCGAGCAAAGCGAAGCAATCCAACCTGACCCCAAAAAGCATAATTCAGTCAAGCTGGATTGCTTCGGACCAAGGCCTCGCAATGACGTTCCCGATGAAAACTGGAACGACTTATGAAACGGATAGTATTCATACTAACCCTATTGTTGGTTACCACCCTCGGGTGGGCCCAGGAGCGTGAACGCACCAAGATCCATATTGAGCACGCCAGCCAGTTCCATAAGGCCGCCAGCTCCGATGCCGTGCGCCTGCTGGGCCAGGTCCACATCCGCCATGACTCCACTCATTTCTACTGCGACAGCGCCTATTACTACGAGAAGAAAAACAGCTTCGACGCCTTCCAAAACGTCCATATCCGCGTCAACGACAGCATCGACATGTACAGCCGCACCATGCGCTACGACGGCGATTTGCGCTTTGCCGAGTTTTTCGACGACGTGCGCATGACCGACGATAGCACGGTGCTCGAAACCGATTACATGACCTACGACCGCGACGAGCACCTGGCCTGCTATCCCCACCATGGCGTCACCACAAGAGGCGACAAGCAGCTCATCAGCGAACTCGGCTACTACCGCGACGACCTCAAGGAGTTCCGTTTCTTCAAGACGGTGAAGGTGCTCAGCCCGAAGTACCAGATGTTCACCGACACCCTGTATTACAACACCCGCATCGAGAAGATGTGGTTCCAGGGACCCACTACCATCGTCAACGAGGACAACCGCATGGAGGGCACTCACGGCTATTACCTCACCGAACGCGACCTCGCCTATCTGGACCAGAATCCTGTGTTTTACAACGAAACCCAATGGCTGGTGGCCGATTCGATGCTTTACGACCGACAGCGGGGCTTTGCCAAGGCCATGGATGACATCCAGATGATCGACACCGCCTACAAGGTCATCCTTCGAGGCGATTACGCCGAAGTTTGGGAGAAAAGGGGATTCTCGTTTGCGACCGACAAGGCATACGCCATTTATTACGATGGCGGCGACTCGCTCTACATTGCCTCCGACACCATGTTTTACCACTTCAAGACGGACTTGAACAAGGAAGAGAAACTCATCGGGCGTCGTCATGTGCGGTTCTACAAATCGGACATGCAGGGCCAATGCGACACCATGACCTACAACATGGCCGACTCCACCATCCGCATGAGGGTCAAGCCCATCCTCTGGACCTCTGATTCCCAGCTGACCAGCGACCTGATCAACATCAAGATTGCCCATCGCGCTATCGACAGCCTCATCCAGCAAGGCAATGCCTTCATCATCTCCAAGGACAGTATCGAAGGCTATAACCAAATCTATGGCAAGGAGATGGTTTCCCGCTTCCGCGACGGCAACATCGACCATGTGAATGTGAACGGCGATGCCAAGGTGATCTCATGGCTCCGCGAGGACGACAGCTCACTGATTGGCATCAACAAATCGACCGCCAGAAACATGAAAATCTTGATGAAGGACAAGGAGATTTCCCTCATCAAGTATTTCCAAAACATCGATGAAACCCTATTCCCCGAGAAGGACCTCAAGGAATCGGAACGCTATTTGGACGGCTTCATCTGGCGCGAAGAGGAACGGCCGAAGGACAAGGAAGGGATATTTGTTCGAAAATAGCTTATTTCTTTAATAAGAATGGGTAGTCGCATCCCGTAAGGGATGCTAGCTTTATAGAAGAATTAATTAAATTCATTATAATAATATAAAAAAATATGTATTTTTGCTTTTTATATTATTATTGTTATGGAAAAAACATATACCCAGCTTTATATCCATGTCGTTTTTTCAGTACAACAACGAGCCCCCTTGATCCATAAAGGCTGGCGTGATAGATTGTTTCAATATATTACCGCAATTGTCCAAGACCATGGACATAAGATGTTGGCAATAGGAGGAGTTGAAGACCACATTCATCTATTTTTCAACTTTAAACCATCAGAATCTCTCTCAACATTGATTAAAGAAATCAAAAGAGATTCTTCGATTTGGATCAATAAGAATCGTTTTGTCAAAGGACGTTTTTCATGGCAAGAGGGTTATGGCGCGTTTACATATAGTATTAGTCAAATACCCGCAGTATGTGGTTATATTGGCAACCAAGAAGCGCATCATCGAAAAAAAACATTTGCTGAGGAATATGATGAAATATTACGTAAATACGGTAATTAAAAAACACGGGATCGGGCATCCGCCTTTGGCGGATGCTAGCTATATAGCTATCATCCCCTACCGGGGATGAGGACGGTTATGGGAAACACGGGATTGGGCATCCGCTTTTAGCGGATGCTAGCTAAATAGCTATCATCCCCTACCGGGGATGGGGACGGTTATTGGAAACATGGGATTGGGCATCCGCCTTTGGCGGATGCTAGCTATATAGCTATCATCCCCTCGGGGATGAGGATTGATTATCTGGAGTGGCATTCTGTACCGCCTCCTTGACGATGTCGAACCCTTGATAAACGTATGGTACCGCCTGCTCCACATAGGGATAGAGCAACGACTCCTGTTTGGTATCTTCTTTGACAATCCCTTTATGGTTCAGGACATTGAGCAGCATCACCAGCAGGCTGCAGATGAGCAACCCCTTAGCAAGACCAATCAGAAAGCCTCCCAGTTTATCAATAAAACCTAAATTGATCGCCTTCACCAACTTCGCCACCAGCCGTCCCAACAGATTCACCAGCACTGACAAAACAATAAAGGTGACGATAAACGAGATCAGATGGAGGTACTTCGGGTCAATCTCAACATACTCCACCAACTTATTTGCCGTGAAGTCGCTGAAATGAAATGCCCCATACAGCCCCAGACCGAGACCCAGCAAGGTGGTCAACTCAATGATGATGCCCTTGCGCCAGCCTCCAATGCCAAAGCCTATCAACAATAAAGCAATGATGATGTCCAGATAGTTCATGTCATTCAGAATAATATAGGATCATGCGCTCGATGGCACGCTGGCAAACGGGACAGAATTCATGGCCCTTGAAGGTCTTCATCAGACAGTCCATGTAGGGACTGTAGATGCCTTCCGACTCATAGCCGCCACCTTCAAACACGCCGATGGTGTGCTCATATTTCTTTTCGCGAGGCGTCGGCATCGGGGTCTTTTTGTCCATCATGTCCTTCCACTTGGCCTCGAAATCGATCAAGGTGGTGATGTTGGGCTCCCAAGGCTCGATGTCGTTGTTGTAGAAATCACCGTAACCGGTTTCATCTTCGTAATACTCATCGGCGAGTCCGGCAAAGCCGTGTCCGAATTCATGGATGATGACATCACCTGAGAAGCTGTTGCTGCTGGCACTGGAGCAGTAGAAGTTATAGATGCCGCCACCGCCATATTTCGTCGTGTTGACGAGGACGTAAATCTGGTCGTAAGGCACTTGTCCGGCAAGATCGCGGATATCACGGTTGTCGGTGCTCATGCAGTAGCGTTCCGAGTCGAAGGTCCAGAAACTGAAGCGCATCACGGTGTTCTTATACACGTGAGCCCCTGGCTCGGTGCAGCCCGACTCCTGCGAGGGTGCCATCAAGCCACGGACATTGAAGCTGTTCTTATAACGGTCGTAGGGCGCATAGCCGAAGAGACTCTTCACAAAGAAGTCGCAATCCTTGATGAACTTGCCCATCTCCTCTTGGGTGTAGCCTTCAGGAAGGATGACGATGTCCACCGCCTTGGTGATGTCCTTATTGCCAATCCAAGCTTCATAAACGGGCAAACCGAGATTATCCGCAGTACGGATGAAATAGTCGTCGGGCTTAACCGTCAGGCGCAGTCCTTCGAGCAATCGTCCCTCCCAGTCCTTGCGATACAACACCACTTCGACTTGCTTCTTCGGGAACGGCACGATAACCGACTCGTCGAAGGTCTTGGTAACCTTGGAGGCCTCCTCGGTAGTCTGCCATTCGCCGTAAAGGTTTTGATAGCCCTTGGAGAAGAGCAGATGGTCGGTGCCGGGTTCATACACCTTCACGATGTAGTTGCCGAATTCCAGGTTGTCGATCAAATTGACCTTGGAGCCGCTCCAATAGGGCTCGCGAATCATCTCCTTCAAAGCAAAAGCAGTATTTTTGTCGTTACCCGTCAGGGTATAGTCGATACGCAGGGAGGCTTCGGTGAACCATTCATCGAATTGGGCAAAAGCCCCTAAAGGCAATAGCGCCAACAACAATAACAAACAACGTTTCAACGTCGATCTCATAATTCTTAATTCTAAATTCTTAATTAAACCCCTTCCCGTTCCAAGTCAAGCGTTTCACGACCTTTGAGAGATCCTTGTAATAATAGATGTCCATGGTTTTACCTTGACGGGGAAGGCGGACGATGGCCTTGGGCATGTGCTGAAGCAGATAAAGCGTCGTGTTGTCGGGATAAAGGACCTGTTCTTTTGGATCGTAGTCGAAACACAACAGCACTTGATTGGGTGCATTGTAGTTGACCACGAAGAGCTTGTGGCCATTGTCTTTATCCCATAAACAGGCTTCAAGCCAATAGTCACTGTCGCTAACCATCTGAATTTTCATGTAATTGTTCTCGTTGTCAAGGGTCCATTCGGCGATGTCTTCGTCTTCAAACGCTGGATCGTTGATTTTATCCATCACAACCATCGTCATTGGCGTCTGATTTGAGACGGCAAAGCTCAAGACCATGTCTTCGACGGTGGGCTGTTTCCCTTGCTTTTCGAGCGTTCCATCGACATAGACATTGAGATAATAATCGTCGCCTGAACACCATCCGCGCACCTGATCTGACTCCGATTTGCGGGTACCGTCGTCAGGACCGAGCGAATAAACGACGATGTCGATGCCAGGTCCTTCTTCATAACGCGCTTTGTCCTCCAGATAGCACCAGAAATCCACCGTGGCATAACGTTCGCCCCACCAAACGGAACGAAGGACGTGGTACAAACCGTCTTCGACGTATTGGATGACGTATGACACGTCGAATTCCTCATCAGGATCGTCAGCAGTGCCCTGATCGAGGATTTTCACCTTGCGGTCGTTGAGCTTTTTGAGCACTGACTGATACTCGTCGTCGAAAGACGTTCCAAAAATGGTCTGGGCGTTGTAGCCGCCATAGACTTGGATGTGGGTGTCGCCATCGGGGGAGACGAAAGTCTGTCCGTCGCCCGACTCCGACTCGCCCATACCGTTGAAGTCGTCGGGAATCAAGATGGAAAAATCGTATTTTTCATTCCAATAGGAATGGTAGCCTTTCGGCTGTGCAAAGAGGCTACCTGCCATGGCTATCAGGCAAAGGACAAGCGTCAAGCGTTTCATGTTGATTTGTCGATTTGTTGAATTGTTGAAGCAAAAGTAAGAAAAAAACACTATTTTAGCACTTCAAAACAACGATTATTACGATGACAAACACTTATTCCATTGGAATCGACATCGGTGGCACGAACACCGATATCGGGCTGGTGAGCGCCGACGGACATTGTGTGGCGCGCAAGAACCTGCCCACAGCCAAATACTTTGACGCGTCGGTGTATGTGGCCGACATCTGTGAGAAAATCAAGGAGATGATGGCGGAAGAACATGTGGATGCCATTGACGGCATCGGCATTGCGGCCCCTATGGGCAACTACTACACGGGCTGCATCGACAACGCCACCAACCTCAACTTCAAGGGCGTCACCCACTTGGAAGACCTGGTGCATAAGCACCTCGACGTGCCCGTTGTGGTCTCCAACGATGCCAATGCCGCCGCCTACGGCGAGTTGGTGTATGGCGGCGCCAAGGGGATGAAGAGCTTCATCACCTTCACACTGGGTACCGGCGTGGGTAGCGGCATCGTCATGGATGGCAAGCTGGTGCATGGCAAAACCGGCAACGCAGGTGAGCTGGGCCATGTCATCATGATCCCTGGTGGACGCCTCTGCGGCTGTGGACGCAAAGGCTGCTTAGAGACCTATGCTTCGGCCACAGGTATCCGCCGCACTGCCTTGGAGTTGTTGGAACAGCATCCCGAGTACGACGGGCCTTTGTCGAAAATCCCAAAAGATACGCTGACCAGCAAAGATGTAGGGGACGCCGCCAATGCCGGAGACCCCTTGGCCTTGAAAATCTTCGAATTGACGGGCGAAGGCCTGGGTGTGGCTCTCGCTAACGCCGTTGCCTTCAGCAGCCCAGAAGCCATCTTCCTGATGGGCGGTCCCGTAAAAGCCGGCGAGGTGTTGATGCGCCCCATCCGCGAGTCGTTCAAGAAACATCTCTGCTTTGTCTATGAAGGCAGTGTCGAGATCAGAGTCTCTGAGCTTCCCGGCAATGAAGCAGCCATTTTAGGTGCGGCAGCACTGACAAAAGCGAAGTGAGCTTCACTTGATTTGAAACCTAAATCCAAGATATCCTCTGATGCCGCTCAGCGGACCCCAAACCATAGAGGCGTCGAAGTCGTTGCCGAAAGGCTCTGATGCTGCGACGATAGGATTGTTCTGCTTGTAGTTGGTAAGGTTCTCACCACCGGCATAGAGCTCCCAATGCTCACCCAACTTCTTGGTGACCTGTGCGTTCATGATGACATAGAAAGGTGAACGCTCCAGATTTTGTCCATCGGCCACGGCGGTAGCATTGCCACTCAAGTCGGGGATACGGCTGTCGCCATTGAACTGGGTGATCAAGTCGAACTGCCAAGTGCTCGGTGCATACGACAGTGTCAACAAACCCTTGTAACGGTTTACGAAAGGCTTCTCACGCAAAGAATCGTTGATGGTCATCCTCACATCGGTGTAACGGAAAGCCGCCGACACATCGAAATTCTTGAACAGCTCATAGTCCAATTGGATCTGGGCGCAGTTGGAATAGGATTTGCCATCAAGGTTATAGATACGGATTTCGTGGGCGTCAGCATCACGGTCCAGAACGATTTGGTTGACGAAATCAGTGCGATAAGCATCCACCAACAGCTGGATCTCCTTCTCCCCCACGTCGAAATGCTTGGAGAGGTTCACGCCATAGTTCCAGGCCTCTTCCATACGGGGCTGCTCTTGGAAGATGATAGCCCTTGAGGATGCCATCATGGTGGAGTTCTCCGCCAAGACGTTGGGCGAGCGGTAGCCTTTGCCAGCTGAGAGGCGTATGGCCAACTCGTCATGACCACGGAAACGCACATGCAGCCTCGGGGTGTAGAACAGCTTGTCGTAGTAACTGTTGTAGTCGGCACGGAAGCCCGCGATGGCGGTCCAATGATGGTCGTCGCTGAAGACATATTCCGCGAAGGCACCCGGCACCTGCTCCACACGATGCTTGGAAGCGACATCCTGAGTGGTGAACCAGAGATTATGGTCTTCGTCATAACGGTCGTAGGAATAGCTGGCACCGACGGAGTATTTATGGTGGTCGTTGACGATATAGGAGTCGAAAAGGACATTGACGTAGTAGGACAGCTGGGTGGCATCGTAATCCTTCAGGCCGAAATAGGAATCCAGCTTATGATAAGTCACCTGCTGCTGGATGCCAAGGCTGGTCTCGGGTCGGTCGAAGATGAAGCCCGTTTTGGCGAAGGCCTCATAGCGTTCCGTGTTGATGCCAATGCCATAGTCGCCATCCATCTGCCCACTGAGACGGTTCTCCTTGAGGGCTTTGACGCCCAGCTTGCAGCCAAAATGACCCGTGTTGGGGTGGTTATAGCGCAGGAAGACGCTATACTGGCTGGTGACCGGATCGTCGAGGAAGCCGTCGTGGTTGCCATCCATCTTCATGGGGTTGTAGCCGACATGGCCCAACAGCAGTAGGCCGTCGCGTTCGCCCACGTTAATGCGGGTGTTGAAGTTGAGTTCTGTCATGGCCATGGTATTGACGAAGCCATTGATGAAAACCTTTTCCGCATGGTCTTCCTGTGGTTCCTTGAAATCGACATTGATCTGTCCACTGATGGACTCATAGCCGTTACGGACAGAGGAAGTGCCTTTGGAAACCGAGATGCCGTGCATCCAGGTACCCGGAACGTAACCGAGGCCGAAAGCAGAAGCCAGTCCGCGGAAGTTGGGCATGTTCTCGGTCATCATCTGGGTATAGAGGCCGCTGAGACCGAGCAGCTCGATCTGCTTGGCTCCCGTGACGGCATCGGCGTAGGCCACATCCACCGAGGCGTTGGTCTCGAAGCTCTCGGCCAGGCTGCAGCAAGCGCAACGACGCAAAGCTTCTCCAGTGATATGCTCGATATGAAGTGGATCGATGGCGTTGACATATTGCGCTTTCTGACGGGCAGCCACCTCCACCTCGCTCAAGGTCAGCGGAGTGCTCATCACATGGTCATAATGCTGTGGCTCTGCCATGTGGTGGACGGTATCGTTTTCATACCCTACAAAACTAAACACAAGACATTTGTAGGTGGGGTGAATTTCAATGCTATAGTGTCCGTTTTCGTCAGTGACCGTGCCAACATTGGCGATTTTCCAATAGACGTTGACTCCGGGAAGGGGTTGCTTTTGCCCATTTACTTGTTCGTAAACGGTGCCTTCGATGACACCTTGTGCAAAGGTGTGGGTGGTGAAAGCCAATAAAACTATAATGATAAATGATTTGATTGTTTTCATGATGTTGATGTTTGTTGATTAAAAAACTATCATCCGCCCGACGGATGTCTAAATGAGTCGGCATCCCCTGGCGGGGATGCTAGCTCTGTAGCTCAATGGAATCAACAAACATCAGGATCAAGCCGCAGGCTTGAAAAGAAAATCGTCTTCAACCGACCTGTAAGCAGATAGGGTATCTTCTCCTGTGTGACAAAACCGAAGATCGATACCGGTTTTTCATCCAATACGGCATGGAACGTTTCCTCTAGAATGGTAAACGGCAGATAAACCAACAGGGTTTTATCCGGAGAGAAAGTGAAATCGTCGGTAAACCCGATTTCGCTATCGAAGTCCTCACAGCAGCATTTCGCACCAAAATGCATCACTTTAAGATGCTCGTCAAACTCTTGAGCGTTCAAATGCTCATGATGATGGTGACCCATGCAATGTTTGCACAATTCGGAAGCGTCGCCAAAGCTGCTTGTGACACGATGGTCTTCCGTACAAAGATGGAAGTTGACATTCAAACCATGAGCCACAAACAGCACTTGAAGTGCCATGAACAGGGATCCTATTTGAAGGATTTTTCGTTTCATGCGACAAAAATACGGGTTATTTTTTATTTTTTTGAAAAATATATCGTTTTGTTATCGTAATTATTTTTAATTTTGCCCGATAATACCGACATATTCATTAATCAATCACTAATAATCAAGCATCATGAAAAAACTTTCACTCGTTTTGGGAGCCCTCGTCATGACCTTCATGTTGAGCTCCTGCACCAACAAAAAAGACGCTGTCATCAAGATCTTCAACACCTTCTTCGACAAAGAAGTAGCCTCTCTGAATGAAGTTGTCAACGCCGACCAATTCCTTGATTTCCTCACCGCTTCCGAGGGTAGATTCAACGAATTCTACGCTATGCTGGATAAGGACTATCCCATCAACGAAAACGATGAATTCATCGGATTCACCCAGGATGAAAGCGAAGCTGCCATGAAGGTTTACACCGACAGACTGGAAGCTTTCGAAGCCCTCAGGGACACCAAGGGCGCTGAACTGTTCGAGCCCTATGTAACCAAGTTTGAAGACGTGGTGAACGGTCTTGTTGACGACATTCTCAACGAAAGAGTTGTGGATGAGAACGTCGTGGATCAAATCCAAGCCTCCTACGATGATATCGACAAGTATTTCGCTCTGGGTTCAGACGAACAAGTCGATCGTCTGTATGAAGTTGACGACATGGTCAACCTCCTCTTTGGCAATGACGAAGAAGAAGGCGAAGAGTAATCCGATTCTTTGTTAGCAACAAAAAAACGGGGCGATTGCCCCGTTTTTTTTTATTCGTACACCTTGACGTCGGTCTCTCGATTGAGGACCATCAGGCCATTGAGGGCCAAGGCCTTCATCTCGTCCTCGCCAGGATAGACATACACAGGAGCAATTTTCTCCACGTGTTCCTTGACCAGACCACAGAAAGTCTTGTCGTAAGCCATACCTCCAGTGAGGAAGATGGCATCGACGTCCATGCTCATGGCAGAAGCGGCAAGGCCACCGACTTCCTTGGCTACTTGGTAGGCCATGGCACGATAGACCTTTTCCCATTCCTTGTTGCCCGCTTTGACGGTGTTTTCCACCTCAAGAGCATCGTTGGTGCCGAGATAGGCAACGAAACCTCCTTTGCCCTTCAACATCTGGCCGATTTCCTTTTCGGTGTATTTGCCGCTGAAGCAAGCCTTCACGAGGAATCCCGCCGGGAGGGCGCCCGAGCGTTCGGGAGTGAAGGGTCCGTCGCCGTTCAAGGCGTTGTTGGTATCAACCACACGGCCTTTCTTGTGGGCGCTGACGCTGATACCGCCGCCGAGGTGGATGGCGATGATGTTCATATCCTCGTACTTCCGGCCCAAGTCTTTGGCCAGTTGGCGGGCAATGATCTTCTGGTTGAGCGCATGGAAGATGGAGATGCGCGGGAAGAGCGGATGACCCGAATAACGTGCAACTTCATCCATCTCATCGACCACAACCGGGTCAGCGATATAAGCCTTCACGCCCATTTCACGGGCGATGTCACTGGCAATCAAGCCACCGAGGTTGGAGGCGTGTTCGCCATAGGCACCCGAAGTGAGGTCGCGAATCATCGACTCGTTCACCTCATAGACACCCGACGTGAGCGGATGCATCAAACCGCCACGACCCACGATGCAGTCCATCTCCTTGATGTCAATGCCCGCTAACTTCAGTTCGTTGAGGATAACCTCGGTACGGAAGGGCTTCTGGTCAGAGATGCGATCGTATTTTGCAATTTCCTCCGCGGAGTGTTTGATGTTTTTCTTAAAGACCTGCTCTTCGTCGTGGAACACAGCGATTTTTGTCGAGGTCGAACCAGGGTTGATGGTTAAAATCTTATACATAGGCACGAGGTTTTATTTGGCCATCATGGCAGCCAAGGCTATTGAATACAATTTAGTCTTTGAGGTATCACCGCGTGAACTCAGCACGCAAGGCACCTTGGCACCCATGAGCATGGCGCCGACTTCGCTCTTGTCGAACTTGGTGCAGCACTTGTAGAACACGTTGGAGCTCTCGAGGTTGGGGAACACGAGACAGTCGGCATCGCCGGCCACAGGGCTCTTCATGCCCTTGATGGCAGCGGTCTCAGCGTCAGTAGCAAGATCGAGACTGATGGGGCCTTCCACGATACAACCCTTGATCTGACCACGCTCGTTCATCTTCGAGATGATGGCGGCATCGACGCAGGCGGGGATACCGGCGCTCATCTGCTCAGTAGCGGTCACCATGGCGACCTTCGGGCAGCTGACACCGAGTTTCTTGGCCACATCGGTGACGTATTTGACCAACTGTTGCTTCTGTTTGATGTCGGGCAACGGGATGATGGCACAGTCGGAGACGACCATCAGCTTGTGGTAGTTGGGATTCTCGATGACGGCGACATGGGCAAGGGTCACGTTGGGCGGACAGAGGCCGCGTTCCTTGTTGAGGATGGCGCGCATGTACTTGTCGGTGGGCAATAGACCCTTCATCAGGATGTCGGCTTCGCCGGCGTTGATGATGTCACAAGCCATGGCAGCGGCTTTTACATCCACTGCCTCGTTAATGATGCGGAAGTTGTTGATGTCGATGTTCTCGGCCTTGCACACCTGGGCGATGACATTCTCGTCACCGAGAAGGGTGGCTTCGATGAGACCTTCCTGAACCGCAGCGTTCACGGCACAGATGGTGTGGTCGTCGTTGGCGTAGGCGGCCACAAGGCGTTTCTTGGGTTTGCTGCGCAAAACCTCGAACATTTGCTCTAATTTACGGATTTCCATTATATTTAATTTTGAATTATGAATTTAGATTTAAAGATACTTTAAATGAATTCGCAAAGTTAAGGTTTTTTTCGATTATCCCAAAGGAATCCTTTTTAAAGCTTTATAAAAAGCACCCGTGGGTTGGAGAAAACTCTGGAAATAGACGATTTCATTGACATCGGCGTGGAGGTAAGTCTTCTGCTCAATGCCTTGATAGATTTGTTGGAAAAACGACTTGTCGATGAGCTGTTTGATACGGCACACGGTCAGATGGGGCACAAAGTTTTGTCGGTCGCGGAGATAGCCAAGACCGTCGAAAGCGTCGAGAATATCTTCCTCCAAGTCATAGAGCGCCTTGGGCTCTTCCTTCATGCCGAGCCAAAGCACCCGTGGCGAATGGTTGCTGCCGAAGATACCCGTTCGGTTGAAGTCCATGGTGAAAGGCTGATGCCGTTGAGCCACCTGCTGGCAAGCCTCGATGATTTTCGGAACGTCTTGATCCGGCGTGTCGCCCACAAATTTCAAGGTAAGATGGATCTGGTCGGTCTTGCACCAGTTGATATTGCGACGCTCATGTTCCAGATTCTTTTGGAGTCGCCTCACCAAGTCGGGATACTCCGTCCCAACTGCAATAGGAATAGCTAAAAATGTCCTTTTCATAATAGTTTTCCGTTTTCAGCTTTCAGCTCTCATCTCACCAATCCGAGTCCCAGTCCGTGCCACCACTGTCCCACGAGTCGCTGCCACTATCCCAGTCGCTGTCGCTGTCCCAGTAGGAGTCGTCGCTATGGGAGCCGGCATCATACCAGCTGGTTTCCTCGAAGTCCTTTCCCGAATGCTCATAAGTACGGTAATCGTTGGCATTGGTTTTGTCGATCCCATCCCATATTCCCGACGATGGATCGGTTTCATACCAGTCGTTGGTCTCGGCATCGTACGAATACCATTCCTTTCCTTGATGATAATATTGCTGTCCTTGATAATTGTAATATCCGTTCGGGAAGGAAGTGTCGAAGATGGCCATGATGGATCCGATCACGAAAAGAATGACAAAAACCAAGCAGCCGATACGACTCTTATTGTTTTTCTTTTGGGGCTGCGCCACGTAGGTTTTCGGCGTATGGTTGCCCTTTTGGTCGGCAATCTCAGCCTTCAGTCGTTGGTACAGTTCGTTGACGCCGTATGCCTCGTCAGCGCCTTGGTAGCGGATGGCACGTTCACCAGTGGACTTGTTCTTATAAACGACCACATCACCTACCTCGTTCTTATAAATGCCGAAAGCCTTGGGCTCCGAAATGTTCTTGCCGATGAAAAACCTCGTAATCTCCTCGGGCGGTAGATGGTGTGCCACATACCATTCCTTAAGCTCGTCGATGGTCTTGGGTTGCTCCGATGCCGTACGGTTGGCACCCGAAAGCGGCGCACCGCAATGCGGACAGGACTCCCCTGTCTCTTCAATCATCGAACCGCAAAAATTGCATTTGATCTTCATCTGTATTCATAAAACAATTGAAAGACAAAAATAAGAATTCTTTTGGTAACTATGCCGAAGATTGTTACCTTTGCTTTTTATTATCCAAAAAATTCTAGTTATGAGAACATTCTTCACCAAAGCAATCCTTATTTGCTTATTAGCAACCACATCTATTTGTTTCGCCCAGAAAAAAGAGAAAGTCATCCTCGATTCCGATATGGTGGAGGTGTTTGACGACGGTATCGCCATGATGATGCTGGCCAAGGCGCCTAACATCGACTTGATCGGCGTCACCACGGTCATCGGTAATACCTGGGTTCCAGAGGGTATTGCCTACGCTATCCGGCAGCTGGAGGCCATTGACCGTACCGACATCCCCGTAGTGCCCGGCATCCGCACCCCCATGTATCCGAGCCGTTTCGAGACCATCAAGAACGAGCGCATCCTATTCGGCATCGGTGACGCCTACGTAGGAGCAGCCGGTTATGAAGAGCCCAAGACCTGGGAGTCGGTCTATCTTCAGAAATATGGCCGAGAGCCCCAGAACAAGCCTCTCGACATGAAAGCGGTGAACTTCATCATCGACCAAGTGAAGGCCAACCCGGGCGAGATCACTATTATCGCCATCGGTACCTGCGTCAACATCGCCACAGCGATGCACATCGCTCCCGAGATCGTCCCGTTGGTAAAACGCGTCATCTATATGGGCGGTTCGTTCTTCCAGCCCGGCAACACCACCCCCACCGCCGAATTCAACTGGTGGATGGATCCCGATGCAGCCAAGATGGCTGTTCGCTGCCCCTTTAAAGAACAGATCATCGTCGGTTTGGATGTGTGCGAGACCATGCCTTTCCGCAAGGACCGCTACGACCACCTGAAGTCGATCACCAACAACCGCCTCATCCTTAACATGCTGCAACGCAACTTCCTGAATCAGCTGTTTATCGATGATCCCACATACACCCATTACATCTGGGATGTGATCGCCGCCTGTATCATGATTGACCCGACTTTGATCAAAGACGAAGTGACCCGTTACGTCGATGTCAACTCCCAGTTTGGATTCTCTTACGGCCAGGCGGTTGCTTTCGATAAAAACCAACCCATCGGCACGCAACAAGCACGTATCATCTTGAAAGTTGATGGCGATCGCCTGTGGAAGTTGGTGGAAGACTATCTGAAGAATTTCTAATCAATAATATAAAAAAGGAGAAAACACCATGAAGTATCAAATCACCTGGAATCAACTTCCGAAAACGCTGGAAGAGCTCCAAGCCCTTCCGCAGGCTGATCTTAAAACCCCTGAAGGCACAGCAGCGCTGACTGTGGCGGCTCTGGCCGTTTATCCTACCAATCCTGAGGAATGCTATCGCATGCTGGACTTCTTGAGAGGACCGCGCCCATTGTCGGCCTTCGAGAAGCAGTTTATTAGAGACCGTTTCATGGACGGCAAGGACTATTTGATGAAGTCATTCTTCAAGGGTGCCACCCCGAACAACAACTACACACCCGATGTACCATACGTACTCGAGTTCACCGACAACGTGGCTCCCATTGCCGAGGAAGGCTACAAGCGTTTGGATATCAAGAGCGGCGGTGCCGACACGCCACGTCCTATCACGCTGCGCCTGAAGCCATCGACGGGTCAATGGTTCCTTTGGGATCAGATCATTTTGGCTGGTATCAGGGTTCCTGTCAGCCAAGACCCCTGGGCTTAATATCCAAGCCGTAAGCTTTAAGAACAGCCTGCCAGAAACTTGGTAGGCTTTCTTTGTTATCCGTGGAGCAAAGCACCTGTTCGTTCGCGTCTTGAATCGTGAACATATTCTTCACTTTGTAGGAGATGTACTCATCGGGGTCGGAGATAATGGTGAGAAAATCGTCCAGGACCAATTCGTTACCGTTCCAATGGCTTTGGGAGATGTAGAACGAGCAGTAGGAGCCGCTGCCGCCTTCTATGACTTTCTTTTCAGCGGGACAGAGCATAAAGCCCTGCAAGTCGGGATTGCCCAACTCGCCAATGCGGACAAATTGCTTGGTGTTATCGTCCCACAACAGAAGAGTGCTGTAGGTGCGCGACTCACCTGCCCCGATGAAGATGTCGGTAAAGCCATCGAAGTTAGCATCAAGGAAATGCACGGTTGCCTCATCGCCGATGGACACCAGGCCATTTTCCTCGTCGAGGACCGTTTGGAACAACTTGCCATCACGGTAGATGGAAGCCTCCGTGAAGTCCGGGGAGACCTCGACGTATAGACGCTTGTCGATCGTAGGGAACTGGTTCAATGAAATCAGATCCGATTCGCTGATCGTCACTTCTGCTTTGGGTTCCGGTTTGTCGTTATTTTGCGGTTTGTTGTTGCAGGCTGCCAGAAGGCCTATGCATACGAGCAGCGCGAGAATGAGATTTTTGTTCATGATGATAGCTATGATAATCACAAACAAAAATAGACCATTTTCATTATTTTACAATGCATTTTGTTTTATAATCATTGATTTTTAGGAAATAAAGTCCTTTTGGCAAAGAAGATACGTCGATGATTTGGCTGTCGAGAACATCCGACATCATGGTTTGGCCCAAAAGATTGGTAATGCGGTATTCAATTTGCCCCTGTAGAGACGTGGCGCGCCGCGTCTCTACGTACAATAGGCCGTCAGTCGGATTAGGATAAACTGTAAACATCGCTTCTGCGTTTTCATTCACCTCCGTATGAATCATCTGGTAAACGGCATCGCAATCCTCTTCTCCCAGGTTGAAGACCAGCTCGCCGTCTTGCCAATAGCAGCGCAAACCGTCCACTTCATAGTCCTTGGCAATGGGCGTTTCGGGGAAGAAGCTCTTTTGGTGACCGATGCCACAGATGATGTCGCCCGTGAACAAGTGACTGGGATCGCTCACACTGAGCATCCTATAGGTTTGGCCGTTGTAGGTGACGTTTTGCGCCGCATCCACATGCACCGTAATCGAATACCATCCGCCGTCGATCACCCACTCGTCACCCACATCGGCACCGAAATCGTAGAGCAACGTAAAGTCTTCCAAATCCTTGTTCCACCAATAGATTCGGTTGCCGTCCTCGTAGATGTACTCGTGATCAACCCATTCCGTCTTGTCGTACATGGTGTTGGTCTCCACCAAAATCTTGGTACGACGGCCATTGATGGTAGTATCTGCGGCATATTCCAGATGTTGGTAGGTGATGTCGCCATTCACATGCTTGATTTCATAATACCATTCAGTGCCTTGGGGGAAGATTTCAACGACAGGTTCCGCTTGGGTGATATTGATACGGTAATAGAAATTCTGGTTGAAGTCCAACATCATTTTAGTTGTGAACGTTGCCGTGATTTCCTGACCGGTATAAATGGTATCGTTACCCACGAGGATCCATTGACCGCCATCATAGTCTTGTTCATTTTCGAGATAATATCTCCTGCCATTCGCTTTAAAGGCAAGCTCCATCCCTGGTAAAGGAATGTATCCGGTGTGTGGCATAGGAGCATCAACAATGGTTCCAGTCAAGGTGACTTCCTCATCAGTGTCCATTTCAACCAGTTCTACAACTTTCACCTCATCGCCAGGAATATCCCAACGAAAATGACGTATTCCTTTGATATCCACGTGCATGCCTTCCCTGAAAACATCATTGTTGATGAATGTGTTTTTGTAAAGTTGACCATTGCGCATCAGATAATGAGGAACAACTAAGCTGGAAGGAACTACGGTCAAAAAATGCTGATTCTCCTCTTCCTCACAAGGACAGGAAAGACATGGCGGATCCCAAAAATCAGTGGTAAGCGTACCGTCTATTTGGTAATTGTAATTCATATACGGTTGAATATCAACCAATTCCATTCCATAAAACTGGTTTGCATATTGATTGGTTTGGATACTGCAATGTCCGATGAAGGTATGGGGCAAACATCCCGCATTTAATGTCACGCCATTGAAGGTAAGCGGGAATTCTTGTTGTTCGCCATTAATGGTGATGTAATAAGTTTGGTAAGGAGGATTTTTAGTTGTGATAATCACTTTATTATCTTCATAAGATGCTTCAAGTGTTGCAGTGATGCCATCGTAATAATGTGCGGTTGTTTGAATAATATCAAGCACGTTTTGTGAATCACCCACGTAGTCATGCATCTCTCTAATAGTTCCAAACGCTCCTATCGTGGCGCCCATAGGAATGGTGTCGTAACGCACGATGAGTCGGCTCAAATCGGTGGGATCGGGACGAAAACCGTCCACCGTGACGGGATAGATATGATCGTCATCCACCCTAATGGCCTGTCCAGCGCCGTGGGGATAATTACCAAAGGCAAAAGCCTCTTGTAAAACAACGACTTCGCCCTCGATGTAATGGATGTCGTTGGTGTTGAAAACGCTTTTCATGCGAGCACCATGTCCGCCAAAGTACAAATGTCCGTCGCGACCTTTATAAATGGAGCCGTCGCCCATGCCGCCAGGTGCAGGAGAATAGAGTGGCAGTGCCTCGCCGTATTCATAGAATGTCTCACCATGGTCTGCTGAATAGCGCAGCACTGCATAATCATAGCCATCATCGCCTACATTGTGAAGGTCATAGACAATGCCGTTGGCAGCCACGTTGAACCGCCAGTCAGGAACGAGATAGATGCCGGGTTGCTGTTGGTATTGTCCGTAACCGCCAGCCACAACATTGCCTTCGGGATCCAGCTCCATGTGGTTAATAAAAGCGCCTTCAATCAGCCAAGTCCAGTTGTCAATGTCATTGAAATTGGCGGTATAGATGCCTAATTCATAAATAGGAACCGCATTGGTTATGCTGATATAAACATTTCCAGCATGGTCAGCGAGGATGTCGGTGAACACCATGTCTTGCAGGAAGCTGATATTGGTCTCGTTCCACGATTCACCGCCGTCCAAGGTGCAGAAAAACTTTTCGTTGTTTGCCATAACGATGGTGTCGTTTGAGAGGGAATGCATTCCCTCTACCCAATTGGTGGAAATGCCCGATGCCTGCTCCTGCCAGGTGTCGCCATTGTTGTCGGAATAGCAGAGTTTGTGGCTGTTTTCATTGAAAATGAAGATGCGGTTGTTGTCATTGATCGTGAAATGTTTTGAACTGACATAACTTAAATCGTAGTTCAATTCCCATGTCGCGCCCTCGTCTTGCGAGCGATGGAGGCCGCTATAGCCCCAGTTGCTGAAAATACTGCCATCGGCTGAGACGCCGAGGAATTCGCCTTCCATTCCAATGGGCTTCCAAATGTTTTGCGCCATCAGACCGCTGAGGCAGCCGAGGCAGAGGATAATGATAATAGCTCGTCTTTTCATATTATTATTTTTTAAATTCTATCTTCTGACTTCTGTCTTCTTCCCTATCAAATTTCGTTAATTATTTCTTCAAAACTTCGTTCGTCCTCGGCGCCATTCATCTTTTCCTGCTTGATACGGTACTTACGGCGGGCATAGGAATTAGTCTGCAAATTCATCATGATGGAGATTACCTGGTTGCTGAATCCTTGACGGGTGAGGCTGCATATTTGCAAGTCGGTTTTCGTCAAGATGGGATAACGCTCCAAGAGTTTCTTGGTGAAGCCACCGTAAAGCATATCGATCAACTCCAGATAATCGTTCCATTCGCTTTCATCGAGATTGAAATCCACCGTGTTTCCGGTTATCTTTTCCGAAAGGGCCCATGCCGTCACAAAAACCTTGTTTTTTTTCATGGCGACATCCAGTTGATGCTGGCTTTCTTCGTCTTTGAGTTTGTTTTTCAAGGTTTTCTGACGCAAGAGCAAGAGTGTCACCACCAAGGCGACGGCCAACAAGCCCAACACCAAATACAGGTAAACCAATTTTAGTTTCTGCTCAGCTTGCAGGGTGTTTTTCTGCATTTCAAGATCGTAATCTCGCTTGATGTGTTGCATCTCTTCGTTGCGTTGTTCCCCATGGGCTTGCATCATGTTTTCGTTATACTTCTTATAGCATTCCAAAGCCTTTGGGTAATTCTTTTGAAGCTCATAAATCTGATACAAGCCTTGATAGGCTGGCATCCTGACGCCCGCTTTCTCACTTTCAGTAGCCAGATTCAGGTATTCGATGGCGAGCTTGTCGTTTTCAAGATAATAATAGGCCATGCCCAGAGTCAGATGACAAAGGTCGGGACGAGCACCATTTTCCAAGGCTTCCGTCACCGTTTCGATGGCTTTAGGGTAGTCCTCTTGCTCCATCAAGACATCACGGCCGAGTTCGAGCAGGATTTCATTATACAGCTGCTTGTTTTTCTGGGTTTGTGCAAGTTGCAACGCCTCCTCATAATACGCCTCGGCTTGATCCACCTGATGCAATGAGGCCGCCACTCTGCCTGCATGCTGCAAGGCTTCCGTTAACAAGACCGTGCCTGGCAAAGAACGGAGAATCTCAATGGCATCCCGATGCAGACGAAGAGCTTCTTCCTTTAATCCATGTTTCCAATAACGGGTACCCAATTGGTCTTCGATTTGTGCTTTCAGGCGTTTTACATCCTGCAACTCCTGATCGCATGATTCCAATTCAAGGAGTGCTTGGGTATATGTCTCAGCAGCAGCTACGGATTGGTCCGAATCGGACAGTGCCAGACCTTCTTCATACAATGCCTTCGCGTTCTCATATTGTCTGGCTCCACGGTTGCAACCCGCCGCAAACAGCAATATGCCAATCAAAAAAATGACAAAATATGGCTTTTTCGATCTCATGATGCAAAGATAATCCGAAAATACCTCTTGTCAATACCCCCGAGAGGGCATCGCTATCAAAAAGTCATAAAATATTTTTATAACTTATTGAAAATCAATAATGATTGAAAAGTGGTAGCTATCAGATAGCTATCAGAAAAGCACTCTTTTTAACCATAATTGAAGAACAGGATCGCCTATTTCGACACCTTTTTCGGTATATTCAATCAATTCTTTGTCAACCAATGATTTTTTCAAACGAGCCACATTGGAAGGAACGCCAAAGTCGAAGGATTCACGAACTTCTTTTTCGTTGAAACCATTATTTACCCCATACAAAATGGCCCTGAGGAAATTCAGTTGATAGGATGTTAACGACTGGGTCTGTTCGATGAAGATGCTTGAGTTTTGTGAGATCAGGTCTTCAACGGCCGTAGTTAAAATCTCCTCAGTTACCTCATTTTCGGTAAGAAGCAATGTGTTGTAGGCCAGCTGTTGCACATAGGAAGAGTGATATTCTACGGTCTCGCACAATTGTTGAATCAAGTGGTCGGCAATGTGTTTCCCTTCCAATTTGAAACGTTCAGCAATGTAAGCCGTCCAATCTTTAAGTGGAATGGGCTTAAGGTATTGCGTTTCGCCAAACTTATAAAATGGATAGCTCTTCTTTTGAAACAGGTTGGTCATCATGTGCATCTTGCTGCCATAGAGGCAATAGGACACGTTGTTTTGATGCTGCCAAACCGACCTCATGCGTTTCTGGACGGTCAATGAATCAGGAAACTCTCCTACTTGCTGGAATTCGTCGATACAAATCAAAATATGGCAACCTTTCCTTTGGGTGATAATCTCAGGAAGCTGAAGCACTTCTTCCGGTGCGTGCGTTTTGGCGGTAATGCCTAAGGATAATGAATATTCGGAAAGAGGATCTGGCGACATGGAGATTTTAGGGGCCAATCTCTCGATAAAGCCTTTGGCTAAGTCTTTCCATTCCTCCATCCTCGAAGCGGTCTGTTTCAAAATAGCTTCCGAAAACACATTATAAAAGTCGTATTCGTTACGGCACGAAAATATGTCCATCTTAACAACCAATAGCTCTTTGGAAGCCACTAGACCAGCCACTTTGTTCACCAAAGAAGTTTTACCCCACCGCCGAGGTGAAATCAATATGGTGTTTACACCATATTTAAAGTTTGTGGCAAGACGGTTGATTTCCTCTTCCCTGCCAATAAAATGGCTGTCTCCTACAGGAATCCCAAAAATAAAAGGTTTATCCATTGCCTATTTTTTCGGCAAAGATAACACTATTTGCATTATTTCACAAGGTTGTGTTTCACAAATTTGTGAAACACAAATTTGTGAAATATATAATTTATTGAAAATCAATAAATATAATATTAGATTTCATTGATTATTTCCTCGAAACTCCTATCGTCTTCCAAGCCATTCATTTTCTCCTGCTTGATGCGTGACTTGCGACGGGCGTAAGAAGCGGTTTGTTGGTTCATCAGGATGGAGATGACCTGGTTGCTGAAGCCTTGTTTGGTGAGGCAACATATCTGCAGATCGCCCTTCGTCAGAGTTGGGTATTTAGCCAAGAGCTTTTTGGTGAAATCACCGTAAACCACATCGACAAGTTCCATGAAATCATCCCAGTCGTTTTCCTTAAGTTCAAATTCCAAGGTACTTGCCGTGATTTGTTCCGTCAAGGCCAAAGCTGTAATATATACCTTGTTTTTCTTCAAGGCAACCTCCAGTTGGTTCTTTGCCTCCTCGGTCCTAAGCCTTTCTTTCAACGACCTTTGGCGCATCAGCAGCAACGTCACGACGAACGCCACCGCCAGTAAGCCCAACAGGATATAAAGACGTAGGCTTTTGATACGCTGTTCAGCTTGTATCGAGTATTTCTGCAACTGCAAGTCATAGTCCGATTTGATGCGTTGCATCTCTCTGGTGTTCAACTCTTTGTCGGCTTGAATCATATTTTCGTCATAAAGCTCGTGGGCTTCCAATGCATCTTCGTAGTCATCATTCGCCAAATGGATGTAATACATGCCTTGGTATGCCGACATACGAAGACTGGCTTTCTTGCTTTGAATGGCATTTTCGAGATGTTGCAAAGCCGACTCGTTGTCCTCGAGATAATAGTAGGCAAGGCCGATGACCAGATGGCAAAAGCAAGTGTCCACCTTTTCGGAAAAGGCTTCCGTGGCGGTTTCAATGGCTTTCTCATATTCACCGCCCTCCAAATAGAGGTCATGGGCCATCTCCATATAGGTTTCATTGATGAAATCGTTGTCATCCAATGCCTTGGCAATTTGCAAAGCCTCTCGGTAATTGTTTCCAGCATCTTCAATCCGACCCAAAGAGGAGGTGACACGACCCATATTGCGAAGCGCTTTCATCAGCAGGGGCTGATCGTCAAGCTGCCGAAAGAGTTTTACCGCATCTTGATGAAGCACCAGGGCATCGTCCTTCAAGCCATGTTTCCAATACATGGCACCGAGGTTGTCATCCAACTGCCCCAACAGGCGTTTTACTTCTATCTTCGAGGTGTCGCAATGGTTGAGCGTCAACAGTGCCTGACTGAAAGAAACCGCCGCAGCTTCAGTGTTTTTCACTGTACGAAACTCAAGTCCTTTCTGAAAGAGCGCTTCCGCTTCCTCATAGTAATGCTCACTGCGGTGGCAAGCCGAAAGACTAAAACACAGCAACAGCAAGATAAGGTTTAAATAGTTGCTCTTCATCGCTTTACGAATTTAATGGTTTTTTCACCCAAATCAAGGAAATACATTCCTGGAAGCAACGTCGAAACGTCAATTATAGAATTAGACATCGATCTCACCATCACTATTTGGCCCATCAAGTTCATGATACGGCATTCCGTTGAAGGTGTCGCACACACCGTCTCCACGTGCAACAGGCCATCGGTGGGATTAGGATAGATCACAAAACCGCTTTCTAAGGGATCGTCAACTCCGTAATGTAGTTCGGCATAGATGGCATCGCAGTCGTCGTTGTTGGTTTTCAGAATCAGATCACCGTCAAGCCAATAGCAACGCAGGCCTTCCACTCGGTAACCTTTACCTTGCGACATCATTTTTTCAGGAAAGAAACTAGAGGTATGGCCAATGGTGCTCAAGAGGTTTCCATTGAAGGTGTCGTTAGGGTCGGCGATAGTCAGTTTCTTGTATGGAATCCCATCGATGTATTGCATCTCAGACTCATAGACCTTTGTGGTAATGGTTCCGTTATCCACTTCGATAGTCCATTCGTCGCCCACTTCCGCTGCGAAATCATACAATATGGTGAATCTTCCTAAGGTTTTGTTCCACCAATATACAACACCGTTTTCTTCATAGACATATTCATGTGTCACTATGTTTACTGTGCGTTTATCATAGATGGTGTTGGTGCGGACAATGACTTTCGGTCGTTTATTGCCAATGGTTGTATCACCTACACATTGCAGGTGTTGATAGGTGATGCCGCCCTCCTCGTTTTGGATTTGGTAGTACCATTCCGCGCCCACGAAGATAAGGCCATCGGTGCCAAAAACAGGATACCCATCGTTCTCATAGGGTTCAGTGTCCATTCTGAAGACCGAGCTGCCGTTGTTGAGCTGTTGGACGAAAGCTTCTGTTTTCATGTAGTCGTTATCAAGCGGGAGGCCGAAACCATCGTCGGGGGCAACGGATCTGTCGAAGAAGCAGTTCCTGACGATGGTCATGTTGGTGTTTTGGGTGAGGATGCCCCCTTTGTGTTGTGTGTTGATAGCACCCACATGATAGCAATTCTTGATTAAAAGCGTGTTGCCGACTTCCGATAGGCCCAAGATTCCGCCACCATAATACGCATGGTTTCCGCCGTTTGCACCAACCGTGTTAATCGTATCGTTGCTATAACAGTTCAGTATGCATAAAGTGTCAATGCTCTTCACGAATCCAGCGATTCCACCATAAACAAAATCACCAGACTCAACCCATGTGCTTGGATCAGGACATACTCTTGACATATGGCCTCTGCTGAAGCAGTTCTCGATATGTATCACTCCCATGCCTTCACAATTACTTTGGCATGTCGCTACTATTCCACCGGCAATGGAACCAGCATCATCCATGCCTCCGATAAAACCGCAATTGAACACACCAGTATGGGAATCACCGATGGAATCACAACTCAAAATACCTACGATACCTCCGATATTCTTGGAATAGCCTTGATAGTCGTTGTTAAACTTGATTCGGGCGGTACATTGCTCAATTCGGGTTTGCTCAGCCATGGCCACGATACCACCGCCAATGTTACTATGAATCGTTCCTGAAGTGTGGCAATTGTATAGGGTTGATTTCTCAGCTTTTCCCACAACGCCTCCGGTAGTCTTGCCATTGTATGGGTTGGCAAGCAAATCGTTTATGGTCAAGTTACAAATGGAAGCATTCGAAATGATGCCAAACAGTCCCATGTAGTTAACGGTTGTGTAATTCACCTTGGAAATTTCATGCCCGTTTCCATCGAATTGGCCGCAAAAACAACTATAATAATAATAATGGCCATTTATTGGATGTTGATAATAGTGTGGAGAGGAAACAAGACCGTCATATTCTTCTTCATTAATGATGTTATATTTACCAATTGGAGTCCATGAAATCGCTCCCTTCCCTAAATTAACGTCAATGACCATTTTGAAGCAGGTGTCCTGATAGGCGTAAACATCGTAGAAATGATAGATTGGAATAGGAATACCACCTGCGCTATAGCCAGTATCAACCACAAGATTTAACTTCTCGTTGATCGACTTGGCCAGCCATGCCAAATTCTCGGCAGATTCGATGAGATAAGGGTCGTCGGTGGTGCCGCTACCCTTGGTCCAAGACTCGGCATTGCCCGTCCAAACGGACTTTTCTACCGTATGGCTGGCAAAGCGCGACCAACCTGGCGCGGTTTGGTAGGCTTCTTTCCTGTCGTAAGGCACATTGACCGTAATCCATGTTGGGATTTCGTCGAAGGCATTGGCTGCCGTTGATGGAACGTTTTTCGCCTTAATGCTGATGGCATTAATAGAGATAACGCCTTTGAAGGCTTGTTCTCCAATAAATGACAAACGGGCAGGAAGCATCATCATTCCTCTGAAACCGGAGCAGTTGAGAAACGCTTGGCTACCAACGTATTGAATGGAGTCGGGAAGGGCAAGTTTGCCTGAAAAGGAAGAACACCCCGAAAAGGCTTCATCTTCAATCCGGGTCAGAACATTAGGAAAGACAAGGTTGCCGCTTAGGTTGGAGCAACTTTTGAAGGCACCCGCACCGATGGTCTGGATAGACTCAGGAAATTCGAATGTTCCACGCAAACCCGAACAACCACAGAAAGCATGGTCGTCGATGCCGACGAGAGTGTAATCTGTGCCATTATAAGTTATGGTATCCATAAGGACAAGTTTGCCTTCGGGTTTGTCATAGCCCCACCAATAGTTGTCGTTATGTTGGCAAGGATAGGTCACCACAATTTGATGGTTTTCCGTGTCCACAATACGATAGTAAATGTCGTAGCCTGTGGAATTAGTCACTGAAAAATCAAAATGCTGCTCTTGTGCGTTGGCATTCAGAGCCACTACGGCAAAGGATAGAAGTGCGAATATCTTTTTCATGGTATCAGGATTAATAGCAATGCAAAAGTACATGTAAAAACAAGCCCTTGTCAAGAGGTGACAAGGGCTTGTCTATGGCAAATAGATAATAAAGGAATGTGATTTGATTGATTTTTAAATAATTAGAATTAAACAAATCTATGTATTATCTATTATATTGTCTATCACTTCTTCGGCTTCAACTCGTCGAAGATCATGCTGCGCAGGTTGTCGATCGGGACACGCACCTGCTGCATCGTGTCGCGGTCGCGCACGGTGACGGTGTTGTCAACCAAGGTGTCGTTGTCAACGGTGACGCACATCGGGGTACCGATGGCATCCTGACGACGATAACGTTTGCCGATGGAGTCCTTCTCCTCATATTGGCACATGAAGTCGAACTTCAGCGAGTCGATAATCTCGCGAGCTTTCTCCGGCAGACCGTCTTTCTTGACCAACGGCAGCACAGCGACCTTGTAAGGTGCAAGGATGGCCGGCAGCTTCAGCACCACACGCTCGGAGCCGTCTTCCAGCTTCTCTTCGGTGTAAGCATTGCTGAACATGGCGAGGAACATACGGTCGAGGCCAATGGAGGTCTCGATGACGTAAGGCGTGTAGCTCTCGTTGGTGTCGGGATCGAAGTACTGAAGCTTCTTGCCCGAGTACTTGGCATGGGCCGAGAGGTCGAAATCGGTGCGGCTGTGGATGCCTTCCAGCTCCTTGAAGCCGAAGGGGAAGTCGAACTCGATGTCGGTGGCGGCATTGGCATAATGCGCCAACTTTTCATGGTCGTGGAAGCGGTATTTCTCGGCAGGCAGACCTAACGAGAGGTGCCAGTTGAGGCGCTCCTGTTTCCAGTGCTGGAACCACTCGAGTTCCGTGCCAGGACGGACGAAGAACTGCATCTCCATCTGTTCAAACTCGCGCATACGGAAGATGAACTGACGGGCCACAATCTCATTGCGGAAGGCCTTGCCGGTCTGGGCAATGCCGAACGGAATCTTCATGCGGCCGGTCTTCTGCACGTTGAGGTAGTTGACAAAGATACCCTGAGCCGTCTCGGGACGCAGATAAATCGTATCGGAGCCGTCGGCCACGCTGCCCATCTTGGTGGCGAACATCAGGTTGAACTGACGCACGTCAGTCCAGTTGCGGGTGCCGCTGATGGGGCAGACAATCTCCAGGTCGAGGATGAGTTGCTTGATGGCATCAAGGTCGTTCTTCTCCATGGCGCCATACAGGCGGTGGCTGATTTCCTCGATCTTGGCCTTGTGTTCCAATACGCGCGGGTTGGTGGTCACAAACTGCTCCTCATTGAAGGCATCGCCAAAGCGTTTACGAGCCTTTTCCACCTCTTTATTAATTTTGTCTTCGATCTTGGCCATATAGTCTTCGACCAACACATCGGCACGGTAGCGTTTCTTCGAGTCACGGTTGTCGATCAACGGGTCGTTGAAAGCATCCACGTGACCCGATGCCTTCCAGGTGGTCGGATGCATGAAGATGGCGGCGTCAATACCCACGATGTTCTCATGCAGCTGCACCATGGCTTTCCACCAGTATTCACGGATGTTCTTCTTCAGCTCTACGCCGTTCTGGCCGTAGTCGTAAACAGCTGAAAGTCCGTCATAAATCTCGCTCGAAGGGAAAATGAAGCCATATTCCTTGGCATGAGCGGTTATCTTCTTAAAGAAATCTTCCTGGTTCATATAAAATAGAGTAATTAAAGAATCAACATTGCGTCACCGTATGCAAAGAAATGGTATTCCTTCTCAACGGCTTCCTTGTAAGCCTTCATGAGGAAGTCGTATCCGGCAAAGGCTGCCACCTCCATCATCATGGGCGACTTAGGCAAATGGAAATTGGTGATCATGCAGTTGGCCACCGAGAAGGTATAAGGCGGGAAGATGAATTTATTGGTCCAGCCGTTGAACGGCTTGATCTTGCCCGAGATGGTTTGGGCGGTCTCCAGCGCCTTCATGGTGGTGGTGCCCACGGCAATCACATTATTGTGGCGTTTGTTGGCCTCGTTGACCATGTCACAACAAGCCTGATCGACATACATCTCCTCTGAATCACACTTGTGCTTGGTAAGGTCTTCTACTTCGATCTCGCGGAAATTGCCCATGCCGGGATGCAGGGTGAGTTCGGCAAAGGAAGCACCGAGGATTTCCAGGCGTTTCATCAATATCTTGCTAAAATGCATGCCCGCCGAGGGAGCCGAAACGGCGCCTTCCACCTTGGCATAGATGGTCTGGAAATAGTCCTTGTCGAATTCTTCCAGCTCACTCTTGTCAATATCCGTCGGGACATCCACATTGGAACGGATGTCCAGAATCTCCTTTGGCAAAGGGGTCTTACCCAACGAGAAGATCTTCTCCTTGAACTCGTCGTGTGTGCCATCGAACAGGAAACGCAGCGTGCGGCCACGAGTCGTGGTGTTGTCGATGACTTCCGCCACCAGTTCCTCGCCTTCCTCGACGCCAAAATACAACTTATTGCCGATGCGGATCTTACGGGCAGGATCCACCAGCACGTCCCATAAACGGCTCTCGTGGTTCAGCTCACGAAGCAACAGCACCTCGATCTTGGCACCGGTCTTTTCCTTTTCGCCATACAAACGGGCGGGAAAGACCTTGGTATTGTTGATTACGAAGACATCACCGTCCTTCACATAATTCACCAAATCCTTGAACACACGGTGCTCTATGGTTTTGGTTCTACGGTCCAACACCATCAATCTAGCTTCGTCGCGATTGGGTTGGGGATAAAGCGCAATGAGTTTTTGCGGCAGGTTGAATTTAAACTGGGATAATTTCATTTGTATCGTAATTTTCGGCGCAAAGATACATCGCCATGGAAGGTTTGTCAAGAGGATTTCTCAACTTTCAACTTTCAATCTTCAACTTTTTATATTCCTCCCCCGAATCGATGATGGCCTGCTTGAGGTCTTCGAGCTGCCATGCATCTTCTACTTTGAAATCACCGATACGGGTGCGACGCAAGGTCTTGAGGCAGGCACCGTTACCCAATTCACGGCCAAAGTCGTGAGCCAGGCTGCGGATATAGGTCCCCTTGCTGCAGGTCACCTCAAAATCCAGCTCCGGAAAACGTTCCGTGTTGACTTTAAAATCCTCGATATGGATGTCGCGCGCCTTGAGTTCGATTTCCTCGTCGGAGCGGGCATAGTCGAAAGCGCGTTTTCCCTTGATCTTGATGGCGGAATACTTGGGAGGATATTGCTTGATGTCGCCGATGAACTTTTTTCGAGCCGCATCGATCTGTTCAGCTGTGATACCTTCTGTCGGGAAAAACTTGTTCGGTTCGCTTTCCAAATCAAAAGTCGGGGTGCTTTGGCCGAGGATCATGGTACCCGTGTAGGTCTTGATTTGGGCTTGGAAATCCTCTATGTTCTTGGTCATCGGTCCCGTACAAAGGATGAGCAGGCCGGTAGCCAAAGGATCGAGGGTGCCCGCATGGCCCACCTTGAGCTTGCGGATGCCATAAAAGCGCATGAACAGGGAACGGATAAAGTTCACCGTATCGAACGAAGTCCAATCAATGGGCTTGTCAATCAGAAAAACAACACCTTCTTCAACGTAGAACATCAGGAGAAGATGATGGCGATGCCGCCAATGATGAAACAGTAAATGGCAAACCAGATCAGTTTGCCTTTCTTCACGATGTTGATCATCCATTTGCAGGCGAAGCAACCTGAGATGAAAGCCGCCAGGAAGCCCACAATGGCCGCCACGGGCGAGATGCCGCTCATGGCTTCGCTGAAGCCAACCTCAAAGATATCCTTGATGTCGAGCAAGGCCTCTCCGAGAATGGGAGGAATGACCATCAAGAAAGAGAACTGGGCCAGTTTTTCCTTCTTGTTGCCAAGCAGCAATCCTGTGGCAATGGTCGAACCCGAACGCGACAGACCCGGCATCACGGCACAAGCCTGGGCAATACCGATGATGAAGGCATGGAAACCGCTGATATGCTCCTTTTGACGCGGTTTAGCAAAATAGGAGAAAGTCAACAGGGTTGCCGTCACGATCAACATGATACCCACAATCAATAGCCCTGAGCCGAAAACTTCCTCGATCTTGTCCTTGAAGAAGAAGCCGACAATGGCCACTGGAATCATGGAAATAAGGATATTGACCACATAGCGGGTGCCTTCATTCCACTTCCATTTGAAGAGATCCCTGAAAATCCATACAATCTCGCTCCACAAAATGACCACAGTGCTCAACACGGTAGCCACATGAAGCAACACGGTGAATGTAAGGTTCGACTCGCCGTCCTGAAGGCCGAACAATGCCTGACCTATGGCCAAATGGCCGCTACTGCTGACGGGAAGGTATTCGGTCAACCCTTGAATGATACCTAAAATAAGCGCTTGAAGCCAACTGATCATTTCTTACTCCTCCAAAAGATTGCCACGATCTCAACCACAAAGCCGACCAAAACCAAGATGGGGGCCAGGGTGATACGTTGGAAATTGAACATCTTCTCATTGAAAACATCGGGGTCTTGCGAGCCGCCACCGACCATCAGGATCATACCTAAGGCGATGAGAAAAAGACCGGCAAGCACTAAAATATAATTCATCTTGGTGAATGGAAGCTTCTTGCTGTCATCCATCTCTTCTACCGAATTGTTCTTTTGGTTAGCCATAGTTTATTGAATATCAATTATATAATTTATCAAGATCAGCTTTCAGGAATTTGTCGAGAGCGGCTCGTGTGGAGAACCAAGCCAGCAGAACACCCAGTACAATGATGCCCAATAGGATGGCAGCAATGACCTTCATGTCTTGGATCAATATCAAGTCGGGGACCCGTTTCGAGATGCCATAAAGGATGCCTACCAACAAGAGGTCGGCCAATAACCCACCGAAGAAGCCCTGCGAGACTCCTGATTTCAGGAAAGGCCGACGGATGAAGCTCTCAGTGGCTCCTACCAACTGCATGCTCCGCACCAAGAAACGTTTCGAATAGATCGAGAGACGTATCGTGTTACGAATCAAGGCGATGGCTATCAACAAAAGAATTAGGCTGACCGCCATGAGCACGATGGCAATTTTTCGGATGTTGTTATTAATGAGATCGACCAACGACTTCTGGTAATATACCTCTTTGACATCGGTGTTGTCCAACAATTGTGCTTCAATGAGTGCGATGCTGTCGTTGTTGGCGTAGGCCGCATGGAAACGCACATCGATGGAAGGTAGTAGCGGATTGGCCTCGTTGCCGAGCCATTGCAGGAAGTCCTCGCCCAAATCTTCGCTCAACCGAGAGATGGCTTCCTCCTTGGTGATGTATTCGGTGGACTTCACCGCAGGCATGGCATCGAGTTCCTTCTGCAGGCGCAAGATGTTGGCTTCTTTCACGTCGCTGTTCATCACGATCTCAAAGCCGAGATTCTCCTTGACATGATTGGAGAGCTTGCGAGCGTGCATCATGAAGATGGCAAACACGCCAAGCAGGAAAAGCACTAAGGTGATGCTCACCAGCGACATGGCGTAGGAACCGGCAATACGACGTTTATTGGAACTTTTATCCGACATCTTCTTCTTTTTGAAGATGCAAAGATAATATTTTTTCTTAATTTTGTGTTTTCATTACAAACATAAACCCATGCAAGTCCTGAAATCGAACATAAAGACCGACTCCGAAGAGTTCAAACAGAACGAAAAGAACTTCCTTGAGTTGATGGCGCAATACCATGAAGCCATGTCGGCCTCCATGCAAGGTGGTGGCGAGGCGGCCGTGGTCAAGCACAAGAAACGCAACAAGCTGTTGGCCCGCGAGCGCATCGACCTGCTCATCGACCCGAACACGCCGTTTTTGGAGCTTTCGCCGATGGCGGCCTATGACACTTATCACAACGACTTCCCTTCGGCGGGTATCGTCACCGGCATTGGCGTGATTCAAGGACGTGAGGCCGTCATCGTGGCCAACGACGCCACGGTGAAGGGCGGCACCTACATGCAATACACGGTGAAAAAGCACCTCCGTGCTCAGGAGATCGCCATGGAGAACCACCTCCCCTGCGTGTATATGGTGGATAGCGGCGGTGCCTTCCTACCTGAGCAGGACACGGTGTTCCCCGACCGTGACCATTTCGGTCGTTTCTTCTACAACCAGGCCCGCATGTCGGCCATGGGCATCCCACAGATCGCCATCGTGATGGGCATGTGCACCGCTGGTGGCGCATACGTTCCTGCCATGAGCGACGAGACCATCATCGTGCGCAACCAAGGCACTATCTATCTCGGTGGTCCGCCATTGGTGAAAGCCGCCACGGGTGAAATCGTCACGGCAGAAGAGCTGGGCGGCGGCGAAATGCATACTTCGATTTCCGGCGTGGCCGACCACCTGGCCGAGAACGACCAGCATGCATTGCAGATCTGCCGCAACATCTTCAAGACCTTGGAGAAGAGTCACCGCCAGAAGCTGGACATGCTACCTGTTGAGGCGCCTCTCTACGACCCCCGTGAGCTGTACGGCCTCGCTCCCATCGACTTCCACAAGCTGACCGACCCTCGCGAGATCATCGCACGCATCGTGGACGGCAGCCGTTTCCAGGAGTTCAAGTCGCGGTACGCTACTACCTTGGTATGCGGCTTCGCCCATCTGATGGGCTTCCCCGTAGGCATCATCGCCAACTACGGCGTACTGTTCTCCGAATCCGCCTTGAAAGCTACCCACTTTATCGAGCTGTGCTGCCAACGCAACATCCCCTTGGTGTTCTTGCAGAACATCACCGGCTTTATGGTCGGCAAGCAGTACGAACAAGGCGGCATTGCCAAGGACGGCGCCAAGATGGTTCATGCTGTTTCGAATGCCAATGTGCCCAAGTTCACGGTAATTTTTGGCGGCTCGTTCGGTGCAGGCAACTATGGCATGGCCGGTCGCGCCTACAGCCCTCGTCTGCTGTTCATGTGGCCCAACGCCAAGATTTCCGTCATGGGCGGCGAACAGGCTGCCAGCGTGTTGGCCACGGTCAAAGAAGACCAGTACAAATACAAAGGCATAGAAGTCCCGAAGGACGAAATCGCTCAGTTGAAGAAAGAGATCCTGGCCAAGTACGACTACGAAGGCTCCGCGTTCTACAGCACAGCTCGCCTTTGGGACGATGGCATCATCGACCCGATTGACACGCGAAAGATCCTGGCCTTAGGCATTGCCGCCTCACTGAACCAGCCCTTCCCGCAGCAGCAGTTCGGGGTGTTCAGGATGTAACCGTTTTAGCAATCTTCTCAATATTGAGGCTTCTCGCCGAGGCGTCAATGATATCTTTGTAAACCCCGCCTTTCTTGTAGATATCATCGGGATTGCCCGACTCTTCCACACGGCCGGTTTGAAGGGCATAGATCATGTCGGCATCGATGATCTGGGAGATGCTGTGCGAAATGATAATGACGGTGCGATCCTTCTTGATGGCATCGAGACTGTTCTTGATCTGCTCTGTGGCGATGGCATCGAGGCTGGCGGTGGGCTCATCCAAGAAGATGATGGGCGGATTTTTGAGAAACATACGGGCAATAGCGATGCGCTGCTGCTGTCCGCCCGAAAGGTCGGAAGCCTTGTTCTCGAACTGCTTAGGCAGTTGCATGATCTGGTCGTAGATATAGGATTTCTTGGCGGCATCCACCACTTCCTCATGGGTTGCATCGGGCTTGCCGTAAAGGATATTTTCCTCGATAGTGCCGTCAAAGATGTGGTTCTTTTGCAGCACCAAGCCGATGTTCTCACGCAGGAACTTGGTGTCGTACTCGCGCAGATCAACCCCGTCGAGGGTGATGACACCGACTTGAGGCTCGTAGAACTTGTCGAGCAGGTTGACGATGGTACTCTTACCCGCACCCGAGAGACCCACCAAAGCGGTGATCTTGTTCGGCTCGATGGTCATGTTGACGTCGAACAAAGCTTGGTTGCCGTTGGGATAAGTGAAATCAACATGCTTCATCTCGAACTTCCCATGGATCTTCTCTGGCTTGTAGCTGCCTGTAGGTTCGATGTCTTTTTCCGAATCGAGAATGCTGAAGAAGCCTTCGGCGTAGATCAAGGCATCGTTGACATCGTCGAAGATGCGCTGCAGCTGGGTGATGGGCGCGATGACGTTGCTGAAGAGCATCACATGGTACATGATCTTACCGATGGTCATGCCAGGATAGCCTTTGAGCACCAGATAGGCGGTAAGGATGATGACCAACACCGTGCCGACCTGCTTCACGAAGCTCTTGATGCCGTTGTAATAGAAGGCCACCTTGCGTGTCTTCATCTGGTTTTCGGTCACCTGATTCTGGATATCCAATTGTTTCTGTCCCTCGATCTGCTCGCGGTTGAAACTCTTGATGACATTAATGGAATCGATGATGTTCTTTATACCTTGACTCTTGGTTTCCAGATGGTTACGCATCTCACGACGCCATCCCTTAAGGCGGCGTGCCTGACGATAAGTAATCCAGAAATACACTGGCACGATACCCAAAGCTACCAGTCCCACATACACATTGGCAATAAACATGAGAATCAAAGCCAGCAAGGCGCTCGTAAACAGCGGCAAAAGGTCAATGAAGAAGTTCTGCACCGTACGCGAGAGGCTGCTCACGCCTTGGTCGATACGGGCTTGGAGCTTGCCCGTGGCATTGTCACCCGAATTGAAGAAGGCCATCTTGAAGGTCAGCACCTTCTCAATGACACTTTGGGCAAGGTCACGGCTAACGAAGATGCGCATCCGTTCACCATAGTAGTTCTGCGCAAAGGTGATCAGAGCGGAGAGGATTTCCTTGCCAAGCAAGACCACCGAGATAATCGTGACGATACGGATGGCCTGTGCGCCCCATTCCACACCACCCGTCACCAGGCCGTTCACTTGATCGACCGTCCAGTCCAACACAATGGCGTTGACCTGAGCCATCAGAGATCCGATCAACGTCAGGACTAAGGTTATGAACACCAGCCATTTGTATGGCTTCACAAAGGGACTGACGTTTTTAAAGAGTTGAAAGAGATTCATAGTTTATTCAGTTGTGCATACATACATGAGACATTTCTTGCAGTCAAACTCCAAACGGAAGATGTTTTCCCCATTGCGGATATACAACGGCCCGACGGGTTTGCCCGTGATTTTAGGGCATAGGCCGTTGGCATACCGGATGCAGTGGTGACAGGTCATGAGAGGTGAGAGGTGAGAGGTGAGAGGCGAAAGGTGTTCCTGGCGGGGTCTTTCATTATTAACCTTTAACCTTTCACCTTTCACCTTTAACCTCTCCAGAAGTCCCCGTTTCATCTCTCCAATCACTGAGGCGGGAATCAGATAAGGCTGGCTAAAGCGCAGTTCCAAACTGACGGGATGATAGATGGTGTCACCCCATTGGAGGGCTTTCTTACGGATGTTTTCGAGAGCCTTCTCGGGGTTGGTAGCGGGAATTTTGGGAGTGGCAACCGTCATTGCGAGGCCTTTGGCCGAAGCAATCCAACCTGAACTGGTTTCGTTTGAGTCTGGTTGGATTGCTTCGTCACTTCGTTCCTCGCAATGACGCAAAGCGATTAACCTATATCCTTCCGGGACATCTTCCAACACCAATTTAATATCAATCTTTCTATTCCCCGTAGAGGCTTCCACCTGGCGTTGCCATTCAATATCGTAGTTACGATAGATTTTATAGCCACGCTGTGCGCCGTGGGGACGATTGCACGATACCTTATTACCATGAACCACATCTGCCCTGATTCCTATCAGCTCGTCATTCTTATCCATGAAACACAAGCCGTCGCCGTTGTGCAAAGTCTTATCTGTGAGGATCTCCATCTGTACCGAGTTGCACCATTTCACTTCGCCGATGTACTCCCCCATCGACTTGGGCGTGAAAGGCGAGCCTATGTTAGGCTGGCGACCATGGATGAAATAGTCGGTGAAGCCGCGATTGAACGACTTCTCGGGATTCACCTCAAAGCTATAGCTACAATGGCCTAACGAGGCTTGAGCAAAGTCCGGCCGCCGTGCAAAGATGGCATCCAGTTGCTGACGGTAATAGGCCGTCACGTTCTTCACGTAATCCGCCTCTTTCAAGCGACCCTCGATCTTGAAACTGGTGATGCCGGCATCCATCAGTTCCTCCAGATGGGCGCTGTTGTTTAGGTCTTTCAGGCAAAGCAGATGTCGTCCTTTAATCAACACCTTGCCGTCAGCATCCAACAGGTCCCATGGCAACCGGCAAGGCTGGGCACAAGCACCGCGATTGGCAGAACGGTTGCCGATGTACTGACTCAGATAGCATTGTCCGCTATGGCTGACACACAACGAGCCATGCACGAAAAACTCCAGCGGAACGGTAGTCTGGCTGCGGATCTCCTTGATTTGCTCGATGCTTAGCTCACGACCCAGCACTACCTGCTCAAAGCCCAGCTGTTCCAATTCTTTTACCCGATCAACAGTGAGGTTGTCGCATTGGGTGCTGGCATGCAAGGAAATAGGCGGCAAGTCGAGCTGGAGCAAGGACAAGTCCTGAATGATCAAAGCATCCACACCGGCATTCCAGCAATCCCACGCAATCTTACGGGCCTGCTCCTTTTCGTTGTCATACAGCAAGGTGTTTAAGGTGACATACACCTTGGCATCAAACAAAGCCGCATGACGGCATAGCTTTTCGATATCCTCTATGCTGTTGCCCGCCTTCTCACGGGCACCAAAGGCCGGTCCGCCGATATAGACGGCGTCCGCGCCATGGTTGATGGCAGCCAAACCGACCTCAAGATTCTTGGCCGGCGAAAGAAGCTCTATCGGAATTGATTTCATGAATGCAAAGATAAAAATTTATACCTTTGCAACACAAGAATATGAAAAGCCGCATTCCTCTCATATTATCTATTCTGACCGCCATCCTTCTCTTTGCGCCCATGCTTCAGGAGCACTTGCATCTCTTCAAGTTCAATCCATTGGCTGGTGTGGTGGAAGAGAAGCCCATGCCTAAGATGACGCTTAGAAACTGGCAGAATCGTACCATTCAAACCAGCGCCGAGTCTTATTTGAAACATCATTGCGGCTTTCGGGAACCCTTGACGCGCCTTTACAACCAGTATTTGTGGGATTGCTACCACACCTCGCCACAGTTTCGAAAAGGCCAGCTGATGCTCAATGATGACGGATGGCTGTTTGAAAGCGGCAATGTAGAGGAATACTATGTGGGAAACGCCTTGCATTATGCCAATGACTCGCTCGGCATAGCCCAGAAATTCGGCGAGGAGGCGTTTCGCATCTATCAGCTCCAACACATCCTTGAGCCTTACGGAGTGCATCTGTTGGTCATGTTGGAACCGGGCAAAGAGCTCATCTGTCCCGAGCATTTGCCCGAAAACACAAGATTCAAGGGAGAGAAAAAAATCACGGCTTACGAGTTTTATCGGCAACGGTTCGAACAGCTGGGCATCAATTGTTTCGATGTAGGACAATGGTTTCTCCAGCTTAAGGATGTTGTGGATTATCCCTTGTATCCGCAAACGGGAACGCACTGGAGCAACATCGCTTCCATGCATGTAGCCGACAGCCTGATCCATTACCTGGAACAGCTTGGCAACCAACGCATCAGGCATTTTTCCATCGGAGAGCCCTACGAGAAAACCGTGTATCCCGATGACGACTTGGAACAGCTGCTCAACTTGATCAGGCCATTGAAAAAAACGCCAAATTACTTTGCGCAGGTATGCCTTGAAGCGGATTCAAGCGCCTACCGGCCCAAGCTGATCACCATTGGCGACTCCTACTATTGGAACCTGCTCAACAACACGCCTTTCCATGTGGTTTTCAGCGGAAGACCCTATTGGTATTACTATAGCACCGCCTATTACACGGGTGATCATCGCAACGTCAGTGAGATCGACGTGTTGGACGAAGTGCTATCAGCCGATTTTGTGATGTTGGCTTATAGCACCCAACAACTCTATAAGATGAGCAACGGTTTCACCCAAGACCTGTTGATTCGCCTTTGCTGCGACGAAAAGGACATCGAGGCGGGAAAACAGGCGGCGTTACGTCATATCCAAAACAGTCCGAAATGGCTGGAAAGCATCGAAAAAAGAGCGGAACTCTACAAGTTTCCCATTGATACGGTCATCCTGAAGGAGGCCGAGAACATCTTCCGCACCAACCCACACAACTACCTGCCTGCACTCAAGGACAGCATACCAACCCCACGTTCCACCAAAGCACAACAATATGGTATTCAGCAGTAACGTCTTTCTCCTCTACTTCATGCCGGTTTTCTTCCTGCTGTATTTCATCATGCCGAAGAAAGGCCGCAATTATGTGCTCTTGTTTGCCTCTTTGTTATTCTACGCATGGGGAGCTCCGGAATTCATCATACAGCTTATTGTGTCTGTCATTGCCACTTTCTACTTGGTCAGGTGGATGCATCGCACCGACAAACCAAAACTGAAGAAATGGCTTTGCGGCATTTCCATCTTCATCCCCATCGGGTTGCTGCTATTCTACAAATACGGCAACTTCACCATGGAAAACCTCAACTTTGCGAGGGAATTCTTTGGCAAGGCGCCTTACGAATGGAAACGGATTTTGTTGCCAATCGGCATCAGCTTTTTCTCATTTCAAAGTGTCACCTACACGCTCGATACCTACCGTGGCGTCAACAAACCCATGGAGCGGTTAAGTGACTTCATGCTCTACATCACCATGTTCCCTCAGCTTATTGCCGGTCCCATTGTGCGTTACTGCGATGTGGCCGACCAGATTCGCAACCGTGAATCGAGCTATGCCAACCGTCTGCAAGGTTTTTACCGTTTTGTGATCGGTTTGTGCAAAAAGGTTTTGATTGCAGATGTCATCGGAGCCCAAGTGGATGCCGTATTGAACGCAGCTGATTTTGCCACCACTCTCACCACCTTGAACACAGGAACGGCTTGGTTGGTCGCTTTAGCCTATACTTTCCAGATCTATTTCGACTTCGCAGGCTATTCCGACATGGCCATCGGCTTGGGCCGTATCATGGGCTTCAAGTTCCCTGAAAATTTCGACAACCCCTATACTTCACACTCCATTACTGAATTCTGGCGCCGTTGGCATAAGACGTTGGGAGCCTTCATTTTGAATTACCTCTACATCCCCTTGGGCGGCAATCGCAAGGGCAAAGGCCGGATGTATCTCAACTTATGGGTTTGCTTTCTGCTTTCCGGATTGTGGCATGGCGCTTCGTGGAATTTCGTGGTTTGGGGTGCGTTACACGGGTTCTTCATCTGCCTTGACAAACTCTTGAACAGAAAACGGAAGTTTTTCTATTCTCCGTTCTCCGTTCTCCTCACCTTCATTATCGTGAACCTACTTTGGGTGTTTTTCCGCATTGAGAACATCTCTGAAGCCTGGACTTTCATCACGCGCATGTTCGCTTTTGACTTTGCAACACCTTATGTTGATGTCAATCTTCAATTCTATGTCACTTTGGCGGTTGCAGCCGTCTTCTCCTTCATTACCTTGTTCCCCTTCGGGAAGAAGCTTCAAGAAAAGGTCTATTACACCGACTACTCCAACAAAGGCCACATCATTGTTTGGATTGTTGCCATTGTGCTGTTCATATTTAGTTTGGCAGCCCTCAATGCCTCTGGTTTCAGTCCGTTCATCTACTTTAGGTTTTAATCATGAAAAACAAGCATTTCCATATTCAATTCGCCATTATGCTAATGCTGCTGCTATTGGTATTGATACAGGGATTGACTCATGTGTTTTCCATGAAGCCTCTAAACGGTTTTACCGAAGAACTTAAAGAAGAAAAACTTTCCTTCGAAACCTACTACAATGGCACCTACCAAAACTTCTTGACGAAATATGCCAAAGAAAACACCGGCTTTCGAGAGTTTTTTATTCGCAACTATAACCAAGTGCTGTATTCCTGCTTCAATAAGATCACGAACAACACGATTGTGAAAGGCAGCCATGAGGAATTGTTCCTGACGATGTACCTCAACGAGGTTACCGGAAAACAGCTATTTCGCGACTTCGGTGATGTGGAGCACGCCAAGGCAGATGCCCGGAAGAATGTGGAAGCCACCCAAGCCCTCATTGACACCTTGCATAACCATGGTACTGAGTTTCTGTTTGTGTTTTGCCCCACCAAGACCGCTGTCTATCCAGAATACCTTCCTCGATACTACCAAAACCATATCGCTGAATTCAGCCTTGAGGAATACTACATCGAGCTATTCAAGGAATATGGAATTCCCCACATTGACTTCTTGAACTATTTCAGGACCATTAAGGATACGGTCGCCTATCCCCTTTACGCCCGCACCGGAACCCACTGGGCACAGTGGACTATGCCTTTCGTGGCTGATTCCATTCTCCGCAAGTTGGAATCGGTAACCGATTATGAGTTGCCCCACATCCAAGTGCTTGACGAGAACCTCACCACCGACTATACTGAACAAGATGCCGAACTGATGCAGAACATGAATCTGCTTCTTCCTTTTCCCACACCACCACTACCCCGCCCCGAATTTACCCTGACCGATACCATAGGAAAGGATCGTCCCAACCTTTTGGTGGTGGCAGACAGTTATTTCTACACGCTCCGCCAAACCAGCTTTACCGATGCTTTTAACCATTGGGACTACTGGGTCTATAATCGCGAGGTGCAATCGTCGCGCGAGTTTTACGACGGCAAATTACTCAAATGGGTCTTCGACGCCCTGGATGTGATTGAGGAAGCCGATATCGTGTTGGCTCTTTTCACCGCACCCATGCTTTACAATTATATGTTTGGCTTCCCAAGCTATGCACAAGAGCTGTTCGACCATGGTCCCGTCAGCGACGAAGAGGCCATCCAAAACATCATCCAACGCATCTATTCGCTTCCCGAGTGGTACCAAGCCATTGAGCAACAGGCCGTCGAACGCGGTATCACTCTTGAGGAAAACATCCGCAACAATGCCGAATACTTGTTATACACCCACAAACAAGCTAAATTAAACAACTAAAATGATTTGAACATGGTATTCAGCAGCAACATATTTCTCTTCTATTTCCTCCCCATCTTCTTGATGGCGTATTTCTTGACGCCCAGGAGATTCAGGAACTACACGCTGCTGCTGTTCTCATTGGTGTTTTACGCATACGGTGCACCCGATTTTGTGTTTCTGTTATTGGGAGAATGTGTCATCAATTACTATTTGGTAAAAGGTATGGTGAAGGCGCAACGCGGCAAGAAGCTACTTTGTGCATTGTCCATTATTATGACGCTGGGACTCCTACTCTACTTTAAATATGCCAACTTCTTCGTGGAGAATTACAACAGCGTGTTAGGATGGTTCCATCATGAAGCCGTTAGTTGGATGAAGGTGGCGCTTCCCATTGGCATCTCTTTCTTTACCTTCCAGTCACTGACCTACACCCTCGATGTGTATCGCAGTGTGACACCACCCAGCAAGAAACTCACCGACTATGTGCTGTATATCATGATGTTTCCCCAGTTGATCGCGGGTCCCATCGTGAAATACAACACCGTGGCCACCCAATTGGTCGATCGCACCAGCACCATGGAAGATCGTGCTGCGGGTTTTTATCGTTTTGTTATCGGCTTGGGCAAAAAGGTGCTTATCGCCAACACTTTGGCACTCTATGCTGACAAAGTGTTCGCTATGAACTATGCAGACCTCTCCACTGGCGCTGCCTGGCTGGCCATGTTGTCTTATACCATGCAAATCTATTTCGATTTCTCGGGTTATTCCGATATGGCCATCGGCTTAGGCCGGATGATGGGTTTCCGTTTTCCCGAGAATTTCAACGATCCCTACACCAGCGGCAGCATTAGCGAGTTCTGGCGACGCTGGCATATCACCTTGGGTGCCTTCATGAAGGATTATCTTTATATCCCCTTGGGCGGCAACCGGAAAGGCTCTGCTCGCACTTATTTCAATTTGATCATCGTATTTCTCTGCTCGGGTTTTTGGCATGGTGCCAGCTGGAATTTCGTTCTCTGGGGCGCTTTCCATGGCCTGTTCCAAATCCTCGACCGACTCTTCATGCTCAATGTGTTCAAGAAAATTGGTCGACTGCCTTCAGTATTGCTTACCTTCCTGGTGGTCAACCTTGGATGGGTATTGTTCCGCGTGGAAGGCATCGCTCATGCCGGCAAGTTCTACCAAGCCCTGTTTGCCTTCAGGAGAGGATTGGATGAAGTTACCGACTTGCATTATTGGATTGTGCTTGCGCTCGCCCTAGTTTTCTCATTCCTGACACTGACCAAAGGTGGGCAGCGGTTGCAAGACACCATCTTTGCTGAGCATTATTCCAAAAAGCTTTCCTGGGTGATGTTCACTATCACTTTGGTTCTGTTGTTGCTTTCGGCAGGTGCACTTTGCGTTACGGATTTCAACCCATTCATCTATTTCAGGTTCTGATAAAAACCCTATCTTTGCAGCATCAAGCGTACTAGTCCATGGTCTTCAGCAGCAGCATATTCCTTTTGTGGTTCCTGCCCGTGTTCCTCGTGGTGTATTTCCTCGTGGACCGCAAGTATAAGAATGGGGTGGCCCTGCTGGCCAGCTTGATGTTTTACGGTTTCGGTTCCCCGAGATTCTTGCTGATACTACTGTTATCCATCCTTATCGATTATTTTTTCGTACGTCAAATTGATCGAAGCGCAGAAACCAAGCGAAGAAAGCTGTTCCTTACGTTGTCAATCATATTAAACCTCGGATTGTTGGCTTATTTCAAGTATGCCAACTTCTTCGTGGAGAACTATAACGCGTTGCTATCGGCTTTCGGAACAAATCCCGTGCGTTGGACAAAGGTGGTACTACCCATTGGCATCTCATTCTTTACCTTCCAAAAGATGAGTTACAGCATCGATGTGTATCGCAAGACTTCAGCACCCTTGAAGAGCATTGCCGACTATGCGTTGTTCATCATGCTGTTTCCTCAGCTCATCGCAGGTCCCATCGTGCGCTACAACGAAGTGGCTAACCAGATTGTGGACCGCCGCGCCAACGAAACTTCCGACAATAGGATTCTTGGCTTTTATCGCTTTGTTATCGGTCTTTCTAAGAAAATGCTGATTGCCAATATCCTGGCTGAATATGTCGATCAGGTGTTTGCCTTGCCAGCCTCCACTATTGGCATTGGCACTGCTTGGCTGGGCATCCTTGCCTATACTTTCCAAATCTATTTCGACTTCTCCGGCTATAGCGATATGGCCATCGGCATCGGCAAGATGATTGGCTTCAAGTTTCCCGAGAATTTCAACAACCCTTACATCAGCAAAAGCGTGTCGGAGTTTTGGAAACGCTGGCACATCACCCTGGGCAGTTGGATGATGGATTATCTCTACATCCCGCTTGGTGGCAATCGCAAGGGCAAAGGGCGCACCTACCTCAACCTATGGATTGTGTTCTTTCTCTCGGGGCTATGGCACGGTGCTGCGTGGAACTTCGTGGTTTGGGGTGCTTATCATGGGCTTTTCATCGTGATGGACAAAATGTTTTGGCACAAGGCCAGCCAAAATATCGGTAAGCTTCCCCGAGTGCTCATCACATTTGTCATCGTGATGGTGGGTTGGGTGCTGTTCCGTGCCGACACTCTGAGTTACGCCATTCAATACATCGGCTCGATGTTCGGCGCGTATGGCAATGCCCCTGTTGCTTTCAGCAATCCACAGTTTGTGACCACCTTAATCATCGCCGCATTCTTCTCCTTCTTTGGCCTGACCAAAGTCGGCAACCAGTGTTTGGACTTCTTCTTCAACAAAAAAGCATATAATACACGACAATACATCTTGGTGGGCATTCTCATGATCATACTATTAGTGCTCTCCGCTTCGTTCATCCTCAAAGGCAGTTTCAATCCCTTCATTTACTTTAGGTTCTGATGGAAAAGTTCAAGAAAATATGGTTCATCCTGCTGCTCGTGCTGCTCTTCCTGCCCATGTTGCAGTCGTTGTTCCATTTTGTGGAGGAAAAACCCTTGGACGGTGCCTTTGTGGAGACCCCGAAACCTGTGATTACGCTCAAGACGCTCTTTAATGAGAGCACCCAAGACTCGTTGATGACTTGGTGTACCGAACAATCAGGGTTCCGAAACAGCATGATTCGATTGAACAACCAATTGCTCTATTCGGCATTTGGCAAGATTTCCGCCATCGGTCCGGTAAAAGGCAAAAATGGCCAAACCTTTATTGAGGAATCCTATATCATCAGTTATACTGGCGAAACCTATATCGGTGAAGAGAAAATTGCCGTAACCGCCCATCAAATCAAGGTAATCCAAGAAATGCTCAAGGCAAAAGACATCACCTTGATCCCAGTTTTTGCCTTGGGCAAAGCCTCCTACTACCCCGAACTCATCCCCGACAAATACATCGCCAGGAGCCATGGCACCAACAACTATCAAGAATACCTGAAAGCCTTCAATCAGGAACAGGTCGAGATGATCGACTTCAACTGCTATTTCTGCGATAGGAGGGATCAGTTTGACCACCCTCTATTCTGCGACTTAAGTGCACATTGGACGGTGTATGCTGCTTCTTTGGCCATGGATTCGCTGGTGTGCCGAATGGAGTCTGTCAACCATCAACAGCAAGTCCACGCCTATATTGAAAGCTTCGACAACGATGGCCTGATAAACCAAGACGATGACTTGTATCGGATGATGAACATCATCTTCCCACTGCATCACAACACCATTGACAATCCACACTTCGGCTATACTGAAGGCTATAAACCCAAGGTGTTGGCCATCGCCGATTCCTACTGGTGGACCGTCTGGGCTTGGAATGTAGCACTTCCTGAAAACCTGTTTAGCAATGGCGGTTTCTGGTTTTATAACAAAACCATCTACCCAGAACGCACCCCCATCCAGAACGTGGACGCCATCGACTACAAGCAGGAAATTGAAAACCAAGAATTTGTCCTTTTGGTCTGCACCGAAGCCACCAATCATCTTTGGCCATACGGTTTCATTGAGCGTTATCTGAGCGCCTACGACGAAGTATTCAACTGGAAAAGCCCAGACCAGTATGACGCGGCAGACAGCATTTATGTCAATTACAGAAACGAGGAAATCCAACGAATCATCGGACGTATCCAAGACACGCCGGAATGGCTGGAAAACGTTACCCAACAGGCAGAAGAAAAAGGCATCAGCCTTGAGCAATCGCTGTGGAACAATGCGGAATACACCTACCGCACAAACATCCAACCCAAAGGCTTTGTGCGATGATTCCTACGGCATCAGCACATCATGCTGCACCACAAAACGACTGACCAGCTCGAAATCGTCCAATTCCACCTTGTATTGCTGAAATAGCTTATCATTGTCGATGGCATAGCCAATGATAAAAGGATCCAATTTGATCAGGGTGTTCCTGCTGATGTAATAATTGTCGCTCAGGTAATCGACCACATCGCGGTTGTTACGCATGAAAGCCAGCTTCCGGGTGTTTCTGTAGTCGGCCACGGTGTCGAACGAAGTGCCCAGCCAATGGCAATGGTCGTCAATGGCATAATCATAATTGGTGTGGAGATAAGCGTTGACCGAAGGCGTGACATCGAGATGCGAGACCACCGCCTCCATGGTCTTGGACTGTTTCACCAACGGTGAATAAACAATCAACGGGACGTTGTAATAACGCAAACCGACACCTGGAATTACCGGCGCCATGCGGTGATCCCCCGTGATCACAAAAACCGTATTGTCAAAATCAGGGCGGGAAGCATAATAGTCGAACAACTGCTTGATGCTTTGATCCAGGTAAAGGAAGCAGGCATAGATGTTGAGGTTTTTCATCACGTTGTCGCGTTCCTTTTCCGACAAGGCGAGGGTTTGCTCCAACATCGACAGCACTTGCTGTTCGTATGTCTCTATCCCATCTACCACAAAAGGTTCGTGGGTGGTCAAGGTCAGATAGATGTCAGCATGGGGCCGTTGCTCATCTACAGTTTTTTTATGCTGGATGGCGCAATCAAACAGTTGGTCGTCGTCCAAGCCCCAGCGATAGTTTTCCGCCAAAAGCTTATAATGCGCGGAATCGTCCACCACCAGATTGGGCTCGAAAAGATAATCCACATGGTTTTCACGCATGAACACGTCATAATGGTCGAAGTTCACGTCACCGCCATAATAAAAGGATGTGGTGAAGCCGTTACGCTCCATATCGAGCATCAGGGAATGGTGTCGCGGCATGGGCAGATTCCAAGTAAAGCCATGCCTGCCGTGCGGCGCAGAAGCAAATAACGAAGGAAGCACCCCGAAAGTACGTTCAGAGGTGGAGAAACAATTGGGCCAAAACAAGCCTTCGGAAGCCAAACTGTCGAGGAAAGGCGTAAACGACAACATGGGATGGGTGACACCTGTCAAACGACGACCCAAACTCTCCACTACGATAAAGACCAGATTGGGCGGCAAGCCGTCGGAAGTGGGATTAAGAAATGACCCTAACACATCGGGATCATTGGCTTGGCGGTAAAAAGGATAGCCCGGATGGTCGTAGTTGAATTCAGGATGTAGGGCTTGATAGGCTTCCACTGCTTCGGCCGAGTAGGGATAGCTGTCGCCTTCGGCGTTGCGCTTCATCTCTTTCCGATAATCATTGATCTTGATCCAGGCGTATGACGGCTGGTTGACGGCAAGACAGAAGTCGTTGTGGTTGGCATACCGGCTCTCCTTACGGATCATGTTAGGATAACGGACGAAGATGGTAACTAAGATGGCGATGCCCACGAAAAAGGCGTTATTCACGTCATTGCGAGCGAAACAAGCGCCACACAGTAATAAAACCAACACCGGCACTCCCACCAGCAACACGAACCATAACACCTGCACCCACGAGAGCGAAGCCGACGAGAACACTGTTGTCTTGAGCTCTTCGAACGAATAAACCAACACCACATGATCCAAAGGCATGCCGAGATTGCAATAATACTCCGCGAACAAAGCCGAAACCACCACATACAAGACTATCAACCCGATGAAGATGCCTCGTGCCGTCCTGGGGAAAAACCAATGGATCAAGAAAAACGGGATCAGTCCGTAAGTCATGACACGGCACACCAACAGCAAGTCGAAAAGCCCACCCGATAGTATGGTGAAAAACTGGCTGAAGGCAACATCAAGCCGAAAATGGACCTCCAGGAAAAACCAAAGCCTCATGACGATCAGGCACAGTAGCAGCAAAAGGTTCAAACGAACCCATTGCCTCAACCCCTCTATCAACTTGTCTTTATTCATGGACGCCGACAATTTGCAGATTGAAATTGGATATCAGGAATTCGATCTGGTCGCCGTTGACGAAATAGCACATCAACTTGTCACCATCGGCATAATGGACCAACGACTTGCTGAGCGACTGGGTCATCGTGAAATGTTGCCAACGGTCATAATACTCGTACCAGTCGTAATTGACCATCAAGGTCTTGATGACCTCTCGGTTGCCGTCGGGATGATCCAAGGCATAACCCAAGGTAATCTTCTTGCCGCCATTTTCCTGCCAAGGAATATAAATGTCGAAATTGCAATACACGATGACCGACTCCAAGCTGTCATACACCGGCTCCATGAACAGGTTGAACGGATACACGTTGTTTAGCTTGAAAGCGTTGGTTTTGTCGAGCGTATCGGCAGGTGACACTTGGGTGTGCAACAAAACATAGTTGACCGACTGGGTGCTGTCAACCGACAGCAACAGGCATTGCTTATCCTCATCGAGCAATACCAAGGCATCGTTGTTCATCACATAGTCGTCCATGGCCTTGTAGTCGCTCATCAACTTGACCACCTTCTCCTCCTCCATCGGCGTAATGGTCAGCCGTTCGTTTTCATAGCCGAACTTGTAGATATTTCCTTCGTCATAGAAATAGTCCTTATAGACCATGTTGTCCATCTTGCGGGAGTTTTTCAGCTGGGGTGTGAAGGTGTTGGCACGGAAAGCAGGAGATACATCAAGACCCGTATTGATCCAGCTGACGATGTTAGGCGCTTTGACGCCATAGCAATTCTTCATCAAAGCCAAGAATGAGGGCGTGATATCACGATGCGCCACCATGGCTGGAAAACGATGCGGCTCCTTGAGCATGGGCGACCATATCACGAGCGGCACATGGTATTTGTCGAGTTCTTCCGACTGGGCATTAAAACAATGATCGCCCGTGATGACGAAGATGGTGTTTTCGTATTCCGGCATGTCGCGGTAAGCCGTAAAGAATTTCCTCAGACAATCGTCAAAGTACAGATAAGAGGCATACATTTCGTACTGTGAAGGCTGGATTTCGTCCAACTGGCCGCGCTGTTTCAGCTTGTTGATATAGGTCTGGGTGTATTGCTCCTTGTTGGGATAGTCAAAGGGATCGTGGGTGGTCAAAGTCAGGTAGATGTCGAGCGTAGGTGAGAGGTGAGAGGTGAGAGGTTTCTTTTCTCGTTCAAGGATTCGGAAAAGAGGTATTCATCATAGAGACCCCAGGTGTTTTGCATCTCGGGAGGATAGTTGCTGTGGTCGGGAAGGTAACCCTCCACGCCCAAGTCGTTCAGGAAGTAGCACATGTCGTCGAAACAAGTCCATCCACCATAGAAGAATGAAGGATAATAGCCGTCGTTCTTTAGGATATCGATCAGGGAATGGAAGCGCGGACAGTTGGATGACTGCATGAAACCCCGTTTGCCGAAGGGAAGGCTGCCGAACATGGTGGGAAGCACCGCAATGGTTCGCTGCGACGACGACATGCAGTTGAGCCAGCACAAACTCTGGTCGGCCAAAGAATCCAAGAAAGGCGTGGCTGATGGATATTTGCAGTTGTAACCGCTGAACTCACGGCTCAAGCCTTCGGTGATGACAAACACCAAGTTGGGTTTTTTATCAGGATTCAAGTTGAAATAGGGCGATAGAACATCGGGCGATTGGTCCACATGGGCAAAAGGATAGCGGTAATCTACGAAGTCGTCTTCGGGAAACATGGATTGGAACTCCAGGATGCGTCCTCGCTGTGCTTCCAGATCCTTCGGGTTGAAACGGTTAAACATGGCCTCCTTGTCGAACAGGCTCCTCCAGAAGAATTCCTGCTTGTTGCACATCACGCCGGACGGCATCTTCCAGCAGCACAATCCAGCAACGGCCAAGCCTAACCACACAAACAATCCCCATCGACCTATTTTCACAATATGGCGCGACACCACGAAGAACAAGATGGGAATTCCCAATAAGCACACATAGCTCCACCACACAAAACTGCCCGTGGATTTGGAAATATAGATCAGCTCCTTGATGGAATAGTCAAAAAACACCTTGTCGAGCGGAATGTAAGCCGAGATGAAATACATGATCATCGCGTTGGATACCAATAACATCAAGGCTCCAATGACACGGAATGCCCATTTGGCCACATTCGGCGACCAGCGATGAAGCAAGAGATAAATCGGACAAAGAACCAATGCGAACTTGCTGAAAACAAGGATGTCGTAGCCAAATCCCTTCAAACACAGCAAAAAGTGCTTTCCAACTTCCTGATGGTAGTAGCCCAACACCACGGCCTCAAACACCCTGACCGCGAAACCGAACACCAACATCCAGAACAGGAAGTTCAGGAAACCCTGAATTCCACCTGTTTGCTTTTTGTCCCTATTGTTTTCCATGATCAAAGTATTTAGTACAATATATCCACCTTGGCATTCTCAAAACGGGCATTGCCTTGTTGGTTGTTCCAAAAATAGATACTTAGTTTCTTTCCTTTCATGCTTTTATTGAAAGGACAAAGGATCTGCTCGTTGAACTCGAAGGTATTCATGTCTGTTGTGTGACAACTTGCAGGCAATTCAATCGACTTCCAAAAGACATTGGGTATAGACAGCACCAGCTGAGGCAAAGGAGCCGTGGGATCCAAACTGCATACATCAACGGAACCTTTGACGGAAAGGGCAGAATAGCGCTGTTCCAACGGAACATTGACAAAAGTGGCGTAAACCATGTCGGTTTGAATGGTTCCTTCTGTATTGGATTCACCCGTAAAAACCAAAGGTTCGTCAAACTTGTTGAGGTTCTGGTAAATGAAATAACCGAAAACAAAGGCAAAAAACAACCCCAAGGTAACGGCGCAAACGTTACTGATTATACGGGTCAAGCGATTTTCGCGAAGATGGATCCGATCCAACAAGGAAACTAAGAAGGTGTACAACGGCTTTGCCGCCAAGGCGATACCCCAAACCAGCAAGAAGAATAGCAAGCCTGAGGCCAGATGTCCCCAGGCACTTGTCATCGTATTGGCCCATTTCAGCACGGGAACCCTGAAATAGCCATGAACGATGAACAGCATCATGGAGATACCGCCGAAATAGTGGAGAACGGAAAGTGGATAACGGAAAACTTTTTTCCATTTTCCGTTTTTTGCTTTCCAGGCCTGGGTGACAAACACGGTAATGACACAAAGCGACAGGAAAGTGAATGGATAGAATCCCGGGGCGAAGTTACCCCAAACAAACAACACCAAGGCCAACAACAACCACAGCCAATGGATTCGCTCGTCCTTGTTGAAAGCCAGCATCATGCCGAAACAGAACTCGGGCAGATGGCCAGGGGCGTTTTGCATAAGGATGGTACCGTGATGAAGGTTGAGGTATTCGCGGAATAGAAATATCAAGCCGTATGAGACCGCCAACACTACCAAAAACGCTTTCCAACGCCATTTCTTGATACAGCGGAACAGCAGCGGAAACAACAAGTACAACTGGAAAATCAATCCAAAAAACCACCAAGGACCGTTGATGCTCAGCCCAGAATTGGGAATCAGGGTGTGAATGAACAAGAACTTATATCCTATCTCACGCCACTCCCCTTGGTTAAACAACCTTCCGTTCATCACGAGGCAGCCCAACAAACAAACCACCACTCCAGTAATCAAGAGGGGATAGAGTTTCTTGAGTCGGTTGATCACAAACTCGCCCCACCCCTGCTCACGACGCAACATGGAGAGCGTCAGGCCCAAACCGGAGACCATTACAAAAAGCTGCACGCCATAGTGCCCGAAATAACTGAAAAGGATGTTGACGAACTCGCCAGGCTGCTGGCCCAACAAATCAAAGAAGTTATGGACCCTGGAGGGAGAAAAGTCGAACTCGTTTTCCCCTGGCGAAGGTGCCAGCCAATGAAAATAGTTGTGAAAGACGATGCACAGGATGGCAAAGCCTTTGATGATGTCGGTATCGCGTTTCGTATAACTATTCAATGACAACTTCATAGACGCGGCCTTCAATATCGGTTTTGTTATAAGGAATCAATCCCTGTTCCCAGACGACAGGCGGCCACCATTCGGAGTAATGGTACTCCTGGGTGACAATACACTTCATCTGGTTGTTGGGAATGCTGGTGTGCTGGCTATCCATATAGCCCATCACTTCCATGTGGTCAGGATCGGGGCCAAGACGCCAGATGATCGCATCGGGACGCCATTCGATCTCATAAAAGTACCATGGCTCCTTGAAATCGCTGTTCGGCATCGGGGTACGGGTAGTCAATGCCTTGTAGTTGGGGTACCATCGCATGGTCTCGAACCGGCGTTTTTTGTCGTAATCAATGGTATCAAGCCCTCCTTTGAACATCGGAGGTTCAGTGGAAGCCAGGTCCCAGTTGGTGCAGCAATACATCACATCGTTGTTCAAGGTGGCGTCTTCCTCGCAGTTCTCCCTGTCGCCACGGAACCATTGATAATAACTCCAAGGCCAGTGTTTTGAGGCCTTCACGATCTCGATGTCAATCTCCGAATAAGGATGGTATGGCGTGCGTTGCGGGTTCTCAGAGTCGTCCCACTTGGGGATGTAGCCGCCGTCTTTAAAACATGGCCGGCGATTGTTCCAAGCTCCTCCATCGGCATAAATGAGCCAGAAAGCGTATGTCAAGCCGTTCCATAGATTCTCATCGTTGAGCATGACGGGGAACTTGATCTTGCCTCTGAACTTTCCGTATGTGAAGCCCAGTTTTGAGATGATGCCCGTGGATTCCTTGCGCAGGTTGCCTTCGGTGCTGGCCGGATTGATCAGCGTGATGTATTCTCCGTCGGGACTGGCTTTCACCGTAGCGCCGGGCGTTTCGCTAACTACAGGATAATCCATCATCAGCTCCGTTGAGTCGAAACGGGTTTTATTGGCTTCGTATTCCTCACGGGTATAAGGATCATCGCCCACCACATCCTTGATAACCGGGATGTTGCGCAACGTGAATTGACGGCTCACATGGCTGAAAAACTGTTCGAACAGAGGTGCCTTGAGCACCGCACGGGTCTTCAGCATCTTACCCGAGGTATAAGTCTTGATGTGCTTGGACGGATGGGTTTCATACCAACCGAAAGGATTCACAAAGACACCATGTTCATTGGCTTGTCCAATGAATTGGACATAATCGGGAATCTCAGCCAAGCCTTCCTCGTCACAGACCACCAGCATAAAGCCGTATTTCCCTGCTCGGGGATTGCGTTTCCAACGCTGGTTGTCCGCTTTGCTTAGATCGATTCCATTCATCCATGCTGCATCAATGAGCGTTTGGTCGTCAACACTGATGTGATTGTTCACCGCCTTCTCAACAATGGAATTGTACCATTGCTTGTCGTTACCGATGTTTTGGACCACCGTGTTGATCTGGGATTTTATGTTGTGGTTTTCAGTCGCGGCATTCCCGTAATAAAGCCTTTCGTCCCTCGGGTTACCCACAATGCGAAGCTCGTCCCTGACGATCCTGTTTTCAATGGGCTTGAAGCCGATGTTTACATCTTCCCAGCTACCATAGAAATTCTCCGCTGCCAGCGCACTGGTATCGGGAAACTTATAACTCTCGTTCTGGTAATAGATCTTGTAATAGAAGCCTTTTTTAGGGGCAATGAAACGAAATCCGAAAACACCCTCCCCTTCCTTGGTCTGTTTGGCAGATGGGATATAGATGCCATCGGTCACGGCGTTTTCCAAGTCCATATCCAGACTAACCGTGCGACCGATGCCAAAATTGGTCATCGGACGGAAATGGCAGGTCATGCGTTGGCGGATGAAAAAAACAACTATTGCCAGCAGCAGGACAGACAGCAGGAACAAAGGGAAGCGCTTTTTCATTGGCGGACGATTTTGGTGACAAAGTTATCCATTTTCAGGACATAAAAGCCTGATGGAAGCGAAACATCCAACCTGATCGTGTTGGTACCCGCATTCAAAACAACGGCTTGAGCATAGACTTCCTGACCCAACATGTTGAATACCCGCACTTCACTATGCTTGGATTCGGTAGAATTTACACAGAGTGTTACATGATCAATGAATGGATTGGGATAACAGGCAAATGACAAAGAAGAGTCGGGAACGTCCGACGAAGGCAAGAAATGCTCGAGCCTTTGGCGCATCACTTGATTCAACGAACGAAGATGCGCATCCACATGGTCCACGTCTTCCTCCCATTTTGATACGCTGGAGGGAAAACCAAAACGATTGCTTTGATTGGGCACTTCCGCTTCGACAAGAGAACACAAAGCGTTGAAACGTGGTGTAATCTGTTCGTATCGCAACGGGTCGGACATCAGTTGAATGAATCGGTTTCTAAAACGATATTTGAACTCACTATTGTTGAGAAGCTTCCTAAAAAACAGGGTAGCCTGAAAAAAGGAAGGGTTGTTCCCGTTAACGAAGGTGCTGGTGTCCGTAGCACTGGAAAACACATCCCAATCACGGAAGAAACAGCCGTCGCCGTCATAGAACATCCAACGCCATGGACCATCGCCGCGTTGCCAACAACGGACATTGTTTTTCGGCCAGTCGACATTGGAGGAATAAAGTTCGAAAACCTGATAATCGATGAAATTATCCATGTCGATCTTTTCGCTCAACAAACGATAGTTCTCCTCGAGCGACATATCGGCATCCATCACCCAATTGAACAAGTCGTTCCATTGGGTATCATCGCCGTTTTCCAGAAAAATCCATTGCTTGATGATGTTGCTTTCCTCCACATCGATACCAAAATGGTCTTCCAGATAACGCTCATCGGGCGTTTCCTCCAAGGCATAGATGCCCCAGTATTCTCCGTTCAGGAAAAGCACCATCTGCCTGGAAGCCAAGCAGTCGATATGAAGGGATCTGGCAACTTGTTGTGCCAAATGGTCCTGTATGCCGGTAGTCATCCAGTTACTGCATCTGAACGGCTTGATGCTCAAATGCTTGTAACTTTCAATGGGGAGGTTTTCTTGAAAAAAGACATGTTCAAAACGCTTTTTCCCATAGATTTCCCTGGCATAGATCTTGAAACCTTTTTGCTGGAAACGCCTTGAAGCGCCCCCATGGGTACGCAGTCCGGCAATTTGGTTGATGCCGGTATTGTCGGCTTCATAAAACTCAACGTTACAGGCACGTTCCCAATCCATCCCCTTGCAGAAATAGTTGCCCGTCCAATCGGGAAGGTTAGGACTTTGATAGCCACCAGGCACCATGATTCCTGTGTAATAGTTGAAGAGTCCAACGGAGTCGGAACACAACGACATCACTGGAAGACCATGGGTATTACAACCCAAGGCGTGGATAAAGTAGCTGTTGGTGGCTACTTCACTGATGCAATCGTCGTTTTCGTCAAACACGGCAGCACGGATCACGATGCAATGCTGGATGCTATCGGGATAGAACATCTGTCCGTCTGGAGCAACCTGGATGGTATAGATGTCAGACCTGGAATAAAGGCTTTCGTCCAACAGCAGCGGACCGGTGTAAAGCCGTGACTGTGCTGTTGGACGATTGCCATTGGTGGTGAAACGAATATGGTGTTGCTGATAAAAGGGGAAGATCTCCAATGTGGGCGATTCCTCATAAAAGCCTCCCGGCACCGAGAAACAGGCCTTCTCGGCAGGTTGCGACAATGCAAAAAGCGGTGCCAGCAATAGAGACCATATCAGTAACCGTTTACCTTTCACCTTTTAGTTTTCAATTTTCAGTTTCTTCCACTTCCCTGATGGGTTGCGGCTCGCTCTTGCGGATGTCAAGCTCGTTGATGAGGTTGGTGGCACCGGCGTACTTGTCGATGATGAAAAGCACGTAACGGGCATCCACATTGATGGTGCGTTGCAGGCGAGGTTCGAAGTTGACGTCGCCACTCATGGCTTCCCAGTTGCCGTCGAAAGCAAGACCAATCAACTCGCCCTTGCCATTCATGATGGGGCTGCCTGAATTACCGCCGGTGATGTCGTTGGTGGAGAGGAAGCATACGATAAGGTCGCCGTTCTCGTCGGCATACGGACCAAAGTCTTTCTTCTCAATGAGCTCAATCAAACGTTTTGGAGCGTCGAACTCATAATCGCCAGGCACATACTTCTCAATGATGCCGTTGGCGGTGCACACATAGTCGTAGTGAACAGCGTCGGCGGGCATGTAGTCCTTCACCGAGCCATAGCTCATACGCATGGTGGAGTTGGCATCGGGATAGAGGCTCTTTTCAGGTTGGGTGGCAGCGTAATATTCACGCAAACCCTTCACGAAAAGATGGTCGTTCTTACGGATGTCATTCATGGTATTGCGATAATCAAGACCATGTTGTCTGAGGACACCCGTCATCTGCTGACTTACCTGGAAGGCATAGTCCTTTTCCATCTTCTTGACACTTGGCTTGGCAATGAAAGCCTTGATGCTTTCAGGCGTGGCAAAGATGGATTTATCATAGACGTAATCTGCAAAAGCGTCGATGTCGCCTTTGAATTTCTTGTCGATGACAGTATAGATCTCGGGGAGTTCTTCAGCCTTGAAAGCGTTTTTGTAAGTCTTCAGCATCTCGGCATACATCTTATGCTCCACTTGAGGATTCGTCTCGGCAAACATGCCGTCAACATCCATACCTTGAAGCTCCATGAGTGCTGCGGCTTCCATTTCCTTGTCCTTGCTCTGGGCAGCCATGTAGTAACCCATGAAAGCCGTGGCAAGACCCGAAGGACCCGCTTGGGCAACAAAATTGGGATAGAAGATGTATTTGGCAACATCACTGAGGTCTTCGTAAGACTTCTTCAGATTCGGGAGGACATCGCCATATTCAGCCTTGCGAGCAGCACTTTCGCCAACCCATTGCTTGAAGCGGTTCTCAAGGGTGACTTTGGCTTCGCTGACCTTGTTCTTGCGAAGCATGGTGCACTGGCCGATGAAGTTCTTCCAAGTATTGGCCAAACCAGCATGGTTGTCGGCATACATCAGGTTGATGGCATCGTCCTTCTGCATGAACTCATCCATCACTTCAAGCTCCTTGCCGAAGATGTCAATGATTATGGGATAGAAAGTGTCCACATTGTAATCGATGCCATAGCTCGACATGTAACGTTCGGTGCTGCCCGGGAAGCCCCAAATCATGGTGAAGTCGTCTTGCTTCACGCCATCGAGGCTGATGGGGAGGTGATGCTTGGGAACCAACGGCACATTGTCCTTGGAGTAATCGGCGGGATTGCCGTCCTTGTCGGCATACACACGGAAGATGGAGAAGTCACCCGTGTGACGGGGCCACATCCAGTTGTCGGTGTCGCCACCAAACTTGCCGATGGAAGAGTTGGCCACACCAACCAGACGCACGTCGGTATATACTTGATACACAAACATATAATACTCATTGCCTTCGAAGAAGCCTTTGATGACAGGATTGTACTTGCCTTCCTCTGAAGCAGCGGTCTCCAACTCCTTGATTTTGCCATTGATGGCCTTGTTACGGGCATCCCAGTCCATATCATCGGTCACAACGCCGAGGACATCCTTGGTCACGTCTTCCATGCGAATCAGGAAAGAAGCGGTCATCTCGGGAGCGGGCAGTTCTTCGCTGTAGTCCTTGGCCCAGAAACCGTCTTTCAGGTAGTCGTGTTCCACAGAGCTGAGCTTTTGGATGGCGCTATAGCCGCAGTGGTGGTTGGTGAAAAGCAGTCCCTTCTCGGAGACGATTTCACCGGTGCAGAAGAAACCACGAGGCTTGGCTTCGCTGCCAAGACCCACGATAGCGTCCTTCAGACTGTTGTGATTGATGCTGTAAAGCTCTTCAGGAGTCAGCTGAAGACCCATTTTCTGCATATCCACATAGTTCAAACGCTCCACAAACATCGGAAGCCACATGCCTTCGTCGGCACGCACTCTGCCAACCATAGCCAGGACGGCGAGAGCAAATACGAGTAATTTTTTCATTTAGTTATAATTGATTTGATTGATTAACTTTCATCTTTCACCTTTCACTTTAACAAAACATCCGGTCCCATGTTGTAGTAAATGTCCGTCGGGACACCGGCTTTGTTGACGCGGTCGAGGTCGGCCTGCAGTTCGGGATGGATCACGCTCATCTCGCCCAGCCAAGCTTTGGCGGCTTCATAGTCACCATTACCCTGGCAGATCAGAATGTCGCCGGCGAGTTTTTCCACAGCAGCCTTCATCTTGTCGAAGTCGATGGCATAAAGGCCATTCTCATCACGAGTGAAAGCGCCTTCTTTTTGCATATAATTGAATTCAAGCATGTTGGCTTTGCCGTGGGCACTGGCTGCACCGAAACGCACCGAACGGAAGATGCCAGCAAGGAAGGTGACATAGTTGTCAACCATCTCGGTATTGGTGTATTCACCCATCTCGGCCAGTTTGGTCACAAGGAACAGACCCAGCACATCGGCTTTGGCTTCTTCGATGGCATTGTAGGTGTTACCAAGGGCGCTGTGGACAGAACCTTTTCCTGTGATGGTGTTCTTGATGCCCATGCCGTGGGCAGTCTCGTGGAACATCACATTAGCGAAGAAGGCATCAAACTTGATGTGCTCCATCGATTCGGGCGTCATGAGGGTCTTGGCGATCGGGACGAGGATGTTTTCAAACTTGGCCTGCATGGCGTTTTTCAGCTGAAGCTTGCGGGTGCCTCTTTCGAGCTGCACACGCTCGTCGTTCGGAAGATTGATGGCAATGGTCTTGCTGTTGGCGTTGCAGTCGCCGGCATAATATACAGCGTCGTAGGCGGCAAGATCCACATCCGATCCTGGCACTTCCTTCTTGTACTCATCCGGCACAGGAAGCTGCTTCTGGAGCTCTGGAACAAACTGGGCGTAACGGGCCAGCTGCTTCGTCCACTCCTGGTCCTTGATCAGGATGAAAGCCTCATGAGAAGCCTTGATGCCGTAACGGGCATCGGTGTAGTTTTCAATGGGACCAATCACCATGTCGATGTTGTTGTTGCGGACATCCATCCAACGCATGTCGCTTTCAAAATAGTCGTCGGTGCGGAGCGCCTTGGCGCGAAGGGCCAGATAGGTAGCAAACTCCTCATCACCGGCCAACTCGGAGGCATCGTCGAGCAAGGAAGCTGCCTTCTTGATCTGTTCTGCAAAATAGTCGTGGTACCACACACATTTCAGATTGCCGTTTTCATCGCGGACAATCATGGTGTATTGGCTGGTCTTGTCAGGATCGTCGAAAGCGTTCCATTCCTCCTCAGTCATGTCCTGGGGATAGAACTGGGCACCTGCAGGTTTTTCACCAACGCCTTCCACAAAGGGCTTGTTGCCGTCGAGGCCATCCCAGGGACCGTAAGTGATGCAAGCGAACTTTTGCAAGTCGGGATCACCAATCTTGGCCATCAGTTCCTCTTTGTCGCCATAGTTTTCTTTCCAGAAAAGGTCTTCCATAATGTCGGCCGCTTCGAAAAGCAGAGGCAACATTTCCTTTTCATTTTCGCTCAAATGGCTGATGTCGGTTGTCAGCGTGTATTCGGCATACTTGTCGATCAGCTTGGGTTGAGGTTGTTCTTCCACTACTTCTTTAGGTTTGTTGGTACAGGCAACGGCTACCAAAGCCACGGCCATAATGTAAGTTAAGTGTTTGATTTTCATTTTATTGCGTTATTTTGACTGATTCCACATAATAAGCGTGCAAATGTATGTCATTTTTCGTAATATTGCAAATCAAATTCAGCCCATGAAAAAGCGTAAGGTTCCGCATACTTTCGTCATCGTTTTTTGCTGCATCCTGTTGGCTGCCATGATGACATGGTTCATCAAGCCTGGAAAATACATTCAGGAGCAGGTGGGCGGTGAGTCTGTGATGACATTTTACTATCAGGACCAGTTGCCACAACCTTACGCCCAGGAATTCCATGCAGAGCCCCAGACTTGGCAGGTATTCTCGGCATTGTTCAAAGGCTTTGAAAAGCAAAGCGGCATCATTGTATTTATCCTGATTGTCGGCGGCGCTTTCTGGATCCTGAGCAAGAGCCGGGCCATCGACACGGGCATCATGGCTTTTCTACGCTTTACGCAAAGGCTGGAGCGCAAAAGGTGGATTCGTAAAATTGGGGTCAACAACATCATCATTACCATGGTGATGATCTTGTTCAGCCTATTTGGATCGGTGTTCGGAATGAGCGAAGAGACCATAGCTTTCACCTTGATTGTCATTCCTTTGGCAATCTCTATGGGTTACGACTCCATCGTGGGTGTATGCATGGTCTATGTGGCGGCACACATCGGCTTCTCAGGAGCCATGCTCAACCCCTTCACCATCGGCATTGCCCAGGGTATTGCCGATATTCCGCTGTTTTCAGGCATTGGTTACCGTACTGTGTGTTGGATCATTCTTACCATCATCGGGATCATTTTCGTGCTGATTTATGCCAATAAGGTTAAGAAGAATCCCAAGAGTTCCATCATGTACGATGACGACGCCTACTGGCGCAAAACTGACAACGCTCAACTTTCCACTGACGCTAAACCCTCAACTCTAAACGCTAAACCCTCTTGGTTTGTTTATGGCTTTATTGTGATCCTGCTGGTCTACTGTGCCATTCGTTTCCCCATGACCACCTTGAAGGTCGGCAACAGCACTTCTACCCTACCCCTTTTGCCCATTGGTGCGGGTTTGTTCCTAATCATCGGGTTCTTTGCCTTGCGCAAGTCCGTGGCTTATTTTATCTTGACCATGCTTTTTGGCACAGTGTTTTACTTGATTGTCGGCGTGTTGGGTTATGGCTGGTATATCATGGAAATTGCCACTTTGTTCCTCTTTATGGGCATCTGCAGCGGCTTTGCCATCGGCAAAAGCGCGAGCGACATTGCCAAGCTGTTCATTGAAGGCATGGGGGATATTATGTCAGCTGCCGTCATCGTAGGTTTGGCGGCAGGCATCGTCATTGTGCTACAGGATGGAGGCGTCATCGACACCATCCTTTATGGTTTGTCGAAGTCGATGAACAACCTCGGAACCATTGCCTCCACCGAGATCATGTACGGCATCCAAACCTTGATCAACATTGTGATTCCGTCGGGTTCGGCCAAGGCGGCTATCACCATGCCTATCATGGCACCTTTCAGCGATTTGATTGGCATCTCGCGTCAAACAACGGTGATGGCATTCCAGTTTGGCGACGGCTTTACCAACATGATCACCCCCACCTCAGGTGTGCTCATCGCCACCTTGGGCGTAGCGCGCATCCCATGGGAAAAATGGGTGCGTTTCATCTGGAAGTTTATCTTGGTGCTGATTGTGGTTGGGGCTTTGCTGCTCATCCCCACCGTGACCATAAGTCTGAATGGGTTTTAGAATTTGGAGCAATTACAGTTTTTCGGTGCCTTGCGTTGGCCGAAATGCTGATGGCTGCTGCAGCTCGCTAAAAGCAATGCGATAACCAATACCAAAAGAGATACTATGATTCTTTTACCTTTCACCTTTCAATTCTCATTGTTTACCTAATCATTTTGCAAGCCAAATCGATGGATTCAAACAATCTGTTCCTTGCCGAAGCTCGAAATGCAATTCCGTCTTGCCTTCCGAACGGTCGGTATGGATCTTGCCTATCTCCTGTTTGGTCTTCACCTTGTCGCCACGGTTCACAAACACCGCATCCAGCTGGGAATATACGGTGAAATAGTCGCCATGACGGATGATGACGCCGATGTTGGAAGCCGATGGCTTGACCACGCTCACCACCACACCTTCAAACACGCAACGGGCCTTGGCATTTTCGGCCGTTGCAATATCTATGCCGTTGTTGGTCACCGTGACCTTGCTCGAAACGGATGAGGTGTGCTTGCCGTAGGAACTCGAAATCACACCGCGTTCCACTGGCCAGGGAAGCTTGCCCTTGTTGGCCGAAAAACTTGTTGCCAGCGCTTTTTCCGAAGGTGTTAGAGCCATTTTGTCGGGCTTGGTGCTGGTGCTTTTCTTGGTGTTTTTGGCATTTTTGGCCTCTTTGGCGGCTCGTTCATTTGCTTTCTTGATTTCTTCAGCAATAATCTTGTCGATTTCCTTTTGGAACTTCTTGGCTTGAGCTTGTTTGTCCTTAATGCTTTGCTGGATCTTTCCCTCTTGTTTCTTCAGCTGCTTAACCTGGGTGTTCAGTTCTTCTTTCTCTTTCACCAAAGCATTTTGTTGGGCTTTTTCTTCAGCCAGCAAAGCGGCCTGTTCTTCTCTTGCCTTTCGGTTATTTTCCACTTCTTCGCTCACTTTTTTCTGAGCACTTGAAATCTGATCCATCTTGGTTTTCCGAGCATCAGTGAACTGCTGTATGTAGCGCATCCTTTGGAAAGCCTGGTTGAAGTCCTCCGAAGCAAACAGGAATTCCAACTGGTCGTAATGGCTTCTGTTTTTATAGGCAAACTCCACCATCTTGGAATACTCCCCACGCAGCTTGCCAAGCTCTCCGTTCAACTTCTTTATGTTGCTCTCCCCTTGATTAATGGATTGATCAAGCAATCTGATTTGTTCATTGCAAGCATTGATGAGTTTCTGGCGGTTTTGGATCTTTTTGTCCAACAAATTCACCTGATTCAAGGTCACTTCCTTGTTTTTGGAAGTCTCCTTCAACAGCTTGTTGGCGGTCTCTATCTCCTTCTGAAGGGATTTTATCTCCTTTTCCAGCGATGCCTTGGTACGCTGCGCGTAGCCTGCCCCGACAAAGAGAAGCGTCAGCATCATGATCATTATGGTTTTCAAATAGCGTCTCATGGCTTCAGCTTCATCCTTTCATACTTTTGGTTGATTTTGATGGGGAAAGTGGTCGGTTCATCCCAATGGATGTCGGCATAACGGATTTTTGCCTTGTATGGACCGAATTGCATCTCCACATGGTCGCTGGTGCCGTCACCCAGCAGCATGGCCTGCAATTCCTGTAGAGACGGAGTACTTATCGTCTCTGCTACCTCAGAAAACGGCTCGGCAAGATAGCTTTGCTCCACCCGGTTGACGACGATGATGGAATCTTGGGTGATCCGTGTGCGGATGCTTTCGATGCCCATCATAGCGGATGCCGAGATCCAAATAGTACTGTCGCGACGCATCCTAAGCGTTCCAGAAAAAGGAAACTCTCCGCTCTCAACTGTCAACTCTCCGTTTATCTTGGCGCTCATCCACTCATAATTGGCGGCATGTGCCATGGGCGAAACCAACTTTTTTCGAGAAGAGCACGACGCGGCGAGCAACAATAGCATTGTTGCCATCAACATCATTCCTATGGAAACTCTGTTACTCAACTGTTTTTGCTTTATTGCGATATTCTTCAGCTTTGTCAAGCTTATTCACCTTCGTGAGGATGTCGGCATAATGTTGAAAATAGGTCTTATCGGGACTCTTCAACAGCTTGATGGACTTTTCCATTTGGGTTTCGGCGGCTTCGTACTCTCCTTTTTGATACAGCACCCAAGCGTATGTATCAAGATAAATGGCATTGTCGGGTTCCAGTTCTACGGCATGACGCGCCATTTCCTTGGCTTGCTCCAAACGCTCCAACCTCAAAGAAAGGTAATAGGCATAGTTGTTCAGCACCAGGGCATTGTCAGGGTCGAAGTTCAACACACGGTCGTAGGCATCGAACGATTTTTCCGCCTCGCCAACAGCATGGTAAAGATCACCGAGATAACTGTCGAAATCAGCCAACAACTTCCTATCGGTCACAAACTTACGACCCTTTTCAAAATAACCGATGGCTTCTTCGTCCTGTTTGTCGAAAGCTGAAGCCACCCCTGCAAACCAATAGAACACGGGTTGCGTAGGATAGAACTGCAGGGCTTGGACGGAGTGTTTTCGCAACGAGTCCATCTCTTTCATAGGACCATCGCATAGTACCAGATACTGCCAAGCAGCAAAGTTGGTGGGCTCATATTGCAAGGCTTTCAAAGCAAAGTCGCGGCAGGGTTTGTATTCTTCCCTGTTCATGTAATAGGAAGCCAACACCAGGTATCCCATCTTGTTATCGGGATAAGCCGCCACGAAAGCCTTACCCGCTTCAAGCGCCTGTTGATCGATGTTTTTCGATTCTTGGAACTTATTGAACCAATAGTCGTAGATGTTGGCTTTGGTGTTGAAGTCAAGATTCTTGTTGTTGATTGCGGCAAGCAGCTCATTGAAGGCTTTGTCGAGGTCGCCTTTTTTCTCATAATACTCCAGCAAGGAAATGTTGATGTAGGGATCGTTGGGGTCGAGGGCCTTGATCTGTTCGTATAGTTTTACGGCTTCTTTTTCCTTCTTGTTTTCCATATACACCTTGGCCAACATGTGGTAGTAACGGGTGTTGTCGGGATTGTCATCGATCAAATGCTGCAGTTCGGCGATGGCCTCTTTGGTCTTACCTTGATGCTTATAGATCTCGATGCGCTGCTCGCTGACCAAGGAATTGGCTCCAGCCTGCTGTTCCAACAGGTTGAGCTTTTCTATGGCTTTGTCATAGTTTTCCGTCATCAGGCAAACATCAATCAACTCGGTCAAGAGATCGATATTGTCGGGATATTTTTCAATCAGCGGTTCATAAACCTTGATGAAATCGTCGAACTGTTCCATGTTGCGGTAGAACAGCCCCAAACGAATTTGGTACCATTTGTTGTCGGGATCCAGCTCTGCCGCTCTTTTGATCATGGCAAAGCCATCCTCCATCCTACCCGCCTTAACATATTGTTCGCTCAACTCAAACATGCTGGCGGCATCGTCGGGCATGAATTTCAAGGCGTCTTCGAAATTCTTGATGGCGCCTTGAACATCCTCCTTGTATTTGCATTCGATGCCTTTGGAGAAATAGGTGGCGTTTTTCCGTTTATCCACTTGTGAGAATCCCTCAATGGATAGAACCAACAACAATATGATTAAAAAATGCTTCATTTTCAGTGTTCAGCTTTCAGTTCTCAGCTTTTTCCCGTGTGTCCAAACCCTCCTGCACCACGTTCTGTTTCCGACAAAGTTTCCACTTGAACCGTTTCAGCCTGCTCGCACTTGGCAAAGACCATCTGTGCAATGCGGTCGCCGCTATTGATGACAAACGGTTTGTCGGAAAGGTTGATCAATATAACGCAGACCTGGCCGCGGTAGTCGGCATCCACCGTACCGGGGCTGTTGAGCACGCTGATGCCACTCTTGATGGCCAAACCGCTGCGGGGACGCACCTGCCCTTCGTAGCCTTCGGGAATCTCCATATACAGACCCGTAGGCACCAAGGCACGGTGCATCGGCTCAAGGGTGATGGGACCTTCTGGCAAATAGGCACGGAGATCCATGCCGGCAGAGTTCACGGTCTCGTAAGCAGGCAGGGGATTATTGGATTGGTTGACGATTTTTACTATCATAATTATTTCTTTTTCAATATTTTACTCTTTACAAAACCCATTACGCCTTTCACCAAGTCCTTTTCCATCCAGCAGATGAAAGCGAAGAAGACCAACAACAAACCAGTGTTGATAACCAAGGTCCAGGCTGTGCTTTCGACAGGGATGTATTGCTGTGCAAAGAACAAAACCATGGCAAGGGCGAAATAGAGGAAGGCGGATTTCAGGTTATAGGGTATCGGGGCTTTCTTTTGGCCTACGAAATACGACAGTACCATGCAAGTGCCATAGCCCGCAAAGCCACCCCAGGCGCAAGCCATATAACCATATTTGGGAACGAAGATAAAGTTGATGGCAAGCAGCACGGCACAGCCGATGGCGCTGAAAATGGCACCCCACCAGGTTTGGTCGATGAGCTTGTACCAGAACGAGAGGTTGAAATAAATGCCCATGAAAATCTCGGCCATCATCACGATAGGCACCACCCTTAAGCCTTCCCAATAGTCGCTCTTGATGATGTGTTTCAAAATCGGCATGTACATCACCACGGCAAGGAAAGCCAACAATGTAAAGATGATGAAGTATTTCATCACCTTGGCTTGGGTCTCACGATCGGCAGTATCGCGCTTTCCGCCAAACACAAACGGCTCGTAGGCATAGCGGAAAGCCTGTGTAATCATCGCCATGATCATCGCGATCTTCACACAAGCGCCATAGATGCCGAGTTGCACTTCTCCTTCTTTGCCTGGGACGATAAAGCGATAGCAAATCTTGTCGGCCACCTGGTTGAGGATGCCGGCCAAGCCCAACAACAACAATGGCCAAGTGTAGTTCAACATCTGTTTCAGCAGGGTACGGTCAAGGCCGTGACGCAACTTCTTGATTTCCGGGATGAAGCCCAGTGTGATCAAGCCGGTGCATATTAGATTGACAATGAAGATGTAACCCACCTGATAGCTGTTATCATACCAGCCCATCAAAGCGGGATGGCTCTCTTTCCATTCTGGCGCAACGAGAAAAATGAACAAGTTGAGGCCGATGTTCATGATGATGAACAACAGCTTCAACGCGGCAAACTTGATGGGACGGTTTTCATAGCGTAGGCGGGCAAACAGAATGGCCTGAAAAGCATCCAAGGCCACGATGATGGCCATGATTTCCACAAACTCGGGATGGGCAGCATAGTCCAAGGCGCCGGCGATGGGTTTTAGGAAGATGCTCACCAGTGCTATGAATACCAAGGCCACAAACCCAACGGCCAGTCCAGAGGTGGAGAAAGCCTTGTCGGGGTTGACCCCCTCCTTGTTGGAGAAGCGGAAGAAAGTGGTTTCCATGCCAAAGGTCAAGATGACCAAGAAAAGGGCTGTGTAACCGTAAAGGTTGGTTACGATGCCGTACCCTCCCGATTCAGCGGCAATCTTATAAGTATAAAGCGGCACCAACAAGTAATTCAAAAACCTGCCAATGATGCTGCTCAACCCATAAATTGCGGTCTGCTTTGCCAAAGAACCTAATCTGTTTTCAGCCATATTCCGTATTTGAATTCAGAAACGCAAATTTAATAAATATATTATTTGGGCAACTCGATAACAAATTCTGTCCCCTTCCCTTCCTGGCTCTCAAAGGTAATGGATCCTCCTGCAGCCTGAACGATGTTGTGTGTCAACGACAGTCCAATGCCCGAGCCTCCGGTTTTGGTGGTAAAGTTGGGCACAAAAATCATTTTCTTGTCCTCTTCCTTGATGCCTTTCCCGTTGTCTTTGACGGAAATCACGAACGAAGTGTCATTGGATGCCAGGGTAACGTCGATTCTTCCGTCGGGTTTTGTGCCGATGGCTTGAGTGGCGTTCTTGATGATGTTGCCCACGGCACGGTTCAGGTTGGTCTTGTCACCGTTGAAGATATAGTCCTTGTTTGGATCTACCTCATAATGGAAAGTAATGTTGTCGAAAATGTCGTATAGCGTCACCGTATTGCCCACCAGCTTAGTCAGATCCAACGGTTGTGGGTTGTTTTCAGGCAGTTTGGCATATTGTGAGAACGACGAGGCGATATCCGACAGGGCGTCGATTTGCTCAATCAAGGTGGCATGGGTGCGTTGCATCTGTTCCGGCGTGGCGTTGCCGTTTTCGATGTTGCGCTGCAACATCTGAACGCTGAGACGCATGGGCGTGAGCGAGTTCTTGATCTCGTGGGCCACCTGACGGGCCACACCTCTCCAGGCCGATTCGGCTGTGGTGCGACGCAATTCGGCGGCGCTTTGTTCCAGCTGTTCCACCAATTCGTTGTATTGGTCGATCAAGTCGCCAATCTCATCCTTGCTTTTCCATTCCAACTTCTCGTTATGTTTAGTGATGTCAACTTTTCGCATCTTCTCCTGGAGTCGGATCAAAGGAAGGGTTACACTGCCAGCCACTATCAACACGATGGGCAAGAACAGGAAGAATATCAACAGGATGATGTTGATGTAGGTCAAGACATAAATGAAAATCTCGGTTCGAAGATCCGACTTGCCAGCAAAATAGGGCGTGTTCAGATAGGCCAGCGTCTTGCCTGTGCCATCTTGGATAGCCATATAGGCCGACTGGTAATCGGCATTCCCCAGCTTTTCTTCATGAATGTAATACAGGGCCTTTTCATCATGCATGTCATGAAAAGCATCCGCATTCATCAACGAAGATTGTAAACGAAGTTCTGTCACTTCAGGACTGGTGGTAGCCAAAAGCTTGCCATTAAGACCATAAATGTTGATATCAGTAAAGAAGGTCTCGGCGTAACGCCCGAGGATGTGATCCAGTTCATACTTGAATCCCGGCTGCTTCAGGAAGGAGAAGTCCACTTCGCTAGTGATGTCCAACATCAAGGTACGGGTTCGCTCAAAATGATAATCGGCAACTTTTTGGGAGTATTGACTGCGCAAATACAGCACCGATACGGGACCGACCACTAGAAACGACACCCCCAAAGCGACCAGCATCAGCATTTGGAACTTGTAGCTAAGCGTATTCCAAATCGAGAGGTTGATGTCGCCCACCCCCACAAAATATACCAACAAGAACAACAACAGCAAGAAGAAGAAAAAGATTCCGAAAGGCGCCGTAATGTTCATCCAATCCTTGCGAGCGGTGGTAATGGCCAACACTTTGGAATCATCGGCCTGATAAGTGTAATGCTTTAACTTCTTACCATAACTGAAATCGTTGATATAGTGCTTGTAACCGGAAAGATAATTTGGATAGACGTAGGATCCATACTTGTAAATCAACAGGCTGTCGCTATAGCAAGCCACGGAATAATTCAAGGGTAGCTTGTTTTGGCTGCTTTGAAGCAGCTTGGGCGAACCAAAGCCCTGGGGAGCGATGGGCTTTGCAAACTCAAGATACAACAGGCGTTCTGGCAACACCGTGTCGTATTGAATGACACTGATCATAGACAGATAACTTGGATCCAACGAGTTGTAATCCAAAAAACTCAAGCCTTCTTCAAGTTCAATACCTTTGTTTCTTTCAATTTTGTCATAGAAATAACTCTTGCAATCCGTAACCAAATCTTCCGGCTGTATTTCCAATTCAAGTCCAGGAGTACAAAGCGTAAGAGCAACCTCGTATTGGTTCATCACCGAGTCGAACAAAAAGATTCGCATATAATCCTCGGCAACTTCATCCATAATGTCTTCAGACAACACGGTCGTGAAGAAGGTGGTGTCTTGCTCAGCCACTGACAAGAATTTGTAATAAGATTGCTCAAATTCCGGATCGCGTTCATCGGATAGTTCCTTGGCCAATTCTTTAATCTGCCAGTTCTCAAAACGCTCGGATTCCCAATCATAGAGCAAGGTTAGCAACACACTCCACAGCATGAACTGGGCCAACATCGTCAACACCTTATACCTTCCATGAAGCCATGGCGTAAACAAACCTTGAAGCCACATCAACAACGCCACCAAGGCCAACATGCTCAAGAAGAAGGCAACAAAGCAATAATCCAAATGCATGTCGGAAGGAATGAAGAAACCATGTTGGAAAAAATACCGGAAAAGAATCCTAAATGCTACCAGAACAAGTACGGTGACAATCAGATAGACAACAATTGGAACCCATATTTTATAACGGGATTTTACTTTAGGTTTTTCCTTGTGTCGATTGGTAATGATACGACAGATAAACAGAAACAGACAAAGAACCATCAACAAGATACAGATAACAAAAAGTGATAGGTTCTGTGATTTCCACGTCTGAGGAAAATCCATGGAGAGGTAAGACAACAGTTTCCCCGAGTGCGAATATATAGGGTAGGCTCCGTCGGATGGGGTAGCATGGAAGTCAATTCTATGATTCCCGAAGATGGGTTGAAAACGATTGACAAAGTACTTGTTTTCAATGGAATAGGTAGTATTCAATAAAGAAAACAAATAGCACGAATAAGAAGAATGTTTGAAAGAGGTTACCAGGAAATCGCCAGACCCAAGATTTAAGATGGTGTCTTCGACAACGCCTACTCTTTTTCGAAGCAACTTGGGTTCAACCAAGTTGTTATTCCAAAACAAAAGGGAATCGTTATTAAAAACATAGACCCCATAGGGTTTATTCAAAGCTTTATCGAAAGAAGAGGACGATATAGTACCACCTTGCTCAAAAACCTGCAACATATCTGCCTTGGATTGAAGCAAAGAAGCCTCTTGACGAAGCACTGCGTTTTGAACCCGTTTGGCAAATAGCTTATGCGAAGTATCATTAAACGAAAACAAATGTAACAAGAGAACGAGTCCAAGGAGAAGAAATAAAACTCCAAGGATCAAGAGAAACGCGCGTTTTTGTTTTGTATTTTTACTCATCAATTAGGTTATTAAATCGATACACCAAACTCGAATACATACCAGAACGAAGTGCCTTACAATTGGATATTAAACCCAACAGGGCACCACGGAGCAAAGGAAGCGAATGGTGAAGATAACGCTCGCTCATAAAGGAAATATAGTATGCATCCCATTTAAGCTTTTGAGTGTCAACAAAATCCATACCAATTGAAGAGATAATCGAACAAATTACTTCAGGACTGAAATGATTCAAGTGACGAGGTACGTCCCATGCAGCCCATTTGTCTTTATAATGTTGACAATCAAACGATTTGTAATTTGGAAGAGCGATTATGAGACGGCCACCCGGCTTCAACAGTTGTTTCAATTCGGATAGCTGAGTTTTCAAATCATCTATATGCTCCAAGACATGCCACATCGTTATGACATCAAACGAACGATCAGCAAAGGAAGTTGACTCAGAAGGATCCAAAGGAAGGAATCCAAGACGGTTTTGAGTTATGGACTTAGCATCATCAGAAGGCTCAATACCAGCAACTTCCCAGCCCTTTTGTTGAACATGCACAAGGAAATCCCCAACGCCACAGCCAATGTCCAATAAACGACCTTTGGGTAAACCATCGATTGCCAGGGAAACCTTGTGTTTCAAATTCACCGATTTCACCGCTTCATAAATCCGAGGAATCAATCCTTTCTTGTTTTCCTGATGGCTATAGTATTCATCCGACTGATAATATTTGCCAATGACATCGGGACCAGGACGAGGAACTGTGAAAAGCAAACCACATTGATCACATTGATAAAGTTTAAATTCTTCTTGCGACAAGAAATAATCTTTCACTTCAACATAAAGGTGATCCGTTTGATTTCCGCACCAAGGACAAGTATTCATAGCATTGGATTTCACGTGAAACAATTCGTTATCTTCCTAAAAATATGGCTAATACAGAAATATCCGACGGAGATATGCCACTGATTCTACTGGCTTGACCTAAAGTTTCAGGCTTGTAGCGATTCAGCTTTTCACGGGCTTCATACGACAAGGAAGTCAGAGAATGGTAATCGAAATCAACCGGTAGCTTAACATAATCCAAACGGTTAAGCTTCTCTGCCAAATCATATTCCTTGTTGATATAACCGTCATATTTAATTAAGATTTCAGCTTCCTGGATGCATTCACGAACAAAGTGGTCAGTGAGATCGTATTTGGAGGAGAGAACGTCCAGTTGCGACACCATATCGAATAAATTCAACTGTGGACGCAACAGGATATATCCCAAACGAGCCCGTTGAGCTATGGGTGAAGTGCCATGCGATTCCAAGAAACCGTTGACCTCATCGGGGGTAATGTTGGTGGCATTCAAGAACTCGATCATGCCATCAACTACATGCTTCTTCTCCAAATACTGCTGGTAACGCGCTTCCGTAGCCAGACCCAATTGATAGGAACGCTCGGTAAGTCTTGCATCGGCATTGTCTTGTCGTAAAAGAATACGATACTCCGCCCTACTGGTGAACATTCTATATGGCTCATCCACGCCTTTGGTAATCAGATCGTCAATGAGCACGCCAATGTAAGCTTCAGAACGCGAAAGTACTAAGGGCTCTTCGTCGTGAATCAAACGATGAGCGTTGATGCCCGCCATCAAACCTTGACAAGCGGCTTCCTCATAACCCGTGGTGCCATTGACTTGACCTGCAAAAAACAAGCCATGAACGGCACGGGTTTCCAAGCTGTGATGGAGTTGAACCGGTGGGAAATAATCATATTCGATGGCATAGCCAGGCCTGAAGATCTTGGCGTTTTCGAATCCTTCGATAGCTCGAAGCGCTTCATACTGGATATAGTCGGGCAAAGATGAACTAAAGCCATTCAAATAGTATTCCTGGGTAGTCCACCCTTCCGGCTCAACAAACAATTGATGTGAATCCTTGTCGGAAAAGCGCTCGATCTTGTCCTCAATACTCGGACAATAACGAGGACCAACACCTTGAATTCGGCCTGCAAACATGGGCGAATATTGGAATCCTTTTCTTAAGATATCATGAACCTTGGTTGAAGTACGAGCAATATAACAACTACGCTGTTTGGCAATGGGCTCATGCTGAAGATAGGAAAAACCAGTCACCTCATCGTCACCAGGCTGTTCAACAAGTTTGGAAAAGTCAATGGTGCGCCCATCGATTCGAACAGGAGTACCTGTCTTAAGACGCTTCACCTCAAAGCCACGTTCCTTAAGTTGTTCAGAGATGCCATGGCTCGCCTGTTCACCCATCCGACCGCCAGAGAAATGCATCTCGCCAATATGAATCAAGCCATTGAGAAACGTGCCATTGGTAAGGATGACGGTTTTGGAATAGACCTCGCCTCCCATAAAGGTGTGCACACCGCAAACCTTGTCACCGTCAAACAACAAGCCGTCCACTACATCTTGCCAGAAATCCAAATTGGGAACCTTTTCCAATTGCGAACGCCATTCGGCGGAAAACATCATCTTGTCGCTTTGGCAACGCGGACTCCACATGGCCGGTCCTTTCGAACGATTCAACATGCGGAATTGGATCATGGTCTTGTCAGAAACCAAACCCGAATAGCCACCCATGGCATCAATCTCGCGCACAATCTGACCCTTGGCGATACCACCCATGGCAGGGTTACACGACATGGAGGCAAACAGCCTCAGGTCCATGGTCACCAACAAGACCTTGTTGCCTAAATTGGCACCCGCAGCAGCAGCCTCGCAACCAGCATGACCGGCACCAACGACAATGATATCATATTTCTCGAACAACATCTTATCATGCATGTTTCATGTGAAACAAAAATATCAACTATTTGTAATTCAATTACTTATAAAATTGATTCAAGCATTCCTCCTCTTTGGTGCGCATGGCTTTTTGATCTTCCTCGGTCAAATCATCGAAACCCGTCAAGTGCAGTACACCATGGATCATCACACGAAGCAACTCGCTCTCAAACGAACGCCCAAAGTTAAGACAATTCTCCGCAATACGATCCAAACTGATACAAAACTCACTTGAAATGTATTCATTGCAATCGTCCAACGGAAAAGTGACAATGTCGGTGTAAAAGTCATGGCCCAAACGCTCACGATTAATGCCCAACAAGGTCTCGTCACTGCAAAAATAATAGTGCAGCTCCCCTACTTGATATCCAGCGGCGGTAATGACATCGGCGATCCACTGGCGCACTTTCGTTGTGTCCAGCAGAGGCATCATCACGTCGATTGTATGAAATTGAATCATATTAAAGCTTGTTTTTCTTTAGATAATAGTCATTAATCTTCGATTTGTAGTAAGGATTGTATTGAATAGGGTTCTTTTTTAGGAATTCCCGATTCTTCTTCATTTGTTGTTGATAAAACAGCTCTTCAACCGAACGGTCAAACTTTGAACCCTTAAATTCATTCGATTTGCGTTTTTCGTCTTGGTCGCGCTTTTGCTGCGCCTTCTCCGATTCAAGCATCCGAGAAAGGATTTCCCTGTTTCGTTCAATGGTCTTGTTCGTCACACGCTTGTTCACCAAGTCCTCCTCAAGCTTCTCCATATCCTTGATGATCTGGGTTAAGCCATCGTCGCCCAACTGACCGTTTTTCTTCATCTCATTCAACATCTGCTGCATGCCCTGACGAATCATCTCCTGCTCAGCCGCCATGCGCGCCAGCTCCTCCGCTTGCGAGGAAGGCATGCCTTGAGGACCGCTTTGTTGCATCTGCTGCTGCAATTTCTTGAGTTGTTCGCCCAACTGTTCTTGAAGTTGCTTCATGTTTTGCATGCTCTGGTTTTGCTGGCCGGATTTAGGCTTGCTTTTACTCATCGAACTACCCGAACCCATCATCATGCTTTCCATTTCTTTCAATGATTCGGCAAGCATCAAGGCAAGGTTGTTCATGGAGCGCAAAGCCAATTGTTGGTTGCCCACTGCAGATGATACATGCAGGTCATTCATATATTTCAACGCATTTTCGGTTTGAAGGTCGATGACGGCTATTTCGTCGAAAACAAAGTTTTGGATGGTCGGTTGGCGCAAGGCCATTGCCTTCAGGGAGTCTTTGACCATGGCGAAATTAGAGGACAGCTCCTTTTGCAGGACGATCTTGTCGCTCAACGAAGGATCGTCGGTGCGCATCTTGCCAAGCTCATTCATCAGAGCTTCTTGCTGGTGGGAAGCGCGGATAACATTCTCCAGCAGGATACGTACCAGATGGGAATCCTCGGCAAGTTGCTCCTGGCCACCCATCTGCATTTGCATCATCATGGAATTGGCCATTTTTTGCATCTTATTACCGGCATCCTGTTTCTTTTGCTGAGAATCGCTACCGTCTTGTTCGCTATTGTTTTCTTCGTTTTCCAAGTCAGAGGCCTCTTCCAAGTCTTGTTCGATTTGTTGCTCCAATTCTTCGTCCTTTTGGATATTGAAGGGATCTTTCAGGGTTTCGTTCTTTTTCTGCAAGCTATCGAGGGTTTGCATCATTTCCTCAAACTCTTTCTTGGCTTCCTCCGCAGAAAGGGATTCTTCTTTGTTCTTCAAATCCTCACCCAACTTGTTCAATTGATCCAGAAGCTCATTCAATTCCTTTTCCATCTTGAGCTGCTCCAGCAATGAAAGGTTACGATCCAACAAATCCTGCATTTTCTGGTTGTCCTTTTTCATCTCTTGAAGCAACTGTTGCATGCGGTCGCGTGGCATTTCATCAAGCATGCGCTCTATTTCTTCCATGAGTTTCTTCAGCTCCTCAGGAATCAATTCATCAAACAACTCATTAATCTTTTCTTGTTTTTCCAGTAATTCCTCGTTGGCCAAGTCGTGGTCTTGCATGAAATCGTTCAATTGCTTCTGTTCTTCCTGTAGTTTGTTCCATTCTTCTTCGATTTCCGACTGTTTCTGAAGCAATTCCTTCATTTTCTCTTTGTCCGACCAATCCAATTCCTTTTTTGAAGCCAGCTCTTGAAGCATTTTTTCGATATCGTCTTTTAGCTTGGAAGCTTCATCGGATTTGTTGGACATGCGTTCCAAGATATCGTTTTCCTTTTGGTCGGCAACAGAATCCAAAGCGGCCAAAGATGGCTTGTAATAGCTGAACGTCTCCGAACGCTTCGACTTAGGTCCATGAAAACCGTCATTATCCCAAACCTCAAAGTAAACCTCCATGTTCTGGCCAGGTAGCACACCCAGGCTGTCCATATTGAAATGATAGAAAAACGAGGTCCTCAACGAGGTTTTGTCAAAGGCAATGGGTAGCATGACATGACGCTCGACAGGCTGTTTGATCTCACAATGACAAACCAATTTGGTGAAACCATAATCATCAGCGAGGAGGCCGGAATAATAGACAATGGAAGAGAAATCTTCCTCGAACGATTCTACACGGATGTCAGGATAAGCATCGGGAATCACATCGACTGTGAATCGCAAAGGATCGAACCGATTGGACCAACGGTTTTGGCACATCAGATCGAAACCCATGGTGGACGCTGCCGTCATGGTCAAGGAAGCCTTGTCGTCATCAACAATCAGGGACCGTGACAGGGAGTCTTGGACGATGGACACGCTATCGCAATCGCGGACAAAGAATGCAAATTGAAGTTTCGATCCTTGGGGAACCATGAGCCTGGTTTTACCCTCAAAGGTTTCGGCCATGCGGTGGATATAGGCCGGATAAAGCACTTGGCAACGATAGGAGAGTAGGGCAGGGGTGGGGTGAACCGTGATTGAAATCGGTTTGCTGACATAGTCACCACCCAAGACTTGAAACGAAAGGTCGTGATACAGGTTCTTGAAAGTGTATTCGTATTCGTTCAAAGAGTTTTTCTTAAAGGCCTGCTGTCCCAATGAACTTTTCACATAGAACACATCCGGGATATGAGTCCCTTCCACATGGATTGAAAAAGACACGTCGGCACCCTGCACCGTTTCAATAGCTTCTTGGGAAAGTTCAACCTTAAAAGGCAAAGGCTTTTCGAATTCCTGTTCGTAATTGATGATGCGTTGCGTAGGCTGAATGGCGTACTTGGGCAAAAAAAGCATCAAGGCGAGCAACACAAACAACAGGACCAAAAAAAGGTAGAGATAACGCAAGTTGCCTTTTAAGTCAACGGCATCGGTAAACCGAACCGGACTCAGTTGCGCGGTGCGTTGCTCAATGGTGGCCAGCAATAACTCGTCATTTGAGCCGTTGACGGCAGCGTTTGACAACTGAAAGGTATTCAGCAGCTTGTCCTGAACATCAGGGAAAAATTTCCCGATCAACAAGGCAGCCTGCTCAAGCGACATCTTCTTGCGGAAGCGAATCAAATTGACCAATGGAACAAAGAAATAAGCTACAATAACGACAGCACTTCCCAACAATAGCAGGAGAAACAAGGCAAACCGCACTTTGGAGGAGAACCATGAAAAAAACTCCAAAGTGTTCACCAGCAGGTAAAACACAATCCATAAGGCAGCGCCAATCAAAACACCTTGGATAAGACGATTGATATAATACTTCCTAACGAAACGCTCGGTTTTCTCAATCAAAACATGTTCCGCCGACATGGTCAAAAAATATCAGGTTGCAAAGATAGCTGATTTCTATTAATTAATGTATTTTTGCAGCAAAACTCTAAGGAACCGAAACGCATGAAAAAGAATATCATTTGGATCACCACGCTGATTCTTGCCGTAATAATTGGAGCGACCTCCTGCGGCAAACGACAACACATCGAGCTTTCGAAAGATTCCGTCACATTTTCTTCAATGGGAGGCTACGACTTTTTTAAAATCACGGCAGATTGTGATTGGACCATTGAGACGGATCCATCACAAGACTGGTATTCCATAAGCCAGACCCAAGGAAGCAACGACACGATCATTGCGATAAACGTAAGCCCAAACGAAAACCATTTCGACCGAAGCAGCATGTTGAAAGTGATTTCCGACAATGGTAGGACCGTCAAAAAACTATCTATCGTCCAAGGCAATGTTGAAATCAACAAAGTCATTAGAAAAGTTTGGTTTACAAGATTATATGAACGATGGAACACCGATTTTCACGATCAGTACATCGAAGAATCGTATAGGTCGTGGTTGTTTTATGCCGAACCGCAATATGTGAATTGGTTCTTTTATTTCTTGAACGACGGTACTGGGTATGAAATCCGGACTCACAATTACGACACCATTTATTACCCTTACAATTACATCTACTATCCCAACGGCGACAGTCTTTACATCAGTTTCCAACTTGCTGACGATACCATCACAGAGGATTATCACGCTACCATTTACGAGTTGAATCAAGACAGATTTGTATTCCTTAACGAATACCGTCCCCACCAGTTTGAGAAGATCAACACGGTGAATGTTTCAATAAACAGAAAAAGTGAAATCAAGATCAATCCGAAGAAGGTAGTCAAGAAGCCTACTGGACCGTTGATTCAAGTTAAAGACTAATGCCTGATAAACTCCATAGACATTTTCAGTGGATAGGCGTTGGCGTTTATCTGCTGTCGCTCATTATCGTTAGTGTTTGGCTCAGGCCCTATGCGCTGAAACCTTTATGGATGGCGTGGGGCATCGGAACAGTGTGTTTTTTCTTTTTAACCACCTGGTTTTTCCATAAACAATGGCGCCACGACGATGTAAAGAAATTCACAAGAAAAGTGTTTTTGACCGCCTTGGGCATTCGTATGGTCTATGTCGGAGCCATCATTTTTTATTATTATTATCAGACGGGGGTTGCCATGGAGTATGGTGCCGCCGACAGCATGAGATACCACCAATGGGCCATAGCCTTGGCTAAATTGGCTCGAGAAGGAGAGTTTGGGATCATCTTCCGATGGCTGAATGCCAATACCATAGGCTTTTCAGACCAAGGCTATGTATTGTACCTGACTTCGCTATATACTTGTTTCGACAACAACATCTTGGGTCCCAGGTTGCTGAAAGCACTCATGAGCGCCTATATGTGTGTGGCCATCTATAAGCTCGCATCAAGAAGTTTGGGTGAAAAAACCGGCCGACTGGCAGCCGTCATAGCCGTATTCCTTCCCCAATTCATTCATTATACAGGAACTTACCTGAAAGAAACGGAGCTTATCTTTTTGGCCACGCTGGCCTTGGAAAGGATGGACTATTTGGTTCGCAGCAAACGCTATACGTTTTGGAACATCGTCTTTCTGCTTTTGTTGACTGTCTTGACTTTCGGTTTCAGAACCATTGTTGGCATGATCCTGTTGTTTTGTTTCTTTCTGTTTGTCCTCTTCGGCGACGCCTCCACCATCAGCAAAAAAGCCAAGATCATCACCTTGTGCGTCATAGCAGGAATCGTCGTGGGTCTTTGTTTCACCCCGATAGGGAGGGAGATGTACTTCATGGCAAGGGTCAATGTTAAAACTGCCAATGCCATGACGGTGATATGGGAACAGGAGGGCTTGAAGTATACCGAGTATGCCGATGGGAAATACATGGTGCCGGGATTGTTCACCCTGCCTTTGACCAGCATGGTGGAAGTGGCCAATGAGAACCAAAAAATGATGAACGGCACCTATTTCGTCAAGAATTACTTGGCTTTCTTTGCCTTGTGGTGCATCGTGGTGGCGTTCAGGGAAAAGAAATGGAGAAACTTCAGCTTGATCGGGTCGTATGCCATCGTCTATGCGTTATGCATTGTCTTCTCCTTCGCCTTCAACAGTGAGCGGTACCATCTTCCCGTGATGCCCTGTTTGTTGATTATGGCGGCGTTTGCCATGACTCATTTCCGAAAAAAGGACTTCGCTTGGTTCTACACCTACAATGGGTTGTTGGTTGTCGCAATAGTGGCCTGGAACTGCATCAAATTGGCTGGAAGGGGATTATTTTTTTAAAGATTTGTTGCGGATAAGGTATATTTATGTATCTTTGCAGCCGCAAATGGTACCTTGCCCGAGCGGTTAGGGATCGGTCTGCAAAACCGGGGACGGCGGTTCGAATCCGCCAGGTACCTCACCTGCAGGGCTGCCACAATGTGACAGCCCTGCTTTTTTTTCAATCATAGACTAAACAGACAAATTTCGAGTTATTGTTGAGTATGAAAAAGCTGAACCAATATATTGCACTGGCATTTCTCTTGATGATAGCCTCGCTAAGCCTCGCCCAACAACCCGATACCCTTTGCCTGAAAAGCATCGACAGTTTGACCCTGGTGAACCAGGACCTAGAGGGACAGGTAAAAAAACTCGAGCAACAGGTGGAACGGCTTCAAGAGAAGCAACAGTTTTACGAGGAGAAAGAGTCATTCTACAAAGTTGAAATGATGCGCGACCTACGCGAAACCAACGAAAAACTCCTCGACGAAAAAGAGCGATACCAGCATTTGAGCGACTCACTTCGCAATAGCCTCATTGAAGCCGAGAAAACCATCATCCGTTCCAATGAAGAGCTGAAATACACCCAACAACGCGCCAAGGATGCAGAAGCTAAAATCAGCGCTGCCACTTCGAAGAAGAAAAAAGTCAGCGCCATACAAGGCATCGCCATGAAGACCTTCAGAACGCCCAACTGGTCGCTCGCACCCGATAAGATTGTCGAGCAGGACGGAACGCAACGGACATTCTATAGAATCGTCAATAAAAATGGGGGAGAGGTGGAGTTCGACTACACCGCAGGGGCCTACGTAATGCTTTGGGACCTGACCCGTAAAACCAAGCTGGTTGAGACCGACTCCATCGGTAAAAAAATCATTGAAATCAAGAAATTCGACCAAGATTTCTCGTATAGCCTGGGTCTGTATGTGGGCTTCGGCGGGAGCAACCTGTTCAAGAACTTTTACGTGGGACCTTCGTTCAAGTTCCTCGACTTCTTCCACCTTTCGGCTGGTTTCAACGTTTGTGAATACGAGATGCTGACGGGGGCCTATCAAGAAGGGGATGAACTTCCGGCGGGCTTTTCGCTTACCGACCAAATCTCGAAGGTGTGGAAGGCCAAACCTTTTGTGAGCCTTTCATTCGACCTCGACTTTATCTCATACATCAAAAAATAAAAAACCCCGATGACTCGGGGTTTCGTGCCGTGAGCCACATGTCGGACTCGAACCAACGACCTACGCATTACGAATGCGTTGCTCTACCAACTGAGCTAAAGTGGCTTGTTTTGCGGCTGCAAAGATAACAATATTTGACAATACAACAACGTTTTATCAAAAAAACCTTAAAAACCCTACCCAATGAATCCCCCGAAAAGAACAGCAACAGCATGGAAACAAGTCACACAAGGCTTGACCGTCGTGGTGCTGTGGTGTGCCTTGTGGCTCATCACGCCAAGGATTCCATACGTGGGCAAGGTCTTGCACGGCATCTTGACCGTTTATGGACTGGGCCAAGTCGGTATCGGCGTATTGGGGTTTTTCCTAGGGGTGTTCAACCAAGGATGGAAGGGAATGAAACAAAGCGCGAAACTGCTCTTGGGCAACTTGGTTTATGATGAACACAGCTGGATAAAAGGTGTTCTCCAGGGACTGCTTCGCCACACTTGGGAGATGCCACAAACCCTTATCGGACATGCCTACTCACAATTCCGCAACGCCTTTGGAGGAGTGACGACTATCGCATGGCTCGGTGGCGATACCTTTGTGATCAAGGAAAACAGCCGACACGAAAACGGCATCAGCTTAGGAAACTACCTAAACATCAACCTGTGGGAGACAATACAAGGCAACTTTGAAGCCTACGCCAAACAGGAGCCTTTGCTGTTACACGAATTCGGCCATTCTTTCGACAGTCGGCTTTTCGGATGGCTCTATTTGTTCGTCATTGGCATCCCAAGCCTTTACAGTGCCATGGGCAAAGGCAACCACAGCGTCTTTTGGACGGAGAAGAGAGCCAACCGCAAGGTCAGCCGTTATGCCACAAAAAACCTGGCTGTCAACTGGAAAGACTTTGAGGACCAGTATCCAACCGCCTAACAACGCTTTTTCCTTTGCTTCTTGGTCCCTTCGAGAATCAGCTCGAAGTCCATTTGGCGTTTCAGCAGGTTGACGGATTTGATCAATACCTTCACCTCGTCGCCAAGTCGTAAAACGCGTCCCGATTCCTGGCCTATGACGCGGAAGTTGTCCTCGTCGAGGTAGTAGTAGTCGCCCGGCATGTCGTCGTAACGCACCAAGCCCTCGCATTTATTGTCCTTGAGTTCCACATACAGGCCCCATTTGCTCACGCCAGAGATCAAGCCGTCGAACACCTGTCCGATCTTGTCCATCAGGTATTCCGCTTGTTTGTACTTCACGCTCTGGCGTTCCATCTCCTCTGCCTGTTTCTCCATTTCACTGGTATGGACGCAATACTCTTCGTATTCCTTCTTATCAACCGAACCCTGGTTTTGCAATAGGTACCTCTCTATTAATCTATGCACCATCAGGTCGGGATAACGGCGGATGGGGGAGGTGAAGTGGGTGTAATAGTCGAAGGCCAAGCCATAGTGCCCGATGTTTTCAGTGCTGTAAACCGCCTTGGCCATGGTACGGATGGCCACGGTTTCCACCAGGTTTTTCTCACCCTTGCCTTCCACATCCTCAAACAGCTTGTTGTACGACTTCACCAGTTTCGAGCGTGTACTGATGTCCATGGTATAGCCCAAGCGCGAGATCAAACGCAGGAAGTTGTTCAGTTTTTCGGGATTCGGCTCGTCGTGCACACGATACACAAACGTACTGTTATGCCATTTGCTGTCGGGCTTGCCGAAAGTTTCTGCCACGGTACGATTGGCCAGCAACATGAAGTCTTCTATCAATTCATGGGATTCGTTCTGCACCCGGATGTAGGTGTCGATGGGTTTGCCGTGCTCATCCAAGATAAACTTCACCTCTTCGGAATGGAAGTTCAAGCTGCCTTGGGCCATGCGTTTCTCACGTAGTTTGGTGGCCAATCGGTTAAAGGTCATGATTTGTTCCTTATAGTCGCCCTCACCACCTTCGATCATGGCTTGGACTTCCTCGTAGGCATAGCGACGGCATGATTTGATGATGGTCTTACCAATCCAATGTTGCAGCACATTGGCATTGTCGTCCATCTCAAAAACCACCGAGAATGTCAGTTTCTCCTCGTTGGGACGCAAGGAACATACATTGTTGCAAAGCTTTTCGGGCAACATGGGGATGGTGCGGTCCACTAAATAGACTGAGGTGCCGCGGTTGTAAGCCTCCTCGTCGATGGCCGAGCCTGGCTTCACATAATGCGACACGTCGGCGATGTGTACGCCTACCTCCCAATGGCCGTTGGGCAACGGCTGCAAGGAGATGGCATCGTCGAAGTCCTTGGCATCCTGTGGGTCGATCGTGATGGTGAACACATCCCTGAAATCCTTCCGGTTTCTGACTTCCGACTTCTGTATTCTGGAAGGAATGGCTGCCGCTTCCTTTTCCACTTCCTTCGGGAAGTCCAACGGATAGTCGTGTGCCAACAGGATGGATTGCATTTCCACATCGTTTTCACCGGGGTTGCCGAGCACGCGGACGATCTCACCGAAGGGGTTGCCCGAGTTCTCTGGCCAATCCACCAGATGCACCACCACCTTCTGACCGTTTTTGGCACCATTGAGTTCACCCTTGGGAACGAAGATGTCCACTGGGATCGACTCCATGTCGGGCACTACAAACACATAGCCGTGCGAGATATGGAGCACGCCAACGAAGTCGGTATGCTTGCGTTCCAGCACTTCCACGATTTCGCCTTCCGGCTTTTTGTTCTTGCGTTTCGGAAACATGGCCACCTTTACACGATCGCCATGCAAGGCCTGACCCGTATTGTTGGAAGCAATGAACACATCTTCTCCCGATTCGTCGTCAAGAATCACGTAGGCCTTGCCCGTCGATTTCATATCGACGGTTCCTTCCACATATTGCTTCTTAGGACCGAATTCTTCCAGATAGACAGGGTTGAGCACATAGCGGTACGGTCGTTCCTCCATGAGCTTTCCTTCCTCGAAAAGATCTATTAAGATATGATAGACGACATCCTTTCCGGCCGCGTCACGGATGCCGAGAAGCTTACAAATTTGCTTGTAGTTCATCGGCTTGAAAGGGTTCTCTCCGAAGATGCTCAGAATCGCATTTGTAAAGACTGTTAATTTATTTTCAAGTTTTTTCTTTTTTTTCATGTTGTTTTTCCTAAAAAAAGCCGTTTTTTATTTCATTTTTTAAAATCGAAAGTGCAAAGATAATGAAATCAAACGATTAGGTTGTTGATATTTTTGTTGATATATAAATCGAACATTATTTTCAAAGCCTAAAAGGTTTTTGCTTTACCTTTGCAAAACAAGGTCCCAACGGGAAATCACGAGATACTTATTTTTACAACTACCTGTAAACGAGCACATTATATGAGCAACGGAGGTTTATACATCAAAAAAAGGGATGGTCAGGAAGAACCTTTTTCTGTTGAGAAAATCAAAAACGCAATCAGCAAGGCTTTTTTAGCTTCCGGGTTTTATGCCACGGATGAAGACCTCAACGCGATCTTGAGTCGGGTGAGGATCACCAACGGCATCACCGTGGAGGAAATTCAAAACCAGGTGGAGACCGCTTTGATGGCGGAACAGTACTACACCGTGGCCAAGAATTACATCCTCTATCGGCAGAAACACACGGAAGACCGTGAGGTGCGCGAAAAGATTGAGTTTTTGAGCAACTACGTCAACGCTTCGAACGCCGCTACAGGCTCCAAGTTCGATGCCAACGCCAATGTGGAGAAGAAAAACATCGCCACATTGATGGGTGAGTTGCCGAAGTCGAGCTTCATCCGCATCAACCGACGTATGCTTACCGACCGTATCAAGGAAGTATATGGCAAGGAGCTGGCTGACCGTTACATGCATTTGCTCAACAACCATTTCATCTACAAAAACGATGAAACTTCCCTGGCCAACTACTGCGCCTCCATCACCATGTACCCATGGTTGAACGAGGGAACCGCCTCCATCGGCGGTAACTCGACGGCGCCCACCAAGCTCCGCTCGTTCTGCGGTGGTTTTATCAATATGGTGTTCATGGTTTCCTCGCAGCTCTCCGGAGCTTGCGCCACGCCTGAGTTCCTGATGTACATGAACTACTTCATCGGCAAGGACTACGGCAAGGATTACTACAAGCGCGCCGACGAGATCGTCGATCACTCGATCAAGCCACGCACCATCGACAAGGTCATCACCGACTGCTTCCAGCAGATCGTGTATTCGCTCAACCAACCGGCCGGTGCCAGAAACTACCAATCGGTGTTCTGGAACATTGCCTACTACGACCGTTACTATTTCGAGTCGCTGTTTGGCAACTTTTATTTCCCCGACGGGTCACAGCCCGACTGGGAGTCGTTGAGCTGGCTACAAAAACGTTTCATGAAGTGGTTCAATGCCGAACGCCTGAAGAGCGTGCTGACCTTCCCTGTGGAGACGATGGCGTTGCTCTCGAAGGACGGCGATGTCATCGACCAGGAATGGGGCGATTTCACCGCCGAGATGTATGCCGAAGGTCATTCCTTCTTCACCTATCTCAGCGACAACGCCGACTCCCTGTCGTCGTGCTGCCGTCTGCGCAACGAGATCCAGGACAATGGTTTCAGCTACACCCTCGGTGCCGGTGGCGTTTCCACAGGTTCCAAGAGCGTGCTCACCATCAACCTGAACCGCTGCATCCAGTATGCCGTGCGCAACAACATGCATTATCTCACCTTCCTTGAGGAGATCGTCGATCTCTGCCACAAAGTACAGATCTGTTACAACGAGAACCTGAAGGAGTTGCAATCAAAAGGCATGTTGCCATTGTTCGACGCGGGTTACATCAACCTTTCACGCCAATATTTGACCATTGGCGTGAACGGTTTGGTGGAAGCAGCCGAATTCCTCAAAATTCCGATCAACGACAATCCCGACTACGAGAAGTTCGTGCAGGATGTGCTCGGCCTCATCGAGAAGTACAACAAGAAGTACCGTTCGAAAGAGCTGATGTTCAACTGTGAGATGATTCCTGCCGAGAATGTCGGCGTGAAACATGCCAAGTGGGATAAGGAAGACGGCTACGAAGTGCACCGCGACTGCTACAACAGTTACTTCTACATCGTGGAGGACCCCAACACCAATGTGCTTGACAAGTTCCGCCTGCATGGCGAGAAATACATCAAGCATCTCACCGGAGGATCGGCCCTGCACTGCAACTTAGAGGAACACCTCAGCAAGGAGCAGTACAGGCAGCTCCTCCGCGTAGCCGCACGCGAAGGCTGCAACTATTTTACTTTTAACATCCCGAATACCATCTGTAACGACTGCGGACATATCGACAAACGCTATCTCAAAGAATGTCCCAAGTGCCATAGTCACAACATAGATTACCTAACCCGCATTATTGGCTACCTGAAACGCATCAGCAATTTCTCTGAAGCACGACAAGAAGAGGCACACAGAAGGTATTACAGCAAAAAAGAGATTGACCGATGCTAAAATATGCCAATTTTGATATTGTTTTTCAAGAAGTCCCCGACGAAGTAACCTTAGCGATCAACATCTCCAACTGTCCCAATCAGTGCGTGGGATGCCATAGCAAGTACCTTTGGCAAGATGTTGGATATACGCTCGACAAGGAAGCTTTGGATGAGTTGGTTGACAAATACAGGTCGGGTATCACTTGCGTCTGTTTCATGGGCGGCGACGCTGAGCCATACGACGTGGCCAACCTTGCCATGCATGTGAAGAACAAGTACAAGGATATGAAGACCGCTTGGTATTCAGGCAAGAATGAGCTGCCCGAAGCTTTTCATGCCGAGACATTCGATTATATCAAGACCGGAAGATACGATGAAAAATTCGGTCCCTTGAATTCCCTCACCACCAACCAACGCATGATCAAGCGCTTGGCCGATGGCCGCGTGAAGGATATCACCAGTAGGTTCCAGAAGGCAGAAGAAAGAAGTCAGAAATCAGAATTGACCAGGTAAGGCCGCTATCAGCTTTTTCGTGTACGCATTCTGTGGGTTGTCGAACAGCTCATCGGCATCGTTGTATTCAACAGGCTGGCCGTTGTACATCACCAGCACACGGTCGCTCATGAAGCGCACCACGCTGAGGTCGTGCGAGATGAAGATATAGGTCAGATGACGCTCTTCCTTAAGTCGGTTTAGCAAGTTGAGCACCTGAGCCTGAACCGAAACGTCCAAGGCAGAAACCGATTCGTCGCAGATCACAAGCCGAGGATTGACCGCCAAGGCACGGGCAATACAAATGCGTTGCCGTTGGCCACCAGAGAACTCATGAGGATAGCGGTCGTAATGGTCGGCTTCCAAACCCACCTGTTCCAACAAATCACAAACGATTTGCCTGCGTTTACGCCTGTTTTTCTCGATGCCATGCACTTTCAAGGGCTCGGCAATGGCCTCGCCTATGGTGAGGCGAGGATTCAAGGAAGAGTAGGGGTCTTGAAACACAATTTGAGCTTGTTTGCGGAAGTCGCGCAATGATGCTGCATCAAGCGCGGTGACCTCTTGTCCGTCGAAAAACACCTTGCCGCCGGTAGGCTCTTGCAGTCGCAGGATGCTCCTCCCAAAGGTTGTCTTGCCACAGCCTGACTCACCCACCAAACCCAACGTTTCACCTTCATAAACTTCCAGATTAATGTCATCCACAGCCTTTACATGATCGTAAACCCTACCGAAGACCCCTTTTTTCAAGGGATACCATGTTTGCAGATGCTCGACCTTCAACAAAGGAGGCTGGGAATAGAGTTGTTTCAGATGCGCTTGTCGTTCCTCGTCGGTGATTTGCAATTCGCGAAGGATTTGTTCTTTTCCGCCTGACCATTGTCCGTCGAGAAATTCCTTTACAATGGGAAGTTTCTTGAGTCGGATCTTCATCGGGGGACGGCAGGCAAGGAGGCCTTGCGTATAGGGATGTTGGGGGGATTGCAGCACTTGACGCACCTCGCCTTGTTCCAAGATCTCGCCGTTGTGCATCACCGCCACGTCGTCGGCTATTTCGGAAACCACCCCAAGGTCATGGGTGATGAAGACCATGCCCATGCCGGTTTCCCGTTGGAGCTTTCGCAACAACTTGAGGATCTCTTTCTGTACCGTCACGTCGAGAGCGGTAGTCGGCTCGTCGGCGATAAGGATTTGCGGGTTGCAGGCAATGGCCATGGCGATCATGACGCGCTGTTTCTGTCCGCCGCTGAGCTCATGGGGATAGCTGTCGTAAATCGCTTCAGGCCGCGGCAACATCACCTGACGGAACAGCGAGATCACCCGGTCGCGAGCGGCCTTGCGTGTCACTTTTTCATGTTGACGAATCATTTCCGACACTTGGTGGCCGCAAAGATAAACAGGATTCAGGCTGGTCATCGGCTCCTGGAAGATCATGGCAATGCGCTTGCCCCGAACACCAGCCATTTGTTTCTCATTAAAATCTTTGATATCCATGCCTTCCAGCAACATGGCATCGGCTTTCACCCGACTTTGTTTGGCGTTCAGCAGATGCATCACCGAAAGGTTGCTCACCGACTTGCCCGAACCCGACTCGCCCACAATACCGAGGGTACGGCCGGCATGGACCGCAAAGTCGATCCCGTGGACTACCTCACACCATTCACCATCATGGCGGAAGTCGATTTTCAGGTTTTTTATTTCAAGTAGCGGTTGAGACATCTATTATTTTTTTGAAGCAAAAATAAGAATAAAAGGCTATTCTTTAAGGTTTTTTATCTCTAACTGTAACTTGGATATAGTTTCTCGAAGTTCAGAGTTTTCCTTTTGCAAGACAGCGATTTCATAATTAGCTGCCTCTAGAGCTTGGTTTTGATTATTTCTGTATTTAATTCGAGCTGCCGTCATACGTTCCTTAATACCACCTTCTTTGATGAATTCGTTCTCTTTTCTCTTTTGGTAGGTCATCAACATCTTATCAACCATACGGCACAGGCTTATGGCAATATTACACATTTCCTCACTAGTCCATCTATCGAAATAAGGCTCGTAATCAGAAAGAAGGTTATGGTTACGGCAAAACATTAACATGCCGTTGAAACGAGGATGTCTTTTTGTCCATTTTACTAATTTATGACTAATGATGAAATCTTCATAATCCTCCAATAATTCTTGTATACTTGCCCGAGCTACATTGAGCAGTTTTAGTTCAAGTTCCATTGAAGTCACTCCATCTGCCGAACCTTCTACAATATTCTGTTTTCCTGACCGGGCAGCCTGAACCATCTGGTCAACTGTCCTGTTACCATACGTAGGCAAAAACTTCTTTGTAAAAAAATAAGTCATCTGATAAAGCACAACTGTTTTTTGATAAAACCAAAGATTTTTCCAATTGGTCTGCTTTTTTAATACTGATTCTATGTTTTCAGCTAGTTTTTTATATCCCATAAACAACTAATTATCAAATTTCTAACAAACTAGATCACCTAGAATAACTAGAAAATCGAGAGACTCTAATTGTTTTATTACCCTGCACAAGCTGCAGTGGCACAACTTATATTGATACCTGGAACAGCTGACAAAGTTAAGGCACAAGCCTCCAAGGTAGCACCTGTAGTAAGCACATCGTCAACCAACAACACATACTTACCCTCTAACCGCTCGGGATGTTTCACCGCAAAAATGTCCTTCACATTTTGCCATCGTTCCTCCTTGGTTTTATGCGTCTGGGTGGCGGTATTCACTGAACGAAACAGAAACTTGTCACCTACTGGAATGCCCGTCACCTCGGAAATACCCTGGGCAATCATTTGGCTCTGGTTATAGCCGCGTTGTCTTTCCCTTTTGGGATGCAGCGGCACGGGAATCAGATAGTCGAGGCCTTGGAACAGCGGAGCCTCCTTGAGCGATTTGCCCAACTCTTGACCAAGAAAGATACCCGCGTCGCCATTGCCTTTGTACTTGAGTTCATGGATCAGATGCTGCACCTTACCCTCTTTGGAAAAGAAAAAACAAGCCGTCACGGCTTTCAATCGCACCTTGCCGTAAAACATCCGAGCCAAGGGATTGTCTTCATTCATTTCATAACCCGTCTTGGGCAAGAGATTGCGGCAACGGGTACAGACCAGTTTTTCCCACTTGAAGAGGGAGGAACCGCAAGCAGCACACACAGAAGGATATAGTAATCCAATAAGAGCGTTGATGAAGGATAATTTCATATATTGCGAATTGATTCCGCAAATATAGATATTTATTTTATATCATCAGCTTCATAAACACGATATTCGATGGAATAATCCAAAGAATCGGGAAGAAGTTCGTCGGTGCGACCTTGCTCCCGAAGGACATCGTTGAACATTTTACGGTTACGGAGCAGCTTCTTTTGTCGTCGCGCACTCGCATTGTATTGGTCATACAAATATTGGATGGGACTGGCGGTAAAGCCCATGTTTTCCACATTGAAATACGGATCGCGCTTTTTGCCCGTCTTCATGCCGGCCAACTCTTCGTTGAGGCGTTGTATCTCCTTTGGAACGGGCTTGGAAGGCATTTCGATGATCATCTGTTTAAAGGTCTCATAATCGTAGAACGGCAACACTGTGACCTCTTTAAGCGTGATGGTATCGGGATGAAGGACGATGAGCATGGTATCGGTACTTACCATAGTGGAATCGACAGGGATCAAGCGACGACGATAGCCGAGGCAGCTGACCCACAGTGTATCGACAGGTTTGATGGGAATGAAGAAATCGCCATCACGATTGGAAATGGTGCCACAATGCGCCATTTTACTGATCACGTGGGTATTGCGAATAGGTTGCAAGCTATCGGCAGCAACGATCTTACCCAAAATAGGAATCCTATTACGCGATTCTATAGCATCTTCCCCTTGGGAAAAGGTTTTCAAAACCAAGGTCAGCAACACTATGATGAGTAAAAATCGTTTCAAGATATCAGATTTAGACGGCTTCAATAAAACATTTCATTTAACGCAAAAGCCAGGTTTTTATTATCCACCTAGCTTATGAATAGCTTTTTCCAATCGTTCATACCAATCCTCGCCAAACTTGCGAACCATAGGACCTTTCAAGAACTTCCACAACGGGATGCCTTCTGTTTCGCCTTTGCGCTTTGCGGGAACACAGACACTCCATTCATGGTAAAGGATATGCGTAAAGCCGTCTTTTTCAAGGAGACGGATAGGGTAGAGGTGACAGGAAATCGGTTTCCAGAAATCGCATTTGCCTTCAAGATAAGCCTTCTCAATGGCACAAAGGGCGGTGCCGTTCTCATGAAAATACACGAAGGCACATTCGGCGCCATTTACCAAGGGCGTAACGAGTTCGCCGTTTTCGTCATAGTCATACACGTCGCCCTTTTCGATGACTTCAAGTCCTTCGGGACGCATATATTCCTTGATAGCTTCAAGATTCTCCTCAATCTGACCGACTTCATCCTGTTCCAAAGGCGCCCCAGCATCGCCGTCCACACAGCACCAACCCTTGCAACGCGGCAAATTGCAACAGAATTTGGCGTTCAGGAATTCGTCTGATACAACAACGTTATCTAAAATAATCATGTTTGCAAAGTTAAAAGAAAAAAGACTAATTTTGCAGCGCTTTTTTGAATCATTCACATTTAAATCATAACGTAATGGCTTTCAACCTTAGAAACAGAAACTTCCTGAAGTTGTTGGACTTCACTCCGGAAGAGATTAAGTTTTTCCTGAAGCTTGCTGCCGACCTCAAGGCCGCCAAGTATGCAGGTACCGAACAACCCCGCCTCAAAGGCAAGAACATTGCTCTTATTTTCGAAAAGACCTCGACCCGCACCCGCTGCGCTTTTGAGGTTGGTGCCAAAGACCAGGGTGCCCACGTGACCTATCTCGGTCCCACCGGTAGCCAGATCGGCATCAAAGAAAGCATGAAAGATACCGCCCGCGTGCTGGGTCGCATGTTCGACGGCATCGAGTATCGTGGCTTCGACCAGGCCACTGTCGAGGAACTGGCCAAATACGCCGGTGTCCCCGTGTGGAACGGTCTTACCGCCGAAGCGCACCCCACCCAAATTCTGGCCGACTTCCTCACCATCCAGGAGCATACCGACAAGCCCCTCAACCAGGTGAAGTTCGCTTATATCGGCGATGCCCGCTACAATATGGGCAACAGCCTGATGGTCGGCGGTGTGAAGATGGGTATGGACATCCGCATCATCGCCCCCAAGAAACTGCAGCCGGCCAAAGATCTTGTCAAGAAGTGCCAGGAAATCGCCAAGGAAACCGGTGCCAAGCTTACCGTCACCGACGATGTGGAGAAGGGCGTGAAGGGTCTTGATTTCATCTACACCGACATCTGGGTGTCGATGGGCGAGCCCGACAGCGTGTGGAAAGAGCGCATCAATATGCTGATGCCTTACCAGGTCAACGCAGCCCTGATGAAAAAGACAGGCAATCCCAAGTGCAAGTTTATGCACTGCCTGCCTTCGTATCACAATCTGGAGACCAAGGCTGGCCGCGACGTTTATGAGAAGTTCGGCTTGAACGGCATCGAGGTCACCGAGGACGTGTTCGAGAGCGAGAACAGCATCGTCTTTGACGAAGCCGAGAACCGCATGCACACCATTAAGGCTGTGATGGTGGCTACTTTAGGCGACTAATACGTGACAATACGGTGTGAATGCACCTGCATCGCATCGTCAATTACACGCAGCACGTACACTCCTGCCGCGAGCGAAGAAACATCCAAAGTTGTTTCTTCCCCGTGGCAGGTTTTATTTAACACCTTTTGACCAAACAGGTTATAAACTTCTACCTGCATCATCGGAACGCCTTTCACGGTGAGCGTCCCTGAAACGGGATTGGGATAAACCGTCAAACGCTCAACGGCGACATCGTCCACCGAAGTAGAGACCAAGCCCGCCAAGGTGGTCACCAAGCCTACATTCAATTCGGTGAAGCGTTTGACCTGATCCATGTTGTTGACACTCGTCCCCAACAAATCAGCGGGCGTGTGGATGAATGGCGAGCTGTAATGAACGTCCTCAAAAGTATGAACCGCGGCATATCCGTTACGGTTGAACGAAGAATAGTCGCTGTCGCCCCATGTAAGCCAATTCTGGCGAATAGGCATCTCGGGAAAATAAACCTCGCTGACATTGTAAACGTAGTTGGCAATAATGGAATCGCGGGTAGTGTACATCAGATGGACATGGATGTCGGAACCTTCTTTCAAATAGCCGATCATATCCAGGTTAAAATAGCCCACAATGTCCATCAGTTGGTCGGCACAATCCTTGGCGTAAGCCGCACTGCCAATGAGTCCGATTTCCTCGGCTGCCCAATGACCATAGATAATGGAACGCTCAAACTTGTATTTACTGAGCAGACGGGCGGTTTCCAAGATGCCAGCTGTGCCCGAGGCATTGTCGTCGGCACCTGGAGCACGCAATGAGTCGGGATCGCCCGCATTGAGGTTATAGGAATCATAGTGCGCCCCGCAAACCACATATTCATCGGGATAAAGCAAGCCTTTCTGAACGGCAATCACATTGTCGGAAGTTTCATATAGCGTATCGTGATACAGGACCGGGAAATCGTGCAACGTCACCGAGTCGAGGCCCATGCCGACATAGGTGTTGAAAAGCCAATCCTGAACATCATAAACCATACGGCTGTCCCAACGACGGGTATGGTACGACTGAAGATGGTCAATGGTCGCATAGAGGCTGTCCTTTGAAACCTCATCCATCATCCGACGGATACGGGCATCTTCCTGCTCTACCACAGGATAAGTGTGCTCGAACAGGTGTTGTGCCCATCCTTGAGTTGCCCAACAACTCAACACCAAACAAATCGCTAAGTATCTTTTCTTCATAACTTTCCGCTTTACAATCCTTTCACATGCGGTTTTCCCGCCACAAAATCCTTCAGATAGAAAGGCTCGAAATAAGCCACATCCACAAAGTCTTTTTCCTTTAAGGCTTGGTCGGCCAAAGCCGCCATATAAGCTGCCGAAGGAGCAAAGTCGTCAACAACATGAACCTGATCCACTGCATCAAAAAGCCCGTGAAGCTTGGGAGCGCCGTCGCCGAAAAGCCAAAGACGTTGAGGTGAGAGGTGAGAGGTGAGAGATGAGAGGTGAGAGCCATTATCGAACACTACGGCATTGGTATCTTTAATGCGATTCAAGTTGGCACCGAATACAGAGCAATACACTTCCATGCGGCGCGCATCGATCATGGGAACGAACAAATCGGCAGGCTGCACATCGTCACCCAAACGGGAACGCATCCCGTAGGCCATGGCATGCATGGTATCTATCGCCATCAAAGGCAATCCTGCAGCATAGCATACGCCCTTTGCAGTACTGACACCGATGCGCAAGCCTGTGTAGGAGCCAGGCCCCTTGCTCACTGCCACCGCGTCCAGCTGGGCATAGTCAATCCCAACTTCATCCATCACTTCCTTGATGAAAATGGTTATCTTCTCCGAATGGGCGTTCTGGCCTTTGCACTCCCTTAACGCCAAGGTTTTCAGTCCGTCGTTCAAGGCTACGGAACAAGTGGGGGTGGCCGTTTCAAGGCATAGGATCATCGTTTTTTTGTTTAAAATGCAAAATTAGTAAAGATTTTTGTATTTTTGTAAGTTTGAAATAATAGTGAAATGAAAATACTGGTCACAGGAGGCACTGGATTCATCGGTTCTCATACACTGGTTGAACTGTATGCGGCAGGTCACGAGACGGTTGTCGTGGACAACCTATCCAATTCCAATCCAGCCTCCTTGGCAAGAGTGGAAGAATTGGTCGGAAAAAAGATTCCTTTCTACAAAGTGGATATCCGCGACCGCCAAGGACTCAACCATGTGATGGATACCTATCGGTTCGACGCCTGCATTCATTTCGCCGGACTGAAAGCGGTAGGTGAGAGCGTGGAAAAGCCTTGGGAATATTATGAGAACAATATCGGAGGCACCCTGACACTCCTCGATGTGATGCGCCAACACGGTTGCAAAAACATCATCTTCTCGTCATCGGCCACCGTTTATGGCGAACCCGATGTGATGCCCATCACCGAAGACTGCCCAAAAGGCCACTGCACCAATCCTTACGGCAAAACCAAGAGCATGCTGGAAGAGATCATGATGGACATGCAAAAAGCCGATCCAGAATGGAATGTCGTACTGTTGCGCTATTTCAACCCCATTGGAGCGCATCCGAGCGGCAAGATAGGGGAGAATCCCAACGGCATTCCCAACAACCTGATGCCCTACGTCACTCAGGTGGCGGTGGGCAAGCGCGAGGAGTTGGGCGTGTTTGGCAAAGACTATCCCACACCCGACGGCACTGGCGTACGCGACTACATCCATGTGGTTGACCTCGCTCGGGGACACGTCGCGGCCTTGCAAGCCATCGAAAGGCACTGCGGCTGCGCCATCTATAACCTCGGCACGGGGCAGGGCTATTCAGTGCTTCAGGTGGTCAAAACATTCGAAAAAGTCAATCATATCATCATACCCTACAGCATCAAGCCAAGAAGGGCAGGCGACATCGCCACCTGCTATTCCGACCCCACCAAGGCAGCCCGCGAACTCGGATGGAAAGCACAATACGGACTTGAGGAGATGTGCCGCGATTCGTGGAACTGGCAGAAGAACAATCCGGAAGGATATGGGGAGGCTGAGAGTTGAGAATTGAAAACTATTTTAAACTATGGATAAAGTTACGCTACTACCTTACGATCGGATCTACAAGAACTTCATCGACGAGAAATACCTCCATGATGGGCATGACGAGTATTACTATCGCAACCAACAGGTGAAAAAACCCGCCAACGGCTGGCGGCATCTTCATTCGGAGGAAATCGAGCGACTGGTTAAAAACAGCAATACTTGCACCAACTGGGACGAAATCTGGGTGACCGACGAATTTGATACCAACATGGTTCGCAACAACCATTTCTTCGGGATGTGCCGAATCGGAAGGGTTGCCAACGAAATACTGCAATATCACGACTTGCGTGTCCCGGTGGGCATTACCGACAGTAGCATCATCTCTTGCGATATCGGCGACAATGTGGCCATCCACGATGTGCACTACATGGCCAACTACATCATCGGCGACAAGTGCATCCTGTTCAACATCCAGGAAATCTCCACCACCGACCACTCGAAATTCGGAAACGGTGTCATCAAAGAAGGGGAGCCAGAAGATGTCAGGGTGTGGCTGGAAGTGATGAACGAAAACGGTGGCCGTAAGATTCTGCCTTTCGACGGCATGATCACCGCCGACGCCTACCTTTGGGCCAAGTATATCGACGACAAGCCCCTGCAACAAAGGCTGTTCGACATCACCAACAACGCTTTCGATCCTCACCGCGGCTATTACGGCACCATTGGGGAATCGTCGGTCATCAAGAACTGCTGGATTCTGAAAGACGCCAAAATCGGTCCGTTCTGTTACATCAAGGGAGCCAGCAAGCTCAAGAACATTACTATCAATTCTTCTGAAGAAGAGCCCTCGCAAATCGGCGAAGGGGTCATCCTGGTGAACGGCATCACGGGTTATGGATGCCATATCTTCTATTCCGTGGTGGCCGTAAGGTTTGTTTTGGGCGACAACTGCAATTTGAAGTACGGCGCCCGCCTGATCTATTCCGTGTTGGGCGACAACTCCACCATTTCCTGCTGCGAGGTGCTCAACAACCTCATCTTCCCCTCCCACGAGCAGCATCACAACAACTCGTTCCTGATCTCCGCCTGCGTGATGGGTCAGAGCAACATGGCTGCCGGTGCCACCTTGGGTTCCAACCACAACAGCCGCGCCACCGATGGCGAAATCGTTGCCAGCCGCGGCTTCTGGCCGGGATTGTGCTCCAGCATCAAGCACTCGTCGAAGTTCGCTTCCTTCACCTTGCTGTCGAAGGCCGACTACCCCAACGAGATGAACATCATGCTCCCGTTCTGCTTGGTCAACAACAACGCCAAGACCAACGAATTGGAAATCATGCCCGCCTATTGGTGGATGTACAATATGTTCGCCATCGCGCGCAACACCTCGAAATACCAGAAACGCGACATCCGCAAGCGAAAGATCCAGAATATCGAGTTCGAGACCTTCGCGCCCGACACTATGGAAGAGACCATCGAGGCACGCAAGCTGCTCGAGGTGTGGGTGGCCAAGGCCTATCTCCGCTCCAAAGGCGAGAACCCCGACACCCATGAGTACTACGACCTGAGAGCCGTTGGCAAGAACCTGCTCGATCACGAGCCTGAAGTGTGCAAACAACTCGAGGTGTTCGGCGAAAACATCGAAAAAAGCAAGCGCCGCACCCGTATCTTGAAAGCTTACGAAGCCTATCACGCATACGGCGACATGCTGGTTTACTACGCCGTGAAGAACATCGTTCATTACTTGGAAAACCACGAGGAAGCCAGCATCGAGAACCTGAGCCGCATGATGAAAGGCAAGCGCCTCAGAAAATGGATCAACCTGGGCGGCCAGACCATGCCGGAGGAAGACGTGGACCAACTGCGAAAAGACATCAAAAACGGTGTCCTGAACACCTGGACGGAAATCCACAACCGCTACAACGAGCTTTGGAAGAGCTATAAGATGGAAAAACTTCGCCACGCCTATTTCTCCTTGATGTTCCTCTACAAGGACGAGACCGATGTGTTGACCTCCGAGATGTGGGACGAGTGCCTTGAAAAAGCCATTAAGATCCAGCAGTTCATCTGCGACCAGGTCTATGAGTCACGCAAGAAGGACTACGAGAACCCCATCCGTAGCGCCACCTTCCGCAACGAAGAGGAGAAGATTGCCGTGATCGGCCGTATCGAGGACGTTTCGTTTGTCAAGCAAATCAAGAAGGAAACCGACGAATTCATCGCTTCCATCAATAATATCCGTAAAGATTCTTAATTCATAAATATATGCGAGTAATTATCGAAAAAAACTATGACAAGATGTCGCGTTGGGCAGCCAACCACATCGTCGAAGCCATCAAAGCCTTCAAACCCACCGCAAAGAAACCCTTCATCCTCGGTCTCCCCACCGGTTCCACGCCCATCGGTACCTATAAGGAACTGGTACGACTCTACAAGGCAGGCAAGGTCTCCTTCAAAAACGTGGTAACCTTCAATATGGACGAGTACGTGCAAATCCCCGAAGACCATCCTGAGAGCTATCACAGCTTCATGTGGAACAACTTCTTCAAGCACATCGACATCAAGAAGGAAAATGTCAACATCCTCAACGGCAACGCCAAGGACCTGGAAGCCGAGTGTGCCCGTTACGAAGCCAAGATTAAGAGCTACGGCGGCATCGACCTGTTCATGGGCGGCATCGGTCCCGACGGCCATATCGCCTTCAACGAGCCGGGCAGCTCCCTGACTTCCCGTACCCGTGTGAAGTCGTTGACCACCGATACCATCATTGCCAACTCTCGCTTCTTTGAAAACGACATCAACAAGGTGCCGAAGACAGCTTTGACCGTCGGGGTAGGCACGGTGATGGACAGCCGCGAGGTGATGATCCTGGCTAACGGCCACGGCAAAGCCCGCGCACTGGCCCACGCCATCGAAGGCGCCGTCAGTCAGATGTGGACCGTCAGCGTGCTCCAGATGCATCCCAAAGGCATCATCGTGTGCGATGACGCCGCCTGCGACGAGCTGACTTACGGCACGGTCAAGTATTTCAAGGACATCGAGAAAAACAACCTTTAATGAAGAATTTTGCCATCATCGGGGTGGGAGGCTACATCGCCCCCCGCCATCTGAAAGCCATCAAAGATACCGGCAACAACCTGCTTTCCGCCTACGACAAGAGCGACAGCGTGGGAATCATGGACAGCTATTTCCCCAACGCTTCCTTCTTTACGGAACAGGAACTGTTCGACCGCCACAACACCAAACTGAGGGACGAACTGGGTACGAAGATCGACTATGTGAGCGTCTGCACCCCCAACTACCTGCACGATGCCCATACCCGTTATGGCTTGCGCTTGGGCTGCGATGTCATCTGCGAAAAGCCCCTCGTGCTCAACCCTTGGAACATCGACGCCCTGCAAAAAGTGGAGGAACGCCAAGGCCACAAGGCCTACAACATCCTGCAACTGCGCCTTCACGACAAGATCAAGGAGTTGAAGAAAAAGGTTGACGAAGGACCGAAAGACCATATCTACGACATCGACCTGACCTACATCACTTCGCGCGGCAACTGGTACTATGCCTCGTGGAAAGGCGATGTCAACAAGAGCGGTGGCGTGGCTACCAATATCGGCGTTCACTTCTACGACATGCTGAGCTGGATCTTCGGCGACGTTCAGAAAAACATCGTCCACGTAGCCACACACGACCGTGTGGCGGGCTATTTGGATCTGAAACGCGCCCGTGTTCGCTATTTCCTCAGCATCAATGCCGAGACCTTGCCTGAAAACGCCGTGGAAGGCGAGAAACGCACCTTCCGCACCTTGAAGATCGACGGCGAAGAGTTCGAGTTCAGCCAAGGCTTCACCGAACTTCACACCAAGAGCTATGAAGAAATACTCGCAGGTCGCGGCTTCGGCATCGAAGAAGCACGGCGCTGCATCGAAATTGTCTATCAAATCCGTAACGCCAAACCCATCGGGTTGGTGGGCGACTACCATCCCCTGGCGGCGCTGGAATGCGTACCTCATCCTTTTGGCTGGTAACACACTAAATCTTTTCAATCATGCGGTTCATTCTGCTTAAGTTTTGTCAATTCCTGTTTGGAAAACAAGCCAACAACTCCCTTCCCAGGATCTGGGTGTTGTTGTTCGACATCGTGGTTCTTTTTGTCGCCTATCTCATCTCCATGTTCCTGGTCAATTACAACAGCCTTGGTGATGGCATACTGTTCAAGGGGTGGCAAAGGATTTTCATCGTCATGGTGATCTATATCATTATGTTCCTGATATACCGCACCTATTATGGCATGATCCGATACTCCGGATTCGACGATATCCGAAAGATCTTCAATTCATGCACCACCGCATTGACCGTGTTGATCCTGCTCAAGGTCATCATCGTGCAGATCAACCCTTCCATCGTCAAGCACTTCCTGCCTGGATACAAGATCATTATCTACCATTACTTCATCACCGTGCTCATCATGGTCTTGAGCCGATTCACAATCAGGCGTATCTACAATGAATTCTTCAAGGAGAGCAACACCAAGAAGAAAAACACCATCATCTACGGTGCCGGGGAAGGTGGTGTCATGCTCTTCAGGGCTCTTCAACAGGACAAGGAGTCGATGTATAAAATCGTCACTTTCACTGACGACAACCCGAAGAAAACCAACAAGAACATCAATACCGTTCCGATCAATCCACCTGCAAAGGTGCTCAATAACCACTTTATCACCAAGTACAACATCGAGGTGTTGATCCTAGCATTGCCGAGCATCTCCGGCGAACGCAAGAAAGAACTGATCGAACAGGGTATGAACCTGGGCCTGAAAGTGAAGACCATGCCTTCGTTTATCGAATGGGTGGACGGGGAAGTGAAGGCCAACCAGGTGCAGGATATCAAGATCGAGGACTTGCTGGGCCGTGAGCCGATCGTGTTGGACAAAGAAAACGTGAAACGCGAGATCGACGGTAAAGTGGTCATGATCACGGGGGCCGCCGGATCCATCGGTAGCGAGATCTGCCGACAAACCCTGCACTACAATCCCAAGATGCTGGTCATGGTGGACCAGGCCGAATCGCCGATGTACGACTTGCAGTTTGAGTTGAAAAACACGCCTGAATTCAAGAACATCATTGACAAGATGGTGTTTGTGATTGCCAACGTGAAAGACAAACGGCGCATGAGGGAAGTGTTCGAGACTTACCATCCGCAACTGATCTACCATGCCGCGGCTTACAAGCATGTACCCTTCATGGAGGAAAACCCCTACGAAGCCGTCTATGTGAATGTGTTCGGCACCAAGAACATCGCCGACCTGGCCATCGAATTCGGGGCGGAGAAATTTGTGATGATCTCCACCGACAAGGCTGTGAACCCCACCAACGTGATGGGCGCCACCAAACGCATCGCAGAAATTTACACCCAAAGCCGCAAATGTAACACCCAGTTCATCACCACGAGGTTTGGCAACGTACTCGGATCCAACGGTTCGGTGGTGCCATTGTTCCAAAAACAGCTGGCACATGGCGGACCGCTGACCATCACTGACAAGCGCATCATCCGCTTCTTTATGACCATCCCCGAAGCCTGTAGTCTCGTCATGGAAGCCGGCTCCATCGGCCAAAACAACGAGATCTTCGTTTTCGACATGGGACAGCCCGTCAAGATTTACGACATGGCCAAGAAGATGATCCAGTTGTCGGGCCAAACCAACGTCGAGATCAAGGAGATCGGCTTGCGTCCGGGAGAAAAGCTGTATGAAGAGCTGCTCGCCACCAAGGAGAACACCAAACCCACCGACAATCCGAAGATCATGAGGGCGCAGGTGCGCGACTACGAGGCCGAAGAGGTCAACGCCATGCTGGAAGAACTGGACAAGGCTTTGTCGTCGTGCCAAGACTTCCCCATCGTCACCCAGATGAAACGGATCGTCCCAGAGTTCATCTCCAACAACAGCGTTTTCTGCCAATTGGACCAACACTAAGCTCAAACTTGGACGAATACATCATGGAGCGTCAACCCCTGGTTTCCGTTATCATGCCATGCTACAACATGGAAAGGTTTCTGCCGCAGACCATCGCGTCGGTGGTGCAGCAGACCTTTGAGGATTGGGAACTGATTATCGTTGACGATGCCTCCACCGACGGAACCGTGGAAGTGCTACAGCGCGCCGGGGAGCAAGACCGGCGCATCCATTGGACAGCCAAAACGGAACATTCAGGCATTGCCGACACCCGCAACCGCTGCCTCCAAACCGCCAAGGGACGTTTTCTCGCCTTCTTGGATGCCGACGACCTTTGGTATCCCGAGAAACTCCAACGGCAGTTGCAGTTCATGGAAGAACACGGAAGCTGTTTCAGCTACACTTCCTATCGGCTCATCGACGAAGAGGGTAACGACCTCGACAAGACCGTCCGGGTGTCCGGCAACCTCGATTACAACGCCTACCTGCGCAACACCATCATCGGCTGTTCCACCGTGATGATCGACCGGGAGGCCGTCGGCGAGGTGAAGGTGCCTTCGTTTCGCACCAGCGAGGACACCGCCACTTGGCTCGACATCCTGAAAAAAGGCTTTGTCGCCCATGCTTTCGACGAACCCTTGACCGCCTACCGCGTCAGGCGACAATCTGCCAGCTCCAATAAAATGAAGGCCTCCTACGACCTTTGGAAGGTTTACCGCAACCACGAAAAACTGCCTTTCTTCAAGGCTTTGTATTGTTTTTGCCACTATGCATTCAACGCCGTCAAAAAACGTCTATGAGGCACAATTTTCACCTATATCGTAATGCCTGGCGTTTTTCGGGAGCGCCGCACGAGGAGCCACGGCTGCAACAAGAGGAATGGAAGGCGCTCTTGAAACAGGGAGGATTGCTGGTCAGGAATACCTATGATTTCGATGGCGAGGACGAAACAAGTTTTTGGTATGTCATCAAAGACCGTTTCGGCGATTTGGAAGAATTGAGTCCCAGGGTCCGCAACAAGATACGGCATGCCCAAAAGGCCTTTGAATACCGACTGATCGACCAGGCCTTGTTGAAGGAAAAAGGTTACCCCATCATAGCCGATACCTTCGCCGACTACGCCCATACCGACCGCACCATGAGCGAAACCGTTTTCTTGGAGTATCTCGATCGGTATGATTTCGACTTTTGGGGTGTTTTCGACAGGGAGCGCTCCGAGTTGGTGGGGTTCAGCTGCGTCAGGCGGTGGACCGACAGTTGCGAATACGACCTGAGCGGCATGACGACCCGTTACAAGCGCAACGGCAGTTATCCCTTCTATGGACTGTACCATGCCATGAACGAATACTATCTTGGGGAAAAAGGGTTCAGATACGTTTCTGACGGCTCCAGAAGCATCACCGAGCACTCCAATATTCACGAATTCCTGATCCAGAACTTCAATTTCAGGAAGGCATATTGCCATCTACAAGTGCAATACAATTGGTGGTTGAAACCCGTGGTGAAGCTGCTTTATCCCTTCAGGAAGATCATCACCCTCCCGAAAGTGAAAGCCATCCTTCGGATGGAATCCATGACCCACTGAATGTCGGGCATAAAAAAAGTAGGAAATCCTCGACGGACCCCTACTCAAAAAATTAATAACATGAAACGCGCCCCCTTCAGGACTTGAACCTGAGACCCCCTGATTAACAGTCAGATGCTCTAACCAACTGAGCTAAGGAGGCATTTGCGGCTGCAAAGGTACAGCTTTTTTTTATCCCCGCAAGTTTTTTTTCATTTTTTTTTATCTTTGCGCTTTCATAACAACAAGTACTATGGCATACAAAAACATTCTCGGCATAGGCAATGCCTTGGTCGATATCCTGACCCAAATCCCCAACGATGAAATCCTCGAACAACTCCGTCTTCCCAAAGGAGGCATGTATCATGTGGACGCCGAAACATCGCTTCATATTGGTGAATTAATCAAACCCTACGGCTTCGCCATGGCCGCCGGCGGCTCGACGGCGAACACCATAAGTGGTGCTTCGAAGTTGGGCGTAACAACAGGTTATATTGGAAAAGTTGGCAAGGACGAGAGAGGACGCTTTTTTGAACAAGAAATGGTAAAGACCAACGTAAAGCCTTTGATGATGACCACTGAAACTCCGACAGGATGCGCCGAGGCTTTCGTCTCCAAGGATGGCGAACGAACCTTCGCGACCTATCTGGGTGCCGCTTTGGAATTGAATGCCGGCGACATCCGTCCTGAAATGTTCGACGGGTGGGATATCTTGTATGTGGAAGGTTATCTCATCTCAAACAGAGAGCTTCTCGACAAGGTGCTGCCTTTGGCCAAGGCCAAGGGAATGACCATCGCTTTGGACATGGCCAGCTACAATATCGTGAGAGAAAACCGCGAATACATGGAGCAGCTGGCAAAGGATTATTTGGACATTCTTTTCGCCAACGAAGACGAAGCCAAGACCTTTACGCTGATTGAAGATCCCGTGGAGGCGCTGCATCGGATGGCATCGATGTGCGACATCGCCGTGGTGAAGGTGGGTGCCAAGGGTTCATACGTGCAGCACGGTGACCAAGTGGTCAAGGTGGGGCCTATTCCTGCCAAGGTCATCGACACCACAGGGGCTGGCGATTTATGGGCTGCCGGCTTCATGGCAGGGCTTGTCAAAGGCGAAACGTTGGAGAAGTGCGCCAAGACGGGTGCCACCCTTGCTGCCAATATCATTGAGGTGTTGGGGGCCAAGATGGATGAAAAACGGTGGCAAAAAATATTCAATTCTTTAGAACAATTGTAATTTTTTCGTACCTTTGCACGCTGATTTTCAAATGGATTATTAATCAATATAGAAGACATTTAGATAAAAATGAAGGAATTCAAGACAAACGAAATCCGGAACATTGCCCTTATCGGTGCAGCGAAGTCCGGCAAGACCACCCTCGCGGAGAACATGCTCTTCGAAGGCAAGCTCATCAACAGAAAAGGAAGCACGGAAGAAAAGAACACGGTTTCCGACTATCGTCAAATCGAGATGGATCGTCAGATCTCCGTCCACGCCACGATGATGTACACCATCATCAACGACAAGAAGATCAACATCCTCGACGCTCCCGGCTTCTCCGATTTCTCCGGTGACATCGTATCCTGCCTCAGCGCTGCCGATACCGCTGTCCTCACCGTCAACGCGCAAGCCGGCGTTGAAGCCACCACTGAGAACGCTTGGCGTCACACCGTGACCACCAAGAAGCCCGTGGTGTTCTTCATGAACCAGCTTGACCACAGCAACGCCAACTACGACAATGCCATTCGCAACCTGAAGGAGTATTTCGGCGACAAGGTCACCCCGATCCAGTATCCCGTCACCACCGGTGAGGATTTCAATGCTGTCATCGACCTCATCCTCATGAAGATGTTGGTCTTCAAGAACGGCAACGGCGCTCCTGAGATCCAAGACATCCCTGCCGCTGAGATGGCCAAGGCCGAGGAGCTGCACAGCAGCCTCATCGAGCATGCCGCCGAAGGCGACGAGGCCCTCATGGAGAAGTTCTTCGAGGAGATGACTTTGAGCGAGGAAGACATGGAAAAGGGTATCCGTTTGGGTATCATCAACCGTGACATGTTCCCGGTGCTCTGCGGCGCTGCCAAGCGTGGCGTGGGCGTGTATCGTCTCTGCGAATTCCTCCTCAATGCCTGCCCGTCACCTGCCGACATTCCCGCCATCAAGGCTGAAAACGGCACCGAGTTCCACAACAGCAACGACGACCCGACTGCGCTCCAGATCTTCAAGGTCACCACAGAGCAAAACCTCGGCGATGTGGCTTGGATGCGCGTTTATGGCGGCACCGTTACGAAAAGCCAAGACCTCGTGAATCCGCGTACCGGCAACAAGGAACGCATCTCACAGCTGCTTGTTTTCCGTGGCAAGAACCGCGAGGAAGTCGAAAAGGTGAACGCTGGCGACATTATCTGCACCATCAAGCTGAAGGACGGCCGCGTGGGCGACACGTTGGTTGACGCCAAGGTTGCTGAAGCCGCTTTCCCGCCCATCCCGTTCCCGGAACCCATCTTCCAGATCGCCATCAAGGCTGCCAACTCACAAGAAGACGAGAAACTCGGCGGCATCCTCAACGACATGCACAAGACCGACCCGACTGTGATCGCCGGCATGTCGCGTGAGCTCCGCCAGAACATCCTCCAGTGCCAGGGCGAATATCACCTCAACACCTTGAAGTGGTATTTCGACAACGTCTATAAGATCGGTGTCGAGTTCAGCACGCCCAAGGTACCGTATCGTGAGACCATCACCAAGTCGGCCAAGGCTGACTACCGTCACAAGAAACAATCCGGCGGTAGCGGTCAGTTCGGCGAAGTGCACCTCTGGCTCCAGCCTTACTTCGAAGGCTACACCGATCCCGAGGAACTCGCCGTGCGTACCAAGGATGAATACGAACTGCCTTGGGGCGGCAAGCTCATCTTCGCCAACTGCGTGGTGGGTGGTGCCATCGACGCCCGTTTCATGCCCGCCATCCTGAAGGGCATCAACGAGCGCTTGGAGCAGGGTCCATTGACCGGTTCTTACGCTCGCGACATTATCGTGTATGTGTATGACGGTAAGATGCACCCCGTTGACTCCAACGAAATGGCCTTCAAGATCGCCGGCCGTATGGCCTTCTCCATGGCCTTCAAGAACGCAGGTCCCAAGATCATGGAACCCATCTACGACCTCGACGTGCGCATGCCCGCCGACCTCATGGGTGCCGTGATGACCGACCTTACCGGCCGCCGTGGCATCGTGATGGGTATGGATAGCGACCATGGCTACCAGACCATCCACGCCAAGGTTCCGTTCGCAGAGATGGACCGTTACTCCACCACCCTCAGCTCTCTCACCTCGGGCCGTGGCACCTTCACCATGAAGTATGCCGAATACGCCCAGGTTCCTGCCGACGTGCAACAGCGTCTGCTCAAGGAATACGAAGAGAGCCAGAAGGAAGAAGAGTAATTCTTTCAGAAGTCGGAAGACAGAAGAAAGAAGCAAGAAGAAAAGCCAGCCGAAAGGTTGGCTTTTTTTATTATCTTGGCTTTTTTATTATCTTTGTAGCGATGAAAACCAATATGCTCATATTGGTATTAATGGTGTTGGCGGGATGTGGGAATCCCTCACCCATAGCGACGCGGCATGCCATGTCGCTGCCCGCGGAATTGGTGGCCATCGACAGCCTGATGCAGATCCGACCCGACAGCGCATTGACAATGCTGTTGAATTCCCCAGTGGACGACCATTATTACCAACTGCTGCTATCCGAAGCCCTCTACAAAAACTACGAGCCTCAACATAATCGTCCGGAATTATTGCAGGCGATGGCGTATTTCGATTCGATCGACAATGCTTTTCTGGCTGCCCGTTGCCATTACATGAACGGTGTGGGCTATTACGAAATGGATAGCGTGGTGCCAGCCTGTGCCGAATACTTGAAAGCCTTGGAGACCATGGAAAACTCTTGGGGTGTTGCAGAAAAACTCCCTAACGCGTCTTTGCCGACAAATCATATAGTCAAATTTATCGCCTTGACCTATACCCGTTTATGCCTGTTGTTCTCCAACTTATATATGCAAGAACAATCCATTTATTTCGGCAAACAATCATTAAACTATTATTACAAATGCAATACTTCGCCACGTCAATTGGCATGGATGTTAGATGAAATTGGCTCACAATACGAAATGAAAGAAGTTCTTGATAGTGCTAGTTATTACTATCGTAAGGGATTAGCAATATTATCAGACACAAACAACTTAACATACAGAGATTTAAAAACACATCTTTCGTATTATTCTTATAAGTTGGAAGACAATCCATCCCAAAACAGAAAAAACCTTTATGCTCTCTTACATCAAGCAGAAAGTGATAAAGAAGCTCTATCACGTTGCCTTATTCTAGGCGAACTATTCTTTCATGAATCCAATTACGATTCGGCAAGTTTGTATTTGAACAGAGTTTATGAAAATACAGAAAGCGTTGTTTCCAAGAAACAGGCTGCTGAATGGATGGTGGAAACTTGTAAGTATCAGGGAAAAAAATATGAGCAATATGCTAATTATTTGGTTCAATTTGCAAATCAAGAGGAAAAGAATAGCATAATAAAGTCTCAACTGACGGAATTATGTAATGATTTTGAAAAGAGAAGGCACGATAGCATACAAAAACTAAATGCAAGAAAAGCCCAAATTAGGGTGGGAAAAGTCATTTTAGGAATTGTGTTTGCTTTTTTGGTGGGTTTTATTGTCTATCATTTTGTTAACAAGAGAAAACAAAGAATATTAAGAAACCAAAAAGAGACAATTGAAAAGCAACTGGAAACTGAGCGCCAAGCACATCGCATACAGCAAACAGCATTAGGTAATAAATTGAAACAAAAAAACAAACTGCTAAAGGAGCTAAAAACAGCACAAAAACCCACCGAACCAATAGAACTAATGCAAGAAGAGGTTCAAGGCGATTATTTTGACGAAGCAATCTGCCAATACATCCTAAATGTCTGCAACGACCACCAAAAACCAATAAAATCTACTATTCCGATCTCTGCTTATGCTGATATTGCCTTGAATCACGAACAAGAGGCGCAATTAAAAGATGCCGCAACTCGACATTTTGGACAGCTATTCGAGTATTTAAAGGCAAATTATCCTAAGCTATCAAGGAAAGACTTCTTCTATTGCTATTTATGTCTCCTTGGGCTTGATAATTCGCAAATCGCCGTAATGACACAGCATTCCTATCGTACAATTTGGGAGCGG
>JAFYNJ010000008.1 GCA_017549805.1 Bacteroidales bacterium
CGCAGGCTTTAATGCCGTCAACGGCGATGTGATCAAATCCAAGACCGGCAATGCCAAATACAACGGCACCTCATGGAGAGCACAGGGGCTCAGCAAACTTGAGCCTGGAAAGGGCTACCTCTTCAATTCGGCAGCAACAACGGAAAGAACTTTGACCTTCCCGACAAGTACTAAATAACACATTGGATTCATCATTTTGAATCCTGAATAAAAAAGTGGAGACTCGACAGTCTCCACTTTTTTTATGCCTAATTCCCCCGGTAGCACTTGTTTATTCCAAATAAAAACCGTAATATTGAACCCTCTATTTGAAACAAACAAAAAAAAAACTAATACCATGAAAAGATCCATCCTCGCCAACAAATGTGTTTTCACCCTGCTTCTTGCCTTCTTCTTAGGCATGGGAACGGTGCACGCCTACGACTTCTCCACGGTTTATTCGGGGAATACCCTGTACTTCAACATCATTGATGCCACCAACCACTATGTGGAACTGACCTCCGGCGATTACTATCCCTCGGGGAATCTTGTCTTGCCAAGTAGTGTCACCCATGATGGCATTGTTTATACGGTGACCGAGATACGGTCCTATGCTTATAATGGATACGATCAAATCACATCGTTGACCATACCGAATTCCGTGACCACCATAGGAAGTTATGCTTTTTTTAATTGTACCGGTATTACAGGTTCTCTGAACATCCCGAATTCAGTGACAAAGATTGACGACCATGCTTTCTGTAATTGCACTGGTTTCACGGGAACACTGACCATCCCGACTTCCATGAATTGGATAGGCGATGCCGCCTTTGCGAATTGCAGCTTCTCGAAAGTGCAATATAACGCTGCCGATTGTTATGCGTTACACTCTGCTTATACCGCGCACCCTTTTGAGAATGTTGGGGGCACGCTTGTCATTGGCAATACTGTTCAGCATATACGCAATTATATGTTTATGAACGCCAATTTCACAGGTACGTTGACCATTCCCAGTTCCGTGGAGTCAATTGGAAGCTATGCTTTCTATGAGTGTACAGGCTTTTATGGCGACTTGACCATCCCGAATTCAGTGACTACTATTGGGAGTTGTGCATTTAACAGTTGCACCGGCTTTCATGGCAATTTGACCATTACGAACGGCGTAACTACGATTCAGTCATACGCCTTTGGCAATTGTTCTGGTTTCACGGGCACGTTGACCATCCCTTCGTCTGTGACCGACATCGGCAACGGTGCTTTCTATAATTGCAGTAGTTTTTATCAAGTACGATACGGCGCCCTCAATTGCGCAGATGTTACTGAAAGCGCCCATCCGTTTTACGGCTGCGGAGGGGCACTGGTCATCACCTTGAACACACAAAGAGTCCCCGCCAATATGTTTCGCAACGCCAATTTCACGGTAGTTACCATTCGAGAATATGTGACATCGATAGGAGCGCACGCTTTCAAGGATTGCAGCAACTTGACCAATGTGTATTACCTCGCCACCAATTGTGCGGATGTTACTGCTGACGACCTTCCCTTTGAAGGTTGCGGAGGGACACTTGAGATTCAAGAGGACGTGGAGGAAGTCCCTGCCTGCCTATTCCGAGAGACAGCCTTTACACATGTGAATTACAATGTCACGAATAATACTGCGGCTTATATCGATGCTAATCATTCTCCTTTTTATGAGGCATCAGGCACGCTCACCATCGGCGAAAATGTTCAGATCATCCCTGATTATATGTTCAGCTATGCCGACTTTACAGGCACGCTGACTATCCCGAATTCAGTAACTTCGATAGGTGCTTTGGCTTTCTGTGGTTGCGATGGCTTCACGGGAACGCTAACACTTGGCAGTTCCGTGACGAATATAGGAAACTATGCTTTCTATCATTGCAGTGGCTTCACAGGCTCGCTGACCATCCCGAGTTTAGTGACTTCGATAGGTCAATATGCTTTCTGTGGTTGCACTGGCTTTAATGGCACGCTGACCATCCCAAATTCCGTGAAATGGATTAATAATTTGGCTTTCTATGGCACTGGCTTCACCGGCACGCTGACCATTCCGAATTCCGTGATTAGGATTGGTGGCATGGCATTTGAAAATTGTATCGACTTTACCAGTTTGTCTATCGGCAGTTCCGTAACCAATATTCAAACTAGAGCTTTCTATGGCTGTACCAATCTTGCTTCCATGACGGTCCTTCCCGAGAACCCACCCACTTTGGGTGAAAATGCTTTCTATGATGTGCCCAAAACCATCCCTGTGATTGTGCCATGTGGCTCCATAGAGGACTATCAGGCGGCTTCGGGCTGGAACGAGTTCACCAATATAACATGTATGAGGACGGTGACCGTTAAGGCGGTGGCATTCTATAACAATATTTCAACAGGTGGAGGCACAGTAACTGGTGGGGGAACCTATCCTGATGGCACTACAGTCATTGTGACGGCAACACCCTACTCAAACTATCTGTTCTTGCATTGGAGCAAGAACGGAGAAGTAGTGAGTTGTAATCCTTCCTATTCCTTCAACGTATATGAGGACACCGACCTTGAAGCTGTTTTCATGGCCGAATCATACGCGGGCACCATCATCGGTGAGGGTACGGAGGAAAGCCCCCTTCTCCCCAGCTATTCATTGTATAATTATTCCTTGACAGAACAAATCTACACATCCGATGAATTGGGGGGAAGCACCACCATCACCAGCATCTCCTTCTTCAACACAGGTGACACAAAGACCCGCACCTATGACATCTACATGAAGCACACTAGCAAGACGAGTTTCGACAGCACATCGGACTGGATCAGTGCGACGTCGTCAAACAAGGTGTACAACGGCAGCGTGACCATGAGAAAGGGCTTATGGACCACCATTGTTTTGGACACGCCTTTTGAATACGATGGCACCTCCAACCTCGTTCTTGTCGTGGATGACAACACGGGAAATTATTCTAGCGGACCCGACATGTCGTGTCGCACGTATGCTACCAGTGGCTACCAAGCCATCCGCATTTATAGCGACGACACCAACTACAACCCATCAAGTCCTTCCTCCTATGTAGGGTCGCGCTTGAGGAAAAAAAACCAAATAATGCTCAACAGATCGGTGTGTAGCATCACTGCCACTTCATCCAATACAACGGCTGGAACGGTGAGCGGAGGCGGTCAGTACGGCAAAGGCGACTATTGCAGGCTGACAGCCACACCCAATACAGGCTATATGTTCATGGATTGGACCGACGATTCGGGCGTGGTGGTCTCGACGGATGCCAATTATTCCTTCACGGTGTTCAAAAACAGGACGCTGACGGCGAATTTCCTGCCTATAGGCGACTATTGCAGCCTTACCTTCAATTTGCACGACTCCTATGGCGATGCCTGGAACGACAACTATCTGGAGGTGGACTTCGGCAATGGCTTTGTCCAACGGCTTGCGGTGTTGGTGGGATATGACGCCACCTTTACGCTGCCGGTGGAGAACGGGAGCTATGTTGAATTGCATTGGATTACGGGTAGTTATACCGAGGAATGCTCTTTCGAGGTGAATTATTCGAACGGCAATGAGCTGTGCTCGAGTCAATGGTTCGACTTTGATGATGGCTTTGCGTTTGTCATGGATTGTGAAGGAATGCTTAACTCTATAGTCTATATTGGCGACCATGGCACTACGTCTAATGTATATATTCCAAGCCATTCTCATTACAATTACTCGCTGACACAACAGATCTACACCGCCGATGAGATTGGCCAAGCAGGGATGATCTATAGCATCGCTTTCTATAACCAAGTAACGGAGACGAAGACCCGTACATACGATATTTATCTGAAGCATACTACCAAGACGGCTTTCAGTAATTCTACGGATTGGATCAGTGCGTACGAGAGTGACAAGGTGTTCAGTGGAAGCGTGGAAATGGTTTTTGGCAAATGGACTTACATTACCTTCGATACCCCATTTGACTACGATGGCACGTCCAACCTCGCGCTGATTGTGGATGACAATACGGGGTCGTACACCAACCAGCCACACATGGCATGCCGTGTGTTTGATGCCGATGGCAATCAAGCACTCCGGATCTATAGCGATGGCACGAACTACAATCCCGCTAGCCCTTCAAGTTACAAAGGCACACTCCTGACAGTGAAGAACCAAATCATGCTTGGATTTGCGTCAACCTGTCCCGCTCCATCCGACCTGACTGTAGCCAATGTCACTTCCAATTCAGCCTCCTTGCAATGGACAGGCTATTATGATTTCTATCATGTCAGATACAGGACGGCTCCTGATGGCACTTGGATTGAGACGAGTGCCGGTGCGGATGATTTCGAAGATGGTCTCGGCAATTGGACCCTGATCGACGCAGACGGCGACGGCAATAACTGGGTATTGTCCAATGGGAGCACCAACACATCTCCTCATAGTGGAGGAGGTATGGTGTACTCTTATAGTTGGAAAAACAATGTCGTATTGTATCCCGACAATTATCTTGTCTCGCCGCAAGTTGTCTTGGGTAATTCTGTCACATTCTGGGCATGCGCCATGGATCCCGTATATCCAGCCGAACACTTTGGCATCGCGGTTTCAACAGACAGTAACACCAATGCGAGCGACTTCACCACCATCCAAGAATGGACGATGACCGCCAAGGGTGAACGTCACGGAGTCCCTCGCGGCACCCGAAGCCAAGGTTCATGGTATCAATACACGGTTGATCTGAGCGCATACGCCGGACAGGACGGCTACATCGCCCTCCGTCACTTTAATTGCAGCGACCAATACATTCTTTGTGTCGATGACTTCACATACGGCGAAACAGGGACCACCCCCAATTCCATCACCCTTGGAGGACTGGATGCCGGGACTACCTATCAGGTGCAGGTGCGTGGCATCTGTCCAAACGGCCTTACCCCATGGAGCGAAATGGCCACCTTTACCACTGAAGGACCCAGCACCACCACCCAGACGGTCACCTTGTCGGCAGGCACAAACTGGTTCTCATCCAACTTGGAGATTACTCTCGACGACCTCAAGGCCGCCCTTGTGGATGCTCTGCCAGGAACTACCAACATCGTCATCAAGTCAAAGACTCAAAATGTCAAATACAACGGCAGCTCTTGGAGAGGCAACTTGACTTGGGATCTGTCAAAGATGTATTTGATTACTGTTGAAAGCGCCTGCGAGATCACCTTGGAAGGCATGCCTATCAACCCAGCAGATCACCCCGCCACCATCTTGGCCGGCCAATCCAACTGGATCGCGTTCCCGGTCAACGAGGAAATGACGCTCAGCGCGGCCTTCGCAGGCTTTAATGCCGTCAACGGCGACGTGGTCAAATCCAAGACCGGCAATGCCAAATACAACGGCTCTACATGGAGAGCAACGGGGCTCAACAAACTTGAACCAGGAAAAGGCTACCTCTTCAATTCGGCGTCATCGCAGACAAGAACTTTGACCTTCCCGACAAGCTCGAAATAATCAACTTAATAACCAAACTTCTTTTTTCATACAAATGAAAAAACACCTATTCATCATTATTCTTCTGGCCTTCGCCAGCATCACTATTCAAGCCCAGATTCCTAACGGCTACTATAACAACGCCAATGGCAAAACCGGCGATTCGCTGAAGGTGGCTTTGCATGATATCATCAAAGGACACAATGTTGTGAGTTACGGAGGGCTCCTCGATGCCTATGCCTACACCGACTGCAAACCCAACGGCAAGATCTGGGACATCTACTCCAATTACGAATACAATCTAAACCAAAACGGGAGTTCCTTCTCCCAAGAAGGTGATGGCTGGAACCGTGAGCACACCTGGCCGCAGAGCTGGTTCAACGAGAGCTCTACGCCCCGCAGCGACCTCTTCCATGTATATCCCACCGACGGCTTCGTCAACGGACAACGTAGCAACTACCCATACGGCGAGGTCAATAACCCGACCTACACTTCGGGCAACGGCTCCAAGCTGGGTCCTAGCGTCACATCAGGTTATTCAGGAAAAGTGTTCGAGCCCATCGACGAATACAAAGGCGACATCGCACGCAGCTATTTCTACATGAGTGTGCGTTACTACAGCGAAGATGAAAGCTGGGGCACCAGCGGCATGACCAACAAGTCGGAGATCCTTCCCTGGGCCATGACCATGCTGCTCCGCTGGAGCGACGAGGATCCCGTCAGCGAGAAGGAAATCGCCCGAAACAACGCCGTTTACGGCTACCAGAACAACCGAAACCCTTTCATCGACCATCCCGAATACGCCCGCATGATCTGGGATGAGAACTGGAGCGGTGGAGTCAGCTACAACATCACTTGTGCGACCGGGCTCTCACATGGCAGCGTATCGGCTCCAGAAAGTGCCATGGAAGGTAGCACCGTGGCCATCACCGCCACGCCCTCTCCGGGTTATATGGTAAACTCCTATTCGGTATTTAAAACAGACGACGCCAACACCACGGTTGCTGTAAGCAGCAACGGTACCTTCACCATGCCAGGCTATGCCGTCACGGTGAGTGCGACCTTCGTTCAGAACAACACCCTCTACAGTATTGCTTTGGGGACTGTCAGCCACGGCAGCATCAATGCCAGCGCCAGTAGCGCCAAATCGGGAACCACCATCACCCTGACGGCAACGCCAGCAAGTGGTTACGGCCTCTATTCGTGGTATGTGTTCAAAACAGGCGACATGAACACAACGGTTGCCGTATCGGGCGACAGCTTCGTCATGCCCGCCTTCAATGTCACGGTAATGGCCACCTTCGTACAAGGCAGTGCCAACGGCGACTTCGTGAAAGTGACCAGCGCACCAACGGACTGGAGCGGAGAATACATCCTGGTCTATGAGCCGAACACTACTACAGGTTACATTTGGACAGGCATTGACAACACAAATTGCTATGTTTCGAAATCCATTTCCAACAACACCATTGAAGATGACGGCTTTGTCACTGTTACAATTGCCTCTATGACGGGCGGTTATTCTGTAAAGGTCAATGGCGGTACGAATAACGGGAAATACATCTCTGGCACATCTGGGAGTAACAAAATCAACTTTGTCACCAATCCTGCCTTGAACACATTCTCATACGAGTCCAATAGCGTGAAGATGGTTTCCAACACCTCGGTGATGCGGTACAACAACAACTCTGGACAAGACCGATTCCGCTATTTCCAATCAAGCACCTACAACAATCAGCAACCCATTCAGCTTTATAAAAGAACATACGCCACGCAAACCCACACCATTCACTTCAATTCCAACGGCGGCGAAGGCTCAATGAACGACCAAACCGTGAACGAATTCGAAGCCACAACCTTGGAGACAAGCACCTTCACAAGGCAAGGTTTTGTCTTCGAAGGATGGAACACAGAAGCCGACGGCACAGGCGACTATTATGCCGATGGTACCACCGTGAGGTTGCTCGACGATTTGGAGTTGTTTGCCCAATGGAACCAATTGTTCAATATCACCTTGGTTCAGGCGAACCACGGAAGTATCAGCGCCAGTGCCTCGCAAGCTTTCGAAGAAACCGAGATTGTGCTGACTGCCACGTCCGACCCTTGCTATGTCTTGGACCATTGGACGGTCACCGACACGCAAGGCAACTCCATCAATGTTACTGAAAACCAATTTGAGATGCCCGCCAGCGACGTTACCGTAAGCGCCGTTTTCAGCTATTCGTCACAGAGTTTCGTACGAGAATACCAGCTGGTTACCTCCACCGACCAGCTGATGGCAGGACGCACCTATCTGATTGTCAACATGGCCAATGGCAAGGCCTTGGGAACGACCCAAAACAGCAACAACCGTTCTGCTGCTTCAGTTACAATTAGCGAAAACATCATTCCCGAAATCAGCGAAACGGTATGTGAGCTTACTTTGGGAGGCAGCGCTGGCCAATGGACATTCAAAGATGGCAACAAAGGATACCTCTATGCTGCTGGAGGAAACAGCAATAACTATCTCAGGACACAGTCCAACCTGACTGATGCAGGGAAATGGACCATCACGCTGGGCAACAATGCGAAAGCAACCATCAAAACCATAGCAAATTCCGTAACACGGAACACCATCATGTACAATAATAGCAACGACATTTTTTCGTGTTATGCATCAGGGCAATTGGATGTGTATCTTTTCCGTCGCACAGAGCTATCCGATTATCCCGCCGAGCAGACGTATGAACTCGCTGAGGGTTGGTCGTGGTGGTCGCCAAACATGGACATAGCCATTGAAGATTTGGAATCCGCTCTGGGCACAAACGGAATAAAGATCAAGTCCCAACAAGGTTCCCTCGCTTCATATTCCACCTATGGTTGGAGCGGAACCCTCACATCGTTAATGGTCGGCAGTATGTATATGATCCAGACTCAATCGGCCTGTTCAATCACCTTGATTGGGTCAGGTGTTGATCCGGAACAATGTCCCATCACTTTGAAACCTGGTGCCAACTGGATTGGCTTTGTGGGCTATGAGAGCATGCCTCTCGATGAAGCATTGATAAACCTCACCCCGTCCAATTTGGACAACATCAAGTCGAACCACGGATCGGCCACCTACTATCAAGGCAAAGGTTGGAAAGGAAACATCAGCACTCTTGAGCCTGGCAGGGGCTACATTTACAAATCGAGAGCGTCCGTAAACAAAACATTCACATTCCCGCAATAACGGAATGAATCCGTAATATCTGCTCTTTCAAAGCCTCATCTTCGTCATCTTCCTCGTGAATGACAACGAAATCGGCTTTGTTGAGTTTTTCGGACTGAGGCCATTGCATGGCCATACGGGAACGCACCTGCTCCTCGGTGCAATGGTCACGCGTCATCACCCGGCGGATACGGGTAGGCTCCGAGGCTGCCACCACAATGACGGCCTCGAACATCGACTCAAGATGCTTTTCAAAGATCAAAGCGGACTCATAGAGCACGTATGGTGCGTCCTGAAGCTCAGCCCACTCGGCAAACCATCCATTCAAGACAGGATAAAGCACCGACTCCACATAGCCCAAAGCACAGGCATCGGAGAAGACACATCCTGCCAATCGGCTACGGTCGAGCGTGCCATCCTCATGATAGATTTCGGCACCAAAACGTTCCACAATCTTCTCCCTGACCTCGGGCCGGTAATATAGCTGCTTGGCCTCATAGTCGGAATCGAACACGGGAATGCCCAGCTGCTTGAAAAGGCCACAAACGTAGCTCTTTCCGCTACCAATATTACCCGTAATCGCAATAGTCCGCATTCCGAATTCTTAATTAATAATGAGGTATTCCACCTGTGCCGGCTCGGTTTTCAACACATGGACATGGTCGGGAACCTGAACGAGCTTGATATCAAGCAGAGGCTGAAGCCGATGCAGTTGGGCAGTATCAGCCAACACCAAGAACGAAGTCCCTGTAATGCCAGCGTAATCCCTGATAGGCACCATGCATTTCACCTTCATCGTCTCAGGGAAAAAACGCAGGTGCAGCGAGTCGGGCACTTTCACGGGCACTTCGATATCAATCTCCGTGAACTGCTCCACCTCCACCAACACCTCTGCCGTCTTCTCCTCAGCGCGAACCGCGCCACCATAATAGTCGATTGCCAACGTCCGCACAATATCCTCGCTGACATTGGCGGCATGAAGCGTCTCGGTATAGACCGCCGTCATGGTGTCGAGCAGGTTCTTAGGGCCATACACCGTGACTGAAGCCGGTGTAACCTTGGGTTTGCCATATACATCATATTGGCGCTGGGTATAGACATCAAGAGGAACCAACACTGGAACTTCCTTCGACTGCAAGTCTTCCATGTTGAAATACTGCTTGTCGTCGTTCATGGTGATGTTGCTCGCCGAAATGCCCAGCCATCCTGCAATCTTTTCAGCGACATACTGTGTACTGTAGGAATAGGTAACACCGCCTTCAAGACGATAGGGAACCTCATCCAACGGAATCTCGACAATACGCCGTTGTTTCCGCACCATTTTATAGCGCAAAGTGGCAAAGCCATCCGCAACAAACGAGCACTTCACCTGTTGTTCAGGCGTGGAGACCCATTTGTTGACAGGCACTTCGGAATAAGTGACCGTAAAATCGGTTTGCGAGGAATAGTCCTTGGTGAGTTTGATAAGAAACCATAAAGCGGCGGAAATCATCAAAAAGATCAAGAAGGTCAAGAGCTTAGTCTTGTCCTTCTTCTCAATCTCCTCCGTAATCTGGTCGGGTTTCATGTCAACCTTGTCCGCCAACCTGGGATGCGTTCTGCACCAAAGCCGACTTCTCAAGCTCCACCTCTACATCAGGAGCCAGCGACACCATAACGGTGTGCTCCTTCACCTCAGTGATCTTGCCGTGGAATCCACCTATGGTGACAACCTTGTCGCCTTTCTTCAACTCATCGCGGAACTTTTGCTGTTCCTTGGCTTTCTTCGACTGCGGACGAATGAAAAACAGCCAAAACACAACGATCAACAATAAGATCCAAATCAGGCTGGACCACATACTTTTTGGCGCTTGCTGTACTTCTTGAAGCAAAATAATCAGTGTATTCATATTATCTCTCTAAACTTTAAACACTAAACTCTAAACTCACAATTGATTCGGCGTCCTCACTTCGGCCTTGATGCGAAGTGCACTTTGCGACGGCAAGGTGTTCGAGTTCACAATCAGCACCTTGGATTGGAAGCCATGATGGCCCTTGCTGTCGTAGGTGATTTTAATTCCTCCTGATTCGCCCGGCTGGATGGGTTCGCGGGGATAATCGCTGGCCGTACAACCGCAACTCTTATCCACGCTGGTAATCAGCAGAGGGGCATTGCCAGTATTGGTGAAATGGAAAGTGTAGGATACCACCTCCCCTTGCAAGATCTTGCCAAAGTCGAATTCGTTCTTGTCGAACTTGATCACGGCTTTCTTATCGGAAGGAGCCTGTGCCGACTTAGGGTTGGTCACCAAATCACCGGAAAGTTGTTTTTGCCCATCGTTCTGGCATGAAACCAACATCAAGGACACAACCATCCATATCAAAAACAAAAATATTCTCTTCATCCTATTTTCAGTTTTCAACTACCTTGACTTCGTTAAAATCATCACCGCACCCTCATACTGAACTTCTTCCTTCAAGCCCCTGCATTTCAACACATAGAAATACGTTCCATCGGAAAGACCGCCACCGTCCCAGTCATTCTGGTAATCAGTGGAATGGTAAACGATGTGTCCCCAACGGTTCATTACCATCAGCTCGGCCGATTTATAATAATCGTTGAGCGGCTTCACATCGGGATTGCTTCCTTTGATGTGACGGGGAATGTCGCCGCCTCCCGGACTGTCGTTACCCGACGACAGGGTAATCTCAAAGACATCGTTGATACCGTCGCCATTGGGCGTAAACACGCTCGGAATCTTCAATTTGACAGGGTTGACAAAGATATCCTTGATATACAACGTATCGCAACCGAAATCGTCGTAAATGGTCAAAGTGGGATGATAGGTACCCGATTCGATATAGGTGAAAACCGGGTGCTCCTGCGTGGAAGTCAAGTCGTGCTCGAAGGTCCAAAAGAAATGGTCAATGCCAATGGAGTCAGCCGAAAGGTTCTCAAAAGAGAAGGTGGCATCAGGATTCTGGAGGTAGACCGTATCGCCCGGATCGCAGTAAATCTCAATAACAGGTGTAGGATAGGCTCGGGTGTGGATGCTATCAAGCGCAACACAGCCGCGACCGTCTTCGATGGTGACACGATACCACTCGTATGCCTGCAACCCGATGGCAACCGAACGATCGGTGGGTGAGATGTGCATGGGACTAAGCTCGTTCCAATGACCCGGCATACCTTTTTCCCATGCATAAGTATAAGGCTCCACGCCATTGGATACGTTCACCTTTACCTGAGCGGTATTGCCATTGTCAGCGTTACCATTGTTACAGGTAAGCCTTAACTGAACCATCTCGGTGTGAAGCTGACAGGGTTCCTGAGCCCACATCAAGCCTGATACGGCCAGCAACGACACCAAAATGAAAAATGACAATATGCTTGAATGTGTTTTTTTCATGGACGATTCTTATTTCAATAAGATTGCAAAGATAACACTTTTTTGTCAGTCCAATGAACAAAAATCGTAAATTTGCCATTTCAAACTCTAAATTCTAAATTCTAAATTATGATAGAGTACAACGATTTCCAGAAAGAGATCCTCGCTGGCATCCCCGATGAGCTGCCCGAGGTGAAACCCTACGATCCGAATATCAACCATGCACCCAAGCGCAAGGACATCTTGACCAAGGCAGAGAAAAAACTCGCCATCCGCAACGCGCTGCGTTACTTCCCCGAGAAGTGGCATGCCACGCTGGCTCCCGAGTTTGCCGAAGAACTGGAGAAATACGGCCGCATCTACATGTACCGTTTCCGTCCTTCCTATAAGATGTACGCCCGTCCGATCGAGGAATATCCTGCTTTGTGTCCGCAGGCTGCAGCCATTATGCTGATGATCCAAAACAACCTCGACCCCGCCGTGGCACAGCATCCCCATGAGCTGATCATCTACGGCGGCAACGGTGCCATCTTCCAGAACTGGGCTCAGTACCGCCTGGTGATGCAATACCTCGCCAACATGACCGACGAGCAGACCCTGGCCATGTACAGCGGCCACCCGATGGGACTGTTCCCCTCGCACAAGGACGCCCCGCGCGTGGTGGTCACCAACGGCATGATGATCCCGAACTATAGCAAACCTGATGACTGGGAGCGTTATAACGCCCTCGGCGTGACACAATACGGCCAGATGACCGCCGGTTCTTATATGTACATTGGACCCCAAGGTATCGTTCACGGCACTACCATCACCGTGCTGAATGCCGCCCGCAAGCAAGGCGGCGGCACGGCAGGTAAGCTGTTCATCACCGCCGGTTTGGGAGGTATGAGCGGCGCCCAACCCAAGGCTGGCAACATCGCCGGTGTGGTGAGCATCACCGCCGAAATCAACCCTGCCGCCACGCAGAAGCGCTATCAACAAGGCTGGGTGGATGAGGTCTATGACAACATCGAAGAGCTGTTCAAGCATGTCAATGAAAGCCTCTCCAAGAAGGAAGCCCGTTCGTATGCCTACCAAGGCAATGTTGTCGATCTCTGGGAATACGCCGCCGAGCATGACATCCACGTGGACCTCGGCTCCGACCAGACCTCGCTCCACAACCCCTGGGCAGGTGGCTACTATCCTGTTGGACAGACCTTTGAGGAGTCCAAGACCATGATGGCCGAGAACCCAGAGCTCTTCAAGGAGAAAGTGCAGGCTTCGTTACGCCGTCATGTGGCTGCCATCAACAAGCTCACCGCCAAGGGCATGTACTTCTTCGATTATGGCAACGCTTTCTTGTTGCAGTCATCACGCGCTGGTGCCGACATCATGAAGGAAGACGGAACCTTCCGTTATCCTTCGTATGTGCAGGACATCATGGGTCCGATGTGCTTCGACTATGGCTTCGGTCCCTTCCGTTGGGTTTGCGCCTCCGGCAAGCCTGAAGACCTCGCCGTCACCGACGACATCGCCTGCCAGGTGCTCGAGGACATCGCCCGCACAGCGCCCCATCAGATCCGCCAGCAAATGCACGACAATATTCAGTGGATCCGCGGTGCCCAAGCCAACCACCTCGTGGTGGGTTCCCAAGCCCGTATCCTTTATGCCGACTGCGAAGGCCGCACCAAGATCGCTGCCGAGTTCAACAAGGCCATCGCCGACGGCCGCCTGAGCGGCCCGGTGGTCTTGGGACGAGACCACCATGACGTTTCGGGTACCGACTCGCCGTTCCGCGAGACCTCCAACATCTACGACGGCTCGTCGTTCACCGCCGACATGGCCATCCAAAACGTCATCGGCGACGGCTTCCGTGGTGCTACCTGGGTCTCCATCCACAACGGTGGTGGCGTAGGCTGGGGCGAAGTCATCAATGGTGGTTTCGGCATGGTGCTCGACGGCACGGCCGAGGCTGACCGTCGTCTGCACTGCATGTTGCATTGGGATGTCAACAACGGCATCGCCCGCCGCAACTGGGCCCGCAACGAAGGCGCCATGTTCGCCATCGAGCGCGCCATGGAACGTGAACCCAAACTGAGGGTCACCATGCCGAATCTGGTGAAGGACGAAATCTTGGAAAACCTGTTTTGAACATTATAAACCTTAAATTTAAATACCCATGAAAAAAGTTATTTTATCTGCAATTGCAGTGGTCATTATGGCCTTAACCTTTGTTTCCTGCGGCAATAGCGGCAACAACGGTGACAACAAAGGTGGTAAAGAACAAGGTCTCGTTGGCGAATGGTACTACAACGACAACACCTTCTACACCTTCAACGCTGACGGCACAGGCTCCTACACGGCTTTTGGAGCTTTGGTCGGCGACTTCACCTACACTGAAAAAGATGGCAAACTCACCCTCAACTACGAAGGATTCTCCATGCCCACCGTGTTTAACTACAAGGTGGAAGGCAAGACCCTGACCATCCTTTCCGGTGAAGGCAACATCGGTAGCGACACGGAATACAAAAAGAAATAAACGGTATTCTGCAACTTTTATTAACTTTAAAAAGAGATTATAAGGCAACCTTTCGGGGTTGCCTTTTTTTATTACCTTTGCGCCTCGAATGGAATCAACCGAAACCCATATTATCTATTCCGGCCTCGTGGGTTCCGCCAAGGCATTCGCCGTGGAGGAACTGTTTCGCGAGAAGGGCGGACAGCATTTGGTGATCTGCGCTTCGAAAGAGGATGCAGCTTATTTCTATAACGACTTAGAGGCGCTGTTTGGCGAAAGGGAGATGGATTACAGCAAAAAGCAGATTCTCTTCTATCCCACTTCCTACAAACGCCCTTACGAGCCGGAACGGCCTGACAACACGTATATCCTCTCACGTACCGAGGTGCTGCAACGCCTCTCCACCAGCGAAAGGAGAACGGTCATCGTCAGCTATCCAGAAGCACTTTCAGAGAAAGTCTTTACCCGTAAGCTGTTAGCCAAGAACACCTTCAAGGTGAAGCAAGGCGACCGCATCAACCTTGATTTCCTCACGGATCTGCTCTACGAATATGGCTTCGAGAACGTGGATTTCGTGGTGGAGCCGGGACAGTTTGCCATCCGTGGCGGATTGATCGACGTGTATTCGTTCGCCAACGACAACCCCTACCGTATCGAGTTCTTCGGCGACGAAGTGGACAGCATCCGCAGCTTCGATATCGCCAGCCAGCTCTCCATCGAAAGGCTCAACAATATCGTGTTGCTTCCCAACATGCAACAGCAGGCCTTTATCGAGGAACGCGAATCCATCTTGGAATACTTGCCCAAAGCAACAACCATCTGGATTGAGGAGATGGGGTTTTTCGCCACACAAATCGACAAGGAATACGAGAGAGCGGTGGAAGCTTGGGAGGTGAGAGGTGAGAAGTTAGAGGTGAGAGGTGAAAGTAATGAAAATATTATTACACCTGAGAAACTATTTTCCAAATCGGAGGAATTGCTAAAAGCCCTGGAAGCGCATCCGACCATCGAATTTGGTGCCTCCGGCCAACTCTCAACTCTCAACTCTCAACTCTCAACTAATTACCACACTACTCCTCAACCAATATTTAACAAAAATTTCAACCTTCTCATTGAAAACCTCAATGATTACAAGGCCAAAGGATACCAAATCATCCTCTATTCGGAGAGTTCCAAGCAGTTGGACCGTATCCAAGCCATCCTGAACGATATCCAACATCACGATGAACTGCACAGCGACTTCGAGCGAAAACTCATCGCCATCCATGCCGGCTTCATCGACCATGATAAAAAGGTGTGCCGCTACACTGACCACCAAATCTTCGAGCGTTACCACCGCTACCATCTGCGCGACAACTTTAGCACCAAACAGGCCATCACCCTGAAAGACCTCTACGACCTCAAGCCGGGCGACTATGTCACCCATATCGATCACGGCATCGGGCGCTTCGAAGGACTGATGACCATCGAGCTGCACGGAAAGGAACAAGAGGTGCTGCGCATCACCTACAACCATGGTGACACGCTCTATATTAGCGTCCACTCGCTCCACCAGATTGCCAAATACAGCTCCAAGGACGGCGCCGAGCCAAGCCTAAGCACTTTGGGTTCCAACACCTGGAATCGGTTGAAGACCAAGACCAAGAGCAAAGTCAAGGACATCGCTCGTGAACTCATCAAGCTCTACGCCGAGCGCAAGCGCAGCAAGGGCTTCCAGTTTGCCCCCGACAGCTACCTACAGACCGAACTCGAAGCTTCCTTCATCTATGAGGACACCCCCGACCAGCTCAAGGCCACCAACGATGTCAAACGCGACATGGAGAGCGAGAGCCCCATGGATCGACTCGTCTGCGGCGACGTGGGCTTCGGAAAGACCGAAGTGGCCATCCGTGCCGCCTTCAAGGCTGCTACTGACAGCAAACAAGTAGCCGTGCTGGTGCCCACCACCGTCCTGGCCTTGCAGCATTACCAAACTTTCAAAAACCGTTTGGACGGTTTCCCTGTCAACATTGAATACCTCAATCGTTTCAAGAGCGCCAAACAGCAGAAGGAAATCCTGAAGAAACTCGAAGAGGGACAGATTGACATCATCATCGGTACGCATCGTCTTACGGGTAAGGATGTCAAATTCAAGGATTTGGGTCTGCTCATCATTGACGAGGAGCAGAAGTTCGGCGTTGCCGTGAAGGAGAAGCTCAAGGAGATGAAGGCCAATGTAGATACCCTAACCCTCACTGCCACTCCTATTCCGAGAACCTTGCAGTTCTCCATGATGGGTGCCCGCGACCTCAGCGTCATCAACACGCCGCCCCCCAACCGCTATCCCGTGCAAACCGAGCTCCGCGCATTCGACGGCGAGCTCATTCGCGAAGCCATTCTTTTCGAGATGGCCCGCAACGGCCAGGTATTCTTCATCCACAATCGCGTGCAGAACATCATGGATGTGCATGACCTCATTGCGAGTTACGTGCCAGGATGCCGCATCGCTGTGGCACACGGCCAGATGGAAGGCTCCAAACTGGAAGAGATCATGCTTGACTTCATCGGAGGCGAATACGACGTGTTGCTCTGCACCACCATCGTGGAGTCGGGTCTCGACATTCCCAACGCCAACACCATCATCGTCAACGACGCCCACCGCTTCGGTCTCAGCGACCTGCATCAGCTGCGCGGCCGCGTCGGACGTTCAAACAAAAAGGCCTTCTGCTACCTGCTTACCCCGCCGTTCAACACCCTTACCGAAGAGGCCCAAAAGCGTCTCCGTGCCTTGGAGGAGTTCTCCGACCTCGGCAATGGCATCAACATTGCCATGCGCGACCTCGACATCCGTGGTGCAGGCAACCTATTAGGTGCCGAGCAGAGCGGATTCATCAACGACATCGGCTTTGAGACCTATCATAAAATCCTCGACGAGGCTATCGCCGAGCTCAAGGAGAACGAGTTTGCCGACCTTTTCGACAAGGAAACCGAATTGGTCTATGTGACCGACTGCGCCATCGAGACCGACATGGAGGTGATGCTGCCCTCCGATTACGTCAACTCTACGGCGGAGCGTATCAGCCTCTACACCGAGCTCGACCACATCAAGACCGAGGAAAGATTAGTAGAATTCACCGGCCAACTCATCGACCGCTTCGGTCCGTTGCCCAAGCCCGTCAACGACCTACTCAATACCGTTCGCTTACGTTGGATCGCCAAGGATTTGGGATTCGAGAAGATTACCCTTCGCGACAACTTGATGACCGCCCATTTCGTTAGCAACCAAGAGTCGCCCTACTACGAAACCGAGACTTACCATCAGGTGATGCAATACATCATCAGCCACCCCAAGCGTTGCGCCCTCAAGGAAGCTCATGCCAAACTCATCCTTACCATCAAGGAAGTATCAACGGTGACACAAGCACTTGACATCGTCAGAGCGATGACAGCGGTTCAAAACGAAGGATAATCCCAAAAATAATTCGACAACAAGATCAAAGCCACCAACCAAATCACCGTCCAAAGCGGCACAACGATCTTGAACTTGGTATGTTTGGTCTTGTGATGGAATAACATGATGCCCATCCAGCTGCCAACTCCTCCACCAATTCTTGCCATCCATAGCAGCGTTTTTTCAGGAATCCTGAAAGACTTTTTCTTGGCTTTTCTCTTATCAAAGCCATAGAGGGCGAAGGCCAAGATATTGACCAGCAAGAGGTATAAGGCGATAATTATTGGCGTTTGAAGCATCATGAAATAAAAAAAGGAACTATAGTTCCTTGATTTTGTGGAATGTCCTGCCCAATTATCGAACTTCTTCGAGGATTTTAATAAGGTTGTGTGTTTCATCGAAAAACACTATGCGGTTAATAAGTGGGTATAATATAAATAGTGGGTGTTTGAGGATTGTAGAATTGTAATTGATAAGTTGAAGTTATGTTATAAAAGAGATAATGAGAGCCAGTTTTGGCAGATGATGGCAGAGCAACCCGACCATCTTCAAGTGGGTGATTTTGATTTGGTCAGAGGTCAAGCCGATGGAATGTTTGAAGGTATCTATGGGGTGTTCTATGCTCAACATGAATTTGGCACATTGCTATTTGATAGGTTTTCGGATAAGGAGAAAAGATATTGTTGGTTGAGCATAAGAAATCAAGTGTTTTATTCCGATGTGATGAGCATTGCCATGCTCAACGAGTTTCAAGATGCAGTTGGATTTGAGTGTATCAATAACATCACCCAATTGGAATTGGCTTGCGATTTGCCATTTAACCCAGTGCCGAGGATTAAGAAGTTGCTGAAACGAGACGATGTTTCAGTTGTACGATGCGGAACGAAGATTGAGGATAAGAAACAGGTGATTGATGGCTTGTTTTTTCTCCATCCCACCAGCGGACTGAAAGAACTTGCACCGACCATGTATTTCAGCGATAACGACAAACGAAAATCTTTTGTGGTCTATGATAAGAAGAAGGAAATTCAGCGAAGCAATAAGACTTATATTGCCGACTACTATGGCAAGCCAAAGCACCTGTATAGGATGGAAATAAGGTTGACCTCCGATGAACTATTCCGTTACTTCAAGAAAAATGATATATCACCTTCAGTTGATTTGCTTATCGACCAGTCGTTTTTGAAATCCATGTACGATGAATTTCTGTTTCGATTGCTCCATTTCAGTTACAGGCGAAAATCCATTGGCTTATTGGATGCGGTGTTGGCGATGAAAGAAGGGTATGATTTAGATGTGAAGATGCACCATTAGGGATATAACCATAGTCCCCACCGATACACCAATCATATCCCTGTGGATGCAAGGTTATGTATCAAAACCAAGTGTGTATCAGTATAATCTTATTTTGGTATTTCAAAACTATCAATTTTTCATACCTTATAATCATTTAGATTTGATTGATTTCTTGTTGGACTATTTTCCATTTTTGTATCTTTGCATCAAATAAACCTAAAGAATAAAACTATGAAAACAACAGCAATTATTATTCTAAGCACTTGTTTATTGGCCTTAATTGTTTGCTATCTTGTGTTCAAGTTAAAAGGGAAAGCGAAAGATGCTCTGTTAGACCAGCCATTATTTGCAATCTCAAAGAATGGTTTTCTTGGTTTTGTTATTGGCGACCAGTTCGATTTCGTATGGGCAAGAATTACGCATCTTGGTTTAGCGACCCAAAAAGAAATGCTTGATTATAAAAAGGACATGGAAGCAAAGCAAATGTTTGGGATAGGCTCGAACACCATTAAAGTTGCAACAAATAAGTTTGAAGAGATAGACTATATCTCCTTAGGCTTTGATGCAGGAAACAATCTCAATAGTATTATGGTTTATGTAAACAACAAACCAAACACAATGATTAAAGACTACTTGATGGAAATCCGTGATAAATATGCGAAGATATTAGGTGAACCAAATATGGTTAATAGTGACATTACATGCCAATGGATGTTCAAGGGAGTAATGATTGTGTTGTTCTATGCAAACAACCAGATAACACTTCACATTCATAATTAAGATAGTCTTATCATTTTATATCTATCAATTGTTCCCTTTTTAATCCAAGATAATTCTTAGACTTGTTTTCAGTTTCTTTCAAGATGATTTCGCCTTTACGAATGATGTAGCCAGTTTTGGTGACATATTCCAATGGCTTGTTTTCTTTCCGTAACTTGCAGAAGGCATTGTTTAGTGAATGAATGTTGATGCCGAGTTCTTCATCCGAGTGTTTGTCATACATGGATGCAGGTGAACCGAAAAACTCAAAGCCAGTTTTCCATTCAAGATAGATTACATTTCGTGCCATACATGGTTTAGATTTGGTGCAAAGATAACCTATGTAATCGGAAAAAATTATTATTTGTATCAAAAAATCTTTCAAAATTATTTGGTGTATCATATAATAATCGTATCTTTGTGTTGTAATTCAATAAACACGCATCACTATGGAAAACGCAGTCATTTACGCAAGAGTTTCAACGCAAGGTCAAGACTATGACAGACAGGTCGAAGAATTAAGAGCCTATGCTCAACGCAATGATTATCAAATTGTTGCAGAGTTTACCGAGAAAATCAGCGGAGCGAAGAAGGTGGATGAGCGCAACGCCATGACCGAAATGCTTGATTTCGTGGTCGCCAACGATGTGAAACGAGTTCTTGTTTACGAGTGCAGCCGTATCAGCCGCCGTGCCGCCGATTTCTTGAACATCATAGACTTTCTGACCGAACATAAGATTTCGCTTTACATTCACCAAAATGGACTTGAAACACTGCAAAGAGACGGCAGCATCAATCCCATTGCTCAACTTGTTTTGGGTATCATCGGCCAGTTCAACCAAATGGAGCGTGGTCTAATCCGTAGCCGTATGGAAAGCGGCTATAACCATTATCGTAGCAACGGAGGCAAAGTGGGTCGCAAGGTGGGTTATAAGAAATCCGATGAGCAGATGAAGGAAGAGTACGCCGAGGAAATCCGCTTGTTGAAGAAGGGAATTTCGTTGCGCAATGTGCAGAAAATCAGCGGAACATCCATAAACACCCTTCGAAAACTGAAGGAAATGCTCTGAAAATGAGCATTTTATCTATGTTCGTTTTGATTTTAATGTGACGGAGAAATTACCCACAGAATAGAATATGTAATTATTTTATAATCAATGAATTACAACCAAAATAAAGATGCTTTTATTGCCGTTATCCGCCTCCCGAAAAGGGGGGTATATGGTAAGCACAATAGGGGGCGAACAATTAGCCATGAAAATTTTTCTCCAGTTCCGACCTGTTTTTTATTGACTTTCTACCCTTTCCATACTATTTATTTTTTGGTAATGAAAACTACCAAAAACTATAACTCAAAAAAGTGAAACGATTGAGATTGTAAAAAGTGAAATGGAAATAATTGGAAAAATTGAAATGACTATGGAAAAGAACTACAAAAGGCAGTACAGGGAGTGCCCTGTGGAAGTAAGAAAGAAAATCAGCGACAAGATGAAAGGCAGGAAGAAATCAGACATGACCAAGCAACGAATTTCGATGGGAATGAAAAACTATTGGCGTGATGTGCCATCAATGAGTGGCAGCGATTTCACCAGCACAGGAAGGATAGTGTGACTTGTTTTTTTCAAGTTTTTTCTATATATTATCTTCTAATAATAAAGGGTATCATTTAGTTATGGATGCTTAATTATCAAGATTATGACGAAGATTTTAGAAGATTAGGAATTGACGAAAACGAACAGAAGGTGGTATTAGACTTTTTCCACCAGTTGGGAGAAATCCTGTTGTATAATAACATTGAAAAACCTATAAACGATGGCTTGGAAACGGAAACAGAAGAGGAAAGAAGCAAAGCAAGTTGAATTTGCGAAGTTAGAGCATAAGGTTGCTGCCTTATGGACAAGGGTATCAAGTGGCGAACAAGAGCAGAACAATTGCAGTTTGGAAAGCCAAGAAAAGATATGCCGTGAGTATGCGGAGCGTAACGGAATAACCATTAAGAAACACTATGGAGATACACATGAGAGTGCGAAAACAATGGGTAAATTATTTAATCAGATGATTTCAGAAGTCACACGAGACAAAGAGATAAACATCATTTTGGTTAGTTCTTATGGACGATTTAGCCGTACAGGGTCGGAGGCATCAGTGTTGAAAGCATTATTGAAATCGAAAGGCATTTATGTTGTCAGTGCCACACAGCCAGTTGACCCAGATAGTGCAACAGGTGAGTTTATGCAAGACATTCTTTTGCTTTTCTCCAAGTTTGACAATACGATTAGAAAAGACAAGTGCGTGGGCGGCGTTAGAGATTGTTTGCTCCGTGGAGAATGGGCTTTTCGTGCGCCATTCGGGTACGACCATTATAAAACGGATAAGACACACCATTTGAAAGTGAATGAAAAGGGAGAGATATTGAGAAAGGCATTTTATTGGAAGGCTTACGAGGGGTTGAGCAATCCCGAAATATGTGACAGATTGAAAGCCCTCGGAATAACCATGAACAGAAAGAGATTGTCCGAAATTTTCTTGAACCCAGTTTATTGTGGCTACATTAAAAACACACTACTTGATGAAGGTGTGTTGATAAAAGGCAATTTTGAACCCTTGGTGGATGAAGAAACCTTCAAGATAATCAACGGCAAGTCAAGGGCAGGGTATGACCAAAAAGAGGAAACGGACAAGTTCCCACTAAAACGCCATGTCAGATGTGCCGATTGTGGTGGGTATCTAACAGGATATACGGTAAAAGCCAAAGGTAAAGACTATTACAAGTGCAACAAGATTGGTTGTAAGCATAACCAGTCCGTAGTAAAGATGCACAATAAGTATATCGGTCTGTTGGAAAGTTATGGCATCCCAAAAGAGTTTCACCCCATATTGAAGAAGGTGCTAACGAAATTGTTTGACCAAAGCAACAAGACCAGAGTTGAAACAACGAACCTGCTCAACAAGCAGAAATCCGAAGTGGAGAATAAAATCAAGACTGCGAAGTATAGACTTGGAATTGGTGAAATCAGTAAAGATGTGTATGAAGTCACCATTTCAACATTGGAGGATAAACTTTCTGAAATCAAGGTGCAGTTGGGAAGTTTGTCGGAAGATTTATCGAACCAAATGAAGTATATTGACAAGGTAATCGTAATGTGTTGTAAATTAGGAGATTTATGGAAAAACAGTGACTTTCGTTTAAGGCAAAATCTTCAATCTTTGGTGTTTCCCGATGGAGTTTTGTATGACAAGAAAATGGATGGTTATCGAACCGAAAATGAGAACGAAGTTTTTGATATATTTCGCAGATTTTCAGATGCTTATAAAAACAACAAGGGGGCAGCAGTTGACCTGTTGTCCCCTAAAGTGGAGATTACCGGACTCGAACCGGCCACCTTCAGATTGCGAACCTGACGTTCTACCAGATGAACTAAATCCCCTTGTTTTGCGCTGCAAAAGTAAGAAATTATTTAGAATAATGGATTCAGAACTAAGAATAATCGTACTTTTGCGTATTAAAATCCATTCAAATGAAACGCATCGCACTTCTTATCCTCTTAGCCTTGTTTACTATAAACTTACAAGCACAACGACCTATAACCATAAAATTAAAAGGAGCCGATGGCAATCCGCCTTCACGGCCCAAGGTAGGCGTAGTACTCGGCGGAGGCGGTGCAAGAGGTGCCGCGCATATCGGCGTTCTGAAATACATTGAGGAACTGGGGATCCCAGTGGACTATGTTGCAGGTACCAGCATGGGTTCCATCATTGGTGGCCTTTATGCCATGGGCTATGATCCCGACGAGATGACCCAACTCATCTCCAACATCCCTTGGAATGAATATATTGGCAACAAAATCGACCGCACCACCATGTCGGCAGAAAACCGTAAGCGTAGCAGCACTACGATGCTCGACATCCCCTTCAGCTTGGAGAGTCTCAAGAATCCCCAACAGAACACATCTGTCCTCAGCAGCCTGCCAGGCGCATACGTCAACAACAGCGGACTCATCAACCTGTTCAACGACCTGTGCGTTGGCTATCAAGAAGAAATGGACTTCAACGACATGCCCATCCCCTTCGCTTGTGTAGCCACCGACCTTATCACAGGCGAGGAAGTGATCATGCGAGAGGGCATCGTGCCCCAAGCGATGCGAGCCAGCATGGCCATCCCAGGTGTATTCTCTCCAGTGGTCATTGGAGACCACGTCATGGTGGACGGAGGCTTGGTCAACAACTTCCCAGCCGATGTGCTCCGTGAAATGGGTGCCGACTATATCATCGGCGTAGAGGTAACCTCGGAAAAAACCTGGACTCCCGAAACGCTCAGGTCACTGCCTCAAGTGATGGCGCGGCTGATCACCAATATCACCAATGCCAAACGCAAGACAAACAGGGAATTGTGCGACATCCATCTCGTTCCCAACACCACTGGTTTCGGCATGCTCAGCTTCACGCCAAACGCCATTGAGACTCTTGTCAACAGGGGCTACAATATAGCCCATGAAAACCACGACCAATTGATGGTCGTGAAGCAAGCCGTGGATAAGGCGGCAGGACATCCTGTCAGCAAGGAGCTCCACGCCCCGAGGTCGCTTAACTTGATGGAATTCCCCGTGCGTATCGACGACATCCACATCAATGGCATCGACACAAAATACCACAGCTGGATGATTCGCAAAAGCGGACTGAAGCTGGGTGGCAAGTATTCGAAAGAGAAGATTGAAAGGGCCATCAACATCTTCCGCGGCACAAACTGTTTCGATGACATCACCTACAACATCATCGAGGCTGATACTGCATACGCGTTGGACATCAATATGAGTCCAGCCACCCCAAATGTAGTTGGCCTTGCTGCGAGATACGACACCGAGGAAGGCGCCGCCTTGCTGTTCAATGTCGGGTTCAATGAGAAGGCGTTCGAAGGCCACAAGTTCAATCTGACAGCCAAACTCAGCTACAATCCCCACATCAGCGCCAAATACACCTACTCCCGTCATTCCCTTGCCAACTTCAACCTCTTTTACGACTTGAGAAACGAGCATTACAAGGACAGATACAACTATGTTGATTTCATCAATTTCCACTATTATCAACAAAGAATCGGAGCCTCCATCTCCCAGTTCCATTTGCTCAACCTGAATGCATCGGCAGGTGCTTATCTCATGTCAACCACCTATGATAAACTAGGCATTTCGGGAGAAGATTTCGAAGTCTATCTCGCAAACAACAAGGAATTCGTCCCCTTCCTTGAATTCCAATATGACAACCTTGACGACGCTTATTTCGCCAAACATGGCATTAGTGGCAAGGTGAGAGGAGAATTGCTGTTCGACATCGACTCAAGCCAATACAACACCAAAAGTGTCAGCATGGCTTTCCAAGGTTACATTACGCCGATGAACGGAAGGATCACCCTGATTCCTCAAGCTTACGGAAGATACATATTTGGAGATCCGCAATACTATAACCTAACCAACTACTTTGGAGGTGAAGTGGCAGGACGCCATTACGAACAACAATTGCCTTTCATTGGCATCAACTACGCACAAGACGGCGCTCCCGTGATGGGCATCCTACGTTGCGATGTAAGGTACAACTTCTATGGGAGCCATTATCTCACGGCGATGTACAACGTATTATTCGAGCAATACTCCTCTTTTAACTACTACACCCACGGCGCAGGCATCAAGTATTCCTACAACAGCGCATTGGGTCCTATCTCGCTCACTGGACAATGGGAAAGCCAAACCAAAAAATTCAGTGGCTATTTCTCATTCGGATACACATTTTAATGTTATCTTTGCGGCCTTGTAAAAACGCATAAAACCATGAACGTCGAAGAATACATCATCGCAAGAGTAAATGCACTATTACACACCCAAGATGCCAAGATTGTCATGCGCCTTGAAGGCGGCATGAGCAACTATACCTACGTAGTGGAAGCCCTCGGCAAAAAATACACCTACCGTGTTCCCGGTAAGTTCGCCGAAAAGTTTGTGGACCGCGTGGACGAATGGCACAACATCCAGGAAGTGGACAAACTGGGTCTCAACAATGTGACCACCTACGTGGAGATCCTCTCGGGCGAAAAACTGGCCGAATATGTAGAAGGCACCATCATGAGCACCACCGACATCGTTTCCTACAACGAGATGTCAGTGAAAGCCCTCAAAAAAATCCACGGCAGCGACCTAAAATTCAAGGACTACAACGCTTTCGGCCGTCTCGATGACGACGAGCGTTACTGCCGCGAAACAGGCTTCACCCATCCACAGGAATACCTCGACCTCCGCGCCAAACTGGAGGAGCTGCGCAAACAATACGTGAGCGTGACCTTGGTGCCTTGCCACTGCGACTACCAGCCCACCAACCTCGTCATCAGCGGCAACAAACTCTATGTATTGGATTGGGAATTCGCCGGTATGAACGATCCCTTCTACGATATTGCCTGCTATGGCAATGCTGGATTCGACAAGGCACTGGCACTGCTGGAATGCTATGTGGGACACAAACCCACCGAAGACGAACTGCATCGTCTTTACTTCCACCGCGCCTTCCAATGCCTGCAGTGGTACAATGTGGCCATCTTTAAAGACCGCGTGGGACTGAGCAAAGACCTTAACATGGACTTCAACGCAGTCGCACTGATGTTCCTCGGAATGGCAAAAGATTTATTGGAGCGTTAATAAAGAAAGTCGGTAGCGGAAAAGTTGCCGTAATCACCGTCAAGACCCAACTCGGCCTTGGCTTCGTCAGATAACATGCTGATATCCCAAACGGGGTCGAACGTCAGTTCGACCTCGACTTTATTTACTCCCATGATGGCTTGAACGCGCTGCTGAACCTCTCCAGGCAGCACCTCGGCCACGGGACAGTTGGGTGCCGTCACCGTCATCACGATCTTTACATTACCTTCCTCGTCCACATCAATGCCATAAATGAGATGCAAGGTCCAGATATCGACAGGTATTTCCGGATCATAGATGGTCTTCAACACGCTGATGACCGTCTCTTTCAACTGGGTTCTTTCTTCTTCATTCATAACTGCCAACTGTTAACTGTCAACTTCCAACTGTTTAAAGGCTTCGGCGTAAAGCATCATTTGTTTTACCATCGAGACCAAACCATTTGAACGAGTGGGGCTCAAATGTTCTTTCAATCCAATTTCATCCAAGAAAGAGAGGTCGGCTGACAAAATGTCCTCTGGTGTCTGTCCCGAAAACACCTTGATCAACAGATAAATGATGCCCTTGGTGATGACCGCATCGCTATCGGCGGTATAATACACCTTGCCGTCCTTGAGCTCGGCATGGAGCCACACCCGCGACTGGCATCCGTTGATTAGGTATTGGTCGTTGCGGTATTGGTCATCGATGATCGGGCACTCCTTCCCCATCTCGATCAGCATGGCATAGCGGTCCATCCAATCGTCGAACATCGAGAAGTCCTCGATGATGTTTTGCTGTATTTCTTTTATGGTCATTTCAACTTTTATCTTTTATCTCTTATCTTTTATCTCAACATGGTCGCCGCTCGATTCACCGCCTTCACCAACACATCCACCTCCTCCAAGGTGTTATACATCGCGAAAGAGGCACGCACCGTGCCGGGGATGCCGAAACGGGTCATCACGGGCTCGGCGCAATGGTGACCAGTGCGTACGGCCACGCCCATCTTGTCAATAATCGTACCAAGGTCGTATGGATGGATGCCATCGATAATGAAACTCACCAAGCCACTGCGCTCGGGAGCCTCTCCGATGAAACGCATCCCTTCAATCTTTGACAAGCCTTCTATCGTAGCAGCTACCAAAGCATCTTCGTGTTTGGTCACTTCTTGACGGTCAAAACTCTCAATGAACTGAATGGCTGTTTCCAACCCCAAGGCAGCACCAACATTGGGCGTACCCGCCTCGAATTTGAAGGGCAACTTGTTAAAGGTGGTCTTCTCAAAACTCACCGTGTCAACCATCTCACCACCAAACTGGTAAGGCGGCATTTTTTCGAGCAACTCGGTCTTGCCATACAAGCCGCCGATACCCATGGGGGCGTACATCTTATGGCCAGAGAACACAAAGAAGTCGCAGTCCAAGTCCTGCACATCAATCGGCAAATGGGCCATCGACTGGGCACCATCCACCACGACCAATGCACCATGCTGATGCGCCAGGCGGATCATCTCCTTAATGGGATTTACCGTACCCAAGGTGTTCGAGACATGGGTCATGGCCACAATCTGCGGACCTTGTTTCAGTTGCGCTTCGTAGGCATGAAGATCCAGCACACCGTTGTCGTCCATGGGAGCCACCAGCAGTTCGCCTCCTTGACGCTGAACCATCTGCTGCCAAGGCACGAGGTTGGAATGGTGTTCCATGGCGGTCACAAGGACCTTAGTTGAGAGTTGAGAGTTGAGAGTTGAGAGCGAAGTGGCAAGAAGATTCAGCGATTCCGTGGTGCCTCTCGTGAAGACAATCTCATGGGCTTCGGGGGCGTTGATGAAACGTGCCACGGTCTGCCTGGCATGCTCGTAAGCCTCAGTGGCCATCTGGCTGAGATAATGCACCCCACGGTGAATGTTGCAGTTCTCGTGTAAGTAATAGTCACGTTCACGCTCAATCACACAAAGGGGTTTCTGGGTAGTCGCGGCATTGTCGAGATACACCAATGGCTTGCCATAGACCAGCTGGTCAAGGACGGGGAACTGCTTCCTTATTTCGTTGACATCCATTATTTTAGTGTTTTATGATGTCCTACAGGATTTTTGCATTGCAGCACACAATGGTCACAAGCCGAAAGTTCGCCACGCAAACGACGTTTGATCATGTCGTCGATGGTCACATGGAGACTATCGATCTTGATGTGATTGCTGATTTCCGCCGCAAAAGCATACATCAGCAGCATGCGGGCATTGGCCTGGCTGATGCCGCGCTGACGCATATAGAACATGGCTTCCTGGTCGAGTTGGCCGGTGGAGGTACCGTGCGAGCATTTCACGTCGTCGGCATAAATCTCCAAAAACGGCTTGGTGTCAATCTTAGCCGTGGAGGTCAAGATGATGTTGGCGTTGTTTTGCTGGGCATCAGTCTTTTGGGCACCCGGAGCCACATACACATGACCGTTAAACACCGCCGATGCCTCGTCATCGATAATCCCCTTGAAACGGGTATCGCTCGAGCAATGCGGCACGTTGTGGTTGATCTTCAGGTAGTTCTCCACATGCTGTTTTTTGTCCACCAGATAGAGGCCATATACCTGCGTCTCACAACCCTCACCGTCGATATCGACCACAATGTTGTTGCGCAACTCACCAGCATTGAAACTGATGACCACGAAATGCACCTTGCTATCGCGTTGCTGATGGATGTGGATGTTGGTCACCAGGTTGGCATCATTGTCGAGATTCTGGATGCGATACATCTCCAAACTGGCATTCTCACCCACCACGATGTCGCAATGCTCCTCGTGCGCCTGCAGATGCTCCGTATCGTCGATCACGACCAGTTGACGATACTGGTTGCGTTCCACTACGATATTGTTCTCGAGATATTCCATCGTCGTGTCCATTACAGGTTCATTTCCTTGATCCATTCGTAACCCTTCTCCTCCAGTTCGATGGCGAGGTGTTTGCCACCGCTCTTGACGATGCGGCCATCGTACATCACATGCACAAAGTCCGGCACGATGTAGTCGAGCAAACGCTGGTAGTGGGTGATGACCACGAAGGCGTTCTCCTTGTTATGAAGTTGGTTGACACCGTTGGCCACGATGCGCAAGGCGTCGATGTCGAGGCCAGAATCGGTCTCGTCGAGAATGGCGAGGCTCGGCTCCAACATGGCCATCTGGAAGATCTCGTTTTTCTTTTTCTCACCGCCGGAGTAGCCTACGTTGACGAAGCGATTCTGCAACTTTTCAGTGATCTCTACCATGGCTTGCTTCTCCTTCATTTGCTTCATGAACTCGATGGTGGTCAAGGCAGGAAGTCCTTGATATTCACGCTTCGCGTTGACGGCGGTGCGCATGAAGTTCTGGATGCTCACGCCCGGAATCTCCACGGGATACTGGAAACTCAGGAAGATGCCTTCGTTGGCACGGTCCTCAGGGGACATCCCCACGATGTTCTTGCCTTTGTACCAGATTTCACCTTCAGTAATCTCATAGCCCTCACGGCCAGTGATGGCTGCGGCCAAAGTGCTCTTGCCCGTTCCGTTGGGACCCATGATGGCATGAACCTCACCTTCGTTGACACCCAAGTTGAGGCCTTTTAGGATTTCCTTGCCTCCGACGGAGACATGCAAATTCTTAATATTCAGTAACATATCTTATCTCTAAATTCTTAATTCTTAATTCTAAATTATCCAACGCTTCCCTCCAAAGTAATTGACAATAGTTTCTGGGCTTCAACGGCAAATTCCATCGGCAGACGATTCAACACGTCTTTGGCGTAGCCGTTGACGATGAGGCCGATGGCCTTCTCGGTAGGGATGCCACGCTGCTGGCAGTAAAAGAGCTGATCTTCGGAGATCTTAGAGGTGGTGGCTTCGTGTTCGAGGATGCTCGACTCGTTGCCACACTGGACGTATGGCCAAGTGTGCGCGCCGCATTTGTCGCCCATCAGCAGGGAGTCGCATTGTGAGTAGTTGCGTGAGTTGACGGCCTTGGGAGCCACCTTCACCAGACCACGATAGCTATTCTGGCTATGGCCCGCCGAAATACCCTTCGAGATAATGGTGCTCTTGGTGTTCTTGCCCAGATGGATCATCTTGGTACCCGTGTCAGCCTGCTGGTAGTTGTTGGTGACGGCCACGGAGTAGAACTCACCCACCGAATTGTCGCCCAACAGCACACAACCCGGGTATTTCCAAGTGATGGCGGAACCCGTCTCCACTTGAGTCCAAGAGATTTTGGAACGGTCACCGCGGCAAAGGCCACGTTTCGTCACCAGATTGTACACACCGCCTCTACCCTCTTTGTCGCCGGGATACCAGTTCTGTACCGTGCTGTACTTCACTTCGGCATCAGTCTCGGCAATGATCTCCACAATGGCGGCATGGAGTTGGTTCTCGTCACGCATCGGAGCAGTACAGCCTTCCATATAGCTCACGTAAGCGCCTTCATCGGCCACAATCAGCGTTCGCTCAAACTGTCCTGTGTTGGCCGCATTGATACGGAAATAGGTGGATAGTTCCAATGGGCAATGCACCCCCTTAGGGATGTAGCAGAAAGATCCGTCGCTAAACACTGCCGAATTCAGGGCTGCAAAGAAGTTGTCGGTGTAAGGCACCACCTTGCCGAGATATTTCTGAACCAATTCGGGGTGCTGCTTTACGGCTTCGCTGAACGACATGAAAATGACGCCATGTTTCGACAGCGTTTCTTGGAAGGTGGTCTTCACCGAAGTGGAGTCCATCACAGCATCCACAGCCACACCGGAGAGCTTCTTCTGCTCGTCGAGCGAAATGCCCAATTTATCGAAAGTGGCCAGCAGCTCAGGATCCACCTCGTCCAAGCTCTGTTTTTCTTGACGTTTGCGCGGAGCAGCGTAATAAATGATATCCTGATAGTCGATCTCAGGCAAGTCAAGATGCCCCCAGTTAGGCTGCTTCAGCGTGAGCCAATGGCGAAAAGCCTTCAGGCGGAACTCCAACAGCCATTCAGGCTCCTCCTTTTTCTTGGAAATCAACCGGATGATGTCCTCGTTCAAACCCTTCGGCACAAAATCGGTCTCAATGTTAGTCACAAAACCAAACTCATAGTCTTTGCTGGTGACCTCATCGATGATATTTTCCTTTGGATTGGAATCCATTTTTCTTTCCTAATTAAGAATAATTTTAAATAGCGTGCAAAAATAACCATAAATTGGCAATTGGCAATCAAAAGAAAGCATTACATTTGCAATTAATTTACATGAAACATGTATAGGAGGATCAAAAACAAGCTATTGAGAGGCATCCTGATTGCGCTGACTTGTTTGCTGGCGCCGTTCATAGCCTATTGGCTGTTGCTTTATCTGATAGCACCGCGCTACCAATTCAAAGTGGGCCAACCCTTTCATGGCGAATACCTGTACAATCCTTATCAGAACATGGATCCCAACCAGTGGAAGCAATATAACTTCCACTGCCATTCGCGCAAATACTTCGGCCTCACCAACGGCAGGATGAGCAAAGAAACGGACATCGACAGCATCTACCATGCCTTTGGCTATGACCACTACGGCATCTCTGACTACATGCGGATCAACACCTACGGCAGCAACCGTCCCGATTACATTCCCGCTTACGAGCATGGATATGGCTTTTTCAAAAAGACCCACCAGCTTTGCATTGGGGCGGAGAAAGTGATTTGGATGGACTTCCCCTTCGTGCAGAGTCTCGACATGAAGCAACACACACTCAATGTCTTGCATCAGCATACACATTTTGCCGTACCAGCCCATGCCTCTTTCACGAACGGCTACAAAGTCAGTGACATGCGGTATCTCAGTGGTTACCGATTATTGGAAGTCGGCAATCCATACGGTTGTGCCTTTGAGCATTGGGATGCTGCACTCTCCACAGGTCACCGTGTGTATGGCATCGGTGATGACGACACCCATAATGTATTGAGTCCCAATGAAGTCGGGAAGTTCTTTACTATAATCAACACTTCGGATCTAAAAGCTGAACATGTGTATGACGCCTTGGACCGCGGCTGCGCCTACACCGTGGAATTCCATCCTCACTACAATGAACCTATGGAGGATAAGGTGGAGAAAATGCATACCGAGTTGTATCATCTGACTCGATGTGAGCTGATTGGCGACAGTCTGGTCATCGAGACCGATGCCCCTAGCATCCAGACCGCCGACTTCATCGGGCAGGACGGCAAGGTACTGAAACATCAAGACAGAAGTCAACAAGCTTATTACGTGATCCAACCTGAAGACAGCTATGTGAGGGTGAAACTGCGGGTGCACAACATGACCTATTTCTACCTCAACCCCATTACGCGACATGTCACTCCCACCCCAATGGACCAAGAGACTGCAGTCATCAACACCGCGCAAACCATTCTTTACTATTTCATCTACATCCTTGTTATCATCGCCTGTATATGGCGAGTCGTTAAACAAATCAAAGCAAAACGCGAATGTCGTCACGAAAAGCCATAAAACCCATCTTTCTGTTGCTGGTCATTAGCATCCTAATCCGCGCTTTTCTGGCGGGTTGGATTGAATTGGGCACCGACGAGGCTTACTATTGGACATTCGCCAAATATCCCGATTGGAGCCATTTCGACCATCCCGGAATGGTAGGCTGGATGATACAACTGTTCAGCCTCAACCTCATGTTCGATAGCGAGTTTTTCCTGCGTCTTACCTCCATCGTCTGCATGACGCTGGGCACTTGGATCATGTACTGCATCGGGAAAGAACTCAAGGATGAAACCACCGGCCTTTGTGCCGCCCTGTTTTACACGGCATCGATTTATGCTTTCGTCATCACGGGCATCTTTATCCTTCCCGACGCCCCGCTCAATCTTTTCTGGCTTTTGGCTTTCTGGATGTTCATCAGATTCCTGAGGCGACAAAGCAACTGGAGCCTTCTTTTGGCGGGTCTCTCCATCGGTTTGGCCATCCTCTCGAAATATACTGGCATCTTCCTCTGGGCGGGATTTCTGCTTTACATCCTAATATTCGATCGTAAACACCTCAAAAATCCTTTCCTTTACCTTTCCCTGCTCATCACGGCGGCATGCTGCTTTCCCATCGTTTTCTGGAACCTCCAAAACGACTTCATCAGCTTTAGATTCCACGGCGATAGGGTTAGTTTGTTTGGCAAGCCCAATTTCACCAGCTTCTTCACGGAGCTATCGGGAGAGTTCTTCTACAATAACCCCATGAACTTCGCCATCGGCATCTTGGCCGTCATCGCCGCCTTCCGCAAGAAGATACCTATTGACAAACAGATACAACGGCTGACGCTGCTCACCGCCTTGCCCATGATTGCTCTGTTCCTGCTGTTCTCCTTGAACCGCAACACCCTTCCCCATTGGTCGGCACCCGCTTTCGTGTTGCTCATCCCGCTCATGGCCTGCTGGACCACTTCTTTTAGCCAGCGACGCAGAGGCATCATCCTTTCCGTTTCGATGACCTTTTTGGTTTTGACCTTAACGGCAGGCGTCTTGGAGATCAAAACCGGATTTGTCTCCTTGGACCAAAACACCGAAGCAACGCAAATCGGGCGCAACGACATTACCTTGGACCTGTACGGATGGGAGCAAGCCTGCAACAAGTTCAGCACATTGCGCGACCAAGCCATTGCTGATGGCGAGATGACGGAAGAAGCGGGTATCATAGGCAACAACTGGTTCCCCACCGCCAGCATCGACTATTACATCGCCCGACCCCTTGGCATGAAAGTCAAAGGATACGGACATCTTGAAAAGATACACAAATACCAATGGATCAACGAGATAGAAGGCGGTTTCAATAAAGGGGAAGATTATTGGTATATTGCTGACAGCCACTACTACATTGATCCAGACGAAGCATACGCCTACACCAATTTTAAAGAGATCTGCCTGGCCGACACCATCCCTATCAAACGAAACGGAAAGACCGTACGCAACCTATTTGTGTACGAGTGTAAGTCGCTCGTTTACGGGCCGCTCACACTGGAACAAGTATTGGAAAACAACAAAGAGAAAAGAGAATCATATAAACATAAAAGACCATGGAAAAACTATTAGACAAGTTCTTGAGGTATGTCGCCATTGAGACGACCTCGAACGAAGAATCTGAAACACAACCCTCGTCGGCAAAGGAACTCGACCTGCTGCGCCTGTTGCGCGATGAGCTGCAACAAATGGGCATCAAGGCCGAGTTAGACGAATACGGCTATGTGATGGCCACCATCCCTGCCAACACCCGAAAAAAGATTCCAGCTATCGGTTTCATCGCCCATGTCGATACCGCTCCCGATGCCTCGGGAAAAAACATCAAGCCCCAAATCATTAAGAAATGGAATGGCGAGGATATCGTCCTGAACAAGAAGAAAAACATCGTGCTACGCACGGCTGAATTCCCCGAGATGCTACAGTATAAAGGCCAGACAATGATCACCACCGACGGCACCACGCTGCTTGGCGCCGACGACAAGGCTGGCGTGGCCGAGATCATGTATGCCGCACAATACATTATGGAACATCCCGAGTTCAAGCACGGTGAGATCAAAATTGGCTTCACCCCGGACGAAGAAATCGGTCGCGGCGTGGTAAAATTCGATGTTGGGAAATTTGGTGCCCGCTATGCCTACACCATGGACGGTGGCGAGATCGGCGAGCTGGAGTATGAAAACTTCAACGCCGCCGGAGCCAAGATCCATATCCAGGGCAGCAACATCCACCCTGGTTATGGTAAGGATAAGATGGTCAACTCCATGCTCATCGCCATGGAACTCGATGCCATGCTCCCTGTGGAACAACGTCCACGCTACACCCAAGGCTACGAAGGCTTCTTCCATTTGACCAGCATCAACGGCACCGTCGAGGAGACTAACATGAGCTATATCATCCGCGACCACGACCGCGCCAAGTTCGAGGAGAAGAAGGCTTTGATGACTTCCATCGTGAAGTTCCTCAACCAGAAATACGGCAAGGTGGTGAAGCTGGAGCTGAAGCATCAATATTACAATATGCGCCAAGAAGTGGAACCGCACTTCTTCATCGTGGAGAAGGCCATCAAGGCCATGGAGATGGCAGGCGTGAAGCCCAAGGTCCAGCCCATCCGTGGCGGCACCGACGGCGCCAACCTGTCGTTCATGGGCCTGCCCTGCCCCAACATCTTCGCCGGCGGGCACAACTTCCATGGCAAACTGGAATATGTGCCGCTCGAGAGCATGGAGAAAGCGGCAGAGGTGATACTTAATATCATTAAGTTGTTCGCAGAATAAACGGAAAACTGAAAACGGAGAACGGAAAGTTAGTTTTCCGTTTTCAGTTTTCAGTTTTCAGCTTCCAGCTTACCGTGGCAGTTCTTGTACTTCTTGCCTGAACCGCAGGGGCACGGGTCATTGCGGCCCACCTTCTTCTCCACACGGATCGGCTGGGTGACCTCACGCTGCTGTGTGTTGCTGTGCGACTGCGTGAGCAGGTCGTTGCGCTGCTCCTTGATCTTGGAACGGTCGATGCCCCTGGCACGATGCTCACGAACATTGTCGGCATCTTGCACCGGAATATCCGCACGCATCAAGAAGGAAATGACCTCCTCGTTGATCTTCTCGATCATGGCGCTAAACAGGTTGAACGACTCGAGTTTGTAAATCACCAACGGGTCTTTCTGCTCGTAAGTGGCGTTCTGCACCGACTCCTTCAGGTCGTCGAGCTCGCGGAGATGCTCTTTCCATGCATCGTCAATCAAACCTAATGTGATGCTCTTTTCGATGCAAAGGCTCACCTCGCGAGCGCCGTTCTCCACGGCTTTCTTGAGGTTGACGATGACATTCATGCCATGCTTGCCGTCGGTGATCGGGATGGCGATGTTCTCGAAGTGGGTCTCGCGCTCATATACGTTCTTGATGACCGGCATGGTCTTCTCGCCGATGATACGCGACTTCTCACGGTAATGTTCCAGAGCGGCGTCGAAGATCTTTTGCGACAAGTCGTCGGTTCTCGATCTGTCGAATTCCTCCTCGGTGAAAGGCACATCGATACCCATGGTGGCAAGCAAGTCCATCTTCAGGCCTTCGTAATCCTTGGCATCGCGGGCATCGTTCAAGATCTTTTCACCCAAATCGAACATCATGTTGTTGATGTCGATGGAGAGGCGTTCGCCGAAGAGGGCATGGTGACGCTTGCTGTAGATTACAGTACGCTGCGAGTTCATCACGTCGTCATATTCGAGCAAGTGCTTACGCACGCCAAAGTGGTTCTCTTCAACCTTCTTCTGAGCCTTCTCAATCTGTTTGGTAATCATCGGGTGCTGGATGACCTCGCCTTCCTTCAGACCCAAACGGTCCATGAGAGGAGCGATACGCTCTGAACCGAACATACGCATCAGGTCGTCTTCCAACGAGACATAGAACTGGGAGCTACCCGGGTCGCCTTGACGACCGGAACGGCCTCTCAACTGTCTATCCACACGACGGCTCTCATGACGCTCGGTGCCGATGATGGCGAGACCTCCTGCTTCCTTCACACCAGGTCCCAGTTTGATATCGGTACCACGGCCTGCCATGTTGGTGGCAATGGTCACGGTGCCTGCCTGACCGGCCTCGCGGACGATTTGTGCCTCCTTGAAGTGCAACTTGGCGTTCAACACATTATGCGGGATACCCTTGCGGGTCAACATACGGCTCAGCAACTCGGAGATCTCCACCGAGGTAGTACCCACCAGCACGGGACGGCCTGCCTTAATCAGGCTCTGGATCTCTTCAATGACGGCATTGTATTTCTCACGCTTGGTCTTGTAGATCATGTCCTCCTGGTCGATACGGGCAATCGGCTTGTTGGTCGGGATGACCACCACGTCGAGCTTGTAGATATCCCAGAACTCGCCTGCTTCCGTCTCAGCGGTACCGGTCATACCGGCCAGCTTGTGATACATACGGAAGTAATTCTGCAAAGTGATGGTGGCGTAGGTCTGCGTGGCAGCTTCCACCTTCACGTTTTCCTTGGCTTCCACGGCTTGGTGCAAACCATCCGACCAACGGCGGCCTTCCATCACACGACCCGTCTGCTCATCCACAATCTTGACCTTATTTTCCTGGATGATATAGTCTTTGTCTTTCTCAAACAAAGTATATGCCTTGAGCAACTGGCGAACGGTATGCAGACGCTCCGACTTTTCGGAGAAGTTACGCATCAGTTCAGCCTTGCGCAGCACCTTCTCGTCATTGGGAAGGTCCATGTGCTCCAACTCGGCAATCTCAGCGCCCACGTCGGGCATCACGAAGAAGTCGGGGTTGTTGTAGGCAGCGCAAAGGGAATCGATACCCTTCTCAGTAAGATCGACGGTGTTGAGTTTCTCGTCGATGACAAAATACAACTCATCATCAATGATATGCATGTTCTCACCGCGATTCTGCATGTAAAAGCCTTCGGTTTTTTGCAGCAAGGTCTTCATGCCTTCCTCGCTGAGGAACTTGATCAAGGCATTGTTTTTGGGCAGACCGCGATAGGCACGGAAGAGCAGGTCGGCACCATGGCTCTTCTGCTCGTCGGAAGAAGCCGGATTCGTCAGAATCGACTTGGCTTCAGCCAAGATGGTGGTGACCAGGCGCTTCTGACTGTCGTAGAGACGGACCACGTCGGGCTTCAGCTGGTCGAACTCCTGAAGGTCGCCACGCGGTGTGGGACCGCTGATAATCAACGGCGTACGGGCATCGTCGATCAACACGGAGTCCACCTCGTCAACGATGGCGTAGTGATGCTTGCGCTGCACCAGCTCGTTGGGGTCGCCTGTCATGTTGTCACGCAGGTAGTCGAAACCAAACTCGTTGTTGGTACCATAGGTGATGTCGCACAGATAGGCGCGACGGCGTGCGGCGGAGTTGGGTTCGTGTTTGTCAATGCAATCCACGGTAAGGCCGAGGAACTCATACATGGCACCCATCCACTCGGAGTCACGCTTGGCCAGGTAGTCGTTCACGGTGACCACATGGACGCCTTTGCCTGCGAGGGCATTCAGATAAACCGGCAAGGTAGCCACGAGGGTCTTACCTTCACCAGTGGCCATCTCAGCGATCTTACCTTGGTGCAATACAATACCGCCGATGATCTGGCAGTCGTAGTGGACCATATCCCAAGTGACCATGTTGCCGCCAGCCATCCATGAGTTCTTGTAGTAGGCTTTGTCGCCCTCAATGGTGATGTGCTCGTATTTGGCGGCCAGTTCACGGTCGAGGTCAGTTGCCATCACCTCCACGGTCTCATGCTCGCAGAAATATTTGGCAGCAGCTTTCACCACGGCAAAGGCCTGCGGTAGAATGTCGTTCAAGGCCTCCTCAATCTTGTCGAGCTCGCGTTTTTCGATCTTATCGACTTCGGTATAGATCTTTTCCTTTTCGTCGGGATCCATATCGGGATTGGCATCGACACGAGCCTTCAGCTCAGCGATTTCAGCCACCTCGGCAGCCGTCTTGTTTTTGATGTATTCTTGGAATTCCACCGTCTTGTGACGGATGGCGTCGATATCGAGTTTCACGATCTCGTCGTATGCGGCGAGTGTCTTTTGAAGTATAGGCTGCAGGGCCTTGTTATCGCGCGAGGCCTTGTCGCCGAAGAGCTTCTGAAAAAATCCCATTGTATCAGTTTGTAGTTTGAAGTTTGTAGTTTGCAGTAAAATGGTTTGCCTATTGGCAAATTTCGTGCAAAGGTACGGTTTTTCCATTAAATATGGAAATATAGGACAAAAAGTCAGAAAAGAGGAATCTTATTTCGTTAACACCACTCGTTTGGTGGCAACACCATTTGTGGTTTCAATTCGAATCAGATAAATACCTGAATCATATCCGTCAAAGTCAAACGTGAATTCGTCGCCGTTGACTGGACTATCATAAACGCCCTGACCTAACATGTTGCTGACAACAATGTGGCTTAGGCCTTCCGACACGATAACAATCTTGTCTGAGGTGGGATTTGGATAAATAGACGTTTCAGTAAAATCTTGACCCTCGTTGACGGAGACACAATCTTGTTCAATATAATTGAAGTAATTCGCCCAATCGGAAGCTTCGTATGCCTCTTTGGCACCGCAACTCACTTCAAGCTGTGGCATACCATGATGAAAAGAATTATTGATCGTAGGGGGATTGGGATTATTACTAAAAACAATATCTAATCCGACACAACCCATAAAGGCGCCAACCCCAATGGATTGGATGGATTCAGGGATGACAAACAATCCCGGAAACTCAACGCCGTAAAACGCAACATCACCGATTGCAGTAACAGATTCGGGAATGACTGTTCCCTTGCATCCAAAAACAATAGTGTTTGTATAACTGTCCACAATGGCATTGCAATCATCTCTCGAATCATATAAAGGATTGTCCTCGTCAACAACGATTCGTTCAAAGTTGTTATTCTTAAAAGCCTCATCAAAAAGTGATAACAAAGAGCTTCCAACAGTCAATGAGCTGAATCCACTACAATTCGCAAAAGCCAATGGCCAAATTTCGACAACCGAGTTGGGAATGACCAAATCACCTACAAAACCGAGGCATCCATAGAAGGCTTCGTCCTTTATCGTCTCAACAGAATTACTAATGGTTAAAGAATTGAACCCTCTGCAATTCTCAAAAGCGTTAGAACCCAATTCTATTACTGAATCGGGAATGACCAAATCACCCGTGAGACCTTCACATCCAGAAAAAGCGCCATCACCTATTTCAGTTACTGTATTTGGAATGACCAAATTACCTATGAGATTACGACAATTGGAAAAAGCGCCACTTCCTATTATTTCAACTGCGTTTCCAATGGATAAGATTCCATCAAAGCCTTCACAATCACCGAAAGCACCTTCACCTATTTCTGTAATTGAACTCGGAATAATCAAATCACCCGTAAGGCTACTGCAAAAAGCAAACGCACCATTTCCTAGTGTTGTCACAGAATTGGGAATCACCAATCCACCAACAAGGTTGACGCATTCATCAAACGCCGCGTCCCCAATTCTTTCAACAGAATTCCCTAAGACTAACGAGCCGTTGAAACCCGTACAAAACTTAAATGCGCTTTGGCCTATTTCAATCACAGAGTTGGGGATCACCAAATCACCTATTAAATGATAGCACCCCACGAAAGCATCTTCCCCAATTGCAGTGACCGTATAATTATGCCCTTCATGCGAAACCGATTCAGGAATGGTCAAAACCCCATAAGCATTTTGGCCATTCACATGACCCATAACGGTTACTTTGTATCCACTACGGATAGCGTAGATTAAATTGCCTTCTTCGAAAGTGTTTTGCGAATACCCAGTTTCAATCCCTAACATGCTCAGTGCCAAAACAATCAAAACGGTACGCATCACCATTTTAGAACGTAAAGATTGTTTCATGATGACAATATTTAATAATGGATTGCAAATATAAGAAATAGCAAGCAATCCAGCAATATTAATCGGTCTTTTTTGAAATCAAAAAGTGCTTTCCAGAATGCCTTGAACATACTCACCGAGGGTCTGGTCGGGCGAAGGTGCCGGGGCTATGCCAATCTTGGTGCCTTTGTTGATGATGAAATACTCTGGGAAGGTGCGCACCTCGTATTGCTCGAGCAAGAGGATGTCATTGCCGAGATTGAGCAACGGCCAGTCGTAATGATGTTCCTCAAAGCGTTTGCGGTGGCTCGAGAGCTGGTCCTTGGTGGTGATGGTAATGAGCTGTACCTGGTCCTGCCATTGGTGATGAAGGTCGGCCAACACCTCAAACTGATGTTCCACCGTACGAGAAGTGCCCTCGACGAATTGCAGCACCACCACCTTATCCTTGAAATCGGATAGTTTCACGGTATTGCCAGCAAGGTTCTTCAACGCAAAATCCAAAGCAGGAGCTCCTGGGGCGAGCTTATCGAAACGAGCCAGCATATTCGTCACCATCTTTTTGGTTTCCGCATAACTGCTCTTGTCCTTCACGACTTGAAGCTGCTTCTTGATGCCGCCCCTAAGTCGGGGAATCTCGCTGTAATAAGCACTCCTCAGATGATAAATCTTAATCAGTTCGGCAAGGCGGGGATTACGTGCCTTGAACTCCTCCGTCACTTCATAGTTCTTGAAAAGATCCTTGAGCAGATCCATGTATGCCTGGCAGTTGTATAGCACCGGCTTGCCATCATAGTATTCCTTGATAACTTTCTGACCGCCATCGGCATTCACCGCCATTTGGATGGATGCAATCTTATATGTGTTCTGCTGGATGACATATTCGTTCTTGATGTCCATCTCCGAATCGATGGTCGCCCTGATGGAGTCGAGATAACGCAACTGACGGCGACGGAACAACTCGTCGAAATAGTTCAGCACATAGCCGTTGATGATCTCCTCCGACAAGATCAGCTGCCTGTAAACGCCCTTGTCGGTAGCGGTCTTCACACGCAACGTCGGTGATTCGCGGTCGAAATAGGAAGCTCGAGGATCTGGATCAGGAACGGTGATGCTTACCTCGTAAGAAGCGCCCGGACACACCACTATATCGACACCTTCGAGGCCAACGACGATGCTGGCCGACATGATCTTGTTCACCTCGCCTTCAAGAAGGAAGAACCCCTTGTCGTCGGAAGAAGTCTCGGCGATACAAGTTTCATGCATGTTCAGCAAATCGTCATAGACCATCAAGCGCACCAAGGTCTGCGGCTTGTTGACACGGCCGGAAACGGTGACATTCTGAGCCATGACGAACAAGGCTGGGAATAGGAAAAACAATACTATTATACGTTTCATCTATCTATAGAGCTAGCATCCCTGACGGGATGCCTTCTGTTTTCTTACTTCTGTCTCCTGACTTCTTCCAAATCCACCTCTTCTGGGACGAACTTGGAAGTGTCCCCTCCGTTCTTGTAGATGTCACGAACCACGCTGGAACTCACGCCCACCAACTCGCTCTCGGTCAGCAAAAACACCGTTTCCAGCTCGGGATGGAGTCGTTTGTTGGCATGACAGATCATGTTCTCATACTCGAAGTCGCTGCCGCTGCGGAGGCCACGGATGATGAACCGTGCACCCACCTTTTTGCAGAAGTCGGCGGTGAGACCGTCGTAACTCTCCACAATGATATTAGGATAGTCGGCAAAGACGGCTTTAGCCCATTTGATGCGGTTCTCCAAAGGGAAGGTGGAACGTTTCTCCATGTTGACGCCGACGGCGACATAGATGATGTCGAACATCGGAAGGGCCCTCAAAACGATGGAGCGGTGTCCAAGGGTGATGGGGTCGAAGGATCCAGGAAATACGGCAATTCTTTTCATAATATAGTTCGTTTGTCAATTTATTCCGTAGGGGCGGACCTATGTGTCCGCCCTATTCGTTCAATGTTTGTTTTAATTCATCCCCCAATGTTTCGGCAATGGAACGATAGGTGTTTTTCAAAAACCATTCCAAATCGAAGGCGCCAAGGAAAGTCACCTCGGTAATGTCCTCGTCGAGTTGGGGCGCGACATGGCTATCATCGGAGGCAGACATCAGAAACCATGAGGTTTGCTTCAGCCGCCATTCATCGTTATAGAGATAGCAATGCCAAGAAGAAGGCAACTGGCGAAGGATTTCCAACCCTGCCAAGCCCGTCTCCTCCTCCACTTCACGCAAGGCGGCATCGGCGACTTCCTCGCCGTCCTTGACATGCCCCTTGGGCAAGTCGGGGATGCCGTGGCGCTGGATGGCGGCAAACTGGCCGTCGGCCAGCACCACGCCACCTGCCGCAGGCGCCATAACAAAGGTACGGCACAGGGCAGCCGACAAGACTTCTGGACTGACATGGTCGATGACCACATCCTCATTGAGGTTCACAATGAGCCACTGACGAAGAAAATTATGGATTTTTTCAACTTCGTATGTCTCTAATTGTTGGGAAGTTGCGTCCAAATTCAGATCTTTTTCCTCGATATTCGGAAAAACCAATGCCCGATGTTCGTAGAATATTTTGTACATTTGTAACCTGAATAAAACGTATTTCAAACCGCAAAATTATACAATTTATGAAATATGACGACTCCGCGCTGATGTTAGCAACGCATCTTTTGCAAATCAAAGCCGTAAAACTCAGTCCCAAACAACCCTTTACTTGGGCCTCGGGTTTGCATAGCCCCATTTATTGCGACAACCGCGTCACCTTGTCGTATCCCATGGTTAGGACCTTCATCCGCCAGCAGTTTGTGGAGCAGCTGATGCAGCGTTACGGCAAACCAGACGTCATCGCAGGCGTGGCCACAGGCGGCATCGCCCAAGGTGCATTGGTGGCACAGGAACTGGGACTTCCCTTTGCATACGTTCGTTCCGAGAAAAAATCGCATGGCATGCAAAACCAAATCGAAGGCGTCATCGAATCGGGCCAGTCGGTGATCGTCATCGAGGACCTCGTCTCCACGGGCAAGTCGAGCTTGCTGGCCGTTGACGCACTCCGCGAGGCAGGCGCCAACGTCAAGGGCATGCTCGCCATCTTCACCTACCAGCTACAGTCGGCGGCCGACAACTTCCTTGCAAAGGATTGCCCGTTGTTCACCTTGACCAACTATGAGACGTTGATTTACAAGGCTATCGAAGAGAAATACATCACCGAGGAAGACCAAGCCTCCCTGCTTGAATGGCGCAAGGATCCGCAAGCTTGGTCGGACAAGCATTAAAGAAACTTGATTTCTTTGACATCGTAAACACGGCTTTTCCCGTCTTCGTTCACGACTTTCAACCTTCCAAATTCATCGATTCCGTCAACATAACGTTTGACGGTTCCTTCGTCGGTCTCAAAAAGCCCCCACTGGTGGTAGCGATACAAACGACTTAGATAGTCTTCCTTGATTTTGGCTACGCCTTCAGCCGTTCGCAACAACTGAATCCGTTGATCCACGGACGCCACCAGCTGATGCAATAGGGGCTCCAATTCCACCTCTTCTCCCAAGATCATCTTCATCGAGATCGGATGTGTAGGCCAGTCTTTGAATTGCATCTGATTGACATTCAAACCAATGCCAATCACCGAAACACCCATATCAACACCATGAATCGTGCTATTGATCAAAATGCCGCATAGTTTCCGATTTTCAAACAACAAATCATTGGGCCATTTCACCGTCAACATCCCTGTAGGGGCAGACCCATGTGTCTGCCCAACAATGATTGCATCCAGCACATCGAGAATGCCCAAAGGCACCGCTTGCGACAACAAGAACTGGTCGGCTGCTTTCATGAACGACAAGTCAGCGCCCATGCTAAAAGTCAAGTTTTCACCCGGTTTACTCTCCCAAACATTGGAAGCCATGCCCTTGCCAGCGGTCTGCTCTCGAGCACAAACCACCAAGCCCACCCTTTCCTTTTCAGGCTTTTCTAGCAGGTGGGCATTCGTTGAGTCGACACTATCAAGATAGAGGATTCGGTATGGCATCATTGCACGACGGCTCTCCACACTTGGTCGCCAGCCTTGATGGCATAAACCCCGCTACCGAACGGCTTGAGATCCAATTGGAGCGTTCCTGAGCAAAAGCCCTCAAACACGCACTGTCCAGCCATGTTATATACGGCGATCTTCTGTTGCCCAGTCGTTGACACATTGACAATACCCGTTGAAGGATTGGGATATACGCCAATGTTCAGGTCTTCTTGTTCATGGACGTTGGCAACAACTTCATAGTAGAATTCATTGCTCTCGCTGCCACCAAAATCACTACCGGCAAAGAGTGTCTGACCAGCAGCTTTCATGATATAGTAGCCATTCCCGGTAATGCCGTCACCACCAGCGTCATAGACGGTGAAATCGTAACAGCCGTCTTCAGTGAGTTCAACAACCTCCTCATACTTATGGTTGCCCTGATCGTAAGGACCGCCTTCCAAAACAACGGCACCCGTCTCCAAATTGATCAAACGCCAAGTAGTTTCCCCAGGATTTTCATCGGTCTTGATGGTCAGCTTGAGCGCCTTTCCTGCAATGTCGCCAGTGCCAACAAATGTTGTAGAGGCATAGTTGTTTGTGGCTCCTTGGTCATTGGTCCCGTTCACCCCCACCACTCTCACTTCCATGGTGTTTTGGGCTTCAACGGCAAAACCCACTTCGCCCAAGTCGACCTCTGTGGTCTCGTAGGTGGAGAGGTTGCCGTTCCAGGTCATAGTCGCAACCGATTCGCCGTTGACGAAAATCTCAAAGTCTGCAGTAGTGATTGGATTGTTTCCGAAATTGGTCATCTCCACTTTGGGTTGAGCAAGTCCGCTGCAATTCATGCTCTTCACGTTGCTGACATTATCCAAGGCTACATCGTTGTCGAAATAAGGCTCAAACGTCTCGCTTGAGCGGCAAGCTTGATAAACCTCCTTGGTACTGCTGTTCTGCACCCATGCAATGGCATCGAGCTGACTCATGTCATAAATGTTGGCCATTTCCCAAGTGAATGTGTAAGCAAAGTAGTCGCCCTCTTCCAATTCGTCTCCGAGAACGGTACCGGCGGCTTTGGGCAGGAGCTTCTTCATGACGCTATAGAAATCACGTTCGCCGTTAGAACCTGGAGCGGAAGAATAATGCACTTCACGCTCAATCACACCCACATAAAGACGGACGGGGCCACTGACTGCAGTTGAGGCAATGCCCATCACATGCACCGTGATAGTGTTGGCGGCAGCGTCCACTTCGTACCCCAAACGCATTTCAAAAGGCGATTCAACGGCGAGGTAATTGTTCACCATACTTTGGGTCAAATAGGTAGGCATATCGCTAAAACGGATGCCATCAACAACGGTATGAGGAACAGCGTTGATACTATACACACCCCTGCGGGCATTGTTGTCAACGGTGTTATGGAGATACATCGGATCGTTGGATGCAGGCCAACTCATGTGATACTTGATAGCGGCAATACGGTCACCGTTGTTACTGATCAGCGCATCCAAGGCGGGATTCTGCTGTGCACATGGCCCACAGCCAGTGTTGGTGAAGCATTCAAACAAAAGCACGCGCTCATTCTGAGCATTAAGTTTTAACGAGAGCAGCATCATCATGGATGCTAACACAATGGTAATTTTCTTCATACGATTCGATTATTTGATAATTTGATGCAAAAGTAGCATTATTTTTGTATTTTTGCAGATTGAATCGAATCATAAATACACATCATAATGAAAAAGTTATTCTTTACCTTAATGCTCTTGGCCGTCGTGTCGTTCATGTCGGCCCAAACACTACAGTTCGAATGGCAAGGCACTGTTTACGAAAATGGACAAACCATCATCAGTCCATTCGACAATGAGATCTTTATGGAATATGTCCAGGAAATGCAAATCAGGAATCTCACCGACCAGGAGCTGAATGTGGTTGTGGAACAAGATGTCCTTGAACCTGTTGAAGGAGCCATGGTGTCATTGTGCTGGGGCCTCTGCCTTGCTCCCGCCAACCATCTCGTCAGCATGCCACTGCCAGTCGCCGCCCAATCCCTTTCAGATGCAGCTCTTTCCTTTCATTGCAATTTCACGGAAGGTGAAACGGGTGTCGTGAAGGCCGTCTATTATGCCTATGACGAAAACGACCCGGATAACAAAATCAGCATCAATGTGCTGTTTGGCCAAACCGCTGGTGTCGCCGAAAACACTGTCACCTTGGGTGGCGCTTATCCGAATCCCGCCTCCTCACAGGTGCACTTCAACTTCAGGGCTAACAACAACTCCGACATACACGTGGTGGTTTACAACCTCCTTGGCCAAGAAGTGAAGTCGCAAGTTGTCAATGGCACCCAGGGCAGAATCGACATTGCCGTCGATGATTTCCAACCCGGCATCTATTTCTGCCGCTTCCAAGTCAACAACGAGGTGGTGAAAACCGAGAAGTTCATCGTCAAGAGATAACATGATCACTGAAGAACAAGCCAAACAGAATATCCGCGAGCTGATCGAATACATTGGAGACGACCCCAACCGCGTCGGTCTCCAGGCAACCCCCGACCGGATGCTGAGGATGTTCAAGGAGATGTTTCGCGGCTATGACCCAACTCAGATGCCGGTCATCACTACTTTCCCTAACGGACAGGACGGTATCATCTACGATAATATGGTCATCGACAACGGCCCATTCTATTCCGTCTGCGAACACCATTGTCGTACCTTTTTCGGAGAGTATTGGTTTGCCTACATTCCCAACAAGAAAGGCCGCATCCTCGGCCTCTCCAAGATAGGTCGCGTCATCGACTATTGCTCCTCCAAGCTACAAGTCCAGGAACGCTTGGTTCAGGAAGTAGTAGAAGTGCTTACTGAAGCTCTCGGCGACGAGAATCCGCCTCGCGGCATGGCCCTTATGATGAAAGGCCGCCACATGTGCAAGGAAAGCCGTGGCGTTCACAAGGAAGGCTACATGATCTCCACTTACCTCACCGGCGTCTTCAAATCGGACCTCCGCGTGCGGAACGAGTTCATGTCGTACATCAAAGAATGGAAACCCTAATTCCCAACTTTCCAATTGCCCAAAGGTTCCGAGTCGAGCGTTCCTTTGGCTTTTGCCCATTCGATGAACAGGGAGCGAAGATCTTCCTCGCTGTTCCATAGTACATGATCGCGGATTTCATCCTGCTGCCAACCCATGCCGTTCACGAAATGGTTGCCGCCACCCATGGAACGATAGGAATTTAACACCACCCGATACGTGCTGTCAAGATCAAAAGGCGAGCCGTCTTCCATGCCCAGAATGGCAACCCGCTCACCGTATGGCTTGTTGGAATCAATCACATAACGGATACCCGCCGCGCAATCGTAGTTATAGATCGTGTTGCGTATCTCGTAGGAATACTCGAGATGCGCCTTCACATCGCGACCCGTCATCTCCATCAAGGCCAAGGAGTTCTCGAAAGGATACCACTTGAAGAAATCCTCCACCTTCAACTTGCCCGGTCCCAACTCATACCTGCCTGATAGTGGTGCTGCAAAAGAGATGTCGGCATGCATGCCGTTCTTTTCAATCACATCGAACTGGCAACGGTGTATCTCATCCACCCACAAACAGGAACCCCTGAACATCTCATTGGGAGAAATCCTCACCGGAAGCACCGCGACCTCCTGTTCTTGGTACTGAAACGCACGATCCTGATAGGGCTTCAACATGGCCAAAAAAGCAGAATCCATTTCTTGACCGTCAGTTGGCAACAGCTCGACGCTGATCTTCGGACGGCTTTTCTTGGAGAGCTGCACCTCCGCCATGGCAAGATTGGTTCCCCTTGCTCCCGAATTAAGCACAAAAACCGTATCGCCTGCAATGTTGACAACCTGGTCCGCCTTGGCGCGATGATCATGTCCAAAAAAGATCAAATCAAATCCAGGAACATGTTCTGCGATCCATTTCGTTGAGTTTTCGCGGCCCAAAGGCGCATCCTCCGGCAGGTTCTGTTCTTGGGGTTCCCATCCTGAATGGAAAAGACCCACCATCAAGTCGGGATGCTCCTTTTCCTTGATGAGCTTCACCCAATGCTCCGCAGCGTCTTCAGCTTTGTCGAAACGCAAACCAGGACGCAGTCGTTCAGGCACCCAAGTCACCACATATGGCGTAAGCAATCCCAGCACCGCAATCTTGAAACCGTCGCGTTCCAACACGAGGTAGGGCTGCCAATACGGCTTACCTGTGTTCTCGTCAATGACATTGGCACAAACCACCGGCATTGATGCCTCTGAATACAGCCTATCGAACACCACCCTGCCAGCTTCAATGTCGTGATTGCCCACCCCAATAACATCGTAGGGGAAATAATTCAGCACTGCCGCCGCCACATTGGGATGCGCTGCATCATGGTTTGAACAATACTGGTAGGGCGAGCCCTGCAAATTATCACCATTGTCCAATAAAATCAAATGATCGCCCAAGGTTTCTTTCAGATGGCGGATCACCATGGCGTCGTTTGCCATTTCATGATAGGTTCCATGCGTATCGCTGGTCTCAACAAAGGTCAAAGTGGTTGTTTTTTTGGAGGAGCAGGCGCCAAATAAAAAAGGGATAATCAACATAAATATGGAAATATGTCTCATTATTAATTGTATTTGAATCGGTAAAAGTAAGCAATTTCAGAAAAAATCTCATCAATATGAAGCGGATTTATGAAAAAAGGCGTATCTTTGCCGTACAATTCCAAGTCTGAAGAACAATGGCTGAAATGAGCATCATATTGTCCGAGATTGAGGTCAAGGTGAGGAAACTCATTGATGCCCAGCATCAGCTCGTTGAAGAAAACAGGCGGTTGGCGAGCGAAAACAAAGCGCTTCGTGAGGAGAACGAGACGTTAGTGAATGCAAGCCGGGAGTTGCATGATAAACTAAATAAAACAACAATTGTTAACGCACTCGGTAACAACGAGGAAGAGATTAAAGAAGGAAGAAAGCTCATCAAGGAGTTGATTAAGGAGATCGATCAGTGCGTTTCGATTTTGAACACAAAAGAGTAAGTCAGATAAAACGTCAGTGACATGGATGAGATCACAATCAATATTGTCATCGCCGACAAGTCGTACAAGTTGACTGTGGCCAGAGCTGACGAAGAGAAGGTGAGAAAGGCCGCCGCCTTGATCAATGACAGAATCAAGTCGTACTCGGCGCATTACGCATTCAAAGACATGCAGGATCTGTTGTCAATGACCGCGTTGCAGTTTGCCACCTCCACCGTGAAGTATGAATCGGAACTTGCCTACAGGGATCAAAATCTGGGACAAAAGCTCAACGAAATCAACGCCTTATTGAGCGAGCAATGATAAGTGTTCTTTGAAAATATAGATCTGTCTGTCCGAACGCATCAGGTAAACTCAACATTAAAATCAAATCAATCGGTTTACTCGTGTACTGTAAAAACAGGCCTCATCCTCTTCGGAGGAGCACTTTGGTGCCGGTGGACGTTTGCGCATCGCGGTGACCACAAGCGTGTCTTTTAGGGTTTATTCTTTTCCCTTTAGGACAGACAGATTCTTTTTTCTCTCACTCCCTGAACCCGAGTAAAACAGAGGTAAAATGTTATTACTCACAATCAAATTAATCGTTATCCTACCTATTGCCGCCCTTATTGTGGGTCTGGCCATAGGATATTTTCTCACGGCCACCCTGTTGAGGAAGGCGGTGACCAAGGAGGCCAATGCCTACCTTGAAGAGGCTAAGGAAAAAGCCGAAGTCATCAAGAAAGAGCGTATCCTTCAAGCCAAGGAGAAGTTCCTCCAACTGAAGGACGAGCACGAGAAAGCCTGCAACGAACGCAAGCGCGAGCTGCAAAAGACAGAGAACAAGGTCAACCAGATGCAGCAACAGGCCAACCAGAAGATGGAGGAAATCCAGCGCAAGAGCAAGGATATCCAGAACGTCCAAGAAAAACTGAATGCACAGCAAGAGGCCATGACGAAGCGCAAGGCCGAACTTGACCGCATCTACGAAGAAGAATCCAAGAAACTCGAGACCATCTCTGGCTTGTCGGTCAAAGACGCCAAGGAACAGCTCATCGAGCTCATCAAGGACGACGCCAAGGCCGAGGCCATGGTGTATGTGAAAGAAATCACCGAAGATGCCAAGATGACCGCTCAGCAAGAGGCCAAGAAAGTGGTGTTGGAAACCATCCAGCGCACTGCCGCCGATACCGCCATCGAAAACACGGTGAGCGTGTTCAACATTGAGAACGACGAGATCAAGGGGCGTATCATCGGTCGCGAAGGCCGCAACATCCGCGCCCTCGAAGCCCTCACCGGTGTTGAAATCATCATCGACGACAGCCCCGACGCCATCCTGCTCTCCGGTTTCGACCCGATCCGCCGTGAGATTGCCCGTCTGTCACTCCAGAAACTCGTCACCGACGGCCGCATCCACCCCGCACGCATCGAGGAAGTCGTCCATAAAGTGGAGAAACAAGTGGAACAGGAGATCATCGAGACAGGTAAACGCACCGTCATCGACCTCGGCATCCACAACATGGCCAGCGACCTAATCAAGATGATCGGACGCATGAAATACCGCTCGTCATACGGACAAAACCTGCTCCAACACTCCATCGAGGTCGCCAAGCTCAGTGCCACCATGGCCGCAGAACTCGGTCTGAATCCCAAGACTGCCAAGCGCGCCGGATTGCTCCACGACCTTGGCAAGGTGGCTGAAAACGAGGAAGAGCTGCCACACGCCATCTTGGGTATGAAGGTCGCCGAGCGGTTTAAGGAAAAACCCGACGTATGCAACGCCATCGGTGCCCACCACGATGAAATCGAGATGGAAAGCCTCATCGCCCCCATCGTGCAGGTATGCGACGCTATTTCTGGAGCCCGTCCGGGTGCCCGCCGCGAAGTCGTCGAAGCCTACATTCAACGTCTGAACAAGCTCGAAGAGATGGCCATGAGCTATCCTGGCGTGGTGAAGACCTACGCCATCCAAGCCGGTCGTGAGCTCCGCGTCATTGTGGGAGCCGACAAGGTGACCGACCAGGATGCCGATCGCATCGCCTACGATTTGTCGAAGCAGATCCAGAACGAGATGACCTACCCAGGCCAAATCAAGATTACCGTGATCCGCGAGACCCGTGCTGTGAGCTTCGCCAAGTAAAGATTACAAACGAGAGAGTTTTATGATGGATGGGGCCGCCATGGCGGCACCATTTTTTCTTTTTAAGATGTAACATTTTTATGTTTATTTTTACATCGTTATTGAAAAGGAAACAAAACCCATCATGAAAGAATCTTTCTTATATTATCTTTGGGAAAACCGGCTCCTTACCGGGACACTGCAAACGCAAGCAAACCAACCCATTGGCATCCTCAACACCGGCTATAGGAACACCGACTCCGGACCCGATTACTTAGAAGCTAAAATCACGATTGGAGACCAACTCTGGGCGGGCCATGTAGAGATTCATGTGAAAGCCTCCGACTGGAACCGACATGGCCATCAAAACGATAAGGCTTACCAGAACGTCATACTGCATGTGGTGTACGAAAACGACACGAAAGTCAACGACATCCCAACCTTGGAGTTGAAAGGCCATTTCGACGAGTCGCTGTACACACATTATGAAAGGCTTGTCGATTCAAAGCATTGGATTCCATGCGAACGCAGCATGAAGAGCGTATCGTCATTCACGAAGCTAAACTGCCTCGATCGGATGGCCATCGAACGATTGGAAGAAAAAGCAAAAACCGTCTCCAAACTATTGAACACCAACAAGTTCGATTGGGAAGACACACTATATCGATTGCTATTGCGCTATTTCGGCCTGAAGGTCAACAACGAGCCATTCGAGTACTTGGCCAACATCTTACCCTTCAAGACTTTATTGAAACATGCCGATCAACTGATACAGGTTGAGGCAATGCTATTGGGATGCGCTGGCTTTTTGGAGGCCGACTTCACGGAAGACTATCCTTTGCTGCTCAAACGTGAATTCACCGTAATGAAGTCCAAGTTCAACCTTTTGGTCATGCCCGTTGAACGTTGGCGCTTCATGCGCATGCGACCCGTAAGCTTCGCCAACATACGTTTGGCACAACTGGCCCAAATGATCCACCGAAACGGATGCCTGTTTTCCAAAATCAAAGAGTCGCAAAATGCAACCGAGGCAAAACGTCTGTTCAACGTGAAAGCATCAGAATACTGGGACACGCATTATCGGTTTGAGGTTCCCTCGAAACCCCAACCGAAACACTTGGGTGAAGGCACCGCCGAAGTACTCATAATCAATGCCGTGGCACCCTTGCTGTTCTGCTATGGCAAGTTCCACAAGGATGAGAGTTATTGCGAAAAAGCACTGCGATTTTTGGAAGAGCTTGCCGCCGAAGACAACACCATCGTACGACATTTCAACGCCATCGGCATGAACGCTCACAACGCCATGCAAACACAGGCATTGCTGCACCTCTACAACCAATACTGCCAACGGAAACGGTGTCTCGAATGCAGCATCGGGATTTTTTTATTGCAAAGCAATAAAGATTAGGTTTTTTTCCTATTTTTGTTGGCATTCAAAAAGCCAACAAAACAGCTATGGAAAACGATCAATTCAAACTGCCCGAGAACGCACAGCGAGAACTGAAACCGGGCGAGGAGTACGAACCCATTTTATCGAAAAACAAGAAGTATCAAGAGGTAACAGTTTGGTCGGTATGCATCGGCTTACTGATGACCATTCTTTTCTCAGCTGCTGCCGCTTACCTCGGCCTGAAGGTCGGACAAGTGTTCGAAGCTGCCATCCCGATTGCCATCATCGCCATCGGCCTCACGGGTTTAGCACGCAAGAATGACGCGCTTTCCCAGAACGTCATCATCCAGTCCATCGGCGGCTGCTCGGGTGGTGTGGTGGCAGGTGCCATCTTCACCTTGCCAGCCCTTTACATCCTCCAAGGCAAAGGCTACCAAATTGAAATCAACTTCTGGCAGGTGTTCATCGCCTCGCTGCTGGGCGGCATCTTGGGCATCCTGTTCCTCATCCCCTTCCGCAAATATTTCGTGAAAGAACAGCATGGCAAGTTCCCCTTCCCCGAAGCCACTGCCACTACACAGGTGTTGGTTAGCGGACAGAAGAAAGGCAAAGACTCTTTGCTATTGGTAGTTAGCGGACTTATCGGCGGTTTGTACGACTTCATCGTCTCGACCTTCGGTTGGTGGTCGGAAACCATCACCACCCGTATGATGGGATGGGGCGCTGCAATGGCCGACAAAGCCAAGTTGATGTTTAAGGTAAACACAGGCGCCGCCGTCCTAGGCTTGGGTTATATCATCGGATTGAAATACGCCTTCATCATCTGCTGCGGTTCCCTATTGGTTTGGTTCATCATCATCCCAGGCATGAACCTCATCTGGGGAGACCAAATCATCGACTTGATGAACACTGGCGTCAACCTTACTATCGGCGAGATGGCTCCCGAACAAATCTTCAAGGACTACGCACGCCATATCGGCATCGGCGGTATTGCCATGGCGGGTATCATCAGTATCATCAAGTCATGGAAGGTCATCAAGTCGTCAGTAAGCCTCGCCGCCAACGAATTCAAGGGCAAAAAAGGCGTTCAGCAAGTGGTGGAACGAACCCAGCAGGACATCCCCATGAAAATGGTGGTCATCGGCATTGTGGCCGTGCTCATTGTCACTTTCCTGTTTTTCTGGTTCTTCGTCGTCCATAACGTATGGCACGCTCTAATCGGCATCCTCGTCGTAGCTGTCATCGCCTTCCTGTTCACCACCGTGGCTGCCAATGCCATTGCCATTGTGGGCAGCAATCCTGTGAGTGGCATGACGCTGATGACCCTAATCCTGGCCTCCATCGTGATGGTGGCGGCAGGTCTCACGGGTCCGCAAGGCATGAGCGCTACGCTGATCATCGGCGGCGTGGTATGCACAGCATTGGCTGTGGCAGGAGCTTTCATCACCGACTTGAAGGTCGGCTACTGGATTGGCACAACACCTAAAAAACAAGAGATCTGGAAGTTCGTTGGTGTGGCCGTTGCCGCTGCCACTGTGGCCGGTGTCATCATGATCCTTAACAAAGCTTACGGTTTTGTGGGTGATCGCGCTTTGGTAGCTCCCCAAGCCAACGCTATGTCGGCTGTCATCGAACCCATGATGTCGGGCGGCAACGCTCCTTGGTTGCTTTACGGCATCGGAGCTGCCATCGCCTTGATCCTCAACTTCTGCAAAGTGCCCGCACTGCCCTTCGCCTTGGGTATGTTCATCCCCATCGACTTGAACATCCCGCTGCTCATCGGTGGTGCCGTCTCTTGGTTTGTGAGCTCGCGCAGCAAAGACAAGCAACTCAACGATGCACGCTACAACCGTGGCACCCTCATTGCCTCAGGCTTCATCGCCGGTGGTGCCTTGATGGGTGTGGTGAGCGCCATCATGAAATTTGCCAATGTCGATTTGATGGCCCGCACTGCCGACGGTGGCTTCTTCAACGAAATGCCGCTCGCAGGTCTCATTGCACTGGCAATGTACATCATTATCATAGTTTACATGATCTGGGATTCAAAACGAGCAAAAGTCGAGGAATAACAACTGAACAACTAAACAACTGAACAACCATGAAATACAAAAGAGTTTTATTGAAGCTTAGCGGCGAAGCCCTTATGGGCAGCCAACAATACGGCATCGACCCGCAACGTCTGAATGACTACGCCGACGAAATCATCGAGGCTGCCAAGACTGGCGTACAGATTGGCATCGTCATTGGCGGTGGCAACATCTTCCGTGGCCTTCAAGGCGCCTCACAAGGCATGGACCGCATCCAAGGCGACTACATGGGCATGCTCGCCACCGTCATCAACTCGATGGCCATGCAATCGACCCTACAAGGCAAAGGCCAAAAGGCCACCCTGCTCTCCGGTCTCTACATCGACCGCATCGCCGACACTATGAGCTCCGCCAAGGCCATCCGCCTGCTCGAAGAAGGCCATATCGTCATCATGGGCGCCGGCACGGGCAACCCCTTCTTCACCACCGACACCGGCAGCGCCCTCCGCGCCGTTGAAATCAAGGCCGACATCATCCTGAAAGGCACCCGCGTCGATGGCATCTATACCGCCGACCCCGAGAAGGACCCCACTGCGACCAAATTCAGCCAACTGACCTACGACGAGGCCTATAGCCGCAACCTCAAGGTGATGGACATGACCGCCTTCACGATGTGCAAGGAAAACAACATGCCTATGTACGTGTTCGACATGAACACAAGAGGAAATCTTCTGAAGGTGCTCCAAGGAGAACACATCGGTACGCTGGTGACAAGATAGTTAGGAGTTGGGAGTGAGGAGTTAGGAGTGAGGAGTTGGGAAAAGATGCGGAATAGGAAACATCATTTAAGAAAGATAAGGAACAAAACCAGCCGCAAGTTGGATTATATCCTGTTGGGAGTCATCCTGCTGGTAGCTGCGGTGTTGCGACTATGGAAACTCGGTCAGGTGCCTTTCATGCACGACGAGTTCAGCGCTTTGTTCCGGCTTAAGTTCGATAGTTTCCATGACCTTGTCCAATATGGCATCAAGATTGACGGTCACCCTGCCGGGGTGCAATCCTTTCTCTATTATTGGACCAAGATCGTTGGCTGGAACGAGTTTTGGCTGAAGCTGCCTTTCGCTCTGATGGGCATCGGCTCCATCTATCTCATCTTCCTCATTGGAAAACAATGGTTTAACCGCAAAGTCGGTTTACTGACTGCCGCTTTTTTCGCAGTCAGCCAACTCACTGTGTTCTACAGCCAGATCATCCGACCCTATTCAGCTGGGTTGTTTTTCGTGCTATTCTTTACCTATTACTGGAACAAATTCCTATTCGACCAGAAAAAGCCATCCATCGGCGTTTGCATCGGTTTCGCCCTTACGGCTTGCTTAGCGGCTTTGGCACACAACTTCTCAGCGGCACAGGCAGGATTGATTTTCCTCACTGGATTGTTTTTCCTTACCAAGGAGCGCAGGAAGGCCTATTGGCTCAGCGGCGCCGGGGCATTGCTGCTATATTCCCCCAACATCCCCATCTTCTACCACCAGACTTTCGTCAACGGCGGCATCGGAGGGTGGCTTGCCAAGCCGGGAGCCACGTTCTTTACCGATTTCCTACAATATACGATGAACTATGCCCCACTGTTCATGTTTGCCGTGGGCTTTATTATCATCCTCCCCTTTATCTTTCGAAACCACGAGAAACGCAACTGTCCCATCAGATGGGCTGCTATTGCATGGTTCATTGTGATTTTCGCCCTTGCTTTCGTTTATTCACTACTCCGCGAGCCCATCATCCAATACAGCACACTTATCTTCTGCTATCCTTTCTTGGTTATTGCGGCATTCTCGCTCCACAAGAACAATACGATGAGCATGACCCAAACGGTGATTACCGTATTGGCCATTCTGTTCATAGGCTCCATGTCCCTGATCCTGCAACGACAACACTACGATTTGATGTACCATCAAGGTTACGACCAGATTGCGAATAGGATGCAGGAAGACAACGAACAGTGGCAGGACATCTGTTTTGCCACCTCCACCCTGAACGGCAACTTCCCTGAGTTCTACCAAGCCCAGACCGAAGTGGAGAATCGTCGCATATTCAATTATTACGACCATCACCATCCTGGCGACTTCCGACAATGGCTCAACGAAGAAAACACCAGCAAGCTGGGCTTCGGCTGGACCGACTATGTCGATCCCACCTGGGAAGCACAAGCCGTGGCCTATTATCCCTGGTTGATTCAGTCCAACACTTGGTTTACTTCCAAGTACCTTACACTATCGAAGGACTCTATCGTAGGGGCTGAATACCAGCTTCATCCCTTGTCGAGAGAACCCATCGCCTTTGACCATTCGGAATGGGGCTCCGCACGATACCTTCATGGCGACTCACTTGACGGCAACACCGATTTATTGGGCGTAGTAGCTACGATCCAAGCCGTGGACACAATAAAGAACTGCGTGCTCGTCATGGAAGTCCATGATGCCGCCACCGACTCCATTCTGTTGTGGCATGGCAACGACAACGAAAGCGGAACCCTTATGCCTGGCAACAATATCATGGCAGTTGCGGTACGTTTCGATCCAAAGAAATTCCCAGTAACAGGAAAAATCATCAAAATCCACTTGTGGGATAAGGAGAAAGGCACGATGATTGTAACAGGTCTCGACTACTACTTTACGAAATTCAACACACGACTCACTGGATTGTATGAGCCATTGTAAAAAACTTTGTTTATATTTGCATTTTCAAAAACTGATACGATATGACAGATGAATCCCAATTTGTATTAGACGAAGCCACTGAGAGCATGGACAACACCATCAAGCACTTGGAGCATGAGTTCCAGGGAATCAGGGCAGGCAAAGCCAGTCCGGCCATGCTGAACGGCGTCATGGTTGAATACTACGGCACCACCGTGCCCATTGAGCAGACGGCCAACATTGGCTGCCCCGACGCCCGCATGATTGTCGTCGTTCCTTTCGATAAGAGCGCACTCAACAACATCGCCAAAGCCATCTTGAATGCCAACCTGGGATTCAATCCGATGAACAACGGCGAGTTGCTCCGCATCAGCGTGCCCCCGTTGACTGAGGAACGCCGTCGCGAACTTGTCAAACGCACCAAGACCGCCGCTGAAGACGCCAAGGTCGGCATCCGCAACATCCGTCGCGGTGCCAATGACGAAGCCAAGAAACTGGAGAAGGACACCATCTCTGAAGATGAGTCCAAACTGCTTCAGGAAGAAATCCAAAAGCTCACCGACAAGTACATCAAGAAGATTGATGACTTGACGGAAATGAAATCAAAGGATATTCTAACGGTTTAAGGCCTCCTCTATCGCCATTCCAAACAATTGCTCCAAAGTCAAGCCAAAGCATCGTGCCTGTGCGGGAATGATGCTTGCTTCCGACATGCCTGGCACAATGTTGGCCTCAATAAAGAACACACCTTCTTCGCTGACGATGTAGTCCATTCGAACGAAGCCCTTGCATTCCAGCTTCTCATACAGCATTGCCGTGGTCGCCTTGATCTCTATTTCAATATCCTCATCCACCTGTGCAGGGGTGATCTCTTCACATTTACCGGCAGTGTACTTGGCCTCATAGTCGAAAAACTCATTCTTGCTACAAATCTCGGTAAGAGGAAACACCATCATCTTGCCTTTGAAATTCATGGCTCCGCAACCGAACTCACGACCGTCAACGAACTTCTCACACATGATCTGACGTCCAGCGGCTCTCGCCGTAAAAATGGCAGGGACAAGCTCTTCCGCTGTCTTCACCTTGGATACGCCCACGCTGGAACCATTACAAGTCGGCTTGACGAACAACGGCAATCCCAATTGCTCGATGATATCGTTGGCATCATATTTCTCACCCTCATTAATGAGTACGGAAGGCGCCACCTTCACACCATAAGACGCCACCAAACGTTTGCAGAAGTCCTTATGGAAGGTGAGGGCGCATGTAGTCAAAGGGGAAGACGTACAAGGGATGCCCAACAGATCCAGATATCCAGACAGTGGCCCGTTCTCTCCTGGTTCGCCGTGAACGGCATTGAACACCACATCGAATTTCGTCCTATGTCCGCCTACCGAAATAGAAAAATCGTTTTTGTCAACATCCACTCGGGTGCCGTCTTTCAAGAGTCCATACCACCCTTTTTTCGAGACTACAATGATCTTTGAGTTATATAATTCAGGATTCAGGTTGTTCTTCACCACCTGGGCGCTCTTGACGGAAACCTCAAATTCACCGGAATCTCCGCCACAAACTATCGCTACATTCTTCATGTTCGAAATATTTTATTAAATTTGCCGCTAAATTACTAAATATGGGTAAACTATCGTTTCTAAAACAAAAGAAATTCTATATTCATCTTTTGATAATCATCCTTTTGAGTTTCATACTCTTATGGTTGACCATCAAGATGTTGAACCTTTATACCAGACACGACAAGGTTTATGAATTGCCCGATTTCACCGGTATGACCACCAGTGAAGTCGAAAAAACATACGGCAAGGACTATCATTTTATCCTCATCGACAGTATCTATTCCAAGACCCAAACCCCTGGAAGCATTGTTCAGCAGGACCCGTTGCCGAATTCCAAGGTCAAACGCGGACGTAATGTTTATTATATCATCGTTGCCAAGACCCCTGAAAGGACGACCATGCCCAACCTGAACAACCTGTCGTTGCGTCAAGCCCTCGTCCTGCTGGAATCGAGCGGGCTGCAAGTGAAAGAGCTACAATATGTGAAGCATTTTGCAAGAAACGCCATCCGAGAACAAAGATTCAACGATGCCGTCATCAAACCAGGGACAGAGCTTAACAAAGGTAGCAAAATCACGCTCTATGTCGGATTGGGAACCGAAGAGAGAAACATGCAGTTGCCTTCGTTGTATGGCATTCCTGCCAGCGAAGTCCAGCATGTGCTCAACATGGCTGGATTGAATCTTGGCAACGAGACTTACGAGGACCGCGACAGCATCCAATACATGAAAGTGCATAAGATGGATCCGCCTTTCAGCAAGAAATCGGTCAGGCCAGGCACTTTCGTAAATGTTTGGTACCGCTCCAGCAGGTCATTCAATTTCGACAAAGAACGTAACAATGCCGAGAAGGAAGACTCCTTAACGTATGCCATCGAACAACAACCCATCATCGATTCAATGGCAATTTCGCAAGACACCTTGAAAAAAACAGACATCGAAGAAACAGACGAAGAAGACTATGAAGACGATTTTTAAACAAACGGGATTGGCAATATTGATCTGCCTGATTCCAAACTTGTTTTCGGCTCAGGAAATCCTTACTGGATTCAACCATAGGACCACTCACAATATGCTGACACGCACACAAGAAGCGTTGACGCTACCATTCTATGACGATTTTTCCAATTCCTGCGTCTATCCCGACAGCACAAAATGGACGGATCGCGATGTTTTTGTCAATCAAGGGTTCCCTCTGAATCCCGTCACCCGAAACGCCGCCACCCTCGATGTCCTTGACGCCAGCGGATGCGTTTATCCCTACGCCATCAGCAATCCGTTCATTGCAGAACACCTTACTTCGGCACCCATTCGTCTTGATTCAGTCTTCAACCCCGAACCCAGAGCGCTCTCCCCCATCGATTCCCTGTACTTCAGTTTCTTTTACCAGCCACAAGGCAATGGCAATCCTCCCGAGTCACAGGATTCATTGGTTTTGGAATTCGGCGTGCCTAGTGAAATCGACACCAGTTGGTATCATGTATGGAGTACGCCCGGACAGACTCTCGCCCAGTTTCTTCAGGAAAACGACAGCAACTATTTCAAGCAGGTCATGATACCCATCACTGACTCGAGATTCTTCATTCCCAATTTCCTGTTCCGTTTTTACAACTATGCCAGCATTGCCAATCAATCCCAACCCACTAACCGTGGTAACGAGGACAACTGGAACATTGACGTGGTGTACCTCAACCAAGGCAGAAGCTACAACGACGGATCTTATCCTAAAATCAGCTTCACGGGACCCATTCCATCTTTCCTGAAACGTTACCAATCCATGCCATACAAGCACTACCGCGCCAATCCGAATGCAAGCATCACCGAGGAATACGAACTGCAACTGTCCAATCTTGACAACCAAACGCATACGATTAGGCATCGCTATACCGTCGATCAAGTCAACGGCAACCAGTCCTACAGCTATCCAAGCACTTTCCCCTCCACCCTGGAACCCCAAACCTACAACCAAACCAAAAACGCCTTTGTTTCGCAACTCTTCTCAATGGATTACGACCGCGACTCCACTTCATACATCATTCGTCACTACATCAGCGACTCCACATGCAATCCTCCCATGGTTGACTCCATGGTTTACCGCCAAGGATTCTACAACTATTTCGCATACGACGACGGGATTCCCGAGATGGGCTATGGTGTAGAGCCCTCGTCAGGAGCCTTTGCCGTACAGTTTGAGCTGGCAGAGATGGATACGCTACGCGGCGTTCAGATTCTTTTCAACCACACTCTCAAGGATGCCAACAACAAGTACTTCGACATTGTTGTCTGGAAAGACAACAACGGCAAACCAGGAGATGAGGTTTACCGTTTGTCGGGCAGAAAGCCCAAATGGGACGAACAACTGTATAAATTTGCCTATTACCAATTCGATCAGCGCATCCGTCTCAACGGAGTCTTTTATGTAGGTATCGTACAACAAAACTCAGGTCTCATCAACGTGGGCTTCGACACCTCAAACGACAACTCACAATACAACTACTTCAATGTTACAGGTTCATGGCAGAATAGCACCAAACCGGGATCCATCATGATCCGTCCCGTGGTCGGGGCAGGCTATTACATTGGGGTATCCGAAGACCAAGTGGACAATCAAATCTCCATCTATCCCAATCCCGCCACCTCCACCATCCACATTGAAGGGATTGTCCATGGTTCCTCCATCACAATGTATGACCTCACCGGAAGAGTCGTCGTGCAGCGTCCCTATTCGAACGAAATCTCCATCGAGCACCTCCATAACGGTCTTTACTTCTTGAATGTCACCACTGCCGACGGCGTTGTCATCGGCAAAAAAATCATGGTTAACCGATGAGTGAGGAGCTTCTTGACGACATCTTGGAAAACGATAACACCGACGAGGAAAACGGTGAACTTTACGAGCATATCCGCATCGTAGTCGATAAAGGCCAGGCACAGGAACGCATCGACACCTTCCTGACCAACCACATCCAGAACATTTCACGCAACCGCGTGCAGAATGCCGCCAAGGCAGGTAACATCCTTGTCAACGACAAGGTGGTGAAACAAAACTACAAGGTGAAGCCGAACGATGTCATCTCCATCGTGTTCAGCTATCCTCCACGGGAAATCAACATCACGCCGCAGGAGATTCCGTTGAACATCGTCTATGAAGACGATGACATCATCGTGATCAACAAGCAGGCGGGACTGGTGGTGCATCCTGGCCACGGCAACTTCGAAGGCACGCTGCTGCACGGCTTGGCATGGCATTTCCAACAAACCCATCAAAATGTAGAAAACAAGTTCGGATATTTAGTACACCGCATCGACAAGGACACTACCGGCTTGATGATCGTGGCCAAGAACGAAACCGCCCAAGCCATCCTGGCGCACCAGTTTTTCGAGCACACCATTCACCGCAGATACCATGCCTTGGTTTGGGGCGACTTCAACGAGGACGAAGGAACCATTGAGGGCAACATCGGGCGAAGCCCCAACGACCGCCGCAAGATGACGGTCTATCCCAACGGAGACCATGGCAAGGAGGCCATCACCCACTGGCATGTCATTGAACGCTTCGGTTATGTCACACTCAACGAGTACCGCCTGGAGACTGGACGCACCCACCAAATCCGTGTCCACTCGCAATACATAGGCCATCCATTGTTTAATGACGCAGTGTATGGTGGCAACATCATCCTCAAAGGAACCACCTTCTCAAAATACCGTCAGTTTATCGACAACTGCTTCAAACTCCTACCTCGACATGCACTGCACGCCAAGGAACTGGGATTCATTCATCCCACGACCAAGAAAGAAATGCTGTTCACCTCCGAACTCCCCGACGACATGACTGCCGTCTTAGAGAAATGGCGGAGATATGTTAAAGTTGAGAGTTGAGGGTTTAGAGTTGAGAGTATAGGAAATCAATATATTCCTTCACGCCATTTTCGAGGCTGGTGAACGGCTCCGAGTATCCTACACCACGCAACTTGGCCATATTGGCCTCTGTGAAGTATTGGTATTTGTCACGGATTTCCAAAGGCGTGTCGATAAACTCAACATTCGTCTCTATACCCATGGCCTTAAAGGTGTTGTCCGCCAAGTCATAAAACGAGCGGGCATGTCCGGTTCCGACATTATAGAGACCACTTTCAGGCCGATGCTCCATCAGCCAAAGGATCACCTTGGCCACATCCTTCACATAAACGAAGTCGCGAAGCTGTTGTCCGTCGGCATAAGCAAGATTGTGAGAGCGAAACAGCTTCACTTTGCCTGTCTCTCGAATCTGCCGATAGGCATGAAGGATCACTGAAGCCATCTTCCCCTTGTGGAACTCGTTGGGACCATACACATTGAAGAATTTCAATCCCGCCCAAAAAGGAGGCTGCTCCTTTTGGCCCAAAATGAACTTGTCTATTTCATTTTTGGAACGGCCGTATGGATTCAGCGGCTTCAGTTGGGGAACGATGTCATGTCGGTCATCATAGCCCAACTCGCCCATGCCGTATGTGGCAGCCGAAGAAGCATAAACCAAAGGGATGTGATATTCCGTGCAAAGATTCCATAAGCCAAGAGTGTAATCCACATTCAACTGTTGGAACACATTGTAATCGAATTCAGTAGTGTCGGTACGAGCACCAAGGTGAACAATGAAATCAATCTTTTCATGGTTCTTGTCAAACCAATCGAAAAAGGCGTTACGGTCAACCAATTCAGAAAAAGCAAGGTTCTCATAGTTCCTTTTCTTTTCAGTCTTCGAGAAATCGTCCACAAGAACCAAATCATTGAAACCATGCTGGTTCAATGACATTGCCACATTGCTCGCAATAAAACCCGCTGCGCCGGTAACAACTATCATCTTATTTCTCCGTTGCTGCCGACAGGGCATCCTTGCGGGATGCGAGTTCCTTATCCAATTCCACCAAGAACTTCCTCGTCTTATCAAGGGTCTCAAGCATGATCACACGCTCCTCGTAATCCGAGAACTTCTCCTTCAAAGCCTGCTTGGCACCTGCCAGGGTATAGCCCTTTACCTTGGTAAGATGATAGATGACATGGACATATCGGACATCACGCTGAGTGAACAAACGGTTGCCTTTCTTGTTTTTGCGGGGTCGCAAGACATCAAACTCGTTTTCCCAATACCGAATCATGGAAGTGTTGACGCCAAACATCTTGGCCACTTCACCGATGCTGTAATAATACTTTTCCGTTTTGTTCTCTTCCATAGCTTTAATCCATTGTTAATGAAGGCATTGCCGCTTGTTCCAAAATAGTCTCATATTCCTCGGGCGAGAGGTCGTTGAAGAAGAAATGGATTGGATCCACAGGCGTGTCATTCTTCAGGACTTCATAATGCAGATGCGTTCCTGTGGACTTGCCTGTACTCCCCACATATCCTATGAGTTGTCCCCTTTTCACCTTTTGCCCTTTGTGCGTAGCAAACATGGAAAGGTGAGCATATTGCGTCTTGTAACCATAGCCGTGATCAATCGTAACCAAATTGCCGTATCCCCAATAATTGCTTTCCGCCTTTTCCACCACGCCGTCGCCCGTAGCGAAGACCTCGGTACCAAGGGGGGCGGCAAAATCAATACCGCTGTGAAACTTGTCCACTTTGTAAATGGGATCGGTGCGATAGCCAAAATACGATGAAATCTGCCGTATCTCGTTTTCCTTCAGTGGAATGATTGCCGGGATGCACATCAACATCTGCGACTTGTTTTTGGCCATCATAAACAGGTCGTCGTACGATTTCGACTGGTAATACAGTTGGCTGGAGATCATGTCAAGTTTGGCAGCAGCCTTAATGACAATCTCCGAGGTTTTATATCCGTAGAGCGATTCATAACGATCCTTATGGGTAAAGCCTGACATTCTCACTGAAGCAGGGATTGGATCCGCTTCAAAAATCATCCGATATATATTGTTATCCCTTTGCTGCATGTCCTGCACAAGGATCTCCGTCTCATCCAGCTTGTCTTCAAGAATCTGATACTGAAGCTTCAAATACTCGATTTCACGAGCTTGCATCTTCTCCTTTGGCGATCCGAAAAAGAAGAAAATCATGAGCACGATTAAAAAAGCGAAAGCTACGGTGGTAAGCAAAAACACAAAAACCCGACCGACTCTCTCTCGCAACGGCTCTTTGAACCTGTCAAAAGTCAGGGTGTCGGGGTTGTAAACGTATTTGTTATCTTTGTTTCGCTTTACCATTTTCTATATTAAAGAATACAAAGTTACAAAAAAAGCCTAACTTTGCATGTTTTTTAGAAAATACTTTAGATGAACGCTTACGAAATCAGGAACAGCTTTTTGGACTTTTTCCGTTCCAAGGAGCATGCCATAGTACCTTCTTCCCCCATCGTCGTGAAGAACGACCCGACCTTGATGTTCACCAATGCTGGCATGAACCAGTTCAAGGATATTTTCCTTGGCAACCAGCCCGCCAAGTGGAACCGTGCCGCCGACACGCAGAAATGCCTGCGCGTCTCCGGCAAGCACAACGACCTTGAGGAAGTGGGGCACGACACCTACCATCATACCATGTTCGAGATGTTGGGCAACTGGTCGTTTGGCGACTACTTCAAGAAAGAAGCCATCGCCTACGCTTGGGAATACCTCACCGAGGTAGTGAAGATTGACAAGGACAGACTCTATGTCACTGTCTTCGGAGGCGATGAAAAAGACGGCCAACCTGCCGACATGGAAGCCTACGGCTATTGGAAAGAGCACGTCGACGAAGATCGCATCATCTACGGCAACAAAAAGGACAACTTTTGGGAGATGGGCGAGACCGGTCCCTGCGGTCCCTGCTCCGAAATCCATATCGACCTGCGTGACGATGAAGCCAGAAAACAGATTCCCGGCCGCGACCTCGTTAATATGGACGACCCTCAAGTGATTGAAATCTGGAACCTTGTGTTCATGCAATACAACCGTATGGCCGATGGTCACTTGGTGGAACTCCCCGCCAAGCACGTCGACACAGGCATGGGCTTCGAGCGCTTAGTGCGCGTGCTGCAAGGCAAAACCTCCAACTACGACACCGACGTGTTCCAACCCATCATCCAAGCCATCGCCAAGATGTCGGGCATCGAATATGGCAAGGCCGAAAAGACCGATGTCGCCATGCGCGTCGTCGCAGACCACCTGCGCGCCGTCAGCTTTGCCATCGCCGATGGCCAGCTGCCGTCGAACAACGGCGCCGGATATGTTATCCGCCGCGTGTTGCGCCGCGCCGTGCGCTATGGCTTTACCTTCTTGGGCTTTGAAGAGCCTTTCGTGTACAAATTGTTGCCCATACTGGTGCAGCAAATGGAATACAACTTCCCTGAAATCAAGGCACAACAGGAATTGGTCAGCAAGGTCATCCGCGAAGAGGAAGCTTCCTTCCTGCGCACCTTGGCGCAAGGCATCAAGCGCTTCGAGGGTTATGTGGAGCAGCATCCCCAACAGGACATCGACGGCAACTTCGCCTTCGAGTTGTTCGACACCTACGGCTTCCCCATCGACCTTACCCAACTGATGGCCACTGAAAAAGGCATCAGCGTCGATATGGACGGCTTCAAGGTCAACCTCGAAGAGCAGAAAAACCGCTCACGCAAAGCTGCCGAGAAAGCCAACGGCGACTGGGTCGTGGTGAACGCATCGGAGCAACCCACCGAATTTGTGGGCTACACCGACATGAGCTGCGAGAGTCACATCCTCCGTTTCCGCGAGGTGGTGGCCAAGAAAAAGACCCACTTCGAGATCGTCCTCGACAAGACCCCGTTCTATGCCGAAATGGGCGGTGAAGTGGGCGACACCGGCACCTTGACCTCCGAAAATGAGACCATCCAAATCGTCAATACCGTCAAGGAAAACAATCTTGTCATCCATATCACCGAACAGCTGCCACAGAATCCCGAGGTGACCTTCACCGCCGCCATCGACGCCGAACGCCGTCAGCGCATCGCCAACAACCACAGTGCGACCCACCTGATGCATGCCGCCTTGCGACAAGTGTTGGGAACCCATGTGGAACAAAAAGGCAGCCTTGTCGATGACCAGCGCCTACGTTTCGACTTCAGCCACTTCTCCAAGATGAGCACGGAGGAAATCCGTCAAGTGGAAAAGATCGTCAACCAAAAGATTCGTGAGAACATCGCGAATGTAACCTACGCCGAAATCCCGATTGATGAGGCCAAGGCCATGGGCGCTACGGCCCTGTTTGGCGAAAAATATGGTGACAAAGTGCGCGTAGTGGTGTTCGACAAAGACTACTCCATGGAACTCTGCGGCGGCTGCCACACCAGTGCCACAGGTAACATCGGCATGTTCAAGATCGTCAGCGAAGGCGCCATTGCAGCGGGCATCCGCCGCATCGAAGCCATCACAGGCGAAGCTGTGGAGCAATACCTCGACGAGCAACTTGACCTTATCAGCCAAATCCGTGAATCCGTCAAGGCAAATGACTTGGTGAAAGGAGTGGTTTCACTTAACGAACAAAACGCCGCATTGAGAAAAGAGGTGGAACACCTGATGCAGGAAAAAGCACAGGATACCGCTGATAAACTCATGGGTAAGGCGGTGGATCACGAAGGTTGCAAGCTCATTACGGAAAGGCTTAACGTCACCGGCGACCAACTTCGCAACATCGCATTGATGCTCAAACAGGCCAACGAGAACACTATCGCCATCCTCGGCTCTGTCGTGGAAGGCAAGCCTTCGCTCTGCCTCCTGCTGCCCGAGGCTTACGCCGATGCCAAGGGACTGGATGCCACCAAGCTCATCCGCGAGGTAGCCAAGGAAATCCAAGGCGGAGGAGGTGGCCAGAAGACCCTCTGCACTGCAGGTGGTCGCAACGCCGACGGTCTGCCGAAAGCGATGCAATTACTACAAGAAAAGATCTGATAATAGCAGCTCTATTGCTGTTGCTTTAAAAACGCTATCAGTTTTTGTGTGGCGCGACCACGGTGGCTGATGGCGTTTTTCACTTCATGTCCCAGCTCGGCGAAGGTCTGGTCGTAACCGTCAGGCTGGAAGATGGGGTCGTAGCCGAAACCTTCTGTGCCACGCTGCACTTCGGCAATTTGTCCGTCGCAGCGACCCTCGAAATAATACGATTTACCGTCAAGGTTCAGTGCTATGCAGGTACGAAAGGCAGCCTTGCGGTTGGTCTGCCCTTTCATGGCAGCAAGCATCTTGTCCACATTGTCCTGATAGCTGCAATGCTCACCGGCATAACGGGCCGAATACACGCCAGGAGCACCGCCCAATGCCTCTACTTCAAGTCCCGTGTCGTCGGCGAAGCAATCCACATGAAACTTGTTCGTGACGAAGTCAGCCTTGATCTTGGCGTTGCCTTCGATGGTGTCGGCGTCTTCGATGATGTCCTCATGGCAGCCGATGTCGTCGAGACTCAAAACCTCATAGAGGCCTTCCATGATTTCGCGCATCTCGCGCAGCTTGTTTTTATTGTTCGTGGCAAAAACTATCTGTTTCATAAGCTCCAATCTATAGGTTCGATGCCGTGAAGCATCAAGTAATTGTTGGTTTGCGAAAAATGATGGCAGCCAAAGAAGCCGCGGCTGGCCGACAAAGGAGAAGGGTGCACTGATCTCAAGATCAAATGCTTCGAAGAATCGATCAAGACCTGCTTGGCAATGGCGTAATTACCCCAAAGGATGAAGACGAGATGCTCCCTTTGTTCCGAGAGGGCGCGGATGGCAGCGTCAGTAAACTGTTCCCAGCCGTGACGCGAATGTGAGGCCGCCTGACCGGCACGGACCGTCAGCGAGGCATTAAGCAGCAGCACTCCTTCCCTCGCCCACTTCTCGAGGTTGCCGGAACGAGCAATGGGTATGCCCAAGTCGTCATGTAGCTCCTTGAAGATGTTTTGAAGGCTGGGCGGGAATGGCACGCCATCGGGCACCGAAAACGAAAGTCCATGAGCCTGTCCCGGGCCATGATAGGGATCCTGACCCAAGATGACCACTTTCACCTTGTTAAAAGGCGTGAGATTGAAGGCGTTGAATATCAGCGGTCCTGGGGGATAAACGGCATATTGCCGTTTCTCACTAACGAGAAACGATTTAAGATCGGCGAAGTAAGGCGCCTCGAACTGTGGGCGCAAAACTTGATACCAGCTTTCGTCAATATTCGGTTTTTTGACTTCCATGGTTGCAAAATATTTCTGCAAAGATGGCAATTTTCCCAAGAAAAATGCGTTATTTTGCAAATCAAATCCGATCAAAATGAAAAAAATCGCGAAAATACTCGCCATTGCCATGTTAATCGCACTTGTCTCGGGCATCCTCTCCTCGTGCAGATCCTCAAGCACCTGCCCTGCCTACGGTGAGACCAGCAAGTACCAAATTGAAACTCGCTATTGAGACTCAATCGCCTTTTCATTGCGATAAGCTTTGCCCTGACGCCCGTCATCCTTGACGCGCAGGAGATTTCTATTGGTAACAATGAAGACCAGCCAATAGAAGAGCGAATCATTTACAACCATGAGACCACCCTACACGCCACCATTCACACACGGGGATTAGGCGGAGGCATCAAGATCGGACGCATCCGAAGCATCTACAAGACCACCAACTGGGATTTTGAGATATCTTATCTGCGCTCTCAAAAACAAATCAAACTTTTGGGACCCTATTTCAGTTCCACCTCGTTTGTTTATGGAAAACTCAACGATGTACTGGCGCTTCGAGCCGGCTATGAAGTTGAGAGAAGGATCTACGGCAAACCTTATTGGGGCGGGGTGGAATTGCGTTGGCTCTATGGGTTTGGAGGCTCTTTGGCTTTGCTGAAACCCTACTATTACGCCGTGGTGGTAGTTGCGCCATCTACAAATGGAGAATATGTCCAAGTCATGGAATACCAGACCTTTGACGATAAAGAGCAATGGGTTGAAATCATCGGAAAGGCTCCGTTCAAGTACGGTTTAGATGAAATCAAGCTGCAGCCGGGCATCTACGCCAAAGGAGGAATGAGTTTTGAGATTGGAACCAGTAAAATCATGTCACAATCCATAGAATTCGGCTTGATTGCAGAGTACTATCCATTAGGCATCCCGATGATGGCTGACAACCCGAAGGATTACTTCCTTCCAGCCTTGTATCTATCGTACAATTGGGGCTCGCGTTACAACAAATACTAGTGTTTGTTTTTTATAGGCATAAAAAAATCGGGAAGCCTGTCGGCTTCCCGATTTTAGTTTCTCAATGTCCCAAGGATCAGAACACCATGAACTTCACACTGGAGGTGTAGTTTCCAGCGCTCAAGCGAAGGATGTAGGATCCGTTGGCCAAGCCACTCACAGAGACGCTGGCTTCGTGTGAACCCTCGGCGAAGTTGCCGATAACTTCATTCTTCACCATGCGACCCTTGATGTCGAACACCTGATAGGAAACGGTGGCGCTGTTATTCAGCTCAAAGCTGACCCTTGCCTCGTCGCCACTGACAGGATTCGGATACATGCTGATGTTACTCTTAGCAACAACGGCGGTAGGAGCCTCCGGAACACTGGCAGGGCTTTGGCGATAGGTCTCGCAACGGAACAAGCCTCTACCGTAGGTGGCAGCATAGATCGTTCCTTCATTGTCCGTTCCAGGATAAACGACCGTTTCGCTGGCGTCGTCGGTAGTGGTGGTGACATACTGTGCATCTTTCCTGATGATCTGTTGCTTCAGCTCCATCACCGGGACATCGCCCATGTTGCCGTTTTCAGCAACCCAAACAGGAGATGAGGCGTTGATATTGGTGGTCCTATAGATACCATGCTCGGTACCAATCAGGACATGGCCTTCATTGGAGCCGTCATAAGTGCTGGTGTAAACACTGGAGTAAACAGGCATCTTGGGAAGATCGCCTTGTTTTGCAACAAAGGTAGGATTGTCTGACAGGGCATTTTCTGAATACAACACGTATGCGTCGTTGCCATAGTTGCCCAAGGTAACCACAACCTTGTTGGCATTATCAGTAAAGACAGCCACGCTAGTAACACATTGACCAGAAACTGGCAGTGTGATGGTAGTGGAAACAGGAGCAAAGTCGGCTGAGTCGGGGCATGAAGTGTAAGCATCCACAGCAGCATTCATATTGCTGACGCGAATTAAAGTACCGTTGCCAGTACCTACAAAGATTGCATCACCATCAGGGGTGATAGCAAGACTCGTCGGATAGGCTCCCATATTAGCCGAAACTTTATACCATTTGGTTTCAGCATTGAACTTCAGAGCGTCTCTGGTATAATACAAATTGTATACGCTACTCTCTTTGGTAGCAACAAACAGCTTAGTACTCACAGGATCTTGGACGAGAATGGAATCGCTTAATGCGGGATGTGCAGTGTCATAGTGCATGGCAATAGGAAGCTCGTAGTCAAACGGGAAACCGCCATTCTCACTAAAGCATTGAACCACTGCGCCTGCATTGAGTTCTTCCTTGCACTTGAACCAAACCGAATCCAAGTTATTTTCATCGGTGAAGGTTTCCCACAGCAGCAAAGGCATGCGGTATCCGTCAAAACCGTCGAAAGATTGACCAGCGGTGAAATTAGCTTGGTCATAGTCGGCACCAGCGGATTCAGTACGATAAAGGCCACCATCATTGGTTGTCATGAAGAATGCATTGGGGTTGATTACAGAGACAGCGCAGAAACCGGCAGCCATCGATTCATCGAAGGAGCCATAATGAGCAGGAGTGATGGTGTTGGGTGGAGAAAGCAGGTCAGCAGTACTCATGTTATTGGTTCCTTCCAAACCTTCAATCAAGATCGGGCCATGCTCGAGCAAGCCGGCAACTACACGGGTGCCTTTGCCCGAAGGAGCGATGTTGAAGCAACGGGTGGAAATATAGCCTCTGTTGCAGTCAACGAACGAGAAATACTCGTTAACAGCAGTTGCCTTGAAAATACCACCATCGGTTGCCACATAGGCTTTCTTGGGATCTCTTGGATCAAAAGCAAAAGCATTGATGCCAATGTGAAGATTGCTTTCAGATGAAACCTTTAAGGCGATGTAGTAACCATTGATATCCACGGTCGGTCTGTCAAGACGCCAGATACTATTGGCATAAACGAACAAAGTATTGGGGTCGGATGGATCCACAACCAAACCATGGTGGTACAAGCCCTTGCCCTCATAGACCTGATGGCCGAGATTGTTGGTTACCGAGGGAAGAATAATGCGCCAAGATTGACCCTTGTCTTCAGTTGCATAGAACTTGACGTGATTACCACTGGCATTAATCGTGGCAGCATAAATCACATTTGGATCCGATGGAGCAATGGCAATGTCCAGAAGACCAGCGGCAGCACCAATAGCCGTCATGACGCCAGTGCTGTCAATGACATCGAGAGCAGAGGAAGAGGAATGGCAAGTCATCACCAGTTCACCTCCTTCAAAAGCACCAATGTAAATCAATCCGTCAACAGAAGCAATAACCGTTTGGTCTGAACCAACTTTCACTTCGATGGCATCGCCGGTAAGATTTTCACCGTCAACCTTGGCATAGTTCCAAGTATTCTCATCAGCACTGTATCTCAAACCATCACTTGTGGCAACAATAATAGTGCGTCCTGCAAGAGCGATGTCGTTGATGAAGCTCCATTCAGCAACGTCATTGTTGGTGGATGGCACCGTGCTCTCAATACGGCTCATCACATTGTTCTTGATCTTGTAAAGGCCAGAACCGACAAAGCCGTTTTCGTAGGAGATATCAGCCAAGCCATTGTAGTTGGCAGCTTCACCGCCGTCACCAGTTCCAACATAGATGGTGCCGTCTTCAGCTTGGACCATGCAACTGACCATCAGGTTCTCACCCACCTGATGCCAGGAGATACCCAGATTCCATGTATAGAACACGCCACCGCCCATTGAGCCGATGTAAACTTCGTTCATGTTGTCCTTGTTATAGACAATCGAAGTAGTTTTACCGCCCAAGTTGTCGGGACCCATGGATTTCCAATACACAACATCTGCATATTTGCCGTCGGTATTGGCATTTGCAGCCTGCTTTGCAGCCGCAATCATCCAGGCTGGATCAATCAAGCCAGTGTGTTGATTGACACGCATGCTGTTCAGGTATGCCGCAGCACTGGAGTTTTCTTTTGCACGTGGCACATAATGCCCACCTTGATCAGCCATGACAGACTGACCCAGAATCATGATTACCAAAAGTAAACTGAAAGGTAAAAATCTTTTCTTCATATTACGTAATTTTGATTGAATTTCAGTAGATTATTATTCTTTTAGATAATTTTACCTATAAGTAATAGTTTGCAAATATAAAACATTCTTCCAAAGAAAAATTACTTTGGAGGAATTTTTTTTTGCCTTTTTTTAAAAACAATTAAAAAACCCGAACGGGCAGGTTCAGAAAACAATCATGTTTTCCTCTTGCAGCCAACCGACACTGCCGTCGGCAATCTTGATCTTGTTCCAACCGTTGGCACCATCCATGACGCGCACCTTGGAACCTTCATGAAGCACAAACAGATCGACACTGTTCACACTCGGAGAACTCTTTACCGTCACCGTAGGCGTCATGATAATGGCCTCATCCTGACACTTCAGATCCTTCTGTTTTGCGAAAGCGAAATACACCGACAGCACCAGGCACAAAACCGCCAATAATCCAACAAAAAAGCCGGTTTTTCGCATTCCAGTCCTCCTCGACATCAAGAACAGGAACAAACACACCAAGAGCAAGGCAAATGCCGCTACGCTTAGCCACGCCCAACCATCAGCAGAAAACGCTGAAGCCAGCCCGTTCCACCACTTTTCGATAAACGACTGGGGGACGGGGTTGATCTTGTCCACAATGGCCATGTTGGCAATCTCCAGATTTGTCTTGATATCTTCGTTGGACGGATCCAATTTCAAAGCCTTCTCGAAATACAGGATAGCCCTTGGAAAATCTTTCATTTTATAATAGGTATTGCCCATGTTGTAGTACAAGTCGGCCGATTCCATACCGCTTTCTACAACCGAATTGTAGAAGGTCAGTGCCTGTTCGTAATTACCTTCATTGTATGCGGCATTACCATCCTCAAACCAATTGTCATACGAAACCGACGACAGTTGCGCCATGCCTGCAACCGACATCATCAGCGCCAACAATATCAATGCTATCTTCTTCATGTTAAATCGCTTTTTCCACTTTCATAATCATATCCAATCCTTTTTCGTACAATCCCTCCATCTTGGAGGCAGCATCGCCAGGGGCGAAACGGGCAAACTCACAAGTATTGAGTGTGTCCACAAACTGGTTGGACAAGGATTCGTCGATGCCCTTGCCCATCATGGCTTCCTTCACCGTATCCATGGACAAAACGGAACGCTCGATGCCCAATTTGTCGGAAATATAGCCCCACAGAGCCTGTGACATCTCCTCATAGAAATGATTCTGATCCTGGTCCTTCAGGAACTTGTAGGCATTCTTCAACCTCCCTTTGGCCACCTTGGTCGCCTGCCTGTTGCGGACCAGCACGACATCCTGTTTGTATTGGCGTCTCCTCTTGACAAGCAACAAGGCAATCAAGAAAAGCAGAAGCAAAACGGCAAGGATGATGAAATACACCGTGGAGCCAAAGAAATAGGAGTTCATCGGCTGCAGTGTGGATGTCCCAGTCTTGATATGGCGGATGTCACTGCCCAGGTATTTGATACCCTCCTGATTGTTGGCATACACACCGCCTTCGTTATAGTCACCGCCCGCTCCCTTGGCCACGTTAATGTTCATCGGAGAGGAATTCAAGGTGACGTATTGTCCTTTGGCGGGGTTGAAATAAGAGAATTCCAGCGGAGCGATGTTGAAATTGCCAGCCCTGCGCGGGATAATCAAATACTCCGCCTTCTTGGTACCGCTCATCCCTTGGGTGCTTGCTTCGACAGAAGATACGATCTTAGGATCATAGACTTCGAAATCGGGAGGAAAGACCGGCGCGGGAGGATTGACCAGCTCGATATTGCCACTTCCCGACACGGTCACCGTCAAAGTGACCGCCTCGTTGGCGTTCAACTCAGTCTTGTCGATAGAGGCCGAAAAATTGTAATTGCCAACGGCACCGGCAAAACTCGACGGTTTGCCGTTCTCGGGCAAGCTCTTTGCCTCAAAGGTCAGCGTCGGAGTCTCCACCTTCTTTTGCACATTGGTATAACTCCTAGTGAAGAATGGATCATTGAAGAAAACGTCAAAAGGATCGTTGCTACGTTGGCTGTTGCGTTGCGTGATGATTTGAGCCACACACTCGATTGCCATGGGTTCAATGGTCAGTTTGCCAGCCTTTTGCGGAATCAGCACCACTTTTTGCACTTCAGCGGTAGTGTATTCAATGCCGTTGATAACCTCTGAAGATTGTCGCAACTGGCCATTGTTGCCGTTCTCGTTGGCCTCCTTCATCCAAAAACCACCATACGAAGGCATCTTCGAAACAGAGAGCTGCGACACGGGGACGCGAGTGTATAGCTTATATGTCAACACCACAGGTTCACCCACATACGCCGAACGCTTTGACGGAATCACCTTCAGGAACAGATCTTGACCGCTGACCGTAGGATCGTTGGAACTTTGTTGGCTTTGTCCTCCTCCTTGTTGCACCCCTTGGGAAGTTGAGCTTTGCGATGAAGCGCCTGAAGCCGAACCTGCCACAACGCGAATGTTGAAAGGCTGACTCTTCACAGTCTCGCCATCAACAACCATCGAGGCCGAGCCTATGGTGAATTCACCCTCACGCTCAGCCCGAAGGACATACGAATAGGTGTTCTTCACGGTACGGGTCATGGATCCATTTATAATCTGCACACTGGAGCTGGTGGAATTGAAGGGGCCTCCCACCACGGTGAATCCATCGAAACTCGGTGCCGAGAACTTCTTCCCGTCCACATTGGCCTCGAAAGCAATCTTGAACTGCTCTCCCACCGACACTTCGCTCTGCGATATCACGGCAATATTGGGAGTCTGTGCCCACAATGCCATCGGTATCAACAACCCGATGATAAATCCAATAAAAACTGTTCTCTTCATCTTCTGTCTTCTTTCTTCTGTCTTCTTACTTCTTACCAATCCTTATCTGTCTTGCGTTTTGGTTGGGTTCTGATTTTTTGCTCGTTCACCTTCTCCATGGTTTTCTTTTCCTGGTTCTCCAGTGCATCCAGCATTCGCTGGGCATCTTCCTTGGAAATATCCTGTGAACTTTGTTTTTGCTGTTGCTGCTGTTGTTGGTTCTGTTGATCCTGCTGCTGGTCTTGCTGTTGTTCTTGCTGATCTTGTTGATCCTGTTGGTCTTGTTGCTGGTCTTGTTGGTTCTGTTGTTGATCCTGGTTTTCACCTTCCTGTTTCTCAAACACAGCACTGACCATCACATCCATGCCAGGCATGGTGAAGAAATTGCCCAGCGGTTGGACATGCACCGAAGTGTCGCCCAACTGGCAGATCTTGTATTCCTTGAACTGATATTCGGGATCGGGTTCATTTCGCAGGCTGACCGTCTCCCCTCGCGTCGCCTTATCCACTTCGAGCAGCACACGACCACCTTCGATGGTAGTATCCGCCACCACTTTATAATAATCCTGCGCCTCCACGAAGCTTGCCTTCACCGTGACATCGGAGTCAAGCATTTGGAACACATTCATATCGGAAACTGGTGCCGAGGTGGTAGGATCGTTGTCGCTTATCACATTGAGTTCGTTCAACTGATAGCCCGGGTTGGGCTTGACTATGATGCCGATGTTCTGTCCAGGCAAGGCCAACGAATCGGTAACCATTACCTTGCCGTTTTCAGTGGAATCCACCCTAATGCGGAGCGCCGTGCGGAAAAGCGCAGAAACCGTCACATCGAAATCGGGCATCTGGAACACCGTGTCGTTGACAGGCACTGTATCGGCAGGACTGCCCGTCTTGGTCACGATATACTTGTCAACCATGTATTTCGGTTCCGGCTGGGCATGCAAGACAACTTGCTGACCCTCCACCGCTTTTTGCCGGTCGGCCGACACGGTTCCGTGCTTGGTATCCTTGTCGATGGAAATCTTATGGTATTGCTTGAATTCTGCCGAAACCAACACATCGAACTTTGGCATCTCGAAACTGTTACCGGTCACATTCACCGTAACCTGCTGGTCATCGGCCTTGACTACAACAAATCGCGACAAGCCAAAGCCGTCGTCAGCTTTACCAGACAAGGTGATTGTTTGGCCATTGTAGGCCGTTTTCTCGCTGGCCTCAATCTTGCCGTGAGGAATTTGGGGATTCACCCAAATGTTACTTTTGACCAAATGCGCCCTGCAATACTCCAAATTATACAAGGCATCGGCATTGTTAGAATCGAGTTTTAACGAGACCTTGTAGATATTGAAGGCATCGTAGTATTTGCCTTGCTCCAACAGACAATTGCCCATGTTGAAGACCGCCTGCGACTTCAGCTTGGCATCGGGAGTGAGTTCCAATACTTTCTGGAAAGCGTCGAAAGCGTCCTTATAGTTTTCTTGTTTGTATAAGGCATCTCCCAGATTGAACTGGGCGTCGGCACAAGTTGGTTTATCCTCAAGCACCTTGCGGTACTGGATCTCCGCTTCAGTGTAATTGCCTTTGCGGTATTGACGGTTACCTTTGCGAATCTGCTGCTCAACCGTCTGGGCCTGCACGGCCAAAGCCGAAAGCAGGCATATCACGATCATCAGTCTCTTACTCATCACCCTCTCCTTTCCTCTCAAAGATGTTAAACTTGGTCTCCCATCCTTTCTTACCCGACGACATGAAGATCAAGACCAACAGCAGGACGATGGCGGCTCCAACAAACCATTGGAACTGGTCCTCATAGTCGGTGAACACCTGGGTCTCAATTTCAGTCTTATCCAATTTGGAGATGTCGTCATAGATTTTTTCCAGACCCACATTGGAGTTGTTGGCTCTCACATACATGCCGCTTCCCGCATCGGCAATGCGGCGGAGCATGTCTTCATCAAGACGGGTCACGATGGTATTGCCGTTTTTGTCTTTCTTATAGCCGACCATGCGACCATATTGGTTGTATTCCGGGATGGGTGCTCCGTCGGGAAGGCCCATGCCGATCGTATAAATCCTGATTCCTTTCTTGGCGGCAGCCTTGGCGGCTTCCATTGCAGCGTCGTTCTCGTGGTCCTCGCCATCTGATATGATGATGATGGCCTTGCTGCGCTCATCGTCGGCAAAAGAATTCACCGCCAGGGTGATGGCTTCACCGATGGCCGTGCCTTGCGATGCCACACTGCTCGTGTTGACAGAGGCAAGGAACATTTTGGCCGCACCGTAGTCGGTAGTGATAGGCAACTGCACAAAAGCCTTTTCAGCAAACACAATCACTCCGAGACGGTCGCCCTGCAGGTCGCCGATTAACTTGTTGATGGCCTGCTTGGAGCGGTCGAGACGACTCGGCACGATATCTTGCGCATTCATTGAGTTCGATACGTCAACGGCAATGTAAAGGTCGATGCCCTCACGCTTTACCTCCTCCATCTTGGATCCACTCTGCAAATTGGCCAAACCCAGAATCAAAAAGGCAATCAACAGCAGGAACACGATGAACTTGAAGATGCTGCGGCGACCCGAACGCTGTGGAACCAGGTACTCGCGCATCTCCACCTGGGCAAAGCGCTTGAAGACCTTGTCCTGACGCAAACGGATCAGGATATAGATGATGATCAGCACTGGAATGATGGCCAACCAGTACAGATATTCAGGATGCTCAAATCTCAATACATTTTCCATAACCACTACTCCGAAATCGTTCTAAAAACAGTCTTACGCAAAATGAATTCCAATAAAAGCAATGCCAATGCCCAAGCTACCAACGGATAAAACTCCTCATGGAGATGCCTGAACTCGGTCACTTCGATCTTTGAACGCTCCAACTTGTCGATCTCAGCATAGATCTCGTCAAGTTTCTGGTTGGAAGTGGCGCGGAAATACTTGCCGCCCGAGCTATTGGCGATGGTCGCCAGCAATTTCTCGTCGATTTCCACTTTCATCTGTTGGTATTGCACACCGAAGATGGTTTGCACGGGGAATGGCGCTGTGCCATAGCTGCCCACGCCAACGGTATATACACGGATGCCGTAGAGTTTGGCCATTTCGGCGGCGGTATAAGGATCCACCGAGCCGGCATTGTTCATACCGTCGGTAAGCAAAATGATGACCTTGGAGATGGCCTCGCTATCCTTCAAACGGTTGATGGCAGTAGCCAAACCGTCGCCAATGGCGGTACCGTCCTCAATCATGCCACTTTTCAGTTCCTTAAGCATGTTCAGCATCACCCCGTGGTCGGTGGTCAAGGGAACTTGGGTAAACGACTCACCCGCAAAGACCACCAAGCCCATGCGGTCGGTGGGACGTCCTTCCACAAAATCGGCAGCCACTTGCTTGGAGGCTTCCAAGCGGTCGGGTTTGAAGTCACGGGCAAGCATACTGCCCGAGATGTCTTGGGCCAAGATAATGTCAATGCCTTCAATGTTGGAAGTTTGGCTCGTGGAAGAGCTCTGCGGACGTGCCATTGCAACAATCAGCAACGCCAATGCCGCCAATTGCAAGGCAAACAGGAGGTGACGCGCATAAACCTTCCAGCTTCTCGGCAGGTTGTCAAAACCCGTCGTGTCGGAATAGCGCACCGAGGCTTCTTGCTTCTTGTGACGGAAGATATACCAAACGATGGCAGCGGGGATGATCAACAAGCCCCACAGCAGCTTAGGATTCGCAAAGGTGATGTTCTCAAGCATGTTGACGAGCCTCCTCCTCTTCCTTAGCCTTCACAGCCTGATAGTGGGCATAACTGTCGTTCACAAAATCCGTCATATTGCTCATGGCATTGTCGTTTTCCAACGGAGAAGTGGTACATTTGGCAAACTTCACCAAATCGGCCAACTCCATCGTGTCCTTCAACTTGCCATAAAGCTCTGGAGTAAAGTCCAATTCGCGGACTTCCTGCAGTATGTCGTCGGTAGTCATCTCCACAGCGTTGACCTGGAACTGACCCTCGATGTATTCACGGGCGATATCCGTCAAACTGGAATAGTATTCTTTCACCTTGCCCACTTGCCACAGCTTCTGCTGCTTCAAGTTCTCAAGATCGCCAATGGCCTTGTTGTAAGGAGGAATCACCGGACCTTTCACAGGCTCGCCGTTTTCATCCAGTTTCGGCTTGCGATGCCTAAGAACATACCAGACAACCAAACCAATCAATGCCAGTATCAAAACGCCCAAAATCCAAGGGAAAACCTCCTTCATCGATACTGGCTGTTCTACGGGAGGCACTATCGGCTTGAAAGCCTGTGTGGTATCCACCGTGATAGTGGTAACATAAAGCTGTACAGGATCGGTGAAAGCCTTCATGCGCAATCCGTTATCGGCCGACTTGGCGTAGGTCAAGCCCACCGAAGGCACTTGCACATAGCCTGTGTCGAAGGTCATCAACGTCAGTTGCTGTTGCACGATAGTGTTGCTGTCAGCATCGGCGGTGCGCACCAAATCGCCGCGTTTCAATATGTCAATTTGTTCTGACAAGGTGTCAGTGGCAAACTCGTTCCATTCCACATAATAGCCGTAAGGCACCTTCATCGTCAAATCAAGCGAGAAAGGCTTACCCACGGCGACATGATCGTCCTGGACCTTTGCGGAAACTTCAACACTCTGCGCCAGAGCCCATCCGAAAAGGCCCAAAACCAAACCAATCATCAAAACCAATCTTTTCATCGTCTCGATTCCCTCTTCTTGAAAAGTTGCATCAATGGCTTCACATAGTCTTCATCGGTATAGATCAGCGTATTGTCGATGCCCTGCATGGTAAAGAGCCTGTTCAAGGCAAGCGACTCGCGTTGGATCATCTGGAGGTAAGCATCGTGCCAGGCGCGGCTGGAAGTGTCAACCCATTTCTCACGCCCTGTCTCAGCGTCCTTGAACTTCACCAAACCCACCTTCGGGATCTCCATCTCACGACGGTCGGTGATACGCAAGGCCACCAAGTCGTGTTTGTTGGCAGCAATACGCAGTTCCTGTTCAAAGTCCTTCGCTGTCATAAAGTCGGAGATAAGAAAGGCTGTTGTACGGCGCTTGATGGCCGAAGTGAGGAAACGAAGTCCCTCGCCGATATCGGTACCGTTCTCCTCCGGCTTGAAGTCAACAATCTCGCGGATGATACGCAGGATATGGGTACTGCCTTTCTTGGGCGGGATGAACTTCTCGATCTTGCTGCTGAAGAAGATGACGCCGACCTTGTCGTTGTTTTGGATGGCAGAGAAAGCCAACACAGCGGCAAGCTCAGCAGTCAGGTCACGTTTCGACTGTTGGCGCGAACCGAAATCGTTCGAAGCCGACACATCGATGAGCAACATCACTGTCATCTCACGCTCTTCCTCAAAAATCTTGACAAAAGGCTTGTTGAAACGGGCGGTAACGTTCCAGTCGATGTTGCGGATGTCGTCGCCATACTCGTATTCGCGCACCTCACTGAAGGTCATACCACGCCCCTTGAAGGCACTGTGGTACTGTCCTGAGAAGATGTGGTTCGACAGCCCTCGAGTCTTGATTTCGATTTTACGGACTTTCTTAAATATTTCTGTTGATTCCATATTGATCACATTGGCGGGCGGACACACAGGTCCGCCCCTACGGATTATTACGGATTACGGGACTTCGACGGTATTCAAGATTTCGTTGATAATCTCCTCGGTGGTCACGTTCTCGGCTTCCGCCTCGTAGGTCAGGCCAATACGGTGACGCAGCACGTCATGAGCGACAGCACGGACGTCTTCGGGGATGACATAGCCACGGCGTTTGATGAAAGCGTAGGCCTTCGATGCCAATGCCAAGTTGATGGTAGCACGGGGCGATCCACCGTAACCGATCATGTTGGCGAACTTTTTCAGCTTATAGTCGCTCGGGAAACGTGAGGCGAACACGATGTCGGTGATATAGTTCTCAATCTTCTCGTCGAGATAGATCTCGCGGCAGACTTCGCGCGCACGGATGATGTCCTCGGGCTTGATGACAGCGTTAATCTTGCTATCCGCATTGCCGATGTTCTGGCGGAGGATCAGCTTTTCCTCTTCTTTCTTGGGATAGTTGATCACGACCTTGAGCATGAAACGGTCCACCTGGGCTTCTGGCAACGGATAGGTACCTTCTTGCTCAATGGGGTTCTGGGTTGCCATCACGAGGAAAGGATCCGGCAACTTGAAGGTCTCGTCGCCGATAGTCACCTGATGCTCTTGCATGGCTTCGAGCAAGGCACTCTGTACCTTGGCGGGCGAACGGTTGATTTCATCTGCAAGGATGAAATTGGCGAAGATGGGACCACGACGAGTCACAAACTCCTCTTTCTTTTGGCTGTAAATCATGGTACCGATCAGGTCGGCTGGCAGCAAGTCGGGAGTAAATTGAATACGGCTAAAGTCGGCATCAATGGCCTGTGCCATCGATTTGATGGCAAGGGTTTTTGCCAATCCCGGGACACCTTCAAGAAGAATGTGTCCATTAGCCAAAAGGCCAATCAGCAAACGTTCGGTCATCTGTTTTTGTCCGACGATGACTTTGTTCATCTCCAGGTTGATCAAGTCAACAAACTGGCTCTCACGCTGGATTTTCTCGTTCAATTCACGAATGTCAGTTTCAATCATCTTTATGTAGTTGTTAGTTGTTCAGTTGTTCAATTTCATGAGCGAGCTGCCCGTCAAAAAGCATGCAAAACTGATGCTTTGTCAGGAAAAATAACTCCTAATTAATAATTTTATTGCCTTGCCAGAGATAATCTTAATTTCTCCCATTATTTCAAATTTTGGCAATGCGACTTGATGAAGTCGTACACGAAGTCGTAATCCTCCTTGGGAACATAGATCTGGTTCCGTTCAAGCAGTTGGTTCACTTTGATGGTATGGAGCCAGCGACGGCTGCGAACACGCCTAACCTTACTGAATTCAGAGGTACTGGAGTTTTTCACCGTGGAGAGCAATCCGGCACCCATGGTAGAGGGTCGCTTGGCAAAAAGACCGACAAGAAATGTGAGCATTCCCAGTTTGCGAGCTTTCTGCTGTTGCACAGCCAACTGGCTGTGAACAATCTCTTTGTCGTCCATTTCGAAAAGAGCTACATATTTTCCACCGAATATCCATGAAAGGATGGCGGTGCCCAAAAAAGTCAGCACAGCGAAGACACCCAATGCGATACCCATCGACTTAAGCATGCCCAGTACTCCCATCCAGTCATCGTCAACGAAGTACAAGATCGGGCAAAAAAACAAGAACAGTATCAGCACAGTGTATAAGAAGACCTTGAACACAGTGATCATAATGACCGGGTTTGTGATCATGTTGAGTTCATATTTCCAACGGTACTTGCCATCCTCACATAGCCTGACCCTGGAACCCATATAATCAATGCTTTCGATATCTTTCATAATCACTTTTTCGTTTTTGGTTCTAAATAGCGACAAAACACAAAAACAGAGCCTTGGCCGTCATAACTCTCACTCTTTATCCAATCCGCAGTGCTGCTGAAACGACGTGAGACCTTAACCGGGAAACGGATGCATACGGATTCAAGCGCTACATATTCATGATCCGTAAAAGTCCATTTGAAGAAAGCATCGTCCATCGACAATGTTTTTTCTTTCGTTTCGGGCTCACTAAGGGTCATGGTACACACATCTTCTTTATAACCGTTTCCCAGTAAATATTTAAACTTCAAAGTCGAAGGCGACATTTTCAGGCTTTTGGCTACGATCCTGCCATGTTTATCTATATAATTGTCACGTCCCTCTACTGGTTGAAAACGACCTTCCAATGAAAACCCGGAAAAATCGTAATTGACTTCCATACCATCCACATCAAACATGTGCATATCGGGCATTTCGAAAAAGAATTTGTCGCCCTCTATGACAAGATGGCACTTAACAGCATTATAGTCATTTTTGTAAGGAACGGCTTTATTATAATTGATGCAATTTTCAAAACCATTGCAATCAATACTTGAGATGTACCAAAAAGCATCCACTGTAAGAGCGTTGAGGTCAACCACTGTGGTAGCGCCCGTCGTATCCACCTTGAAACCGATAGCTTCCAAAGGCTTTTTGCCTTGTTTGAAATCATTTTCGTTTTCATAGATCAATACTTGGTTCGGCATCCCCATCGCCTTGTATTGACTCAAGAGACAGGGAGACGCATCCTCGAATGGGAATTCCACACTCCAACCCTCGTCGCGATAGACGTCTTCGTCAGGAATATTGCAATGCCAGCCCCGATAGGGTATTTCTTTGGCACCCAAGCAAATAGTGCGGCCTACATAGACGGCGTGTCCTGATTCCGCCCCGAGTTCTTCTTGGATCACGATATTAATTTCCGGATCGTATTTCGGTCCTTCTTCTTTCCACAACAGGGCATCCAACTTGTCATAGTCTTTCTCCAGCTGCCTATAATTGTAGCCGTTTTGAGCCAACCATCCATAAAACTTCTCTTGGTCGGGATAGCACTCAAAGTACTTGTTGATCACGAAACACAATTGTTCATTGATTGATTTGGGATTACCCAGTACCCGTCTGTATCCATCGTCATAGTAAACCAACTCACCGCCTTTATCAACCAGTTCATTGCGGAACCGATCCATAAGGTTGTTCACAATGGTCAGGCGTTGGACATAGTCGAACTTCTTTTTCTCAAGGCACTCGCTATCCAAATCCACGAGCTTTTCTATGATGTCCAAGGTCTTTCTGATCTCTTCCTTCCGCTTGTTGATCTCCACCTTTTCGCGATAGCGTTCCTCCAGCATGGCTTTGATTTCCGCATCGCTCATGCCGTGCAGAAACTCGGGAGTGGAAAGTCGATAACTAATGATATTCCAATGATCCTGATTGACAACGCCGCCATTCTCATCGGCAATCTTCTCAAAGCTCTCGTACAAATCGTTCATCTGAGTAGATGCCCAGAACTTCTTTCCGATTTCCACCGCTTTGGCCGTTGCCTGAACGGTCTTGATATAAGGAAGCAATTTTACCGCCTTTGCCTTCAATTGGTCTTTTGCAAAATCCTTGATATGTTCACAGGCATAGACATAGCACTTTTTCATACCGGGTTCCTCGCCCAACTGGGCACCCACTTTTTCCACATTGTCGATGGAGAAGCGGTTCTCAAGCACATTGATGATTTTGTTTCGCCGGCTATCGATCTTTTCGATCTCCGTTTTATACACAAACTCTCCTTTTTTCTCACTCTTCATCTCATCAAGCACCTTTTTCTTCTTGGTATCCTCCTCCTTAAGCTTGTCAAGCAAATAGGACAGCATTTTGGTTTCGGCCACTTTCACCATATTCTCGGAAGCCACTTTCAGGCGCTCTTCAAGACTAGCGTTCTCCATGTCGTGGGCGTTGACGATGTCCATGCCGATTTTAACGACATCGTTGTCGGCAAACAGCTCTCGAGCGGCAATGCCGCCCAGGTCGTTTTCGCCCAGACAATGGTCGTTGGCGAACTTCGTCAGCTGTTCCTTCCATGTCGGTTCCAAGGCCTTATTGTCCATGTTTCTTTGCCATCCATTGACAGCGACTTTTTCGATGAACCTCTCACGCAGCTTTTCCTTGTCCTCTACAGCACCTGCTTCGCAGAAATGACTGGTCTCAAACTTGACAACACCATCACGAAGGGCGAAATAGTCCGGAATTCTGTAAATCGGGCCCTCATCGGTAATGAGCACACCGACCAAATTCTTATAATTGCTCTTTGGAAAGTCCTTTGGAATGTCAATGCTGACCGTCGCCGTCCCATCCAATTGGACATGCTCTTCGCCGTTGAGTGTTACACTGAGGGGCGTAGCGATGAAGTTGTACCCCTGCTTCTTCAGCTGGGCCAGACGCTCGTCTGTCACAGGCACACATTCAACATCCTTGGCACTTGCCGGCAACTCCAGCTTATAATCCTCTCCGTTGAGAACAATCGAAGGTCGAAGGAAATTGAACTTGTCGGGATTGTTTTGGTAATATCTCACCGCACCATAGACCACCACGGCTATGAGCGCCACGATGAGGATAGCCTTGCCACAACCTCCTTTTTTCTTTTTAGGAGCCTCAGGTTGAGGTTTCGGAGTTACCGGATGTCCACATCCCGGGCAATATTTTACACCTTCTTTTAATTGAGTGCCACAATAGCCACAAAAGTTTTGCATATATAGTTATTCTTGGTAGTAGACTCGTTTCACCCTTTGCGAGATACGGGTCATTACCTCGTAGGGAATGGTCTGGCAGGCCTTGGCGATGTCGTTGATGCTGTGGTCTGCATCAAAAATCACCACCGTGTCGCCTTCCTGGGCTTCAACATCCGTCAAGTCAAGCATGCACATATCCATGCAAATGTCGCCGACAATGGAAACCGGTTGGTTGTTGATGTAGAACTTCCCATTGCCGTTGCCTAATAAACGTGAGAGCCCGTCGGCATAGCCGATGGGCACGATGCCGATGCGCATATCGTGCACCGCACGGCCATGACGGTTGTAGCCGATGCTGTCGCCTGCCGGGACCTCCTTGATCTGGTTGATGGTGGTCTTCAGCGAGACAACCGTTTCCAACACGCCCTCATCGGCCTTACAGGTAGGCACGCCATAGAGACCGATTCCCAACCGTACCATGTCGAACTGATACTTGGTAAACCGCGTGATGCCGGCTGTGTTCAAGATATGACGCAACACCTTGTAGGGGAAGGCATCGACAATCATCTGACTGCCTTCCTCAAAGACCCTAATCTGGCTCATCGTGAACTCATCCTCCTCGGGATTGTCAGCCGTGGCCAGATGTGAGAACACACTCCTCACATGAATCAACGGATTCGCCTGAATGCGGCGAATCAGCTCGGGAAGCTCCTTCAAAGAAAAACCTAAGCGATGCATGCCTGTGTCCAACTTCACATGGACGTTCAGCGGTATGGTAACACCCGTGATGGCCAAGGTGCGCTCAATGAGTTCCAGGTTGCGGAAACTAAACACTTCGGGCTCCAAATGATACTTGATGATGTTGTCATAACTGTTGATCTCAGGACTCATCACCATGATCGGCAAATTGATGCCAGCTCGGCGCAGCTCCACGCCCTCATCAGCAAAGGCCACCGTCAGGTAATCGGCTCGATGGAACTGGAGGATGTTGGAAACCTCGTAGTTGCCACTACCATAGCCAAAGGCCTTAACCATGACCATTAGCTTGGTCTCGGGTTTAATCAGCGATCGGAAGTGGTTGAAATTGTTAATCAAATGGTTGAAATTGATCTCCAACACCGTCTCATGGGCCTTTTCCTGCAACTCCATGCTAATCTGCTCAAACTCAAAGGCTCGGGCTCCCTTTAGCAGAATGGTCTGGTTGCGGAACTGGGATAATGGGAAGCGCTGCAAGAAATCATTGACATCCTTGAAGAAATGACTCTTCATCTTAAAATAGCGCTCCTGACGAGAGATGGCCTCACCGATGCCGATCAATAGGCCCACACCCTTGTTCTCAAGCAGCTGGGCAATATAGCTGTAAAGCTCGTGTTCATCCTTGCCACTCTGAAGAATATCGGATAGAATCAGCACCTTGTCCTGATGCTGTCGCTGCTGGTTCATCACGTCGAGGGCGATGGACAGCGAGTTGACATCGGAGTTGTAGTAGTCGTTGACGATGGTGCAGTTGTTGATGCCTGACTTGATCTCCAAGCGCATGGCGATGGAGGTAAGTCCTTGAAGCCGCTCCGCAATCACTGTCGCAGGCATCTTCAAGAAAAGGCACATCACGATACAATGGATGGCATTCTCAATGGAGGCGTCATCATTGAACGGAATGGAAAATTGATAGGACTCCCCTTTTACTTGCAGTTTCAACAGCGTGTCCCGCTCCTGTTTTTCCACCGCCTCAACATAGGCCTCCGCCTCCTTGAACTTCCGGCTCCAGGGAATCAAGCGCACCTTCTTTCCCAAGTCGGCGCGCAAGATTACCTGTTGGATGTCGTAATAGTCCATGCAATACACCAAGGTCTCTGCCTGGGTGAAGAGGTTGAGCTTCTCGCCTGCCTTCTGCATGAAGCTGATGAAATTCTCCTCATGGGCTTGGCCGATATTGGTAAAGATGCCGATGGTCGGCTTGATGATCTTCTGAAGCGCCATCATCTCATCGGGTTTGGAGATGCCCGCCTCAAAGATACCCATTTGGTGTGTTCCGTTCATCTGCCAAACAGAGAGTGGCACACCTACTTGGGAGTTGTAGCTCTTGGGGCTGCGAACGAGGTTGTAATCGGGACTCAACAGCTGAGCCAGCCATTCCTTTACGATGGTCTTGCCATTGCTACCCGTGATGCCGATGACAGGGATGTCGAACTGAGACCTGTGATAGGATGCCAACTGCTGTAAGGCTTTCAGCACATCCGGCACCACTATATAACACGCATCGGGATGCACCATTTCAGGCATCCTTCCAACCACAAAAGCCCTGACGCCATTCTGGTACAGGTCTTCGATGTATTTGTGACCGTCGTTTCGATGGCTCAGCAAAGCAAAAAACAAGGTCTTCCCAGCCACATCAAGACGACGGCTGTCAATGAGTAGATGTTGTATCATCCGATCCTCTTCGGAACCTACTAAACGGCCACCTACAACTTCCGATATTTGCTTTATACTATACATTTTGTATCCGGGGGTAACGCGGGGCGTAAACCTTCCAACTACAAACTCCTAACTCCTAACTAAGTTAAAAGTATCTTGTGCAATGACGAATTCCTCGTCGGTAGGATATACCACCACGGCAACTTTGGAATCGGGCGTGGAGATGATGCCAGCGTCGCCAGCGATCTCTTTGTTGGCACGATGGTCGAGCTTGATACCGAGGAACTCCATGTCTTCGAGGATGGCTTCACGCATGAACCAAGCGTTCTCGCCGATGCCGCCAGTCATCACAAGGACATCGGCGCCGTTCATCACGGCCATGTAGGCACCAATGTATTTCTTCACACGGTGTGCAAACATGTTGAAAGCGTAGGTGCAGCGTTCGTCACCTTCTTCCTTGCCGGCGCGGACGTCACGCATGTCCTGCTTGCCGCCAGTGATGCCGACGAGACCCGACTTCTTGTTCACCAAGGTGTTCATCTCCTTAGTGTTGAGTCCTTCCTTGTCCATGATATACATAAAGACGCCCAAGTCCAGGTCGCCCGTGCGGCTGCCCATCACGAGACCTTCCACTGGAGTAAAGCCCATGGAAGTTTCGACGGACTTGCCGTATTGCACGGCAGCAATGGAAGCACCGCTACCAAGGTGGCAGGTGACGATCTTGCTCTTCTTCCAGTCCTTATCCACGAAAGCGGCGGCTTTTTCGGCAACAAACTTGTGGCTGGTACCATGGAAGCCGTAACGGCGCACACGATATTTCTCATAGTATTCGTAAGGCACGGCATAGAGATAGGCCTCGGGCGGCATGGTGCTGTGGAACGAGGTATCGAACACGGCAGCCATCGGTATGCCTGGGAGCACTTCTTCCATGGCATGGATGCCTTGCAAGCTGCCCGGGTTGTGCAAAGGAGCAAGGTCGGTGAGCGACTCGATGCCTTCGATGACTTTCTCGTCAATCAAGACACTCTTCGGGAACAATTCACCACCATGGGCAACGCGGTGTCCCACAGCATTGATTTCCTTCAAATCCTTGATGACCCCCATCTTGGGATCGACCAAAGCTTTCAGCACCAACTTGATGCCTTCGGTATGGTTCGGGATGGGAAGCTGTTCGTAATACTTCTCACCGTTGTATTTGTGGGTGAACTCACCCATTTCAAGACCGATGCGTTCCAAAAGACCCTTGGCGAGCAAACGGGCGCGATCTGCGTTTTCCATTTCCAGCAGCTGGTATTTGATGGAAGAGCTGCCGCAATTTAAGACTAATATTTTCATGAGTTTTCAGTTGTTCGGTTATTCAGTTGTTCAATTTTTCTGGGCGATGGCCTGGTTACAGGTGATGGCCACCAGTTTGTAAACATCATCGATGGAGCAGCCACGACTCAAGTCGTTGCAGGGCTTGGCGAGACCTTGGAGCACGGGACCCACTGCTTCGGCACCAGCCAGACGCTGGACGAGCTTATAGGCAATGTTGCCCACTTCGAGGCAGGGGAACACTAAGGTGTTGGCCTTGCCGGCAACGGGGCTGCCAGGGGCTTTGCTGGAACCCACCGAAGGCACGATGGCGGCATCGGCTTGCAGTTCGCCATCGAGGACGAGGTCGGGACGGCGTTCTTTGGCGATGCGAGTTGCCTCGATGACTTTGTCAACCACCTCATGTTTGGCACTGCCCTTGGTGGAGAAGCTCAGGATGGCGGTAACGGGATCAATCTTGGCGATGGCCTTGGCGGTGTCGGCAGTGCAGATGGCAATCTCAGCCAGCTGCTCGGCAGTCGGCATGGGCGTAACGGCACAGTCGGCGAAGACCATGCGGCCATCGGTGCCGTAAGGACAGCCTTCAGGCAGGAACATGGTAAAGGCACCGCTGACACAGGTAACGCCAGGCACCGTCTTGATGATCTGCAAGGCGGGACGGAGCATGTCGCCCGTAGTGCTACGGGCACCGCTCACAAGGCCGTCAGCCTCGCCTGCCTTCACTAATAGGATGCCAAGATACATGAAGTTTTCAGCAAGGTCGTTGGCCTGCTCAGGCGTCATTCCTTTGGCTTTACGGATCTCATAAAGCAGGTCGGCGTATTTCTGTTTATCAGGATTGTTCTTGGGGTCGATGATGCGGGCCTTGCCAATATGTTGCAGACCGAATTCCGCTGTCATCTCTTTGATTTTTTCGGCAGGACCGATAAGGATGATGTCGGCTACACCATCGGCAAGAAGACGGTCGGCGGCTTTCAAGGTACGGGGTTCATCCCCTTCGGGGAGCACAATGCGCTGCTTGTGGGCTTGCGCGTTGGCGATGATTTCATGCATTAAATCCATGGTAATAGTTTTTCTGTTGTTCAGTTATTCAGTTGTTCAATTTTTGTAAAGCGCAAAATTATGAATTTTTATTATTTTTGCAAACTATTTTATCACCAAGGTCATGAACGGGGATACAACCTTTATCACATCGGGTTTCGAGGGTGTCATCAGCCCCATGGTCAGAGTCACACACGAGGTTCTGGATGGATGGAACTTGATTGTGCTGGCGGCAGTATTGCTTCTCGTGGTCATCAACAAACAGTTGTATCCTCGACAGTTCCGGCAACTGCTTTCAGTCCCTGGAGGCGTGGCACACACCAACCAACTGCTTCGTGAATGGACACCCACTCGAAGCTTCATTGGGTTTTCCTTCTTGATTTCCTATATTTTGGTAATCGCGCTCTTCGTTCAGAAGACCTGCGTGATTTTTTCCCGCGATGTGTTGGCCTACAACAGCTTCAACATCTTTAGCATTGTATGTGCGTGTGTTGCAGGTTGGATCATTGTCAGACACTTGATTCTGGCCTTGATGGGATGGCTGTTTCGCCAAAAGGAACTGGTCACCAGACAAATCACCGTTGAGCTCTCCTCTTCAACGCTCTGCTTTTTCGTCATCACACCCATCATGTTGTTGGTATTGTATATGCCCTACACCATTTTCGTTTGGATAGGGATTGGCATCTTGTTTGCAACAGCGTTGATGAAGCTCTTTTTGGAGTTTATTGAGACTAGAGTTTTTTCGAAAATGCCTTCGTTATATATTTTTTTGTATTTTTGCACGCTCGAAATCGTACCACTAACCCTGCTTTTGGTAGCGGGATTGCGCTATTTTACTCACAATACTGTCATTTAACAAGATAGATAGATAATGAAAATCAAATCCATATTGGTGTCGCAGCCGCAGCCTACCGATGTCACAAAGACACCTTACGGCGATCTGATGAAGAAGTACGGCGTCAATTTCACTTTTGAGAAATTTATCAAATTGGAAGGCGTCACCGCGAGCGAGCTTCGCCAAGAACACATCAAATTACCTGACTATACAGCCATCATCCTTTCCAGTCGCAATGCAATCGACCATTTCTTCAGAGTGGCCAAGGAGATGCGCTACACGGTTCCCGAAACACTGAAGTATTTCTGCATCAACGAATCCACGGCATTGTATTTACAACGCTACGTTCAATACAGAAAACGCAAGGTTTTTTACGGCAACCAGACATTTAACGACCTACTTGAGATCATCAAGAAGCATAAGGACGAGAAATACCTTTACTGCTGCTCCGACATCAGTTCCGACAGCACCACCGATCTGTTAACCGAGGCAAAGATCAATTTCACCAAGGCTGTGATGTTCCGCACCGTTTCTGCCGACCTGACCAAGGTCATCAAGATTGGCGACTACGACATGCTGGTATTCTTCAGCCCTGCAGGTATTGAGTCGTTGAAGGCAAACTTCCCGAAGTTCAAACAGAAAGATGTTGCCATCGGCGGTTTCGGAGAAGCCACCTGCCAAGCCATCATCGACTCCGGCTTCCAACTTGACTTCCACGCACCCACTGAAACCGCTCCTTCCATGACCATGGCCATCGAGGAGTTCATCGCCGCGGAGATCAAGAAGAACAAAAAGAAATAATGCAGGACTTCCCGAAATACGAACGCATCTGCAATTCAAACGAGATCCAGTCCCTTTTCGAAAAAGGGGCTGGATTTTCTTGTTATCCTTATAGGGTCGTGTATCTTTTCAAGCCCGTCGGCGACAAACCCGTCACTTGCCGACTCCTGTTGTCCGTATCGAAAAGGCGCTTTCACCATGCTTTCAAGCGCAACCGCGTAAAACGCCTTATCCGAGAATCATGGCGGAGAAGCAAGGACAGGCTCTACGAAATCTGCAACAGAGATACTATTTCGGTCGATGTAGCGTTAATTTATAACGCCACCGTCATCCATTCCTACGAAGAGATGTTCAACAAAACAGGCAAAGCCGTCAACGAGCTCATCAACAGATATGAAAAAACGATTCAGACCACTCACTAAGCTTCTCATCGGGTTGATCCGGCTCTACCAAATCACTTTGTCACCTTGGCTCGGTGGGGCCTGCCGCTATACGCCCACCTGCTCCAATTATGGCATCCAGGCCTTGGAGAAGTACGGCGCTTTCAAAGGTGGTTGGCTGACCATCAAAAGGGTGCTCTCGTGCAACCCCTGGGGAGGGAGTGGATATGATCCGGTACCGTGAGAGGTGAAAGATAAAAGGTTAAAAGTGAAAGATGAAAGTTATGAAAAATATCAAACTGCTATTTATCGCCTTGCTGATGCCAATCTTCCTGATTGGTCAGGAAAAGCAAAACAACTTTGAGATCTCAAAGAGCATCGACATCTATAACAGCCTGCTAAGGGAGTTGAACTTGAACTATGTCGATGAAATCAACCCCGCAGAATTGAACGAAGCCGCCATCGACGCCATGCTCGAAGGTCTGGATCCTTATACCGTCTTTATCCCCGAGTCGGAGATTGAGAATTACAAACTCATGACCACAGGTGAATATGGCGGCATCGGCGCCCTTATCCAATATGACGGGGAATACACCCGCATTTCCGACCCATACGAAGGCTGGCCTGCCCAAAAAGCCGGACTCCAGGCCGGTGACGCCATCCTTTCCATTAATGGAGTGGATGCCCACAAGAAACCCACCGACCAGGTCAGCGAACTCCTCAAGGGACAACCCGGCACCGAGGTGACCATCAAAATCAAACGGTATGGCTCTGACACACCCATTGAAAAGACCCTGAAACGCGAGAAGGTCAAGATCGACAACATCCCATACGCCACGGTGTTCGACAATGGCATCGGCTACGTAAGCTTCAACAGCTTCACCAAGGATGCCGCCAACGAGCTGAAACAGCATCTGATCGACATGAAGAAAAACCATGATCTCAAAGGCTTTATCATCGACCTGCGTGGCAACGGAGGAGGATTGATGAACGAGGCTGTTGATATCGTCAACCTTTTCATCCCCAAGGGCAAGCCCGTGGTATTTACCAAAGGCAAGTCACAGCATGCAGGTAGCGTTTATTCAACCAGCAACCAACCCGTTGACGAACAAATTCCATTGGCCATCTTGGTTGACGGCGGCAGCGCCTCTGCAAGTGAAATCGTCTCAGGTGCCATCCAAGACTACGACCGAGGTGTGATCATTGGCCAGCGCACCTTTGGCAAGGGTTTGGTTCAAAACATCCTGCCTTTGACCTACAACACACAAATGAAGGTCACCATCGCCAAGTATTATATCCCCAGTGGGCGTTGCATCCAAGAAATCGACTACTCGAAGAACGGAAAGCGGAGAACGGAAAACGATTCCCTCAACTCCCAACTCTCAACTCCCAATTCTCAAGACACTTTAGGAAAACCTTTCACCACGATGGCCGGGCGCACCGTTTACGAAGGTCATGGCATTACGCCAGATATAAAAATAGAACCCAGGAAATACGCCACGGCAACAGCCTATCTCTACGCCAAGAACTACATCTTCGACTATGCCACCAAGTTCGCCTACGAGCATAAGAGCATCGCTCCTGCCAAGGAATTCAAGATCGATGATGCCACATACAACGACTTCATGAACTTCGTAAAAGAAAAGAAGTTCACTTATACCACCGAGAGTGAAAAGAAGCTGAAGGAACTCAAGAAAATGGCCAAAGAGGAAGGCTATCTCGAAAGCCTGCAACCACAGCTGGAATCCCTTGAAAAGCGGCTTCAGGACGACAAGGAAAACGATTTGATCAAGAATCGCAGAGACATCGAAGAACTGTTGCGCCTGGAAATTGTGGGACGTTACTACTACCAAGTCGGACGCATCATGGCTTCTCTTGAAAACGATGAGGATCTGGAGGAAGCCTTCAACGTGCTGCTCAACAAAAACAAGTATGAATCCATCCTAAGACCTTGAGCTGGAGAGAACAGACACGGAAATACGAGCCGGCAGCTTACCTCATCTGTCTGGCCATCATGGCGGCAAGCCTTACCCTGTCGCCATTCATGATGAGTGTTTCCCAAATTCTCCTCTTCGCTGTATGGCTCTTCATGGGCGATCCCATCAAGGAAAAATGCCAACGGTTCCTTCACAACAGAATCGCCCTCGTGCTGGTTTCATTGTATTTGCTTCACATCATCGGTCTGGCATGGACATCCGACTTCCAATACGCCTTCAAAGACCTGAAAATCAAGCTACCCATCCTCCTACTGCCTTTGGTGCTATCTTCAGTGAAACCTTTGGAGAAAAAGCATTTCGACCTATTGATGCTATTGTATGTCTTGGCCGTTTTTGTTGCCACCTGCATTAGCTTCGGCACCTATCTGCAGCACAACTATGAGGATGTCAGGGAGATATCAAGGTTTATCAGCCACATCCGTTTCTGCCTCAATATCGTTTTGGCAATCGGCATCATCGGCTATTACCTGTTCACGCGGCACGCCCCTTGGTGGGAAAAACTATTACTGATCGCTTTCATCGCATGGTTCCTCTATCTGCTATATATCTTTGAATCCATATCAGGATATCTCGCTCTTCTTGGCCTGTTGGTCGCTTCTGCACTCTATTTGTATTTCACTAAATTGAGCAGCACCATTTGGCGTGTGACCGGCATCCTCGTCATTGTCGGCCTACCTTTGGCGATTGGCATTTGCGGCTACCGTTTAGCCTCTGACATGCTGACGGTTCCCACAGTTGATCTCGACACGCTGGAGAAGACCACGGCACAAGGCAATGACTATTGGCACGACACCATTTATTTCCCTGTGGAAAACGGCAAGTTTGTAGGCCTTTATTTCTGCCGTCCCGAGATGCGAGAGGCATGGAACATGCGTAGTGCAATGGATTACGATGGCTTGACGTCAAATGGCGAGAACTTGGAGGCCACCCTGGCAAGATACCTGACTTCCAAAGACCTTCGCAAGGACGCCCAAGGCGTTGCAGCCTTGACCGAACAAGACGTCCACAATGTGGAGCAAGGCATTGCCAACTATGTCAACTGGGAACACCCGGGAGTGTATGCACGCCTTTCATCGACCCTATTCGAGTACAACCAATATCGCCGAAACAACAACCCCAACGGGGGATCGCTCTCGCAACGCATTGAATATACCAAAGCCTCATTGCACCTCATCAAAAAACATCCGGTTTTCGGAGTGGGCACTGGTGATATCCCCAATGCCTACCAACAAGCCTACGATGAGATGCAGTCTCCATTGAAACCCGAGTTCCGGCACAAGGCACACAACCAATTTCTTTCCATAACCGTAGGCTTCGGTATCGTGGGATTGGTGTTGTTCCTGCTGGTGCTTTGTTATCCTTATCTCTCATCGAAACGTTATCGGACCTATTTATACACTGTTTTTTTGGTCATCCTGCTGATTTCCATGCTACCCGAAGACACGATCGAAACACAAGCCGGCGTGTCTTTTTATGCATTATTCAATTCTTTGTTTATCTTTGCGTTCAAAAAGAGGGATGACAGTCCCGAAACAGAATAACATGAAAAAGCAACAATTCATCTCCGACTACGTCGTCTATGACAATGAAGGGGAACTGGATCCAAAGGATGCGGAGCTCCTGCGCCAGGCACACGAAGCCACTCTGAATTCCTACGCACCCTATTCGAAATTCCATGTAGGTGCAGCTGTAAGACTGGCCAACGGCATCATCATCAAAGGCAACAATATCGAAAACGCCGCCTACCCCAGCGGATTGTGTGCCGAACGCGTGACTTTGTTCTCAGCTCAGGCACAGTATCCTGATGTGCCGGTTGAAGCCATCGCCCTTACGGCCCAGTCGGAGCACAGCGAAGTCAACGAACCCATCGCCCCCTGTGGCGCCTGCCGTCAGGTGATGGTAGAGAATGAACAGCGTTCAGGCTGTCCCATGAGAATCATTTGCCAGGGTCATACGGGACCCATCATGGTTTTCGATGGCATTGAGACATTGATGCCTTTTATCTTTGTGGATAAGTTTCTATAATGGTTAGACTTGGCATCAGCATTACCAAGGAATTCATCTTGAAATTCCTGAAGTTCGGCGTCGTGGGCCTCTCCGGCGTGTTTGTCAACTTCGTTGTGACATGGTTTTTCAAGGAGATCTGCAAGCTGAACAAATATGTCAGCAACATCCTAGGCTTTGTCTTCGCCGCCACCACCAACTATCTACTTAACCGCTGGTGGACTTTCCAAAGCACCAACCCGCAAGTCGGGACGGAATACGCCAAATATTTCCTGATTTCCGTGGTCGGATTAGGCATCGATACTTTGACGGTGTACCTGTTCCACAATAAGCTGAAATGGAACTTCTACCTCAGCAAGGTCTTCGCCATTGGTGCCGCCACGCTGTGGAATTTCTTCGGGAACCTTTTGTTTACTTTTAGTTAGGAATTAGGAGTGAGGAGTGAGGAATGCTCCCAACTCCTCATTCCTAACTCCTCATTCCTCACTTTTATCCTCTATCGTAATGGGGCATTTCCTCTGGAAGGATGATCGAAAACTCCACCAACCCTGCCGGTTCTAGTTTTCCGTTTTCCGTTCTCCGTTCTCCGTTTTCCTCTTCGTACCACGGTGTCTGATAAATCAGCTTTTTCTTTCCCTTTTTTGAGATGGTATAGACGTTGGAGACATTCTCCTTCAGCATATGGCAGATCATCTCCCATGACCTTGGGTTGTGGCATTGCTCCAAATTTCTGCCCCGAGCGTCACCGTTCACGTCAATGGAGCTGTCGTTCTGATAAATTACATTGCCGTCCTTGTCACTGACGGTCACAGCGATATTTATACCTTTGAAATAGTCCATAGTTGTTCAGTTATTCAGTTATTCAGTTATTCAGTTGTTCAGTTTTCAGTTTTCCGTTAAATCAATCGTCATTGTTACGGGCCTGCTTTGCGCACCGACCACCCCCACGCCGTTTTTCACATTAGAATACACCTGGATAGGCTCGGTGAATAATCCTAAGATTTCGTCATCATTCTCCTGATAGAGGTTGAGTGATTTCTTGTATCGGTAGAAATTTTCATCCACCCGTGACACTTCCACCGTGAAAGGTTCCGGATAGTTGTCGGCATAGAAATTGACCCTCATGCTCACCGAATATTGCGTTCCGTCAAAATAAGAATCATTGAACAAATTATAGGAACCGCGTCCGTAATAATCTTCCTGTCCAAACAAGTCATCCACATGCACAATATCCATGAAGTCGGAAAATACAGGATCGTTGGATATAAAGCCTTCGAGCCCATCCAAAGGACGTAAATTATAATAGTCTTTTCCTGCAGGATCGTCAATCTTCAGTGAGAAATAAATGTTCTTTTCACCATAGCCGTCGCCGTTTTCCACAATGCGAACGGTATCGAAGCTAATCACGTTGGGAGCATAGGGCATCTTGGTCTCGACCACAGCCACCTTGTCGAACTCGCTCGAGCTCACCTCGAAACGAAGTTCATCTCCTTCACAGAGGAGATAGGTCCCTTCGCAATAGTTGAAAGCGCAACGCAGACGTTCTTCTGTTAAAATACTATCCGGGTCCTCGCTCCAAATGCCGTACGTCTCCATGATCAAGGAATCGCGCACTTGCAACGACTCCTTGAAAACACCGTTCACATAGAGGTCCGCACGGACATCCTTCACCCGGAAATCCCTTTCGGCATGAATGACAAACGAACTTTTCTCCACACAGAGACGGGCTGGTTCGCCGACATGCTGCAAGCCGTTCACCACCAGCAGTGGTTCCGGGGCGATGTCATCATAAAGGATGTCTTTCTCGCAAGCCGTCAAGCCCGCCATCAATATAATGATTGATAATAATTTGATATGTTTCATTCTTCTTGCTCCTTTCTACTGACTTCTATCTTCTTAAAAACTACCATTTATATTGCCAACTCAAGGTCGGAATGATGGGGAAAATACAGATTTGCTTTAGAACCTTTATCCGTTTATATTCATCTAAATCAGGATAATAGATCTCCTCTTCCCTAGGAATCACGACAAATGGATTGTTGTGGCACAGAGTGTTGTAGACATTGATGCTGAAGATACGCTCGCAATGTTTCTTCTGTTCGTGGAAATTGGCCACCAAGTCAAGACGCTGGTAGCTGTTGAAGCGGTAGTTGTTTCGGCTCTCGATATGGTTAATCACCGTCGGATCGTAATACCCGTAATATGCGTAATCTCCCAGTCCATGATAACCTTGTAGCGGTAACGTGGCGCAATTGCCCGAGCTGTAGATCCAAGTAGCACCCAAGTCGATCCAATCGTTGACATCGTACATCAGCACGATGTTCAAGTCGTGGCGACGGTCGTACTTGGCAGGGAACACCTCGCCGAAGTTCAGCTCTTGTCCCGGGCGGTCGAAAAGGCGGTTGGCGTGTGCCCAGGTATAGCCCACCCAGCCGGTGAACTTGCCCACTTGCTTTTGGGCAAACAGCTCGATGCCATACGACCAGCCATCGCCCATCACCACTTTATCCTGCCAGTCGGTCTGGTCGAGCGAGAAGAACGAAGATCCGTCCTTGTATTCCATCACGTTGTTCAACTTCTTGAAATAGCCTTCCACCGAGAACTCGAATCCCTTCCAGTCGTAAAAAGCTCCCAAAGCCACTTGATGGGCATTCATCGGGATGACGTTGCCTGTCACAGGCACCCAAAGATCGGTGGGCAGGCTGATGGCATTGTTTGAAAGGAGGTGGATGTATTGACTCATATAGGCATAGCCTGCCTTGAGCGAGAAATCCTCCGTCACCAAGGCCCTTAAGCTCAAACGAGGCTGAAGGCTGTGGTAGGTTTTGTGATCGACACTGAACGTGGAATAATGCAATCCGGCATTCAACTTGAAGAAATTGTTGATGCTCCAGTTGTCCTCTATGTAAAGGTCGGTCTCCAAAGCCCTGATTTTCGCATCGTTCGACACGCTATCGAAGGCATAGCCCGTTTGGTTGTTTTCGGTCTCTTTCAGATGGACGGCTGTGGTCGTAGGACTATAAGTATGGAATGTGAGGTTGGCACCGAATTTAACATCATGGTTTTCGAATGGATTATAGTCAAAATCAGCCTTTGCACTGTAATCGTAAATGCCCGAATGCACTCCCAAGTCCATGCTTTCCGAATAGCTTGAGTGGGCGCTGCTCGACTCTTCTGAGAAGCCCGCCCCCATAAAATGTCGGTATTGGGTGTAAGCTCCGGTGACGTTCATGAAGAGGTTAGGCTGGATCACGTGGTTCCAACGCAAAGCGGCGATACGGTTGCCCCATTTCCAGTCGAGGTTCAGCTTTTCAATGCCGGTCACATGGCCATTATAATCATTGGAATACTCATCCTTGTATTTTATGTTGGCGTAAACCTTGTCGTCGCCCGAATAGATGCTGAGGAAGAGACGGTCTTTGTCGGAAAACTTATGGTTCACTTTCAGGTTGAGGTCGTAGAAATAATAGCCTGCCCAGGCAGAGGCGTTACCATTATGAATATCTTGTTTCACCATAATATTGGCCAAAGGCGCTGTGATCAGGTCATAGTAGGTGCGGCGGAACGAGAGGTTGAACGAGGTCTTGCCCTTGATGATGGGACCTTCAACATTGACCTTCGAGGCAATCAATCCCAAGCTGACATTGCCATGATACTCATACATGTCGCCGTCCTTCATTCGCACATCGACCACCGATGAGAGGCGGCCTCCAAAACGTGCCGGGAAGTTGCCTTTATAAAGGGTGACGTTTTTGATGGCGTCGGAGTTGAAAGCCGAGAAGAAGCCTGCTGCGTGGTTCACGTTATAGAGCGGCACACCATCAAGAAGGATGAGATTCTCATCGGGACCGCCGCCACGGACGTACATGCCTGCCGAACCTTCGGTGCCGGACTGCACGCCTGGCAGTAGTTGCAAGGCCTTGATCACGTCGGTCTCGCCGAACAAGGCTGGGATCTTTTTCATCTGCATCATCGGCAATTCGATGGTACTCATTTGGGTACCTTTCACATTGCTCTCAATGGCGCGTGCCGTCACCGTCACCTCGTTCAGCTGGTTCGACTGCGCCAAAGCGATGTTGATCACCGTATCGTTCTTCAATTCAAAACGAGCTTGATAGGGATCGTACCCTACAAAGGAAGCCCTGAAATCCACTTGGCCATCGGTCAACTTCAAGGTATAGTACCCGAAGTTGTTTGTCACGGAACCTTTCATCGTGGCGGCATCATACACCGAAGCCCCCAACAAGGTCTCCTGACTCTTGCCATCGGTGACATAGCCGCTGATGGTGTGTGATTTTGAGGTGTTTTGTGCCATCGCTGGGCCCATCGGGAAAAAGAGCGACAGCTGCCATAGAATTAAAACCAATACCGTTTTTCTCATGTAATTCATATTTGTCATCTTGAACGCAAAGATAGTATTAAAAAGTATAATTTGCCTCTTCTTTCTATCGTTTTCTCAAAGCTTCAATTCTATTCCGATGCTTCTAAACTTTTCGTCGGTGACACCTGGCTTGCACTCTGGCAGAAGGTTGGTGAACACCCTCACGCCATGGATAACTCCCAAGTGATTGGTGTTGAAGCTGAGACCCACTTCCAATTTCCAGGGGTTGAAGATGTCCTCCATGGGGGTCGTTGAGTAACCAAAACCACCTTGAACAAGGAGGGTGGGATCGTTGCTGGTACGGAGAACCTCACCAATAAGGCGACCACAGAAGAGGTCTAACGAAAAGCTCTCGGTTTGTTGTTTGCCAAGATAATAGTTCAAGGAAATCGGGATACCTAAGTAAGTGTTTGACAATGTGTTGCGTTGGTAATCCCCTTGTCCGTCGATTACCACCAATGCGTTGTCTTCATAGCTCACCTGATGGCACAAGTACTTCCTGTTCATATTCATCTGCAAACCTGTTCTCAAACCCCAATGGTTGCTGAAATTAAAATAGGTGCCAAGGCCAAAGTTGATTGATAATGTTCCGTTTTGCAAGAAGGGGCTGTCGGCATTTTTGGGATTGGTGCCTAAGCGGTATCCAAATCCGGCTTCTATGTTGATGGCGTTGTTCCAGATCTTTTTGTGATCGGTGGTGATCCAAATGCCATCCTCTCCCTTGCTTTTGATTTCTCTCCAATCTGTTTGCTGGTAATGCCATCCGGGCGTTACTTCATATTCATATAGGATGATTTTCCCGTTTAATTGGTTTGTAATAATTTGAAAATCAGATTCATATAGTTTTACAGCGGCATTTGCTGTGCCGGAAATCGTATCCAAGGTGAGTTTAGAACGTTCCCAGACCTCGATGCCTGGTCCGCAAACCGAGTCGGGAATGAGGTAATGCTGGATGTGAAAGTCGGCGTCACGACTGATGAAAATGTTGTCTAACCGGCAATCGCTTTGAGTGGCAATGACTTGGTTGGCTTTGACTGTTGCTTCGTTCATCAAGTTGATTCGTTGGAACTTCATGGGGCCTTCAACCTCCACCACAGTGCCTCGTGGCAGTTGGGTGTTATCCAAGATGGTCAGGGTGTCGCCTTTCACGCTGCAAAGTTGAACGTTGAAGGCAAAGGGGGCGTAGTCCTCGTTGGTGACGATGGCGACGCGGTAGCCGCTATCAGCCTCGTTATGAAGCAGGTGTACGTCCCAACCGCGATTGATTTCCAGCGTGTTGATGGGTTGTTCGATACGTTGCTCGATGGCAACTTCTTCTTGGGCTAAGCCCATATTTAAAGTGAAAAGAATGGCGATGAATAAAGTGATGCGTTTCATGATTCAAGGTTTTAATGGAGTTTGAGTTCAAAAGCCAGCGATCCGTTTTTCATGTTAGGATCTGGTTCAAACGGAGAACGGAAAACGGAAAACGGAAAGTTCTCAGTTCTCAGCTCTCCATTTTCATTTTTACACTCGTAGCATACCAGGTTGAGGCTCCGGATGACTCTACGCTGGGGAGGTGAAAGGTGAAAGGTGAGAGGTGAGAGGTCTTCTTCGTTTGAAGACAGTGTGGTGGTGACTCCAATATTATTAGAGGTGTCGATGGTTTCTGCTTTGGTGGATTCTATGGCGGTATTTTCGGCTAACATCGGTTCTTCGTTGTTTGTTGGGGTTGGTTTAAGAGCTTTTGTTTTTTGAATTGTCGGTTTGACAAGCGTCTCTTCGGCCAAAAGTTTCTCTGGAACAGGTTCTTCAAGGATAACGGTTTCTTCCATGATTTCAACCTCTTCTTGAGTCGTCATGGCGTCTTTGATAAACGTTTCTTCCACCAGGATTTTCTCATCTATATTAGGTGTTTTTTTCATGGCAGGCTTGGCAAGCAACCATAGCAACAAAAGGGCAGCGACTGCGCCGATTGCCCACCAAAGAGGATAAAGCCCTCTGCGCTTCGCGTCATTGCGAGGAGCGGAGCTTGCGGAGCGACGTGGCAATCCAACTTGAACTGGCTTTGTTTGGATCAGGTTGGATTGCCGCGCTCCACTGCGTTCCGCTCGCAATGACGTACCCGTCCCTGCTTCCAAGCTATCTAACAAATCGCTCAACTCTTTCTGCCGCCGTACGTTTCTTCCATGTTCCTCCAAGCTGTCCAACAACTGTCGCACTTCTTCGGTAATTTCATTTTCCTCTTTCATTATCATTCCTCCTTAATTTGGTTAATGGCGGTTCTCAATGCTTTATAAGCCCTCGAGATGGTGGCGTAAAGGTGGGTGCTGCTCATCCCGGTAGCTTGTTCGATTTCTTTATTGCTCATTCCCTCTTCATATTTCATTAGGATGATGTCACGCTGTCGGTCGGGCAGCCTATCTACCAGCTGTCGGGCCAAGTGGTAGCGCTCTTCCAAGTCGTCCTGCGGTGCTTCGGCCAGCATCAGGCTCTCCGTATCAATGGGCACGGTGGGTTTTTGTTTCCTGAGCAAGTCGATGCTGCGGCGCTTCACCACCGTCAAACCCAGCTTTTCCAGATCTTGACTGCTGATCGTCGAGCGTTGTTTCCATAATGTGATGACGGCTTCTTGTACGGCATCCGCTGCGCTATCAGGATCGCCGACAATGCTTTCGGCAGTCCGCTGCAAACGAGGTTGCAGTAGCAAGATGCTTCGCTTGAAGTCTTCTATTGTCATTACATTGATTCGTTTATCTATATATCGTTGAAGACCGCAAAATCTTACATTGTTTTTGAGAAAAATTATTATCTTTGCATATTTATAGACAAGTGAAAAAGCTCTACAAACTCATATTAAAATCGTTTCTCGGCAGTTTCGTCTTCACGTTTTTTATCGTGATTTTCGTATTGCTGATGCAATTTTTATGGGTTTATGTTGATGATCTGGTGGGCAAGGGGCTCTCATTCAAGATTCTCATGGAGCTGTTCTTTCATGCTTCCATCACTTTTGTGCCCATGGCCTTGCCGTTGGCTATCCTACTTGCCTCCATCATGAGTTTCGGTGACTTAGGCGAGCATTACGAGCTGGTAGCCATAAAAGCCTCGGGGATCTCCATCTGGAAAGCCATGAAGCCGGTTTTCATTTTTTCAGTCATGCTTAGTGGTCTGGCCTTCATCTTCTCAAACAGCATCAACCCCGTGGCCATGCTGAAATTCAAGACGCTTCTCTTCGATGTCAGGAAGCAAAAACTTGCCTTCGATATCAAGGAAGGCGTGTTTTACAAGGATATCGACAACTATGTGATCTATGTTGACAAGAAAGGGAAAGACGGCAGCACCATCTATGGGGTGAAGATCTACGACCATACTGACCGCGAAGGCAACAGCAAGATCATGGTGGCCGACTCTGGATCCATGTCGTTGAGTCCCAACCAACGCACCATCATTTTTACCTTGTACAATGGGAACAACTACACAGAAGACAATTCCAACAAACAAACCTTCAAATATAACCGACCCTTCGAGCGGATGTCGTTTCGCGAGGAACAGATCAAGTTCAGCTTGGCCAGCTTCGACCTGACCCGGTCCAACGAAGACCTCTACAAGTCGTACCAGGCCATGATGAACATCCATCAGCTCAGCACGGCATTGGATTCGCTGGAACGACGGTTCGACGACAAGCAAGAACTTTTTAGCCAAGGTTTCCAAAAACGTCTAAGCAATTATGAAAGTGGAAGGTTGAGAACGGAAAACTCTCAGCTCTCCGCTCTTAGCTCTCCGCTTCAATGGCCGCTTGTCGAGCATCTCGATCCCGAAACCCGAAGTGCCGTGTTGGATGTGGCCGTAGGCATATCGCGTAACGCCAAGGATAACGTCTCGTTCAACAAGCAAGATTTCGGGGCGCAAGACCTCAACATCAAGAAACACAAGAAGGAATGGCACAAGAAATTCACCTTGAGCTTTGCCTGTCTCATCTTCTTCTTCATCGGAGCTCCTTTGGGAGCCATCATCCGCAAAGGAGGACTGGGGCTGCCTGTCGTGATTTCCGTGCTTTTCTTTGTCATCTACTATATCATCTCCACCGTGGCGGAACGCATGGCCGAATTCGGCGACCTGAACATGTTCTTAGGCGTTTGGATTTCTTCCCTTTTGATCTTCCCCATCGGCCTATTCCTGACTTTCAAGGCAACCACCGACTCCTCCCTGTTTGACGCCGACAGTTGGAAGAAACTATTTCACAATCTATTCCACAGAAAAACTTCAGCACAATGAACATACTACTGCTTTGCAATAAATCCCCCTATCCGGCCTTCGAGGGTGGTCCCATGGCCATGAACAGCATCGTCAACGGCTTGCTCAATGCGGGACATAAGGTCAAAATCATGGCAGTCAACAGCCAGAAGTTCAACGTCACCATGGAGGACATCCCTGAGGACTATCGACAAAAAACCGGCATCGAACTCATTGATGTGGATTTGCGCGTCAAGCCTTTCAAAGCCTTCAAGAACCTTTTCTCTTCCAAGTCGTATCATGTGGAACGTTTCATCTCGAAGGATTTTACCAACCGCTTAATCGAAGTATTGAAGAAAAATACATACGACGTGGTGCAGTTGGAGACACTTTTCATGGCGCCTTACATTGAGACGATTCGCGAGCATTCAAAGGCCATGATTGTGTTGCGTGCGCACAATGTGGAACACTTGATTTGGGAACGGATGGCCAAAGGAACGAGGTTTTTCCTCAAGAGAGCCTATATCAACCACCTGGCACGAACCCTAAAGAACTATGAACTCAATGCCATCAGCCAGGTTGACGGCATCGCCGCCATCACTCGCAAGGATGCCGCATTTTTCAGAAAATACTCCGCCACCACCACCATCGACATCCCCTTCGGCGTCTATCCCGAGGAGTTCCACCCGAACTATGAGATCGAAGGGAAGCCTACCTTCTACCACATAGGATCCATGAACTGGATGCCCAACGAAGAAGGCATCAAGTGGTTCATCGACAACTGCTTGGAGGCGGTGGTGGCCAAAGTCCCCGATTTCGTCTTCCATCTGGCTGGACGCAACATGCCAGAGTGGTTGAAAAACAACAAAAACAAGCATCTTGACGTCATTGGCGAAGTGCCCGACGCCAAAGAGTTCGTTGCCAACCACGACGTAGCCATCGTTCCCCTTCTTTCAGGTAGCGGCATTCGCATCAAGATCATCGAGTCGATGGCGCTGGGCAAAACAGTGATCACTACGATGGTTGGCGCCGAAGGCATCCTCTATGACGAGGATGTCAACATCATCATTGCAGAGAACAAAGCTAAAATGGCAGAAGCCATACGCCGTATCAACGAGAACCCCGCCATGGCCGAGGAAATCGGAAAAGCAGCACGTAAGTTGGTTGAAGACCTTTACGACAATCGAAAAATCACTGAAAGGCTACTTCTGTTCTACGAGCAAATCAAGCCTTCGTCAAAAATCACCTTCGTTTAGCCATGAAGATCTTTGTACTCCTGCCTCGCATACCCTATCCACTGGAAAAAGGCGACAAACTGAGGGCTTACAACCAAATCAAACAGTTGTCGCAACGCCACGAGATTGTATTGTGTGCCATCAACGACAACGCCAAGGTTGATGAGCAACAGGCCTTTCATGCCTTGCAACCCTATTGCAGCTCCATCAACTTCATCAAAATCTCCAAGCTCCAAATCCTGCTCGGACTGATTCGGGCTTTTCTGAAAGGTTTACCCATGCAATGCGGCTACTTCTACAACCGCAAGGCTGCGCACAAAGTGGATGCGCTGATCGAGAAACACCAGCCCGACATGCTCTTTGGACAGTTGCTTCGCGTGGCTGAATACATCCGTCATAAAGAACTTCCCAAAGCCATCGACTACCAAGATGTCTTTTCATACGGCATGAAACGCCGCCGCGACATCGCCTCATGGATCACCCGTCCCGTCTTCAACATGGAATACAAGCGGCTCTGTCGCTATGAGGCCGCCATCTTCGACGACTTCGATGTGAAGACCATCATCAGCGAACCCGACCGCGACCTCATCCCGCATCCCAAGAAAAGCGAAATCCTCATCATCCCCAATGGAGTCGATCATGAGTATTTCAAACCCCAACAGCAAACAAAGCAATACGACATCGTGTTTACCGGCAACATGAGCTATGCACCCAATGTGAATGCCGTGGAATACCTTGCCAACGAAATCCTGCCCATCGTGTGGCAAACTTTACCTAATACCAAGATGTACATCGCTGGCGCCTCGCCCGATCCCAAGGTGAAAAAAGCCGCTTGCGAAAGAATCGTCGTCAGCGGCTGGCTCAACGACATCCGTGAAGCCTACGCCCAAAGCCGTGTCTTCATCGCCCCAATGCGCATCGGCACCGGCCTGCAAAACAAACTGCTAGAAGCCATGTCGATGGGGCTTCCTGCCATCACCACTCCCTTGGCCAACGCCTCCTTAGGCGCCCAGCCCGACAAGGAAATCCTGATTGGCAGCAATGCGGAAGAACTGGCCCAGCACATCGTCACCCTCTTGACCGACACCTCGAAGACACAGCAAATCGCCCAAGCGGGCTACGATTTTACCAACCGTGTTTATGACTGGGGCAAATCCACCGAACTGTTAGAACAAGAAATGAAGAAATATGGCACAAGTTGACGACAAAAAAATCATCTTCTCGATGGTAGGCGTGAGCAAGATCATCCCACCGTCACGACAAATCCTGAAAGACATCTATCTCTCCTTCTTCTATGGCGCCAAAATCGGCATCATCGGATTGAACGGAGCGGGCAAATCCACCCTACTGCGCATTATTGCGGGCAAGGAGAAATCCTACAACGGCGAAGTGGTCTTCTCGTCTGGCTACTCGGTCGGAATGCTTGACCAGGAACCCCAATTGGACGACAACAAAACTGTCCGTGAAGTGGTGGAAGAAGGCGTACAGGAGATCGTCGATATCCTCAAAGAATACGAGGAGGTCAACAACCAATTCGCCGATCCCGACGCCGACTTCGACAAGCTGATTGCCCGACAGGGCGAACTGACCGAACTCATTGAGCAACACGATGCATGGGAACTTGACAGCAAGTTGGAGCGCGCCATGGACGCCCTCAACTGTCCTGAAGGCGACACCCCCGTGAAGAACCTCTCCGGCGGCGAACGCCGTCGCGTAGCATTATGTCGACTGCTGTTGCAAGAGCCCGACATCCTGCTCCTCGACGAGCCCACCAACCACCTCGACGCCGAGAGCATCCAATGGTTGGAGAGCCACCTGCAGCAGTACAAAGGCACTGTCATCGCTGTCACCCATGACCGTTACTTCCTCGACCATGTGGCTGGTTGGATTCTTGAACTTGACCGCGGCGAAGGCATCCCGTGGAAGGGCAACTACTCCTCATGGCTCGATCAAAAGACCGCCCGCCTCGCCATGGAAGAAAAGACTGAGAGCAAGCGCCGCAAAACCCTCGAGCGCGAATTGGAATGGGTGCGCATGGCCCCGAAGGCACGTCACGCAAAGGGCAAAGCCCGTCTGGAATCGTATGAGAAGATGCTCAACGAGGACGTGAAGGAAAAGGAAGAGAAACTCGAAATCTATATCCCCAACGGCGATCGCTTAGGCGCCAAAGTCATCGAGGCGCACGACGTTACCAAGGCATACGGCGACAAGCTCTTGTTTGAGAACCTCAACTTCAGTCTGCCGCAAGGCGGCATCGTCGGTGTCATCGGTCCCAATGGTGCAGGCAAGACCACTTTGTTCCGTCTCATCATGGGACTGGAAAAGCCCGACTCGGGCACCTTTGAGGTTGGCGAGACCGTGAAGATTGGCTATGTCGACCAACAGCACGCCGACATCGATCCTGAAAAGACCGTTTGGGAGGTCATCAGCGGCGGCAACGAGCTCATCCAGCTAGGCAAGCGAAGCATGAACTCTCGTGCCTACGTGTCGCGCTTCAACTTCGGCGGCAACGACCAGCAGAAGAAAGCCGGCGTACTATCTGGCGGCGAACGCAACCGAATGCACTTGGCTCTAACCTTGAAACAGGAAGCCAATGTCCTCCTTTTGGACGAACCCACCAACGACATCGACGTGAACACGCTCCGCGCTTTGGAAGAAGGTCTGGAAAACTTCGCGGGTTGTGCCGTCATCATCAGCCACGACCGCTGGTTCCTCGACCGCGTAGCCACCCACATCCTCGCCTTCGAGGGCAACTCCCAGGTCTACTTCTTCGAAGGCAGCTATTCCGAATATGAGGAGAACAAACTAAAACGCCTTGGCAATGTAGAGCCCAAACGTTTCAGATACAAAAAACTAAAAGAATAACTTTTTTGAAAAATAGTTTTGATAATTTCGTTTTTTCTCTAACTTTGTCTTTGAAAATAAATGTCTTACTAAATACTAAACATCATGGATGAATTTATCGCCATTGTCAAGAAAGTATTCTTGGACAACTATTTCAATTTTGACGGCCGCGCAAACCGCAAAGAGTTCTGGTACGCATTTCTGGCCTACTTCGTTGTCAACCTTATCATTGGTTTTATTCCTGGATGGGTTGGATTGATCCTCCGTATCGTATGGTGGCTGGCCACCTTGCTCCCCATTCTGGGTGTTGGATGCCGTCGTTTGCACGACATCAACAAGGAGGGTTTGTACCTGTTGCTGGGTCTCATCCCGATTGCGGGTATCATCATCCTCATCGTTTGGTGGGCTCAGGAAGGCGATCCTAATGAGAATCAATATGGTCCAGTCCCAGAGACGCCTAAAGCCGAATAATTAAATCGGAATTTGAGATCAAGAATGCGGTATTATTCCCGATTTGGGTTTGATTCCGCATTCTGCATTTTTATAAACCGATTCGACACGGAATCCATGATGCGCTCCAGGGTTGGCAACTGGTGCGTGTAGTAATACATGTTCTCCTCGAAGATGCTGTCGTTGATGCCGTAATGTGCAAACAGCTGGTCATAATAAACCTTTTGCAAGTCGGAGACTTCTACGCCCGACGACTTTTTCTGGGTAAGCTCGGCTTCAATCAAATAGGAATCCGACAATACATCGATCATCTGCTGCTCGGTAAGAAACACCTTGGGCTTTTTTACCTTTTCATTGTTGTTGCAGGAAGCAAATAGCAGCAACGCCAACAGCGCGATAAAGCAACACCTTCCCATCACCGCATCAGTTACCCACATCCGACATGAACTTGATACGCATTAGGCGAACTTCCTCCTCGCTGTATTCATCCTCACCGAGTTCCCTAAGTGCTTGCTGCACATCGTCCGACTCGGCTTCCTGGAAATAGTCGAGGATGTCCTCCTGATGGTAGATGTCGATGTTGTCCTCGATATAGTAATTCAGGTCGAGGCGGGTGCCCGACGAGACGATGCTCTCAATTTCCGACAACAGCTCGTCGAACGAGAGCCCCTTGCCGTAGGCGATGTCCTCCAACGGGATGCGCTTGTCAATGTTTTGGATGATGCTGATCTTGAGCGCCGACTTGTTGACTACCGACTTCACCACCATGTCGTTCGGACGGGTGATGTCGTTTTCCTCCACGTATTCCTTAATCAACTTGATGAAAGGCTCGCCAAACTTCTCCGCCTTGCCAGCGCCCACACCGACGATTTGCGTCATTTCCTCCTTAGTGATGGGGTATTGGATAGCCATGTCTTCCAATGAAGGATCCTGGAAGATGACGAAAGGCGGCAGGTTGTTTTGCTTGGCAATGGTCTTGCGAAGGTCCTTGAGCATGGTAAACAAGGTGCGGTCGGTGCCACTGTCCTTGCTCATGCCCATCGCCATGGCTTCGGATTCCTCATCATCTGCGGCATCATAGTCATGGTCCTTGACCAGCATGAGGGAATACGGCTTCTTGATGAAGTCCTTGCCTTCCTTGGTGATCTTCAACACACCATAGTTCTCGATATCCTTGCTCAGCAGCTTATGCACCAAGGCCTGACGAATGATGGCGGTCCAATACTTCTCATCATGGTCGCCGCCGGCTCCAAAGAACTCGTTGTTTTCCTGCTTGGCCGCCTTGATGTCGCCCGTCAGCTTACCGACAAGCAATTCAGCAATATGTTTGGTCTTGAACAGCTGCTTGGTATCCACCACAGCTTCAAGGATCAATTTCATGTCCTCTTTGCCGTCAAACTTCTCCTTCGGAAAACGACAATTGTCGCATGATCCGCAGTTGTCTTTTTCGTATTCCTCGCCGAAGTAGTGGAGCAACAGGCGATGACGGCACACCGCCGATTCGGCGTAGGTCACCGTCTCGTTCAACAACTCCCGGGCAATCTCCTGTTCGGCAACATTCTTGCCTTTGTTGAACTTCTCCAGCTTGTGGATATCCTCGTAATCGTAAAATGCGATGCAATTGCCCTCGCCGCCATCACGGCCGGCACGACCTGTTTCTTGATAATAGCCTTCAAGGCTCTTCGGAATGTCGTGATGGATCACGAAACGCACATCGGGCTTGTCGATGCCCATGCCAAAGGCGATGGTTGCCACAATGACGTCGACTTCCTCCATGAGGAACTTGTCTTGATTCTCCTTGCGGGTTTGGCTGTCGAGTCCGGCATGGTAAGGCAGGGCCCTGATACCGTTGACCACAAGCGTTTCGGCCAGTTCCTCCACTTTCTTGCGGCTCAAGCAATATACAATGCCCGACTTGCCAGGATTCTGCTTGATATATTTGATGATATCCTTGATGACATCCTTTGTCTTCGGACGGACCTCATAATATAGGTTGGGACGGTCGAACGACGACTTGAAGACTTTGGCATCCATGATCTCCAAGTTCTTCATGATGTCCTGCTGCACCTTCAAGGTAGCTGTTGCCGTCAAGGCAATCACAGGAAGGTTCTTCCCGATGGCATTGATGATGGGACGCAAACGACGGTATTCAGGGCGGAAGTCATGTCCCCACTCCGAGATACAATGCGCCTCGTCAATCGCCACAAAAGAAATCTTCAACGTCCTTAAGAAATCAACGGTCTCATCCTTGGTCAAGGACTCGGGAGCGACATACAGCATCTTCGTTTTCCCAGACTTCAAGTCTTCCTTTACCTCCAACAGCTCGGCCTTCGACAAGGATGAATTCATCACATGGGCGATGCCCAATTCGGCACCGAAGTTACGGATCATATCCACCTGATTCTTCATCAAGGCGATGAGGGGAGAGACCACAATGGCAGTACCCGTCTTCATCAAGGCAGGCAACTGATAGCACAGAGACTTGCCTCCGCCGGTAGGCATCAACACGAAAGTATTGTTGCCCGCTAGCACACTTTTGATGATCGCCTCCTGGTTGCCCTTGAACTGATCAAACCCGAAGACCTCCTTCAATAGTGCGTGGATTGATTTCTCTTCTTTTTTAGCCATAGTTTCTCATTTTGGTTTATCCAAACTTTTCAATTATTTTTGCAATCTCAATTCGATTATTTCGTTATCATTACAAAGTTATAATAAATAGTTCGTATCAAGCAAGAAAAAACATAGAAAAAATGCTTTCTACCGAAGATATTCATAAAATCGCCGTCCAAGTAGTTGAAAATGAATCAAATGCAATAAAGAGCATCATTCCTCAACTGAACCAAAGCTTCAGCGAAGTGGTGCTTCTCATGCTTGAGAACAAGGGCAACATCGTCTTTTCCGGCATTGGGAAAAGCGCCATTATCGCCCAAAAAATAGCCGCGACGATGAACTCTACCGGAACCTCTTCCGTGTTCATGCACGCTGCCGATGCCATTCATGGCGACCTTGGCATCATCCGGGAAAACGACTTGGTGGTTCTGCTCTCGAAAAGCGGAGAAACGCCGGAGATCAAGGTGTTGGTGCCATTGATCAAACTGCGGGGCAACAAGATCATTGCCATCGTGGGCAACCGGAATAGCTATCTTGCCCATCAGGCCGACTATGTGCTCGATGTTACCGTAGATAACGAAGGCTTCCCCAACAATCCCGCTCCCACGAGCAGCACCACCGCGCAACTGGTCATGGGCGACGCCCTGGCCATCTGCCTCATGCAATGCCGTGGCTTTTCCACCGATGACTTTGCCAAGTTCCATCCCGGCGGTGCTTTGGGCAAACAGCTTTACCTACGCGTCAAAGACCTTTATATTAATAATGAGAAACCCGAAGTCGGTCCAAACGACAGTTTGGCACAAGTCATCATCGAGATGACAAAGAGACGGCTCGGAGCCGCAGTCGTGACTGACAACGGGAAACTGATTGGCATCATTACCGACGGCGACTTGCGAAGGATGCTGCTGAAACATCCCGACATCGAGCATGTAAAGGCAAAAGAAATCATGACCCCCAACCCCAAGACCATCGGGGAAGACGACCTGGTCGCCGACGCGCTCCACAAGATGCGCCAAAACAGCATTACCCAACTGCCCGTGCTCAAGGAAGGACAATACGTCGGCGTCATCCACCTTCATGACATTTTAAAGGAGGGCGTATTATGAAACTTTGGACGCAGAACCTGATCAAGAAATACAAGCAGCGCACCGTCGTTGACAATGTGAGCGTGAAGTTGGAGCAAGGCCAAATTGTGGGCTTGTTAGGCCCTAACGGCGCTGGTAAAACCACCACCTTCTATATGATTGTGGGTCTCATCAAGCCATTCTCGGGAAAGGTGTACCTTGATGAGCGCGAAATCACAGGAGAACCCATGTACAAAAGGGCTCAGATGGGCATCGGTTACTTGGCGCAGGAAGCATCCGTGTTTCGGCAGATGACCGTGGAAGACAACATCTTCTCGGTAATGCAGTTCAAGAAAGGGATGACCAAGGACGAACGCTTGGAAAAACTCGAGTCACTTTTGGATGAATTCGGCTTGCAACATGTTCGCAAAAACAAGGGTATCCAGCTTTCAGGCGGCGAACGACGCAGGACGGAGATTGCCCGTGCCCTGGCCGTCGACCCCAACTTCATCCTCCTCGACGAGCCTTTTGCCGGTGTCGACCCCATTGCCGTCGAAGACATTCAGCGTATCATCGTCAAGCTGAAAAAGAAAAACATTGGCGTGCTCATCACCGACCATAACGTCCACGAAACCCTGTCGATCACCGATTACGACTACCTGCTCTTCGAAGGCAAGGTGCTCATGTCAGGCATTCCAGAAGAACTGGCCGACAATCCCCATGTCCGCGATGTCTATCTCGGACACAATTTCATCTTGCAAAAGAAGGACTTTTAGCGTTGAAACAGCACCGACATCAAGATGTAAAGCAACAGGATAAACGGCAAGGCCAGGAAGCGGAAGACAGCGAATGCAGCTACCGCCACAATCAAAAAGATCCACTGCAGTTCATTGCCTTTCCATGAGAACGACTTCATTTTGAACGAGAAGAAACGAAGACGGCTTACCATCATGAACGAGAAGATCAATGTGATGCCGAGACAAACCCAGAAGTTCAATACACCGTCCAAAACACGACCCATCTGACCCAATGCCAAAGGCAAAGAAGCCACGAAGATGGCCATGGCAGGAGTCGGGAGGCCCTGGAATGAAGTGATCTGGCTCTCATCATTGTTGAACTTGGCCAATCGTACCGCCGAGAATACCGGCAACAAGAAAGCCAAGTATGCCCACGTCACGGGGAATTTCCAGACATAAGCGAAATACGGGTCGATGGTCTCGCCCATCAGGAAATACATGATGAATCCTGGTGCCACGCCAAACGAGACCACATCAGAAAGCGAATCGAGGTCTGCGCCTATGGTTGAATGGGCGTGAAAAACTCGTGCAGCAAGGCCGTCGAGAAAATCGAAAAGCCCTGCTACAAGGATCATGATAGCTGCCTTTACCGGCATCCCCAAACAGAGAAACAGGATAGACAAGCAACCCGAGAACAGGTTGCAGCACGTAATAGTGTTCGGAATGTGTTGTTTTAGTTTCATATTATTTAATAGTTTTTAAAGTACATTGCTTTCCGTTAACTGACACTTTAATCAAATAAACACCTGGGGCAAGACCCTTGACCAGGTCGCCTATCTCAACGATATGCGAGCTTTCAAGGGCAATGGACTTCTGTCCGAGACAACGTCCCAACAGCGAATATACCCTTACCGATACGGCTCCTTCCTTATCGGCATCCAGCTCAATAAAGCTCTGCTCCCCGAGAGGATTGCCTAAAATCCTTGCAAAGGCAGGCTGCATCGTATGTTGAAGCACCGAAGCCACCTGACTCTCATACGGACCCAAATCAATACGATTGTTGATGCAGCGAGGCAAGCCGTCCAAATCCAAGCCATCAGTGATGTAGTCCGGTGTGTCAACCGACCCCATGTCGAGACAAGGGCTATTTGAAGTCAATCGGAAATCATGGTTTGCTGCATCCACAAAAAGCGGATCCGTATCGATGATGTCTTCGAAAACATTGATAAACTCAGCGCTATGAATCGATCTCAATCCTCCTTCAACCAAGCAGTTGCGAAATTCCGGCGCAAATCCATCGGTGGTCCATACCCACATCTGGGTGGTATCTTCAACGAGCCCGGATTCTGGAGGGTAGTTGCCGTAAACAATACAGTTAGTCAACATAGGAGAACTGTTCCCATAGAAAAAAATGCCATTGCAAGAAACGCCTTCCGACTGGTTGTTGATCACCAGAACATTGTAGATCTCCGGCGAAACATCTGCCAAGGCAAAACCTCCGCCAAAATGCCCTGAAAAATTGTCATCAAAAAGCAGATTGGACATACGACACTCTTTGTGATTGCTGCGCATCAAGTACATTCCACCGCCATTGATTCCAATATTGTTCACAAAAATGCTCCTGTCGAGAACCAAAGAACAGCTGTCAAGACTCAACGCGCCGCCAATACAGGTCTGGCCAACATTGTCGCGGAACTCCATTCGCTCCATTTCCACAGAGCATTTCAGAAAACATGCACCTCCGCCATACATGGCATAGATGTTATCGCCTGTATAAACCTTATTCCCTTTGACACAACAATCCGTGAACCTAACCCTCGAATCATTCGCATATACGGCACCTCCGAATTCTCTTGAGAAGTTGTATCGCAAGGTGCTATGGTTGATCTCCACATCCTTACAGCGAGAAATGTACAAGACACCTCCCCACCTGTCCAAGGTATCAGCCGCCTTGCCATATTGCAACACACAGTAATCAAACAGGACCTTGTTCGCCTCTTGCAGTTGGAAACCGTTCCATCCCCCATTGCCATTGTTGTAAACGCTAAAACCCGTCGTGTCGGCTACCGTGAACACCACGCTATCCGTCTCCGAGCCAACGGCCTTAAAAACCGCACCGCTCCCAACACCAATACTATAAAACCCATCGAACAACACCAAAGTTCCAGCGTTCACAACCAAGGAATCCTGCACCTGCACATCCCCTACCACCATTACCGTGTCGGCATCCCATACGCCTGACTGAAAACCGCTCACAGAAACCGTCTGAGCCTGGGCAAAACAGCACACCATTAATAATAAGAGAAGTGAAATCCTTTTTTTCATGATCTTTCTTTGTTAGTTTTTGCAAATATAGAAAAAGTAAATATTACTTTTGCATAAAAATTTGGCAATGACGGACATCAAGAGCATTTCCATCGACGAATACGACTATCCGCTTCCGGAAGAGCGTATTGCCAAGTATCCCTTGGCTGAACGCGATGCCTCAAAACTGTTGGTGTTGAAAGATGGAAAAATCCAGGACTCGCAGTTCAAGCATATCGGAGATTTTTTGCCTCCCAAAGCTTTGCTGGTCTTTAACGAGACCAAGGTGATTCGCGCCAGGCTGCAATTCCAAAAGGCCACCGGTTCGCATATCGAGATATTCTGCCTTGAGCCTGAAAAAGACTATCAGATTGCCTTCAGCAGCACCTCGCCAATCCGCTGGAAATGTTTGGTGGGCAACTCGAAACGCTGGCGGGAAGGTTCTCTCCAGATGCCTTTGACGGTCAATGGAAATGAGGCGGTCATGACTGCAGAGCGACTGGAAAGAAACGACCAATACTCGCTGATTGAGTTCTCCTGGACGCCTTCCGACATTCCTTTTGCCACCATCCTCGAAGCTGCTGGAGAGATTCCGCTGCCACCTTATTTAAATAGGGATGCCGAACCTGATGACCGCGACCGATACCAAACGGTTTTTGCCAAATATGATGGATCAGTTGCCGCCCCTACTGCCGGACTGCACTTCACCAAGCCTCTCATGGAACAGCTCCAGGCCCAAGGGTTCGAGCTCGATGAGGTCACCCTACATGTAGGCGCCGGCACCTTCCGTCCCGTTGCCACCCAAACTATTGGCGAACATGCCATGCACTCAGAGACCGTCATTGTCAGAAAACCCTTGATCCGCAACCTCATCCAACATCTCAACGGCAGCATCATCCCCGTGGGAACCACCAGCACCCGTACCTTGGAAAGCCTTTACTGGATTGGCATGATGCTCCATGAGCAAGGCATGGATTCGAGAATCCTGCACGTTGAACAATGGTATCCCTACGAAGAGCACCCGACGCTTTCAACCCAAGATTCGCTGCAGAAAGTATTGGATTATCTCGAGCTTCATCACATGGAACGTCTTGAGGCAAGTACCTCATTAATGATTGCTCCGGGATACAAAATAAAAGTCATTACGGGACTCATCACTAATTTTCACCAACCCAAAAGCACCTTGCTGCTTTTGGTGTCAGCCCTCATTGGAGACCAGTGGAAAAAGGCCTACCAGTATGCTTTGAACCATGATTTTAGATTCCTGAGTTATGGGGACAGCTGCATTTTTTTGTAAATTTTTTGAATTTTTTTTGATCAAATTTGTTTTTTGGTACGGTAATTGTTATTTTTGTGACGTGAAACGATAATTCAACTAAACAAATAATTAACCTTAAAAATTACACATTATGAAAAAAGCATTGTTACTTGGTGCCATGGCATTTCTCGCCATCAACATCGCAGCCGTTCAAACCGCTAACGCACAAATCAAAGTAAATGTTAAGGACGCGCCTGTTACTACAACTACAACCAGCGTGGATAAACCTAACAACAATCTCCACACCGCAACCCCGAATCCTGTTGCCACAAAAGATCAGGGAAAGGAAGTCTTCACCAAAGACGCCAAGACTGAAAGTGAAGTGAAGGCCGGTGTCAATGTCCAAAGAGAGCCCGTTTCAGTGGAAAAGAAGGAAGTTTTCACCAAAGATGCCAAGACTGAAAAAGAAGTGAAGGGTGCTGTCAAGAAAGAGCGCAAGATGATCAAGCCCGGCAAAATGAACCCCGCAGCTATCAACGGAAGCGTTCTCGCAAGCCCCAAAGATCAACCTGCAACCGTTGAACCCGCTCCTTCAAACTCTTCAAAGCATGTTCTTCCCAGCGACCAGAAGCCCAAGAAGCCGGCTGATCCTAAGAAGCAGACTGAGGATAACAAAATCAAGACCGACAAATAATAGAATCCAAACAATAAAAAAAGCAGGCCAAAAGCCTGCTTTTTTTATTTGTCCCTGCCGGAAAGGAGATCGGCGTAATGCCTGAGATGAACTTTCCGATCATCGGGAAGCTTCACTGCGTCGAGACAAACCTTGGCCTGATGGAAATAATCTGTCATCTGCGATTCCACCGCTTCTTTCACACACAATTCGTCATACAAGGCAATCACCTCATCGATCTTCCGTTGTGGGTTGAGGACAATCGCCCCTGAGAAAAGCCCGCTCAAGCGGCTCCTTTGCTCCGGCGATGCCAATTCCAAAGCTTTCAGATACATCATGGTCTTCTTGTTTTCCACGATGTCGCCACCCGTCACCTTGCCAAATACTGCCACGTCGCTATAACAATCCAGGATATCGTCCTGCAGTTGGAAAGCCATGCCAAGCGCAAGGCCAAAGTCATACAAAAACTTCTGGTCCTCTTCATCGGCATTGGCAACCACAGCACCAATTTGAAGACTGGTGGCCAATAGTACGGCCGTCTTCAAACGGATCATCTCCAAGTATTCTGGAATGGTTACTTCTGTCTGGGTTTCAAAATCCATATCGTATTGCTGTCCTTCGCATATTTCAAGCAGCACCTGATTCAGCAAAGACACCACTTCCACTGGCCGATGGGTTCGAGTGGCAAAATCGTAAGCCATCACCAAAGCCGCATCGCCTGAAAGAATTGCCTGATTGGTATTCCATTTCTTGTAAACGGTCTCCTTGCCGCGACGCAAAGGTGCTTGATCCATGATGTCATCATGAATCAAAGTGAAGTTATGGGCTGTCTCCAAGGCCAAAGCAGGATACTTGGCTTCATGGAACTCGCCGCCAAACATGTCGCAAGCCAACAGGCACAACATGGGTCGCAACCTTTTCCCCTTTTGGAGAACAGTATAGGCAATAGGGTCGTAGAGTGCATTGGGAACCCTGTTGAAATCGACGCCGTTCATGAACGCATCGAATCTTTCCTTGAGTTGTTGAATCTTTTCCATACCGCAAAGATAGTGTATTTTCGGTACAATATTTGTACATTTATTCTTTTTGTTTTTAACTGTCCAGCCATGAAACACTTCATCCTTCCAGCAGCCTTGTTGATCATCGCCTCGATCACCTCTTGCAACACTACCAAGAAATTATATGAGGCCAAAGAATATGACCAAATCATCATGAGAGAGGCACCGAAAGTATGTGCCGGAAAAATCCGACCGAACACCATCAGCCTCATTGCCGCCGCCTATCACGAGGCCAACCAGGCCGACCATGAACGGATCCAAGCCCTCAAAGCCACGGGACAACCCGAGGTTTGGCCTGAAATCTTTGAGCGCTACAGCAGCATGAAAGGCCGGAACGACGCTTTGGCTTGCTTCCCAAAAGAAATCAAAAAAAGCATCAACTATACCAGGTTGAATCTTGACGACGAGTTGCAAGCGGCACAAAACAAAGCAGAGGCTTATCTGACGGCGAAAATCAACCAAGATCTGAATGCCAGCAATCCCGACTTCGACCAAGCCGACCGAATGATCCGACAATTGGAAGGCATCAATCGGGAAAACTCACACCTCAACGACCTCAAGCTGAAATCGTTGGCTAAACGTCATGGCGACATCAGCCGACTTATGCATATCGAAATCTTCAAGCGCCAAGTCGGCCCCAACCGTGACGAGACTGCATCCTTCAAAGAGACCAAGGACGGCCTTACCGCCACTGTAACCGACCATAAGCTCAGCAAGACAGCGACCATCAAGGGCAAGGTGAACTTCATCGACCCGAGAAGCAAGCGCATGTTGCTTTCCATGCCCTACGAGGTCTCTTCCAATTTCGAGTACAACTACTCCACCGTCGAAGGAGCCCGGGAAGCCTGCTCGGCACAAACCCTGGAACGACTGCAACAAAAAGCCGTACCTTTCCCCACCGACGAAAGCCTGTTGAATGACGCGAAACAAAAACTGGTGGACTTGATTTACCAAAAGGTCCAATAAAAAAAAGCGAGGCGTGCCTCGCTTTTTTATTACCAATTTAGGATTTTCTTGAAATCATACTCCTCTGGATTCGGAAGATATTTCTTGGCCGCTTCGTAATCCTCAGGAGTAAGGTATTGTAGGCCTTCGTTGAAAATCAGCTCGGCCTTGGGACCGTTGAGGTTGACCAAACGGGGTTTGATCTTACCATTCTCGTCTTCAACATCCTTCAGATACAGCGGGATGATTTCGCCCTTGGGGTTCGTGGTAACCATGGCGCCCGTGACACCTTGCAAGAAGAGCTTCTTCACGCCATAACCCAACAGCGAGCAATAGGTAAGGTCGTAACCATTGGGCTGAACGCAACGAATGCCATAGCCGATCTCCACTGGGCGACTCTTGACGCTAATGCCGAGCAACTTTAGACGTTGTTGCAACAACAGGTTGAAGATATGGGCTTTGCTCACATTACCCAGCTCGGGATGGCCGTGCTCATCGTAAGTAAAGGCCACGCCCGACTTCTCGATTTCCTCATCAGTCATAAAGTGGAACACGCCTTCACTGATGATGATGACACCATAGCCTACGCCTAAGATCTTACGTTTGACGATGGAGCTGACCATCAAATTGATGATGGCATCGAAAGTGACTGCTGCCTTGTTGAACATCTCGGGAATGACCACCATGGGGCAATGACAGGCCGAGGTCATGCCAAAAGCCAGGTGACCAGCTTCACGTCCCATGGCGGAGAGCACAAACCAGTTGCCCGAGGTGCGGGCATCTTCATAGACGGTCTGCACCAGATGCACTGCAGCGTCCTTGGCGGAATAGTAGCCAAAGGTCGGGTTTCCATCGGGCAGCGGCAGGTCATTGTCAATGGTCTTGGGCACATGGATGTTTTGGATGGGCACGTTGTTCTCGTTCAGGTATTTGGAAATGCGGTTTGCCGTGGAGGCAGTGTCGTCGCCGCCAATGGTAACGAGCAACTTGATGTTGTTTTCCACGAAAAAGTCAGGGTTGAACTCCTCGTTCTTTGGCTTATAACGGCTCATGCGAAGGGCTGAACCGCCTTGTTTCTGAATGTCGTCGGCCCACATGAAGTCGATTTCTTCCAGCTCCTTTTCTTTCTTGAAAAGGTTTTTGTAGCCGTCGTGCAGGCCAAGCACACGGTAGCCGTCTTTGAGGAAGGTCTTGGCAACAGTGCTGATGACCGTGTTGATTCCGGGAGCCGGACCGCCGCCGGCAAGAATTACGATTGAGTCTTTCATTGTATGAAGTTTATAGTTGTTCAGTTATTCAGTTGTCCAGTGGTTATTCAATGACAAATTCGTCGCAGAAGATCCAGGCAGGTTGACCTGCTCCCACATGCCAGTCGGGGCATGTGCCCATGGTCTTGGCAACCATCTTTACATAACGTGCTTCACAACGCGGACGCACTGCCAACTCTTGGATGACGGCATCATCTTCGTCTTCCGCAATTTGGTTTGTCACCTTGCCTACACTGCGGAAACGCTTGCCGTCATCGCTGACAAAGAATTCCACCTCTTTGGGCATGAAAATCCAAGAGCCTTGGTCCTGAAGGAAACTACCAGCCAAACGGTTGATACGCTGTTTGGCACCCAAGTCAATGGTAGCCACAAGGTCCACACCATGGTAGCCCTGCCACACCCCTGTACGGAAGTTGTCGCCACCGCGCTGATGGTCGATCAAAGCCTTCAAACCTCCTGCCTCATATTGTTCGGAATAAGGATGCTCCAACTTTACGGCGAGCTTCGCATCGATCAGGTGGAAATTGGCATCGATGACGGGACTCCATTGGCCATCCTGCAAAGCGGCAGCACGTATCTGGGTCGTTTGTTTCAAAACAAGAGGCTCCGAGTAAATTGCACTATTCTCATTAGGTTCTGTGCCGTCAAGGGTATAGTAGACGGGTACGCCTTCAAGAGGATGGCTCATTGTGACGGTGATGCTGTCGAAGAAAGTGTTGGATTCGGCATTGATGGCCGGCACCACCAGGATGCTCTCGCCCGGAATGCGCTGCACCGGGCAGTTTTCCAGTTGGGTGGCCCATGGCGAGTCGGGGGACAAGGTCATGGTGAACACCAATTCGCCTCCATTATAGATTTCGTCAAAGGTGATGTAGCTACGATCCAGGGACTTGCCATTGAGTTTCACCGACTTTACATAGCAGTTCTGCGGCGTAAGGTTTTTAGCCAGCACCTTGAACTGTTTGCCATTGTCGAAATTGAGCGTCACTTGGTCGAAACGCGGGATACCCAACACATAACAACCCGAAGCAGGCGTGGCGGGATAGAATCCCATGGCGGAGAACACGCCCCATGCCGACATCTGGCCGCAGTCCTCATTGCCGCAAAGACCAGCGCGATCGTCGGTGTAGAACTCGTCCATCACCTGTTTCACATATTTCTGGGTCTTGGTAGGTTGACCGATGTAGTTATACATATAGACGGTATTGTGGCTCGGCTCGTTGCCGTGGGCATATTGCCCGATAAGACCGGTGATGTCAACCTGTTCGCGACCCGTGAGTTTGCTCGAAGCCGTGAAGAGGCCGTCCAATTTCTTGCCGTATGCTTCCCTGCCGCCCATCATGTCAATATGCGTATTGATGTCCTGCGGCACAAAGAAATTATACTGCCAAGTGTTGGCTTCAGTCAGAGTGAAGTTGACCTGAGTGGGATCGAATGGTTGCATGAAGCCACCGTTGCGACGGCCTTGGAAGAACTGGTTTTTCGGATTATATAGGTTCTTGTAAGCCTGGGCCCTTTGATAGAATTCCTGGGCGATGTCGGCCTTCCCCATCGCCTCGGCCATACGAGCAACGCACCAGTCGTCATAGGCATATTCCAAAGTCTTGGAAACGGCCTCGCCTTCCATATCCACTGGGATAAAGCCATATTTCACGTATGCGCCGATGCCACGGCGATCCTGACGAGAAGAGTTGACCATGGCCTCCAAGGCCTTCTCGGCATCGAAACCCTTGATACCGCTGAAATAGGCATCGGCGATGACAGGGATGGCATGGTTGCCAATCATACAATGCGTTTCGTTGGCGGCAAGTTCCCAAATTGGAAGCATGTGCTCTTCATCGGTTTCATAATTATTAATAAAGGTATTGATGAAATCGACGGTACGCTCCCGCTGGATCAGGCTGAACAATGGATGCAGGCTGCGGAAGGTGTCCCAAAGAGAAAACACCGTATAGACAGGACGGTCGGAATGATAAATCTGAAGGTCATGGGCACGGTAACGGCCGTCAGCATCGCTATAGAGGTTGGGAGCGATCATGGCGTGATACATATTGGTGTAGAACACCCTCATGTCAGCTTCATCTTTGCCTTGGACTTTGACACAGCCCAGCTCTTGGTTCCATTTGTCGAAGGACTTCCGAGCCAAGGCGTCGAGGTCGAAGTCACCATCCTTGAGCTCGGCTTTCAGGTTGTTTTTGGCACCCTCGGCATCGACTGCAGAGATGGCGATGCGCATGACAACCGACTCGCCCTCTTCGGTATCGAAGACGAACGAGGCATTGTGTTGCTCGTCGATGTTGTATGACTTGATGGGCTTTGAGAACTCGGCGTAGAAATAGAGGTACTGGTCGTCGGCCCAGTCTCTGGTACGACGGAAACCAACTACGGTAGTGGGCGATTCCACATCAAGAGCGGATTCATAAACAAACTCGTCGTTGACACCTTGCACCATGTTCAACAACAGTTTGGCTTGGTCCGACTTGGGGAAGGTGCAGCTCATCATGCCTACGCGATCGCCAGCAGCCAAAGCCACTATCACCTGAGGATGGTCGAATGCCACGCAGTAATAGCCAGGTTTGGCCCATTCGTTTTCATGCTGGAAGGCGGAACACACTTGGTCGCCCACTGCTGGAGTAAAACGGAAGTCGCCGTAGTCGGAGCAGCCTGTGCCGCTAAGATGGGTAGTGCTGAAGCCAAGGATAGCATTGTCAGAGGTATGGTAGCCTGAGCAGCCGTCCCAATCGTTCATACGGGTGTCGGGGCTGAACTGCATCATGCCGAAAGGCACCGTGGCGCCCGGGAAAGTGTGACCGTGTCCACCCGTACCGATAAAAGGATCGACCAACGATGCGGGATCCACAGAAGATTGCTTTTGACAGGAAGCCAATGCTATGATGGCCAGTAGAAAAAGAATCAGATAACGTTTCATGGCAAGATTTTTGTATCACTAAAATTTTATGCTCAAAAGTAAGAAAAATTATCAGAAACCAACATCAAATAAAAATTTTTTATTATCTTTGCGCGTTAAACAGCCCTTTTGAGAACTCAAAAAAGACACTAAATAGTATTAACTTCAAATCATTAAAACATGAAAAGAGTTTTATTCTTAATGCTCGCTTTGGCCGTCGGTATGACTGCCTTTGCACAACAGAAAGTCGCCTACAAGAAAGGTGATGCTTTCAAGACTCCTGTTTTAACAAGAGTTCAGGACCTTCAAGGCAAGGACAACACGACCGTTATGGACTTCACTCCCGCTCCGGCTATCACCCGTGCTGCTACACACAATGCCGCTAAGGGTTATGACGAATGGGAAACCATGACCACCCTCTACGACCTTCAGTCCAACTCAATGATTGGTAACCGTATCGCTGTATGGGAAGACGGTACTGCCGCTGTGACTGCCACCTGGAGCAGTGACGATAGCAACACCAGCTACTCTACCCGTGGTACTGGCTACAACTACTACGATGGTTCCGACTTTGGCGATCAGCCCGAAGAACGCGTTGAACCTGCAAAGCGTGGTTGGCCCAGCATCACTCCGCTTGGCAACGGCGAACTCCTCACCTCACACGGTGACGGCGTCTTCATGTACAAGAGAGACACCAAGGGCGACGGTGCATGGAACGAGATCCATCACTTCAGAGACAACAACTATCACAACTACACCGCTGATGCCGGTGCTTGGACCTGGGCAAGAGTTGCCACCTCTGGTGACAATGACCAGTACGTCCATGTTCTGTTAGCCGACCAGCAAACCATTGGCGGCAACAACCGCAGCATCGTGGCTTACATCCGTTCCACTGACGGTGGCCAGACCTTCACCGCTCCTGCAGATCCTCCGCTCATTGACATCGAGGCTGACTACCTGCTTGACATCTCCGCTGACGACTACATGATCGCCACCAACGGCGACAAAGTTGCCCTTCTCTTTGCCAGCATGAACTACGACTTGTTCTACCTCTATTCAGAGGACAATGGTGAAACCTGGACCAAGCATGTGATTTGGAACTTCAGAGGCGAAGACCACGCTTGGGATTGGGGCAGAACCGACGTTTCCGCCGAGTTGGGTGACTCCATCTGGGCTCCCGACAACAGCGCCAGCATCGCCATTGACAATGCCGGTACCGTCCATGTTGCCTTCGGTTTAACCCGTTGGGCACCTTCACCTTCAAGCGGTTGGGGTTACTACACCTACTGGCCGTTCACCGATGGTATCGTTTATTGGAACTCCAACTACACCAACGAACAAGGCGGCCACAACATCCCCGACTTCGGTCAATGGAGTGGCGATGCCGATCTTCAAGTTTACATGGGAAGCAACGGCACCAATGGTATCAACAGCACACTGAACGATGAGCGTATCTTTGCTTTGGCTGAGGCAGACGGCTTCCAGAACCTCAACCTCATCACTCCTGACGAAGACCACGATGGTGTGTTGGGTTACACCACTGACATTTGGGAAAACAACTGGGGTTCCTATCGTACCAATGGCATTGCTACTTTGCCCGCTATCTCTGTTGACGAAAACGGCAACATGATCATTGCCTATAGCGTCCTTTCCGAGTTACGTACTGGTAGTCTCCCAGATGGTGCTGAATTCTATCTGAGAAGCGGCATCATCACCGCAAGAGACAGCCAAGGTGAATGGTACTATGATGCCATCAACCTCTCCGAATCATACGAACATGCTGCTGACGAAGTTTACTCCGTCACTGCCAACAGCAATGGCCACAATGGTGACTTCTGGATAGCCTACAGCGCTGACGATGAAATGGGTCTGGTCCTTGACTATAATACAGGCGATAACGCTCAATCCACTGCCTCCGACAACATCATCTGGGCTGTTAAAGTCAACCCCACCGACCTCGAAGGCTTCGACCATGTTGGTGAAGTTGTCAACCCGATGACTTCTGCCCGCGTTTATCCCAACCCTGCCACCACCGTGCTGAACGTTGAAGTGAACGCTTCACAAAGCTCGAACGTGAACATGAGCGTGTTCAACATCATGGGCCAGAAGGTTGCTGAAAAGAACGGCAGCGTTAACACTGGTATCAACACCCTGAGCATCAACACCAATGAACTCAGCAGCGGCGTTTACTTCGTCACCGTCAAGGCCAACGGCTTCGACAAGACCATGAAGTTCGTCGTCAAATAAGTTTTAGATTATTAACCATATCTAAAGCAAGAAACATCGCCTGGCGCATCGCGTCGGGCGATGCTTCGTTTTTATTGGCAATGTCGTATGCCGGACCGTGGAATGGGGTGGTGCGGATTACAGGAAGACCCGCTGTAAAGATGGCACCGCCATTGGCGGAGATTAACTTGAACGGCAAGGCGGCTTGGTCGTGATACATGGCCAACACGGCATCATACTTGCGCCATGCACCCGTTGAGAACAGGCGGTCCGAAGGAAATGGACCAAAGGCAAACAAGCCGTTTTTCTTAGCCATTTCCAACACAGGTGCAATAATGTCCTGTTCCTCCCCTCCTGCAAGACCGGCATCGCCAGCATGGGGATTTAAGCCCAAAACGGCAATTTTTGGAGAGGCGATGTTGAAGTTCTTCTTCAAGGCATTGGCGAGGATGATCAACTTATGCAACACCATCTCCTTGGTGATGCAAGACAAAGCTTCCTTCATCGGAATGTCGGAAGTCACCATGCCTATCCGGATGTAATCGCTGACCAAAATCTCAAGGTAATCCTGGCCGTTGAACAAGGATGAGAGATAATCCGACTGACCGTTGAAGTTGAATCTGTCTGACTTCAGGATGGTGGGATTCACCGGAGCCGTCACCAAGGCATCGAGATTGCCCTTTACCAAGTCGTCGGCTGCACGCTTCAAGGAAAGCACCGCCATCCTTCCAGCCTGCTCGGTGGCCAATCCTGGCTCAATCTTCAATTCATCATCCGTGATGTTGATGATATTGAACTTCTGCGACCACGACTGACGCACATCACGAGTCAGTGAATAATTGAAATCATCAATACCCAAGTTCTTCTTGTAATAGGACAATACTTTCGACTGACCATACAAGATGGGGGTCATCATTTGCAACATCCGGGCATCGGAAAAGGTCTTTAAGATGATTTCGTATGAAATGCCATTGAAATCGCCATGGGTAATGCCAATCCTAACGGATTTGGGAGAGGTATTCGTGGCCTGCATAATCCTGAATTTTAAAGGGTTATAATTATCAACCTTCAAAATTAGGAGATTATTTTGTTAAAAGCAAGTAAAAATCAATACATTTCCTCGTCGCTGCCACCCTCGTAATCGTCGCCACCACCTTCATCGGGTCTGCGACCGCGTTTGGAGTTTTGCTGATTGATGCGGTAGTTGAAGTTCAACGACATGGAGGTACGATTCCAAGTGCTGTTGCTGTATTGCCAGAAATTGTCGCCCCACGACTCGCCGCCACGGCCTCGAGTGCCGAACACGTCGCGCACATTGAAGGTGACGGTACCATTGCCTTGAAGCACCTCCTTGCTCAGCGCCATGTCCATCCACCACTCGCTATCTCGCTTGCCTAATGGCTCCAAATGAGGTCCCATCACATGGGCTGTCAGTTGGAAGTCGAACCAGTTCTTGATCTTGAACTTAGATACCAAGCGCCCAAACAGCATCCAAGATTCGGTTTTATAGTATTTCCCTTCGATGGTGCCACGGGTATAGGAACGGAAGAAGTTCACATTGCCGTTCAAGTTCAGCCATTTGGTCATCTGACCCTGTGCCACAGCTTCCACGCCGAAGTCGTCGGCCTTTCCGAAGTTGACCGGCATGCTGTAATACACACCGTCGCGCTCGTAAGTGTAATGACGAATCATGTTGTTGCCATGACGGTAATAGGTGGTAAAACTGAAGCTGGAGCGATCCCAGAAATGCAGATACCCCAACTCATAGCTATCCATGAAAGTGGGCTTCAAAGCCGGATTGCCCATGCGAATGTTACGGTTGTCGTTATAGGACCGGAAAGGACTCATCTGCCAGAAGCCAGGACGACGGATACGACGCGTGTAGCTTACTTGGAATTGGTCGTTCTCGGTCAGGGAATAGTTCAAATGGGCGCTCGGGAAAAGGTTGACGTAGGGTTTGCCGCCATTGATGGAGTCGGTGCCATCATGGGCATAGCCTTTCAAGTTGGTGAAGATGTCGGTCATCTCAGCTCGCACACCCACCTGTCCCGACCAGCGTCCCCAGTCGTTGCCCAAGCTAGTGTACAATGCAGCCACCTGCTCCTTGTATTCATAATCGTAACAATAATCATCCAATGACTCAAATTCACCTGAATCATTCATCTCGGTCACTGACGAGATGCTGTTGATATCGCGGTTGGTGTATTTGGCGCCAATTTCCCATTGTGCCTTGGTGGCGAAAGGATGCACATAGTCGATGCTGGCCTGCAGGTTACGCATGCCTTGGTCTTCGGCAGTTTTCTGATAAAGCGACGATAACACCGTCTGCATCTGACTGTCGGGATAAACGAACTCCGTGATGTCGGAGCCGGAATTCTCGGCATTTTGGAAGAAGCGAAGATTGGCTTTCAGGCTGCGGCCTTGTCGTTCAAAAGTCTTGTCATAATCAAGCGTAATCTCATACATCGGGTCGGTCTCATGCCATTGCTCCTCGCGAACATCGTAGGAAGAGGTGCCCAACTGTGGGTATTCATCGGAATACCTCACAATAGGGTTGGTGCGATTGGTACCGTAACGGAACACGAAAGCCGCACTGATAATGTCGCGATCGGTAAGGTAATAGTCGGCACCCACACGCATGTTATGCCCCATACGTCGCATGGCACGCTCGGTGGTTTGGTTGGTGATTTGCTGATAGATGGTGTCGTTACCATCCATCTCGAACCGTTTGGTCTGATTGATGCCACCTCCAATATTGGATCGGGTATTGAAGCCATAGCTGGCAAACAGGTTCCATCGTTGCAAACGGTAATTCATGGAAAGGCTGCCGCCATATTGCCAAGGATAGCCGGTGCGAAGATTGATAGCGCCGTTAAAGCCTTGGCGCTTGTCCTTTTTCAGGATGATGTTGATGATGCCTGCCGATCCTTCTGCGTCATAACGCACCGACGGGTTGGTGATTACCTCCACCCGCTCGATCATGTCGCCTTGCAGCGTGCGCAGCGCGTCCTGGGTACTCAAGCCTGAGAGACCCGACTCCTTGCCGTCGATAAGGATGCGCACGCCGTCATCGCCACGCAGGCTCACATTGCCCTCCACATCCACCGAAACGGCCGGGATGCTTTCCAGCACTTCAATGGCATTGCCTGCGGTATTGCTCACATCCTTGCCCACATTGAAAACCCGTTTGTCGAGCGTCATCTCGTAGGTGCTGATCTCAGCCACCACTTCCACTTCCTCCAGCAAGGCCTCATCAGGAGCTAACATGACCCTTCCCAAATCAACCGTGGATTTTTCACCGGTCAGATTAATGCTCTTTTTAGCCGGAATGAAGCCCATGTATTGGAACAGCAGGTAATACCTACCCTTTTCCAGCTGCAATGCAAAATGTCCTGTGGGCTCCGTGATGACACCGGTAACCAAAGTGGAATCAGGCAAGGCAAAGGCCGACACGGTGGCATACTCCATGGGCTCGCCAGTATTCTTGTTCACGACTTTGCCTTTGACGGTAATGGAAGCCAATGCAACTTGGGCCATGAAAACCAAAGCCAAAAGGGAAACGATACGATATCTCATAAAATGCTGCTCAATTAAAAGAGCAAAAATAAACTATTTCAACCAATTAAATGAGGAAAAATGCTTGAAACAGAATTTTTTATATCGGATCCACATCAATTTGCACTTGAACCGACTTATAGTCGGGATGCAACTGGAACAAGTGGATCTGCTTCATAATGAGCTCCTTGACTTGTTGGGCGTTGTGTTCGCGATTAAACTTCACCATCATCTGTTTAATATACAGATTCTTGACCCTCGACACCATGGGGTATTCCGGCCCTAACAAATCCTGTTTGAAGATCGGGCGGAGCATGCTTGACAGTTCGGCTGCGGCAGGGTTCAGCTTTTGGTATTCCTTGTGTTTTAGACGGATCAGGACGATTCGGTAAAACGGCGGATAGCCAAATTGGCGGCGGGTAATCATCTGCTTTTCGTAAAGCGCCTTGAAATCGTTGCGCAACACGTCTTGCAGCACAGGATGCGAAGGCTCGAATGTCTGGATGACAACCTTTCCCTGTTTACCTTTGCGCCCGGCGCGGCCAGCCACCTGAGCCATCAGTTGGAAGCTGCGCTCATGGGCACGAAAGTCGGGGAAGGAAAGCATGTTGTCGGCATTCAAGATGCCCACTACTTTCACCGAATCGAAATCCAAACCCTTGGTAACCATCTGGGTGCCCACCAAAATATCCGTTTCCTTATCTTGGAAAGCTTCAAGAATCGATTGATAGTCGTTCCTTGAACGGGTTGTATCCAAATCGAGACGGGCCACCTTCACTTCCGGCAGCATGAGTTTCAAGTCCTCCTCCACCTTCTCGGTACCAAATCCATGCATCCTGATGTTGGTGCTGTGGCAGGAGGGACACTCCGACGGCACGCTGGTAGTATAGCCGCAATAATGGCAACGCAACACATTCTGTTGCTTGTGATAGATCAAACTTACATCACAATTGATGCACTGGGGCACATAGTGGCAATCGTCGCATTCGACACGCAAGGAAAAGCCGCGCCGATTCTGGAATAGAATGACTTGGTTATGTTCCTTCAAGGTGTCGTTCATGGCATCGAGCAAGACACTGCCGAAATCGGCCTGTGCGGTCTTTCGCTTTCGCTCCACACGCATGTCGCTCAAGATGATCTCAGGCATCTCCACGCCTCCATAGCGTTCCGTGATCTCAACCAATTTAAAACGGCCTTGCAAGGCATTGTAATAACTCTCGTAAGATGGCGTAGCCGATCCCAGCAACACCTTGGCATGATGCAGGGCTCCCAACACGATGGCAGCGTCACGGGCATGATAACGCGGGGCAGGATCCACCTGCTTGAAGCTGCTGTCGTGCTCCTCATCCACGATAATCAGGCCGATGTCGGAATAAGGCAGGAAGATGGCCGAGCGCGAGCCGATAATGACTTGGCGCTGCGCAGTTTGGCCTGGGACGAAGTCGCGCACCTGTTGCCAGACCTCTACCCGCTCGTTGACGCCATAACGGGAGTGGTAAACACCCAGCTTGTCGCCGAAATACTGTTTCAACCGGTTGATGATCTGAGCAGTCAAGGCAATTTCCGGCAACAAATACAGCACCTGCTTCCCTTCGTCCAACGCCTCCTGGATCAACTTAATATAAATCTCCGTCTTGCCACTGGAAGTGACGCCATGCAACAGCACCGGCTTTTGCTCCTCAAACCCGGCCTTGATCTCATGGTATGCCCGCTGTTGCGTTTCAGTAAGTTCAATGGACGAGACATCAACTTGAGCCTTGAGTTCCTTCAGGCGGCTCACTTTTCGCTCATAGACCTCGAAAATGCCCTTGTCGGCCATAGCTTTGAGAATGGCACCGGAAGCATCGGCTCTTTTCAACAACTCGGAAGCCTTCACGTCATGGTCGCAATCACCGCCCATGGTAATATAGGCCAACAACACTTCCAACTGCTTATAGGCTCTTTTGGTAAGACCATCCATCAGCTCCTGCATCCTATCGTCGTCTCGATACAGGCTGGCGAGATGGACAAAACGCTCATACTTTGCCTTGTATTTCTCATCCAGCTCCTCCTCCATTATGAGAATTCCCTTCTCCATCATGGTATGAATGAGCGGCATCACTTTCTTGAAACCGATGATCTTGCTTACCTCGCTGATGGCAATCTTCGGCTGCACCTGCAGGGCCTCTACGATGAGATACTCATAGTCGTTGAGCGGCATACTGTCGAGCACATAATCGTCAGAAAGCGCCACTTTCGACTCACTGCTCAGTTTCAGGGCCGAAGGCAGGGCTGCCTGCATTACTTCACCAAGATGACAAAGGTAGTAGGTCTTCACCCAGTCCCAAAACTTCAGCTGTCTATTGTTTACAATCGGCTGTTCGTCAAGGATGTCCATCAGGTACTTCACCTCTACCTCCGGCACTTTCTCCGTCAAGGATATGACCAGTCCCGACATGATCTTGGTCTTGCCAAACTGTACTACTACCCTTTGTCCCACACGGATACTATCGTTGAGCGAATAAGGCACACGGTAGGTGAATGTCCCCGGCACGGGAATTGGCAGAAGGACTTCGGCGAAGAGGGTGATTCTTTCGGGGAGGGACATGGGGAGGTGAGAGGTGAGAGGTGAAAGGTGAAAGTTAATGAGAAAGGAGGGTGGTGTAGCCTATTAATTCGTCATAGCCTTTGTTGGCGTTGTAGTAATACAAATAAATCCTGTACAGGTTGTCGGTATCCCAAAAGTTGCCTTCTGTAAGCTCTGTGGAAACCGCATACGAGTTTCGGTCGGCCGTGACGAAGAGGAAATTGTAATATCCTTGTTTGAGCAGTAGCTGGCACAGGTAGCCATGCAAATTATAGTCATACCGCATCAGGTTGCGCTCATCGAATCTCCAATTGTTGGCGGCGCCCATTACATACACATCTTCCTGGATCAGAGGAGTTGGCCAGCGAAGGAAGATGTTAACCCAAGCATAATCAGCCTCCGTGTCGGTTTCGCGTCCTTCATTGGCAATGTAGATGTATTTTTCACCGTGGATATCCTCGTAGGTGATATAAGGCTTACGCGCCCTCGATTCACAGGTGGCGTAATCCACCACATAATAATCGTCGGTTTGATAGATACGGGCAATGTTTTCCGATTGGAAATAGAAGTTACTGAAGTTGAGCCTCCGATATTGGTTGGAAGCCTCGAAAACCGTTGCCGGATGATGTTCGTATGAGATGTAATCGGGATAGACGAACGAAGGTTTCAACCCGATGGCGGCATTGTCCCAACGGCCATTCTGACGGATGGTCATGTTGGCATATTGCTGCACATTTCCCGTCATGATGCTCGGCATGTTGACTTTGATGTTCAGTTGCTGATGAGTGTCGCTAAGTGAAAGATCATCGCAATAGCGGGGCACAGAAGCCGTAATGGAGGCTTTTTCGTCGTAAATCATAAAGCGCCGGGTGAAATAGACATGCTCCTCTGAAAGATCGTCACCATAAACAATGAGCAAGTAGTTCCCAGAAAGGGTAGGCTTCATGTCCTCATCGGGGAAAGAAAGGCGATAATGCACATAGTCAACCAATGTGTTCCGAGAAAAATCGAAATCATCGATTCGACCGTAATCAAAACCATTGACATAAGTGGTCCTCTGGATTTCGGTGGGATACCAATCGTTGGTACAATGGATAAAAGTATAATTGAGCACTTCGCCTTCCGAACCCAATAGATCGAACGACAAAGTAAGCCGGCCCGTTGGATTGTCCAACGGAATCAAGGGTTCCTTGTTTTGGTTGCCGTCGGCATAGAGCAGCACCGTCTTCACCGATTCCTTGTAATCGAGATCGGCGCATGGTAAATCAAAGGGTTGGGCCAAGGCACTCGTGACAAGAAACAGGCCCAATAGAAAAGAAAGTGCTTTTTTCATCTGATTGTTACTTTCTGCAAAAATAATGCATTTTTTAAAAGAAATCTCCCTATCTTTGCCTTTTGTTGAAACAAAATCCATCCAAGATGAAAAACACAGTCCGTTGCCTTATTGTATTGGCTTTCACCCTGTCGGTTTCCTTTGCGGAAGCCCAAGTTATCGGGAAAGAGAATTTGGTCTTGAAAAAGAACATCTTTTTAGGTTTTAAGGGAGGGGTGTCGGCCATGGACATGAAATACTCCTACAATGAGTCAATAGATAAGGATAATTTCATCAATAAAACCGCTTTGTTTAAAGCTCCTTTGGGCTGTTGGACTGGAGGCTTTTTCGTGGAGCGCACCCTTCCTGGATGGTCCTACGGCATTGAGTTCAACCTCAACCATCTTTATGCCACAGAAAAAATACCGGACAATCCAAGCAAAGGTCTGAAAGACGCACAGAACCCTTCTTGGGACTCGGTCTATTTTGCCAATATCCGCATTCCCGTCAAGCTCAAGTTTTTGGAAGACGATATGTTTTCACCCTATATCTTTATGGCACCCGAAATCGGAACCTATATTAGCGATTCCATTGCAAGCAGCATCCCCGTCTTCTCCTATTCCAGCATTGATGGCGAGCAGGAGGCATGGGGGGCAGACAATGCCCGCAAATTGAACTTGAATCTGGTGGCAGGTGCCGGCGTGGAAGGCAAAATACAAATCGGGCTCTATGAAATCAGAGCCCGATTTGAAGCTGGTTACCGTTTGGGATTGCTCAGCACTACGCCCAAGTACATTCCACAGGATCCAAACACAAACGATCCGAACGCAACGCCGCCTCAACCTGAAGCGTATCCGTTCAAAAGGATGATGCGTGGCTGGGAAGCTACCATAGGATTGGCTTTCCCCTTGTTCCTCAATCCGAGTTATAGCTGGATGAACTAAGCCTCGACAATTGCCTTCTGAACCTCAAGAAACTCCTCTTGAGTCAGTTTCAAATGTTCTTTCTTGAAGTCCAAGTCGCCCTCACAAGTGATGGGGACAAGATGAATGTGGGCATGGGGAACTTCCAGCCCGATGACGGCAACGGCAATGCGCTTGCAGGGGATGGCCTTTTCGATCTTCTGTGCGACTTTCTTGGCGAAGACCATCATGCTGCCCAATTCCTCATCTTCGATGTTGAAGATATAGTCCGTCTCATGCTTTGGGACGACCAAGGTATGACCTTTTGACAAAGGATTGATGTCAAGGAAGGCAAAGAACTGGTCGTCTTCGGCTATTTTATAGCAAGGTATTTCACCCTGAATGATTCTGGAAAAAATGGTAGCCATGGCGGTTCAGAGTTGAGAGTTTAGGGTTGAGAGTTTAGAGTTATTAACGGGTGATTTCGAGTATTTCGAAAAACATCTTTCCGGCGGGGACCATGATCTCAGCCACTTCACCGACTTTCTTACCGAGGAGACCTTGTCCGATAGGAGAATTGATGGAAATCTTTCCAGACTTGAAATCAGCTTCCTTTTCAGGAACGATGGAATAAGTCATCGAGGCCTTGGTCTTGGTGTTCTTGATCTTGACCGTTGAATAAAGGAGCACCTTGGAAGTGTCAATCTTCGACTCATCCAACACGCGAGCGTTGAAGATCAAATCCTGCAGGTCGGCTATCTTAGCTTCAAGAAGGCCTTGTGCTTCCTTGGCAGCATCGTACTCTGCGTTTTCCGACAAATCACCTTTATCGCGTGCTTCAGCGATGGCCTGGATGATACGCGGACGTTCACGAAGGATCAAGTCATCCAATTCGTCCTTCAACTTTTGCAACCCTTCAGAGGTAAAATACTTGATTTCTGACATGGTATAGGTTTTTTAACAACGTGAAAAAAGAGACCCTTACCGGAATAAGGGTCTTCTTTTTTTGAATGTGCAAAGATACTAATTTTCTTTCAAATGTTGCAACACATTTTTAGAAAATAAGTCTTGCGCCAATGCTGTGGGTGCCCGAATAGCTATAGGTTTGGCGGAAAGCGTAGTCAATAGCGAGCATCGGGGCATCCTCTTTCTTGGAAATCGGAACTTGGACAGAGCAACCGGCATTGAGTCCTTGGTTAAGGTTCATGCAGTTCTCATCCAAAATGCCTTTGAACAATCCGCTCTCGTAGGTATAACCAGCACGGATCAAGAACCACTCTCTCCAGCCGTATTCAAGACCGAGGACATATTGGTCCTTGGTGAAGGAGTTGGAGATGAAGTTGCCAGCAAAGGTGATACGGGAAGTCTCAGCAAAGTGCCAGTCGTAAGCAGCTGCAATACTCAACTGAGTAGGAAGCTCGAACTGGTCGGCACGTTGGATCACCGTATGCTGCAACGAGCTGTTGGGCAGCAAGTAGGCCTTGATTGACAAACCGTCGCCCGACATGGTCATGGTGGGTCCAATGTTCTTCAGGGTGATACCGAAGTGGATGTTGTCGAAAGGACCGGTAACATACTGGATACCGGCATCAAGGGCAACACCGACAGCACCCATGTTAGCAATGGACTCGCTGATGATCTTCAGGTTGAAACCACCGCTGATGCTGTTGGAGAACGTTTTGGCAAATGCCACGTTGATGTTCATGAGATTCGGCTTGAAGGTACCGATACCACCATCGGGGTTGTCAGTGGTGGTCTCCATGATCGTTCCGGGATTCAGGGAGAAGAAGGAAAGTCCCAACACGCTTGATTCGCCCACACGCACAGCCATACCGAAGGAAGAGATCTTCACTTCGGAGCCTTTCAGCCAGTCAGTATGGGAGAAGTTGACATCCAATGAACGGATGGCCGAGATGCCGGCCACATTGCCGAACATGGCTTCAACACCCTTCACGAACGACATGCCTGCATTGCCCCAACCTGCTGAAGCAGCCCAGGGGTTGATCAACAATTCAGGAGCACCGGCTTGACCGGAACGGTCCTCATTACCTGCAAATGCCTTGGGAGCGCTGACTCCAAGAAGGAGAACAAGGCTCATTACTATATATCTAAATGATTTCTTCATGATTCTGATATTTTTAAGGTTAAGCATTTCACGATAAATTAGAACGTATTCAAGTCAATGAGACGCATGGCACCGAAGAACTTGATCGTACGTTCGCCGCCGCTGGTGTTGTCCTTCACATGGATCAGATAGAAGCCTGAGGCAACAGGAGTGTTGGCGAAGTTGGTGAGATCCCAGTCAATGGAAGGAAGCTCATTGTCTTTCTTGAATTGACGGATCTTGGTTCCTGCAAGGTTGTAAATGGTAACCGTACAGTTGTTGGGGAGGTTCGTGATCTTGACCAAGTTGTTGAGCGCATTCTTTTCGTATGAAGAATAAGCGTAGTAAGGATTAGGAACAACCGTGATCAGATCAAGGTCGGATTCAGTCTTCTCGGGATCATTCCAAACAGGATCCAGACCTTCGATCACAAAGTTATACTTAGGATAGAGACCGTTGATGTCCAGTTCGGAATAGAGCGAGTCGAGTTCGCATACACCATAGCCCTTGTCGTAAGGCTTGGCAACGCGGATACGGATCTTGGCATCGTTGCCAGGTTCCAACCAAGTGGTGCCTTCAACACCCATCGGCATACCAACGTACATGCACTGACGATAGAAGAGGTGTTGCAAGTTCTTTTCGTCGGTAGAGTTGTTTTGGAACATGTTCAACATGTCGAAACCATGGTATCCAGCATCGTATGCCGGGCTATAGAAGCGTTCAACCGGATAGGGGGTGCCATTGGGCAACTCAGAGGCCCTGGGTTTGTCCATACCGAAGATATAGACATAGTGCATACCGCCGAACACTGCCTCTTGGTCAACTTGACGGAAGAGAGTAGGATCATAATACTGTGTATTATCGCCATACAGCTCTTCGACGGTGGCCTTCTGCAACGCTGGAGGATTGAACATCATGTCGCGTCCATTCAAATCCTCAAGATAGGAGTTCTCACCAAACGCCAGATTCAGACGAGCGCCAGATTCCACATCAATGACATAGCCCGGGAACCAGCTCATACCTTGTGGCGAGATGTAGTTGGGATCGTTCGGATCATCGCTGACATACATCGAAGCGGTGTCTTGTGTCCAATCGGAGAACGGCTGGCCGTCAACCATGTAGGGGTTGCCATCCATATCGACGGATGGAGCTTTTCTCAAATTGAACTTCTTGGCTCCGTTTTGAGAGAGTTTATCATCGACACACATCTCAATGACGGGGCAACGGGTCCACTTGGAACGGTCGGATGTCAGAACGATATCCACGCTAGCCACTCTGGAGAAGTATTCGGGTTGGATACTCTTGGTGGAAGGCACTGGATAGACGGAATTCTTTTGGTATGGAACAAGGGCAAACGGTGACCAAGTTCGGTTGGCAATCTTCTCAAAGCTTTCGTTAGGATCGTATGCCACCATACCACCGTTCATGTTATAGTCGTTGTTCGCAGTGTTTTCAAAGTCATAGTAGTTACCGGCACGGATCCAGTTAAGAACGGAACCAGGAATATCCTTGTCGCGGATACCATCCAGCCATTTGCTTGTACTGTCTTGGAAAATCAACGAGGAGGTAATCATACCGCTGTTCTTGGCAAGGGCCTCGTAAGCTACATTCCACGGATCAGTAGACGATGAGTTGTCATACAGGTAACCTACTGCGGTAGGACCGACATTCCACGGTTGTTCAATCGTAATGGAGATGCCTCTATCAATAAACATCTTTTCATCAGCGTAAGTGGTAATGGTATCGCTCCTAATGGGTTCCTCATCTGATTCAAGATCCTTCAGATACCAGTGCGAAGCCATTCGTGTTGCCTCACTACCAGATTGATTGTTCGTGGTAGAGATAGGCTGAGTTTCATCAATGGGAAGGCTCACTAAATTATTGGATGAGACGTTCGTAGTCTTTACCTCAAACAGCGTATCGAACCACAATTCATAGCTGGTAGTCTTCACATTCAACGGGTCAATGACCTTCACATTCAAAGGACCGTAGCCAACCTTGTATTGAGGATGGTAAATGATTGGGTAATCGGGATGGCCGAACACAATCTTGTTGCCATTCTCATCGTAGGTATTGGCAACTTTCTTTGTGAACAACTCGTCAATGGATTCTTGTGAAAGTTCGAGTTCGTTACCACCGTTGCCTTGTCCCACGATACGGGTAATGGCAGGTCTTTGACCATATTCGCACTGCATCACCGTACCGTTCACAATCTTGTGAGGAACAGCCGAGTAGCAGGTGATGTTCTTACGGCCTTCCAGATAAGGTGTTTGCTGGCCATAGAGACCGAACGTTTCGCTGGGTTCTTGTGAGTAGGTCAAGTAGTTGTTATAAGCGTAGGCCACAGCCATGAAATAATAGGTCTTGTGGTTGACCAAAGCAGGATTCTCAGTCGTGGCGAACTTGTCTTCAGTAACGATGAAGCTATGGGTAATACCACCATCGCCGCCTTCCACTTTCAGTGACGGGACAATGGCACCGATCTGTTCATTCCAAGCATAGTTGACAAGATGAGAGACACCGTTGTGGATGTCGCATTGGAAGACCAAACGGGCTTTGGCATTGTTGTCGAGTTCATCGGCACCCACCTCAGCATTGGCAAGCTGATACACCTTATAGCCTTCGAAGCGATAGTAACGGTCGCTCTTTTGAGTGGAGTCGTCGGGACGGTATTCCGGAATCTCAGGATCGATCTCAACATAGCCTTCCTTGTAGTTGTTGGAAATGGCGCTGTTGGAGAGATAGATGATGAGTTTCTGATCCAGCTCACGGATGGTCAGGTCAGGAGCATTAGGACCGTCGATGACTTTGAAGCAGTTGTCGAACAAGGCCTGGCACTTGTCGTCGGTGACGCGAAGCAGTTCAACGGAAGCAAGAGGGCCACCGGAATTGGCACGAGCCCACGGCACACCGAAGGTAATGTAGTTGACAGCACCCGGTTTCAAAGTGAAGGGGCCGGCTGACTGCATGAAACGACGGTCGGCGGCTTCATTGCCTGCTTCGGAGTCGGTCCAATACTTACCATCTTGGTTGTAACCGTTGTTAGGTCTCACACCATCGGTACCCCAGTTGCACGGGTCGGAATCGCCAGGGAACATGAAGTCGCAGGCAGGACCCACGGTACCAGCGACGCCTGGATAGGCATTGCCGCCGTACAACATGCGGTTACCATCTTTCCAAATACCACGCAGCAGGTTGTAGTAGTCGGCTGCGTATTTCGGGTCACCCGTAGTGGAGTTGTCGTTGTTGTGATAGAGGAAACGGCGCATACCGAAACGTTCATCGTCAACGATACCGTTACCGAAGTTCACACCATTGATGGAAACGTCGCAGATCTGCTGCTGACCAACAGTGTCGTTGATGTAAATGGAGTCGCCCGAGACAGGGTCAATACCCATGTAGGTACTGGTGACCGTGAAGATGTATTTGGGGTTGTCCAAACCATCGGCATCCATGTAAGGACCCTGGAAGAAGTCGATACCCACCGCCGGAGGCTGGTCGCCGTAGGATTCAGGCTCACCATTACCGTCGATGGCCTTACCGTTATAGCCATAGCCGAGACCACGTTGGACGTCGCATCCCACATAGTCGTCCTTGGCATAACCGAGGTCAACGTCGGTCCAGGGGCAGAAATACGTACCCGTCAACTCGTAAGTGGAACGGTTAATGATTTCGTAACTGCAGAACGACATGTTGTTGATTTCATCGTTGGTTGCGAAACCAAAGGCTTGAGCGCGAACTTCAATACCGATGGCGGCACCGTTGGATTCCGTATGGGAGTTACCTTTGTCGTTGAACACCCACCACAAGGTTTGGTCGCCCTTCAACACTTGGTCGGCGAGAACCGTACCATGGATAACGTCTTCACCATAGTATTCCTCTTCCAAGGTTTTAATCTTGGTGTGGCAGAGTTCGTTCTCAATATCATAGTATGGGAAGTCACCAGCGTAAGGGTTGTACTCACCATTACCATCCCTATCAAAGAAGGGGGCCATGTAGTGGCTTACGCCTTCATAGCTACCACCGACCACTTCAGGGTGGGCAGGCCATTCCAGAATCACCTTCGGGATGCTGTAGTCTTCCGACTCCACAAACGCACCCGTTTCATCCAAATGGCTCAAGAATTCATCCACTTCAGCGCGGGTGATCTTCCAGATTTGGTCCCATTGGGCGCAGGTGACTTCATCGATGGAAGCACCCTCGAGGGTCAAAGGACCAGTCCAGAAGTCGTTACCACCGTTCAGGTCGGGACCTTGGCGGAAACGGACAGCAGAACATTTCAACTGGTTGTTGATGTCAAGACCAGCGATCCAAAGGGCGCCAGCAAACAGGGAAGTTGCGGAACCGTTGGCTGGGATGAAGTATTGGGCTCCGATACCACCGGGGAGGTCCCACCACATGTCACCACCAGCATTATAACGTGTTCTGACGTTGTTGATGTTCAACCATTCGAAAGCGGACGATGGAGAACAACCGGCCGTAGTCTGTTTCAGCTCTCTGGAACCTTTTGAGGGATTACCATCGCCTACCCAGACATGAGCCTTTGCGGGAATTGTTACGCCCACCATAAGGAGCGCGACAAACAATAAACGTGTTATATTCTTCATAATATCTGTGATTATTCGATTAAATTCTACCATCATTCATTAGAAGTTGAAGCTGGCACCAACCTTGATCTGACGCGGGGTCGAGTATCTTCCACCATTGTTCCTGTAGATCTCATACAATTGGATGAATGCCTCAGGATCCAACTGGTTGCGGATTTCCTGCTGATACTTCGAAGAGGTGAGGTAACCATCGTCGTCAGCATCGCCAGTAGCAGCGTACACCGACAAGATGTTCTTGGCATTGAGGAGGTTGGTTATATTGACATACACATTGAAGTAGGCTTCGTGACCCGTCTTGCCTTCCTTGTTGCCACCAATGGTGAAGTAGAAGTCCTTGTCGGCACGGAGGTCGATCTTGAAGGAGGCAGGCATTCTGGAGCCGAAGTAGGTACCTTCGAGCAAGTTGTTGCCGCCAGACAGCGGGGAAGAAACGGTACGGGAAGCGGTGTAAGGAGCACCAGAACCACCAGTGACCGTCATAGCAACACCAGCATTGGCAAGCAACTGGATCGGGGTCTTGCCCGACTTGTCGCGATTGATGACGGGACCATCATATTTCTTGCCAGAGCTGAAACGATAGTCAACGGTCAAACCGAGCATGTGACGACGGTCGAATCCGGTCGGGAAGGTTGATCTCAGGTTAGGAACACCTGCATTGATCAAAGCGGAAGCGGTCGTGGTGGAAGCACCGGTCATGTTAGCATACTGCAAGGTGTAGTTGGCACGGACACGGATGTTCTTGGTTCTACGGAGGTCGTACTCAGCGGTGAGACCCTTCGTGGTACCGAAGTCCAAATTGCTGTAGGAAGTGTAGTCCTTAGGATAAGCACCCGTGAGACGATACAACTGGATCATGTTACGGATCTCACGATAGTAAGCCGTGATGGTCAAGGATGAAGTGTTGTTCAGTTTCTGGGTGAAACCAAGTTCATAGTCAACAGTCTGCATCGGTTTCAAGTTGGGGTTGGCAATGGCGCCCGAAACATCGTTGAAATAATAATAGGTAAGCGGAGAGATGAAATATGAACTGGAAGGACGCTGAGTCAACACATCATAGTGAGCGAAGAACAAAGCTTCATCAGAAATCGGGAAGGAGAAGGAGATACGAGGCATGAAGTTCCAAGTAGGCTTGTAATCCTCGAAGGACTCCTTGTCAACACGCTGTTGGTCAGCTTTCTTGATCCACGGAGAGATACCGGAACCCTTGTCCAAAACCGTCGGAGAAGCAATTTCAGCACCTTCGGCGTTGAACCAAGTGCTTCCAGTACGATAACCGACAACCTCGCTGATGTCAGTGATCTTGTTGACATAAACGGCATAGTCGTCACCGATGTTGCTCGGAACCACCACTTCTTCACCAGTGGAAGGAAGCGTGATCTTACCATTCTGTCTCAAGTCGCCAACTTTATAGTAATCGTAAAGGATGAACGGATCTTTCAACACATATTGGTTAGCATCGAAACGGTCGGCACGGAGACCAATCTGGAAGATCAGGTCTTTGAAAGCGAACTTGTCTTGGATGTAACCGGCAGTATAGATCGGCTGGCTAGAGGCCACTGGACGGGTGAAGAAGTTATTGCCATTGTCGTCGGTAATATTCTCAGTGAAGAAGTCGTCCAGCGTAGGACGTTCGCCCCAGGAATGCTTCTTACCATCGTAGGTATAGCCATAGTAGGAAACATAGAAGTTACCATCGCGGGTGAGCTCATCGGGAGCAAACATGCTGATGTTGAGGCCACCGTTGACATAGCCTTTCTTCATATTGCCATTCTCATCATAATACATGATGGAGTTGTCGTTGAAGTTGTAGGAGTCGATGAGGATGTACTCCGTACCATTGATAGGAAGGTTCATTGCCTTACGCAGATTGGCGTCGAAGACATATTGTGCGTTGGCATCATAGAATCTATGGTATTTGACGGTATCAACAAAGCCGTCATAGCTGATGGCATACGGGTTATCCATATCCAACTCGGAAATATGCGCATTCACCAAGCTACGCATGAGGGTCCAATAGTCGGTGCTATAGCTCATGCCGCTTGAATTGCGTTGTTCATATTGGAAACCGAGTTTGATTTCGTGAGAGCTTTCACCCTTGCCAATGGTCATGGAGGCGTTGACATTCACGGAGAACTGGTCGCTAACCGACTTGTCGTAGTTCGACATCAAGGAGCCTGGAACTGCATACATCTGATAGATGTAGTTGGGGTTTCTACCATTGATCAAAGCACCACCCAACTGCAGGTTGGTGAAGTTGTCATAGTAGCCGCTGGCACCATAACCTTGGTTCAGTTCCAAGTAGTTCTCGGTATAGCGGGCGAGCAGCGGGTTGAACTCAGAAGCCTGGAAATCGACCAGGGTGTCATAGTCCCAAGAGTTCAGCACCATGACATTGGTGAAGTTTCTATAGCTGCCATCGGCCATGAGCACCGAGTCAACATCACCCAACTGATAGGTAGGAGTCTTGTGGGTGATGAAACGTCCCAAGTTGCCGTAAGCAAAGATGTTGTCCCACAAATCCGGGTCGCCGTCTTCGCTGGTAAATCTTGTGTAGTCGGCTTGGATGCTGTAGTAGAAGTTACGGATCAGCGAGGTGCTTTCAGGAGCCGTGGGGAAACGCTGGGTAAAGCGGACATAACCACGGGTGGTTCCATTCTTGTAGATGGAGTTCTTGGCCGTATTGAAATACGAGAAGGAAGATGCGAAGTCGTGACCTTGCGATCTGACGAACGATCCACCCACGGTGAGGTTGATGGTCTCCGTAGTACGGATGTTGATATTACCGGAGAGGTTCACCGAATAGTTGCTCGTGTTGGTGGAATACTTGGAGTAAACCAAATCGCTCTTCTTGGTGAAGGAAGCGGTTTGATAGGTACCGCCACCAATGCCTGACGGGACAAGCGGGGTTTCCTCGATGTATTTTTGATATTCTTCATTGGCGGTATAGTAACCGACAGCGGAGAGGGCTCCTACCTTGTGATAGGTGAGGTCGCCAGCGAGGAAGAAACCAAGCAGAGCGGTCTCGGCTTGCTTACCCTTGATGAGCGGTCCCTGAACGCTGAAGCCCAAACGGTTGTGGCCATATCCTTCAACTGAGGTTTCCAATTCCAAACCGGCACCGAAAGTACGGCTGGGACCCTTCGTGGTCAAGTTGATGATACCGCCCATGGCGTCACCGTACATGGCGGGAGTACCACCGAGGATGACGTCCACCTGGTCAATAGCACTCTGAGGCACGCTGGCACTACCGATTACCTTCACACCGTCGATGTAGTAAACCGCGCTTTCACGAGAACCACGGATACTACCGACTTCACCGTCAGCGGTAAACACACCACCGACAGTGGAGGCGACGCCTGAAGCCGAACGGTTTGGCAACTTAGCGATTTCCTCTGCCGTGATGGATGCACCGGAAGTGGTGTTATCCTTCGAGATCAGAGGCACCTCGTAATCGATAACCGTGACCTCCGTCAAGCTGATGGCGCCACTGGTCATCTTAATGTTCCAATCGGTGATCTTGTTGGCCGGGATGATAATGCCGTTCAAGACATAGTTGTTGTAGCCAACGAAAGTCGCCTTCAAATCATACGTTCCCGGAGGAATGGGGTTGATGTCGTAGTTACCATCGAAATCCGAAGTCGCGCCACCAATCATCGTTCCGCCTTTTTCGAGGACGATGTTGGCGAATGATACGGGCTGACCCGTTTCATCGGTAACCTTTCCTTTGAGTCGTCCTTGCTGCGCGAAAGCCAACGTACAAGTCGCTAACACAATTGCAAGGGTCATTAGTAAATTTCTAAACATACCTTGTGATTTTATGTTATACTTCCTATTAAATGCATTAAAAAGGCTTCAAAAATATAAACTTTTTACGTAGCACACAAGAAAAATCAGTTTTTAGTGCCATTTTTTTACTCATAAAATTTTTAACATTTTATAAACACTATGATAACGAGAGAATTAGAAAAAAAGCAATTCAAGCGGTTTTTTACATGGTTCAAAATGTTTTTTAACCGATTCACACCTATTTTATATTAATACCGTCTTAAATGCCGGTTCAACTCGCGCGCTCTTTTCCGATCCTCCTTGATCATTTTCTTGGTTTTCGGCGCCTGATGCTCATAATGGGCCTCCTTGGCTTCCTTATAATCCTTTCTGGCTTGCCGCTCTTGTTTTTCCATCATCCGCTCAGCCTTCCGAATCGCCCTGCTGGAGCGGCTTGTCGCGCAGGAGGCCATCATCAACAACGACAGGCCGAACGCCATTATCAACAAGCTTTTCTTCATAACTGCATGTTTATTGTTTTACAAAGATAAGGATTTCGAAAAAAACAAGTATCTTTGCGACATGAAAAAAAGCGTTGTCCTATTACTTCTCCTATCAACAATGGTTTTCCTCGGCTGCGAAAGCGAACCGGAGAACCCCAACTACCCCAATGCCATTATAGATTTCACCATCAACCTGAACCAGAATTCATACTATGATCTCAGGGTGGTAAGCGGCTACATGTACCTTACCTCCGACTACGAGAGCAGCAGCCGCGGCATCATCGTTTACAGATACTCTCTGGATGAATTCAGAGCCTACGACCGCCTTCCTCCGAACAACCCCAATGCCTGCTGCGACGAACAAGGCAATTGCACCCGACTGGTGGTGGAATCACCTTTTGTCATTGACCACTGCAACGACATCAAGTACAACATCCTGAATGGTGATATTGTCGAAGGCAATGGCGTCTATCCTTTGATCCAATACCACACCAGCTTCAACGGCTACGAGTTGCACATATATAATTAGGAGTGAGGAGTTAGAAGTTAGGAGTTAGGAGTTTTCAAAAATAGAGGTTTGGCGTTGGATGGAGGAATGATGGATTGCCTCAAAGACTTTTTTGATGAGTTCGGGAGATAAGCCCAGTTCCATTCCTGTATTGAGATGTTCGGAAAGGATCTGCTTCCAACGGTCCATCTGAACCACTGTCAGACCCTTTTCTTTTTTATACTCACCGATTTGGCTTGAGACATTCATGCGCCGTGCCAGTAACTGGAGCAACTCGGCATCGATGTCATCAATCTCGCTTCTCAGTGCAGCCAGCATCGGATCGCTGCCGTCAGCCTGCTGTGAACGGGGCAACAAGGCACCTATCAACTCGCCAAGAGCGTCCGGGGTGATTTGCTGGTCAGCATCGGTAAGCGCCCGACTGGGATCATGGTGGCATTCCACCATCAAGCCGTCGAAAGCCAAGTCCACCGACTTCTGGGCGGTATTCTGAAGCAGTTCCCTGCATCCGCAAATATGGCTGATGTCGGTGATGACCGGAACATCAAGCATCCGTTTCAATTCAATGGGTATTTCCCACATCGGGTAATTCCGATAGGCCGTTTCCTTATAATATGAAAAACCGCGATGGATGGCCGCCAGGTGTTTCAAACCTGCTTTTTGGAAACGCTCAAAGGCGCCGATCCAAAGGTTCAGGTCGGGTGAAACGGGATTCTTGATGAACATAGGAATGTCAACACCGCGCAAGGCATCGGCCAGCTGTTGTACCGAGAAGGGATTGACAACGGTTCGAGCACCGACCCACAAGGCATCGACACCATATTTCAAAGCCATCTCAACATGTTCAGGAGTAGCCACCTCTGTTGCAACGGGAAGGCCTGTCTCTTGCTTAGCCTTCAGGAGCCAAGCCAAGCCCTCCTCTCCCCTGCCCTCAAAAGCATCGGGACGGGTACGCGGCTTCCAGATGCCGCCGCGAAGCAGCTTTACCTCGGGGATCTGTGCCAACGCTTGCGCTGTGGCAAGGATTTGCCTTTCGTTCTCAACACTGCAAGGGCCGCTGATGATGAGGGGGGCGCTAGGATGGGTAAACCAAGAAGTCAAGTAGGCCATAATGAAACGATTCTTGCCTGCAAAGGTAAAAAATACGATGATTATTCATTAAAATTTCGTTTCTTTGCATTTCAATTAATAGGTAACAAACAAAACAACATAACGTGAAAAGAGTAGAAATCAAGCAAGCCCTGCAGATGCAGGCTTCAGCAGAAGAAATCACCGTAATGGGTTGGGTTCGCAACAAGCGCGGCAGCAAGAATGTGGCTTTCATCGCCTTGAACGACGGCTCCACCATCAACAACCTGCAATTGGTCATCGACTTGAATGTCATCCCCGAGGAAAACCTCGCCTTGATGCATGCCGGAGCATCGCTCTGGGCCAAGGGCGTTTTGGTTGCCTCAATGGGCAGCGGACAGGCTGTCGAGCTCTCCGTAAAGGAAATCGGATTGTTTGGTCCCGCCAACCCAGATGAATACCCGCTGCAACCCAAGAAACACTCCTTGGAGTTCCTTCGCGACATCGCCCACCTGCGCTTCCGCACCAACACTTTCGGCGCCGTGATGCGCCTTCGCCATGCCATGGTGTTCGGCATCCACAAGTTCTTCACCGAGCGCGGTTTCTACAACATCCACACGCCACTCATCACCGCTTCCGATGCAGAAGGCGCCGGCGAGATGTTCCAAGTAACCACCTTGGATCTGAACAACCCTCCGCGTGACGAGCAAGGCAACATCGATTACAAGCAGGACTTCTTCGGCAAATCGACCAACCTCACCGTTTCGGGTCAGCTCGAAGGTGAACTGGCTGCCACAGCCCTTGGCAAGATCTATACTTTTGGACCGACCTTCCGCGCCGAGAATTCCAACACCACACGCCACTTGGCCGAGTTCTGGATGATCGAGCCCGAGATGGCCTTCTACGACATCAACGACAACATGGACCTCGCCGAAGAGATGCTCAAATACTTGATCCAATATGCCTTGGACAACAACATGGACGACCTCCAATTCCTCAGCAAGCGCCTGCAAGACGAAGAAAAGGGCAAGAAAGAGGAAGACAAATCCATGGAGCTCATCAGCAAGTTGCATTTTGTGTTGGAGCATGAGTTTGCCCGCGTGACCTACACCGAGGCCATCGATATCCTGCACAACTCGAACTACAACAAGAAGGGCAAGTTCCAATATCCCGTGGATGGCTGGGGCGTTGACCTTCAATCCGAACACGAGCGTTATCTCGTCGAGAAACATTTCAAGAAGCCTGTCATCCTGACGGATTATCCGAAAGAGATCAAGGCTTTCTACATGAAGCAGAATGAAGACGGCAAGACCGTCCGTGCCATGGACGTGCTCTTCCCCGGCATCGGTGAGATCATCGGCGGCTCCGAACGCGAGACCGACATCAACAAGTTGCTCGATCGCATGCACGAGGTCGGCATCCCCGAGGAATCCATGAACTGGTATCTCGACAGCCGCCGTTTCGGCTCCGTGCCGCATTCAGGCTACGGCCTCGGCTTCGAGCGCCTCATGCTCTTCATCACCGGCATGGGCAACATCCGTGATGTCATCCCGTTCCCAAGAACTCCGAAGAACTGTCTGTATTAAGATAAGAGATAAGAGATAAAAGATAAAAGTTATGTCGGATCAACGATTGACTCAGATTCAGCGTCAGGAGCTGAAGCTCTCGCCACAGCAGATTCAACTGATGAAACTGCTGCAGCTGCCATTGATTGAACTTGAACAACGCATCAAGGAGGAGATTGAAGCCAACCCCGCCCTTGAGGACAGCATCAACAGCGACGATAACGAGTCAACCGCTGATGAAAGAGACAACAGCGAAGAGCTGGACGGCTACAACGACAACGAGGACAGCGGCGAAAACGACGACTACAACGACGATGAATTCAACGTCAACAAGGAAGACGAATTCGACTTCAACGACTTTCTCCCGGAGGAGGACGAATACGACTACGCCTACAAGATGCACGCCAACAACCGCAGCGCCGACGACGAGGACTATCAAGCCCCTATCGTCCACGAAGAGTCGTTCCAAGACTATTTGATCCATCAGCTCGGCTACCACGACCTCACGGAAAAAGAGGAAATCATCGGTGAAGTCATCATCGGCAACCTCGACGACAACGGCTATTTGAGCCGACCCATCACCAACCTCGTTGACGACCTGCTCTTCACCATGAATTTGGAGACCACCGAAGACGAGATCCGCAGGGTCTTGAAGATCATCCACCAACTCGACCCGCCCGGCATCGGTGCCACCGACCTGCAAGAATGCCTGCTCATCCAGCTCCAAAGGCTTCAGGAAGAGAATCCATATAGCGACTACAAGCTTTGCATGACCATCATCAAGGACTGTTTCGAGGAATTCACCAAGAAGCATTACGACAAGATTGCCAAGAAGACCGGCGCTTCCAACCGCCAGCTCAAGGCTGCCTTGGACGAGATCCTCAAGCTGAATCCGAAACCCGGCGACTCTTCAACCTCGGGAGCCAAGAACAGCCATTACATCACGCCTGATTTCTTTGTGTATATCAAAGACGGAAACTTGGAGCTCTCCCTCGACGGGCGCAACAACCCCGACTTGAAGGTCAACAAGCAATATGTCAAGATGCTGGAGGACTTCTCGAAAAGCAAGGAATCGCGCAGCATGCAAGAAGCCGCCACCTTTGTGCGCCAGAAGATCGACAGCGCCAAGTGGTTCATCGATGCCATCCGTCAGCGGCAACATACCTTATACATCACCATGAAAGCCATCATGGACATGCAGCGTGAGTACTTCCTCACTGGCGACGACACCAAGCTGAAGCCCATGATCCTGAAGGACATCGCCGAAAAGGTTGGCTTGGACATTTCCACCATTTCACGCGTGGCCAACAGCAAGTATGTTCAGACTCCTTACGGCACCTTCCTCCTAAAGACCTTCTTCAGCGAAGGCATCACCAACGAGGAAGGCGAAGAGGTCTCAACGCGCGAGATCAAGAAGATCCTGCAAGACTGCGTGGCCGACGAACGCAAGGACAAGCCGCTCACCGACGAGGAGCTGATGAATGTGTTGAAAGAAAAAGGCTATCCCATCGCCCGACGCACCGTGGCGAAATACCGCGAACAGTTAGGCATCCCAGTGGCAAGGCTTAGGAAGGAGCTTTAAAACAATTCTATTTCTCCTGTTTTGGAAATACGCACTTTCCCCAAGTGCTTATAAGCGAGGTCGGTGCATTCGCGGCCTCTGGGGGTACGCATGAGGTAGCCTTCCTGGATGAGGAACGGCTCATAGACTTCCTCGATGGTGCCTGCATCTTCGCCCACTGCCGTGGCGATGGTCTTGACCCCCACGGGACCTCCCTTGAATTTATCGATAATGGTATTGAGAATCCTGTTATCCATATCGTCAAGGCCATGCTCATCCACATTGAGTGCGGACAAACCGAAACGGGCAATCTCCACGTTGATGTTCCCATCTCCTTTGATTTGGGCAAAGTCACGAATGCGACGCAGCAGCAAGTTGGCTATACGAGGCGTACCACGGCTACGGCGGGCAATCTCGTAAGCGGCCGCGTCATCGATAGGCACTTGCAAGATGCTTGCGGAACGTTTCACGATGCGCGAAAGCGTCTTGGCGTCATAATACTCCAAACGTTGTTTGATGCCGAAACGCGAACGTAGTGGCGCAGTGAGCTGACCAGAGCGAGTAGTGGCACCGATCAGCGTGAACGGGTTGAGGGCAATCTGGATGCTGCGGGCATTGGGGCCCGACTCAATCATGATGTCGATGCGATAGTCCTCCATGGCAGAATAGAGGTACTCCTCCACCACCGGGCTAAGCCGGTGGATCTCATCGATGAACAGTACATCGTTCGGCTCCAAGCTGGTAAGCAGTCCCGCCAAGTTGCCAGGCTTGTCGAGCACGGGACCCGAAGTCATTTTCATATTGACACCCAACTCGTGGGCGATAATATGCGACAAGGTGGTTTTGCCCAATCCCGGAGGGCCATATAGAAGGGTATGGTCAAGCGCCTCGCCACGTTGAGCGGCAGCCCTCACAAAAACACGCAGGTTCTCCACCACCTTCTCCTGTCCGGCAAAGCTGCTGAATGCATCGGGACGCAGGACGTTTTCCAAGTCTTTTTCGGCCTTGGAGAGGTGAGAACCGGTAGCATCGAGGTTACTATTCATCGCATTTTGTCTAGGGCTACAAAATTAATAAAAAAATGTTGTAATTTAGCAGCCTGAAATCAGACTTGAAAAAAATGAGAAGATATTTGTTGCTCATCTTGCTTTCCGTGCTGACGATCAGCGGCTTCGCACAAAGAGGTTCTCTCAAGCTCCATCAAGACAGCCGTGTGGATCGGCTCATCAGGCGACAACACGAAGTCTATGCGGTCAGCAATACGATGAATGGCTTCCGCATCCAAATTTTCATGGAAATCGGTAACGATGCCGTTGACCATGCCGAATCCATGAAGTACAGTTTCATGCGTGCTTTTCCTGAGATTCCCGTCTATCTATCCTACGAGCAGCCCTATTACAGACTCCGTGTCGGCGACTTCCGCAACCGTGTGGAGGCCGAGAAATATCTCCGTCTCATCAAACCCAAGTTCAGCTTGGCTTTCGTTACGGCCGAGGTCATCAATCCTCCAAAGAAACTCTCACCTGTCGATATTGAATTGCTGCTGGAAGACAACGAGGACATCTACGACGACGACCAGGAATAATTCAGAATCCAAATTACCCTATTCTTTCGAGAATCAAGTTTGCCAAACGGCTGGTACCCACCCGAAACAATGTCGGGTTAAGCCATTCGTCGCCAAGGATATGTTTCACCAGATAATAATAGGTGAGCGCATCTTCGGGTGTCTTCATGCCACCGGCAGGCTTGAAGCCGACTTTCTTGCCCGTGGCTTCATAGTATTCCTTGATGGTATCGATCATAATGATGGCGGCCAACGGAGTAGCGGCTACCGGCACCTTGCCTGTCGAAGTCTTGATGAAGTCGGCTCCTGCGAGGATGGCGAGCTCACTTGCCTTGCGAATGTTTTCCACGGTCTTCAGTTCGCCCGTTTCAAGGATGACTTTCAGATGTGCCTTGTCACCGCAAGTCTCCTTGATGGTCTTGATTTCATTGAACACCTCGTCGTAGCGACCTGCGAGGAACGTACCTCTTGAGATCACCATGTCCACCTCATCGGCCCCTTCGTTGACACAGTATTCCACCTCTTTCACCTTGAGGTCGAAGGGCATCTGTCCTGAAGGGAAGCAGCAGGCTACGGTAGCCACGCGGATGCCACTTCCGGCCAATAGCCGCTTGGCTTGGCGAATGAAGGGGCTGTAGATACAGATGGCCGGCACGGAGAGATGTGGCGCCTGTTTCGGGAATGCCAGCGCCTTGGCGCAGAAGTCGTTGATCTTCTCTTCATTGTCAAAGGCCTCCAAGGTGGTGAAGTCGATGCTTTGGAAAATGGTCTTCAAGGCTTCTTTCTCACTGCCTTGTTTCTTCTCGATGTTGACGATCTGAGCGATGCGCTCTTCAAGGGCGGCTTCGCTATGGTTGTAAGGGTTGAATTTCATAGTGATACGATCTTTGATGCAAAATTAATAAAAAATAGCTACCTTTGTCAAAAATTTAAGCCATGACCTTCAGCGACAAACTGCATATCCTCTGCTCCATCCCCAAGACGTTGCGTTTCAATCTTCATTACTTCCCCTTCAAGACGGCCATCAAGTGCCCTGTGATGGTGTCGCGAAGAGTGTATTTGAGGGAGTTGCATGGCAAGGTGACGATCCCCGAAAATGCCGAGACCGCCAGTATCAAAATCGGGTTCGGCGATGTGGGGCATTACGACCGCAAGCGTTCGCGGACAATATGGCAAGTGAGCGGTGAGGTGGATTTCAAGGGCAAGGCCTCCATCGGCCATGGCAGCAAGATTTCCGTAAGAGGCAAGCTGGAGTTGGGCGACTGGTTCAACATTACGGCGGAAAGCACCATCGTGTGCGCCAAGGACATCCGCTTCGGCAATCATTGCTTGGTGAGTTGGGATGTGTTGGTGATGGACACTGACGAACATCCTATTTATAACAAGGAAGGGGAACGCATCAACGAAGACCGTCCCATCGTCGTGGGCAACCATGTATGGATCGGCTGCAAGTGCATGCTGCTGAAAGGTGCCGAGTTGCCGGATAACACGATTCTCGCCGCAGGCACCGCCTTACGGTCGGCCTTCCGCGGCGAAGATCAAATCATTGGCGGCAATCCACCGTCCATCCTCAAGAGAGAAGTTCGCTGGGAACATTCGTGATATGTCATTGCGAGCGCAGCGAAGCAATCCAACCAGCATCATTTCGGGTCAAGTTGGATTGCTTCGTCGCTAACGCTCCTCGCAATGACGTTAAAGAACATCGATCATTTCGCAGAGCTTCTTGAAGATCTCGGGAATCTCGCCCACGCCGTTGACGGGGTGAAGTTTGCCTGTGCCTTCATAATAAGCTAACACCGGCTTGGTCTTGGCTTCGTATTCCACAAATCGGTGTTTGATGGAGTCGATGTTGTCGTCGGCGCGACCGCTGACCTTGCCGCGTTCGAGCATGCGTTCGATCAACAAGTTCTCGGGCACTTCGAGGCTCAGCACACCTGTAAGGGCGATGCCATATTTCTTCATCATCTCGTCGAGGATCTCGGCTTGTTTCACGGTACGTGGATAGCCGTCGAAGAGGAAGCCGGGAGAGTTGATGTTCTCGGAGAGTTTCTTCTCGATGATGGCGGCGACGATCTCGTCAGAGACCAGACCTCCTTGGCTGATGATGCCCTTCACCTGAAGGCCAAGTTCCGTTTCGGCGGCGATCTCCTCACGAAGGATCTCACCCGTGGAGATATAGGTTAACTGATACTTTTCGCGAAGGAACTGCGACTGGGTCCCTTTGCCTGCCCCTGGAGGGCCAAAAAGGATGATGTTAAGCATGGTGATGATGTTGTTTTAAGGTTACAAAGATAGGAATAATTATGTAATTTTGCATTGTGAAACGAAGAGATTTGATAGGATTGCTAATAGTGGCCGTTGTATTTACGGCTTGTGATCCCTATCCCCGCAAGTCGGAACGCATGGAGTATGCCTTGAAACAGGCCGATTCCATCTATAGCGGAGGTGAGAACGATACGGCGCTGTTCATCCCCAACCTTGCCGAGGCTGCTTCCTATTTTGCTGATAAAAAGCAATTCGACAAGGCCGCGCTTGCCGCACTCTACAACGGCTATGCCGAGAAAAACTATGACAAGGCTGCTGCCATGGAGTCGTTCAAGGAGGCGGAGCGTTATGGCACTTTGGCACACGACACGCTTGCACTAGCTCGTGCGCTATATCAGTTGGGGAGTATGCTTTACAAAGACTATATGCACGAGGATGCGCTGACCTGTTATAGAAAAGCGGAAACTGGTTTTGGCCAACACTATGTTGAAAAGTCCATGGCCAGAAACGCAATGGCGTGTTGCTACATCATGAACAAAGAATACGATAGTGCAGCCTTTAACCTTGAGCTGAGCCTCACCTATGCAGGATTGGGCAATTCCAGTTTAGCTAGGACAAAAGCCTTGAACAATTATGCCGTGTTGAATAAGTTAAGAGGCGAATACGACAAAGCTTTTGATTGTTTGAAAATGATAGAACCGAAGAATGCTCAGCAAAAGGTACTGAATCAACTTAACATCGGGAACACTTTTATGGCCATAGGTGCAATGGATTCAGCGGCCTATTATTTCAACCAAATGGAAGCACTTCTTTCGGATACAACCATCAAGGAAGAAACGAAAGTATCTGCTTACGGTTCCCTATCCCATTTTATGGAAAGCCAAAATAAATACCAAGAGGCGTTGGAATTCATTAAAGAAGAACTGCAAAATATTTACAGAGTAAAAAATGAAATTGAGGGAAAAAATATTTATCGGGTACAGCAGAAATACGATTACAAAACCGTCCGTAACGAGATGAGCGAGAAAATCGTTGCTCGTCAACGCGCCATTCTTTTCATGAGTTTGATCATCATACTTGCTATTTTGTTGTTGGTTGTTTCGCAGAAACGTTTGGCAAGAATCCAAAAGCAGGAGATGGAGGCTAAAGAACGCACGTTGTTTTACGTCCGTCAATATTCCGATCTTTTGGCGCGGCAGGGCCAAACCATGCAAAAACTCGCCATCGTCATGGATAATAAAGAAGACAAGGCGCTGTTGGACAATTTGAGAGCGACCGTTTTCGGCAAAAAGGATCCATGGGAAGCCTTGGTGGAAGTTTTTGATATCTTGCATCCAAATGAGAGGGAGCGTATCCGTGATCAACATCCGGAACTCACTGAAATGGAACAAAAAGACATCATCCTGTCCTATTTCAATGTGTCACGACAAGATGAGGCGTTGTTGCTTAAAACAAGTATCCATTCAATAGACAAATTACGCACAAGTGTTAAAAGAAAGACAAGTGCTATTGCGAAAAAACAGTAAAAAGCTCGTAATTTTACTGAAATAGTTCGTAAAGATACTATTGTAATTTGTTTATTTTCAATGATTTAGAATAACGATTAGCCAAAATAGTTCGTAATAGGGTTTTAAAGTGTTATTTCTGAATATATTTTTGCATTCGACCAAACATAATCGAATCATGAGAAAAATCTTCCAATTGGTTCATGTGCTGTTGTTATGGTGGCTTATCGCAGTGCCGGGCGTGTCTCACGCCCAGCACTGCGACTCTATCATCAACCATCTGTCAGGACCTTTTTATACGGTTGGCGAATATGTCATCCAGCTTGAAGACGGATCCCTGCTATGCAGGGCAATCGTTGACTCTCTTACACCATGGCCCAGCTCGATGCCAGTAAAACCATACGGATGCAAATATTACAAGATCACCCGACATGGAGCGACAATCGTGGACTCGCTTTTCGTCGAGGACGACAACGTGCGTTCCAAGCTTTTGGCACACCTCCATCCCTGTAGCGACACCCTATTGGAACGCACTAACGTTTTGGTTGAATATAACATGGATACACTTAACCAGCGTACCGACCTGAGCATTACATTCTTTGACGACAATCTCAATTTCAGTGCAGAGAAGCTCATCGTTCCACTCTCTGATACAATTGTTGCAACAAATGGCATGAACGCCTCTTTTTTACTTGACAGCAATAATGACATCATCACAGAATATAACATTTGGCCGAGACACGAGTCCCATTTCGCTCGGATCGGACTTGATGGCACCATAAAATGCGAGAAAGTCTATCCGGATTCCATTGTCCCGATTACCAGCCTTATGTATTGGGAACCCTGTGGTTTGAGGCAAATCAGCGAGTCTCCACGAAAATATGCTTTCTACGGTCGTCTTGAAGACGAGGCTTTCAAATGCTTTGAGCTCGACTCGCTTTTCAATATTCTGAGCGTTTTCAATCTCCCTGATCGACCAAAAATGTTTGCTCCCACAGGAACCTGTGGAATGGTCAATTTTGGAGAGGAGGGCGTAGTTGTCATGCAGGAACAAAAAAAACACTCCAATCAGATGGGCAGCATCGGAGTTGCCCAATGCGATGTAAACGGCAATGTGTTGAAAACATGGTTCTCACCCGTGTTAGTTTCCGCAACCGGAAGTTACAATTACTACTATGGAATTGATTTGAAAAACGACCATGACGGAAACCTTTATTTTGCGGCTGGCACTTTATGGGTGGCTTGTGGTCAGGAAATCTGTTGCATTGCAAAATTGGACAAAGACCTGAATGTCATCTATGAGCGATATTACACACATCCAGTTTTTTCTCCCGAACCGTTTGGAATGATTGTTCTTGATGGAGGTGGCATGTGTTTATATGGCGATATGTTTGAAAGGTATTCTGGCAATCCCTATCTATCAGGCCTGTTCATGCTGGTGTTTGACGACGATGGCGTGAGCGTTTCTGAGACTGAGGGTGTCGTCCGTCCCTATTGCCTCTTCCCTAATCCCGTAAGCGACCAATTGAGCATTCACTTTTCCCCCGATGTCTCACCTGACCAAGTGGAACTTTACGACCTTCAAGGCCGACTGCTCTTCACCCAACGAAAGAACTTGGAAAGCATCAACATGGAAGGCTTGCCCTCGGGCACTTACTCGCTGCGTGTCGTCATGCATGACGGCAATACTTATTCCGAAAAGGTGGTTAAACAATGAAACACATTTAAAGAAATTATGAAACACATTATTACAAAAGCATTCCTTATCTTATTGTTTTTCTCTGTCGCGGCCTCGGTGAAGGCTCAGCCGATTGTCTATAAATATGGACAACAATGGAATGTATATTCTATCCCGACCTCGTCTTCCCCTGCAAAAAGTTGTACTCTAATCTTCCATGCCGATAATCACTTTACGCAATATGCCGGAAACGTTTATAAACTGCTATATGTGGACAGCGGTGATATTATGGGTGCGCTATACGGTTTGTATCGAGAAAACGACGGGAAGGTTTTTATTAGAGAGCTTAACAGTATGCAACAACCTCAAGAAGAGCATCTTCTATATGATTGGAATATAAGTATTGGTGATGTTGCTTATGTGCAGCAAGGAGATTTAGAAATAGGTTTGGTGCTGGATGCCATTACGGACACAACGATGAACGGAAATAACAGGCGTGTGTTTCACCTTCATTACGAAACAGACAACGAGTTGACTGAAATTTGGGTCGAGGGAATGGGGAGTGAGTTGGGGTTTCCATTCAGCGGAACCAAGAACAATCCCGTCAGTCCATTTTATTATCCAATGACCACCGAAATGCTTTGCTATTATGAGGGTGGGGATTTGTTTTGGGACAATCCTGCTTATGACGAATGTGTGATAGATTACTGGGGCAATATTCCAGAGATCGAAGAATGTACAAGTGTTTTCGTTTATCCAAACCCCACTCGAGGAGATGTTACTATTAAAAAAACATTTCATCGAGAAGCGATAATTGAAATCTATGATTTGATGGGGAGAATAGTGTTCCATGACAACATGGAGAATGAAGAAAAAAAAGTTGATATGAGCTGTTTCCCAAAAGGAATGTATATTGTTTCAATACAAGATTATGAAAGCACAAAACGATCGTTGATTATTAAAAATTAAATGAAAAGATTTTCAATTATTGTCGCATTATGTACTTTGAATCTTCTTCAGGCATTTGCACAATACCAGTTTCGGTGTGACATAGACACAATAATTCATCTTGGAGATTCAATTCTAAGCGAAGGTCTTAACCATTGTCATGAAGACTTATATTTAAATGATACTTGCATTGAGTATTATGGAAATCTAAATCAGTATATTCCAGATATGGATATATCTAAACCTTTACATGTCCCACCTATTAAAACTATTAGATTGAATATTAATGTGATACAAAAAAGCAATGGAACAGGTAATTTTGAAAATAACGAAACAACAAGAGTAAGATTAAGGCAAATTTTAGAATGGATAAACCAACGCTATGATCGTTTTGCGCCATCCGAGATGAATTACTATCTCAGTGCCATTGAAAACGACATGGCTGATTTAGAATCCCAATATTACAATTCTCTTGTGGAATTTTTGCTTGACGAGCATTCTTATTGGAAAGAACCGAATCAAAACAAGGAAGCTTTCCTCAATTACACTATTGCCGAAGTACACTATACCCCACTGCCGAATAATTAAACGGTATCTATATGAAAAACCAGGTTAAAGCATTGTTGGTCGGGTTGTTTTTCTCTTGTGTATTAAATAGTGTTTTCCCTCAAGAATCCGCATTTGAAGAGCTGCTCGACTATTCCATGGACATTACCTTTTCATTTTGCGGTGAAACTTCAGACGGACATTTTCTGGTTGTCCCCGGCAAGTGCATGGTGCTCAAGCTCTCCACGGAAGGCGAGGTGGTGAAGGAGATGACCTACGAGCTGGAGACTTCAGGCGGGGAGTATGAGTGGACATGGATCAGCGGTTTGCTCGACATCCCTGGCGATCCCTCGCATCACATAGCCATTGCCGAGTCGTACAACGGCTATACGGAAATCGGCAATGTGTTTCATATCGTAAAATTCGATGACGACCTTAACTACGATCCCAACGAAGTGGTCGTCGTTGACTTGTCGGCAGAGGTTAAGAATTATTGGCATCGTCTTCCTCCCCGTTTTCTGATGGAGGAAGACGGCAGCCTATGCTTTGCCTGCCTTGCCGTCAGATGGGACGACACCTCTGGACTGATGTATGTGAGGGTGACTGCACAAGGTGATAAAATCGTCGTTTTCGATGATGGATTTGATGATCCTTATGCGGAAATATACGATTTTTCCCTAAACGACGACCATTATAACATGGTCATCAGTTTTAGAGAAGGTACGCCTCCATGCAATTACTTGTATTATTGTGAAGTCAGTCGGGATTTTGTTTCGGAAAGAAAGTTTTGCTTTACGAATGGGTCGTCAAGTGAAGCTTCTTTGATTTACGAGAACGGGGTCGATTCGCTTGTCTGGGGTGTGGTGGACGCACATGCCTATTCGGTTCCAGAACGGATTTCGGAAAGCGTATTCCTGTTGCCAACCATAGTGAAAGGTTACCCATATTACGGCACCACCACCCAAGATGGAGTTGCAGTATGGAAAATGGATGCCGGTTTCAACCTCATTGGCCATGCCTTTTTCGATGTCTTCAATGGAAAAGACAAACATGAAATTCTCTATACATGGAATCCTGTACTGGGGCGTGACAACGAAGTGTTTTTCTGCTACACAACATACAAAGGGGGAACCGGAGGGCCGCAACAAAACGTGATATGCAAGCTCGATGCCGACCTAAACCTGAAATGGAGGAGATGGTATGGCGGAGAGAGCGAATACCATGTAGCCACGGGTTTCTCTTTGACCAGCGACGGGGGCTGTCTCCTTTCGGGGGTGGGCCATCCCTCCCCTTCACACTATTACGACCCGTATCCATACGTGCTGAAGATCACTTCCGATGGCTATTGCTCTGTCCCAGAAAGTGAGCCCCTGCTCAAGCCTTTCTGCTGTTATCCCAACCCGGTTGACGACCAACTTCATCTTGAGTTTTCCCCCGACGTTTCCCCCGACCAAGTGGAGCTTTACGACCTTCAAGGCCGACTGCTCCTTACCCAACGAAAGAACTTGGAAAACATCGACATGGAAGGCTTACCCTCGGGCACTTACTCGTTACGCGTCGTCATGGCCGATGGTAACACTTATATTGACAAAGTAGTGAAACCTTAGCCTCCAACTTTAGATTACCTTATAAATATCCGGCAAGTTGCGGCCTTGCTGATCGTAGTCGAGGCCGTAGCCTACGATGAACTCATTATCAATATCCATCGCCTTATAGTTGATGGGATAATCGTACTGGAAGGAGTTCGGCTTGAAAAACAACGTGGCGATACGGACATCCGTAGCACGGAGGTTGCGGAGTTTCTCAAGGGTGTATTTCATGGTATGGCCTGTGTCAACGATGTCCTCCACCACCACCACATTGCGGCCCACTAATGAATGGTCGAGGCCAATGAGTTCACGCACCACATTGGTGGTTTCGGTGCCTGCGTAGGAAGAAAGCTTCACGAATGAGATTTCACAAGGAATGGTCAACCGCTTGAAAAGCTCCGAGGCAAACATGAAGGCGCCGTTGAGCACCACGAGAAAAAGTGGATTCTTGTCGGCCATATCCTTGTTCAGCTGATCTGCCACCGTTTGTATGGCATTCTCGATTTTCTCTTGTGGGATGTAGAGGGAGAACTCCTTGTCTAAGACTTTTACCGTTTTCATGTTATTGAGGATTGGAAACACAAAAATAAAAAAAACAATGATTGATGAAACGGGAAAAAAACTATTTTTGCTACCGATAGCGCATCCCTATGGGAAGCCACTGGTCAACTGAACAACTGAACAACTGAACAACTGAACAACTGAACAACTTCAAAATGAGCCCTATTGTCAGCATCATCATGGGAAGCACCTCCGACCTTCCCGTCTTGGAAAAAGCCGCCCAATATTTCGATGAGATGGAAATCCCGTTTGAGATGAACGCCTTGAGTGCCCATCGCACCCCTCAAGAGGTGGAACAATTCGCCCGTGAGGCAGAAGGCCGCGGCATCAAAGTCATCATCGCCGCCGCCGGCATGGCCGCCGCCTTGCCCGGTGTCATCGCCGCCAACACTACTTTGCCTGTGATTGGTGTTCCCGTCAAAGGCATGTTGGACGGTCTCGACGCCATGCTTTCCATCATCCAGATGCCTCCCGGGATCCCTGTGGCCACGGTGGGTGTCAACGGGGCACTTAACGCCGCCATCCTCGCCACCGAGATGTTGGCTTTGTCGGATGAAGGCATCGCCAAGAAAGTCAAGGCATACAAGGAAGGACTGAAGAACAAGATCACCAAGGCCAACGCCGAGCTGAAAGAGGTTCGCTACAATTTCAAAACCAATTAATTCCTACCGACAGGGCTTCCCTACGGGAAGCAGCATCCCGAGGGAAGCTCTATCGGTTTTTCCTTACCATCATCAACCCGTCACGCAACGGCAACAACACGTTCTCCACACGGGGATCGTTCTGGACTTTGTCGTTAAACGCACGGATGGCTTGCGTGTCACGCTCCTTGGTGTCTGCATTCAGCACTTTGCCTTCCCATAACACGTTATCTGCTAAAAGCAATCCTCCTGGATCAAGCTTATCCATCACCAAATCGTAATAAATGGGATAACTGGCTTTGTCGGCATCCAAGAAAACCAAGTCAAACCCACCTTCTAAAGTCGGGATCACCGCCTTGGCGTCGCCGATGACCAGCTGCACACGCTCTGAAACGCCAGCCTTCTCGAGGTACTTTCGGATGATGCCCTCGTATTCCTCATTGGCCTCGATGGTAGTCAACAAGCCATCCGAGGCCATACCACGCGCCATGCAGATGGTGGAAAAACCCGTGAAGGTCCCTATTTCGAGCACCTTTGCCGGATGCATCAACTGACAGAGCAATTGCAGGAAGCGTCCTTGCACTGGACCTGACGCCATCCGAGGATTCATGGCATGGAGATGCGTCTCACGATACAGCGATTCCAGCACCTCATCCATCGGTGTGGTGTGTTGCTCCAGGTATTCCTCGATGGCGTAGGTGAGATCGGTCATGGCTTGGGCGCACGGAAAATCAAGGTGGAAAGCTTCTCGTGGGCAAACACTTCGTTGGCTTGTTCCATCAAGTCTTCCGCGGTGATTACCTCAATGGTGTGGATGATATCGGGTACCGTTTCCACCGGCTCGTTCATCAGCATGGACCGTGTGATGGCCAGCAGTTCACTCATCCCCGACTCGCGTCCAAGAGCCAACTGCCCAATAAGCTGTTGCTTGGCATGGTGCAGCTGCATGGTACCCATCTTCTGGTTCCGAAGCTTGTCCAATTCCTTATAAACCAAATTGACAGCCTTTTCCAAGGCATCGGGGTCCACACCCATATACACATTGAACAGGCCCACATCGGAATAGGCGTTGTATTGCGACTCGATGGTATAGGCGAAGCCATACTTCTCGCGGATGTTCAGACTGAGTCGGGAGTTCATGGCCGGACCGCCTAAGATGTTGTTCAGCAGCACCATGGTACGTTTCTTGGCGTGGTTGAACTCAGGCGCCAAACCCCCAATCATACAATGGCTAAGATGGTTGTTGCGTTCCATCTCCACTTTGGTGGGAGTGTAGGACTGGAAAGGCTTCCGACGGTTTGGAACAAGATGCGCAGGACGGCTACCGAAGAAGCACATCGCCATCTTCTCAAAGTCCTTGAAGCTGATGTCGCCGATGGTGGCCAGCACCATGGAATCGGTGCTGTAGTTGGCCGACATGAAGTTCAGGATGTCCTCACGGCGAAAGCCTTTTACCAACTGGCTGGTACCCAAGATATTCCTTCCCAAGGGATGATCCTTGAACATGGTTTCCTCAAACACGTCGTAGATCTCCTCCGACGGCATGTCGAGGTAGGAATTGATCTCATCCAGCACCACCTCTTTCTCTTTATCCAGCTCATGTTCCGGAAAAGTGGCCTGGAAAGCGATGTCGGACAGCAGGTCCATGGCGCGTTTGTAATACACCTTCAGAAAAGAGGCTTGCAGGCAGGTCTCTTCCTTGGTGGTAAAGGCGTTCAGGTCGCCCCCCACATTGTCGAGGCAACTCAAGATATGGTAAGGCTTGCGGTTTTGGGTGCCTTTGAAGATGGTATGCTCAATGAAATGGGCCATGCCGTTCTCGAAATCCCGCTCATCGCGCGACCCCGTGCCCACCACCAGCACCAGATGGGCAATCTCTCCCTTTTTCTGCCGATGCAACAGTCGGATGCCGTTGGGTAAAGTGACTATATTGTATTGTTCAGTGTCCATGACGAAAAATAAAAAACGCTGCAAAGGTAATAAGTTATTATGAAATTCGTTAAGTTTGCATCCCCAATCAACATTCCAAGGCATGAAAAAAACCGTCTTTACCATACTCTTTTCCTTAATGCTGGTCTCGTTGTCGATCGGCCAAAATGCACGCAACATCGAGAAAGAAGCCATCCCCACCGCCATGTTTGAAGTAACCTATGGGGCGTTGTTTCCTGCCTTTGACACCAAGACCGACTATGGTTTCACAAACACCGTCGGAGGCAGTGTCATCTTCAAAAGCGAGAGCAACTGGCTCTTGACCGCCAACGGAAACTTCGTCTTCGGCAACCAAATCAAGGGATCAAGAATCGACAATCTGGGCGAGAGCATCACTACCGTCTATGGTGAGGTCATTGGAGGTGGCGGGCTACCCTCTTCCTTGGCTTTTTTCCAACGCGGAATGCATTTCCAGGCCAAGATTGGCAAGCTGTTCGCCTTCAAGCCCAACCCCAATAGCGGCTTTTTCGTCCAAGCCGGCATCGGCTACTTGCGCAATCGTATCCGCATCGACTACCAAATTGAATCACAAAACCCACCCTATCCCCTGTTAGACGACTACCAATACGGCTACGACCGTATGCGTGGCGGATGGGCTTTGCACGGCGAGACCGGCTATTTGGTCATGAGCAACTCCAGAATCTTGAATTTCTCGGTTTCGTTGGAAGCGACCTATGCACGGACCAGGAACCTAAGGGACTATGATTTCAGGGTGTTCTATGACGAAAACGGGAATCCCCAGATTATGGGGTACAATGACAAGACCAAGCGTTTCAACGACTTCTACTATGGCATCAGACTCAGCTGGATGATCCCCACCTACCAGCGCCAACCTGAAGAGTACTACTATTATTGATATCATGCATGCATGCTACACCCTGGCGATACGCGCCTATGCCCTTGCCGTAAGGATCGCTGCCCTGTTTGGCAACGCGAAGGCGAAGTTGTGGGTCCAAGGTAGAAAGAAAATGCCGGAGCCTGGCACTGGCCAAGACCGCTGGGTGTGGTTCCATGCCGCCTCGTTGGGTGAATTCGAACAAGGACGTCCTTTGATCGAAGCCATCAAGCAAACGCATCCCGAAATCAAGATTTCGTTGACTTTCTTTTCCCCTTCGGGATATGAGATCAGGAAGGATTATCCCTTGGCGGACGAGGTGCTTTACCTCCCTATCGACACCATGAAAAACGCCCGTTACTGGGTAAAAAGGCACCGATTCGTTGCCGCTTTTTTCATCAAATACGAGTTTTGGTTCAACTACATGTCGGCACTCCATGAGCAAGGGATTCCACTCTATTATATCTCCTTGATTCTCAAGCCCAGACAGTATTTCTTCAAATGGTACGGCGGCTGGTTCCGCAAGCAGCTACAGCATGTGACCCATTTCTTCGTGCAGGACGACACCACTTTGGAACTCTTGAAGGGCATCGGCTTCAACAACGTCACCCAATGCGGCGACACCCGTTTCGACCGCGTGGCTGCCATTGCCAAGCAAGCCAAGCCCTTCCCCGAGATAGAGGCCTTCATCCAAGGTCGGCAATGCATTATCGCCGGCAGTTCGTGGCCACCCGATGAGAAGTTGCTCATCCCTTACCTCTCACGGCTTCCCGAGAATTACTGTATGATCATCGCCCCACACGATATCAGTGAAAAGCATATCCAGCAAATCACTGAACACCTGAACAACCACCAACTCTATTCCGATTTCCATCCCGAAAAGAGGAGCCAAGTGCTGGTGCTCAACACCATCGGCATCCTTTCGCAGCTCTACCAATACGCACGTTTCGTCTATATCGGCGGCGGCTTCGGCGTCAACATACACAACATCCAGGAGCCTGTCACTTTCGGTTGTCCCGTGGTGTTCGGACCGAAATACAAGAGCTTCAAGGAAGCCGTCGATCTGGTGGGATTGGGTGGTGCTTTCCCAGTGGAAAGCCAAGAGGCCTTGGATAGCATCTTCGACCGTCTCATCCACGACGAGGCGTTTTGTCAGGAAGCATCAAGAATTTGCAAGGATTATCTGGCATCCCAGCTGGGTGCCACCGATGCCATCATGCATCGAATCACATCCATTTTCTCCGTTTGAAGATATAGATGAACACGGCTGCCACGACGACCATCACACCGAGCAGTCCGTAGAATGCCCATTTCTTTTCCTGGAAGGGCAGATAGACGTTCATTCCGTAGAGACCGGTGATGAAGGTCAAAGGCAGGATGATGGACGAAATGATGGTGAGGATCTTCATCGTTTCGTTCGTCTTGTTGGTCTGCATCGAGTCGAAAGTTTGCGACAGGCCCTCGATCAACTCTTCGTAGTCCTCGGTCATATCCCATACCTTCTGGTAGTAGTCCAAGATGTTGCCCCAGTAGTCTTCCATGTACTCCACATCCTCGGTAAAGCCTTTGATCTTGCCGTTTTCGAACATCTGGAAGAGACGCAACTGCGGCTTGAAGATGGTGTTGATCAGGATCAGGTTCTTACGGGTGACCGAGATGCGTTCGATGATCTTGACTTGCTTTTCCTGGAGCAGCTCGCGGTTGATCAACTCCACGTCAAGGCCCACCTTTCGAAGGAGATAGACAGACTCGGTAATCAGCTTCTCAAGGATGCGGTACAGCAGCTTGTCGGAGCTTTCGATGCTGACATCCTCCTCGTTTTGAAGCCTTTCCTCATACTCATTGAAGAGTTGCGACACGCCCCAAGGATTTTTCTCAATGGAGATAATGTAGTCCTGACCCCAGAAGAGTTTCACTTCCTTGATCTTCACGAACTTGTTCTGGCGATCGAAGTTGGGGAAATGCAGGATAAGGAAATAGTAGTCGTCGTAGATATCGATCTTGGGGCGTTGGTTGACCGACTTACAGTCTTCGATATCCAAGGGGTGGAAATGGAAACGGTCCAAGAGAAACTCAAAATCCTCCTCGCTCGGGTTGTTCAGATGGCGCCATGTGATATTGCCTATTTTGAGACTGTTGATCATAACCTATCCCCCCGTTTTATTTTGCGATGCAAAACTAAACAAAAAAAATTGAAAAAAAAGCTTTATTCTTCAAAAAAAACACGCTGTATTTAAGGCCAGTTTACTATCTTTGCAGATTCAATCTATTGTGAGCCTCATGTACGCTTTCATTTCTGGAAAAATAGCGGAGATAACACCGGCATACGCCATTCTCGACAACCATGGCGTGGGTTATTTCATCAACATCACGCTCAACACTTTCACGGCCATCGGCGAGCAACAGGAAGTGAAGTTGTTCACCCATCTCCAAGTGCTTGAGGACGCTCACAACCTGTTTGGTTTCTACACCGCGAAGGAACGCGACATGTTCGAGATGCTGATCACTGTCAGCGGCGTCGGTTGCAACACGGCCCGACTCATCCTTTCCTCGCTGACGGTCAACGAGCTCAGCACCGCCATTGCCAACGAGGACATCCGGACCATCCAAGCCGTGAAGGGCATCGGCAGCAAGACGGCACAGCGTCTTGTCGTGGACCTGAAAGACAAGGTGAAGAAAACCGACTACACCGAAGAGATCGTGGGAGCCGTTGACAACACCCTCAAGAACGAGGCGTTGTCGGCCTTGGTGATATTAGGCTTCAGCAAGAACGCCGCCAACAAGGCTCTCGACAAATTATTAAAACAAACGCCTGACGCTTCCGTGGAGGTTTTGATCCGTGAAGCCCTCAAGTTACTATGAACCGCATGAAACGACATATCATCCTGCTTTTCCTGTTGGCCATCCTGATTCCGGGATTCGCCCAACAACCCCAACAGAATCAACAGCTGATCTATCCCATTCCCCAGGACCATGGAGATCCGATGCAGCAACTGTACAACCAGTCGCCGCTCTATCTCAGTGATCCTTCCAACATCACCCATGAGGTTTTCTACGACCCCATCACCGGCCAATACACCTTCAAGCACAAAATCGGCGACTTTGAATACACCACGCCGACCACCATGTCGCAGAAGGACTACTATAACTACAAGAACCGCCAAGGCGTGATGGAATACTGGCGTGACCGCCGCATGCAGAACTCACGCTCCACCACCGACGGCAACTCCATCATCCCGCCGCTGTACATCGGCGGTGAGGCTTTCGACCTCATCTTCGGAAGCAACACCATCGACATCCGTCCCCAAGGCTCCGTTGACCTGACTTTCGGCATCAAGCACAACTACCGCGGCGACCCGCAACTGACCCGACAAACGACCACCAATTTCGATTTCGACCAAGATATCCAGCTGAACGTCATCGCCAAGATCGGCGACAAAATCAACTTCAACATCAACAAGAATACCAAGGCCACCTTCAATTACGAAGACCTGATGAAGTTGAAATACGAAGGCAAGGAAGACGAGATCATCCAGCTGCTCGAGGCCGGCGACGTCAGCTTCCCGTTGAACAGCACCCTGATCACGGGTACGCAACGGTTGTTCGGCTTGAAGTCGAAACTGAAATTCGGAAACACCTCGATCACCTCCGTGGTGTCCTATCAGGAGAGCGAATCCAGGAATTTCGCCGTGCAAGGCGGTGCGCAAACCAGCGAATTCAACATCAGCTGCCTCGACTACGAAGAGAACCGCCACTTCTTCCTGAGCCAATACTTCAGGGACCAGTATGAAGCCGCCCTCTCCACGCTGCCGACGGTAACCTCAAGCATCAACATCACCAAGATCGAGGTCTGGGTGACCAACACGAACACCTCCACCCAAGACACCCGTAACATCTTGGCACTTACCGACTTGGGCGAAGGAAAAAATGCATGGATCTACAACAACGAAATCACACCCGCCAATACAGCCACCATCTATCCACGCAACGGTGCCAACAACATGCTCTCACGCATCGACACCACCCAAATCCGCAGCATCAGCTCGGTGACCAACTACATGTCGGGCGACCCGTTGAGAATTGGCAAGCAAGGCTACATGGTTTCGGGCCGTGATTTCGAAAAGGTTGAAAATGCCCGCCGCTTGAGCAGCTCCGAATACTCGCTGAACTCCAAGTTGGGTTTCATCTCCTTGAACATCAACCTCAACTCCAACCAAACCTTGGCCGTCGCCTACCAATACACCATCGTCGGCAGCGACCAGGTCTATCAAGTGGGTGAGTTCTCCGACCAAGGCATCAACACACCCCAGGTGCTGGTTGCCAAATTGCTGCGGGGCACTACGGTGAACACCTCCATGCCGATTTGGAACCTGATGATGAAGAACGTCTATAACATCAAGGCGTATCAGATCAGTTCCAACGACTTCATGCTCAACATCTTCTACAACGGCAACTCCAACAGCACCCCGATGGGATATTTCACGGAAGGACCCGCCAATGTGAAAGGTGTTTCCCTGTTGCATCTGCTCGGGCTCGATAATTTGACCCAGCAGAACAACCCCATCCCTGGCGGTGATGGCGTGTTCGACTTCATCAACGGGGCGCAGACCACAGGCGGTACCATCAACGCCGCCACAGGCCGCATCTACTTCCCTGTATTGGAGCCGTTCGGAAGCCACTTGCGACAAGTCTTCTCCGAGAATGCCGAACTGGCCAACAAGTACGCCTACGACTCGTTATACACCATGACAAAGACCTCCGCCGAACAGTTCTCCGAGAAGAACAAGTTCACATTGCAAGGCTATTATTCCTCGCAATCGGGCAGTGAGATCAGCTTGAACGCCATGAACGTGGCCCAAGGCTCGGTCACCGTGACTGCCGGCGGCAGAACGTTGGTCGAGAATGTCGACTACACCGTCGATTACACCTTGGGACGTGTCTCCATCATCAACGAAGGCATCTTGAATTCAGGCACCCCGATCAACATCTCGTTGGAGAGCAACTCGGGCTTCAGCGCCTTGAAGAAGACCTTCCTCGGGACGCGCATCGAACATGAATTCGACAGAGACTTCCGTGTCGGCGGTACCGTACTCTATCTTGGCGAGAAGTCCTACACCCAAAAGATCAGCTATGGTGAAGAGGCCATCGCCAACACCATCTATGGTTTCGACATGAGCTATGCTTCCGAAGTGCGTTGGCTCACCAACTTCATCGACAAGCTTCCCGGCATCAGCACCAAAGCCCCGTCAAGGATTCGTTTCGACGGGGAATTTGCACGGTTCATTCCCGGCTTGTCGAAATCGGTCAGCGAACGAGGCACCTCTTACATCGACGATTTCGAGGGTGCCAAGTCCACCATCGACTTGAGGCTGTTCAACCAATGGCATCTGGCCAGTACGCCGCAGCACCAAACCGACCTCTTCCCTGAAGCATCGCCCAATACTGGTCTGTCGTATGGCAAGAACAGGGCAAAGCTCTCTTGGTACACCATCGACCAGAACGTGTTCTACGATCGTAGCACCACCATCAGGCCTAAGAACATCACCAGCGACGAATTGTCAAGACATAGTGTTAGACAGGTGTTGGAAACCGAGATCTTCCCCACCAAGGACATCGTCGCGGGTACTCCCACCAACATCTCGGTGCTCAACCTTGCTTTCTTCCCAACCGACAGGGGTCCATACAACTACGACGTGATGCCAAGCCAATATTCAGCAGGTGTGGATGAAGACGGCGAACTGTACGATCCGCAGTCACGCTGGGCAGGTATTATGAGAAAGATGGAGACCACCGATTTCGAGGCCACCAACATCGAATACATCGAGTTCTGGATGATGGATCCTTTTGCCGATCCAGAATACCAGAACAATCCCGGCAAGCTCTATTTCAACCTCGGTGACATCTCCGAGGATGTGCTCCGCGACGGCCGCAAGTATTACGAGAACGGCATGCCAGAAAACGAACAGATTGTCAATGTTGACACCACGATGTGGGGCCGCATCCCCACCATGCAGGACTTGGTGGGCACGTTCAGCACCAATCCCGATGCCCGTCAGTTCCAGGACGTCGGTTACGACGGTCTTCGCGATGTGGATGAGCGCAGTTTCTTCGAAAGCAACTACCTGAGTGTGATCCGAAGCCAATATGGCGAGGGCTCGGCAGCCTACCAGAAGGCACTGGAAGACCCGTCAAGCGACAACTACCATCACTTCAGGAGCTCCGATTGGAACAACGATGAGCTTCACAGCAGCATCATCGAAAGATACAAATACTACAACGGCACGGAAGGCAACTCTCCTTCGGAGAACCAGCGCGAGGAGAACTATTCCACCAGCAACACCACCCTGCCCGATGGCGAAGACATCAACTCCGACAACACCTTGAGCGAATCCGAGCGCTATTACCAATATGAAATCGAGTTGGATCCCAACAAGATGGAGGTCGGACAAAACCACATCGCCGACATCTATGAGGCCAGCGGCATCATGTTGGCCAACGGCCAGACCGGCAGCGTGAAATGGTACCAGTTCAGGATCCCCGTCAGGCAACCCGACAGGGTTATCGGCAGCATCGAGGACTTCTCCTCCATCCGTTTCATGAGAATGTTCGTCAGAGGCTTCCAGAGACCCGTTGTGTTGCGTTTCGCCACCCTCAACCTCGTCAAGGGAGAATGGAGAACCTACACCCAGAGCATCCAGGCTCCTGGCGAATACCAGCCTAACGATATCGCCAACGGCACCACCATGGACATTTCCGCGGTGAACATCGAGGAAAACGGCCGCCGTTCGCCCGTCCCGTACGTCATTCCTCCTGGAATCGTGCAGGAGCAACTGGTAGGCGCCACCGCCGTTACCAAACTCAACGAACAGGCATTGCAGATGACCGTGCAGAACTTAGTTGACGGCGACGGCAGGGCCATCTACAAGACCGCTGACTTCGACTTGAGGCAATACAAATACCTCAAGATGTTCGTCCATGCCGAACAAGCCAAGGAAGACCAAGTGCTCAACGACCAAGATCTTACTGTGTTCATGCGTATCGGTACGGACTTCACGGAAAACTACTACGAATACGAGATCCCGTTGCAAGTGACGCCTTGGGGAACGCCTTACACCTACAAGGGAGACGAGAACGGAGGCATCTGGCCTGAAATCAACAATATCGAGATCCTCTTGGAAGACCTCGTGACCGTGAAGACCAACCGCAACGCCGCCATGAACCAGCCCGGCAGCAATGTCAGGTTGAATTTCATCTATTCCGAGCGCTTCAAGAAAGGCCATGTGAACGGCAAGGATTACTACCATACCATCAAGGTCATCGGTAACCCGAGTATCAGCGATGTGGAGGCCATCATGATCGGTATCAGGAACCCCAAACGGCAGAGCCTCGACAACAACAACGACGATGGCGAGAACAAGAGCGCCGTCATCTGGATCAACGAGCTTCGTCTCACCGACTTGAGCAGCAATGGAGGCTATGCCGGAACGGGACGCGTGGAAGCCACGTTGGCCGACTTAGGACGCGTCGTGGTTAGTGGATCCTACCGTTCAGGCGGATTCGGAGCGCTCGACAGCGACATTATCGACAACACCTTCGAGGCCAATTCACAATTCAACGTTTCAACCGATCTTGAGCTTGGTAAATTCGTTGAAAACAGCGGACTTAAGCTTCCGCTCCACGTGGATTACGGAAAGAACGTGACCACCCCGTTGTACAATCCTTACGATCCCGATGTCAAGCTCAGCGATGCACTATCCATCATGAACACCCCGAGGGAAAGAGACTCCCTGACTTCCATCGTGCACAACATGACCCAATACAAGAACATCAATTTGATGAATGTCAGGAAGGAGCGTACCACGAGAAATCGCAACAGGCGCAGTGAGGGCAACAAGGAAGAGTCAACGGGCAACACCAGAGATCCCAACAGAGGCTTGGGACGTGGCAACATGCCCACCGTCCACATCTATGACATCGAGAACTTCAACTTCTCGTTCTCCTACAGCGAAACCAACCAGGAAAACACCGACATCCAATATTTCAACCAAAAGACCTACCGAGGTAGTTTGGGTTACAACTTCGTGAACAACCCGAAGAACGTTGCACCTTTCTCCAAGGCAAAATGGGCTTCAAAGTCCTATCTCGCCTTGATCAAGGACATCAACTTCTACTACATGCCCAAGAGCATCTCGTTCAACACTGAGATGAATCGCTTCTATTCTGAAAAGTTGATGCGCAACAAGAGTGGCGGCGAGATCATCATCAACCCAACTTATTCCAAGCAATGGGATTGGAACCGCAATTTCCAATTCAGATATGACCTGACCAAGGGATTGAGCCTTGAATATGCCGCACAAGCCCAAGCCTATGTGTACGAACCTGCCGGCAACCCCGACAAAGGCACTGAGGAATGGCAACTCTACCAGGACACCGTCAAACGCGAGTTGCGCAACTTGGGTACGATGTCACGGTTCAACCAGAACGTCAATGTCAACTACACCATTCCCATCAACAAGCTTCCGCTGTTGAATTGGGTTACTGCCACGGCAAGTTATCAAGGCCAGTATTTCTGGACCGCTTCGGCACAATCCATCCAAGACCGGTTGGGCAACACCATTGAGAACTCGAACACCATCCAAGGCAACGCAACCCTCGACTTCACCAAGATCTACAACTCCATCCCCTATCTGAAGAAGCTCAGCACTCCTGCCAAGAGGAACAACAAGTCCCAAAGCGACAAAAAAGCGTCGAAGACGGATAAAGACATGAAATCCGACAGCACTTCGGTGAAATCCAAAGACGATAAAGAGCTGAAAGGCAACTTCCTCCTCGACGGTGCATTGAGAATCCTCACTTTGGTCAAGAGAGCCACGGCCACCTATTCCTTGAATGGTGGGCAGACCCTACCGGGATTCATGCCAAAACCGAAGTATTTCGGCATGAGCAACGGGGAATGGGCTCCCGGATGGGATTTCGTTGTCGGCGCCCCAGGAGAAATCTACGACAAGGCGGTGAACAGCGGCTGGCTGACGCTCGACTCCATCTTGAGCGATCCTTACATCAAGAGAAGCACCGAGACCTTCAACTACCGTGTCAATTGCGAGCCGTTACAAGGGTTCAAGCTGGACATCCAAGGCAACATGACCTATGCCGAGAACTACCAGCATTATTTCAGGGCCAACAATTTCGGCAACTTCGAGATCTTCACCCCAACCAATGGCGGTAACTTCTCCTCCTCAACCATGCTGATCAAGACGGCATTTACCAAGGATTACGGTGACGACAGCGACGGATCGCCCATCTTCGACCAGATGCTGGCCAACAGGTCCGTTATCGCCGACCGCATTGCCAAGAACAATCCGCAATGGGTCGCCAATGTCAACGACTACTACTTCGACACCATTGCCGGCGACTACTTCCCACGAGGCTACAACGCCTCCTCCATGGAAGTGTTGCTGTACTCCTTCTTGGCAGCTTACCAAGGACAAGACGCCTCCAAGATCACCCTCTCCCCCTTCCAAAAGATTCCGTTCCCGAACTGGACGGTGACCTATAACGGCTTGTCAAACATCCCATCGATCAGCGCCGTCTTCAAGACTGTCAACATCACCCACTCCTACCGCTCAACCTACACCATCAGCAATTGGGCCAGCAACGTCTATTACGATGCCAACAATCCCATCCAAACCTACGAGAACTCCTCTAACATCATACCGAGAATCGACATCAACCAGATCGTCCTCAACGAGCAGTTCATGCCTTTGGTCGGTGTGGACGTAGGCTTCCAGAATTCCATGACCTGCAATGTGCAGTACAAGAAATCGAGATCCTTGACCATGAGCTTCTCCAACAACCAGCTCACTGAGGTCAATGGAAGAGAGATTGTCGTCGGCGCCGGTTACCGTTTCAAGGGGCTCACCTTCAATATCATGTCGTTGACTGGCGGCAACAGCAGGAAGACTGTCAAGAACGACTTGGTGCTGAAGATCGACCTGGGATTCAAGAAAGACAAGACCATCCTCCGCCGTATCGACGAGAACAACAACCAGGTGTCGGCAGGTCAGAACAAGATCAACATCTATATCACCGGCGACTACCAGTTCAGCGCGCGTCTCAGCGCCCAAGCCTTCTTCAAGCGCGACATGAACACCCCGTTTGTATCGACTTCCTTCCCGACGGCCACGACCTTCGCAGGCTTGATGTTCCGCTTCAATCTCGCCCAATAAGTTTTTTTGGAGGAATGTGTGAAGCAAGCATTTAATTTGTAATTTTGACCACTTAAAAAACTAACAGTTTAACAAATAAGAAAATGAATATTCTAACTAACCTGAAGTACACGAAAGACGATGAATGGATCCGTCTGGAAGGCGAATTCGGCTACATCGGCATCACTGATTATGCACAACACGAACTGGGTGACATCACCTTTGTCGACATCGACCCCGACCTCGTTGGCGAGACCCTCGACGCCGAGGAAGTATTCGGCGCCGTTGAGGCCGTCAAGACCTCTGCCGAGCTGATGATGCCCGTCGCCGGCGAAGTCGTCGAAGTCAACGAAACCCTCGCTGACGAAGAAAACGCCAAGCTGGTCAACACCGATCCTTACGGCGAAGGCTGGATGCTGAAGATCAAGGTGAGCAACATCGCCGACATGGACAACCTCCTCGACGCTGCCGCTTACGAAGAGAAGATCAAGTAACCTTTCCCTTTGGACAGATTCACAAGAAATAGTTACCCGGGAGTCCTTTGTGCATTGGTGATCCTCGTGCTTACAGGGCTGCCGGGTTCTTGTTTTCCCAAGGTCAAGCCCACCATCGGACTCGACAAGGTAGCCCACCTGCTCATGTACCTGGGCTTTGCCTTCATCACGCTGTGGGGCTACCGCAAGCCCTTCCAGGAAAACGGGAAAAGCTACCGACGCAAAGCACTATGGCTTACGCTGGCCATCGGCATCGTGTTCGGCGCACTCACCGAAATCATGCAGGAAAAGCTGGTTCCCTCACGCATCGGAAGCGTTTATGACTGGATCGCCGACATCATCGGGAGCATTATTGGAGTGACGGCCTATTATTTTTTCAATCGAAATGGAAATAATTTGAAAAATGAGTCGTTACATAAATAAATAATTACTAATTTCGCAACGGAAAAATTTGCGAATTATTAAAAACACTATAACCAATGGAAGAGAAAAAATCACCAAAAGCGAATCTTGAGAACAAGAAATTGATGTTCACTCAGATCGGCTTGATTATCAGTTTAGCTGTGGCTTGGTTGGTATTCGAACTCAAGAGTTACGACAAACGCGAATTCGCCGACATCGGCAGAACCGTGGAAGTCCTTGACGAAGAAATGGTGGAAATCACCAAGCAGGATCAGCCCAAACCTCAACCTGTGGAAGTTCCTAAACAAACCACCCAGCTGACCATCGTGGAAGACGACGTTGAAGTTGAAGACGTCAACATCAACGCTGAAGTTGACCAAAACGAAGTCATCGAAGAGTATGTGGCTCCTGAAGTTGTAGAAGAAGAAGTCAGTGAACAGGAAGTCTTCACCATTGTGGAAGAGATGCCTGACTTCCCCGGAGGCGTTGCCAAGCTTTCCGAGTACCTCCAGAAGAACATCAAGTACCCCCAGATGGCCCGTGAAAGCGGCATCCAAGGTCGTGTGTTCGTTCAATTCGTAGTTGAACCAGACGGACATGTATCGAACGTCGCTGTGATGCGTTCACTCGGTGGTGGTTGCGACGAAGAAGCTATGCGCGTTGTGAAAGCCATGCCGAAATGGAAACCTGGCAAACAGCGTGGCAAACCGGTGCGTGTAAGCTACATCCTGCCTGTCAACTTCAAGTTGCAGTAATCTAACAACGGAAATGGTCGAAGACTAACTTCGCCTTTGCCGGACCAATCAAGGAAGTCAAGCTTTCGAGCGAGGCTTCCTTGATTGCTTTTACGGACTTCAGTTCCAGCAACAGTTTCTCGGCCGTCGCCTTCCCGATACCCTTGATGTCGGCCATCTCCGAATGCATGAAACCCTTTTCGAATTGCTTGCGGTGATGCGTGATGGCGAAACGGTGCACCTCATCCTGGATGTGCGTCATCAGCCTGAAGATCTCTGAATCGGGCTTGATACCCACCTCCTTCGGAGGGAAGCCATAAAGCAGCTCACGGGTACGGTGCCTGTCGTCCTTGACCAATCCCGCGATGGCGATCTCCACATGCAGCTCGTCCTCGATTACCTGCCTGACGACCTCCATCTGACCCTTGCCACCGTCAGTGACAATCAAGTTGGGCAAAGGCTTCTCTTCCTCCAATAGGCGCGAATAGCGGCGACGCACCACCTCTTTCATTGAGGCATAGTCGTCGGCACCCACCACCGTCTTGATGTTGAAATGCCGATAGGCGCTCTTGTTAGGCTTGCCATTGACGAACTGCACCATGGCCGCCACAGGATAGTCGCCCTGGAAGTTGGAGTTGTCGAAACACTCGATGATTTCAGGAACGACAGGCAGATGCAGCATCTCCTTGAGCTGGTTGAGCACCCGTTTCTGATGGCGCTCGGGATCCACCAGCGTGCGCTGTTTCTCCACATCCATCCTATATTGCAAGGCATTGCGGCGTGAGAGCTCCAAAAGCTTCATCTTGTCGCCTCGCTGGGGTACGGTGACTTCCACTTCGCCCAAGTCGAAGTCGAGTTTCATGGGCAACACCACCTCTTGCGATGACGACTCGAACTGCTGCCGCAAGTCGGTAACAGCAAACAAAAGCAGCTCCTCGGCCGACTCTTCCAACTTCCGCTTCATCTCCACGGTGTGCGACTGCACCACGGCCCCTTCGACCACCTTCATGTAGTTCACATAGAAGAGACTCTCGGAATCTACGTATGAGAATACATCCACGTTGTGGATGGTCGAGCTGACCACCGTGGAGCGGCTGCGGTAGTTCTCCAGCAATTCATATTTCTCCTTGATCACCTGTGCTTCCTCGAATTCCATCCTGGAGGCGTGGTCCATCATCTGGCTCTTCATCTCCTTGAGCACGCCCTGCAGGTTGCCTCGGATAATCTCCTTCACTTTCTGGATCATCTGCTGGTAGTCCTCACGGGAGACATTCCCCACGCACGAGCCCGCGCACTTGTGGATGTGATAGTCGAGACAAACACGGTATTTGCCTTTCTCGATGTTAGCCTCGGTCAAGGTGGTCTTGCAAGTGCGGATTTGATAGAGTTGACCCAATAGATCAAGGAGCACATGGGCTGTACGAACCGAAGGATACGGTCCGTAGTAGTCCGACCCATCGTTGAGTTTACGGCGTGTCAGGAAAACCCTCGGGAAAGGCTCGTTTTTGACGCAGATCCAAGGATAGGTCTTGTCGTCCTTGAGCATGATGTTGTAGCGCGGCTTGTACTGCTTGATGAGGTTGTTCTCAAGCAACAATGCCTCCGACTCCGACTCCACCACGATAAACTTGAAGTCGGCAATGCGGCTTACCAGAACCTTTGTCTTGCCCGTTTGCTCCTTGTTGAAATAGCTGGACACACGGCGCTTGAGGTTCTTCGCCTTACCCACATAGATGAGGTTACCGTCCTTGTCATAGTAACGGTAAACTCCCGGCTTATTGGGAATAGTGGCTAATATTGGTTTCAGGTCACCTCTCACCTCTCAACTTTCACCTCTCACCTTTAAAATGGTCCCATCCCTGTGCCTTTAGCGGAATGACATGGTTGTCAGGCGTGATCAGCTCGGCGATACCCTTGTCGGCAGTCATGTAGCCGATCACCGTGACATCCTCGCTTATCTGTTGGATCTTCTCATAGTCTTTCTGGCTGATGGTGAAAAGCAACTCATAGTCCTCTCCCCCGTTCAGCGCCGCCACGCTGGGCACAATCTGGAAGTCCTTGGCGACCTTCGAAGTGGAAGGATCCAAAGGGATTTTGTTCTCATAAAGCTGGCATCCCACACCCGATTCCTTGCAGAGGTGCAGCACCTCCGAAGCCAATCCGTCGGAGATGTCGATCATCGAGGTCGGCTTGATGCCGAGTTCTTTCAATCGGGCGATGACGTCCTTGCGTGCCTCAGGCTTCAGCTGGCGTTCCAGCACATAGTCGAAGCCTTGCAGCTGGGGCTGCATATTGGGATTGGCCAGGTATTCCGCCTTCTCCCTTTCGAGGATCAGCAGACCCATATAGGCACCGCCGAGGTCACCGCTTACACATAAGAGATCGTTGGGCTGGGCGCCGCTACGATACACTACATCTTCCTCCTTGGCCATGCCGATCACCGTGATGGAGATCATCAGTCCCGAGCGACTTGAGGTGGTGTCGCCACCGACAAGGTCAACCCCATAGGTCTCGCATGCCAGACGGATGCCGGCATAAAGTTCCTCCAAGGCCTCCACCGAATACCGGTTCGAGATGCCTAGGCCCACCACAATCTGGGTAGGAGTTCCGTTCATGGCATAGATGTCGGAGAAGTTGACCACTGCCGCCTTGTAGCCGAGATGCTTTAAGGGTGTATAGGTCATGTCGAAATGAACTCCTTCAAGCAGGAGATCCACCGACACCAAGGTGCGATAGCCTTCATGGTTGATGACGGCAGCATCGTCGCCAACGCCTTTCAACGAAGAGGCATTGCGTAACGGGAAATCCTCCGTCATCCTGTCGATAAGCCCAAACTCGCCCAAGTCATTGAGTTCGGTGCGTTCAAGATCTTTATTGTCTTCCATATCTTTTATTGAATTTTGCACTTAAAACGATCAATCCTACGGTCACGATTAGACTGGCTAAGAGCACCCACACGCTGTCGGTGGCTCCGAAATGCTCAACATCCATATCGATTCCGTTTTTGTATTGGAAATAGGACACCACGACAGCCGCACCATTGTTGAAGAAGTGCATTAGGATGCTTGTCCAAAGGGAACCCGAATAATAGAACAAGTAACCCAAAATGAGGCCGAGGAACATGCGTGGCAGGAAACCGTAAAACTGGAAATGGATGAAAGAGAAGATAAAAGCGGAAAGCCATACCGCCACGTGTGCATTGCATCTCCTTGACAAAGCCTGTTGCAACACACCGCGGAAAGTCAACTCCTCCCCGATGGCTGGAATCAAGGCGATGACCAGCAGGTTGAAGAGCAAGCCGCCAAAGGTATCTACCTCAAGCATACGTTCTGTCAAGTCGCCCGCAGTGTCTTCCAGTTGTTTCAGCAAGGCTTCGAGCGACTCAAAAGCGGTACCGAAGTCCATCTTCTCGTTCCACGAAGTCAAAAGGTTGGTCAAAGGCAGGGAGACGACCATCAAGACGACACCGATGAGCAGCATCCATGCCATGTTGGGCTTGCGGAAGCCCAGTCGGCGCATGGGCTGGTTACGTGTGATCGCATAGAGGATGATGGGCGGAACGATGAATATCAGGGTGGAACTGATGCCTTGGCTGATTTTCATCTGGGTAATGTCGCCCATAAAAAACAGGGTGATTCCTGTGCCGATCAAGGCACATAGTAGCAGGGCAAACAGATACACGAAGATCCGAAATCCCAGCGACGACCTCAGGTTTTTCTTGAATTCATCCATGACAAAGTCCTTTTAAAATGCAAAAGTACGTATTTTTGCAACAAAATTCATCTGATGTACAAGATTGCCAACTTGGAATTCGATCATTATCCCCTGCTGCTGGCTCCCATGGAGGATGTCTCCGACCCGCCGTTCCGCCATGTGTGCAAGCTGTTCGGGGCCGATCTGGTCTATTCCGAGTTCATCTCGTCCGACGGCTTGATCCGCGATAGCGTGAAAAGCATCAAGAAGTTGGATTTCGATGAGTTTGAAAGACCCTTCGGGGTACAGATCTTCGGCAATGCCGTCGAGCCTATGGTGGAGGCGGCACGATATGCCGAGACCGCCCATCCCGACTTGATCGACATCAACTTCGGGTGTCCCGTGAAGAAGGTGGCTTCGAAAGGTGCCGGCTCGGGTATTATGAACGACATCCCCAAGATGGTGGCCATTGCGGAGGCGGTGGTGAAGGCGGTCAACATCCCCGTGACGGTAAAGACCCGGTTGGGCTACGACGAGCAACACAAGGAGATTGTGGACATTGCCGAACGCCTGCAGGATGTGGGTATTGCCGCCCTGACCATTCACGGCCGGCTGCGCACCACCAAATACAGTGAGCCTGCCGACTGGACTTTGATCGGTGCGGTAAAGAACAATCCCAGGATGCGCATCCCCATCATCGGTAACGGCGACGTGGTGGATGGTCCGAGTGCCAAACATTACAAGGACACCTACGGTGTGGATGCCTTAATGATCGGACGCGCCACCTACGGCAATCCTTGGATCTTCAAGGAGATCAGGCATTATTTAGAGACTGGCGAGGAGCTGTCCAAGCCCGACGTGAAGGAACGCGTTCGCATCGCCAAGATGCAGCTGGAGCGTTCCGTTGACTGGAAAGGCGAACACATCGCCGTGATGGAGATCCGCAAGCATTGGAGCTCCTATTTCAAGGGATATCCTGGCTTCAAGCCTTTCAAGATGCAGTTGATGGAAGCCAAGACGGCGGGTGAGGTCGTGGAAATCTTGGAAGATATTGGGAGGAAGTATTAGCGTTTCCAAAAATAATTGTATTTTTGCATCGCAATCCCGCGAGGGCATTGCGGTCCCATAGCGCAGTTGGTTAGAGCAACTGACTCATAATCAGTAGGTCCTAGGTTCAAGCCCTAGTGGGACCACGGAAAACAAAAAAAGGATGCCTTTCGGCATCCTTTTTAGTTTCGCGGCAGAGATGAACCGCTTAGTTTTCCAAAGCGCTACCCTTGAGTGTCGTGTAGTTGATACGGAAGGCACCAACCTTACGGAGCTCCTGTTTCACGTCGGTGACGATACCCATACGGGTCTCTTTGTGCACCTTCAGTGCGGTAGTCATCAAAGGACGGTCGGCCTCATTGCGAGCTTCACGTTCCTGAAGCACCCAGTCGGCGATGTCGTCGGGACGGGCGAACTGGTCGTTCAGCTGGATACGCGACTCGGTACCGAGTTTGGCATCACGCGGAGGGCCGATGTAGATGGAACTCACCAAAGCTTTCTTTTCGAGTTTGGCAATTTCGGTTGCCTTAGGCATGGCGGTCTTGACTTTCAGCTCCACATCACGCATTGAAGTGGTGATCATAAAGAAGAAGATCAACATGTAAACGATGTCGGGCAGTGACGAGGTGCTCACTTGCGGCACTTCCTTTTTGCCTCCTTTTTTGAATTTACCCATAGTTCAATCCTCCATTATTAATGTACTTCAACAGGTTCAGCTTCACTGACACGTACAGGAACAGCTTCGCTAACTGCTTTGGTTTGGTCTTCATTGAGCTGGTCGAGATGTTTGTGGAAGTGTTTCCAAGCCATCTCCTCCTTCAACTCATTGAAGGCGCGTGCCAGCTCATTCTGCACACTGATATACATAGCATACGATGTACCACGGTCGTTCTGCAGTGAGATCACGCCTTTCGACATCATGATTTCGCCGAGGAGCTCGATTGTCTTGGGCTCCACTTCCGGAGCGGTTTCATCGCCCGGGCGCGGGGTCATGAAGTTCTTGGCGTCATCCTTCAGCAGGGAGATGTCCGAAGGACGGCCGTTGACCATCAGCTTGTTATTCTTGTTAATCAAAACATTCATCACGTTTCTTTCCTTGACCTTGACGTCATCGTCGTTCTGTTCCACCGGAGGGGGCAGACGACGGGTGATACCGTAGTCCACGTCCATGGAGGTGGTCATCAGGAAGAAACACAACAGCAAGAATGCTATGTCAGCCTGCGAACTAGAATTGATTTCCGGAGTTTTCTTGGCCATGATGAAATGTTTTATTTACCTGATCTGATAACTGAATAGAGAATAGTGATGATGCTAACTCCAAGTGTAATATAGAAGAAGTTGAGGCCCCATTCGACCAATCCGTGGGTTCTGCCTGAATAAACATGCTCACCTGTGGGATATTCAACGCCGAAGCTGCCTCTTGACATGATGTAAGCTACAACTCCAATAACAATGATTGCACCGATGGCAACCAAAATCTTCTTAAAGTTAACGCCTTTGATCATAGCTGTGACAACCACAGAGATGAGGGCGACAACAATACCAAGAATAATCAGGATGTAGCCCCAATTCAGGAATAAATCGGCGCGAGGAGTGGGTTCACCATGTTCAAAGTTCGGCTTGATCGTACCCACGACGAGGTAGAACAGAACCGCGATGACAACGGTGATTGCAGCCAATGCGACGAATACCCATTTCGAAATATTGGATGACTTGCCGTTCATGATTATTACTTTTTATTTGTTGTTGTACTTAACGAGGATGTCCATGAAGCTGATGGAAGCGTCTTCCATGTCGCTCGTGATCTTTTCGATTTTGGATGCAATGAAGTTGAAGAAAATCTGAAGGATGATAGCGGCGATCAGACCGAACACGGTGGTCAACAGAGCGACCTTCATACCGGAGGCAACGACCGTCGGGCTCATGTCACCAGCAGCGGCGATAGCGTCGAATGCGGAGATCATACCGATAACGGTACCCATAAATCCGAACATAGGAGCCAAGCTGATGCAGAGGCCGATCCAGCTCAAACCGCTTTCAAGTTTACCAGCGGCAACGGCACCGTAGGAGACGAGTGACTTCTCGACTTCGTCCAGCGACTGACCGTCCTGATAACGGATGAGACCTTGGGTGAAGATGCTGGCCACAGGACCGCGGGTGTCCTTGCAGAGCTGTTTGGCACCTTCAACGTCGCCAGCCTTCATCTTCTCTTCGATACCGGCGAGAAGCTTCTTGGAATTGGCGTCAGCCATGGTCAGATAGATGATTCTCTCAATGGAGATGGCCATACCAAGCAGCAAGATGACCAACACGATGCCCATGAAGCCAGGACCGCCATCGATGAATTGTTTCTTGATGACCTCACGGAAGGTGGTAGGACCTTCAGCGGGAGTGAGTTCGGTAGTAGCGGCAGCCTCTTCAACTGCAGGAGCTACGGTTTCAGCAACCTGTTCGGTAGCTGCTTCTTCTGGTTGAGCTTGCTCTTCTTGAGCAAAGAGATTGCTGATTCCAAATGTCATAAAACCAACAATCGTGAGGAAAGCAATTAATTTTTTCATGATTTAGTTTAATGTTGTGATTACAAATAATTTCTGTTCAGTCAGCGGAGAGAGCGGGATTCGAACCCGCGGTACCCTTTTGGAGTACACACACTTTCCAGGCGTGCTCCTTAAACCACTCGGACATCTCTCCAAGAAAAATCGTTGCCAAAATTACATAATTTTTTGTTTGAAAAACCAAGACAACCGCATTTTTTTTGCAAACATCCTATTTTGTCATTTCACCCCTGATGGAAATGCCAAGGATTTCAATGACTTTCTCCCTGGAGAGGCCTTCGCCGATGAGATACATCAGCTTGGCGACGGCCGCCTCGGTGGTCAAGTCGTAGCCGCTCACCACGCCGATACGAGCCATGTCGAGACTGGTCTCGTAACGGCCCATCTCCACGGAACCGCCCTTGCACTGGGTGATGTTGAGGATGATCAACCCGCGGTCGATGGCCTCTTTCAAGGCATCGAGGAACCAAGGGGCAGTGGTGGCGTTGCCTGAGCCGAAGGTCTCCAGCACCATGGCCTTCAAGCCCGGCGTGCGCAAGGCATGGCACACAAACTCCTCGGAGATGCCTGGGAACAGCTTGATAATGCCAACGTTGCGGTCCATGTTGGTGTGCAGCTTCAGCTTCTTGAAGTTGGGCTTCAGGATGCGGTCCTTGTTGTATTTGATGTGCACGCCCACCTCGGCCAGACCCGGATAGTTGGTAGAAGCGAAGGCGTTGAAATTCTCCGCGTTGAACTTGGTGGTGCGGTTGCCACGCAGCAACTGGTCCTGGAAGAAGATGCAGACCTCGGGCACGATGGCAGTGTCGTCTTCCTTGGCGGCGGCAATCTCGATGGCAGCCAAGAAGTTCTCACGACCGTCGGTGCGCACCACACCCATGGGCAGCTGCGATCCCGTCAGCACCACGGGCTTGTTGAGGTTCTCGAGCATGAAGCTCAGTGCCGAGGCCGTGTAGGCCATCGTGTCGGAGCCATGCAGCACCACGAAGCCGTCGTATTGCTCATAGTTTTCCGTGATCTTGGTGGCCAACTTTGCCCAGAAGTCGGGTGACATGTTCGACGAATCGATCAGCGGATCGAACGAGTAGAAGTCGATCTGGTAGCCGAAGTTCTGCAACACGGGAAGGTGCTTATAAATGTTATCGAAGTCGAAAGGCACCAAGGCACCCGTCTTGGGGTCCTGCATCATGCCGATGGTGCCGCCGGTGTAAAGCACCAGGATGGAAGTCTCTTCTTTTTGGGTCACTTTTTTTAGAATTTAGAAGTCAGAAGAAAGAAGTAAGAATTTGAGTTGCAAAGATAGGGTTTTTTAGATTTTAAAGAGTGTTTTGACGTTTCTTGTGGTGATTTCAGCGATTTCTTGCACTAACATTTCATAGATTTCAGCGATCTTTTTAGCCGTCTCCACCATGAAAGCGGGTTCATTGCGCTTGCCGCGGTGTGGCACGGGCGACAGGTAAGGCGCGTCGGTCTCCAAAACGATGCGGTTCAAGGGAATATTGTGCAGATAATCTTTCACACCGCAATTCTTGTGAGTGGTCACGCCGCCCAACCCCAGATGGAAACCCAGTTCGAGGTAAACCTTGGCCTCTTCCTCTGTACCTGTGAAGCAGTGCATCACGCCTTTCAAGCTTCCATCCTGATGCTTTTCCAGTATCCTGGCCATGAAGCCGAAGGCGTTGCGGCAGTGGATGGAAAGCGGCAATCCGAGCTGTTTGGCCCATCCCAGCTGGGTTTCGAAAGCGTCAAGCTGTTCCTTTTCGAAGGTGGTGTCCCAATAGAAGTCGAGGCCGATTTCCCCAACACCTATATAAATATCGCGTTCGAGTTCCTTTTCCATGTTGGCGAGCACCTGCTTGTAGTCGCCTTTCACCTCTTCGGGTTGGAGGCCCATCATCATGCGGGTGCAATCGGGAAAACACTCATGCGTCGCCAACATGGGCGCGATGGTGGAAGCATCCACATTAGGCAAAAGCAACATGCCAACCCCCGCTTCGAGAGCCCTTTTTACGGCTTCTTCACGGTCGAGGTCGAACTCGGGACCATAGATATGGGTATGGGTGTCGATGAGGTGCATGGGGAGGTGAGAGGTGAGAGGTGAGAGGTGAAAGGTGAAAGCTAATAAAGGAAGTTGTCGTAGGGGTAGCGAATAGCATGCATATCCTTGATTTCCTTATAAAGCAAATCACGGAACTCCTGGTAGTTGTCACGGTTCTTAGCGGAGATGAAGATGCAGTTGTCGTTCATCTTGGCCATCCAGGTTTGTTTAAGCTCTTCGTAAGAGACATTGCGCTTGGTGGCCGGGGTGAGGTCCGTGGGATCTTTCTCTTCCCAAGTGTAGGCATCGATCTTGTTGAAGACCATGATGGTCTTCTTGTCGGCACAGCCTAACTCAGAAAGCGTCTGGTTTACCACCTCAATCTGCGACTCGAAGTCGGGATGCGAGATGTCAACCACATGCAGCAGAATATCCGACTCACGCACCTCGTCCAAAGTCGATTTGAACGATTCCACCAGATGGTGTGGCAACTTTCGGATGAACCCGACGGTATCGGACAGCAAGAAAGGCAGGTTCTCCACCACCACCTTGCGAACGGTGGTATCCAAGGTGGCGAAGAGCTTGTTCTCGGTATAGACCTCCGACTTGCTCAGCAGGTTCATGATGGTTGACTTGCCCACATTGGTGTAGCCCACGAGGGCCACTCTTACCAACTTGCCGCGGTTCTTGCGCTGCACCGTCTTCTGCATGTCGATCTCCTTGAGTTTCTCCTTCAAAGCGGAGATGCGATCCAAGATCAAACGGCGGTCGGTCTCGATCTGTGTCTCACCAGGACCACGCATGCCGATACCGCCTCGTTGACGCTCCAAGTGGGTCCACATACGGGTCAAACGAGGCAAAAGATATTGATATTGAGCCAACTCCACCTGTGCCTTGGCGTGTGCCGTATGGGCATTGGAAGCGAAGATGTCGAGGATGAGGCTAGTGCGGTCGAGGACACGGCATTCCAGCGCTTGCTCCATGTTACGGGCTTGGGTGGCACTCAACTCGTCATCGATAACGGCGATCTCGATGTTCTCCGCTTTGATGTATTGGTGGATTTCCTCCAGCTTACCCGAGCCGAGATAGCTCACGCTGGATGGATGGTCCATGGCCTGCACGAAACGGGCCACAGGCACGCCGCCGGCCGTCTCCAACAGGAAGGCCAGTTCGTCCAAGTATTCGTCGGTACGCTCACGGCTCTGCTTCTTGCTGGCTACAGCGATCAGCACTGCCCTTTCGGGAATTTTTTCGTATGTGATGAAATCGCCCATTCTTGTCAGGTTGGATTGCTTCGCTTCGCTCGCAATGACGCAAGCGTCAATATTTTCTAAAACCGATGATTTGACGGACTTCGTTAAGGGTCTTGGAGGCACTCTCGCGAGCCTTTTCGGCACCGAGTCGAGCGATACGGTCGAGGCGGTCGTTGTCGGACGAGAACTCCTGGATGCGTTCGCGGATGGGGTTCAAAGTCTTGACCATGTCCTCGGCCAGCTGCTTCTTCATGTCGCCATAGCGCAAGGTGCAGTCGTTCCACTTCTCATCGAAATACTGTACCGTTTCAGGTTCCGAAACAATCTTCATCATCGTGAAGAGGTTTTGGATGACCTCCGGCTTGGGGCTGTTGGGCTCCTGCGGACCGTTGTCGGTAACGGCGCGCATCACCTTTTTACGCACCACTTTCTCGTCTTCGAAGAGATAGATACAATTGCCGTCGCTCTTGCCCATCTTGCCGCTTCCGTCGAGGCCCGGCACCTTGATGGCGTCGCCACCGAAGTAGTAGTTCTGCGGCTCGGGGAAGAACTCCACGCCATAGATGTTGTTGAAGCGACGGGCGCACTTACGGGCCATCTCCATGTTCTGCTCCTGATCCTTGCCCACGGGCACCCATTTGGCCTTGTGCTGCAGGATGTCGGCTGCCATCAAGGTTGGATAGGTGAACAGTCCAGCATTGACGTTGTCGGGTTGCTGGCGAGCCTTCTCCTTGAAGGTGGTCACGCGGCCCAGTTCACCGATGTAGGCGTTCATGTTGAAGTAGAGGTAGAGCTCGATGGTCTCTGGCACATCGCTCTGGATATAGATGGTGGCTTTCTCGGGGTCGATGCCGCAGGCCAGGTATTCGGCCAAGATGGTCCTTGCGGAGCGCTGGATGTTCTCCGGCTTAGGGTGGGTGGTCAGCGAATGCCAGTCGGCGATGAAGAAGTAGCAGTTGTATTCCTCTTGCATCTTGACGAAGCTACGGACAGCGCCGTAGTAATTGCCGAGGTGGAGGTTGCCGGTGGGACGGATGCCGCTCAAAACTATATCTTTCATATTCAGAAGTTAGAAGTTAGAAGAAAGAAGTAAGAAGTTAATTGGGTGCAAAGATAATAAAAAAGTAGAGACGCGCCGTGGCACGTCTCTACGATGTTTTGTTTTTTCCAGAATATCAAATCTTGATATCGTCGCCGTGGGCGTTCCGGAAGTTGTACTGGAGCATGTGGAAGTCTTCTACGGATTCGACTTTGAACGACTTGCCGTATTTCTTCATCCACTTGCGCCTGATCGAAAACCAGCCTTTGGTGAGGTAGGCCCCGATGAACGGGTGGACCTGCAGGGTGATGTTGTTCTCGTTTTGGTCTTGGAACAGATACCTGAGGTTGTTTTCGATCTCGTCAATGTAAAGGATGGCAGGGCGGATCTTGCCTTCGCCGTCGCACACGGGGCATTTTTCCTGCACTTGTACTTCCGTGGCGGGGCGCACGCGCTGACGCGTGATTTGGATGAGGCCAAACTTGGTGGCGGGGAGGATGGTGTGCTTGGCACGGTCGAGTGACATCTCCTGACAAAGCACATCGTAGAGCTGTTTACGGTGCTCCGCTTCCCGCATGTCGATGAAATCGACAATGATGATGCCTCCCATATCGCGCAGACGCAATTGTCGCGCAATTTCCTTTGCTGCTTCTATGTTGACCAGAAGCGCGTTTTCTTCCTGCGTGTTTTCCTTATTGACGCGATGGCCGCTGTTGACGTCGATGACGTGCATGGCCTCGGTGTGTTCAATGATGAGGTAAACACCGTTTCTGATGGTGACCACTTTGCCGAAAAGACCCTTGATCTGTCGCGAGACGCCGAAGTTGTCGAAGATGGAATCCCTTCCCTTGTACAACTTGACGATGTCGGTCTTTTGCGGAGCGATGGTCTGGATGTAACTCCGAATGTCTTCATAAAGCGTTTCGTCGTTCACATGGATGTTGTTGAACGACTCGTTCAATAAATCGCGCAGCATGACCATGGTTTGGTCTTGTTCGCTGACCATGCGGCCCGAGGTCGTCATCTTGGTCATCTCGCTGACGCAGCGTTCCCATTTCTCCACAAGGGTCTTGAGGTCAGCGTCGAGGTCGGCCACTTTTTTGTTTTCGGCCACGGTACGGATGATGACGCCATAGTTGGCGGGTCTGATGCTTTGGATCAGTCGTTTCAGTCGGCTTCTTTCTTCGCCGCTGCGGATTTTTTGGGATACCGAAATGCGGTTCGAGAACGGAACAAGAACGAGGTATCTTCCGGCGAATGAAATCTCGGCAGAGATGCGCGGACCCTTCGTGGAGATCGGCTCCTTGGCAATCTGCACGGGGATGAGGTCGCCTGCATTGAGCATATTGGCGATCTTGCCGCTTTTCTCGATGTCGGGTTCAAGCTTGAACTTCTCCATCGTCACCTCTCCCTCCTTGCCGGAGGTGAGCATGTTCTTGAACTTGAGCAGGGAACGGAACTGCGGACCGAGGTCCAGGTAATGCAGGAAGGCCTCCTTTTCGTAGCCCACGTCAACAAACGCGGCGTTCAGGCCAGGCAGGATCTTCTTGACCCGTCCCAGATACACGTCTCCAACCGCAAACTGGTTGTTGGTTTTCTCTTTGTGAAGTTCGACAAGGATCTTGTCCTCCAACAGAGCGATGTCAACCTCTGAAGCGCGGGCGTTGATGACCAGCTCCCGCTCCACCGTCTTGACTTTGATTTCTTCTTGTTCTTCAGCCATTTTCAGTGCTTCTAAGGGGTTAACGTTCATTTGCTTCAATAAAACAATAACACAACATTGTCTGTTTTATCGGGATGCAATGCTGTGTTATCATCGTTTGACTTCAAAGAAGATTATTTCTTCTTATGTCTGTCCTTTCTCAAGCGTTTTTTGCGCTTGTGCGTTGACATTTTATGTCTCTTGTGTTTTTTACCGTTTGGCATAGTATGAAAAATTTACGTAAATTGTCTATTATTTAACTGCGTTCATGAAAGTCTTAGCTGGCTTGAAAGCCGGAATGTTGTGGGCCGGGATGGTAATGGCAACATTCTTGGAGATATTTCTGCCGGTCTTCTCTGCACGGGTCTTGATGATGAAACTGCCAAAACCTCTCAGGTAAACATTGTCACCTTTTGCCATTGAAGCCTTAACAACTTCCATAAAGTTCTCAACAACACTCTGAACGGCGCCTTTTTCAATGCCGGTCTTGCTAGCAATTTCAGCTACGATTTCTGCTTTGGTCATTTCTTTACTATTTTTAAAGGGTTTATTATTGTGATTGTTTTAATTTTGCGGCAAAGGTACGAACATTTTTTATTTCCACGAAAAAGTTTTTGAATTTTTTCTTCTAAAAGACTCTAAATAAACATCTTCGCACTCCATGAACGAGATACAGACGGCGCTGGCACAATGGTACGAGACCCATAAAAGGGAGCTTCCCTGGCGAAGCAACCCCTCGCCCTATTATGTCTGGCTTTCCGAAGTGATATTGCAGCAAACGCGTGTAAACCAAGGACTTGACTATTTCATCCGCTTCGTTGAGAGATGGCCTTCCCTGGAAGATCTCTCCAAGGCATCGGAGGAAGAAGTACTGAAAATGTGGCAGGGCTTGGGCTACTATTCAAGGGCAAGGAACCTTCACCAATGCGCACGACAAATCGTTGAAAACCATGGAGGATCATTCCCTGCCGACTTCGAAAGTCTCCGCAAGCTCAAAGGCATCGGCGACTATACTGCCGCTGCCATCGCTTCCATTGCCTTCGATAAGCCCCATGCCGTCGTCGATGGCAACGTGTACCGCGTACTGTCGAGGCTCTACGACATCGACACACCTATTAATACAAAGGAAGGAATCCGTCTTTTCGGCCAGCTTGCCGAGCAACTTCTCGACACCGAGCATCCCGGCCGACACAACCAGGCCATGATGGAACTCGGCGCCCTCCAGTGCGTCCCCAACAATCCCGACTGCCTCCAATGTCCGCTCCAAAGCCATTGTCTGGCACTTGCGCACCACACCGTCGAAGAGAGGCCCAAAAAGGAGAAGAAGCTGAAAATCAAGACGAGATATTTCCATTACCTGGTGATTCGAACTCCAGAAAACGGCATCTATCTCCATAAAAGGGAGGGCAACGACATCTGGAAAAACCTCTACGATTTCCCCTGCATCGAAAGCGACCATCCCATGAAATCGGACGAGATTATCGGCTCCGAATATTTTGGCAGCCTGCTATCCGAATCAGGTTTTGTCATCAACCGGATCTCCCTTCCACACATGCATAAACTGACACATCAGACCATTATTGCCACTTTTGTTGAAATAAAAATTTCAGTTTTTTTACCGACAATTAAAACAAATAATATACTTTTGGCGTTTGAAAATGAATTAGGAACATTTCCGGTTCCGAAGCTCATAGACAACTATTTAACTAACAACAATCACTAACAACAACAGAAAATGGCAAGCTTAAACAAAGTCATCCTCATTGGTCGTCTCGGAAAGGACCCGGAGATTACCACATTTGAAAGCGGAAACAGAAAAATGTCAGTGACACTGGCCACAACGGAACGTTACCGTGACCGCGACAACAACTGGGTCGATCAGACCGAATGGCACAACCTCGTGGCATGGGGCAACCTCGCCAACGACATTGCTGACAAACGCCGCAACTATGCGAAAGGCGATATGATGTATGTGGAAGGTCGCCTGCGCACCCGCCAATACACCGACAACCAAGGAATCAACCGTTTCGTCACAGAAATCCAAGTCGATAAGCTGATGCAGCTGGTCTCTGCCAGACCGCCGCAACAGTCCTCATACAACCCAGGCCAACAACCCTATGTCCAGGAGCCTGTCACCCAAGCCCCTGCAGCCGCATCCGACCCCTTCGCCAACCAACCCATGCCGCAAGACGATCTCCCGTTTTGAATAACTTTCAACTTTCAGCTTTCAACTTTCACCTCAAATGGATCCCGACCCTGAACCTTATATAGAGCTCATCTCCGTCATACTTACCCCGTTTTTTACAGGATTCACCCTCAACGCCATCATCGGTTTGGTGGTCTTATGTCTGTTGTTCATAGCCTCCGCGTTGATTTCCAGCAGCGAGACTTCCTTTTTCTCGCTTAAGCCCGCCGACCTTGACGAACTGGAGTCGAGGAACGACGCCAAAAGCAAACTGGTGCTCAAATTGCGGGAGCAACCCAAGACGCTGTTGGCCACCATCCTGATCGGCAACAACTTCGTGAACGTCACCATCACCTTGTTGGCGACTTACATCGTCAGCGAGCTATTCGACATGGCCAACCATCCCGTGGCGGCCTTCGTCATGGAATTGGTCGTCATCACCTCGTTGGTGCTCATCATCGGCGAAATCACCCCAAAGATCCTGGCGGCCAAGAAACCAGTGAAGTTCTCCCGTTTCATGGCACGGACGCTACAGGTGCTCATCGTCGTGTTCAAGCCCCTGAGCAAGCTGCTGGTCAACTCCACCTCGTTCATGGACAAGCACTTGGAGAAAAAGAAAGCCGAGATCTCCATGGACGACCTATCCACTGCCGTTGACATTGCCACGGAATCATCCACTCCCTTGGAAGAGAAAAACATGCTGAAAGGCATCGCCACCTTTACCGAGAAGGAGGTGAGCAGCGTGATGAAACCTCGCATCGACATTGTCGCCGTGGAGATAGGCATGCCGTTCCGCGAGATGCTCGACACCGTCATCAAGAGCGGCTTCTCGCGCATCCCCGTCTATGAGGAAACCCTCGACAAAGTCAGCGGCATCCTGTATGTGAAGGATCTCCTGCCCTATCTCGACGCGCAGGCCTTTGAATGGCGGATGCTGCTCCGTCCCGCCTTCTTCGTGCCGGAGAACCGCAAGATCAACGACCTGTTCCAGGATTTCCGCGAGAAGAAGATCCACATCGCCATCGTGGTGGACGAATACGGCGGCACCTCGGGATTGATCACCATGGAGGATGTCATCGAGGAGATTGTGGGCGACATCAACGACGAGTTCGACAACGTGAAACAGGATCAGCATTATACTAAAATCGACGATTCGACGTATCTTTTCAAAGCCCAGACCAGCATTGTCGATTTCTGCAAGGTGTTCAACCTCGACGAAGATTACTTCGAGGAACAGCAAGGCGAAGCCGACACATTGGCCGGTTTGGTGTTGGAAATCGAGGGAAGGATTCCCGAAATCGGGTTCAGTTTCAACGTCGAGAAGTTCAATTTCGAGATCACCGAAGCCGACCCGCGGAGGATTATTCAGATCAAAGTGAGAGTTGAGAGGTGAGAATTGAGAGGTATTAACATGAAGAGAACAGCAGTTATCATTATCATAGCTATTTTGGGAGGGTTATTGGCCTCCTGCGGTGAACCCGAGCATCCGTTGCCCAAGCCCAAAGGCTACTTCCGCATCGACCTGCCCGCTAAGAACTATGTTCGTGTTGACACTATCGAACGATATGCTTTTGAGGCACCTGACTATTCGACCATCTCCAACGACCCGTTCTCGCCACAGGAGAAGAATTGGATCAATGTGGAGATGCCCAGCTTCAAGGCCTCCATCCACCTTACGCACAAGGATGTGAAAGGCAACTTGGGAGAGTATTTGGAAGACGTCCACACCATGATTACCAAGCACTTGCAGAAGGCCAACGGCATGAACGATAGCCTGATCGTCAATCCCGAACACAAGGTTTATGGCATGCTCATCGAGATGGATGGCAAAGGTGTAGCCACTCCGTTGCAGTTTTATCTCACGGACAGCACGAGGAACTTCGTCCGAGGCGCCCTCTACTTCAACTTCGTGCCCAATAACGACTCGATGCAGCCGGTCATCGATTACCTGCGGCAAGATATCGACAGGATGATCAATACTTTTGAGTGGAAATGATTCTTCTTACTTTTGGCATTGCTCCAAAAGTAAGCAAAAGATCTAGGCCAAAAACGATGGCCTCCCCACAGCCTCTCTAAGTGGGGATCCTCAAGGCGGGAAAGGGCATTGAATTAAAGTATACTATTTCTTTAACATTTCAACAAGAAACTCTATGTTTGGGGTCCATTGCTTATTTTCATGTAATCCAGTGTGTTTTGGACCATGTGTTCGTTTCAATTCAAGACCAAAATACCCACCCTTTGGCTTTATTACCTGAGACTCTTTGTGATTGGTGCATTGATAGCATCTGCAGAGATCGTCTGATTCAAACACAACGGCACATAAGTTTTCCACCGCCCTGACTTTCAGAACGGTATCAAGTTGGGTTCCGAAATATTTATCAGAAATATGTTTATGCTGATTAACTATCACAAAGCACTTGTTTTTGATCGTGTCAAGTTTTTTGTTGTAAAAGAAAGGCAATACCTTTTCTGGTTTCAAAATCTCGTTGCCTTTTACCAAGCAGAATATGACGTTTTGATGGTTGGTCTGATAACAATAGATGTTCTTATCAACACTATTTGACTTTTCAATTAACCTATTGACATTGCCAACGGGTATTCTTAATTCCACATTCTCTTTCTTGTTAATGGATTCTTTTTGATTACAATACGGATCTTCTTCCGCAATTCCTTTGTCTTTTTCAATCTTATAAACAATAACACCATCAACGCATTTTTCTATTTCGATTATTCCTCCTTTACTATTAAAACAGTATGTTGGCCAGTTGCTTTTGTCTGTGTTTTCGTCACACAACATTGTAACAACACTTATACAATGATTTTCGATGGACCTTACTTTGTGATACTTAAGCCACTTGCTCTTTTTCGCATTACTCCCTGTGCTATTGACAATCAAATCGATTCCCTGTTTGCCATATATTCTGCTGAAGATTGGGAAATTAGAGTCATAACAAATAGTCATTCCTATTCGCCACCCTTGGAATAAAATAGGTTGAAACATCCTTTCATAGAGTTCGTTGTAATTCTCCCATTCAAATGCGGAATGACCAGTCATGGTGTGTTTAATGTAAATGTGGCTTTTTGTTTCGCCTTTTTTGGCATAGGGGTTTACAAAGACATTAAAAACGTTATTTCTTCTGTCTTTCATACCAACAATCATAGCACAACCTATCTGTTTTGACCAATTTGTTTCATATTTGACAATATCGAGCTCTCCTTCGGGTAAACTTTTAAGTTTTAAATTTGCTGTGGAATCATGTCCCTCAGGAAAAACCAATAAATCAATCTTACAATCTTTTACGATTTGTTTAATTGATGCGGTATCTTTTTCAAACACCCTTCTGGTAATGCATCCTATTTTGATTTGATTCATTTTGATAGAAGTTTTACAACACAATATTATGGAATATTTGATTCAAATCAAGTCATGAGTATTAATAAGCAGGAGTCACTTCACCGGGCTGGGCGCGCGGGCCACGGCCAAAAATCGGAGCAGCGCCGGCCTAAAGGACGGGCTAAAAGGCATGAGCCTCAGGGTGGGGCGCGGAGCTTTAGCGGAGCGTTTGCCTTCGGCACGAAGGCACTCCCCACCTTGAGGGTCAGCCTTTTAGAACGGCCGTGCGGTGGGCCGTTATTTTTGGCATTGAACTTTTACACCGCTTTTCTTTCAAGAGAAAAGCGGTAAAAAAGAAAGGCTGCCACTCGGCAGCCTTTCCAATTCTTCAATAATCAAAAAAGATCATTTGGCTTCGTGCTGGCACTGGTGACCTTCACCGTGTTGGCACTGATGGCCTTCTTCGCCTTCATGCTGGCACTGGTGAGCTTCGCCTTCAGCGTCATGTTTGCACTGGCCCATGCCCATGGCAGCAATGCGACCAAGGACGAGGTCTTTCTGCTCATCAAGGGTCTTGGTTTCGAAAGCTTCCCAAGCGGCCTTCATGGCTTCGCATTCAGCTTTCATCTCTTCACATTTCTTCTGGCATTCAGCCTTGGCTTCTTCGGTCAGCTCTTCCATTTTCTTTTCGCAGCCTTCCTTGATTTCACCGGCTTTCTCGCAGCATTCCTTGCCTTCGGCTTTCATTTCTTCCATCTTGGCGTCCATTTCAGCGAAGAGGGCCTGGGCTTTCTTGTTCAGTTCAGCCTTGGCGGATTCTTCCATGGTCTCCCAGTTGGCATATTCAGCCTTCAGGGTGCAGAAGGGGCAGTGATGTTCTTCAGCGACAGCAGCTTCCTGCTGAGGTTCTTCTTTGGGTTGTTCCTGTTTGGGAGCATTGTTGCAGGCCACCATGAAGAGGCAAGCAAGACCCATCATTAAGAATAACTTTTTCATTGTTGAGTTGTTTATTTGTTGAGTTGTTGAATTGTTTGTCTCACTTTTTTTGAGCGCGCAAAAATAGTTATTTTTTTAATAGGTGATTCAGAAAAAATCATATTTTTGCACTCGAATTCAGAAAACGAACATAATATCATAATTCACAATCAAACAAAACATTACAAAATGGCAGAAAAGAAATTTTTGACATGCGATGGCAACCAGGCTGCCGCCCACGTTGCATACATGTTCAGTGAAGTGGCCGCCATTTATCCTATCACCCCGTCATCCCCGATGGCCGAGTATATCGATGAATGGGCCGCTAAAGGTCAGAAGAACATCTTTGGCGAGACCGTCAGAGTAGTTGAGATGCAATCCGAAGCCGGTGCCTCCGGTGCCGTCCACGGTTCTCTGCAGGCCGGTGCCCTGACCACCACGTACACCGCCTCACAGGGATTGCTGCTGATGATCCCCAACATGTACAAGATCTCCGGTGAGTTGCTCCCGGGTGTCTTCCATGTCTCCGCCCGTGCCCTGGCCGCCCAGGCACTGTCAATCTTCGGTGACCACGCCGACGTGATGGCTTGCCGTCAGACCGGTTTCGCCATGCTGGCCACCAGCTCCGTCCAGGAAATCATGGACCTGGCTCCTGTCGCTCACCTCGCCGCTATCGAAGGCCGCGTGCCGTTCGTGCACTTCTTCGACGGCTTCCGTACCTCTCACGAGATCCAGAAGGTGGAGGCCGCCGATATGGAAAAACTCCGCAAGCTCGTCAACTACAAGGCTTTGCAAGCCTATCGCGACAGAGCCCTCAACCCCGAGCATCCCGTGACCCGCGGTACTGCCCAAAACCCCGACATCTACTTCCAGACCAGAGAACTGCAGAACAAATACTACGACGCGCTGCCTGACATCGTGGCCAAGTACATGAAGCAGATGAGCCGCATCACCGGCCGTCAATATGCTCCGTTCGTTTACTACGGTGCCAAAGATGCTACCGACATCATCATCGCCATGGGTTCCGTCAACGACGTCATCAAGACCGTCATCGACAAGGAAAACAAGGCTGGCAAGAAGCTCGGTCTCATCACCGTGCATCTCTACCGTCCCTTCAGCGTGAAGTACCTCATGGATGTCATGCCGAAGACCGTGAAGAAGATCTGCGTGCTCGACCGCACCAAGGAACCCGGCGCCAACGGCGATCCGCTCTACCTCGATGTGGTGGAAGCTTTCAAGGATGTCAAGAAGGCTCCTATGATCATTGGTGGCCGTTACGGTCTGTCCTCCAAGGACACCACCCCCGCCCAGATCCTGGCCGTTTACAAGAACCTCGCTGCCGAGAAGCCTATGAACCAGTTCACCGTAGGTATCAAGGACGATGTCACCCGTCGTTCGCTCAAGGTCGGCAAGGAGATCTCCATCCTGCCGAAGGGTACCTTCGAAGCCAAGTTCTACGGCCTCGGTGCCGACGGTACGGTGGGCGCCAACAAGAACTCCATCAAGATCATCGGCGACAACACCAACAAGTACAGCCAAGCCTACTTCGACTATGACTCGAAGAAGTCCGGCGGCTACACCTGCTCGCACCTGCGTTTCGGTGACCAGCCCATCCTGGCTCCTTACCTCGTCGGTACGCCCGACTTCGTGGCCGTCCACGTTCCTTCCTACCTGAAGAAATACGACTGCCTCCGCGGCCTGAAGAAGAACGGTACGTTCCTCTACAACAGCCCATGGAGCGTTGCTGAGACCAAGAAGCATCTCCCCGATTTCGTGAAGAAGTATCTGGCCCTCAACAACATCAACATGTACATCATCGACGCTACCAAGATCGCCGCTGAGATTGGCTTGGGCAACCGCACCAACACCATCCTCCAAAGTGCCTTCTTCAAGATTTCGGGCGTCATTCCTTACGACCTGGCTGTCGAGCAGATGAAGAAGTTCATCGTGAAGAGCTACGGCAAGAAGGGCGAAGACATCGTCAACATGAACTACGCTGCCGTGGATCGCGGCGGTGAGATCACCAAGGTTGAGATTCCTGCCGAATGGGCCAAGCTCGACTGCACCACCGACTTCGTGTTCGAGCACAACGATGCCGATCCCGAGTTCATCAACAAGGTGATGCGTCCGATGGTCGCCCAGTGCGGTAACGACCTGCCCGTGAGCGCTTTCAAGGACATCGTTGACGGCACCTTCCCGGCCGGCACCACCGCTTACGAGAAGCGTGGCGTCGCCACCGTCGTTCCCGAGTGGAACTCCAAGAACTGCATCCAGTGTAACCAGTGCTCGCTGGTGTGCCCGCACGCTGCCATCCGTCCTGTCGTCATGACCGACGCCGAACTGAAGAAGGCTCCTAAGGGCATGGACGCCATCGACATCAAGATGCCGAAGGAACTCGCTGGCATGCATTTCAGAATGCAAGTCTCCGTGATGGACTGCACCGGCTGCGGCAACTGCGCCGACGTGTGCCCCGCCAAGGAGAAGGCCCTCGTGATGAAACCGTTCGAAAGCCAACTCAACGAAGCCAAGAACTGGGAGTACGGTCAGAAGAAGGTCACCTACAAGGACAACCTCCTCGACAAGTACGCCAACGTGAAGAACAGCCAGTTTGCTCAGCCGCTGTTTGAGTTCTCGGGTGCCTGCGCCGGCTGCGGTGAGACGCCTTACATCAAGACCATCACCCAACTCTTCGGTGAAAGAATGTTGGTTGCCAACGCTACAGGTTGCTCCTCCATCTACGGCGGTTCAGCTCCTGCAACACCTTATTGCAAGAACAACCGTACCGGCAAGGGTGTGGCATGGGCCAACTCCCTGTTCGAGGACAACGCCGAGTTCGGTCTCGGTATGGCCACCGCTACCCGCAAGATGCGCGACCGCGTGGAACGCATCATGAAGGAAGCCATCGCCAACTGCAAGTGCTGCGGTCCTAAGCTGAAAGCCATGTTCCAAGAGTGGATCGACAACCGTGAAGATGGTGTGAAGACCGCTGAACTGGCTCCTCAGATCCTTAAGGAATGCGAAAAGTGCGGCTGCGACTACTGCCAGCAGATCATTGACTTGAAGGACCATCTGGTCAAGAAGAGCCAGTGGATCTTCGGTGGTGACGGTTGGGCTTACGACATCGGCTTCGGCGGCCTCGACCACGTGCTCGCCAGCGGCGAAGACGTCAATGTCCTCGTCCTCGACACCGAGGTGTATTCCAACACCGGTGGCCAGTCATCCAAGGCTACCCCTGCCGGTGCTGTCGCCAAGTTCGCTGCCTCCGGCAAGAAGGTCCGCAAGAAGGATCTCGGCATGATAGCCAAGAGCTATGGCTACGTCTATGTCGCTCAAGTCGCCATGGGCGCCAGCCAGGCCCAGTACTTCAAGGCCATCAAGGAAGCTGAGGCTTATCCGGGACCATCACTGGTGATCTGCTACGCTCCGTGTATCAACCACGGCATCAAGATCGGCATGGGTCACTCCCAACTCGAGGAGAAGCTCGCCGTCGATTGCGGTTACTGGCACCTCTGGCGCTTCAATCCTGCTGAGGAAGAAGCCGGCCAGAACGGTTTCCACCTCGACTCGAAGGAGCCCGACTGGAGCAAGTTCCAAGGCTTCATCATGGGTGAAGTCCGTTACAACTCACTCGTGAAGACCTTCCCGGCAGAGGCCAAAGAATTGTTCGCCAAGACTGAGCAGTTCGCCAAGCTTCGCTACGAAGGCTACAAGAAGCTGAGCGAAGGGAAATAAATTCTTTCAGAAGTCAGAAGACAGAAGGAAGAAGTTAGAATTTCCTTACTAAACCAAAACGGCGCATCGGATGATGCGCCGTTTTTTGTATTTTTGCCGTGAATTAGGTTGGAAAGACTGCAAGGAGTGCCTCACAAATAATGTTATAAGTAATTTAATTATACCATGAGAGAGGAAAAAGAATCAATTACAATCTTTGAAGATTTGTACGACGGCTTTAGTCGCTATAGTAAAGATTTCAAGCATGCTTACTCAATTCCTGAAGATTGTGGGTGTTATAGATTACAAGATGGATGTAAGACTCTAGAATTAAAAGGGGAAGAATCCATGTGTAGTGAGCTGATTTTACCTCAATCATTTGCTGCTTTTTATGCAGATAGCATGTTATGTCTTCCCTATTTAAGGAAAATCACCGCATATTCTGAATTCCATTTTTGTGATGAAAATGGTCTTATAGGAGGTTTTGGAAAGTATGTGAATAATTCAAAAATAGAGGAGATTTGCGTATTACCATGGCTGGTTGACATGTACAAAAGACGGCTAGATACAAGAGCCATCAAAGTCACTCCTATTCCTGACAATCTTGCCAATCAATTCACCATTTCAAACAGCATTGGTCTTACAACTAGCATGGATGGGAAGATTTTGGTTAAAGTAGATAGGAAAATCAAAGTCCTTGAAATACCTGTTGAAATTGAACGAATTGCTGCTACTGCATTTGACAATGGTAATTCAATTGAAAAAATTGTGATTTTGGGTGATTCCGAAGACTATCACAAAGATCGCAATGATAGAATTGATTTTGATAAAGAAACTATAAATGCCTTAAACAAGGTTGAGGCAATAGTCTTTCAAGGCCCACAGCATACGTCTTTCTATAATGAAATACCAAACCTAAAGACTGTCATTTTTCCACTATGGAATTACAGTCACTTTTGTTTTAGGGGTAGCGAAGCGGAGTGTGCTGGCATCCATCCATTTGAGATAAAAGCGCAAAACTTTTCTTCTGTAGAACTAGTTGAGGAAGATGGAATCATTTACAGCAAAGATGGTAAGTATTTAGTATCAGGGGTTGATTGTAAGTCGAAATCCATCCGTATAAAAGATGGTGTTGAAGAAATCTTCCAATATGCATTTTGTTCCAATTTGGCAATAGAAGAAGTGTACATACCGCGCTCTGTTACTAAAGTTGGAACTTGTGTATTCAAATCATGTGTCAATATTAAAAAGATAGTTTTTAACTTTGATTCGGTTACAGAGGGTATAGAACATGCTTTTTTCACTTACTCCGATAATATCCATTTTTATCTTCCTAACTCTTTTTTATCTAATAGTATTACATATCAATACGAAAAACTTCATAATCAATTTAGAAGTATGGTGTTGGGTGCCTTGACGGAAAAACATGTAAAAGACAATCCAAAGAATGTTGTTGTACATACCTTGCCAAATTATCCAGGAGAAGTCTCTATAGACGAGGAGACCGGTATGGTATATGATGAAAAGGGAGAAGTTTTCGTTGGAGTATTAAAAGAGAAAGCCAATAACATCATTAATCTTTCGTTATCAAATTACATAAAAGATATTTATGAATCTGCTTTTTCTTATTTGTCAGCAGTTGAGGAAATCGTAGTCCCTCGCGGTTTCGATGTAGTACGTTTATATGAGCTAGCCCAAAATTGTCCTAAATTGAAAACTATAGATTCAGGGGAAGAACAAATTATGATCGAAAATGGTGTTGTTTATTCCAAAGGATTCAAGGATGTCATAACAGTATCTAAAGGTATAAAGATAACAAGTTTTGTCTGTAAAGAAGGTGTAGAAGCAATCGGATCTTCGGCGTTTGAAGGTCATATAGAATTAGTAAAAATACAACTGCCACATACAATAAATACAATTGGCGATAATGCTTTTGCCAATACAGGATTAACGGATGTTTCCTTCCCAGAATCTCTGAAAAAGTTAGGGGAGGACGTGTTCTGTTCTTGTTCACTTTCTGCGGTTGTGTTTGAGGGTAAAGCACCAGATGGATTTAACGCTTTCGATGGGGCTAAATTTACGCCATCCGCATACATTTTAGTCCAAAAAGCATATAAAGATGCATTTGTCAATTCTTATCCGAAACTAAAGCGCTTAATTAAAACACCATTGCCGAAATGGCTTAGTTGGTTGAATTGAGAAAAACTATTGCCACAACACCATAAAAGATGAAAGTAACTGTAGTAACTATAAAAGTATTATTGTGGGTAACAGTAAGTAGTTTCATATTTACTATTCCGCTAACATTTTACAATGATTATTGCGGAAGTTGGGCTGTTCAGTGGACCAATGCTATTTTAGTTGGCGTGTTTGCTAGTTCACTTGTTGTTTTAATAAATGAGTATGTTAGGTATAAACATTTGAAGGGTGGTGTTGAATCGGATTTGTACTACAATCTATCATTATTATATTTAAAGTTGAGAACAGCTATATCCGTCATTGACAAGTCTTATAAGGAGCCACAGCCGCAATTAACGAGAGCATTCTTACATCCTCAAACAGAAGAAATCAATAATTGTAACGAAAAGTTGAGACGTGATATAGGAGAATATTGCACTATACACAGGAACGAAGTATCAAGAGAAGCAGATGCTTTTTTCATACAAACCCTTCCTGGTTTAATAAATACTCTTTTTGCACTAAGAGAAATCGAAGTGGCAATAATAGAAGATACCTTTGATATCCAAAATAGTAATATTGAATCCTTTAGACAATATCGTTGTGGTCATACAGAAAAGTACATAGAACAACCGATTCATATAACAGCAACTTCATCTCACACCAATTTAGCATTACAAAAAGTTAAGAGCTTTATCAACGATGAGTTGCTTGATTCATTAGAATCATTCCTAATCACTATCTCAAAAATTCCAAGCAATAATTTTGACTGGGAAAAAGATAAAGAACGGATAATGGCACTCGTATAAACAGGGGCATAAGACATACTAAAACAGAATTTGAGCGTGCTGTTTTTTTCGGCTTCCACGGTGTGATAGCCCTACATCGTCAAAACTGCTACAGGCGGTAGCAGTTTTCAAATAACTCGAAAGACGGAAATGAAAACTGCAACGGCCGTTGCAGTTTTTAAAATTCGACATAGAAAATCTCTCAAAAACATACTTAATTTTACTATTTCAACACAATTAGTATTAATAATTAATTTTTTTCATTGAAACTCTTGCGATAATGGTAAAATAATCCTATCTTTGCAGGAAAACATAACAATTATGGCAAGCATATTAAACGAATACATCTCCAAGCAATGGGGTGTGTTAGAATATAAGAACGAACTTAGATCATTAATTCAGAAGTATAACACATTAACGCATCGCAATCTGTTTATCTACGCAGCTGACTTTAACAAAGGAAGACGAGGGATTGACGTAAGCTTGATGCAAGATGATTTCTATACCATTCAAGATATCCTTCGGGAATCTGACAAAAAGCAGATCGATGTCTATCTTGAAACACCTGGAGGTAGTGGAGAAGCCGCCGAGGAAATCGCCAAATTTCTTCATAAGAAATTCGATGAAGTCAACTTTATCATTGCAGGCGAAGCCAAAAGTGCAGGTACAATCCTAGCATTATCAGGAGATAACATCTACATGTGTGATACTGGTAGTCTAGGACCAATCGATGCCCAAATCAAAATCGGACGTTCTGTGGTTTCTGCATATGATTATAAAGAATGGATTGAAGAAAAAAGAAAAGAAGCCGCTACCACTGGGAGATTAAATCCTTTTGATGCCATTATGATAGCTCAGATTTCTCCTGGCGAGATCTATGGTGTGACTAATTCTCTGGACTTCGCAAAAATTCTTGTTCAAGACTGGTTGGTGAAATACAAGTTCAAGAGTTGGAAGATCACCCAATCTTCCCGAAAACCAGTCACCAAAGAGATGAAACAACAACGTGCCGCTGAGATAGCCGACTATTTGTGCAAACATACGGCATGGAAAACTCACGGCAGGTCATTAAAGATTGATGACCTTAAAGAATTGCTGCAAATCGAAAATATTGATGACACCCCCGCCCTTGCAAACATAGTTTATAGAATAAAAACAATAATTCGATTGATTTTTGATTCATCAACCGATTATAAATTGTATTTTTGGGACGATTTTCATTTAGCAAGAACCGCCTCTGTGGCCAATGCCAATATGCCAATAACATCCATCCCCAGTAAAAACCAACAAATTGAACAAGCTGTATTAACTATCACCTGCCCAAAATGCGGAAAAAAACATGAGATTCAGGGTTATTTTGACATTACAAGCGATGCCATAAAAAGATTAAAACTACCGACCAACAATAAAGTTCAAGATAATGACGTTTTAATATGTGATGGTTTTGGTTGCGGTTTCCATATTGATCTAAAACCTATCAAGAATCAAATTGAAACCCAAGCAAAAAAGAAAGTGACATTCAAATAATAATAAGCAAGTGAAGACAGGCAATAACAGTTCAAATGTAATCATGCAGTTTATTTGCGACACCAAGGACGGCAAATACACCTCAGAAAAACCCGACCTGACGCAAATCACATACGCAAGACTAGACATCCAAGAAAGCAGCGCACCAACTGTTTTCGACGATTGCTTTGATGAAGTTGTGCTGTATGGGGTTTCGCAATGAATCTAAGAAATCCTTATTATCCTATTGTAGAGACGTGCCTCGGCGCGTCTCTACTTTTTTATGGTCAGCCGTTTTTGTTCATAAATAAATTTGCCTTTATCCAACGAAAAGCAATGTATTTCCGAAGAATGCGTTATTTTTGCATAAGAAACCATCATATCCGCAATATCATGAAAAGAAATCTGATGCTTATAGCAGCCCTGCTGCTGACCACCTTGATGACAAGTTGTTTCAAGGACAAGCCCGACACCAGCAAACAAGGCCTCTACATCGGTATCATCGGCTTCAATGATGAAGTCCATTCCAAGAAGCTTACATTGCTCAACAACAACTCCAAGGAGGAGATGAAAGATTTCATCAACGAACTCACCATGGAGAACGGCACCATCCTGTATCATGCCGTCAACACGGCACTCGACAAGATTGATGCCATCACCCCACCGGAGGATCTCATCAATGTCTCCATCATCACCTTTACCGACGGTCTCGACCAAGGCTCCTACAAGTTGAACGACCATTATAGCAATGGTGAGGACTATCTGATTGGGGTCAGCAACCGCATCAGAAACGGCTCCATTGGCGACAACCACGTTCCGATTTCAGCCTATTCCATCGGAGTCAAAGGCGCTGACGTGAGCAACGAGGCCACTTTTACGCAGAGTCTGGAAAAGCTTTCAAGCGACCCGCGCCATAATGTATTTCTGGTTGACAACATGGTTCAAGTCGGTGAGATCTTCTCTAACATCGCCCAAGATCTTTATCATCAGAGTTCCACATGGGATGTCACACTGAAGACTCCCGCCCCCGAACCGGGCACCAGAATCCGCTTTACCTTCGACAATGTCAACAATGCCGAAGATTCGCAGAAATATATTGAAGGTGTCTTCTCGACCGAAAACAACATCGACATCTTCACCAACATTGTCTATATGGGACTTCAGGATTGCGGAACGGTCATCTATCCCGACTCGGAGGGCATCTTCACGGTGTTCACTTTCAACAATCTGCTGACTGAGGACGGTGCACAGGTCTATACCACTAACACGAAGCAATGGATGTGGGACGAGAGCATTCAAAAATGGACCAACAACAGCGAATTCACCCCATCAGGCAATACCAACGTACAAGAGGAATTCAAGAGCGCCTTGGTCATGCTGGTTCTCGACTGCTCCAGCTCACTGGGCAGCGACTTCCAAAACGTGAAGAGCGCCGCCTGCCAGTTCATCGAAACGCTTAATGGCAATACTCACCAAGGGAATTAATAACGATGCCCAGCCTGAGCTCAAACGCTTCCTCGGTGGCGAAACCGATGTGGGGCAACATGACCAGGTTGGGAGCGTCAAACAGTGGATGATCCTTTTTCAACGGCGGCTCGGTGCCATACACATCGGTGGCGGCACCGGCAATGATCCCCGACTTCAAAGCAACAGCGAGGGCTTGTTCATTGACGACAGGTCCTCGCGCTGTATTAATAAGGATGGCTGAAGGCTTCATCAACTTCAGTTCCTTTTCGTTAATGAAGTCGCGGGTCTCATTGTTCAACGCAATATGCAGGGTAACGATATCGGATTCCTTCAAAAGGGTCTCCTTATCCACGAAGGTCACGCCCTCAACGGTCTTAGGCGTGCGGTTCCAAGCTAACACCTTACAGCCAAAGGCATTGGCCAGTTTAGCCACGCGTTGGCCGATGTTGCCCATACCGATGATGCCAACGGTCTTGCCGCCAATCTCACGGCCCGGCATGATGCCCTTACGCTGGCACTCACGGGTGATGCGGTCGTTCTCCACCACCTTGCGGTACACATCCACCATCATGGCGATGGCAAGTTCCGCAACAGCTTCAGTAGAATAGCCAGCAGCGTTCTTCACAATAATGCCGCGGCGCTGACATTCCTCCATGTCGATATGATCCAAACCCGTAAAAGCGATGGAAAGCATCTTCAAGTTAGGACAGGCGTCCAGGAAGTCCTTCCTCAAAGGAATATTGCTCTCGACGATGGCCTCGGCACCTTCGGCGCGACGCTTCAGTTCATCGATGTTTTCGTTACGATCAGGATAAACGACCACTTCATGGCCTTGTGCCTTCAATCCGGCGCAAGCCTCTTCAATCAGGCTGACCTTCAGCCCAAGGGGTTCAAGGAATACGATTTTCATATTTCAAAAAGTTTTCGCAAAGATAAGATTTATTCCGCAAACCAAGTCTTGAATTCCCCAACGCGAGCCTTGCTGACGATGATCTTCTCGGGCACGGGAACGGTGAGATTGACTGCAAGCTTGTTGCCGAACCAGATCGACATGTCTTTAACAGCGTTACGCGAGATGATGAACTGCCGGTTGGCACGGAAAAACAGCTCCGGATCCAACTGCGCCATGATGTCGTCCAAGGTCTGGTTGAGATAATAGGTGTGTCCATCCATGGCTATCGCCTTCACCGTCTTGGTGTCGATATAGATGTAGGCGATATTGCTGACCGCCAACGGAATCAACTTGTCGCGCTCTGGCAGCAGGAAACAAGTTTTGTATTTCTTCTTGAGGCTCCCCATCTGTGCCAAAAGACCTTCCAAAGAGGCTTTGTTAGGACCGGAGGTAAGGCTTTTGAACTTGTTCAAAGCCCGCTCCAAATCAGCCTTGTTAATGGGTTTCAGAAGGTAGTCGATGCTATTGACCTCAAAAGCCTTCAAGGCATATTCATCGTAGGCTGTGGTGAAGATGATCGGACAGGTGATTTCCACCTTCTCGAAGATGGCAAAAGAAGATCCGTCGGCCAGATGAATGTCCATGAAGACCAAGTCGGGCATGCCATTCTCTTCGAACCATTCCACGCTCTCCTCGATGGTTTGCAGGACGGTCACGATTTCCATTTCGGGGTTGAGTTCCTGGACCAACGACTGCAAGGCCTGTGCGGCTACACTCTCGTCTTCGATAATGATCGCTTTCATCATGCTTCACGATTGAGGTTCAACAAGGGGCAAAGTTACCATAAATACACGACCGTCGTTGACAATCTCCACGTTTTTGTCCCACTTCAGCCGATAACGCTCCGTGAGATTGGCCAAGCCTATGCCATTGCCCGGTTCCTCCATAATCTTGGGTTGGACGGGATTCGACACCTTTAAGAGGCCTTCTTCCGTGGTCATGATGCTAACCTCCAATGGCTGCTTACCACTGATCACATTATGTTTGATGGCGTTTTCCACCAGACCTTGGACAGACAATGGAAGCATTTGATAATCATTGTATTTTGGATTAATCCGAAAATCGAAATGAAGGTTCTCACCGTATCGGATCTGCATCAGATTGCAATAAGCCTGAACGCCTTGCAATTCCTGCTCCAAGGTGACCACCTCCTTGTTCTGCAAGGTGGAACGCAACACTTGGGAGAGTTCCTGCACATAACCCTTGGCTTTTTCGGCATCGACATTGATGAGCGATTGCAAAGTGTTCAAAGAGTTGAACATGAAGTGCGGATCCATCTGGCTCTTGAGCGCCTCATAATGTGTAGTGATGTTCTCAGCCCTCAACGATTCGTTCTCCACGGCGATCTGGTTGCGCTCATGCAAGGTCTTCAACAGCTGCACGATCAAGATCACGATAGCAGTCAACAGGAAGTCTTTCACCAAGCCATCCCGAATCATTCTCGGCATGAAACCCGGTTTCGGCTCAACATAATCCAACCAAATGGGAATAAACGTGATCAACAGACTAAACGCCCCGGTAATCAACAGCGACCCCAAAATAATCCAAATCAGCCGTATATAGTTTTTCTTGAAATTCACCTGAAGCAGTCTCCTATTGTAAAGGAAGACACAAAAAACCATAAAAAAGCTGTACGCCGTGAAAGTCAAAACCCTAAGGAAATTGAACTTTCCGGCCGGCATGGGCTTAGGCTCGGAGTAGAACAATGTGTTGCCAAAGAAAGCCGACAGCGAGAAGAGCAGATGGAAGCCCACGCTGATGGCCAAAGACAACAGCAGGATGTTCTTCATGGAGAGAAAAGGAAGGGTGTTATTACGCTTGATCATAGCGCAAAGATACGCAATCCTAAAACCTTTTTATGTAACAAATGGACGAAATGGGGAAAAACGCCGTTGAAACGCACTTATTCCACCACCACCAAGTAATAGTTCTTCTTGCCCTTCTGCACCAAAATGTACTTGCCGTCAATCAGGTCATCAACATTCATTACCTTTTCGAGAGTGACTTTGTCCTTGTTGACGCTCACGCCGTTGCCTTGCACCATCTTGCGAGCCTCACCCTTGGAGGGGAAGATCTGGGTGTTGACAGCCATGAAATCGACAATCGGAATGCCAGCTTGCAGGTCATTCATGCTGACATGCTCTTGTGGAACACCGTCAAACACATCAAGGAAGGTCTGCTCATCAAGCTTCACGAGAGCGTCCTTGGTAGCTTTTCCAAAGAGGATGTTGGAGGCTTCGATGGCAGCATCCAAGGCTTCCTGTGAGTGGACCATCACGGTGACTTCCTCGGCCAAGCGCTTTTGCAATACACGACGACCAGGATCCTGCTTGTGCTCTTCAATCAAGGCATCAATAACGTCTTTCTCCAACGAGGTGAAGATCTTGATGTATTTCTCGGCATCCTCGTCGCTAACGTTGAGCCAGAACTGGTAGAACTTGTAAGGCGTGGTACGCTTCGGATCGAGCCAGATGTTGCCGCTTTCGGTCTTTCCGAACTTCTTGCCGTCGGCCTTGGTGATCAAGGGGCAAGTCAGGGCAAAGGCTTCGTTTTCGAAACCCAAGGTACGGCGGATCAACTCGGTGCCCGTGGTGATGTTGCCCCACTGGTCATTGCCGCCCAATTGCAATTTGCAGTTTTTGTGCTGGTAGAGCCAGAGGAAGTCGTAGCCTTGCAGGAGCTGATAGGTGAACTCGGTGAAGCTGAGGCCATCGCGAGCGGTGCCGTTGAGGCGCTGCTGTACGCTGTCCTTGGCCATCATGTAGTTGACGGTGATATGCTTGCCCACTTCACGTGCGAAGTCGAGGAAGGTAAAGTCCTTCATCCAGTCGTAGTTGTTCACCATCTCGGCAGCATTGGGTTCCTTCGACTCAAAGTCGAGGAACTTGGAAACTTGTTGCTTGATGCACTCCTGATTGTGCCGTAAGGTCTCTTCGTTCAGCAAATTACGTTCTTGGCTCTTGCCCGAAGGGTCGCCGATCATGCCGGTGGCACCACCTACTAGGATGATGGGTTTGTGGCCGCAGCGTTGCAGGTGACGAAGCATCATGATACCGCAGAGGTGTCCGATATGAAGTGAGTCGGCCGTCGGGTCGGTGCCGAGGTAGGCCGTTACCATTTCTTTCTGAAGGAGTTCTTCCGTGCCTGGCATCATCTGAGCCAGCATTCCGCGCCAGCGGAGTTCTTCAACAAAATTCTTCATTGATTTTCAATTTGAAGTGCAAAAATAGTCAATTTTTGTAATGCCTCAACCGGCAATCCATATTTTGAATCACATTGCCACCATAGAGCCATGAGTCGGCGAAGTGGAGGTTGCCTTTGGGGAACATATCTTCATAAGCAGGAATGAAGACCATCTCAGGATCAAGGTCGGGACAGACCGTGGTGTGATTAAACAAATATGTTCTAGTCGGACAAGGAACGATCAGCACGCTGTCGCGATTGTCGTTGTATTTGGCAATGCCTAAATGATACTCAGCGGGAACGGTGTCGGTGGACATACACCAAGTGGTGGGATTGACTCCTGCCACATCGCCGTACGAGACCATGCCAATGGCTGTAGTGTCAGTCACCGAATTGAAAATGATCAAGCCTTGCATGAGGGAATCCGTGGCAGGTTTCAAGGCTTCGGGATAGGCTTCTAACTCTTCTGCGGTGACATGATAGCCAATGCAATAAGCAGCCACCATCTGGCTGCGCTGCTCCTCAGTCATGCCGTGCTTCAACAGTTCAATCAGCATCTGGGAACCTTGGCTGTGCCCCATCAGGAAGAATGGACGGCCATGGTTGAAATGGGCCATGTAGTATTGGAAAGCATCGTTGACGTCAGCGGCGGCAAACGCAGCGAGTTTGGCAAGCGTATCAGCTGTTTGCGAATAAGCTTCAAAGATCATCTGACGGTAATAAGGCGCATAGAAATTGTAATCTCCATACAGCATCTTGTTGAACCGCTGGTTGCCGTTGGCCTCTTCCCTTACTTCTGGTAAAGTAATGTCGGAAAACCAAGAGGAATCGTTGTCCTGATAGGAAATCGTGGAGACCGTCGGATAAACATAGAAGACATCCGCCGCATGGCTTTCATCGACGCAAGAATACCAGTAAATAGTATCGGCATAGTCGATTTGGGAAGGCTCACTGGGTTGAGGTTGAGGGTGACGACAAGCTGAAAACAACATCGAACCCAAAAGCAAAACAAAAAGTGTCAAACCTGTTTTTCCCATATCCATCTTTTTGAACGGACAAAAGTAGTAAAAATCAGATTTTTTATTGAAATCTCAATAAAATTTCTCAACTTTGCATCAATTATGCACTTTCGTATGAAACACCTCTTAACCATCCTCACGGTTTCCCTATTACTGCTGGCTTCCTGCGGTGAAAAGCCTACAAAGAAGACCCTCCCGCAGCGTGAAGGCATCCAATGGGGGGAAATCCATTTCATACCATCGGATGAATATGACTATACGGAAGAAGCCACCCTGATCTATACCACAGCCGACGGAACGGTCGATTCAGTGGACTTTTTCCTTTCCTATCCCACAAATCCGGAGGAGTTTTCGGAAAACGGCGGAGGCAGGATCGAAGAAGAAGACATCAACTTCGACGGAATACCTGATCTGCAGATCTGTTTAGGACGCTGGGACGGCAATTGGAACATGACTTACGAGGGCTTTGTGTGGGATAAGGAGAAGGGCGTTTTTGTCAACGTCCCCAATTACTACGAGATCTTCAACCCATGGATCATGGAAACCGAACAAAGCATCATCAGCAACTATCGTGAGTGGATGGATGGTGTGCAATACCGAACCTATGAGAGGTACGAGTGGGTTGACGGGGAGTTGGAAAAGACTGATGAATGGGCGGACGAATTTAACCTCGACGAGGAGGAAGATGCCGAAGACGAATGACGAAACAACAAATAAACAATTCAATAACTAAACAAATCAACCATAAATGAAAAGAGACGAAAAAATCTTTGATCTGATACGCCAAGAGAAAGAGCGTCAGATGCATGGTATCGAGCTGATTGCTTCGGAGAACTTCGTGAGCGAACAAGTGCTGGAAGCCATGGGTTCCGTAATGACCAACAAATACGCCGAGGGTTATCCTGGAAAGCGTTACTACGGCGGTTGCCAAATCGTTGACCAAAGCGAGCAGCTGGCCATCGACCGTGCTTGCGAGCTGTTCGACGCCAACTTCGCCAACGTGCAGCCTCACTCCGGCGCCCAAGCCAACATGGCTGTGATGCAGGCCATCCTGCAACCTGGCGACACCTTCATGGGTCTCGACCTATCGCACGGCGGCCACCTCTCACACGGCAGCCCGGTGAATGCCTCCGGTATGCTCTACAAGCCCGTGGCCTACCATGTCAGCAAGGAGACTGGCCGTGTCGATTATGACGAGATGGAGAAGATCGCCCTTGAGTGCAAGCCGAAACTCATCGTGGCCGGCGCTTCCGCCTACAGCCGCGACTGGGACTACGCCCGCATGCGTGACATCGCCGATCAAGTCGGTGCCATCTTGATGGCAGACATCAGCCACCCCGCCGGTCTGATTGCCAGAGGCATCCTCAATGATCCTCTGGACTACTGCCACATCGTCACCACCACCACCCACAAGACCCTCCGCGGTCCCCGTGGCGGTATGATCCTCATGGGCGAAGACTTCCCGGATCCTCAAGGCCGCACCACCCCGAAGGGTGAAGTGAAGATGATGAGCGCCCTGCTCAACAGCGCCGTATTCCCGGGCATCCAAGGCGGACCGCTCGAGCACGTCATCGCCGCCAAGGCAGTGGCCTTCGGCGAAGCCCTCTCCGACGAGTACTTCGAGTACATCCTTCAGGTGAAGAAGAACGCTGCCGTCATGGCTCAGGCCTTCATCGACAAGGGTTACCAAGTCATCAGCGGCGGTACCGACAACCACTCCATGCTGATCGACCTCCGTGGCAAGTTCCCGGAGATCACCGGTAAGATGGTGGAGAATACCCTCGTGCTGGCTGACATTACCGTGAACAAGAACATGGTGCCGTTCGACAGCCGTTCACCGTTCCTCACCTCTGGTCTGCGTGTCGGCACGCCTGCTATCACCACTCGTGGCTTGAAGGAAGACAAGATGCCGTTCATCGTGGAGATGATCGACGACGTCATCAGCGCCATCGACCCGGTCGCCAAGACCGCTCCCGATGCCAAGATCAACGCCGTCAAGGCAGAGGTCAATAAGTTGATGAGCGACTATCCGCTCTTCGCTTGGTAATCTTCGTCATTGCGAGCGTAGCGAAGCAATCCAACCAGCACCATTTCGATTCGGGTTGGATTGCTTCGTCGCATACGCTCCTCGCAATGACGTATTTGACACTTCCTCCAAAAATAACAATCGAGAACAAACAACCATGAACCAATGAAAATAATCAACTTCGCTGAAACCAACAGCATTCTCAACCAGTATGTGGCCGAACTGAGAGACGTGAACATCCAAAACGATCGCAACACTTTCCGCCATAACCTCCAACGCATTGGCCAACTGATGGCCTACGAAGTAAGCAAGACCCTCTCCTATTCCGAGAAGAAGATCCAAACCCCACTCGCCACAGCTACAGCATGCACTCACGACGATGAAATCGTGTTGGCCACCGTGTTTCGCGCCGGTCTGCCCTTTCACCAAGGATTCCTCGATGTGTTCGACCACGCCGGCAACGCCTTCGTCTCGGCCTATCGTTATTACATGGACGAGAAGCATGAGGAGGTGGGTATCAAGGTGGAATACCTTGCCGCACCGGATTTAACAAACAAGACGTTGATCATCGCAGACCCGATGCTCGCCACGGGAGGCAGCCTCCAGCTGGCCTACGAGGCCCTTTGCACCAAAGGCATCCCCAAGCATCTTCACCTCTGCTGCGTCATCGCTGCACAGGCTGGCGTCGAAAACATCATGAAACTGTTCAAGCCGTTGGACAACGTCACATTGTGGTGCGCTGCCATCGACCCCGTTTTGAACGAGCATAAATACATCGTCCCGGGCTTAGGTGACGCCGGGGATCTCGCTTACGGCGATAAGATCTAACCCCTATCGGGTTTCACCTTTCAACTCTTCCACCACCGCTTCAACCAAGTTAAAAGCGCCGTCATAGACGTCTTTCAGGGTGGCATCAAGCATGAAAGCCGGGGTTGTAAACACCAGCTCCTCGTTATCAGCACAAACATCGCCATGTTCGGTCTGAACATGTTCGGCGCCCCATGCCCTGATGTGATCGGCAACATCTGAACCTTCAGCGCCCAAAGTGACACATACACCCGGAATCAGTCGAGCCAGCATCACAGGAGCGATGCACTGGGCCCCAATCGGCTTCTTTGCTTCGTGCATCTCTAGGATGGCACGAGCCACATCGGGCTGCACTTCCATGGCTTCGCCTTTGAAGGCATAGTCACAGAGGTTCTTGGCAGCACCGAAACCACCTGGGAAGAACAAAGCATCATAGTCATCAGCCTTGAATGATTCCAGAGGAAGGATGTTGCCACGGGCAATGCGAGCCGCCTCCGTCATGATGTTACGTTTGGCATTGGCCACCTTATTCCCTGTGACATGGTCAATCACTTCTTCCTGGGGACGGTCCGGAGCAAAGCACTGGTATTCACACTGATGTTGACTGATAGCAAGCAACAACGAGACGGCCTCGTTGATCTCGGCACCGTCTTTATGGCCGCAACCGGCCAAAACAACTGCAAATTTCTTCATAGTATGTTCTATTTCATTTGTTCATAATCACGGGCAAGTCCTCCTTGGGAGGTCTCTTTATATAAGGAAGGAAGATCCTTGCCGGTCTCCTTCATGGTCTCCACCACCTTGTCGAACGACACGCGATGGTGTCCGTCAGTGAAAGTGGAATAGATGTTGGCATCGAGGGCACGGGCAGCAGCGTAGGCGTTACGTTCGATGCAGGGAATCTGCACCAGTCCGCACACGGGGTCGCAGGTCATGCCAAGATGGTGTTCGAGGGCCATCTCAGCGGCATATTCGATCTGGGCGGGACTGCCGCCAAAGAGCTGGTTGGCAGCGGCTGCAGCCATGGCACAAGCCACACCCACCTCGCCTTGACAGCCCACTTCGGCACCCGAGATGGAGGCGTTGGTGCGGACGATGTTACCCACCAAACCCGCCGTAGCCAGAGCTCGTATGATGCGGGTATCGCTGAAGTCATAGTTCTTGGAGAGATGATACAGCACCGCCGGCATCACGCCGCTGGAGCCACAGGTAGGTGCTGTGACGATGCGTCCGCCCGAGGCGTTCTCTTCGGAGACTGCCAGGGCGTAGGAATAGACCAGTCCGCGGCTCTGCAAGGTGTGCGAAAACCCTTTGGCCTTGACGTGGTACATGGCTGCCTTGCGCGCCAGATGCAACGGCCCGGGCAACACCCCTTCCTGTTGAAGTCCCCGCTCCACAGCGGCTTTCATCACCTGCCATACCTCCATCAAGTAGTCCTCCACCTCTTTCTGATTCTCGTACTCATAGACATATTCCCAATAGGTACGCCCTGTGCGCTCACACCAGTCGAGGATGTCCGTCATCTTGTTCATGGGATAGACGTCGGCAGACACGTATCGCTTGCCCTCTTCGGCAAGGTCCCCGCCGCCAATGCTGAATACCGTCCACTCATCGGTGATGCGCCCATCTTGGTCCATGGATCTGAAGAGCATGCCGTTCGGGTGGAACGGAAGAATGATGTCGGGACACCACAGAATACGGGTAGGGCGATTTAAGGTGTTGAGGATGGCCACGTCGGTCATGTGGCCTTTGCCCGTGGCAGCCAAACTCCCATACAATGTCACATCGAAAGCATGGGCTTCGGGATGGCGCTCGTTAAAAATCTGCGCGGCTTTCTGCGGTCCCATGGTATGGCTACTGGAAGGGCCAATACCAATCTTATAAATGTCTTTGATGGTCTTCATAGAGAATTTTTTTGTTTTTTTTCTTGTATGTCCAAAAAAAGTTCTATTTTTGCAGCGCAAAACAAGCAAGGGGGCATTAGCTCAGTTGGCTAGAGCGCTTGCATGGCATGCAAGAGGTCATCGGTTCGACTCCGTTATGCTCCACAAAAATCACCGCCGAAGATTTCGGCGGTGATTTTTTTTGCTCAAGCCAATCCTTTACACATACTTATAAATCGCAATGACATAGAATCCATCCATAAGCTCGGGGGGATCCACCGAGAATATGTCGCCACTGTCATCCGTCGCTTCCAAAAGAAGGTATTGTCCTCCTAAGTTGTTTTCCTTTGGGGTCACGGAGAACTCCCTCTCCCCTTTGACCACTTCTTGTTGCGACAGCTTTTCATAGAAGGCGTTTGCATCCTTTTGATTGACGAAACACAGGTCCTGGTTGATGGAAGTGGCTACGGACACCTCGTAAAAATAGGCGTGGTCTGAAGTGCCCTGATAATCCCATTCTTGTTCCCCTTTCTTCATATCTTTCCCAAACGCCACTACATAGAAACCGGCATCGTCGATGTCTCCCTCCACACCTTCCTCGCCCTCCATGTCATCTACAATCTCACCTTCGTAAAGAAAGGTCATGCCACACTTTGCAGCGGTGGCCTCGTCGTCATGGTTGATCAAATCCACGAAGTCTTCGAGAGAAAACAGGTCAAAGTCCTTGTCTTGTGCCGTCTTGTTGGACTGATTGCAGCCCACAGCAAAGAGCAAACACAACCCGAATATCAAGATACTCTTTTTCATTTTCTATTGTCGTTTTAATTCAACATTTCCTTTACCAGCTGCGAGACTTTGGCGTTGTCGGCCTTGCCTGCTACTTGCTTGGTGGCCATGCCCATCACCCGGCCCATGTCCTTGATGGACGAAGCACCCGTCTGGGCAATGATATCCTTGATGATGGCGCGCAACTCGTCTTCACTCAACGGCTGGGGAAGATAAGCCTCGATGACGGAGGCTTGGAACTTCTCTTCGTCGGCGAGTTCTTGACGGCCGTTCTGTTCATAGATGGCAGCAGATTCCTTGCGTTGTTTCACCAGCTTTTGGAGCAGACTCAACTCGGTGGCTTCGGTGAGTTCGGTATTGCCTCCTTTGGTCTTTTCCAAGAGGATCTGCGCTTTAATCGCCCTGAGGGCTTCAAGTTTCTTTTGGTCGCGGGCCAGCATGGCGGCCTTGATGTCGGCCATTAAAGTGGTTTCAAGTGACATGACTTATCTTAATTAACATCGGCGCGAGCCATTGAATCTTTGTAGTATTTCTGATTGATGAACACATCCTCCTTGTAGGGATTGATATGACGCTTCTTGGATACTGCAATGATATAGCCAAGAGCGACAACGTTCACTACCAGCGCAAGTGCGCTGATCACCATCATCATGGTGGGATTGGCTGCCACGATGGAAGGATCTACTGTAGTTCCCACAATGCCGTCAACCGCAGCCTGTCCGCCTGCAGCATACAGTTTCTCAACGGTAGCGACACCTTCGGGATAGAGGACGGGAAGCGTAGCCCAGCTGTACCACTGGCGACCGTCTTTGAAGGTCTCCTGGAAGAGCGGGAACACCTGAGCGAACATGCACCAGATGGCCAGGGTATTGGCACGGTTCTGAATCCAGCCACCACGATTCCACAGCAAAGCAGCAATGGTCGGGGCCAGCAGCAGAGCGACACCACAGTACCAGCTGTGCGTAGGCAGGCAGTTGTAGGTGTAAGCGAAGTTCCAGATGTCGTAAATGACGATATAAACCCAGGTCATGTCGGCCCAGATCATATCTTTCTTGTCCTTGGAAGCATACACATTCCACCAGGCAGTCATACAGAAGATGTTGAGCAAACCAGCCACGCCATTGAAGACATTGTGCCAGCCACCATATTGCCAGACACCTTCAGAGGTGAGCCACCACTTGTTCCATCCCATCGCGGCGCTCTCAAAGTCGGAGGCGCATGCAATCAGAATGTTAATGGCCACGATGACAAACGGGAAAGGCTTGAACCAGTGCTTGGCACCGATGCCCCACTTGTACTTGATCATCATAAAGCCGATACATCCGGCTGTGGCCGCATAGAGCTTGGCATAATGGAACCAGCCTTGCATATAGACATGGGTCTGGTTTTCCAATGCCCACTGGGCACCACTCCTGACACCGAAAAAGATGGCGAGGAAGTAAACGGTGAGAGCCAGCGGAACGACCAAGAAGGTAAAGATACCGCCGAACTTGGTGCGACGGGCAAACTCGTTAAGTAAGATCAGGCCTGCGAGGACAACGAGCATCATTCCCCACTGAGGCAGCGCATGAGCGCCATAGACTTGGAAAAACATATTGTTTAGAATTTAGAAGTAAGAATTCAGAAGTAAGAAGATTATTGGGCGACTGGTGCTTTTTTACGTTCTTTTAATAAAGCATAAACCACCCATACTGCAGTAATCACCAACGACATGGGCACGCCAACGGTAAGCATCTCACGAAGCATGACAGCACCGCCGCCAGCCTCTTCAAGGGCAGTAAAGAACGGGAAACGCCAGGTGAGTTCCCCATTGATGATATGGTCCACAACCAACATCACCGAACCACCCCAGAGCATCTTCTCCAAGACCGGGATGTGACGTTTGAGCGCCGAGTGGCTGTTTTCTATGGATTTTTCATTGACTTTGCGATACGTGCTGGTGACCATCGCCTGTGCCAGTGGAACGATAAAGCATGACATTTTTTTTAGAATTTAGAATTCAGAAGTAAGAATTAAGAATTATACTATTATACTGTTGATTTCGACCTCGTTGCCGCGAAGCAGCCATGTGTTGTTACTGTTACAATGCGGACAGGTTTTGCCGAACTTCACCGTCTCGTATTCCTGCTTGCAGCTGTCGCACCAAGTCACCGCAGGAAAGACGTTGACCTTCAACTCACATCCTTTGAGCAAGGCTTCCTTGTCGGCCGCCCAACGCCAGCAGTCGGTGAGCAGATGCGGGACCACCGTCGATACTTCGCCGATGTCCATCACCACGCTGGAGACATGCTCCACATGGTGCTCCTCCGCCACTGCTTTGACATCTTTGATGATATAGAATACGATACCGAGTTCGTGCATTACTTTTTCTTTCCAAAGATTATTTTTCCAGTGCGTTTGAACATATAAGGCAAGATGGATCCGAACTTGTCCTCGGAGACCACCATGTTGCTGGCCTCGGGATGTTCGCGATAGAGATGAATGGCATCGAAGCCGCACTTGGTAGTGCAGATGCCACAACCGATGCATCGGTTCTCATCGACGATGGAGGCACCGCATGAGAGGCAACGGGCGGTTTCCTTGCGCACCTGTTCCTCTGATAGCGTCACCATGTATTCGCTGAACGGGTTTTCCTTTTCAGCAACACCTTCCACCTGACGGGAGCCGTTATCGTACGATTCAACCAGGATGTCATCCTTGTCAAGTTCGATGAAGTCACGGCGGTTGCGGCCTATGGTCATGTGGCCGTGCTGCACATAGCGGTGCAACGATTCGGCAGCTTCCTTGCCAGCAGCTATGGCATCGATGGCAAACTTGGGACCCGTAAACACGTCACCACCCACAAAGATGTCCTCTTCTGCCGTCTGGTAAGTCAGCTTGTCGGCCACGGGATACACACCCCTAATGAATTCCACCTTGGTGTCCTTCAGCAAGTCCTTCAAGACCACAGTCTGTCCAATGGCGAAAATGACCATGTCCGCATCAAGCGTAATCAGCTCGTTCTCGTCATATTGAGGAGCAAAGCGGTGTTCTTCATCATACACCGAAGTGCATTTCTTGAAAACAATACCTTTTACCTTTCCACTTTCACCTATCACCTCCTTCGGTCCCCATCCTGGATTGATCACCACGCCGTCCTCGCGGGCTTCGCGGCGCTCTTCAAGGGAGGCAGGCATGATGTCTTCCGTCTCCAGCGAAAGCATGGTAACCGAAGCAGCGCCGCTCCGCTTCGCTACGCGGGCCGCATCGATGGCCACATTGCCGCCACCTACTACAACCACTTTTTTAGGTGAGAGTTGAGAGGTGAGAGTTGAGAGGTGGCCATTCGGACCACAATTGTTTTCACGCAGGAAGTCGATGGCCGTGACGGTGCCTTCCAGTGTCTCGCCGGGGATGCCAGGCAGCTTGCCTCCTTGACAGCCGATGGCCACGTAGAAGCCCTTGTAGCCTTGCTCACGAAGCTGTTGGATGGTGACATCCTTGCCCACTTCCACGCCTGTCCTTATCTCTACGCCAATCTCACGCATGATGTCAATCTCGGCCTTGATGACATCTTTATCCAGCTTATAGGATGGGATGCCGTAACGCAACATGCCGCCAGGCTCGTCATTCTTTTCGAATACCGTAGGTTTGTAGCCCATCGTGGCGAGGTAATAGGCACAGCTCAATCCCGCAGGACCACCGCCGATGATGGCAATCTTCTCTTCCCAGCGCTCCTGCACATTGGAACAGATATTCACCTCCGGCACGAAACGGGTTTCAGCCTTCAGGTCTTGTTCCGCAATAAATTTCTTGACAGCATCGATGGCGATGGGCTGGTCGATGGTGCCACGAGTGCAGGCATCCTCACAACGGCGGTTGCACACGCGACCGCACACTGCCGGGAAGGGATTCTCCCGCTTGATGAGTTCCAACGCCTCGGTATATTTGCCTTCGGCAGCTTTCTTCAAATAGCCTTGAACGGCGATATGGGCAGGACAGGCGGTCTTGCAAGGGGCCGTACCCGTCGGGTAGCAGTTGATACGGTTCTTGTCACGATAATCCTCGTCCCATTTGTGCTTGCCCCACTTTCTGGCATCGGGCAACTCTTGCTTGGGATAGGTCTGCTCGCCATGTTTGGTACATAGTTTCTGACCCAACCTAACGGCACCGGCGGGACAATACTCCACGCAACGGCCGCAAGCCACACAATTCTTGGGATCCACTTTTGCCACGTAGGCACTACGAGACAAATTCGGCGTATTAAACAACTGCGATGTTCTTAAAGCATTGCAGATCTTTACATTGCAATTACAAATAGCGAAAATCTTGCCTTCTCCGTCGATGTTGGTGACTTGATGCACAAAGCCGTGGTCCTCGGCCTTTTTCAAGATGGCCATGGCTTCGTCGTATGTGATGTAATGTCCACGGCCAGTCTCAGCGCAATAGTCGGCCATATCGCCGACCCCGATGCACCAGTCACGGTAATCGTCGGCGCAGCCTTCGTCCATCTTCTTGCGACCATACCGGCACGAGCAGATACCTACGCCAATATGTCCCTCATAACGCTTGAGCCAATAGGAGATGTGTTCGATGTCCATCGTCTGGTTCTCCATCGAAATGGCTTTCTCCACGGGAATCACGTGCATGCCGATGCCTGCGCCGCCCATGGGAATCATCGGGGTAATCTTCTCCAGCGGAAGGAAGGTCATCCTTTCAAAGAACATGGCCAGCTCGGGATGGCGGTCCATCAGGTCGGTGTTCATGTTGGTGTATTCCGCTGAACCAGGCACGAAGAGCGGCACCCAGTATTCGCGATCCTTGCGTTCGTAGGTGGTTCCCGGAACCGGTCCATCCTTGGTGTACTTGTCGCCGTAGTCGTATTCAAGCATCCCGAAATAGGCGAGTTTGTCCAGCAGTTCGTCAAACTCCTCGTCGGTTTCCGTATAGTGCTTCTTGTGGTTCCATTCCACCAGCAGCGAATAGGGCCGATGTTCGCGCACGGTCAGGAACTTCTTGGAGATCACGTCAAGCAACAAGTCAAGCGAAGCCTCACGCGTCTTGGCATCCATCTCGTCCTCGAAGATGCAAGCCAAGCCCCAGTATTCGGGAGCATCGGTGGTCATTTTCAGTTTGCCTGGAACACGGTCGGTGATTTTGCGGACCAGCTTCAGCAGTTTCGGGTTCGGGTTTTTGTCGCCTTTATGCTTGGGGACAAACTTGGTGGACATTTCGGGCATCGTATGGTAATTTAGAATTATGAATTTAGAATTTAGAGTTTTTCCACAAAGTGATTTCATTGACAAGCCATTCGGCAAAGGCATCAATGCCCTCACCGGTCTTGGCGGAGATAGGAATGACTTGAGCCTTGGGATTGCGCTGGTGGATGTATTCCTTGCAACGTTCCAAGTCAAAGTCGAAATAGGGCATCACATCGATCTTGTTAACGATTACCAAATCGCACACAGTAAACATCAATGGATATTTCAACGGTTTGTCATCACCCTCAGGTACGGAGAGGATCATGGTGTTGCGTACGGCACCGGTATCAAATTCGGCAGGACAAACCAGATTGCCAACGTTTTCAAGGATGACAAGGTCCAAATTGTCAAGATCCAGATGGTCGAGCCCTTGGCGGGTCATCTCTGCATCGAGATGGCACATGCCGCCCGTATGCAGTTGGATGGCAGGCACGCCGGTGACCACGTTGATCCTGACGGCATCCACAGCACCGTCAATATCCGCTTCCATCACAGCGACACGAACCTTGTCCTTGATACGGTTAATAGTCTGTATCAAAGTGGTGGTCTTGCCGCTCCCAGGAGCCGACATGAGGTTAAGGAGATATACTCCTTTGTTTTTCAATTCCTTACGTAAAGAATCAGCATCCTTCTCGTTTTCGGCAAAGACACTCTTCTTGATTTCTATGATTTTAACTTCATCCATCATGGGACAAAGATAGGTGTTTTTCCCTTAAAAACCTAATTATTTCCTAATTTTGCACCATGATCAAGACGAGCATCACCAACCGTGAGATTTGGCGCATCGCCACCCCCATCATGCTGGGCAACCTGGCGCAGACTGTCATCACCTTCACCGACACGGCTTTCCTGGGGCACCTGGGCACCAACGAACTCAGCGCCTCCATGATGGCTGGCCTTTTCTATTTTGTTTTCACCACATTGGCATGGGGATTTGCCGTCGGTGTCCAAATCTTCATTGCCCGTCGTTTCGGCGAGGGCAACCTGAAGAAGATCGGCGAGGTGTTCCAACACGGTGCTTTGTTCGTCCTCCTGCTCGGCATCCTGCTGTTTAACATCCTGCATTGGTTCAGCGCTAGCCTGATGCGCATCATCATCGAGTCGGAAAACATCTATGTCGCCTCCATGGAATACCTGAAATACAGGCACTTCGGTATCATTGTCGTGGTCTTCAACTTCCTGTTCCGCTCGTTCTATGTAGGCATCAGCAACACCAAGGTGATCACCTACTCCACGCTGCTCATGGCGGTGGTCAACATCTTTTTCGACTGGGCGTTGATCTTCGGCCACTGCGGCCTACCTGAGATGGGCATCGGAGGCGCGGCCTTGGCTTCTCTCCTCGCCGAGATTGCCGCCTTCTGTTTCTTCTGGATCTACACTTTCTTCACCATCCCCCACGAGGAATACGGCATGTTCCGCTGGCACCCATGGCAATCCAAGCTGATGGGCAACCTCTTGAAAGTGGCCTTCCCCTGCATGATGCAGAAGCTCTTTTCTTTTGGAGCCTGGTTTGCCTTCTTCATCCTCATCGAGAAGATGGGCGAGACTGCCATCGGCATTTCCTCGGTGGTCCGAAGCACCTATATGATCATGATCATTCCGTGTTTCGCCTTTGCGGCGACGGCCAACACCTTAACGAGTCGCATCATCGGCGAAGGCAAAAGCGATGAGGTGATGGCCATGCTTTGGAAGGTCGTCAAGAACGGGGCACTCTGTTCGCTGGTGCTGGCTGTCGTTACATCCATCATACCAAAACTGATCTTGCAGATCTACACCGACGACCTCAGTTTGGCTGCCGCCGCCGTACCATCCGTATATGTCATCGCCGTGGCTACCGTTTTGGGCGCCGTCGGCATGGTCTATTTCGAGGCCGTCTCGGGCACGGGCAACACCTCTGCGGCCATGGCCCTGGAGTTCGGGGTACTCATCGCCTACATGTTCTACATCTTCGTGATGACCAAGACCTCTACCATCGCCGGGGTATGGACTGCGGAATGGTTCTACAACATTGTCATGGGACTCATCGCCTTCTTTTATATTTGGAAAGCCAATTGGCGCAAGAAAGTGATTTGATCCCGAAATAGCACCGGCATGATGAATCCCAGCGACGACCAACGGAAACTCGACGAACGTTATCAAATGATGACGCAAGCGCCCGTCAAGAGGTTGATCCTCAAGATGGCGGTGCCGACCATCATCAGTATGCTGGTGACGAGCATCTACAATATGGTGGATTCGTTTTTCGTGGGGCATCTGAGCACCGAAGCGGTCGCTGGTGTGGGCGTTGCTTTCGCCTACATGGCCTTCATCAATGCTTGTGGTTTCTTCTTCGGTCACGGCTCGGGCAACTACATCTCTCGGGCATTGGGAGCCCGTAAAACCGACAATGCCGGAAAGATGGCCGCCACTGGATTCGTGAGCCCTCTGATTCTGGGTGCCATAGCTGGTGTGCTTGCCCTTATCTTCTCCAGTCCTCTGTCACGTGCCATGGGCGCCACCGAACAGATCCTGCCGTCTGCCAATGCCTACCTGCGTTATATCTTCCTCGCCACACCTTTCATGATGTCGTCGTTGACCTTGAACAACCAGCTAAGACTTCAGGGCAACGCCCGTTTCGGCATGATAGGCATCGCCTCGGGTGCCATCCTCAACATCATACTAGATCCTATCTTCATCTTTGTGTTGGACATGGGTGTGAGCGGCGCTTCGTTGGCCACCGCCATCAGCCAGTGTTTCGGCTGGTGTGTGCTGCTTTGGGGCACTTCACGAAAAGGCAATGTACACATCCGGCTCCGCAACTTCACACCCACCTGGGAGTATTACAAACAAATCATCCAAGGTGGACTTCCCTCGCTGGCGCGACAAGCCTTGGCGGTGATCGCCACCATCTGCCTCAACCGGATGGCGGTGCATTATGCCGATCCAGGCAACGAAGCCTCCGTTGTGGCCGCTTTCTCCATTGTGACGCGCATCATGATGATGGCCTATTCCCTCATCATCGGCCTTGGTCAAGGATTCCAGCCTGTTTGCGGCTACAACTACGGCGCAAAACTCTATGGCAGGGTGAAAGAGAGCTATCTTTTCTGCCTTAAACTATCCATTGCGGTACTGATTGTCCTAGGATCCTTGGGCTTTGTCTTTTCTCCGAATATCATCGCCCTCTTCCGCAGCGAAGATCCCGAACTGATCCGTGTGGGCAGCCACGTGATGCGGTGGCAATGCATCGCTTTTCCGCTGTCGGGCCTGTGCACCACTACCAACATGCTACTGCAAAACATCAACTACACTTGGCAGGCCACTTTCCTTTCTATGTGCCGACAAGGCATCTGCTTCCTGCCTGCGGTCTTCATCGCACCCTGGCTTTGGGGACTCACCGGCCTCGAAGCCGCCCAAGCCATCGCCGACGTGATGACCTTTGTCATCGCGCTGCCGTTTGCCATCAAGATTATCAAGGAATTGTCCGCAAAAGAAAAGAATCACCAAAACAGTTCCTCTGCGATGCCGTCGGCAAACAGCATCTGACTGTCATTGAGATAAAGGAACTCCCTGGTCTGCGAGAGCCGGCCTTGGACGATCAGCGGTTGTGCCTTCTTTTCACAATACGAGGAGAGACGCTCTCCCATCTCGCGTTTCAGGTATTTTAGGTCGATGCCCCATATCGTGCGGAGACGGAGCATGACGTATTCGTCGTATCGTTGTTCGGTACATAGCGACTCCATTTCAAAAGGAAAGTCACAAAGGTAGTTTTCCAGATGGGAGTCGTTCCACTGTCGTGAAACGCGGTCGTAGGAATGGGCAGAAGGACCCAATCCAAGATAAGGAATCCCGAACCAATAGTTGGAGTTGTGTCGGGAATGCATGCCCGGCTTGCAGAAGTTGGAGATTTCGTAATGTAGGAAACCGTTCTCTGAAGCTCGGCGACAAAGCAGCTCGTAATCGCGTACGGCATCATCCTCGTTGACGGGAAGTGCCTTCCCCATTTCGATCTGCTTGGTCAAGATGCTGTTGGGCTCCAAAGTCAAGGCGTAGGCGGAAAGATGTGGCACCTCCATCGCAAAAAAGCAATCCAGATTGCGGTTCCATTGGTCGGCATCAGAAGTGGGAAGCCCATAGATCAAGTCGAGACTAATGTTCTCGAAACCCGCCGCTTTGGCCCAACTCACACATTGTCGGGCATGTTGCGAATTGTGACGACGACTCAGATATTGCAGGTCATTGTCGAAAAAGCTCTGGATGCCGATACTCAGCCGATTCACTCCAATTTCCCGAAGTCCCGAGAGATACTCTGGCGATAGCGTGTCGGGATTGGCCTCCAGCGTTATTTCAGGGTCGACCTCCACATCAAAATGCTCCTTGATCAAATGAAGCAACGTGCCAATCTCCTCCACTTTTAATATGGAAGGGGTGCCGCCTCCGAAATAGATGGTGCCGACGGGCCAGCCATGAAGATAGTCTTTCCGTAAAACAATCTCCTGTTTCAAGGCCTCCAAAAACTCATTCTTGCGCTTTAACGAAGGGATGGAATAAAACCCGCAATAAGCGCATTTGGAGAGGCAAAAGGGAATATGGATGTAGATTCCTGACATAACAAAAAAAGCCCCGCGGCTGCGGGGCTTTTTCCTTAAACGAAATTACTTCTCTTCTTTCTTGCATTTGCAGCAGCAGCCGCCGAGGCACTTGTAGCAAAGGCCAGCGATGCAGGCGCCAACAAGAGGAGCCACGATGAACAGCCAGAGCTGAGGCATGGCCAGCGGGTTCTCTGAGAAGATGGCAACGCCGAGTGAACGGGCAGGGTTGACGGAAGTGTTCGTCAACGGGATGCTGATGAGGTGGATGAGCACCAGGGTGAGACCGATGGCGAGGCCACCGAACTTACCATTCTCGTGACGGCTGTCGGTGATGCCGAGGATGACCATCAAGAACACGAAGGTCAGCAGGGCTTCAACGAGGAAGGCACCCCACATGGAGGTCTGGAGATAACCACCAGCCACATCGGAAGCGCTGAAGAAGTCGCCATAACCGTTGGCGGCAAAGGTGCCGAGGGTCATGTTGGCTGATTTGGCAATCACCATCAACAGGCAACCGGCAATGATACCGCCGATAATCTGAGCCAGCCAGTAAACCAGCATCTCTTTCAAGGTCATGCGGCCATTCACCCAAACACCAAAGCTGACAGCAGGATTCAGGTGGGCGCCGGAGATGTGACCAATGCCGTAAGCCATGGCAATCACGGTAAGACCGAAGGCAATGGCTACACCAAGGAATCCGACATGTCCGAAGATTGCAGTACCGCAACCACCGAAAACAAGAACGAATGTGCCGAACAATTCAGCAAAAAACTTGTTACCAATTTTCATAGTAATTTGATTTTTAAGAGTTTATAAAAAATTACGAGTTGTCTATTCAATTCTATAAAAGATTCTCTCTCTCAATTATTCTGCAAACCTACGAAACAAATTCTATATTTGCAAAAAAAATATCTTCCATGTTTTTGACGGTGCTTCTTATTGCTCTCATCCTCATTGCCATGGCTTTTATGGCCATCGGCATCAAGATGTTCGTCAAGAAAGGTGGGCAATTCGAGCGCCGTTGCGAAAACGAAGGCAGTGCCAACTGCCTCTGCGGCGGCAAGGGCGGTGACGCTTGCAAACGCTGCCCGAATAGGTCTGCAGACTGATTCAATGCCGTTTTTTGCCACTTCAAACAAAGAACCTTTTCTGAAAGCGTTTTTTTTAGTTTCTTTGCATTATGAAACGATCCATCCTATTCACCATCATTTTATTGGCCTCCTGTTCCATCATGGCACAGGAAAGCGCCTCCTACCGCTTCACATTGGAGGACTGCATCCGTTTCGCATTTGCCAACAGCTACGAGCGCAAATCCATGGAGCTTTCGGGCAAGTCGTTGGAAGCCTCTTACGAACAATCCAAGATGCAGCGCCTGCCAAGCTTGAATGCCTCAGCCGGACAGAACATCAGCAACAATGCCAACGGTTGGTCTTCGTCGGGCAACCTCAGCCTGGGTTCTTCCGTGACCATCTATCAAGGCGGGCAAATCAACAATACCATCGAGCAAAGCCGCCTCAACCTGGAACGCAACGCAGTACAGATGGAGCGTTACGACAACCAGACCACCACGCAGATCCTGCAGAGTTTCCTCACCATCCTCGGCAACCAAGAACTGCTGAAATACCAACTCGAGGTGCTGAAAACCAGTAGCGAGCAACTGCATCAAGGTCGCGCCAAATACAAGGCCGGAACCATCTTGGAAAGCGACCTCCTGTTGCTGGAAGCGCAATACTATAGCGATTCGAACAACATGGTTGACACGCGCATCAACATTGAGAACAACTTACTTGACCTGAAGGTGTTGCTTTCCATGAACCCCTCCGACAACTTGGAAATAGTCACCCCCAACACCGAGAACCTCGACGGACTTAAGGAAAGTCTCCCCTCAGAAGAAGAAGCCATCAGCCTCGCCCTGGAAACCATGCCCGACTTGAGGATGAGCGACTATGACATCAAGATTGCCGAGAAGAGCCTCGACATGGCCAAAGGCAATTTCCTGCCGTCAGTTTCAGCCAACGCCAGCGTGGGCATGGGAGTCCTCTCGTTCGATGGCAGCGGGATGAGACAATGGTACAGCACCCCAACGGAATCCGCCGGCATCTCGGTAAATATCCCGATCTTTAGCCGCGGCTCCAACAAGACCAACCTCAAGAAGAGCCAGATCTCACTGCAACAGGCGCAACTCGACTATGAGCAGACTCAGCTAAGCGTCCGCCAAACCGTTGTACAGGCTTATCGTAACGTGATTTCCGCCTACAATGCCTACAAGGTGTCGGAAGTCAGAGAAAACGCCTACAGCAAGAGCTTCGATGCCTACAACATGCAATACCGCTATGGCAAGATCACCACGGTCGAACTCCTGCAACAGCAAAACAATTACCTCAACGTCCTGAACTCCTATATTCAAAACAAATACAGCTTGCTGATGAAACGCAAGATCCTTGATGTTTATATGGGAAAGAACGTGACTTTATGAGATAAAAGATAAGAGATAAGAGATATGAAAAAGAAAAAGAAAACCTGGTTGATCATTTTGGGCATCATTGTGTTGGCCCTCATCGTCTTCTGGATTGTGAAATCGTCCAAGTCATCCAAGAAGGAACTCGTGATCCGCACCCACGTGGTGGGTGAATACACCGTGGAAAACACCGTCACGGCGACGGGTACCATCGAGCCGGTGGAGACCGTGGAGGTCGGCACCCAGGTATCAGGCAAGGTGGAAAAGATCTATGTCGATTTCAACGACGTGGTAAAGAAAGGCCAGTTGCTGGCTGAACTGGACAAGTTGACGCTCAACCAAAGCGTCAGCCGGGCCAAGGCAAGTCTCACTTCGGCTGAAAGCCAGCTCAATTATGCCAAGCTCACCTACGAGCGCACCAAACAGCTCTATGAGTCCAATGCAGCCACGCTTGCCTCGTACCAAGAAGCCCAGAACACCTACACCCAGGCGCAGATGAGCAAGAAGAACGCACAGGCCTCATACGACCAGGCCTTGGTGGATTTGAGCTACGCCGAAATCTATTCACCCATCGACGGCGTGGTGCTCGACCGTGCCGTGGAAGTGGGCCAGACCGTGGCTGCCTCGTTCAGCACGCCTACCCTCTTCACCCTGGCCAACGACCTCACCAAAATGCAGGTGGAAGCCGCCGTTGATGAGGCCGACATCGGACAGGTGCAGATCGGACAAAGGGTTGACTTCACCGTCGATGCCTACACCTATGAAACCTTTGAAGGCACCGTGAACCAGATTCGCATGAAGGCAACCACCACCAGCAACGTGGTGAAATATACCGTCATCATCAGCGCCCCGAACCCGGATCTGAAGCTCTTCCCGGGCATGACCGCCAATGTGACCATCATCACCGAAGAGGAAACCGGACTTGCGGTACCCGCCGAGGCATTCAACTTCACCCCCGATGAACAGGTGCTGAAAGCCATGCGCAAGAATGGTGAAGAACCTGGTCCCGGAGGCAAGGGCATGCCGCAAGGCGAGCGCCCACAGATGGGCGAGCAAGGTCCACAGGCTTCCAATATGTCAATGGTTTGGCTGAAAAAAGGCAATGAAATCATGCCTCGTCCCGTCAAGACCGGCATGAGCGACGTTGCCTACAAAATCGTGGAAGAAGGTCTGCAAGCCGGTGACTCTGTCGTGCTCTCGGCACAATATGTCGCCAAGGAAAAACAGGTGAAGAAGGGTGACAACCCCTTCATGCCAGGCCCTCCCGGAAGAAACAAGAACAACAGTAACAACAAAAGCGGCGGTGCCCCCGCAGGACCGAGATAAGCCATGAGCGAACCTACATCCATCATCAGGGTCGAAGGCTTGAAGCGCACCTTCGTTGTGGGCAGCGAGGAAGTGCATGCCCTCAAGGGCGTGTCGTTCGAGATCTGCCAAGGTGAGTTCGTAAGCATCATGGGCTCTTCGGGCAGTGGCAAGTCCACTTTGCTCAACATCCTTGGTTGCTTGGACCAGCCTACGGCTGGCGAGTATTTCATCGACGGCATCTCTGTCAGGGAACGCAGCAAAAACGAGCTGTCAGAAATCCGCAACCGCAAAATCGGCTTCGTGTTTCAGTCTTACAATTTGCTGCCTCGCACTTCCGCCTTAGAAAATGTGGAGCTGCCGTTGGTCTATAACCCCGACATTTCGCACCGTGAACGCCATGAGAGAGCCCGTCACGCCTTGGAATTGGTAGGTTTGAAGGACCGCATGGACCACATGCCCAACCAACTCTCCGGCGGCCAGCAGCAGCGTGTGGCCATCGCCCGCGCCTTGGTCAACGACCCCGTCATCGTGCTCGCCGACGAAGCCACCGGTAACCTCGACACCCGTACCTCCTACGAGATCATGAGCCTGTTCCAAAGCCTTCACGAACAGGGCAAGACCATCGCCTTCGTCACCCACGAATCGGACATCGCCGTATTCACCGAACGCACTATCTTCCTGCGCGACGGCCACATCCTCCGCGACGAGCCCGTGGCCTCCAAGTCGGCCACCGAAGCCCTGAAAGCCCTCCCCGTCGAAAACGATTACTAACTTCTGACTTCTCAAAATGGACATCTTAAACCTCATACGAATATCGGTCAAAGCCCTGCTGCGCAACAAGACACGCACCGCCCTCTCCATGCTGGGCATCGTGATCGGCATCGCTGCCGTCATCGCGGTGGTCAATCTCGGCGAGGGACTGAAGGAAAGCACCGCCAACCAGCTGTCGGACATGGGTACCAACCTCATCATGGTAATGCGTGCCAACCAGCGTCGTGGCGGCATCAGCATGGGCTCCTCCAATGTGGAGTCACTCACTGTGAACGACTGCGAACTGATTGCCAAGAATGCCAAGAACATCACCATGGTCAGCCCCGTGGTCAACAGTGCCGGACAAATCGTGAACGGCTCCAAGAACTGGTCGGGCACGGTGTATGGCGGCTCACCCGATTACCTTGAGATCAGGAAATACAGCATCGCCACTGGCGTCAACTTTACTGACGACGACATCAAGAAATACTCCAAGGTGGGCTTGATCGGCCAAACCATCGTGGAAGAGCTTTTCGACGACGGCGAGGATCCCATCGGTAAGACCATCCGTATCGGCAGCATGCCCTTCAAAGTCATCGGCACATTGAAGGAGAAAGGCGAGAACGGCATGGGCATGGACCAAGACGATATCGTCATCATGCCCTATTCCACCGTGCAGAAGCGCATGTTGGGCATCAACCACATCCAGCAGATCGTTTGCTCCGCTGCTTCCGAAGATGTAGCCGAGGCCGCCGTGGAAGAAATCGAAAACATCCTTCGCGCCTCGCACAAGATCCCCACGGGAGGCAACGACGACTTTGAGGTCCGCACCCAACAGGAGATGCTGGAGATGATGACCTCCATGACCAGCATGATCACCACCGTGCTCATCGCCATCGCGTTGATATCGTTGTTGGTCGGCTGTATCGGCATCATGAACATCATGTATGTCACCGTCACCGAGCGCACCAAGGAGATCGGCCTCCGCATGTCGATTGGCGCCAAGAACTCAGCCATCCTGATGCAGTTCCTCACCGAGAGTATCATCTTGAGCTTGATCGGCGGCGTGTTGGGATTGTTGCTGGGAATCGGCTTGTCCTACGTGGTAGCCCTGTTCATGTCATTGCCTTTCGTGATCAACTATTTATGGATGGTCATCGCCTTTGTTTCTTGTGCCATCTTGGGTTTAATCGCCGGTTTCTTCCCTGCCTTGAAGGCTTCGAGGACCGACCCGATCAACGCTTTGAGGTATGAGTGAGTGTAATAAATTGATTGTCAATTTGTTAATTCTTTCAAAAGAAAAAACTTCAGAAAAAACATTGCCATAATCAAAAAAGGTTGTATTTTTGCAGCCGCAAATGATGCTTCCGTAGCTCAGTTGGTAGAGCACCTGACTCTTAATCAGGGTGTCCAGGGTTCGACCCCCTGCGGGAGTACATCCAGAAAGCCGTTGAGAAATCGACGGCTTTTTTTGTTGTCAAAACTATAGCACCCGCTCGGTAATGACTCGCCACTCCCCTGGCTTCAAGTCGCCGAGTGAAATGTTGCCGATTTGCACACGGATGAGACGCAATGTAGGGAAACCCACCGCCGCCGTCATGTGGCGCACCTGTCGGTTTTTCCCTTCAATAAGGGTAATTTTGATCCAGCTGGTGGGGATGTTGGCACGGTAACGGATGGGCGGCACCCGCTCCCACAGATCCTCTGGCGGGACAGCCATCTCGGCCTTACATGGCTTGGAGCGATACCCCTTGATGACCACACCTTTCGACAACTGCTGCAACGCCTCCGGGGTGATCTGCCCATCCACTTGGACCAAGTAGGTGCGAGGATGTTCAAACTTGGGATCCAACAACTTCTTGACCAGTTTCCCGTTGTCGGTCAGCAGCAAGGCGCCTTCGCTGTCATGGTCCAACCGCCCCGCGGCATACACGCCAGCAGGAAATCCGAACTCATTCAAGGCACGATGCCCTGCCTCGGGAGTAAACTGGCTTAACACGCCGTATGGTTTATTGAACAAAATCACCATAATCACTGATCCAATAAGACAAAGCCATCCGTGGCGAAAGTCTCCAACTCGTTATTCTCATTGACGAAGATGTAATAAGCCTCCACTCCGTCCATGCCGTTGATGAGCTCCAACGATCGCTCCATGCCCATCACCATGCAGATGGAGGCCAGTGCATCAGCCCAAGTGGCATTTTCGGCAATCACCGTGGCGCTCAACAAGTTGTGCTCCACAGGATAGCCTGTACTAGGATCGATGCAATGAGAATAGCGCTTGCCGTCGCGCTCCACATACTTACGGTAGCTACCCGAAGTGACGATGCCCTTGTCCTGCAACTCCACACGCTGCTGGACCACACGCTCCGAATCCCAATCGGCAGCCGGTTTCTCAATACCTACCACCCATCGTTTCCCGCCGGGCTTGGTTCCACGTGCAAAGACCTCGCCCCCGATGTCAACAATATAGCTATCAACGCTTTTGGAATCCAACAAGGCACTGACGAGATCGGTGGTATAGCCTTGGGCAATGGCATTGAAATCCAACATTATGGCAGGGTTTTCCTTGACCACTTTGCCTTCTTCAATACGAACCTTCCTATAATCCACCAATTGCAGTAAACTGTCAATCAGTTCTCCGTTTTCCGTTATCCGTTCTCCGTTCTTTGCTCCAAAGCCCCATGCCGCCACCAAAGGCGAGATGGTCGGGTCGAAACTGCCATCGGAAAGACGCGCTGCCTCTTGGGCGATATTGAAATTGTCGATAAAGATCTCATCCAACTCCACTTCTTCGTTGCGGTTCACCTTGGAAATCACCGAACTGTCCACCCAGAGGTTCACCGAAAGGTCCACGGCATGAAAGATCGAGTCGATCTCCTTTTGGAAATTCCTTCCTTGCTCATCGTAATAGGTTATGGAGTATGTCGATCCTTGCACGAAGCCTTGCAACATCATCTTCTTGGGTTGACTGCCGCACGAAGCCAACAACACAAGCAGTGTGAGTATCGTTCCGATTTTTCTCATAATTCAAATGTCATGCTATATTTGAACGCAAAGTTATCAAAAACAGACGGATAAGCGTATGCACCATAACGATAAAACACGCCAGCTCCAATGTTTACCAACGGCAAGCTCAGCAAACCCTTGACCACAAAACCGCTTTCAAAATAGCCCTGTTCCAGAGTCGGGACACCCCAGCCCATATCCGTCACCAAACTCAGCTGAGGCTTGAACCACTGCGAGTTGGGACTCCAAAGGGAGCCTTGAAAGTCATGGCATAGGAACAGCGACACAAAACGGTCGCAGAAGAACTCATTCTCACGCATGGTGGCGAAACTGCCTGGCGAATAGAGTCCAAACGGCTCGTATGACCCCAACAAGTTGAAGGTCTCCATTATCGGACAACTTTCAGAGGCATATCCTGCCTGCAACAGCACCGACGACTTGCCCCAATAGTGGGTTTGGAAGTCTTTTTCCACCTGCAGTTTGAATCGATCATAATTGTATTCACCGCCTAAGACATCCTTGAAGGAACGTTGATAGGAGAGCCATACCACGGGATAATCGGTTCCCATGGATCGAATCCCTTTCGTGGTGCCGACGAACTTCTCCTTGTAGGCAAACCGCACTTTGACCTCTGCATTGGTGAAATGCACTGAAGGCATGGTATCGAAAGGCTGGAGATAATAATGCCGATCACCGAAACCGAACGACAGGAAAGCCTTGAAATGACGGGCGAAACGACTGGTATAAAACCACTCCGTCCAGTCACCGCGAGCCATAACATTTTCATAAAAAGTATATCGGTAGGCGCTCTCCGAGAACAAACTCTCACCTTCGTCAAACCCGCCAAACTCGCCCATCGCCGATGACTGATGCGCATGGCGCCAACCCAGTTCCATCTGCCGTTCCGGATCGATGAGCCATTTCCCCTCAAAACCATAATCGAAATCCTTCAACCTTGTCCAATAGCCGCCAAAACCACTGAGGCGAAAATGTCTTGAAAAACGATCGTTCGTGGCAAGATGCAAGCCAGCATAAAAGCCTCTCAGCGCCGACAAGCGGAACATGTCGCCAAAAACCAGATCCACGGGTCCCATACTTACCGCCGACTCGTCAATCAGCTTGGTGGTGGCGTTCAGTACCTGATCGAAGATATCGTTGCCTTCGGTCAACGAGTCCATGAGATGATAGGTGTTCAGCACCCGTTCGGTCAACGAATCGATGCGGTGTTGGGTCCAAAAGGCATCGTCGCGGTAGGCAGCTTCCTTGGGCACCAACAGCTCGACTTCAGAGAACGCCCTGTTGGGGAGGTCGGGATGCAGTTCGACATCGGTGACATAGCTTTTTCCGACAGCCATCATGGGAAAGCTGTACTCATCCACAGCCGCCACCATTTGTGGAAACACCAAATTGGTGTTCAGCTGTTTCGGAAACCATTGCCCTTTGACTTTTTGGTACAGTTGCTGGACACTGACATTGAACATTCCCCCTTGTTGGTCGGGAGCCGCCTTCACATTTTGCACCGCCCAACCGTCAGAATGGATGGTCATGGTGCCTCGAAGGCTATTGAAGGTGCTCCCCCTCAAGGGATGAAACGAAATCACATAGAGGGAGTCTGCACCTCCTGCAGGCAACACCGATTCCAAGGTAAAGAAATAATGGCTTTTGCTATTCCGACTAATGGGGTTGACATAGTCGGTGCCGACAATGCTCACGGTTTCGTCATAGAAGCTGGTGCTCTGCATCTTGCTGGCAAGATACACTACCTGGGCATCCTTTGCCCCCGACATCTTGGTACCCAGCACGTTCTGTCGAAACTGGTCGGGAGAGCGGAACAGCACTTCCGAAAACGTCTCCATGATCATGAGATCGCTTTTCTTCAGGAGGCTATCAAACCTGGAGACGCTCTTGGTTTCCCTTAATGTATCGAGCAAAGCGCCAACCTGACTGCTGTCAACGGTGAAAACCATCTGGTCGTAGATATGGTAGCGGTACGAGTCGATGGAGTTAGGGTTGTTTTCCTTTCGATGCGCCATCACGCTGTCGATGATACGGTGGGCAGGATTCTCTCCCGCCTCCACAGTGACCTCACCCAGCTGAAATGCCTTGGGAATGAGAGCAACATCCAAACGGCTAGATTCCATCGGTTTTTCGAGTGTCTCATAACCCAAACACGAGAACTTCAAGGTACGGATGGGCTCTTGGACATTGATTTCGTATTTCCCGTCGATATCGCTCATCCCGCCAAACTGACCATCGTTCACAACGATGTTGACAAATGCCAAAGGCTGTCGGTTTTGGGCATCGGTGACCTTCCCGGCAACAGTATGGTGCTGGGAAAAAAGGCAAAATGGCAGTAAACAAAGCAGGATCGACAACAGCGGCTTCATTCCTTGTCCTCGATTTTATAGACCACCTCGTTGTCGCGTTTCATGTAATACTTCTCACGGGCAATCTGCTCCATGCCCACGGGGTCTTCCGTCACCATCCGCAGAGAATCGCGATACAAGGCGATATGGGATTGCAGATGCTCGATTTCCTCTTCCTGTTCCTTCAGCTCACGGTGCAAGTTGACCTGCTTCCGCAAGTTGAATTGGTCAAAGAAGAGGATTACCAGCACAAACACCAAAGTGGCAATCACATAGCGGTTCGACAGTTTGTTCAAGATTCTTCTGAAAGTCATGGCGCATTAAATGATTTGCAAAAGTACAAATTTTGAAAGATAAAATGTATTTTTGCGGACAGAAAACAATCAACAAAAACACATCATGAAAAAAGCCATCGCCACCACAAAGGCACCGGGTGCCATCGGACCTTACAGCCAAGCCATTGCAGCCAACGGAATGCTATTCATCTCCGGACAACTTCCCATCGATCCCGCAACGGGCGTCATGCCTGAAGGTATCACGGCCCAAGCCGAACAATGCATGAAAAACCTGGAAGCCATCCTCAACGAGGCCGGATGCACTTTCGACAACGTGGTAAAATCGACTTGCCTGCTGGCCGACATGAGCTATTTCGGCGACATGAACGCCGTTTATGGCAAGTATTTCAAGGGCGACTGCCCTGCCCGTGCCGCTTTCGCCGTCAAAGAGCTTCCCAAGAAGGCTTTGGTGGAGATTGAGATGATCGCTGCGCTCTAAATCAATTCTTTAGCGCTTCTTCCGCTTCCTTGATAGTGGCTCTCTCACCGTTGATGAAAGCCACCACAAAGGCATCGCTATAGCCCAGTTTCCGTATTGCCTCCAGGCGGTTCATAGCCTCCTGCTTCGTCGTAAAATCACCTGAGACGTACCGGTAGGCGCCGTTATAAAAGTATTCGCCTACCTCGGGGACCTTTTCAAACGCCTTGTCGGTCACCGGCACCTTGGTGTCACGAGAAGCGAACTGCACCTTGAAGGAAACCTTGGTTTTGAGGATCGACTTCTCCTCGGGTTTCACTTCGGGCTTCTCCTCCACTTTAACCTCAGGCTTTTCCACTGGAGTCACCGCCGGAGTCTCCTCTACCTTTGGTTGTTCCACAGGAGTCGCCGCGACCGTTGCAGGCTTGGTGCTCGCGTTCTCACCTTCGTAGCTTTCCTTGAAATCGCGGAAAGCCCTGTAGATGGCCGATGCCATATAGGTTTGACCGGTTTCAGAAGCCAGGAAACGTTCCTCTGCGGCATTGCTGATGAAGCCCAACTCTATGAGGATACTCGGCATGGCCGTCTTCCACAGCACCAGGAATCCAGCTTGCTGCACACCACGGTCCTTGCGTCCCACACGCTTCGTGAACTGATCCTGCACATTGGCTGCCAACTGAAGGCTTTGATTCAAGTATTCCTGCTGGAAGAGCGACAACGCAATATAGGCCTCGGGGCTGTTCAAGTTGAAGTCGCCGTACTGCTCTTTGGCATCTTCCTCGTAAAGGATGGCGGAGTTCTCGTTCTTTGCCACTTCAAGATTGGCCGCGTTTTTGTGCTCACCCAACACGAAGGTCTCGGCACCTGAAGCGGAAGCGTTTTTCTTGCTCGTCGAATTGCAGTGGATGGAGATGAAGACATCGGCATTGTTGCGGTTGGCGATTTGGGCTCGTTCGTTCAACCCAACGAAAACGTCGCGTTCACGGGTATAGATCACCCTTACGTCTGGCAAGTTTTTCTTGATATAGTCGCCAACCAACAAAGACACCGTCAAGTTCAAATCCTTTTCTTTGCTGATAGAGCCTATGGCACCGGAATCCTTGCCGCCATGGCCTGGGTCGATCACCACGGTACGAATCTTCTCGCCGCGTTGCGCCGTCATGACCATTGGACAAAGAAAAGCCATCAAAAGAATACCAAATTTCAAATAGTTTCGTTGAGACATAGTCAAAATTCTTAATTTTGGCACAAAAATAACGATTTTCGTAGTTGAAACGGGATGTACGACATATTTATTTGAATCTGGCGACATTATTTTTGTCGTTATTGTTGGTTTTCATGGCAAACTCATGCAAAACACCCGCTTCAGTTGCCCATAATGAAAAACATCAATCTACTGAACCTCAAATCGATACCATACGGCTTGAACCAGTAGTGAATGACTCGGAACCATCCGAAACCACCCACAATGGATTGCTTCGTCACGATGTTCCTCGCAATGATGCGACGGATTCCATTCGCACATCGACAGATTCCATTCATCCTATCAATGATACCGTTAGCAAACCTGTCAGGACTGTCAGGTCACTGAAGAAAAAAGACAGTCCCTTTGAAGTCAAGGTAATACGCACTGCTGTCGATTCGGTCATCCAGGACGTGAAAGGAAAAACGATTTACTATTATGGCAGTGCTGTGGTGAAATATGACGACATCACCTTGGAAGCCAATTATCTGAAATTCGACCTGAACACCAACATCGTCACCGCGGCAGGTCTTCCCGATTCCACGGGAAAGATGCAAGGCACCCCGCATTTCACGCAGGGCGAAACCAAATTCGAAGCCTTGGAGATGTCGTACAACTTCCAAAGCAAGAAAGGCATCATCCACAAGGTTTGGACCGAAGAGAGTGGCGGATACATACACGGAGAGAAGATCAAGCGGATGGAAGACAACACCATCAACATACGATCGGGAGGCTTCACCACTTGCAACCTAAAGGACCATCCGCATTACCAGTTCCGCTTCAACAAGGCAAAGATCATCCCCAACGACATGATTGTCACTGGTCCCGTTTATGTCACCATCATGGACGTGCCTTTGCCCATCGGCTTGCCTTTTGCGATGTTTCCGAACACAAAGGGACAGAAATCGGGACTCATCATCCCCACCTACGGTGAGTCGGCCAACCGAGGCTTCTACCTTGAAAACGGGGGCTATTACTGGGCCCTCAACGAGCATTACGACTTGCAGTTGCTTGGCGACATCTACACCCGAGGCAGCTGGGCCGTCAAGCCCACCTTCCGATACAACCAGCGCTATAAGCACAACGGCTCCCTTGCCTTGGGCTTTGCCGTCAACAAGATAGGCGACGAAGGTGCCGCCGATTACAACAAGAGCACCGACTTCAAGGTGAAATGGACCCACAAACAGGATCCCAAGGCTCATCCGCGGCATAGTTTCTCCGCCGATGTCAACATCATCAGTTCCAACTTCAACAAATACAACGCCACCACTTCCAACGAATATCTGAGCAATACCTTCAAGAGTAGTATCGCCTATCAAACCAACTTTGGAGGCAAGGTTTATCTCACCCTCAATGCCAGCCATAGCCAAAACACCCTAACCAAGCAAGTCACCGTCTCCTTGCCTGAAATGACTTTGACCGTCAACCGCTTCTACCCGTTCCAAAAGCTCGTCAAACCGGGCAAGAAACGCTGGTACAAGGACCTCAACATCAACTACACGATGAATGCTAAGAACTACATCTCCGGCATCGATACCCTGCTCTTTCCCAGCCAATGGTACGAAGATCTGTCGGGATGGTTCAACAATCTGCAGAACTACACCCAAAACGGCATCAAGCATACCATCCCGATCAACTTGCCCGTCAAGTTGTTCAAGCACTTCACTTGGACCACCTCGGCCACCTTCAACGACTACATGTATTTCAACCGCACGGAGCGCCAATGGCTGCAAGCCGACAGCTGTCTGAAGATCGATACCATCAGGGGTTTCCGCAACCTTGTGGATTTCAACCTGTCGAGCAACATCACCACCAAGGTCTATGGCATGGTCAACTTCAGAAAAGGCCCGATCCGCGCCATCAGACACGTGTTTACTCCAACCATCGGATTCAGCTATCGACCCGATTTCAGCGACCCGAAATGGAACGTCTATAACACCTACGTGGATGCCAACGGCGCAACCCAAACCTACAACATGTTCTTGAACGCCCTATATGGAACCCCTTCGCAATACCGCTCCGGGCAACTCACCTATAGCTTCAACAACACGTTGGACATGAAGGTTCCCTCGAAGTCCGACACCATCACAGGCATGAAGAAGGTGGTGCTGCTCGAATCGTTGGGCTTTTCAGGCAACTATGACCTTACACAAGACTCGCTCAACTTCTCCTACATGTCGGTGAACGCCCGCACCACGCTGTTCAAGAGGCTGAAGGTAACCTATTCCAGCGTTTGGGACCCCTATGTCATGGACTCGCTGGGGCATCGCGTCAACCGTTTTGAAATCATCGAAAACAGAAGACTATTCCACAAGAACAACTCTGCCTGGAACTTCAGCCTCAGCTGGTCGCTCAACCAAAACGACCTAAAAAAGCTTAAAAACAAGGATCATCAGCCCGCGACTTTCCAAGAAAAAATCACGCAACGTGCCACGGGAAGCGAATTCGTCACCGAAGGCGAGCTCGACGACATCTTAGGCAACCCCAAGGCTTATATCGACTGGACCACCCCCTGGTCGCTGACATTGAGTTACAACCTTCGCCATTCTTCCAACCTGACCTACGCTGCTTTCATGGGCATCGCCACCAACCAAGTGGTGCAAACCCTTACCGTAAACGGCGACGTCAGTCTCACCCCAAAGTGGAAAGTGAGTTTCTCCACAGGATGGGACTTCACTAACCACGGCCTATCCTATACCTCGTTGAATGTCTATCGCGACCTCCACTGCTGGGAGATGCGCTTCAACTGGATCCCCATCGGCAACTACAAGAGCTGGAACTTCACCATCAACGTGAAGGCACAGGCCTTGCAAGACCTCAAATTAACCAAGAAAAAAGACTACAGAGACAATTAAACATGAAAAAAGCTTTATTCTTATTGATTGCAATCACCCTAGGAATGGGAGTAAAGGCGCAGTGTCCTCTCTCGACAGCCGTTGACTTCACTGCCACCGACATACATGGCACGGAAGTCCATCTGTTCGACATCCTTGACAATGGCCAATACGTACTCATCGACTTCTTCTACACCACTTGCAGCTATTGCATTCAATCTGTTCCACACATAGTACAATCCTATTCCAACTTCGGTTGCAACATGCATGACGTGTATTTCATGGAAGTTGACTTGGGCGACAGTCAAGCTGCCTGCCTCAATTGGGCGAACAACTACGGCGTGGAATATCCCACAATTGCCGGAGCGAATGGCGGCAACGCCATTGTCAGCCAATACCACATCGAAGCCTTCCCCACCGTCATCCTTATCGCTCCTGACCACTCCATTGTTATACAAGACCTTTATCCAATCCCAAATCCCCAAGCCGTTACCACCGCCCTTGAAAACCAAGGTGTGACACAACAATCATGCGAACCGCAAGATATCATGCCCGACTTCACCGCCACTGACATCGAAGGCAACGAAATCCACCTCTACGACATCCTTGATGGAGGCCAGGCCGTACTAATCAATTTCTTCCTCAGCGATGACAATGGTTCTCTCTTCGTACCATTTATCACGGAATCCTACACCTTGTTCGGCTGCAACGATCACGATGTTTTCTTTATGGAAATCTGTCCCGACAAGGGCAATGCCGTCTGCCAAAACTGGGTTGAGACTTATAACGTGCCCTACCCCACCATTAGCCGTGAAGGCGGAGGCAATTCCATCGTACAAAGCATTCCCGTTGGCTTCTATCCCACAGTGATGATCATCCGTCCGGACCATTCCATAGCCTATCGCGATCTCTATCCGCTACAGAGCACCCAGACCATCGTCAATGCCTTGGAAAGTGAAGGCTATGGACAAAATTCTTGCCAAGAGGAAACCTTGACTTTCAGCACAGATACTGTTTATGTGGAAGCGATGGAATTAGTTTGGGTTACTGTTTTTAACAACACCACGGAAGATGCCATCGTTACCGACACACGGGACCAATGGGGCCTTAGATTTACCTTGGATGGAATTGAAATGTTTTGGGGAGAGAAAGAATACACCATTCCGCATGGCAATTCTATTGAGTTAGGCATCTTTCTTGATTGTATTGCAAAAGAAATAATAAACGACACCGTCACCCTATCGAGCAACCTGCCTGATGCCAGTTTCGTCGCCGTGGTGAATTTTCCTGAGACTGTTGATGAAAACGAGGCTGCGGTCACCCTCTTCCCCAGTCCTGCCAAAGACTTTGTGACCTTGAAGGGAGAAAACCTCGGCACTGTTCGTATCTATAACGCCCTCGGACAGAAGATGGATGAATTCAAGGCCGACGGCAACGAGTTACGCATCAACACAACCCGTTACGAAAACGGCGTGTATTTCATTAAAACCAGCGAAACCTCACTTCGTTTTTTAATATCTCACTAACTGAACAACTGAACAACTGAATAACTAATCACCTCCCATGAACATCCTCGTCCTCCGCTCCTCCTTTCAAACCGACGAGTTCGTCGAAAAGGAATATGCCGAACTGCTTCGGCGGCTAAGAAATGAATGTCACGCCGAGATTACCATTGTCGGCGATGAGCAAGTAGAGACGGTGTGCACACCGTCTCTACCACAACCCGATTACGTGATGATCGCCACGGGCGGTGTGGAAAACCTGTTCAAACGCATCATGCCACCGACGGGTAAACTGATCGCCGACGGGCGCAACAATTCACTGGCCGCCGCCTTGGAAATCCTCACCTATCTGGAGAGACAAGGCAAGGAAGGACAAATCATTCATGGGACGAATGACGAAATCATAGAGACGGTGGGCACACCGTCTCTACTGGCAGGTCTGCGGATCGGCCTCTTCGGCCAGCCATCCGATTGGCTCATTGCCAGCGGCGTGGACCGCGATTACCTCTTGGATCGCTATGGTGTGGAGACCATCGACATCGACCTGCTGCGCCTGATTGACGGCATCAAGGCAATCCCGCAAACCGATGCTGTGAAGGTGGCGCAAACCATTGTGAAACGAAGCCTGGACACCATCGAGCCCTCCTGCGCCGACATGGTGGAAGCCGCCAAAGCCTATCTTGCCATCAAAAAGATCTGTCAGGAAGAAAGATTGGATGCCATGACCATCCGCTGCTTCGACATCGTGAAGACCTGCAGCACCACCAGTTGTTTGGCTTTGGCCTTGCTCAACGACGAAGACATCGTGGCGGGCTGCGAAGGCGATATGCAAACCCTGATGAGCATGTTGCTGGCCAAGCGTCTCTGTGGCGAGGAAGCCTTCATGGCCAACCCTTCCAACCTCACCGACCACAGCGCCATGTTGGCCCATTGCACCATCCCGCTCAATTTATGCGACGACATGACCATCCGCTCCCATTTCGAGTCAGGCATTGGCGTCGCCATCCAAGGGATGCTGCCATTGACCGATTATACCATCTTCAAATGGGGCGGACCGAAACTGGATCGTTATTTCGTGACAGAAGCCAAGGCTGTCGAAACACCTTACAGCGACCATTTCTGCCGCACACAGATTACTTTGGATGTGGACTTGAGGCCTTATTTGCTAAAGCATTCCATTGGCAACCACCATGTGATCATCCAAGGACGGCATGCTAAGACCATCAAAGAGTTCATGGACGAATACGTCAAGCCTATTTCCTTAGCTGAATCCTGAACATTGTCCCCTGTCCAATCACCGACGACTTCACGAAGATCTTGCCTTTGTGATACTCCTCGATGATGCGCTTGGCCAATGAGAGGCCCAATCCCCAGCCTCGTTTTTTGCTGGTATAGCCCGGATTGAACACCTGCTTGAACTTCGATTTCGGAATACCCTTACCCGTATCTGACAAGTCGATTATCACCTCATCATTTCCTTCAAACAGCTCCAATGTGATCTTTCCTTTGTCACCCATAGCATCAACGGCGTTCTTCGTCAAGTTTTCCAACACCCAACGGAAGAGTGAAGGCACCAAAGGCAAGACCAACGAAGAAGTCGGTAGCAGGATTTCAAACTCGAACTTCTTCGAGAAACGATGCTGGAGGTAATCCATGGTATCCTTGATGACGGGTATGATGTCGGTAGGTTCCAGCACAGGCACCGATCCAATCTTGGAGAAACGATCCGTCACCACCTGAAGCCGCTCCAAGTCTTTCTCCATTTCCTCAGTGCCAGCAAAAGGTTCTTCTTGCATCTTCAACAGCTCAATCCATCCCATCAGCGATGAAATCGGGGTACCCAACTGGTGTGCCGTCTCCTTGGCCATACCCGCCCATACCTGGTTCTGTTCCGAACGGCGCGCCCAACTGAAGAGCAGATAGGCAATCAGCAAATAGAGTCCGACCACGATGAACTGGATGATGGGGAAATATTTCATCTGCTCTACCAAATCGGTCGTACGATAGTAAATGTATGCCTTCCCCTTGTTCATGAATTCTATCTCCAGCGGTTCATTCTCCGACCGCATCACTTCCAGCTGATGCGCGACATAGTCGTCGTGCTGCATCTGCAACGAATCCAAGTTGCCATAGCTGAGAATCTTGGTGCCGTCGGCATTGGTGATGATCACCGGTGCACCCACGGCATTCAAGGTGATCTCCTCCATGAAATGGTCTATCATGTCCTCCAACACTGCCTTGAGTTCCGTATAGATCAACGATTCATTGTAATAAAGCCATTGCACCTGGCCAAAACCAGGGTTGATCTTGATGGGAGAAAACTTCGAATAGGCTTTGCGCAAATCCTCATCAAAAACCTTCTTGTCTTTTTGGTCTTCAGGAAGATTGTTGGTAAACATGATGTTTCCATCGTCGTCCGTGATGATCAAGGGAATGCTGATATTGCTCTTGATGATCTCCAGGTAGATTCCTGTGTTTTCATTGCTCGAGAAGTCGAGCACCTGCCGATAGGCATGGGCAAGCAGATCGACGCGCAACTGTTCCTGCTCGCTGACCTTGCCGAAGAACTCTTCCGTTGACTTCATCATGCCGGCATGCTGTTCCATGGCAGCAGCCCACATCCTCACCTGGTTGGTTTCCTGCTCAGCAATCGACTTCACGAGGAAGTTGGTGTACCACAACGAGGCGCCCACAATGAGCAGCGCCACGATGGCGAGTGCCCATTTCCAGCGTTTCTTGTTCGTGTAGAGGTTCATTTGCGGTTTTTTATAGTGCAAAGTTACTAAAATTATTATTTTTGCAGTTTGTTTTCGACAAAAACACACTTTCTATGGATTACAACTTTACCGAAATCGAAAAAAAGTGGCAGCAATACTGGCGCGACAAGCAAATCTATAAGGTTGACATCGACCACAGCAAGCCAAAGTTCTATGTCTTGGACATGTTCCCTTATCCTTCGGGAGCCGGGTTGCATGTGGGTCACCCGCTGGGATACATTGCCTCTGATATCTACGCAAGATACAAACGCCTGAAAGGCTTCAACGTACTGCACCCCATGGGCTACGACGCCTACGGTTTGCCCGCCGAGCAATACGCCATCCAAACGGGAACCCACCCTGCTGTGACAACCGAGAAAAACATCAACCGCTACCGCGAGCAGATGGACAAAATCGGCTTCTGCTACGATTGGGACCGTGAGGTGCGTACCTGCGAGCCGGGTTACTATAAGTGGACGCAATGGACTTTCCTCCAGTTGTTCAATTCCTATTATTGCAATGGCTGCCAAAAGGCCCAGCCTATCAGCAAGCTGATTGCCCGTTTCGAAGAAAAAGGCACTGAAGGCCTCAACGTGGCCGAAAGCAAGCCCTTGAGCTTCACTGCCGCCGAATGGAAGGCGATGAGCGAGAAGGAACAGCAGGAAGTGTTGATGAACTACCGTCTGGCCTATCAAGCCGAAGCTCTGGTAAACTGGTGTCCTGAGCTGGGCACGGTGCTCGCCAATGACGAGGTGGCCGACGGCCTCTCGGTGCGCGGCGGCTATCCAGTTGTGCGCAAATCGATGAAGCAATGGTTGCTCCGCATCACGGCCTACGCCGATAGACTGCTCACTGGACTGGAAACCGTCGATTGGAGCGAGTCGGTGAAAGACGTCCAACGCAACTGGATCGGTAAGTCAATGGGGGCTTCTGTCATCTTCAAGATTGATGGAAAAGATATTGATCTCGAGGTGTTTACCACCCGTGCTGACACCCTGTTCGGCACCACCTTCATGGTGCTGGCACCTGAACACGAGTTGGTTTCAGAGATCACTACCCCCGAGCAACGCGCCGAGGTAGAGGAATATATCACCCGTACCAAGAACCGCAGCGAACGTGAGCGTATGGCCGAGGTCCGCAAGGTGAGCGGTGCCTTCACGGGTGCCTATGGCATCAACCCCATCACGGGCGCCAAGCTGCCCATCTGGATTGCGGACTATGTGCTGATGGGCTACGGCACCGGTGCCATCATGGCCGTGCCTGCCCACGACAGCCGCGACTTCGCTTTTGCACGCCATTTCAATCTTCCAATCATACAAGTAGTCAAGAAACCCGGCACCGAGGCCACCGACCCTGCTACTTGGGACGAGAGCTTCGATGCCAAAGACGGCGAACTCGTCAACTCGGGCTTCCTCAACGGCCTGACGGTCAAGAAAGCCATCGAACGTATGATTGAAGAGTTGGAGAAACTCGGCGTAGGTACCGGCAAGACCAACTACCGCTTGCGCGACGCCATCTTCAGCCGCCAGCGTTACTGGGGCGAGCCTTTCCCGATCTACTACAAGGACGGCATGCCTTACGCCATGGACGAGTCGAAGTTGCCCTTGGAATTGCCTGCCATCAGTGAATACAAGCCCACCGAGACGGGTGAGCCGCCGTTGGCCCGCGCCAAGAACTGGGTCACCGAAGAGGGTTATCCTATCGAGACCAACACCATGCCGGGCTTTGCCGGTTCCAGCGGCTACTACTTCCGCTACGAAGACCCGCATAACGATCAAGCCTATTTCAGCCGCGAAGCCAACGACTATTGGCAAAACGTGGACCTCTATATCGGCGGCGCCGAGCACGCCACCGGCCACCTCATCTACAGCCGCTTCTGGTGCAAGTTCCTGTATGACGTTGGTTTGTCGTGCAAAGAAGAGCCCTTCCAACGCATGATCAACCAAGGCATGATCCAAGGCCGTTCCAGCTTTGCCTATCGCGCCAACATGGAGAAACTCTGCGAATACGGCGTTTGGCGACATATCAAAGACAACAAGCTGGGCGCGAAGTTCGAAAAAGACTTCAAGGATGGTCGCCGTCGCTTCGACTTCTTCTGTCCTGAAAAAGGCATCCTCATCGAGATTAACCGCATGGGGGCCCTCGAGAAGGTGGCCGAACCTTGGGAAGAATATGCTGCTTCGAAAGGATACAAGCTGTTGTTGGTCCCGATCGTCGATGTGGTGAATGACTACCTGAACGGCACCAACAAGGTCGAGCAGAAGATCAAGGACCTCATCGCCGGCAAGGACGTCCCGACCTTTGTGGAAGGCGAAGCATACCACGGCGGTCCGCTCTTCATCTCCAAGAATATCGAAGGTCGCGAGGAATTCAGCGATCCCATCCATGTCGATATCAACATGGTCCGCAACGACGTGTTGGATGTGGAAGCCTTCCGCCAATGGCGCGATGACTTGCATGAAGCTCAGTTCCTCTTCGAAAAGGACAAGGACGGCAACGACATTTTTGTCTGCGGCTCGGAAGTCGAAAAGATGTCGAAGTCGAAATACAACGTGCAGAACCCCGACGACCTAGTGGAGAAATACGGCGCCGACACGCTCCGTCTCTATGAGATGTTCCTCGGACCGCTCGAACAGTCCAAGCCATGGGACACCCAAGGCATCGAAGGCACCTTCCGTTTCGTGCGTAAGTTCTGGAGGTTGTTCCACAACGAGAACAACGAGTTCAATGTCAGCGACGAGCCTGCCACCGCCCCTGAGCTGAAGAGCCTTCACACCCTCATCAAGAAAGAGGAAGAAGGCATCGAGAGCATCTCGTTCAACACGGTGGTCTCAGCCTTCATGATCTGCGTCAACGAGCTCAACGACCTCAAGTGCAACAAGCGCGAAATCCTTGAACCGTTATGCGTGATGATCTCGCCATACGCACCGCACATTGCCGAAGAGCTGTGGCATCTGTTGGGTCACGACACCTCGGTGGTGAATGCCAGCTTCCCTGTCTATGACGAAAGCAAGACTGTGGAGAACAGCTTCAACTACCCGATTAGTTTCAACGGCAAGATGCGTTTCAACCTGGAGCTGCCCGTCACCATGACCGCCGACGAGGTGCAAGCCGCCGTCTTGGCCGCTCCCGAGTCCGCCAAATGGATTGAGGGCAAGCAGATCCGCAAGGTCATCTACGTGCCGAAGAAGATTGTGAATATCGTGGTGGGGTAATTACTTCCGCCGCATCTCAAACACCACCGCGTGCGGCATCTCGAAGGCATTCGGGAAGTCGATGCGGTAGCGACCATCAGCCTCCTTGCAAAGGGAGGCTTTCTTTTTACTGCCCAAGACCTTGATCTTGCCGGTTTTTAGTTTAACACCAGCCAAATCAAACCAGTAGGTGTCCGGCACTGGAATCTCTTGCTCATCCAAAAGGAAGATACCATAAACTTTATCGCCCTTTTGCGTGAAGCGGAATTTGCCATAGCAGAACGGATAAATTGGGCGCGTACCATAGATGGCTTCACCATTGATCTTCATCCACTCGCCGATCTCCTTCATGCGGAGCAGGGCCGTGTCGGGCATGTTGCCGTCTGCATCGGGACCTACATTCAATAAAAAGTTGCCGCCTTTGGCAACGATGTCGCACAGCAGATGGATGAGCTTGTTGGTACTCTTGTAATGGTCAGTGGAGACATACGACCACGAGTCGCCCATCGACATGCAGGTCTCCCAAGGATACGGCAAAAGGCTGTCGGGCACCTGCTGCTCAGGGGTTTGGTAGTTCTCGTATTTCCCTCCTACCGAGCGATCCACGATAATCAGGTCGGGGTTGTTTTCCCTAGCCATGGCAGCAATCTTAGGCATATCCACGTCTTGGATGTAGCCTTGGCAACCCAACCAAGGACGCGTCTCCTCATTCACGCTCCACTCGGGACGCACCCAGCCACCATCGAGCCAAAGGATGTCGATGTCACCGTAGTTGTGGGTGATTTCCTTGATCTGACGGAAAGTGAAGTCCTTGTATTTTTGGAAACGCTCGGGATGCACCGTGGGATCGTAGTTCACGTTGCGGTCAGGCGTAGCCCATTCGTGTGCCCAGTAGTCGTCGCAATGCCAATCGGGCTTGGAGAAGTAAAGACCTGTCCAAAAGCCCTTTTCTCGGAAGGCATCCACTACCGCGCCAGTAATGTCAGCCTGGGAATTCGAGAAAAACGGACACGAGGGATCAACCGTAGAATAAGTGGTCTCCTTGGTATTGAACATGCAGAATCCGTCGTGGTGTTTCGTTGTGAAGACGACGTATTTCATGCCGGCATCAGCAGCGACATCCGCCCACTTCGAAGGGTCGAAGTGTTGAGGATTAAAGGTTTTGTTAAGATTCTGATAATCGGTCTTATATTGATAATAATCCGCTCCATCACGATTGATCCAAGGCTCATTGCAGATGGACCACGACTCCACCACTTCCCATTGGGCGTACATGCCCCAGTGCATCATGAAGCCGAACTTCAGGTCTTGCCATTGGCTGATGCGGTTTAAAATGATCGGATCGGTTTCGGGTTGCTGGTCGGTTTGGGCAACAACATGAAACCCCATAGTCATCGAAAACAGCAGAAAAAACAAAGCTTTCTTCACTATGTTAAACGTTTTTTAATGCGGACAAAAATAATAAAAAATCACGACTCCCTGGCTTTCCAGGAAGTCGTGATGGACAGTATTTCTTAAAATCGGGGTTATTTCCCCGTCATCATGGTTTTGACATCTTTTGCCATTACAGTATAGATACGGCCTTTATCATCGCAGAAGCACAGGGTGCCATTATGGCGGCTACGCAAGATAACGAGGCGGCGGAAAGAAAGGTCGAGACCGCACATCAGCTGCTTGGTCAGATCCGAGACCTCATTTTTTTTAGCATTCACTTTTACTGTTGTCATATTGTCTAATCATTTTAAATTTATCTTCATTGTAAACCTTTACGGCATCATGGGTGTTGCCTTCAGCCACAACCTCACGAGGCACAACGCTATTGTCGATGAGAATGAAGTAATCCACCACCGGCAGGTACAACCTAAACAAATTTCGTACCCCAGCGGAATAGCGGCGCCTCACAACGTGCTCTTCCACATTGTGGCCTCCGTTTCTTACCCTCTCAGCAACGCGTTGCAAGGCGAGTTCAGGACTTTGCAACCAAAAATAAATCAACTTGATGTCGTAGCCTTTTTCCTGTGCTTTTTGTACCAAGGCATGATACGATTTGGTGGCCAGTGTCGTCTCAATGGCGAAGTCCTCATTGTCGGAGATGAGCTTCTTGATACGTGAAAGCATCAATCTTGCGGCAGCGATCTGAGCCCCGTCGGGATTGAGCGGAGAAAGACCCTTGGCGATTTCGTCGCAATTGACGAACTCACGGCATTGCAGTGTCTCCGGCAATACCGTCATCGACGCGGTGGTCTTACCAGCCCCGTTACAGCCTGATATGATATACAGGTTAGGCATGAAATAAAAAAATCTCTCTCGTTTTCAAAAAAAGTCGGGATGACAAGATTCGAACTTGCGGCCTCTTCGTCCCGAACGAAGCGCGCTACCGGGCTGCGCTACATCCCGAAACTTTCAGACTGCAAAAATACGATTTTTTTGAAAAACCAAGCAAAAAATTATCAACAAAACGCGGCTATCGTTAATAACTTATGACGCCGAGATGCTCCAACAAGATCTTTAATCCAATCAAAACCAAGATGATACCACCAATAATACCGGCCGACTTCTCGAATCTCGATCCAAACACATTCCCGATCTTCACACCGAGAATTGAAAACAGGAAAGTAGTCACGCCAATGATGAGCACCGACGACCATATCTTGACTTGAATACAAGCAAAGGATATTCCCACGGCCAAGGCATCGATACTCGTGGCTATGGCCAACAGCAGCATGGTTTTGAAACCCAGATCAGCATCGGAAACGTTTTCCGTTTTCTTCGACAACGCTTCACGAATCATGTTGGCTCCGATCAAAAAGAGCAATCCAAAGGCAATCCAGTGATCCACTGAAGTAATGAATTGCTCAAACTGCGCCCCGAGAAAGTAGCCGATCATCGGCATCAAAGCCTGGAAGAAACCAAACCAAAGCCCACAAATCAAAGCCATCTTCCATGAGAAACGCTTGGTGGCCAACCCTTTGCAGATCGAGACCGAAAATGCATCCATCGAAAGGCCGATGCCGATCAGAAGTATCTCGACAAAACTCATTTTCTTGATGATTTGAAGCCGCAAAATTAGCATAATTCAAAAAAGGGTCTTAATTTTGCCTTGAAAAATTCGATCAACATGAAAAAACACCTACTCATCCTCATGGCCCTGCTGATGGCAGGAAGCGCTTTTGCACAGAAAAAAGAAATCATCAAGAAAGGTTGGAACTTCGGTCCCCTGCCCGTGGTAGGCTTCGATGCCGACCTCGGCTTCCAATACGGTGCCACCTGCGACATTTTCAACTATGGTGACGGCTCGCGCTATCCGCGTTACGACTACAAGTTCAACGTGGAAGCTTCGCGCTACACCAAAGGCTCCGGCGTGTTCCGCTTCTACAGCGACATGCCTTACGTCGTCAAGGACACCAAGCTTTTCTTTGACGTAACCTACTTCTATGCCAAAAAATATGAGTTCTTCGGCTTCAACGGTTTTGAAGCATGCAGTTACGACCCTTACGCCACTGTTGATGGCATAAAGAGCGGCTACCATTTCATCAACCGCAACCAGTTCCGCTTCGTGGGCAGCATGCAACGACCCTTCCTTGAGGTACCCAACCTCTATTGGACGGCAGGCTTGGCTTACTATAACACCAAGGTGAACCGCATTGATTTGGAAGGCTATGGGGGCCAAGTAACTCTATATGAGAATTATGTGAACGCCGACATTATTAAAGAAGATGAGGCTAACGGCGGCAACACCACCCAGCTTCGCCTCGGCATGATCTACGACAGCCGCGACCATAACAGCGACCCCACCAAAGGTATCTACGCTGAAGCAACCTTGGTCGGCGCCCCCGACCTCATCGACCGCAAAGGCTACAGCAACCTGTCCTATACCTTCCTGTGGCGGCAATACATTCCCCTTTATGGTGACAAGCTAACCCTGGCCTACCGCCTCGGCGCTCAGAACCGCATCGCAGGCAAGACCCCTTGGTACATGATCAACAACTTGAACACCCTGTTCTTCCACAAGATGTACACGGAAGGCTTAGGCGGCAGCGTGACCCTGCGCGGCGTCAACCGCAATGGCGTCATCGGCGAGGGTTTCGCCTTTGGCAACTTGGAGTTGCGTTGGCACATCCTAGGCTTCCAGTTCATCAACCAGAATTGGCAAGTGGCCTTGAATCCTTTCTTTGATGCAGGCATTGTGACCCAGAAGTTCCGCGAGGAGGAGATGATGGCAGCTGGCGGGCCAGGCGTTCCCAACTATGAGCCTATTTTCGACTGCTACGCTGGTAACGAAGGCCTTCATACCAGCGCCGGCTGCGGCCTCAAGCTCATCATGAACCGCAACCTCATCGTTTCGGTGGATATGGGCAAAGCCCTCGACAAACGCGACGGTGAAAAGCTCAAAACCTTTATCGGGTTCAATTACATCTTCTAAGAAGCTAGAAGTTAGAAGACAGAAGTCAGAAGAGCTTATTCAATTCCAAACTCCCATATTCCTTGCGGAGCTTCGTCTTGAATGCCCAGCGGATATCGGAGATCATCCTACGACACAACTCCTGATAGTCATACCAAAAGTCGTATGAGAAAAACAATAGCACCAAGCCACCCAAAGCCCAGTACCAAGGCAGGGTGCAGAACAATGCTATGGTTCCTCCGATGAACACCAAAGGTCGCAGCAGCAACTTGCAAGCGAAACACACCGTATTGCCCCAAGCCGGATCCTTCAACTTCGACTTGATGATCATGGTCGGCACCCAAACGATGGCGTTGACCACCGTAGAGGCCAAGAAGTAAGGCAACCCAATAACGGCGAGCAAGAATTTCCAAAGGGCATTTAGCAGTGGGCGTTTTTTGGCCGTCGAAGTAACTGAAATCTTGTTTTTCACCCTGTTTTGGGCAAACTCCAAAACCTTGGCAAACAAGTTTTTTGACTCTTCCGGCTGATCCGTCCGATATTGCTGGATCTTCTCCACGGTCGTGCGGTTACGAAGCATCTTGTTGTAAAGACCGCCCACCCGCTTCTCGTTCTTCATCTTCACGATTTCCCATGATGCGTCATAGTCGTCATCGTCGGGGATGAAGGTAATCAGCTTGGTGATGCGCTCAGAAAGCATTGATCTGAGCTGGTTCATCAGCACCGCCTCATTCTCCTCCGTGCTGTTCTTGATGAAATCGGTCACATTGATGGGCTCGCCGAAGTTCACCATGCAGGTGGAACGGAAACGGAAATAGTCGCCATACTCAATACCGACTGGAACCAAAAAGACAGGTTGGCTCTCACCGAATTCGCGGTTGGAGTCCATCGCGATATGAAAGATGCCCTTGCTGAGTTGCAGCAATGAATGCTTGGTGCGGTGACGACCTTCAGGAAAAAGATACAGCCCGACCTTGTCATGCACCACATCCACAGCCTTTTCCATCGAATCGGTATTGTTTTTCACTGCGGCAACACCATTGCGAATACGGAATAAAGGCAGGATGCGCAAAAAACGTAAGATCTTGGCAACCTTGGGATTCGCGAAAATGTCGCCTCGGGCCATGAACACCTTCTTGCGATGGCTGGTGGCCAGCACCACCAAGGCATCCATCAAGGTGTTGGTGTGGTTGATGCCAAAGATCATCGCACCGTCCTTGGGCAATTTCTCGCTTCCGTGCACTTCAAAACGCCTGTAGGAACGACGCGTGTTGAAGTCCACCCAGGGACGCAACAGGGAATAAAACCAGTCGTTATCTTGAATTTTCTTCTTAGCCATTGGTATTAATAATTGCTGCGAAATTAAGAAATTTTTTATTTTTGTCAACAAAATCAAAACCGATGAAGCGTATCGAAAGTATCTTTTTCGGGTTGTTTTGCCTACTTCTGGCTACGGCATGTCATGAAACAAAGGCTCCCGAACCGGAACCAGCACCTGAAATCATCATTGAAGAGCCTGAAGACACCTTATCTGTTCTTGAACATATCGAAGAAAGGGGCGTGATTCGCGCAGCCACCAACAAACGGCACATCAACTACCGTCTTTTGAATGGACGGCCTGCCGGATTCCAATTCGAGTTGTTGGACGACTTCTGCGACGCCTTGGACCTAGACCTTTCCCTCTCGGTGAACGACAGTCTTCTCGAATGCTATCAAATGCTGAAGGATGGCGAAATCGACATTTTTGCCGGCGAAATCGACACCTTGCTCATCGACAGCAGCCTTTGTTACAGGATGATCGAGCCTCCAGTGGAACAAGATCGTGTTTTTGCATGGATTACACTTCCTGCAGATAATGACACCAGTTTCATTTCCGTCATCGACTTATGGATGGGAGACTATAAGAGCAGCGACCTGAAAAAATGTTATTCAAAGTATTTCAACGGAAAGAAAATCCGAAACGACTCTTCCTTTAAAGCCATGTCGTACATCTGCCAATACGACAACCTGATCAAGGCGGAAGCCAAAAAGATGGATTGGGACTGGAGACTGCTTGCATCCATCATCTATCAGGAGTCTCATTTTCAATTGGATTTGGAAAGTGATATGGGCGCCTATGGGTTGATGCAGCTGATGCCCGTCAATATGGACAAATACGGCATTGATTACGACTCTTCGGTGGAGGAGCAACTGGAAGCCGGAGGAAAGCTGTTGCTCCATCTAGACCACGATCTTCCAGAGAGCATCTCCGACAGTCTCGAACGGCAGAAGTTCGTCCTCGCCTCCTACAACGCTGGGCTGGGGCATGTGCTCGAATCGAGGATTGCCGCCGAGAAACATGGCAAGAATCCCAACCTCTGGACCGACAACGTCGAGTTCTTCTGTCCAAGACAGACCTTCTACTTTGTCAAAGAAGTCTCCAAACGGTATTCACATTATAAAGCACTGATTGAATGAAAAAGACCTTTATGCTGCTTGCCGCAGCCGTTTTGCTATCCCTTTTCGGACTGAAAACCCAAGCCCAATCTTTCGACGGTGGCGCCTTGGCGGGCGTAGTGACCTCCCAAATCAACGGTGACGGCTATGCTGGATTCCACCAGATTGGCTGGACCGCCGGGGTGTTTGGTCGCATCCCCACCGAGGGACCTTCCTCGTGGCAACTGGAACTGAAATATTGCCTGATGGGCGCCCATTCAGACGTTAAAGAAGTGGAATATGGATTGAATCCCATGGACATCCGTTTGCATTACATTGAGCTACCCGTCATGTTCCGATACGATCTTTCGAAATTCAATGTCAATGGCAGGTCGTTGGATTTCATCACATTGGAGATCGGATTAAGCGGTGACTTCTTGATAAGAGGAACACAGTCAGCCAATTACGAAAACAATTTCGACAATCCAGCATGGCTGTTCTTTTCCGTTACAGGAAATGTGGGCGCACAATTCGACATCAACGACCGACTGGGGATTAACATAAGGTCCATGAACTCATTGACGCCTTGTCGTCTGCATCCCGAAGTACCTCTCCTTTCCTTGAGGCATTACTACAACATCGCCTTGCAGGCCACCTTGACCTATACCATCATTCACTCAGGTAGGTGATGTTGCGTTTCAGTCCCTCGAAGCCGGCTCTTTGAACAGCTGACTTCTTGAACAATTGGTCGAAAGTCTCCTTGTCAAGCTTTTTCCAATCTTCTTTACGCATTGCCAAAAGCTGTTCCGAGGGCTGGAACCTTGGTTCCAAATTGGGCATGGAAAACTTTTTGTTGTAGGGACAGGCATCCTGACAACTATCGCACCCGTAGATCCAATTGTGGAACTTCGATCGGTCGTGGCCTTCCAAGCTGCCTTTGTATTCAATGGTCAGATAGGAAAGGCACTTGCGAGCGTCAATATGGAACGGTGCTTCCAAGGCACCCGTGGGGCAAGCATCAATGCATCGCGTACAACGGCCACATCGATTGGTCATCTCTTGACCGGTCGGTTCCAATTCAACAGGCAGAAACAGGTGGCCGATGAAGAAAAACGATCCTTTTTGGGGATGGATGAGAGTGGTGTTCTTGCCTATGAAACCCAAGCCGCACTTCACTGCCCACGCACGATCGAGCACCGGCGCCGAGTCCACAAAGACACGGGTGCCTTCCAACTTGCCCGTTTGGGATTCGATACATTCCAGCAGTTGACGCAACTTTTGTTTCAAGACTTCATGATAGTCTTCTCCGTAGGCATATTTGGCGATCTTGAACTGATCCTCCCCCGGTAACAAAGACTTGGGATAGTAGTTGTAGAGCGCCGTGACGATTGACTTGGTCCCCTCGACCAACAGGCGCGGGTCGTAACGCTTTTCCCTGTTGCGGGTGAGATAGCTCATCTCGCCCTCGTATTCAGCTTCAAGCCATTGTTCCATGAGGACTGATTCCGCATCCAGAAATTCGGCACGGGAAATACCACAGGCATCGAAGCCCTGGCGTTCGGCTTCGGCCACAATCCAACTCGTAATGTCGGAACTTAGCATTTAAAAGGGAGCGAAGGTAACGCCCACGGAAAGCGGAAGGATGTTGGGAGCCTCTTGTCCTACCTCAAACACAGGCACCAGCTGCAAGGCACAAAAGGCACTCACCCATTTGTAGCCGACGCGCAAAGTAGCTGCATAAGCGAATCTTTCCACATTATTAATATAGCATAGCTTCTCGTGAATCCTGACGCCATCCTCGTTGTTGCCGACAAATTTGGTCTTGGCATTGACAAGATAGCCCACCTTGAATCCCACACCAATCTTCCAAGCATCCTTTATGCGAAAACGCAATTCAATCGGAAGGTCGATATAGTTGCAATTCACTTTATACCGCTTGAAGCCATCCACATCGCGATACTGGACGATCTGCAAAGTGTCGGAAGCGCTATAAGGATTCATGATTCTGCTATAGGAAAAATAGTTGTGACCTGTATAACCCAAGCCAATGCCGATGGTGTGCTTCTTGCTCTCACCCAAAGGGAAGTTGTAGGTCAGAGCGCAGCTGAAACCTTGGTTGAACAGGCGGGCATCCCAATTCTCTGAAGTTGAAAGTTGAAAATCGTTGAAAAAATCAAGGCTCATGGTGACCTTGTTGTCCGTCTTGTTGGCAATCAGCTGGGCAAAGGCACAAGTGGAAAGCAGTACAGCGACCAAAGTAAAAAGAACTCTCTTCATATTCTTAGATTAACACTTCGTAGAAACGACAAAATTAGGAATAAATTTCAAATGGATAACAATTTGCTTGAAATTTGGGAGCGTTTGTCAAGCAAGGCATCGATTTCCTCGTCGCTGAGATCGGGGTTTCTCAGCTGCTCGTCGATAGTTTCCAATAGGGAACGGCAACGGGCGGTTTCATCGGTGACATCCTTGAGCTGTTCCTCGCGCTGGCTGATCAATTCTTCGGGAGAGATCCTTTCCTCTTCATCAAACTGGTCGTAATCGTCGCCCAACTGTTCGCGCATCTGCTTCACCAAAGAAGAAATCATCATCTTGGTGAAGGGATCCACATGCACCGCCTCTATCTTGATCTTGTCTTTGACATCGTCAAACTGCGCCATGAAAGCTTTGAGCTGTTCCATCTGCTGGGGATCGATGCCCGAGAGCTCGTTCAACGACTCCTTTTCAACCAAGCGCTTGAACAGCCTGAACAGGTCTTCCAATTCCTTTCTGAAGTTTTCGTCTTCCATAATTGCGATTTTTTCAATCCGCCTATCAAATAATGTGCAAAGGAAAATATTTTTTTCGAAAGAGAGGGGTTTTATGACAAAATTTCCGATTTTTGCGATATGGATTTCAAGACAATTAAAATACAATTGGGGGAAAGCATGGCTTGGGTCAATTTGGACCGCCCCGAGGTGCGCAATGCGTTGAATCCCGAGATGATTCGTGAACTCACCGAAGCCATCGATTGGTTGGACAACCGCAACGACATCCGTGTCATCATCCTCAAGGGCAACGGCCCGTCGTTCTGTGCCGGTGCCGACTTGGCTTACATGAAGGAGATGGCGAATTACGGCCATGCCCAAAACATGGCAGATGCCGAACGACTCTCGAAATTGTTCCGCAGCATCTATTATTGCAGCAAGGCAGTCATCACGGTGGTACACGGCGCCTGCATTGGCGGTGCCAACGGCATCATTGCCGCCTCCGATATCGTGATTGCCGAAACGGGCACCAAGTTCACGTTCTCGGAAGTGCGTTTGGGCATCACACCTGCCACTATCTCGCCTTTTGTGGTACAAAAGATCGGCCTTACTGCCGCCAAGGAACTGATGCTTACCGGCCGTCGTTTCACTGCAGCCGAAGCCAAAGACTTCCGATTGGTAAATGTGGTAGTGAATGAAAACGAGCTGATCAACACCGAGCGGCAATACATCGAACATTTCATGCACGCTTCACCCGACGCCATAGCAGAATGCAAGAAACTGCTGTGTCTTGTGACCAACACTGGAGATCCCTGTGCACCAGTCTTCTATGAAACTGCCGCCATGATTGCCAACCAGCGCATCTCAAAGGCAGGTCAGGAAGGCATGGCAGCATTTTTCGAAAAGAGGAAGGCGGAGTGGGAGAGCTGAAAGCTGAGAGTTGAGAGTTGAAAACGGAAAGTTTATAGACAATAGACAAAAATATAGATGAATAGCAAGAAGATCAACAAGATATTGATAGCCAACCGTGGGGAGATTGCCGTGCGTATCATCCGCACGTTAAGACGGTTGCACATCCAGAGCGTGGCGATTTTCGCCGACAACGACGCCGACGCCTTGCATCGCCGTCTCGCCGACGAGGCCTATCCCCTTGGTAACGGCAGTCTCAAAGACACCTATCTGAACATCCAGAAGATCATTGACGCAGCGTTGGATGCCGGCGCCGATGCCATCCATCCTGGCTATGGTTTCCTTTCCGAGAACCCCGAGTTCGTGGAGGCTTGCCAAGCCAACAATCTCATCTTCATCGGTCCCGATGCTGACACCATGCGGCTCATGGGCAATAAAATCGCAGCTCGGCAGTTGGCCATCGACAACGGCATCCCTGTCACCTTCGGCCTTACGGGCGACATCGAACATATTTTGAAACAAGCCGACACCCTGCCCTATCCCGTACTCATCAAGGCGGCAGCGGGCGGCGGCGGCAAAGGCATGCACATCGTCAACCGCAAGGAAGACCTGAAAGACGAGTTGGAAAGGGCTTCACGTGAGGCGGCCAATTATTTCGGCGACGGCACCGTCTTTGTGGAGCAATACATCGAACATCCACGCCATATTGAAGTACAGATCCTCGCCGACCATCATGGCAACGTGATCCACCTCCACGAGCGCGAATGCACCATCCAGCGCCGTTACCAAAAGATCATCGAAGAGTCGCCTTCGCCGACACTCAACGACGAAAAACGGCAACAGCTGTTGGAGACCGCCGTCAAACTCTGCAAGCAAATCGGCTACAAGAATGCCGGCACGGTGGAGTTTATCGTGGATCAACACCTGAACTTCTATTTCCTCGAGATGAACACCCGCATCCAAGTGGAGCATCCCGTTACCGAGATGCGTACGGGCATCGACATCGTGGAAGAGCAGATCCGCATTGCCAGAGGCAAGGAGATGGGCTGGACCCAAGACCTCATCCAGGCTCAAGGTCACGCGATCGAGTTGCGTATCTATGCCGAGAATCCCGAAAACGGCTTCCTGCCCACCCCAGGTAAGGTTACGGCCTACCACGAGCCTCAGGTACGCGGCACCCGTGTGGACAGCAGCATCGACGGCACCTGCACCATCAGCGAGGCCTACGATCCCATGATCGCCAAGCTCATTTGCCATGGCAAGACCCGTCAAGCCGCCATCGAGACGGCGCAACATGCCTTGAAGGAGTTCATCATCCAAGGCCTGACCACCAACAAGGCCTATCTCTGGGAGGTGATCAAAAACGAGGATTTCTTGGAGAACAAGATTGACACCTCGTTCTGCGCCACCCATCAGGAAGTCTTGCTGGACGCCCTGCAAGAAAGCCGCAATAACCTAAACATCAACGATATAGCTATTTCTTTCCTGCTTTATGACTTCTGTAAGAAACGTTTCGAGCATCAAATTGAGAATGTTTGGGAAGACATCGGTTTCTGGCGTTTCCACAGCCATTTCCTCGTGGATGTGGAAGGCCAAAGGATCCCCGTCCATATCACACAATGGGAAGCTGAAAGCGGAAAGCTGAAAGCTGAAAGTGGAAAAACCTCAGCTCTCAGTTCTCAGCTCTCAGCCGAGTTCATCGCCCACAAGGACCATCAGCTGAAGATTATGCTCAACGGCAGGACGGAAGTAATCTATTGTTCCGTCAACGACGAGCAGAAGACCATCGTCAATTTCCATGGGCTCAACTTCACTTGTTTCCGCACCGACCAGCTCAACGACACGCTCGACTATTCGAGGAAAAACGAGACCAACGACAAATCGACCCTCATCGCCCCCATGCCCGGCAAGGTGGTGAAGATCAACGTGAAGGAAGGCGACGAGGTGCAGGAAGGCACTATCATGATCGTGGTGGAAGCCATGAAGATGGAAAACAACATCATCGCCACCGCCAAAGCCAAAGTCAAGAAGATTCTGGTGACAGAAGGCGAGATGGTGGATAATAAAATGCAATTAATCGAGTTATCGTAGGGGCGGACCGATGTGTCCGTCCGTAAAGGACAATATTATGAATTTCGACCTCACAAAAGAACAAGAAGCCTTAAGGCAGAAAGTACGTGAATTCGCGGAAGCGGAAGTGAAACCCGTGGCCCGTTACAACGACGAGCACCAGCATTTCGACACCGAGCTGACCCTCAAGATGGGTGAATTGGGATTGTTGGGCATGACCGTCCCCAAGGAGTATGGCGGTCACGGCTGGGACAACCTCAGCTACATCATTGCCGTGGAGGAGTTGGCCCGTGTGGACGGCTCCACTGCCGCCACCATCGCCGCTGACAACTCGTTGGGCATCGGTCCCATCAAGGACTACGGCACCGAGGAGCAGAAACGCAAATACCTGCCCCAACTCTGCAAGGACAAGCTTTGGGGTTTCGGCTTGACGGAGGAAGACGCCGGCAGCGACTCGCGCGGCACCAAGACCACGGCCAAGCTCGAAGGCGACACCTGGGTGCTCAACGGCTCCAAGATCTTTATCACCAACAGCGCTACGCCGATTTCGCTGGGTACCAGCGTGCAGGCCGTCTCAGGTGAAAAAGACGGCAAGCCCGAGTTCACCGCCCTGTTGGTGGAGAACACGGTGGAAGGCTTCACCCAGACCCCGATGGACGACAAAATGATGTGGCGTGCCTCCAACACCGGCAAGCTTGTTTTCAATAACGTGCGGCTGCCCAGGGAGTGCATCTTGGGTGAGCCCGGGGAAGGCTCCCACATGATGCTCGCCACTCTTGACTCAGGCCGCCTCTCCATTGCCGCCATGGGATTGGGCTGTGCCCAAGGCGCTTACGAGATGGCTCTCGCCTATTCCAAGAAACGCGTGCAGTTCGGCAAACCTGTCTGCAAGTTCCAAGCAGTGGCCTTCAAACTCGCCGACATGGCCATGAAGATCGAAGCGGCTCGCAACCTGCTCTACCACGCCTGCTGGCTCAAGGACCAACACCGTCCCTTCGGAAAAGAAGCAGCCATGGCGAAGCTTTATTGCTCCGAAGTCGCAGCCGAGGTCTGCGACAATGCCGTCCAAGTGATGGGCGGCCACGGCCTGTTGAAAGAGTTCGACATGGAACGTTTCTACCGCGACCAACGCATCCTCCAAATCGGTGAAGGCACTTCAGAGATTTTGCGACTGGTCATTTCAAGAGCCATTGGATGTTAGATAAAAGATAAAAGTTATCATGAAATACTTGAATATTCTCGCAATCATTCTGATTTGCTACAGCCTTTTTGCGGCTTTCTACAATAACACCATTGTCAAAAGCGAACAAAGCAAGGGTAAAAACCTCAAGAAGATGTCAAACAGCATCTTTCTTTGGCTCATTCCCGCCATCTTCCTGGTTGTCACCCGGTTCCTCACCATCATCCCCGCACAGGAATGCGGTGTGGTCATCACTCCTGCCGGTGTGAAACAGCACACCTACTACACGGGATGGCATGTCATCTACCCTTGGTACAACGTGCAGACCATGGACAAGACCGAACAGGTTTATACTTGCGCCAAGCGCACCGATGTCAACCGCAACGACCCGAACTATAAGTCGTACAAGGCCGACGCTACACAAGCTGAAACCGTATGGACTCCTACCATCGACGGTATCAAGATGGGTTTCGACATCAGCGCCTCGTGGCGTATCGATCCCGAATATGCCTGGTGGATCTACGACAACGTTTCGGAAACCGATGGCAAGGAAAACGGTCGCTTCTACTGGCTTGAAGAAAACGTCATCAAGCCCAAGCTGAAATCAGCGCTCGCCCTGACCACCAGCAAATACACACCCATCCAAGTATATAGCACCAGCCGCGAAGAAATCCAAGCCATCGTGTTGGAAAGGATGAAAAAAGACATCCAGTCGTACCACCTCATCCTCGACCAGATCGACATCCGCGAGGTGTATTACAACAGCGACTACGAAGGTGCCTTGAACCAGAAGAAACTTGAGGAACAGAAAGCCCTCACCTTGGTTGAAGTCACCAAGCAGAAAGAAGAGCTGAAAAAGCAGGCCGAGATCGACAAGGACATACAGATCCTCACCGCCGAAGGCGAGGCCGAAGCCCTGAAGATCAAAGGTGCTTCCGTGTCCAGCAACCCCAAGATCGTCCAGCTTGAATGGATCGGAAAATGGGATGGAAAACTGCCCGAAATCATGACTGGCGACGGTGGCGGATTGCTGCTGAATCTTGAAAAATGAAAAACGGAAAACGGAGAACGGAAAACTGAAAATAATTTCGTATCTTTGCGGCTTTAATTCAAGTCAGCAAGATGAAGCAGAGCTACAAAGAGTATAAACAGCTGAATCTCACAGAAACAGCCAACGAAATCCGTAAGTATTGGGAGGAAAACAACACCTTCCAAAAGAGTCTCGACAACCGCGACAAGGACAATGCCTTCGTGTTTTTTGAAGGTCCGCCGAGCGCCAATGGCGTTCCGGGCATCCACCATGTGATGGCACGCACCATCAAGGATGTAGTGTGCCGTTACCAGACCCTGAAAGGCAAGCATGTGGTCCGCAAGGCCGGCTGGGACACCCACGGCCTTCCTGTTGAACTCGGCGTTGAGAAGAAACTTGGCATCACCAAGGAAGACATCGGCAAGAAGATCAGCGTGGACGACTACAACCGCGCCTGCCGCGAAGAGGTGATGAAATACAAAGACCTTTGGGACGACCTCACCCGTAAGATGGGCTACTGGGTCAACCTCAACGATCCTTACATTACTTTCACCAACGATTATATCGAAACGCTTTGGTTCTTGCTAAAAGACTTGTACAACAAAGGCTTGTTGTACAAGGGCTACACCATCCAGCCTTATTCGCCCGCTGCCGGCACCGGCCTCAGCTCCCACGAGCTGAACATGCCCGGATGCTACCGCGACGTAAAGGATTTGACTTGCGTGGCTTTGTTTAAGTTGAGAGTTGAGAGTTTAGAGTTTAGAGTTGAAGAGTTGACTACGTACGCAATAGCTTGGACTACTACACCATGGACTTTGCCCTCAAATACGGCTCTCTGTGTGGGACCGAATATTGATTATGTCCTTTTGAAGACGGTCCATCCTTATACGGAAGAACCTTGCTGTATTATCATGGCGAAAGCCTTGGTCGGAACCATGTTCAAGGAAGCTCCCGAGATTGTCGGAGAGTGCAAGGGCAAGGACCTCGTCGGCATCGAATACGAGCCGTTGATTCCTTGGGTCAACCCTGGTGAAGGCGCCTTCCGCATCATCCCTGGCGACTATGTGACTACCGAGGACGGTACGGGCATTGTCCACATTGCACCCACCTTCGGCGCCGACGACAAGCGTGTGGCCGCCCAAGCCGGCGTCCCGCCTTTGCAAATGATCGACAAGGACGGCAAACTACAGCCCATGGTGGATCGTACCGGCAAGTTCTTCCGTATCGAAGACCTCGATCCCGAGTTTGTCAAGAACTGCATGGATGTGGAGGCCTATCGCCCCTACGCTGGCCAGTTTGTGAAAAACGCCTACGACCCCACCAAGACCGAAAAGGACAAGTCGCTGGATGTTGATATCGTAATGCTGCTCAAGGAGCAAGGCAAACTCTTCAAGAGCGAGAAGCACACCCACAACTATCCGCACTGCTGGCGCACCGACAAACCCGTGCTCTACTATCCTTTGGACAGTTGGTTCATCAAGACCACGGCCTTGAAAGACCGTATGATCGAGCTCAACAAGACCATCAACTGGAAGCCCGAAGCCACTGGAAGCGGCCGTTTCGGCAACTGGCTGGAGAACCTTGTGGATTGGAACCTCTCACGTTCTCGCTATTGGGGCACGCCACTTCCTATCTGGCGCACTGAAGACGGCAGTGAGGAGATCTGCATCGGTAGCGTCGAAGAACTCCGCAACGAGATTGAGAAATCCATCAAGGCGGGCTTCATGACCTCAAACCCATACGCTTCTGAAGACTATACCAAATTCGACCTGCACAGGCCTTATATCGATGGCGTCATCCTCTGCTCGGCAAACGGCAAGAAGATGTTCCGTGAACCCGACTTGATCGACGTTTGGTTCGATTCAGGCGCTATGCCATACGCCCAGTACCATTGCATGGCAAAGAAGAACGAAGGAGGAAAACTCTCACCTCTCAACTCTCAACTCTCACCTCTCCCTTTCCCGGCGGATTTCATCGCTGAAGGCGTTGACCAAACCCGCGGCTGGTTCTTCACCCTGCATGCCATCGCCACGATGTGCTTCGACAGCGTCGCCTATAAGAACGTCATCTCCAACGGCTTGGTGCTCGACAAGAACGGCAACAAAATGTCGAAGCGCCTCGGCAATGCCGTGGATCCCTTCGGTGCCATCGAGAAATACGGTGCCGATGCCGTGCGTTGGTACATGATCACCAACTCGCAACCTTGGGACAACCTGAAGTTCGACGAAGCCGGTGTTGACGAGGTGCGCCGCAAGTTCTTCGGCACCCTCTACAATACTTACGCCTTCTTTGCCCTCTATGCCAACATCGACAACTTCGACTATAAGGAAGCCGACATCCCGATAGCAGAACGTCCCGAGATCGACCGTTGGATCCTTTCCGAACTCAATTCGTTGATCCTGGAAGTGGAAAACGCCTATCAAAGCTATGAGCCTACCCGTGCCGGTCGCGCCATCCAAAACTTCGTGGATGCCCACTTGAGCAACTGGTACGTCCGCCTATCACGCCGCCGTTTCTGGAGAAGTGACGACGACAAGGACAAGCTCTCGGCTTACCAGACCTTATACACCTGCTTGGAAACCGTGGCCCGTCTCGGCTCACCCGTTGCGCCGTTCTTCAGCGAGCAGCTCTACCGCGACTTGAACAACGCTACCGGCCGCAACCAAGCCGAATCGGTGCATCTGACCGACTTCCCCGTGGCCGACTCGAAACTCATCGACAAGGCCTTGGAGGAGCGCATGGAAGCTGCACAGTTGGTTTCCTCGTTGGTGCTCTCGCTGCGCAAGAAAGCCAACATCCGTGTACGCCAACCCCTGTCGAAGATCATGATTCCCGTGGCCAACGAAGAGATGAAGGGCCAATTGGAGAAGATCTCCCACCTTATCATGAGCGAGGTCAACATCAAAGGCATCGAGTTCCTCTCACCCGACAACAACATCTTGGTAAAGAACGTGAAGCCCAACTTTAAGACCTTGGGACAGCGCTACGGCAAGCAGATGAAGCAGATCATGGCTTATTTCTCCAACATGAGTCAGGACGAGATCCATGCCTTTGAGAAAAACAACGGTGCCCACCTCGATGTGGATGGCGTTCCCGTCGACCTCACCCTGGAAGACGCCCTGATCTCCACCCAGGACATCCCTGGATGGGCCGTCACCTCGCAAGACAACTACACCGTCGCCCTCGACATGACCATCACCGAGGACCTCTTCAACGAGGGACTCGCCCGCGAAATCGTCAACCGCATCCAAACCCTGCGCAAGAACACCGGTTTGGAAGTTACCGATCGCATTAATATCTTCATCGAGAAAAACGAAAAGATCGAATCAGCCATCAAGGCGTTCAATAGTTACATTTGTACCGAGACTTTGGCCAATGCCATCCAAGTTGTCGATCACCTCGAAGGAAACGACATCCTTGAAGACGAACTCACCGATAAGGTCAATGTCAGGATGAAGATTCAAAAAAACAACTAATAATTGGTTGAATAAGAAATATTTTGTATTTTAGCACTTTCGTAGGACCTAAAAATAATTGGTTATGGAAGAGAAGATCAAAAGCACTCCTACTGTACGGTATTCCGATGAGGAGTTAGAAGAGTTTAAGGAATTGATCCTGCAGAAGCTTGAACAAGCACGCGAAAACCTCGCTCAACTCAGTGAAAATATCGCAGGCGGTGAAAACAGCACCGACGACACAGCTCCGACATTCAAAATCTTGGAAGAAGGCTATTCCGTCTCCCAGAAGGAAGAAAATGCGAAGTTGGCGGCACGCACTGAGAAATACATCCAGAACCTGGAATTCGCCTTGATGCGCATTGAGAACAAGACTTACGGCGTTTGCCGAGCCACGGGTAAATTGATTCCCAAGGAAAGGTTGCGTTGTGTTCCCACCACAACGATTTGTCTTGACGCAAAAATGAAGGAAAAGAAAAAGTGACAAAGACAAAACGCAAAGGCCTGATCGGCTCTTTCATCATCATTCTCGCCATCCTGATCATCGATCAGGTTCTCAAGATTTGGGTCAAGACGCACATGGAGATTGGCCAAGAAATACCTGTTCTTGGCAATTGGTTCAAGTTGCTGTTCATTGAGAATCCCGGCATGGCATTCGGATGGATGGGAGGCGGCGGTGCCATGAAAGCCTTCTTGAGCATTTTCCGAATCATCGCGGTCATCGTATTGATTTTCCTTTTGTTCCGTCTTTCCAAGAAAAACACCAAGTTCGGGGTGATGTTTGGGCTCGCCCTCATCACGGCAGGCGCCATGGGCAATATCATCGACAGCGTGTTCTATGGCGAGGTCTTCCATTACGCGGGATGGCTGCACGGCAAAGTGGTCGATATGCTGTATTTCCCCATCATCGACATCGCTAGGGAGGACAACAGCTGGCTGCCTAACTTCCTTTTTGGACCAGACGGCCATTTTATCTTTTTCAGGCCCATCTTTAATTTCGCTGATGCCGCCATAACCTTCGGCGTGTTTTACATGATCATCTTCCAGTGGAAGTGGCTGAAGTCACTTTGATGATATAAAAAGAACGGCTCCCCATAGGAAGCCGTTCTTTTTTTCACTAATACAGCCCAAACCTTATTTGTGAACAGCATAGGATTCTTTTTCCATGGCACTTTCACTTATCGGAGCGCGGCCGTAGGTCTTGGAACTCTTCTGACCCTTGTCAGCAATCGAGAAGGTCAGGAACGGGAGGTTGTTAGCAACATAATCCTCATCGATAGGATTGTACGTGCTTTCAGCACCAATTTCGAAAACGCCCGATTTGCTAGCAATGAGTGCACCTCCGTAGAACACTGTCACCACATAATTGGTAGCAATTTCATAATCACAGTTTTCGAAAAGATCCACATACACCTTGTAGGTACCGGGAGCTATGAACGAATTGTCTGAACTGTAGGTGATGTTTTCATTGTTGATATTATCGATGCTACAACCTGGATTGGAATCGAGATCCAACTCGCCGCCACTGTAATAGGCAACTTTATTGGAATAGTATATATGGCGATCACTGAACGAAACAGGATCTCCATACTCATCATTGTATTCAGGTTCAATCAGATGAAGGTCAACATCTTTGGCATTATCGAAACTCAGACTTACCTGAAGGGCACCTGTTCCTACAACAAGTAACTCAACCGAAGTTTCCCAAATCTTGGAAATGTCGCCATTTTCATCTTCAACAGCCACTAGAACTGTAAATCCCCTTGCATCCTCTCCCAAATCAATGTCTTGATTAATCATCATCAGGAAAGAATACTCCCCACGGGCAGATGGCAGAATCTCATAGTAACCAGCCTGGTCCTTCATGCCAACTAGGATCTTCTTTGCGATCCTTTCAGTATACAGACTCACGATAGATGATCCTCCTGGAATGACTTTGCTATTCATCACCACCTCTATTTCATCATCCACCGTAGCCTCAGGCATGGCTTTCTTAATCAATGAAGCGTTCTCCACTGAGAAATACTTGTTAATAGTTGGAGTAACCTCATCATCCTTTTTGCAGCTCACAAAAATCAAGGCAGTCAAAACTAACAGACCGCCAAGTAACGAAAGTGTTTTCTTCATAAGTAGTATTTTTAAAGGTTTGATTGCAAAAATATAAATATTTTTTAAAATAACAATAGTTGAGGGTTTTTTCTTTATTTGACAATAAAGTACTATCTTTGTTGCCGAAACAATAACGATAGCCATGAAAAAACTGATTTTAATACGTCACGGCGAGAGCGAATGGAACAAGCTCAACCTGTTCACTGGATGGACCAATGTGGACCTTTCCGAAAAGGGCATTCAGGAAGCCATCGAAGCAGGCAAGGTGCTGAAAGAAAATGGCTACAAGCCTGAAATCTGCTTCACTTCCTATCTGAAACGCGCCATCAAGACCTTGAACTATGTGCTGGATGCCATGGACATGGACTGGCTTCCCGTCTATAAAACATGGAGACTGAACGAAAAGTCGTACGGTCAATTGCAGGGTCTCGACAAGAAAATGACCGCCGAGAAATACGGCGACGAGCAGGTGCGCTTATGGCGTCGTGCCTTCGATGTGCGTCCTCCCGCGTTGGATATGAACGACCCGAAGAGTCCCCGCATGGATCCCCGCTATGCCGAGCTCACCGACGACCAAATCCCGCTGACAGAAGCCCTCTGCGACACCATTGAGCGTGTGATGCCCTATTACGAGAACAACATCATGAAGGCCTTCGAAAACCATGACCAAGTGATGGTGGTGGCTCACGGCAACAGCCTCCGCGGCGTTGTGAAGGTGCTGAAGAACATGTCGAACGACGAGATCATCGCCTTCAACATCCCCACGGGCATCCCCTATATCTTTGAGTTTGACGACAACATGAACCTGACGAAGGACTTCTTCCTCGGCGATCCCGAAAAGGTTGCCGCGCTGATGGCCGCCGTCGCCAACCAAGGGAAAAAGAGTTGAGAGTTTAAAGTTTAGAGTTGAGAGATGGCTAGATGGATTATACCTGACATTCATGGATGCGCCAAGACGCTGAAGACCCTCTTGGAAAACATGCTGAAGGTCACCAAAGAAGACGAGCTGTTCTTCCTTGGCGACTACATCGACCGTGGTCCCAACAGCAAGGACGCAATCGATTATCTCATGAACTTGCAGGAGAGCGGCCAAAAGATGCATTGCCTCAGGGGCAACCACGAAGAGTACTGCATAAAAGTATGGGAAGAGGACCAGAAGTTTCATCTCTTCAAGTCTGACACCCAAAAACTTTGGGAAGGCGTTGGCGCTACCGAGACCTACAAGAGTTTCGGTGGCAAGCGTCCTCGCGACATTCCAGAGAAGTATATCGAATGGATGAAGCATCTCGACTACTATTATGAACTGGAGAACTTCATCCTAGTGCATGCTGGTATGAACTTCAAGATTGAAAATCCCTTTGAGGACCTTCACAGCATGGTCTCGGTAAGGAACTTCAAGGTGGATTTCGGCAAAACGAATGGACGGCGAATCATCCATGGACATATCCCTGTTGACTATGGCTTCATCGATTTTGTCCTCAACAACCCCAAGGGTCACGATTTCATCGCATTGGACAACGGTGTCTTCTACAATGACAAGCCTGGCATGGGCAACCTGATGGCTTACAATCCCGACACCAACCAACTGATGGCGCAGTCCAACATGGACATGTGATTCATCGCGATGCCACCACTACGGCATTCTTGTATTTCCTGACCATCCCGTTCAAGTCGAACACTTCCGTGATCACGACGTAAATGCCTATGGGCACACGGCAGCCACGGCTATCCAAGCCGTTCCACACAAAACAACCTTCCTGTCCCACCAACTCCCCCCTGACCAGATGTCGGACCAATTGGCCTTCCACGTTGAAGACGTAGACATTCATGGTAGATTCCAATTCATTTAGTTTATAGGAAACCAAGCAGTTATCGTCAATACCATCCCCGTCGGGAGAAAATACCATGGGCTCGATAGTGATAGGGTTTTCGTCGATAACCGATTGCCCAACAGCCATCACTGAATTGAGGTATCCAGGTGTCCCAAAATGCACCGCTTCCACCGCCGAATGCCAGTTGTCAGTCTGTTCGGAAGGCACCTCCCATGAAACCCGTTCCAAGGCGACGCCTTTGGTCTCCTTCAACAAAGGATAATGCATCTTCTCGGAAAACGACATCTGATCCACCACCATTCCTTCGCGGCTCATCAGCAAAGCGATACCGCCCGAGTTGGGATAGGAAGGAAAGGCACCCATGTCAACAAAATCGACGATATCACAGTCGTACTGCCTTCCCACCGTATAGGCATCCGTCGATAGCAAGAGATAGCTTTGTGGCAAAAACAGACGACTTTCCTCGGTGATGGCTTTCAGCACCGTGTCAGTAGGATTCGGGAAACTCTCCTTGATAACACCCAGTTTCAACTCGCTTAAGTCGAAAGTCTTGTCCGAATGGTTATAAAGTTCCACATAGTCCACACCAGGACTGATGGGATCAAACATGATTTCGTTGATGAGCACTTCTCCTGGCAGGATGGCATTGGGGATGCCAAAACGCACGCGGGTACCCGCCTCAATGAGATGGCCGCTGCAGTTTTCCAAGCCGTTCAATAGCAAAGTGTAGAGCTCGCCCTCTTGAAAGTTGAAGTCGAACAACAGCTCCACCGAAGTCGAGTTGACAGGGTTGCAAACGACCTCAACGGGATAAAGACCAAGCTCTTCCACTTGATAATGCGTCGCTTCCGCCAGACTCGCCCGATTCATCTGCTGGTCGAACCAGAGCAACACCATGTTATCGTCCAGCATGCTTACTCGAGCAACTTTCGGTTGGATTTCGTTTTGGTTGTTGATGGAATTCTCTTGGCCAGGCGTACCGCCTGAAACAGCGTTGGAAGCCGACCAGTTATCGGATCCCGCGCAAGGATTGAAAGGATCGATCTGTTCCAACGACCAACCTCCGTTTCGCTTTTCTGCATCATGATACCAAGTCTCGTTGAACGACACTTCCGACACCAAAGTCTCGTCGGGTGAAAAAAGCCTTATCGTAGTTCCCGCGTTGGCAATGGAGAAGCTAGAAAAGCCGTAAGTTGAACCGTATGCCGACAGTTCTCCTTCCCCGTCGTCCTTGCACAGGATCAAATAACCCAGCGGCTCCATGTGAATAGCGGGAAAGGTCTTGTTCGCCGTTCCAATGGTCAACGTCCAGTCCTTCAAGTCGATGGCGAGCGATGTGGTATTGAACAGCTCCACATACTCCCATTCAGGCAGACCCACCACGGGTGTGGGATCCGCCATAATCTCGTTGATAACCACATCCCCTTCCGAAGCCTTGTAAATGGAAAAGTCCCAAGTGGTTTCAGGCATGACGTTACCTGCCAGATCGCTGATTCCCGTGACCTTTAGTTGAAGGTTGGTGTTTTCGGGCAAGGGTTCGGCAAAACCTAAAAGCACTTTTGACGGCCTTTCGTAGAACTGTACCGTGTCAGGACCCACTTCCACTCGATAATGCTGTGGATCCAAAGCAGTTACGGCCAATGCTTCATCGAAAGTCAACAAAAGGTGTTTGCTCTCAAGCACCTCCAACGAAAGTAATTCGGGTGGATCATGATCGATGATTCTCGGACCCACATAGACATCGTCAAAATAGAATTTCTTGGCATTGCTGACGGTGTATTTGATGTAGAACCCGAAATAACCATCGGGGATGGATGCGTCATCGAATCCTTCCGCTTCTAACGCATAGTTGCCGACATTGTTGTAATCCGTCTGCACGGTCCACAAGCCTTCCCGGTCACGGTTGACCTTGACTGCCACAGAAAACGAGGAGGCGATGGCTCCTGAGGTGCCTTGACAGATCAGCGTTTCCATGGCACCATCTTTTCGATACAACTCAATGGCATCTTGGCTTCCAGGCGTTCCAAAACGGAGGAAATAACCACGGGTGGCATGGATGAGATCGGTGGTGTCTGCTGATAGCCAAATTTCCGCATAGTTGTTTCCCGAAGGACTGAAGGCCTCACGAATCCAGAAACGCCATTCTATTTCCCCCTCCTCTTTCGTAAAAACGGTAGTAAGCCAAGCCTCTCCTGCTACGGTAGCTGATGACTGAAGTTGACGATTGTTGTTAACGATAAAACAGGAATCCGTCCCCGTCCAAGTGGGGTTTGAAGTGAAATCGCCATCGGAGAAATCGTCTGTGACTTGAGCAAACACTCGTAAAGGCAGAAATAAAAAAAGTAGCAGTATTTTTCTCATATAATTACTATTTTTGCATGTTGGAAACTTTCGATGCAAAAATACATTGGGAGTATCCGCTTTTATAAAAAAGTTGAAAATAAATCTAATAAAAATGAAAATCGCGGTTGTAGGTGCCACTGGCCTGGTAGGTTCAAAGATGCTTCAAGTACTTGATGAACAGAAAATTAAGATTGACGAATTGATTGTTGCCGCTTCAGAGAAATCCGTCGGAAAGGAAATCGTTTTTCAAGGGAAAACACACCATGTCATCAGTGTAGAAGACGCTATCGAGGCCCGTCCCGACATCGCCATTTTCTCGGCAGGGGCCGGTGCTTCGAAACAATACGCACCGCTGTTTGCCGCCAAGGGAACCTACGTCATCGACAACAGCTCGGCATGGCGCATGTATCCTGAGATTCCGCTCGTGGTTCCCGAGATCAATGCAGATACCATTACCAAGGACACCCGTATCATCGCCAATCCCAACTGCTCCACCATTGAAATGGTATTGGCCTTGGCACCCTTGCACAAGGCGTTCGACATCAAGCGACTTGTGATTGCTACCTATCAAAGTGTTAGCGGAAGTGGCATTAAGGGAATTAGCCAGTTGGACCGTGAGGAAGATGAAAGGTTAAAGGTGAAAGGTGAAAACTCTCACCTCTCACCTCTCACCTTCCCAACGCATACCCCCACCAGATCTATCGCAACATCCTGCCTCACGGTGGTGACTTCTGCAAAAACGGCTACACCACCGAGGAAGAGAAGCTGGTGAACGAAACCCGTAAAATCTTGAGGGCGCCTCAGATTGCCATCACCGCCACGGTGTGCCGCGTACCCGTTACGGGAGGCCATTCGGAAGCCGTCAACGTCGAGTTTAACAAGCCTTACGAGCTGGACGAGGTACGCCGACTGTTGGAGAACTATCCTGGTGTCGTAGTGCAGGACGATCCCGCCCATAATGTCTATCCAATGGCCATCAATGCCTACGACAAGGACGAGGTGTTTGTGGGAAGGATCCGCAGGGACTTCAGCATCGAAAACGGTCTCAACTTCTGGGTGGTCAGCGACAACATCCGCAAGGGTGCCGCCACCAATGCCGTTCAGATTGCCAAATACGTCATCGAACACATTTTATGAGAATCATCAACAATAGCATACAAGCCCGAAACATCAAGAATGCCGTAGTCACCATTGGCACTTTCGACGGGGTGCATCTCGGCCATCAGGCCATCTTCAAGGAGATGCGCCGTCTGGCTCAGGAGATTGGAGGCGAGACCGTGGTGGTCACCTTCCATCCCCATCCCCGTCAGGTGCTGGCCATTGGGACGGAGAAACTGCGCTTCATCTGTTCGCAGGAGGAGAAACTGGCCAAGTTCGAGGAGTTTGGCATCGACGACGTGGTCATCATCCCTTTCACCAAGGAGTTTGCTGGCACGCCTTCCGACGTGTTTATCCGTGACTACATCATAGCAAACATCCATCCTGCCGTCATCGTAGTGGGTTATGACCATCATTTTGGCAAAAACCGGATGGGCGATTACGACATGCTTTGCAAACTTGGCGACGAATATGGTTTCAAGACCGTCCAAGTAGCGGCACAGGACATCAACGAGGTGGCTGTGAGTTCCACCAAGATCCGCAACTTCCTTTGGGCGGGCAACGTGAAGGCCGCCAACGAGCTCTTGGGCTATCCCTATTCGGTGCAAGGCACGGTGGTCAAAGGCAACGAGATTGGCCGTACCATCGGCTTCCCGACGGCAAACCTCGATATCCCCAACGAGTTCATGATGATCAACAATCCGGGTGTCTATGCCTGCCGAACCATCATCGATGGCAAACTTTACCAAGCCATGGCCAACACCGGCACACGCCCCACTATTGGAGACCGTGCCGACGGCGACTTCATCATTGAAGTCAACATTTTCGACTTCGACGGCGACCTTTATGGAAAGACCCTAAAAGTCTGGTTCATCGACCGCATTCGCGACGAAGAGAAGTTCAATGGCTTGGAAGCGTTGAAGCAGCAATTGCAACACGACCGCGAAGAAGCGAAAAAAATACTATCTTTGTAAAGAATTTAGAAGAAAGAAGTAAGAAGTAAGAAGAACAATTCAAATAATACAATCATGAAAAAACTGATTTCCGCTATGATGGCTTTGGCCCTTGTTTTTGCCTTCGGCAAAGCCAACGCCTGCACCAATTTCCTAATCACCAAAGGCGCCTCTGCCGATGGCAGCTGCATGATCTCCTACGCCGCCGACAGCCATGTGCTTTATGGTGAGCTTTACCACTACCCGGCAGCCGACCATGAGCCTGGCGCGATGCGCGACGTATATGACTGGGATGGTGGCGCCTATCTTGGACAAATCCCTGAAGTAGCCCACACCTACAATGTCGTCGGCAACATGAACGAATGGCAGGTCGCCATCGGCGAGACCACCTACGGCGGCATTGAATCCCTCTACAACGGACAAGGCATCATCGACTATGGCAGCTTGATGTATATCGCCCTGCAACGATCCAAGACTGCCCGTGAAGCCATCTGGTGGATGACTAAGCTTGCCACCGACTATGGCTACGTCAGCGAAGGCGAGTCGTTCAGTATCTGCGACACCGAAGAGGTGTGGATCCTTGAGATGATTGGCAAAGGTCCCCAAAACAAGGGTGCTGTGTGGGTTGGCCAACGCATCCCTGATGGTTATGTGTGCGGCCATGCCAACCAAGCCCGCATCACCACCTTCCCGCTGGCCAAGAAAAACAAGACCAGCATCACCTACAAGAACATCGACAAGCTGCTGAAGGATCCCAAGATCGACTGCGTGTATGCCGACGATGTCATCAAATTCGCCAAAGAAGCCAAGTTGTATGACGGTCCGGATGACAAGTTCTCTTTCTCCGATGTTTATAACCCCGTCACCTTCGACGGTGCCCGTTTCTGCGACCTCCGTGTGTGGGCCATGTTCAACAAGGTGACTGACAACATGAACGAATATTGGGGCTATGCCACCGGACGCGACATCCAACGCGCTCAACCTTACACCGCCAATATGTGCCAAACCCCCGATAACTTCCCGACCAACCGCATGCCTTTGTGGGTGATGCCCAACAAGAAGGTCAGCGTGCTCGACATGATGGACTTCATGCGCGACCATCTTGAAGGCACCGAACTCGACATGTCGCAAGACGTTGGCGCAGGCCCCTTCCACTGCCCCTACCGCTGGCGCCCCATGGACTGGGAAGTCGATGGCGTGACCTACGTACACGAGCGCACCACCGCCACCCAGCAGACTGGTTTCAGCTTTGTCGCCCAGAGCCGTGGCTACAACCCCTTCGGCATTATCTGGTTCGGCGTTGATGACACCGATAACTGCGTCTATTGCCCCATGTACACTTGCATGGCTGAGATTCCCGAGAGCTACCGCGAAGGTAACGGCTCCATGAGCGAATGGTCGGAGACCTCCGCCTTCTGGACCTTCAACCAGATGAGCAACTGGGCTTACACCAAATACAACTACATCCATCCCGAGATTCGCAAAATCCAACGTGAGCTTGAGAGCAAATATGTCGAAAAGATGGTACCCGAACTGGATGAACGCGTATCAGCCATCAAAGGCCACGATGGCATGGTGCTGGAGATGACCCGCTTCTCATGCAACACAGCCAACGAACTCTGTGCCACTTGGAAGAATCTCTACCACACCCTGTTCATGAAATATATGGACGGCAACCTCAACACCGCCCAACCCGTGAAACCCGGCAGCAAATACACGCCCATCAAGAGCGAACACCCCAAGTACAGCGATGAGTACTATCGCATCCTGATCGAAAAGACCGGCGACAAGTATAAGGCTTATTAAGAAGTAAGAATTTAGAAGTAAGAAGCAAGAATTATGACAAACCCAGAAGAAGTTAAAGAAGAAAAAAAGTCGCTCAATTTTATTGAAGCGAAAGTAGAGGAAGACCTCAGTAACGGCAAGAACGGCGGTCGAGTGCAGACTCGTTTCCCCCCAGAGCCGAACGGTTACCTCCACATCGGCCATGCCAAGGCCATCTGCCTCGACTTCGGCATCGCTGCACAACATGGCGGCGTTTGCAACCTGCGCTTCGACGACACCAATCCTACCAAGGAGAATATGGAGTATGTCGATGCCATCAAAGAGGATATCCAATGGCTTGGCTACCAGTGGGGTAACGAATACTATGCCTCCGATTACTTCCAGCAACTCTGGGATTTTGCCATAGAACTGATCAAGAGAGGGAAAGCTTACATCGACGAGCAAAGCTCCGAGGAGATTGCTGCTCAGAAGGGTACGCCCACCCAACCCGGCATTGAGAGCCCCTACCGCAACCGTCCGATTGAAGAGTCGTTGGACTTGTTCTACAAGATGAACAACGGCGAGATCGGCGAAGGCAAGATGGTGCTTCGTGCCAAGATCGACATGGCCAACCCGAACATGCACTTCCGTGATCCCATCATCTACCGTGTGGTCGATACCCCTCACCACCGCACGGGCACCAAGTGGCATGCCTACCCGATGTACGACTTCGCCCACGGGCAAAGCGACTACTTCGAGGGCGTCACCCACTCCTTGTGCACCTTGGAGTTCGTGGTACACCGCCCACTCTATGACCTGTTCATCGACTGGCTCAAGGAGATCCGTGGCGAGGGTGACAACATGGACGACAACCGTCCGCGTCAGACCGAGTTCAACAAGCTCAACCTCAACTACATTTTGTTGAGTAAGCGTAATTTGCTCGTGCTAGTGAATGAGGGTTTGGTGAGCGGATGGGACGACCCACGCATGCCCACGATCTGTGGCTTCCGTCGCCGTGGCTACACCCCCAGCGGTATCCATAAGTTCATCGACAAGATCGGCTACACCACCTACGATGCCTTGAACGACTTCGCATTGATGGAGAGTGCCATCCGCGAGGACCTCAACGCCACCGCCACCCGTGTGGCCGCTGTGGTCAACCCTGTGAAGCTCGTCATCACCAACTATCCTGAAGGTCAAATCGAGGAGATGGAAGCCATCAACAACCCCGAAGACGAAACGGCAGGCAGCCACAAGATCGCCTTCAGCCGTGAGTTGTGGATCGAGAAGGAGGACTTCATGGAGGAGGCTCCGAAGAAGTACTTCCGCATGACGCCCGGCAACGAGGTGCGCCTGAAGAACGCCTACATCGTGAAATGCACCGGCTGCAAGAAAGATGCCGACGGCAATGTTGTTGAAGTCTATGCCGAATACGATCCTGACACCAAGAGCGGTTTGCCGGGTGCCAACCGCAAGGTGAAAGGCACCATCCACTGGGTGAGCTGCGAACGCTGTCTCCAAGCCGAAGTCCGCATGTACGACCGACTCTGGAAGGTGGAAAACCCCCGCGACGAGCTGGCCCATCTGCGTGACGAAGGCCTTAGCTCCCTCGACGCCATGAAGCAGATGATGAATCCCGATTCATTGGAGATCCGTCCCGTGTGCTATGTGGAAGAGTTCTTGGCCGACGCCAAGACTTTGGACCATTTCCAGTTCCAACGCATTGGCTACTTCACGGTAGATAAGGACACGACCCCAGGACATCTGGTCTTCAACCGCACGGTGGCGTTGAAGGACACTTGGGCGAAAGCACAATGATGAAAAAAGGGGTCTTGCGACCCCTTTTTTCATTTGCCTAACTTATAGGTAATCGGCAGCATGTATCTCACTCTGACGGGTTTGCCGTCCATGGTGCCAGGCTTCCACTTCGGCATGGCCTTGACCACACGGACCGCCTCGTCGTTGAGGTCTTTCTTGGAAGGATCCGGCTTCACCGTCTGCACCTCAGTAATCGATCCATCTTCAGCAACCACAAACTGGATAAACACCCGGTATTCGGCTTTGACTTCCATGTTTTGGTATTTTTCTGGCACCGTGATGTTCTCCTGAAGATACTTGATCATGGCATCCATGCCTCCCGAAAATTCAGGCATGGTCTCGGCGATCGGCCAAACGCCGTCCTTGTCAGGCTTCAGCTCGGCTTGCGGAGCAACGGTTCCTTTGTGAACGTCTCCTTTGGTAACGCCTTCCGATCCGGTAGTCTTGACCCCGTCCAGCTTGAAGAAGATGGGAAGCATGTAGCTCACGCGCACTGGCTTGCCCTTCATCAATCCCGGCTTCCATTTCGGCATGGCCTTCACCACACGGACCGCCTCGTCGTCGCACAGCTTGCCGATCCCTTTTGCTACTTTGACATCGGAGACCGCGCCGTCTTTCTCAATCACAAAACTGAGGAAAACCCTGCCGCTGATGCCCTTGTCCTTGGCTTCCTCTGGATATTTGATGTTTTCGGAGAGGTATTTCATCATCGCATCCGAGCCACCGGGAAATTCCGGCATCACTTCCACGATTTGGAAGATGCTGTCGTTGTCAGGCGTTTTCATTGAGACGGATTCAGCTTGAGTAAAAGGAATTTGGTTAAGATGGGTGGCTTCCGGATTACCGTCTTTGTCTAATTTCGTGAAAGTAACAGCCGTACGCATCGTTCCATCTTCTATCGTTTCGTCATCAACCTTGATGTCATAGTACGATCCATCAGGCTCAGTGATGGTTGAGGTGGTATAAGGACACTCTTCACCATATTTTTCATAATAGTAAACAGTAAGGGAATTGATCCCCATGTCTGCCTTCGTTTTAGAATCATCCTCTTGTGCCGCCACTTTCGTGTTGACTATCAACAATATCGCCAACACGGGCAATGTCGCCAACAGCTTCCACCAGAGACCCTTGGCTTTTTCATGCTTTGTAATCATCTTGATACGTTTTTTGGTTAAGATTAAACTGAAATTATTGCTCATGTCGCTGAAATCGACGGCCGTGCACTGCTGCAAGATCAGCATCATGTAGTTTCGTTTGTCAGCTCCAGTAGCCATCACATCCTCGTCGGCGATGTACTCGTGAAGGCTCTGGAGTTCTCGTTTATAGAGGTATATGAAGGGGTTGAACCATTGGAAGATCTTCATCAGCTCTACCATCAGGATGTCCCAGGAATGGTGATGGGCGATGTGGCTCAACTCATGCCGCACGATGGTGGGATCGACCTGCTCATCGGGGAAGAAGGCGTAGCGGAAGAAGGAATAGGGGCCGTGTTCCTTATGGGTGAACACCATGGTGTAGCCGTCCATCTTGCACTTGGGCGAGCGGATGATCATGACGAGGAGCTTGCCCATTTTGAAGAGGAAGAGCAAGGCCGTCACCACCACACCAATTAAATAGACGATGCCCAGCACTTGCCAGAGTGAAACATGAATTCTGGCGGGCGGTGCCACTTCCACCTCGGGCAAAGTCACCGCAGTGGGTTCACCGTAAGAGATGGTGATTTCTTTAAGCATGAAGCCTCCTAACAAGTTTTGCTTGAAGGCCATCACCTGGGGCGAGCTTTGTCCCACCAACAGCCCAAACAAAGGCAATGCCAGCGAGAACAGCATCGCCGTAAGCAGATAGAATCGGTTGAATTGGAACCGATTGCTGTTGGTGAACAGCAGACGGTAAGCGATCCAAAGCACCATCAAGCCGATGGCAATGGGCAGCAGGTAATTGGTGAATAATTCCATTGGGTTCATGGCATCCTATTTTTCGCCGTCGATGGCATCATCAATCATTTTCTTTAAGGTTTCCAACTCCTCAAGGCTGAAGTTCTCCTTCTTGGCAAAGGCCGACACCAGGTCGAGGTAGGAATTGTTGAAGTAGCGCTCCACCACGCTGCCAAGGAAGTTCTGGGAATACTCCTCCTTGCTGATGGCGGGACTGTAGCGGTTGGCCCGACAGAAGGTCTCGTGCTTCACGAAGCCTTTGTTTTCAAGGATCTTGATGATGGTGAGCACCGTGTTGTATGCTGGCTTCGGCTCGGGGAAAGCCGCCATGATCTCATTGGCGAATCCCTGGTCGATGCTCCACAGCACCTGCATCACCTGTTCCTCTGCTTTAGTTAACTCTTTCATTTTCAATAATATTAATCGATTAATAAACAACTCCCAAAGTATCTAGATGCAATTCCTCTTCAAGGGTCAACTTGAAAAAGTTGTCGCGGATGACCAAGATTTCCATTCCCGGTTTGTCCACTAGACCCCACGGACATTCATCCAACAGGTTATGTTCACAGTCAAACTCGTACAACGACTTCATCTTGGCTAGGTCAGGCAGCTCCAACAATTGGTTGTAACCCACGCCAAAACGCTGTATGGAGTCCATTTCAACGATCCAATCAGGCAGGAACTTCAAGTTGTTGTGATGGATGTAGAAGTACTTGAGCTTCTTCAGATTCCGCAATGTATCTGGAATGCGTTCTATTTCGTTGAATGCCAGATAGATTTGTTCCAAATCCTCCAATCCACCCATGAATTCTGGAATCTCTTTGATATGATTCTTATAAAAGTCGATTTGGCGCAGGGTCTTCAGCCGTCCGACACATTCCGGGATGGATTCAAAGTCGTTTTCATAGAGAACGACATTGCCGATTTGCTCCAGATCGCCAAAGGATTCAGGCAACGAACTCAGCTTGTTGCGCATCAGCACCAAGGTCTTGCATTGCAGCTTGCCTACATTGCTGGGCAGTTTTTCGATACCGTTGTTGACCATCAGCAGACGCTCCACCTTGGCGATGTGACGGATGTCGGATCTCGTCAGTCGCAAACGATTGTTGTTGAGATTGATTTCCTTAAGACTGTCGAGCGAAGCGACCCAAGCGGGAATATGATTGATGCGGTTGTTTTGGAGATCAAGCTCTTTTAACTTCTTACACCTTTTAATATAAGAAGGGATTCTTCTCAGGTTTTGGTTGGCCAAGCTGACCTTTTCCACCGTATAATCATAGCTCCTGAGCGAGGCGCATGACGACAGCAATAAGGTAAAAACCAGGAATCCTATGACGTTTTTTGTTCTCATTTCGCTTGTATAACGCTGCAAATATAACAAATATTTTAATCTTACAACTAATTTTTTAGTTTTTTCGCGAAAAATTTTGTTTAGTTCAAAAAAAACCGATTTTTTTCTTGCAAAAACTAAAAAAAGTGTATTTTTGCAGCCGATACAGATGCCCAATGGTGTAATTGGCAACACGACTGACTCTGGATCAGTAAAGTCCAGGTTCGAACCCTGGTTGGGCAACTTTAAACCGCTACGAATTTGATTCGCAGCGGTTTTTTTATTATGTTTGCATCATCATAATCCTAAAATCATGAAAAAAAGCATTTTATTCCTTGCCGTCGTCGCCCTCCTTTTCGGCTGTGACAACAACAAACAGAACAATAAACCTGAACCCAAGCAGGAAGCCTTCAACGTGGAGACCTATGAAGTGATGGGCGACCGCCTATACAGTACCAAAGGCGAAGGTGAAGATACCTATGAAGTGCGTGGCTCTTTCGGATGCGAGATTGACATCCCCGTAACCGAGAACCAAGTACTCCTCGATAGCATCTGCTATTGGATTGCCTCCAATTTCGGAAGTGTTTATGACGGAGATCCTCGCGACTTGAAAGCTATGGTAAACCATTACAAGAACTATTCTTTGGATCCCGGTCTCGATGAAGATCCAGAAGGATTCGACATGCGCTATACCATCAAGATGCTGGAAGCCACCGACCATTATGTTACCTATTGCTTTGAAAGGTTCTTCGAAGCAAACAGCAGTCCACGTGCCAACTCAGAAAAGACGTATCAGACCTTCGACCGCAACACTGGCAAACGCTTCACGCGTGAGATGGTCAAAGCCGATGAAAACTTGGAGCAGCTGGTCATGAACGAGCTGATGGAACAGTATTTCAGCGAATGGAATGATGAAGCGCTTACTGAGATTCTATACTTTGATCCCGAAGATCCTGAAGAAAGTGGATTCCCGCTCCCACAATTCAATGAACCTTGGATCCAAGACGGCTATCTCTATTTCGGCTACGGTACACAAGAGATCGCCCAATATTGCGCCGGTCAGCCGCAATGCTGTCTGCCTTACGACACCATGAAGCCCTTCCTGACAGAAGAAGGACAAGCATTTTTTGAATAAACTCCATAGAACCATCCCATTATGAAAAAGCTCTCTTTCCTTCTCGTCATGGTGTCCATTGCGACTTTGGCCACCGCACAACCAGCGCACTTCATCACCTTCAACGGAACCGACCAATACATGCGCATTCCGCATCATGAAGACTTCAACATCGCTGCGGACCAAAGTTTCACATTGACAGGATGGATACGGAACGAGACCTATACCGGCACGCCGCGCTACGTGTGCAAACGCGACATGTCGGTGCAAAACGCCAGCGACGAACGAACCGGCTATGAGTTCTTCGGAACGGGCAACTCGGGACAGTCGTTGGGACTCAACACCCCCACTTCCTCTACCGGCCATGCGCTATCCGTTTACACGGGAGTGACCATACCTGCCGGAGAATGGATGCATTTCGCCCTTGTGGTGGACCGCACCAATAACGTCATTAGGATTTACCACGACTTGAACACCAACGACGAATGGTCGGCCCCCGTGAACAACTGGGCGGTCACCAATACCCACGATGTGTTCATCGGAGCAGGCAACAGCAGTGGCCAACCCGCCAACTTCTGCAACGGCTCTTTCGGCAATGTGCGTTTCTATGGCATGCCTTTGAGTTACCAGGAAATCATGACCGACTACTATCACAACGACCTCGCCGAACTCACCGCCACCATGCAGGACCATCTGCTGGCCGCTTATGACTTCAGTACTGATCACATCTCAGGCAACCAACTGGCCGACCTCACTGGCCACGGACACAATGCCAACCTTATCAACTTCACTTTCGGCGGTGCTCAGATCCTCAACGTGACATTGACCCAAGACACTCGCTTGACCGGTCGTGGCAACCCCAACGATGTCATCCTCAAGGCGGCAGTGGCCTACGGTGGGAATAACAACGTAGTTGGCCTGCAGTCGATGGTAATCAACCTTGAAGGCACCACCGACCTGAACGACATTGAGGAAATCAAGATATATTCTACTGGAACGGTGAACAGCTTCGACTGGCGCCATCTCCAGAACGCCACCTTGATTGGAAGTGTTGCCCCTGCCTCGGGTGATCTGACCTGCAACCTAAACGGCACTTTGGCATCGGGTACCAACTACCTGTGGGTCACCGCCCATGTTGCCAACAACGCCACCGAAGGCAACCTGATTGATGCCTCCTTGAAATCGATCGTAACCACTGATGAAAACTACGGCATCGGCAATCCATCGCCAGCAGGCAGTCGTGAGATCATCCTGGCCCATACTTTATTGTTGCAGCCAGGCGACTACAATTCCACCAACTACCGCATCCCCGCGGTTATCACAGCCAAGGATGGCTCCATCGTGGCAATGACCGACAAACGCAAATACAACGAGGGCGACCTCCCCGAAGACATTGACATCGTATGCAACCGCAGCACCGACGGCGGACATACTTGGAGCGAGCCACTTACTGTCGCCCTTGGCACTGGTGTCAATCATGGCTTCGGCGACTGCGCCTTGGCTTGGAGCAACGACGACAACGGCTTGATTGCCGGCTTTGTGGGCGGTCCCGGCTTGTGGTACTCCACACCATCGAACCCCATCCACAACTATATTGCAAGAAGCTACGACAACGGCCAGACCTGGACGGAGCCTGAAGACATCACCCACTTCATCTTCGGCGACAACTGCATCTATGAAGGACAGCGCACTTGGCGCGCCTCGTTCTTTGGCTCAGGCAATGGCTTACGCACCTCCACGGGACGCATCATGTTTGTGGCCGCTATCCGCGAAACTACGGCACAGTCGTTGAACAATTACGCGGTGTATTCCGACGACAACGGTCTGACTTGGCATGTGTCGGGTCGCGCTTCCGTGGCTGGCGACGAGGCCAAAGTCACAGAGTTGGTTGATGGTCGCATCCTGATGAGCATCCGCCATGGCGGCAACCGTTGGTACAACATTTCCGAGGACGGCGGTGAGACCTGGCAACCCACCACCTCCACATGGTACGACATCACAGCGCCTGCCTGCAACGGCGACATGATCCGTTACACCTCAGTGAACCAAGGCGACGACCGTAACCGTCTGCTGCATTCCGTGCCATACGGCAACTCGCGCGCCAACGTGTCGGTCTATGTGAGCTATGACGAAGGCGAGAGCTGGCCCGTGCGCAAGACCATCGTGCCTTACAGCTCGGCTTATTCTTCCCTGTGCATCCTGCCAGACGGCACTATTGGCCTTTATGTCGAGGAAGCCTACGCAGGCGCCTCGGGCTACTCCACCGTATTCTATAACTTCAGCTTGGATTGGCTCACCGACGGCCAAGACCATTTCGAACCCACTTCCGTCATTGAAAACACAGAAACTTGGGACAGCCTGAAGATCTATCCCGTGCCAACTTCAACGATTGTCACCATCGAGACTGAAGGCATGAAGAGCATTGAAGTATTTGATGTCAAGGGACAACTCGTTATGTCAGTCTCGACCAACGGGTCTTCAGAGGTCCGCTTGGATGTATCCAAGATGGCTTCAGGCCTTTATCTAGTTAAAGGCTTCGATGCCAACGGCCAAAAGAAAGATGGAAGATTCGTGAAGAAATAAGACTGATTACAGACTCATCTTGATCCTCGACGCCAAGATATCCACCACCACAGGGCTGGAGCCTTGCGGCAGGATGATGTCGGCATAACGTTTGGTGGGCTCGATGAACTGTTGGTGCATGGGCTTCACGAAGGTCTGGTAATGACGGAGCACCGCTTCCCAAGTACGGCCACGCTCGGCGATGTCGCGATGGATGATGCGCATCAAACGCTCATCGCTGTCGGTATCCACAAACACCTTGATGTCCATGCGTTTGCGCAACTCTTCGCTGTTCAGCACCAAGATACCTTCCACAATGATCACCTCAGTGGGCTCCACATGGACCACCTCCTCCGAACGGGCGCAGGTGACGTAGGTATAGATAGGCATCGGGATAGTCTCGCCTCTTTTCAGCCGATCCAAGTGGTCAATCATCAGATCCCACTCGATGGCATCGGGATGGTCAAAGTTGATATGCAACTTCTCTTCGGGAGAAAGATGTCCATTGTCGTAGTAATAAGCGTCTTGGGAAATAACGGAAACCGAATTGTTTGGCAATTGTTTAACCAATTCTTTCACGACGGTGGTCTTGCCTGAACCCGAACCGCCTGCGATACCGATGATTAACATGTTATGGCATTTTTTGAATGCACAAAAATAAAAAAAAAGTAATTTTGCAACAAATACCAACGCCATGAAAAAAACACAGCTATTCTTCGCAGGGCTGATCATCGCTCTCTCCACCCTCTCTTTTGCCCAATGCACCAATTACAAACCCACCGAGAAGGACCTTCCCATCGAGACCTTGACGGAGCTCCAAACCGCCTTTCCCAAGGCCGCCTATGTCGAGTTGACCGAAACCGCCACATACGCTGTGAAAAACGACAAAGGCAAGGTCATCGGCACCGTGATGCTTTCCTCGCCCTATTCCGATGACATCAAAGGATTCAACGGCCCCACACCTTTGCAAATCGCCTTGGATGAAAAAGGCAAGATCATTGAAGTGCGTGTGCTCAAGAACGACGAAACGCCCAGCTTCCTGAACCGTGTCATCAATGCAGGATTCCTCAATTCGTGGAACGGCCTCACCGCCAAAGAGGCACTGGATAAAGAAGTGGATGCCGTCAGCGGAGCCACTTACTCATCCAACGGCATCCAACGGAGTCTGAAAGCCAGACTGGAAGCCATTAAGTAATATTAAAGGTTATCCTTGAAATACTGCGTGATCTTCATGATCAAATGCGCACGATCAGGTCCAGCGACATTGTGGTCGTGGCCAGGATAAACGAAGTAATCCAATAACTTACCATTGTGGATGCAGTTCTCCACAAAGACCAAGCTGTGCTGCCACATCACCACAGGGTCGGTGGTGCAATGGATCATCAAAAGCTTGCCTTCCAACTTGTCAGCCTTATTCTCCAGACTGGTCAGCTCATAACCTTCAGGGTTCTCCTGTGGTGTATCCATGTAACGCTCGCCGTACATGATCTCGTAGTACTTCCAGTCGAGCACCGGACCGCCAGCCACGCTCACCTTGAACACCTCGGGATGGTTGATCTTCAGTGAGGTGGACATGAAGCCACCATAGCTCCAGCCATCGCTACCAATACGGTCGGCATCCACATATGGCAAGGTCTTGAGCCATTCGATGCCTGTCATCTGGTCACGCATCTCGAGTTGTCCACATTGGCGGTGGATGCACTGTTCAAAGGCCTCGCCACGGTCGGCAGAACCACGGTTGTCCAAGGTAAAGACCAGGAAGCCTTCCTGAGCCAGGTAGTTCAAATAGATGCCTGCACCAGCCGTCCATTCATCGGTGATCAGTTGGGCATGGGGACCACCATATACATAGACAATGACGGGATATTTCTTAGAGGAATCGAAGTTGTAGGGCTTGATCAAGCGGGTGTAAAGGGTTTGTCCATCTTCAGCTTTCAAAGTACCGATGGTGGTTTCGCCAATGTTGTAATCCTTCAACGGATTCTCAGCCTCATGCAGACGGCTCACAAACTTGCCGTTCTTGTCTTGCAAATCTACATTCATTGGAACATCGGTGCTGGTATAGACATCCAGGAAATACTTGCCGCTCTTTGAAGGGGTAACATCATGGGTGCCGTGCTCTTTGGTGAGCTTGGTGATCTTGCCGCTCTTGATGTCCATCATGTAGCAATGGCGCTCCAACGGACTGACCTCGGTAGAACGGTAATAGATCTTGCTGCCGTCTTTCGAGAAACCGTTGAAGTCCGTGATGACGAAGTCGCCTTTGGTGAGCTGCTTCACCTGATGCTTGCTGATGGTGTAGAGATAGAGATGATAGTAACCATCACGCTGTGCTTTCCAGATGAACTGGTCGGGATTGTTGGGCAAGAAATAGGCAGGACCTTGGGGCTCCACGAATTGCTCATCACGATCCTCGAAGATGGTTTGGATGAAATCGCCCGTAACGGTACTGTATTCATTGAACTTCAAATAGTTCTGTTCACGGTTGAGCACACCGATGTAGATGCGTTTGTTGTCGGGGTTCCAGGTAATGGCGGTGAGGTATTGCTCCACGGGTTCACCTGTCTTGATGGTGAGATCCTTGCCTGTGACCATGTCATACACATGCAGTGTGACCTGATGGCTCGTCATGCCTGCCATGGGATATTTGATAGGCTTGGCGGTGGCAATACGCTCGGTGATGTCCACCAGCGGATAGTCCGTCACCATGCGCTCATCCATGGAATAGTAGGCCAGCTGGGTACCGTCGGGCGACCAAAAGATGCCGCCGTTGATGGCGAATTCGTTGCGGTGTACGCTCTGACCAGCCACCACACCTTCGGGGTTGTCGGTAATCTGGATTTGCTTGGTGCCGTCGGCTACAAAGAGGTTATTATCGATTGTATAGGCAATCTTTAAAGTCTTGTCGCAGATCTTTTGGTCTTTGGCACCTTGGGGAACCGTGGCCAATTGCTCTATCTTCTTTGACTTGAGGTCGAAACGATTCAGGGCGATGCCATCCTTGCCCATGGCATAGAAGTAGCATTGAGAGTCGTTAAGCCAAGTCAGCTGCGGAATGCGTTTCAGGCTATCGATGCCTGATGCATGGGCATAACCGTTGATTTCATCAAGGGTCAGGAAAGTCGTTTCCTTTTTGCCTCCAGGTGTCATGGTGACAATTTGTTTGCCATCGACTTTCATCAAAATGTCCTGGTCACCCACCCATTTCAGCTGGTTGGGACGTTGGGCATAGAGGCTCCTGTTGTTGTAGGAAGCGTCGGCCGGCGTGAAGAATTTCTTTTCTTGGGCAGTGGCTGACAGTGTCATGATCAGCAGCATCGCCAGGGTGAGAAGAGAAAATGTTTTTTTCATAGATTGCTATTTTTGAGAATTTGGAGCAAAGATATGAAAAAAAATGTCGAGTACGTCATTGCGAGGAGCGAAAGCGACGAAGCAATCCAACTTGACCATTTCGGGTCTGGTTGGATTGCTTCGCTTCACTTTGTTACGCTCGCAATGACGGTTAGAAATAGAGATCTCTTTCTCCGTTCTTAATGCGCTCGATTCGGGCTTTCAGCTCATCGAGGAACTTTGGATCGACATTCTTGAAGTTGTTCTCGATGCACTTCCAGCCCTTGGCGGCCACTTCGGGAGTAGCGTAGTCTACCAAGTACTCTGTCAGGGTGAGGATGGCATTGGGCGTGCAGTAACGCTTGATGAAGCCCGGCACGCTGAATTCCATGAAGTGTTCGCCTGTGCGGCCCAAACGATAGCAAGCCGTGCAGAAGCTCGGTATGAAATCGTGGTCGAGGAGCTTATCGATGATGTCGCCCAGAGTGCGGTCGTCACCGATCTTGAACTGCTCGCGGTGCAGGTTCTGGTCCTCCTGCTTGTCGCTGTTCTTCTCCTCTTCCTCGTGGTGGTATTTGTAGTCGCCAATCTGCAGGTTGGTGCCGCCGTCGATCTGCGAGATGCCGTATTCGATGGCCTTGGCGCGGAAGGCGGCATCCTCACGGGCAGTCAGGATCATGCCCGTGTAAGGCACGGCCAGACGGAAGATGGCGATGATCTTCTCGAAAGTGTCATCGTCAACGAAATACTTCTTGTCGATGCTCAGGCCCGAAGCGTCTTTGATGCGCGGGAACGAGATGGTATGCGGGCCCACGTTGAAGCAAGCTTCCAGATGGTTGGTGTGACGAATCATGGCCAGCACCTCGTAACGCCAGTCGTATAAACCAAAAAGGATACCGAGGCCATTGTCGTCAATCCCCGCCTGTTGGGCACGGTCCATGGCGGTGAGGCGGTAGTTGTAGTCGCCTTTCTTGGTATTAATCGGGTGGTACTCGTTGTAGATTTCGGGGCAGTAAGTCTCCTGGAAGATCTGATACGTGCCAATGCCAGCCTCTTTCACGGTGCGGAAGCCTTCCACATCCAAAGGAGCGGCGTTGATATTCACGCGGCGGATACTGCCTTTGCCTTTCTTGGTGGCATAGGTAACCTTCACGGTGTGGGCGATATACTCTGGCGAGTATTTCGGTGACTCGCCATAGACGAGGATGAGGCGCTTCTGGCCGTCGTCCTCAAGAGCCTCCACGTTACGGACAAGTTCTTCATCGGTCAATGTGGTACGGATCTGCTCCTTGTTGGAGGAACGGAAGCCGCAGTAACTGCAGTTGTTGACGCAGTAGTTGCCCACATACAGGGGGGCGAACAGCACGATGCGGTTGCCATAGATACGGCGTTTCAGCTCGCGGGCGCCTTCCTTGATCTCTTCCACCAGCGCAGGGTCGGTGGTGTTGACGAGAACGGCGGTCTCCTCCATCGTCAGACGGTTCTTGTCCAGCGACTTCTGGATGATTTCGCGCACACGCTCAGGAGTGCTTTTGGTGTTGTTGATGTAACCCCAGATTTCTTCTGAATCGATAAACGGACGGTTGGGCTCGTCGGGGATTCTACATTTTTCAGGATGGAATTGCATAGTTTATAGTTGTTTAGTTGTTCAGTTGTTCAGTTTGATATGGCAATGACGGATGTCGCGCGTTCAAAAATCCCCATCATGTAGGCGATCGCCATGCCGTAGTTGCTGATGGGGATGCCTGCCTTGACGGCAAGGTTGGTGCGGTTGAAAAGTTGTTTTCGGGTCGCTACACAGCCGCCACATTGGATGGCCATGGCGTATTGTTCAATATGTTGGATTGGCGTCAAGCCGGATATGTATTCGAATTGGATGTTCTTTCCAGTGAATCTGCGGATCAAGTTGGGCAGCTTCACCCGACCGATGTCGCCGCAACTGATCTCATGGGTACATGACTCAAGCATTAAGATCTTATCACCGTCCTTAAGTTGTGCCAAATGAGGCGTGCCATTCAAGTAGTTTTCAAAGTCACCTCTTAACCTTGCCAGAAGGATACTGAAACTGGTCAATCTTACCTCTTCAGGAACAATTTTGCTAACCATGGCAAAAGCTTGCGAATCGGTCACCACCAGTGAAGGGCGGGGCATATTTGAATCAAAGTATTGCTTCAAGTTGGTTTCCTTCAGCACGGTGCAGATGCAGTCGTTGTCCAATACATCGCGGATGGCCATCACCTGAGGCAGAATGAGGCGGCCTTCTGGTGCTTCGGCATCGATGGGCGTCACCAACAGCACCAAGTCGCCGGGCTGAATAAGGTCGCCCAACATCGATACTTTTTTATAGGCACTCTCGGGAATGGCTTTTTTCAGTGCTTCAACAATGGGTTGCAGGTCGTCTTTCAAGATGTTGAGATTGATAGCGTCGCTTTTGATTATGCCATTGAACAGGTTGTTGACCAAAATATAGGGCACCGCGTATTCCTTGAATTGTTCGATGATCTTCGTTTCAGGTTCACCGAACTGGTTGTCGGCAACCACAAGGATGGCACAATCGATTTCCTTCAAGGTCTGATAGGTCTTCTCTACCCTTTGCCGACCAAGGTCAGAAGTATCGTCGATACCGGCAGTGTCAATCAATACCACTGGTCCGATGCCAAAGATCTCGATGGATTTCTTGACAGGATCGGTGGTAGTGCCGGCTTGTTCAGAGACAATGGCGATAGGTTGCCCCGTCAGTTTGTTGATGAGGGAACTTTTGCCATTGTTGGTACGGCCATAGATGCCAATATGGGGTTTGAGATCGCGTGCCATGAGTTAGGAGTTGGGAGTGAGGAGTGAGGAGTATTCTTTGGGTTTTAACAGGGCGGATTTCACTTCGATGCCTTCGATACGACCTAATTGGCCGGTAAGCGATCCGATGCGGTCCGTGGTACCTTCGAAGACCACGGAAATCAGACTGTAATTTGTTCTTGGGAAGCCTTGACGGCAGATGATGATGTCGGCATGACGCGACAACACTTCATTCAATTGCGGCGCCGACTGACGGTCACCGACATAGACGATGACGGTTCCTATTCTCTTTTCCATAGGTTAAATACTTTTGGATCAGACTTTTAAGAATTACTTGGCTTTGATATCAACGCGAGGTCTTTATCTCAGCATTTATTGGATGCAAAGATAGAATATTATTTGTAACTTTGCTCCATGAAAAAGATATTAATTCTTTTGTTTGCAGTGCTTTTCGCCCTGGCGACATGTCAAAAAAAGCCAGAATACCCCATTGAACCAAAAATCACTTACGAGGGTCTGGCATACTTGATGGATGCTGACAGCACTTTGACGGGTGAGGTGATCCTCAACATTGGCTATACCGATGGCAATGGCGACTTGGGACTCGACGATGCCGACACTCTTTATCCTTTCGGACCAAATGACCCACATTATTACAATCTCCTCATCGACTATCTGAAATGGGATGGCGCCCAGTTTGTGGAGACCCCTCTGCTCAGCTGGAACCAGCAGACCCAGAGTTATGACACCATCAGTTTCAATGCCCGTTTCAAACGACTGTTGTTCAATGATGAAGAAAAACCCATCTCTGGCAACATCGACTACAAGATGATGCTCTTCAATCCACTCTCCCCAACCGACATCTTCAAGTTGAGGATCCGCATCATCGACCGAGCGCTGAACGAAAGCAATAGCATCGAAACAGAAGTGATTCAATTTTAAGAAGACAGAAGCAAGAAATAAGAATAATTGATTTAGATATGAAAAAGGTTTGTTTTATGATCCTTGGGATGATTCTTTTAACAACATCCCTTAACCTTCAAGCCCAGACCCCAGGAGAGGGTTTCGAGGTGACGCATTATAACATCAACCTATGGGGATTTGACTTCACCGATCACACCCTTCAAGGAGAAGCATTCATCGACTTCACCGCCACAGCCAACGTCAATACTTTCGTGCTGGAGTTAAAGAGTCTCACCGTCGAATCTGTAATAAGTACTTTCTCCGTGGGGAACAGCTTTGTTCAAGAAGGCGACTTGCTTACCATCACCACCGAAGAGGCTCTTGCGGCTGGACAGACCGGCAGGCTTATCATTCGCTACGGCGGCAGCACCTTTAGCGAGACTTGGGGCGGCGTGGAATGGTGGGGCGATTATGTCTATAACCTCGGCGTGGGCTTCGACAGCCAACCCCATAACCTTGGCAAAACCTGGTTCCCCTGCGTGGATAACTTCACCGATAAGGCCACCTATTATCTTTGCGTCGTTGTTCCCAACGACAAAAAAGCCATCTGCGGAGGCACCTTGGTCAATACTTTTGACAACGGCGACGGCACCACCACATGGCACTGGGAGATTTCCCAAGAAGTGGCCACCTACCATGTCTCCTTCGCCATCGGCGACTATGTGGAGTGGTCCGACATCTACAACGGCATCGAACGCGACATTCCCATCGAAGTCTACGTAAAGCCCAATCAAATCGGTAGCGTACCGGGAACCTTCGTTCACATCAAAGAAATCGCTTCGTTTTACGAAGAGAACTTCGGCCCCTACCCCTTCAACCGCATCGGCTATGTTTGCACCGGCAAAGGATGCATGGAGCATATTGACAATATTGCCATCACCGGTGGCATCATCACGGGCAACACCACCCAAGAGGAGTATTTGGCCCATGAACTCTCACACATGTATTTCGGCAACAAGACCACTTGCTCCACGGCGGGCGACATGTGGCTCAACGAAGGCTTTGCCCAGTTCTGTGGTTTGTTCTATCGGGTGGGTGTATATGGCGAGGATGACTTCCAACAAGCCATGAATGCGAAAATCAATGCCATCTCCAACTGGTGCAAAAACGAAAGCAACTGGATTCCACTGAACAACATGCCCTTGGATATGACCTACGACGGTACTGCCATCTATGATCGAGGAGCCGTCATCGTCAACACCTTGATGAACTATATGGGCCGTGAGAATTTCCTTACTGGCCTTCGCCATTATTTAGAAAATTACGCGTACAACGCAGCCTCTTCCGAACAGCTCCGCGATGCCCTCACCGAAGCAACCGGCATCGATATGAACGGGTTCTTCGACACTTACGTCTTCATCGGCGGCATGCCCCATTATGCCGTTGACCTCGTTGAGACCACACCCAACGGCAGCCTGTTCAACGCTAAAATCCGACTTGGTTACTGGCATGTAGGACCGTCGCATGTAGGCATGAACAATCGTGTGGAGGTAACCTTCGTCGGCACTGGAGGTCAACTGGAAACCGTCATGGCTTGTTGGGACGGACTGGAAGGCGAACAAGTGGTTACCCTCGACTTTGAGCCAGTGGCCGTTTTCGCCGATTTCTACAACCGGTTCCTCGACGCCAAGTTCGAAAAGAACCTGGTCACAGCAGAACCCGCCACGCTGAAGCTCAACAACTATTGTGAGCTTGTGGTCAACAATGTCAACGACTCCACCATGCTCCGAGCTGAAAGCCACTACATCGCTCCCGACAACGACCCGGAAATTCCTGGACTCACCCTCTCGACACGGCGTTATTGGAACATTTTCAGAAAAGACTTTGGTGAAGCCGATGTGGATGGGCGATTCACCTTCTCCTACTCCAACAGCCAGGATGGCGACATCATCCAAACTCAAAATGACTCCGCCGTATTGCTCTATCGAGCCAATGTCCTCGATACTTGGCACACCATCCCTTACACTCAAGAGGGTAATTGGAAGAATGGAAGGTTCACCGTCAGCAACTTGCCTTCAGGACAATACACCATTGCTGCCATTGACAAGAGCCTGCTCTCTGTCGGCGAGACCTCCGATCCATTGCTGAAGGTGTATCCCAATCCCACCAACGGTATGATTACCATTGAGACGGTGTGCGCATCTTCCCTGCAACAGGAATATCGCATTGCCAACTTGATGGGACAAACTTTGATGACGGGTCGGATAGCCTGTAAAGACCCAAAGCATTGCGTCTCCACAATCGATGTGTCGAACCTGCCGTCCGGCACCTATTTTATTATAGTCAACGGTAATACCCAAAGATTCATCATCCAATGAAAAAAGCATCCCTGTTTTTAATCGCCCTTTGTCTGTTGTGCCTTTCATGCGAAAAAACGCCAGTCAATGAATGGGACAGGTTCTACGGTTTCACCAAAGACGACATCGTGGGGCATTACGAAGCCAATCCCGATGAAAGCCTTTATCAGGAATTACCCACACAAGGCGTGACTGTTTACAGCAACGCCACCATCGACATCACATCACTCTCGGGAAACAGCATATCCATTAGAATTGTCATTCCAAGTGTGATCAACAAGGTGTTTTCGGGTGCCGTCAACAACGAGGAAAACTCCTCCGATCTTGTTTTGAGGAATTTTAACGAGGACATCATGATGACCGTTTATAAAAACAGTAAGGGACAGATCCGAATGCACGGCCGTGTAAAACGATACCGCTATGACAGCGATGGCATTCTCATTGACAGCAACTATTATGGTTTTGACGTCATCAAGTCAACCGAGAATTGAACCATAAAAAAAGCCGCTCCAATGAGCGGCTTTTTTCTTGCTTCTTTCTTCTGTCTTCTGACTTCTAAAAGAATTACATCATCAGGAACGACATCATCACACCGGCTGCCACAGCAGATCCGATCACGCCGGAGACGTTCGGAGCCATGGCATGCATGAGCAGGTGGTTCGATGGATCATACTTCTGACCTTCCACCTCGACCACACGTGCGCTATCCGGCACAGCCGAAACACCGGCGGCGCCGATCATCGGGTTGATCTTCTCCTTCAAGAAGAGGTTCATGAACTTGGCACCCAGCAAACCGCCGGCCGTAGCCACGGCAAACGAGCAGGCACCCAGGACGAAGATCTTGATGGAACTGGAGGTCAGGAACACCGAGGCTTGCGTAGAGGCACCCACGGTGAGACCCAGAATGATGGTCACAATGTCGATCAAAGGATTGGCGGCAGTGTTCTGCAAACGCTTCACCACACCCGACTCCTTGATGATATTGCCGAAGAACAGCATACCCAACAACGGCAAAGCTGTGGGGCTGATGAAAGTCGTCAGGATGAGACCCACGATGGGGAACATGATCTTTTCGGTCTTGTTCACCATGCGAGGAGCCTTCATCTTGATAAGACGCTCTTTCTTCGACGTCATCAAACGAATGATAGGCGGTTGGATCACAGGCACCAAAGCCATGTAGGAATAGGCTGCAATGGCAATGGGGCCGATCAAGTTTCGTGTGCCGTTCATGCCGTTGGCCAAACGCGAAGAGAGGAAGATGGCGGTAGGACCGTCGGCACCGCCGATGATGCCGATGGCACCGGCCTCGCGCAGGTTGAAGCCCAAGTAAAGAGCACCAATGAAGGTGATGAACACGCCAAGCTGGGCGGCAGCACCCAAGATCATCAGCTTGGGGTTGGCGATGAGCGACGAGAAGTCGGTCATGGCACCGATACCCAGGAAAATCAAAGGCGGATAGATACCTTTGTTCACACCGAAATACAAGTAGTTGAGCACACTGCCTTGCTGATAGAGACCAGTTTGGAGGTTCAACTCTCCGGCTTCAAACACCTGGTTCATAAACATCTTGACTTCCTCGATGTTGGCTGCTGCAATGCCGAAGTCGGCCAAATTCATCTTATCGACGACCTTGATGGCTTCGCTGAGTACCATATTCTTTTCGCCCGCTCCATCGAACACAGCGGTCAACAGGGCTTTCGCCGTGGTCATGTCAAAGCTGAAGGCTCCTGAGTCGATGGCAGACTGGGCGTATGCCACGGCATCGGTAAGATTGACGCCATACCCTTGGAAGAAGGGGATGTTACCACAAATGATACCGGTTCCAATAGGAATCAGCAACATGGGTTCAAACTCAAACCGGATCGCTAAGAAGATAAACAGGATGCCCACCAAAATCATGATGATGTTGCCGAGCTTACAGTTCCTAAATCCTGTAAGAATCCAGAATTTGCGGAGACCGTCTTTCAGCTGGGCATGGGTAGAGAGATCCTGCTCAGGAGCGCTGACCACCTGAGGCGTGCTATCGGCCATTTCAGCCAACTGGGCGTTGCTTTCTTCAACGCTCATTTCGCTGACCGAGTCCGTCTGCTCCGTGAGGTCGCTGATCCTGGTGGCAAACATCGGGTTGTTGACAACCACCATGTTCAGCAGGAAGAGAACGACCAAAGAGGCCAAGATGACGACCGGTCTTCTGTAAATGCTTTTCTTACCCAACATAACCTTATCCGATTACGATTAATACATCACCTTGGAGCACATTGTCGCCTTGGCGGCAGTTGATGGCGGTAATGGTACCGTCGGCTTCGGCCAGCAGGTTGTTTTCCATTTTCATGGCTTCGTACATCAGCAGCTTGTCGCCTTTCTTGACGCTATCGCCCTGATGGACATAGATCTGCATGATGGTGCCCGGCAGAGGAGCAGCCATCTTGTAACCGGCGCCACTGGCAGCAGGTTTCGGGGCGGCGTTCTGCGTAGCGGTGCTGGTAGTAGTCTTGGCAGCAGGACGAGCCACTGGAGCGACCACTGGAGCAGCCTGTTCTTCCATTTCCACTTTATATTCGGTCCCGTTCACATTGACAGTGGCGATGTTGCCTTCAATGTCCTGGACTTCCACTTCGTATGGTTTACCACTAATGGTGAATTTGAATGTTTTCATAGTTTAATAATTAACGTTTCCAGTGTCTAACTCCGTAATTTTTATCATTCCAAGAAGTGTTCCTTCTCTCGATGGTGATCACATTGCTTTCTTCATCATGAAGATTGGTGGACAGGTACAAGGCCATGCCAATGGCGGTAAGCACCTCGTTCGGGATCTCGCCCTCGGGAGTTGAAAGTTGAGAGGTGAGAGGTGAGAGGTTATTATCTTTCACCTTTAACTTTTCACCTTTAACCTCTTTTCCTTCGTCTTTCTTCATGAAATAGGCAGCTACACCACGGAAGATGAAAGAAAGGACAAACAGGGCAATGATAACGATCAGGAATCCCGCAACGGTGACAATCCAGCCTTTGGTGTAAACCCAGTCTTCATGAGCCAGCAATAAAGGTATTTGTAACAGGTTCATCGCTTTAAGGTTTTAGGGTTTACAGCGGGATGTTGGAGTGTTTCTTCTCGGGATTGGCCAAACGCTTGGTCTCAAGGGTACGCAAGGCACGGATCACGCGGAAACGGGTGTTGCGCGGCTCGATGACATCGTCGATGTAGCCGAACTTGGCTGCCTCGTACGGGTTGGCGAACTTCTTGGTGTATTCATCCACCTTCTGGGCGATGAACTCGGCGCGCTCTTCGGGATTCTCGATCTCGGCGATCTTCTTGCCATCAAGCACCTCAACAGCACCACTGGCACCCATCACGGCGATCTCAGCGGTCGGCCAAGCGTAGTTGACGTCGTTGCGGAGCTGCTTGCAGCCCATCACGAGGTGGGAACCGCCGTATGACTTGCGCAAGGTAACGGTGACCTTCGGCACGGTGGATTCACCGTAGGCATAAAGCAACTTGGCACCGTGGACGATGATGCCGTTGTATTCTTGACCTGTGCCGGGCAAGAAGCCGGGAACGTCAACCAAGGTCACAATCGGAATGTTGAAGGCGTCGCAGAAGCGGACGAAGCGGGCACCCTTGCGGGAAGCGTCGCAGTCGAGCACACCGGCGAAGAAGGCCGGGTTGTTGGCGACGATACCCACCGGCATCCCGTCAAAGCGGGCGAAGCCGACGATAATGTTCTTGGCATAGTTCTTATGAATTTCCAAGAAGTCACCATTGTCAACAATGGCAGTGATGATGTCACCCACATTGTAGGGCTTGTTCGGGTTGTCGGGGATGATCTGGTTGAGAGCGTCCTCCATACGGTCGATGGGATCGTTGCACTCCGAGAGCGGAGGATTCTCCATGTTGTTCTGCGGGATGAAGGAGATGAGGCGACGGATGATGCCGAGACCTTCTTCTTCACTTTCGGCCGCGAAGTGGGCTACACCCGACTTCTGGCTGTGGATGCGGGCACCGCCGAGGTCGTCGGTAGAGACATCCTCGCCGATGACAGTCTTCACGACTTTCGGGCCAGTGAGGAACATGTAGCTGCCGGCATTGGTCATGATGATGAAGTCGGTGAGGGCTGGTGAATACACGGCACCGCCGGCGCAGGGACCAAAGATGGCAGAGATCTGTGGGATCACGCCCGAGGCATTGATGTTGCGCTGGAAGATTTCAGCGTAACCGGCCAGAGAACGGGAGCCTTCTTGGATACGGGCACCGCCCGAGTCGCAGATGCCGATGACGGGAGCGCCAACTTTCATGGCTTGGTCCATCACCTTGCAGATCTTCAATGACATGGTCTCACTCAAGGCGCCACCGAACACGGTGAAATCCTGGGCATAGACATAAACGACGCGGCCGTCGATGGTACCGTGACCGGTGACGACACCGTCGCCAAGGTACTGTTGCTTGTCGAGACCGAAATCGACGGTACGATGGGTCACGAACATGTCCGTCTCTTCGAAGCTGCCTTCGTCGAGCAGGAGGGCAATGCGTTCACGGGCAGTCATCTTGCCCTTCGCATGCTGGGAATCGATGCGCTTCTGGCCGCCACCGAGACGAGCCTCGCCGCGCTTCTCTAACAATTCCTGTATTTTCTGTTCAATTAACATGTTGATTGATATTTATTTGTTCTTGTTTTCGCAAAGTTCAGTCAGCACACCGAAAGTGGATTTTGGATGCAGGAAGGCGATGCTGAGGCCTTCGGCGCCACCACGCGGGGCTTGGTCGATGAGGCGGATGCCCAATTCCTTAGCCTCTTCAAGATGGCCTTCGATATTCTCCACGGCGAAAGCGATGTGGTGCATGCCACCTCGGCCATTGTTCTTCTCGATGAAGGTGGCGATGGTGCTCTCGGGGCTGGTGGGTTCCAGCAGCTCGATCTTGGTCTGGCCGCAGCGCAAGAAGGCGGTCTTCACCTTTTGGTCGGCAACCTCTTCAATGGCATAGCACTTGGTGCCAAGCAAGGTCTCGAAGAAAGGAATCGACTCTTCCAAGCTGGTGACAGCGATTCCAATGTGTTCAATGTGAGTGGGATTCATAATCTATTCGAATAAATTAAATTAAAAAATACGTATTTTAGAAATCGGTGCAAAGGTACAACAATTTCAGTGGATTACCAAACAAAAAAGAGACGCTTTTTTGCGTCTCTTTTAGTTTGTTAAAAACGAAGTTTTTATTTATGGACCTTACGGACAAACTCATCCACTTCGGGCACGCCGCCTTGGTAAACGAGGTAGCCATTGTAAGGCTCGCGAGGCGTAATCTCGCTGTTGATCGGAGTCAGCATGATCTTCTTCACTTCTTCCCTATCGTGGGTCTGACCCAAGGCCCAACCCAACTTGATGTAGGCAGTCTCAGCGAGCATGTTGCCAGCCGGGATGATGCCACGGTTCATCAAGTCACGGCCCGTGTCATAGACGAACATGTGGGCGTAACCCCAAATGGTCTGGACAGTCATGTATTGATGCACGCCCATGTCGGTGGCACGTTGGATGGAATCGAACATGCCGCGGTTGACGTGACCCAGTCCAGTACCGTCCCAAATAATACCCTTGTAGCCGTTATCGACCAGTGCGTCAAGAACATCGGGCTTCATGCCGGGATAGTAGTAAAGGATGGCCACACGGTCGTCGAAGGTCGGAATGATCTTCACATCACGGTCCTTGCGGCGGTGGTTGTATTCTTCCTTGATCGGCACCACGCCGCGCTTGCGATCGACAGTGGCAACAGGCGTGTCGCCGATGGTGCGGAAAGTGCTACGGTATGAGGAGTGCATCTTACGAACACGTGTGCCACGGTGCAGGAAGCCGTATTCGTCGGAGGTGGGACCGAACATGCAGACCATCACCTCAGCCACATCACCGTGACCGGCAGCCGTCATGGCGTGCATCAGGTTCAAGGCGGCGTCCGATGAAGGACGGTCCGAGGAACGCTGTGAGCCCACCAAAACGATCGGCACCGGCAAGTTCTGGCACATGAAGGTCAAAGCAGCGGCGGTATGGGCCAAAGTGTCCGTTCCGTGGCCGATGACGATGCCATCGATGCCATTTTGGATCTCCTCGCCAATTTTCTTGGCCAAAGCGATATACTCCTTGGGCGACATGTTCTCGGAGAACACGGCAAACACCTTTTCAGTGTCGAGGTTGCAGATGTCGGCCAGCTCCGGCACAGCACCATAAAGCTCGCCCGGTGAGAAGGCCGGGATCACAGCGCCTGTACGATAGTCCAAACGCGATGCGATGGTGCCGCCCGTACCCAACAGCTTCACATGAGGGAGTCCGTCAGTGTAGGGGAATTCCTTCTCCGGGATGTGGTAGTTGGCTTTCTTGTAGTCGGTTTCCACCATACTGGTGATGGTGCTGATGTCCACACCGATGTTATAGCCCGTGTTGACCTTCATCACGATATGTTGGTCGTCCTGGAAGGCGGCACGCGGCAAAATTGTGCCTTTGAAGAGTCCGCCCGTGGTTTGGCACTCGGCCTGGCTCCACACACGGCAGTTATATTTCTTGAGCACCTCCAGCGAGGCACCCCAATATCCTTGGAAAAAATCTTCAGCCATAGTCTTCTTTATTTGATAGTGTTAGCCAATTCGTTCAAATCGATGTTGCCCACCGCTTCTTTCATCTGACCCATGATCCAGTTACGCTTGTTAACAGCGGCATGGAATTTCTTGCGAGGGATGTAGGTATCCATCAGCTTCTCCAATTTCTTGTTCAAGGTCTCTTCCGAAGCCCTTCTGAAGCCGATGGCACGCAACACTTCCTTCATCTCCATGGAAGCGTCTTCCACCAAAGTCGGAGCCATGTTCCAAGCCAAACGGTAGTTGAGTTTCTCTTTCTTCAGGAAGGCAAAGAGCTTGTAGAGCGTCTCGCCGTTGAACTGCGAACCGGGATTCTTGCACATCAGGTTCTTGAGACGCATACCCACAAAGCAACCGACCAGACGGCCATTCACGCCAAGCTTCTCAACAATGTCGTTCATCGCCGGGAACCAGTTGCGGGTGAAGATATAGGTGAAGCAGTCCTGCGGGACATTCCATTCTTGAAGCTTATAGTAACGGTCGATAATTTCCGAGGGAAGCTCCTTCTTCATGGCTTCGATTTCCTTGGGATCCAACGGGATCGGGGCAGAGTCGGTGTCGGGATACATACGGTCGGCACCCGGCAGCACGCGCTCGAAGATGGTGATGCCATTGCAGACGGCCTTGCGGGTCTCCTTCGGAACGCCATCGAAAGCCATGAGACAACGTTCCTCGACGGTCTCAACGGCCGTCGGCATGTCGGCTTTCGGACCCCAAATCAGCACCAAGGCATCTTTTTCGGTGGCATGGACCTTCTTGCCAAGTCTATGCCAAACAGAGGGCTCGAGCACAGGCTCCAGCATCTCGTCATGGAGCATGTTGGGACGTTCAAGGCAAGCGATGACCTTCAAGCGGTCGGCAATCTCGTCGGCAAACATTTTGCCCGGTTGGGTGAAGTGTGAAAGGACGCCACGGAATCCTGGAAGCTTGATCACTTTCAATGCTCCGTCGGCGGCCTTGGCGTCGCAAATCGGAGCATAGTCGGTCTTGAAACCAACATCGGCAACCTCAACCTTCCACTTGTTCTTCTTGAGCTCTTTATTGAGACGTTCGGCCAGCTTCACCAATGACCATTGGCGGAAGCATTCGTTATGTGACAGTTCGGGAATCCACTTGGCATGTTGCACACCTTTCAGCTCCACACGGGTGCCGCCCTTGCAGCTCACGTTGACATCCTGGCGACCGGCACCCATTCCTGTGCGAACCAACCCGGTAGAGCGGCCGAGGAAGCGGATGTATTCGCAGGTCTCACGCAGCTCATCGGGGTTCTTGCAGTCGGGATACGTCACAGTTTCGATCAACGGCACACCCAGACGGTCGGTCTGATAGATACGGCGGTGACCGATGTCGCTGATCTCACGGCATGCGTCCTCTTCAACGCTCAGCTGGATCAGTCGAATGTTCTTCTTGGGCAGCTTCAGCAGACCTTCCACGCCCACGATGGCGGTGCGTTGGAAACCTGTCGGGATGGAGCCGTCGAGATATTGCTTACGGGTGATGTGCACTTCGCCCACAATGTTGAGGTTGGAACGCAAGGCGATGACGATGGCGTTGTGCAACGCCTCCTTGTTGATGGGGAACGGCGGGGTGTCGTCGATGTCGTAGGTGCATGCCGTCTGGTTCTTGATGCGATACACGATCTCTTTCTTCGTCTTGAACTCCATCAAGGCGGTACCGTCGTATTCGCCCAATTCCGAGAGGGTCGGACGCATGTGACGGATCAGCTCGGCATCGTAATCCTCAAATTTGTTGAATTTTCCAGCGGGGCAATGGCAGAACAGCTTCTCCTTAGTCTTGATCTGCTGGTGCACTTCCAGTCCCGACATGAAGCCTATGCGGTCATAGACTTTCTGGGTGGCTTTTTTGCGCTCCACATAGCCGGCCTGTTTCCTGGTCTGCTCGTAGTTGGCACGAGGGTCAAAAGTAGTGCTCATATATTTTCAATTTAACTTTCAATTTTTCCGTTTTCTGTTCCAAGTTTTCCATTTAAAAGAATCGGCTAAATTAAGAAATTATCCGTTTTAAAAGCTTATTTTTGCAAAAAATTTCCCATGGAAGACAACTATCAACTCATCACCAAAACAGTGGCTGGCCTCGAAGAAGTTCTGGCTGCCGAAATCAGGAACTTGGGAGCCAAAAACGTAAGGGTCATGCACCGTGCCGTCATCTGCGAAGGCAACAAGGAGATGATGTACCGACTCAACTACAACGTGCGCACCGGATTGAAGGTGCTGAAGCCCTACAAGACCTTCTTCGCCAAGAACCCCGACGAGCTTTACAAAAAAGTGCAGGAAATCCAATGGTGGGAGCTGCTCCGTACCGACCAGACCTTCTGCGTCGATGCCGTCACCAGCGGACGTTTCTTCACCCACTCGCAATATGCCGCCCTGAAAGTCAAGGATGCCATCGTGGACCAGTTCCGCGAAGAAGTGGGACCCCGCCCAAGCATCAACACCTTGAATCCCGACTTGCGCATCAACCTGCACATCCGCGAGGACAAGGTGCAAATCCTGTTTGATAGTTCCAACGAGAGTCTGCATCACCGCGGCTATCGCAAGCAGGTGGACAAAGCCCCGATGAACGAGGTGCTGGCAGCCGGTTTAATCCAACTCTCGGGTTGGAAGGCCGACTGCAACTTCCTCGACTGCATGTGCGGCTCGGGTACCTTGCCCATCGAGGCGGCCATGTTTGCCATGAAGATCCCGGCAGGCTACTACCGCAAGCAGTGGGGCTTCATGAAATGGGACGACTGGGATCCAGAATTATGGCAACGCATCAAGGAAGAGGCCGACAGCCAGATCTGTGAGTTCGAGCATGAAATCTGGGCTTCCGACCGCTCTCCCAAGGCCGTGGCCATTGCCGAGGGCAACATCGTCAACGCCAAGCTACAGCACGACATCCACCTGATGAAGAAAAACATGGAGGACCTTACTCCACCCGAAGGAGGTGGCATCGTCATCATCAACCCGCCCTACGGCGACCGTCTGGAAGAGGACGACATCGACCAGGTGTATGAAAACATCGGCAACACCTTGAAACACAACTTCCAAGGCTATCAATGCTGGCTCATCACCGACGACGCGGTGGCCCTCAAACATGTCGGCTTGAAACCCTCCGCCAAGATTCCCGTATGGAACGGTCCGTTGGAGTGCCGTTTTGTGAAGTTTGATATTTTTGGAGGGACCTTTAAAGAGTGGAAAACGGATCAGTTTTCCTGAAATCCCCATGGTTTCCTGAAGAGGTCGAATTGGGTCCCAGACGAAAGATTTGCCTTGCTGGTTACGATGATACGCGACGACAACAAGCCATAGCCGCCTTTCACATTGCTGTATTCGCTTGAAAGGCTGAGACCATTCTGAATTGTTTGCAGATACTGGTAATAGTTGTTGAAGTCCTCACCGGCAGCTGTGATGGAAACATAAAAGTCATCCATGTAACGGACTACATTGGGATGGTTTTCATCCCAAACCGTGTCGTTTCCAATGGCGCGCTCCATGACTTTGAACAAGTCATTTACTGAATAATAAAGCCGAAAGAGGTTCTCTGTACCCTCCACTTTCTCGTAAGCCCCAAGGGTTCGGGCTCCGTACGACCAAGAGACTTCCTTTTTGGTCATGGGTTGGCCGGAATGTTCCTCCCAATAGTTGAATTGCATCCCGATCTCATAAAGCACCCCTTCATCTGTCGAAGAGAAAACCAGCCTTGAAAGCTGCTCGCTCGGAGTGGATTGAAAGTTTACCCCAGGCGTACCAATGGCAATGTTTCCTCCCACGACACCCGTTTCAGAAGTAACAGTGTCGTAGTCGGGTTTGACAACATAAAGCCTATAGCGGTATTTATCGTTGCCACTATTGGTATTGAAACGCTCCGTGGTATAATAAAGTTTCTGATGAGGTGCATAAAACAGACCCGTTTCCTTGTCATGGATCGTAAGCGTGTCAAGGAAAAACTGCCGGCCGGTAGGCTTGAATGGTTGGTCGTGGGTGCTTTTCAATTCCAAGAAAAAAGCATCAAGTTTGCCGGGATAGTTGCTTGAATCGAAGATGGCTGCCACTTCATTGGCGTTGATGGGATGTTCGTTGTCGCTGCAAAACGCCTTGGTGATCTTGATGAAATTGGTGTCGGCCTGGGAGTCGATAAGGCCATAGACGACGGGGATGTCCTTGTAGTCGTCATAGAGCTCTACATCGGTACTGCAAGAAGCGAGAAACAATGCAATTATTCCGATAAAGAAAACTTGTATTTTCATTCTAACTTCTTACTTCTGTCTTCTGACTTCTTAATTAAACTGATTCATGGTCCTATCCGGCCCCTGCACCACGAAGCTCTTGATAGCCTCCACGGCCTTGTCAACGGTTTCATCTACAACAGGCTCCTCGGAAGGTTTCCATTGGCCCAGCACGAAATCGGTCAAGTGGCCCAACGGGAAGTCGTTGCCAATGCCGAAACGCAGGCGGCAGAAGACGTTGGTGCCCAATTTCTCAATGATGTCGGTAAGGCCGTTATGACCCGCGTCGGCACCCTTCTTGCGAAGGCGGATGGTGCCAAGCGGCAGGGAGATGTCGTCGTTGACGACCAGCAGGTTCTCAATGGGAATCTTTTCCTGATCCAGCCAGTATTTCACCGCCTTCCCACTGAGGTTCATATAGGTGGTGGGCTTGATGACAAAAAGAGTCCTGCCTCGGAACTTCATTTCCGAGGTCTGAGCGAGGCGACCCGTTGTGAATGTGGCTTCGAGCTCTTTGGCCAAGCGGTCAGCGATCTTGAAACCTGAGTTGTGACGGGTGTTTTCGTACTCAGCTCCGATGTTTCCGAGGCAGGCGATCAGGTATTTCATTAATTACTCTTCGGTCTCGTCGGTAGCAGCAGAAGCGCCACGAGCGGCACGGACCTCGACGATGACCTGGTAACCTGGGGTAACCATGGTCACGCCCTCGATGTTCAGGTCGCGGACCTTGATGGAATCGAGGATGTTGAGGTTGCTGATGTTGACGGTGATGATCTCAGGAAGGTCCTTGGCCAGACCGCTGACCTTGATCTTGCGGATGGGTTGCTTCAGCTTACCACCACGCATGACGCCAGGGGCACTGCCCTCGATGGCGAGAGGCAAAGTGACGGTGATGGGCTTGTCTTCCTTCACAAGGAGGAAGTCGGCGTGCAGGACGTTGTCAGTCACAGGGTGATACTGCACATCCTGAAGGATGGTGTTGTAAGATTTGCCGTCGATGGTGACGTTGATGATGAAGGTCTCCGGAGTAAAGAGGATCTTCTTGAAGTTCTTGGCTTCAGTGGCGAAATGGATTTGCTCGTCGCCGCCATAGAGGACGCACGGCACCAATTCAGCCTTACGCAAAGCCTTAGCATCTTTTTTCCCTACGTTCTCGCGAAGAGAACCGCTCAATGATACTGTTTTCATGGTGTTAATTTGTTAATAATGTAATTTTATTTGAATAGCGAGCTGATCGACTCATAGTTCTCGATGCGACGGATCACATCGGCGAACAACGGCGCAGTGCTCACTACCTTGATTTTCTTGGAGGCGTTGGCGGGCAACGGGATGGAGTCGGTAACCACCACCTCGCTGAACACCGAGTTGTCGAGACGTTCCATGGCGGGACCGCTGCAAACGGCATGAGTGGCGAAGGCGCGGACGCTCTTGGCGCCGTTGTCCATCATAACCTGACCAGCCTTGACGATGGTGCCGGCAGTGTCGATGATATCATCCAAGATGATGACATTCTTGTCTTTCACATCACCGATGAGGGTCATGCTCTCCACTACGTTGGCGCGTGCACGCTGCTTGTGGCACACGGCCAGATCGCAACCTAAACGCTTGGCATAGGCCGAGGCGCGTTTGGAGGCACCGAGGTCGGGAGCCGCAATCAGCAGGTTGTCAATGTTCATCTTCCTGATATGCTCAATGAAGAGGCTGGAGGCATACAAGGCATCCATCGGGATGTCGAAGAAGCCTTGGATCTGGTCGGCATGGAGGTCCATGGTGATGATACGGTCGACATGGGCTGCTGTCAGCATGTTGGCCACCAGCTTCGAGCCGATGCTCACACGCGGCTGGTCCTTGCGATCCTGACGTGCCCATCCGAAATAAGGAATCACCGCGATGACCTTGTGTGCCGAGGCGCGCTTGGCTGCATCGATCATCAACAACAGCTCCATCAAGTTTTCAGTAGGAGGCATGGTGGACTGCACGATGAACACATGATGACCGCGGATGCTCTCGTCGTATGAAGGCTGGAACTCGTGATCGGAGAACTCGACCACTGACGATTTCCCGAGAGGAGCACCATAGGCTTCGGCAATCTTTTCGCCCAACTCATGGGTGGCTCTTCCCGCAAAGATGGAAACGTATTTGGCTGACATTGCTGAATTGTTTGATTTTTCAGGCCGCAAAATTACTGCTTTTTAAGGAGACCACCAAAAGTTTTTTGATAAATTGATTGCAGAATAAGAAAAATGTGTAATTTTGCACCCGCATTCCGACGGAAAGCACGCCGAAGTGGCGGAATAGGTAGACGCGTCGGTCTCAAAAACCGATGAGGTTAAACTCGTGCCGGTTCGATCCCGGCCTTCGGTACCCAGAGCTTCCAAGTTTTTCTTGGAGGCTTTTTTATTTAGAAAAAATCCTTATTTTTGCACTCTGTTTGAATCTTGTAATTATTAACTTAAATCTTTAAATAATAATGATTTACACCCAAGAAGTACAGCATCAATGCTGTGTAAAGAAAGGCGCCAACCATCCTTGCGCTCCTATTCCGGAGGAAGGCAAGTGGGTGCGCGTCAAGGATGTGAAAGACATCAGTGGGTTTACCCACGGCATCGGCTGGTGCGCCCCCCAACAGGGTGCCTGCAAGCTGACCCTCAACGTGAAGGACGGCATCATCCAAGAGGCCTTGGTGGAGACCATCGGCTGCTCCGGCATGACCCACTCGGCGGCCATGGCGGCTGAGATCCTGCCCGGCAAGACCGTCCTCGAAGCCCTCAACACCGACCTCGTGTGCGACGCCATCAACACCGCCATGCGCGAGATCTTCCTGCAAATCGTTTACGGTCGCTCCCAGTCGGCCTTCTCCGAAGGTGGATTGCTCGTCGGCGCCTCACTTGAGGACCTCGGCAAGGGCCTCCGTAGCCAAATCGGCACCATGTTCGGCACCCTTGAAAAGGGTCCTCGCTACCTCGAGATGACCGAAGGCTACTGCACCCGCATCGCCCTCGACGAGAACAGCGAGATCATCGGCTACGAATTCGTGAGCCTCGGCAAGATGATGGACTTTATTAAGAAAGGCGACGATGCCAATGAGGCCTTGAAGAAAGCCACCGGCACCTACGGCCGTTTCGCCGACGCCGCCAAATACATTGACCCACGTAAAGAATAAGGAGGACACACCATGGCAAGAAGAGAAGTTAAATTCGAGAGTCAGGAACGCCGCATGGCCAATGTCCTGAAAGTGTTGAACCAATATGGAATCAAGAGCATCGAGGAAGCCGACGAGATCTGCGAAGCCAAGGGCATCGACCCGTACAAGATGGCTGAGGAAACCCAGCCGATCTGCTTCGAGAACGTGAAGTGGGCCTACACCTGCGGTGCCGCCATCGCCATCAAGAAGGGCTGCAAAAACGCGGCCGAGGCGGCAGAAGCGATTGGAGAAGGCCTCCAATCGTTCTGCATCGACGGCTCCGTCGCCGACGACCGCAAGGTCGGACTCGGCCACGGCAACCTCGCCGCCCGTCTGCTCCGCGAGGAGACCGAGTGTTTCGCCTTCCTGGCCGGCCACGAAAGCTTCGCCGCCGCCGAAGGCGCCATCAAGATCGCCGAGATGGCCAACAAGGTACGCCAGAAACCCTTGCGCGTCATCCTCAACGGCCTCGGCAAAGACGCCGCCAAGATCATCAGTCGTATCAACGGTTTCACCTACTGCCGCACGGAGTTTGACTACTACACTGGCAAGGTTCAAGTTGTGGAGCGCATCCCCTACTCGACCGGCCTCCGTTCCAAGGTGAACTGCTACGGCGCCGACGATGTCCGTGAGGGCGTGGCCATCCTGTGGCTCGAAAATGTCGATGTGTCCATCACCGGCAATTCCACCAACCCCACCCGTTTCCAGCACCCCGTGGCAGGCACCTATAAGAAAGAGCGTTTGCTCGCTGGCAAGCCCTACTTCTCAGTGGCATCGGGCGGTGGCACAGGCCGCACCCTGCACCCCGACAACATGGCCGCCGGTCCCGCCAGCTACGGCATGACCGACACCATGGGCCGCATGCACAGCGACGCCCAGTTCGCGGGTTCCTCATCCGTCCCGGCACACGTCGAGATGATGGGCTATCTCGGCATGGGCAACAACCCGATGGTGGGCGCCACCGTCGCCGTCGCTGTGGCTGTGGAGCAAGCGATGAAATAACGAAAAACTTAGAACGGAAAACGGATAGTTTTCTTAAACAAACCAACCCGGCTTAACCTGAGAAGGTTAGGCCGGGTTGGTTTTTGTCTAAATAATTTTTATCTGTATTTCTTTTTCTTAAAATCTTCTTTTGTCATCCTGTGAACAATGTCAAAACCATAAAACGTCATGTCAATGAATTCCTCCCAAGCCCGCTCACCCGTACCATACTCTCCTTTTTCAAATTCTTTTCTAGCCTTGTCTATTTCTTGTTTCGTGATAAACGGTGCTCTTTCCCAGGTTCCAATTTTGTGGTGAGCGAGGTCTATTTGAAGAAGCTCACTTTTAGCTTCTACCGTGGCAGCATCATTAACAATAGGTTCGTATTTATCAAAGTCAAAATCCACTAATGGAATGAGTTTTACCTCATTGTTTTGCAATATCCATGTTCCGCTATAGGTGAGATCGTTATATCCACCATCCCAAGTTCCATCATCCCAAATGTACATGCCGCCAAATTCACCACCAAAATAAACACCAGCGATATCATCTAGGGTGGCCTCTCCAGTGTAAGCCACAGTCGGCGTGTCTTGCAAGTATTTCGAAAACACATAACCCACAATGCCATTGCAATCAATCTTAGTCCATTCACCTTCTGTACCCAAAAGGACGGCACCTTCGGGACCATTTTTGAAGACGCCAAGTATAGGTGCTTGGGCTTTAGGAGTTTCACGGATGTTCACATAAGCATCGTAAGCACAAGCATACACGCGAGGACGGTTGTCAACTGGTTTGGACTCTTCCACAACCATAGTCTCTTGTTGCGCCTGTGTTATAGTATTATTCGTCTCTTTGTTTTCTGTCTTGCCCTGATTGTTGCCGCCACAAGAAACCATCATACTTAAACCAAGCAGGAGCATCACAGCATTGATTGTTCTATTCATCGTGTTGTTGTTTAGTTCACCCACAAAGATACAAACTATTTCTGTTTGAACAACATGAACGATTGTTTTTCATTTTTCCCGAAAAAGAGAGGATAAGTTTAAAAAAAATTCTTCAAAAACGCTTGACAAAATTAATAATAGTTGTATTTTTGCAGATAATTATATTATATAATTGAGATTATGAAAAGAAAGAACCCGGTGGAAGAATCTCGACGTTATGTTGAAAATGCGCAGAAAGTTTTACGTGAAAACGGAGACCTCGATGTGAAAACGCAGTTGTATCAAGATGAGAAATACGTTCGAGCCGCAGGCCATTATCTGTGGCTTGCTGTATTGTTGATGCTGGATGCCGTGTTTCACGTCCGAACGGACAGACGCACTCGGGTTGACATCAATGCTTACTTGGATGCGGTCAGAAAACGTGATAGAAAACTGTTAGGACTGGTGAATTCCAGCTATGACATCATGCACCTCTACATGGGATATGACGGCGTGCAACGAAAAGCAGTCTGCGATGACGGAGTCTCTCTTGCCAATGACATTATTGATCGCTGTGCATTGATGCTTGCCGAACAAAAAGGTTAAGACTCGAGGGGGACCTAAAAGAGCCTCATCACCTCACCACCACCTTCTTCGTCACCTCACCAAGGGTGATGAAGTAAAGACCGGCGGGCAACCCACTGACATCCACCTGCTGGGTTTCGCCGTGGATCATGCCAGTCATCAGGGTTTTGCCCAGCATGTTGGAGATGCGATATGGTAGAGACGTGACGTGACGCGTCTCTATGGTGATCACGCCATGAGTTGGATTGGGAAACACCCTGAATCCATCGGAAACCTCAGTTTCGGGAACCGCGGTAATGTCGTACCCCACCGTCCAACTCTCAGGCAGACTGTTGTCCAGATCCAAGTCGATAAGCTCAAGATAGGCGCCCTCGCCATCGGCCTCCCAAGGCCAAGGGTCGGCGTCTTGATAGCACACCTCGTCGATGACGTTGCCCCAGGCATCCACCAGCACCAGGTTCTCTGACTTGTTGGAGAGGTTGCGCGTGTATTGTCCAAAAGGCATCATTTGGTAATACTCCATGAAAGCCAACGAGTCGGAACAAATCAACAATGGTTCATGGGCGGCTAACGTGGCACCCACGGGGAAACTGTAAGTAACGCCCAGCTCTCGGAAATAAATGCCCGTTAAATCGACCTCTTCATCGCCGTTGTTGGTAATCTCGATGAATTCCAAGTGGTCGCCGTCAACAGCCCACCAGTCCTCTGGATGGTAATGGATCTTGGAGATGACCAAAGGCGGCACCTCCACCTCGGAACAAGCGGCACAAGAACCGAAATTTGCCGTCAGCCAGTTGGTGCGTTGAAGCAGCCAAGTTTTCATCGACTGAATCTCACTGACATGGTTGTTCATCTGATGCCAACGCTGGTTGTCACGGCCGATGCCTTCGCCGATCCAAGCGTCAATCTCATCAATGCGTGCACACACCACATCGTAATTCAAGGGCTGTCCCCGCTGCGTCAATTCGTTCCAGCGACGAGCCAAATAACAATGAAACAGGTCGGTGTCGAAAAGGTCCTTGAAAAACTTTGGCCCGTTGTTGTCGCTATTGTCAAACTGCCATACGTCATAACGGCTTCGATTGCCAAACTCGTCATGGCCATAGGCCAGGTTGTAGTCCCACACGGGACCGGCACGCAGTTTGCCTTTCCTGTCCTTATGGAAGAAGGTGCTCAACGAATACACATCGACATTGGAGCTATACTCGGCAATCATATAAAAATCGACAAAGGAAGGGATGTCGATCACGGAAGGGATACCGTTCACAATCGACGTGTTGTATTGACCGGATACCGATGCCAGCTGTTGGAACACGTTCTTGATATAGTTGTTTTGCGCAGCAGTGATGTTCTCGGGCTTCGGGTAATGATGGATGAAATCCGTGCTTTCGCCACCCCACCACCATCCGCCGCCGTAGCCCTGCATCGTCCAAGCCACCGGGTCGTTGCCTGTGGTTTTATCAGCCTTGGTGATATAGCCACCCGTGACCTCGGGATAGCTGTTGCAGGTCTCATCCATCTTCACGATGTTGACACGATGTTCGTCCGCCTTGATCTTCTCCATAAAAGCATACAAGCCCTTGTAATCTCCGTTGATCATCACCTCGCAATACACCCGACGAGGCGCGTACTGCCCTAGCTTTTCCGACAGCTCGTAGGAAAGCACGTCACGCATGCCCGTGGCATCGAAAGCCAAGGAATTCAGCACCCAGTCGTTCTCCCTGGGCATCCCCAAGATGCTCACGTTGTTGTTGGTCACGTTGTCGTCCTGCAAGGTGGTCAAGCCGTATGGTTTTTTGCTCAGCATCTGGGAAGAGCTTCCCCTGATTTCGATGCCGATGCGGCCGTCGTAATCCAAGAAAGCCGGATTATCGAGGTCGGAAAGATAATTCCTTGATCCATCGGGATGCCATATTATCTTCATGGTACCCAGTACCTTGGGCTCGTCGGGGATATTCACTCCCCCGTCGGTCTCAATCACCACAATGGGCAAATTGCTGTCGCTGAGGATCTGCGCCCGCAGCCATAGCCCCATAAAGATCATTAATATGGTGAGGAAGAACCTTTTCATTCACCCAAGCGACAAGATCAAGGCTTCAATGCCACAAGCATGGCTGGGGAGGCATTATAGCCAAAACGGAATCCGAGCGGACGGATGCCTTCGCCTTTCTTATAGAGGTCGTCAAGTGACTTCTGATAGACGCTTTGTCCGAAAACAGCCAGAGGATGCGTGTATTTGCCGTAAAGCGTCACGCTCCAGCCATTTTCCAGCAAGGTGTTGTAGGTAATGCCTGTATCGTCTTGGATCAAGGCGAAGCTGTGGTCGAGGATGTCCTGACGGATCTGCGAGTATTTCTCCTCGTGGAGGCAATAGGAGCAGGATTTCACAAAGGATGCCGTAGTTGCAGGATCGATCTTGTCGATCATGGCCTGCACGCGAGGATCGAACTTGGCGGTGGCAATGTTGGTGGAGAGGTAATACAAAGTCTGCTCTTTCGGTTGCTCGCCGTCACGGAAGAAACGGATCTTCACGAAGGGGCTGTTCTGCTCCACGGTGAACCATTCTCCGTTTTCTGTCAGATCCTGGTACTCGATGGCGGCGATATCATATCCCATCCTCGCCATCAGCACCATGAAGATCGGTATCGTGCCGTCCACCTCTTCCGTATGGAGGTCAACGGCCATGTCCCTGGTGATGAAATAGCTGCTTTGGAGCAACACGCGGAGTGACTTCTGAAGCTTGCCATAGACATTGGCAGTGAGCGACTCGGGGGCGAAAACATTTCCCGTAGGTTCCAGCGCCAACATATAATAGGTCTCAGCCATGGGGAAGAAGGCTGCCATGAACGGGAAATCGGGACCGCTGAAAGAATAGAAGACGTTGGAGGCCTTTTTTTCAATGTCGGAGAGGTCTGAAATGCGGATCTTCTCCGCATTGTTGAGGGTCTCTTGGCATTTCGCCCACATCTTGTCCATGGCATCGGCATGTTGTTTCCATTCCTTGGTCTGGGTCAAGGCGTAAAGGGTGTCACCCTCTTCAAGTGGAAGGCCTGCCAAGATACGTGCCGTTGCGTTGATCAAGGGATCTGCCTCGGGTATCACGACGGGTTCGGGTATGGGTTCTTCAGGAATAGTGTCGGTCACAACATCTTGGGTTACATTGCGGACACCTTTTTCTTGGCAACCGACAGAGGCGGTCAGCGTGAGAAGCATGACAAATGCCAGTAGTGTACTGAGTTTTTTCATTTTTTATCTTGTTTATTTGTGATTTTACGATTGATCAAATAGATGACAACCCCTGACAACAACGTCAAGAAGCTCATGAGCGACATCCACATCACCGGCTGTTCGTTGGTGACAAAGGTCTTCACATAGTCTTCATATACCAGATACACGATGCTCCAGATGATCAGGATGCAGAAGATGATGGGCGTGACGGGATAACCGAGTGTCTTATAGCTGCGTTGCATATCGGGATACTTCCTCCGGTGGATGAACACACCGAACACCGTGAGCAGCGAGCAGAACGACAGCAGGATGCCCGTGTATTTGGTGATCATCTCGAACGAGTTGGTGATGATGAGCAGGAAGCTGATCACATATTGGAAGCCGATGGCGGCCAGCGGAACACCCTTCTTGTCCTTATGCGAAAGGAAACGGAAGATGCGATGGTCCTCGCCCATCACCTGGGCGACACGCGGACCCATGAACACCATCGAGCTGATGCTCGACAGCAACAGGATCGAGATGATCAAGCCCATGAGGTTGCCGATGTTGTTCCCAAAGATGTTGCGCGCACTGATGAGTCCAATCTCCACCTGGCCCGAAAGGTCGGCCATCGGAGTGGAATGCAGGAACACGTAGTTCAGCAGCAGGTACAGGACTGTCACCACCAAGGTGGAGAGGATGAGCGAACGCGGCAGGTTACGCTTGGGATTCTCGATCTCACTAGCCATATAGGTTGACGCGTTCCAACCTGAATAGGCATAATACACCCAAATCAACCCAATAGCGAAGCCGGGGCTGAAGATGTCCTTGGCCGAAAAGGTCTGGGCACTGTAATCCTGTGGCTGGCCCGGCAGCACGATGCCGCAGACGATGAAAGCCACGATAATCACCACTTTGATGATAGTGAACACATTTTGGAAAGAACCGCTGAACTTCAGATTACGGGTATGGATCAAGGTGATCAAAGTCAACACGCCCACACCCAACCATTTCGGATTAATCATGGGAAACAGCCTGCACGCGTAGGAGGAAAGCGCCATGCAAGTCAAGGCCACAGGCGCGGCAAAGCCGATGAGCAACGAGATCCATCCGGAGAGGAAACCCACCGAGGGATGGTATATCTTGCTGAGATAATGGTATTCGCCACCCGAACGCGGCATGGCGGCACCCAATTCAGCGTAGGTAAGCGCGCCGCAAAGGGCAATGACGCCGCCAAAGAGCCAAAGCATCATGATGGAATAGATGTTGGTCGTGTTGAGCAGCTGGAAACCGAGCGAAGTGAACACACCCGTTCCGATCATATTCGCCACCACGAAAGCCGAGGCGGTCCAAACACCCGTTTTCTTGTCGTTTGTCATCAAATTGGATTTCTGCTTTTTCAATAGAAGTTGCAAAAATAGAAAAATATCTTCATAAAACACTATCTTTGCAGCATGGAAGAAAAAGAAATACTATTGGGCATGACTCCTGCGGAGATCCAGGAAGTCGTGGATCGGCTCGGATTGCCGAAATTCACCGGGAAACAATTGGTCGATTGGATTTACAACAAACGCGTCGCTTCGTTCGATGCCATGTCGAACCTCAGCAAAAAGACGCGCGAGTTGCTCTCGGAACAATATGAGGTGGGCCTTTACGCACCCTTGAAGGAGCAGATCTCCAAAGACGGCACCAAGAAATACCTCTTCCCTGCCGGCGACCGCACCGTCGAGGCGGCTTATATCCCCGACAAGGAACGCGCCACACTCTGCGTCTCCACTCAGGTGGGATGCCAGATGGACTGCCTCTTCTGTGCAACAGGAAAACAGGGCTTTGAGAAAAACCTCAGCGCCGCCGAGATCGTCAACCAGATCCTCAGCCTGCCCGAGTTCGACACCCTGACCAATATCGTGTTCATGGGCATGGGCGAGCCGCTCAACAACTACGACCACCTGATGCGTTCGCTCGACATCCTTACCCAAGAATGGGCGCTGGGATGGAGCCCCACCCGCATCACCGTCTCCACCTGCGGCGTCATCCCCAACCTGAAACGCTTCCTTGCCGAGTCGAAATGCAACCTCGCCATCAGCATGCACAGCCCCTTCCACGACGAACGCCTTAAGATCATGCCCATCGAGAAGAATTATCCCATCAAGGAAGTCATCCATCTGGTGAAGCAACACGACTGGCACGGTCAACGCCGCCTCTCGTTCGAATACATCGTCTTCAAAGGCCTCAACGACACCAAGGACCACATCAAGGAGATGGCACGTTTGCTGGGCAGCCTGCGTTGCCGCGTCAACCTCATCCGTTACCATGCCGTGCCAGGCATCCCGTTGAAGAGCCCCGACAACACTACCATGACCTATTTCCGTGACGCCTTGAACGACAAAGGCATCATCGCCACCATCCGTGCCTCACGCGGCCAAGACATCGACGCTGCATGCGGATTGCTGTCAACGAAAGGTGAAAGGTGAAAATTGAAGAGTTAAAGTTATTGTTTTTTTCAAATAATATTTAATTTTGTGCCTTTCAAAAAAAGACACAAACAACTGAAAGTATGTATAAGATTGAAAAACACCCCATTTTGGACATCCCACAGGAAGACCTCGTGGAATTCCTGTATGAAGGCAAACCCGTGAAAGGCCAACGTGGCAAGACCATTGCCGCCGCCCTTCACCAAGCCGGCTATCCCATCCACAGCCACAGCCTCAAAGGGCGCAACCGAAGCCTCGAATGCGGCATCGGCAAGTGCGGCGCCTGCGAGATGCTCGTTGACGGCAAGATCCGCCGTATCTGCATCACCCTCGTTGACGGCGTGAAGGAAGTTGAGAGGTTAGAGGTAAGAGGTGAGAGGTGCTTATCAGCACCCAAAAACCTCTCAACTCTCAACTCTCAACTCTCAATTTACAAGACCACCGTTGCCATCATCGGCGCGGGTCCTGCGGGTCTAGCTTGCCGTGAAAAGCTCAACGAGCTGGGCATCCCGAACTTGGTCATCGACAACAACGCCAGCATCGGCGGACAGTTCAACATGCAGACGCACCAGTTCTTCTTCTTCGAGAAGGAGAAGAAGTTCGGTGGCATGCGTGGATTCGACATCGCTAAGACGCTGGCCGGCGACAACCACGAGGGCATCCTGCTCAACACCACCGTTTGGGACCTCCTTGAAGGCAAGCGCATCGCCCTGAAGAACATCGTCACCCAGGAGATCAGCTATGTCGACGCCGAGCATCTCGTGGTTGCCACGGGTGCCGTGCCGTTCATGCCTACCTTCGAGAACGACGACGTCCCAGGTGTCTATACCGCTGCCGTGTTCCAGAAGATGATGAACCAAGAACACACCTTGCTGGGCAAGAAAGTCCTCACCGTGGGCGCAGGCAACATCGGCTACCTGACCTCCTACCAAGGCATGCAGGCCGGTGCCACTATCAAAGCCATCATCGAGGGCATGGACCACGAGGGCGGCTTCCCCGTGCAGGCCAACCGTGTACGCCGCTTGGGCATCCCGATCATGACCTCGCATGTGCTGCTGAAAGCCATCCCGAATGAAGACCACACCGGCATCGTGGGTGCCGTCATCGCCGAGTGTAAGAACTTCAAGCCGATCCCAGGCACTGAGAAGATCATCGACGACATCGACATCATCAACATCTGCACCGGCTTGATTCCTGACGACCAACTGCTCACCAAGGGCAAGCAGGTCTTCGGCCTCAACACCTACGGCTGCGGCGACGCCGTCCGCATCGGCGAAGGCACCAGCGCCGTGCTCCGTGGCAAGCAAGCCGCCTACGAAGTGGCCCAAAACCTCGGCGTGCGCTACAATTACGACGAGTATCTGGAGGTGTCCAGACAATATATCGACTCCCAACAGAAGCCAATCCGCATCCTTGAAGAGCCCAACCTGCCCGATAAGGAACGCATGATGGCCAAGCCTTTCGTGCAGCTCGACTGCCTCTACGGCTTCGCCTGCAACCCCTGCTCGTTCAGCTGCCCGCAAGGTGCCATCACCAAGGCTTCGACCAACACGGTGCCAGTCGTTGATTACAACAAGTGCATCGGCTGCATGCAGTGCGTCAACCACTGCCCGGGTCTGGCCATCTTCGGCTACGACCTTAACAAAAACGTGGTCTTCCTACCTGTCGAATACGACGTGGAAGAAGGCAAGGAGGTTTATCTCATCGACAACAACGGCAAGATCCTGTGCGATGGCAGCATCGAAAAGGTGATGCGCAAGCCCAACAAGACGCACGTCGTCCGCGTGAAAGTCGATCAAACCAAGTGGAGAACGGAACTGCCCGTGATGACCGACATCAAGGGATTCATCCTGAAGGAACGCTATCCGAAACCCATCGTTTTCAAGCCCAACACCGAACCCGTTTTGACCGAGGATGCCTACGTCTGCCACTGCGAGGATGTCGATCTGAAGACCATCCTCAAGGCCGTCGGCAACCGCAAGTTCATCTCTGTTGATGAGCTCAAGCATATCACCCGCATGGGCATGGGTCCCTGCCGTGGCAAGCGTTGCGTGTCGAGAGCCAAGCAGATCCTTCGCGGCTATGGCATCGAGGTAGTGGGCGAGTCGTCGCCTCGTGCACCTTTGGCCAACCAAGTCACCTTAGGCGACGTGTATCAGCCCAACCGCAAGGAGACCTTCGTGTTCCAGACGGGCAACGACGTGAAGAAAGAACGCATCGAGGTGCTCATCGCGGGTGGTGGTATTGCCGGTAGCGGCGCCTTCCGTTACTTCGCCGAGGCAGGCAAGAAACCTGTGCTGGTCAACTACGACCGCGGCTCCTCATGGCGCTGCATCGCAGGCGGACGTCCGGCCTTCTCGAACCCCGACATCGCCGACATCGCCAACCACAACCTCGAGATCTTCAAGGAGATCCAGAAAGTCCACAACATCGACTTCAAGCTGACGAACTATGTGAACCTCGTCCACGACGACGCCACCTACAAGGCCTTGGACGCCTCACGTGCCTGGAGCGACGCCTACATGATCGACAAGAAGGACTTCCGCAAGGAGATCTCTCCGCTGTGGAACATGGACAGCAACGTCTATAGCCACGCCTTGATTTCCAAGAACTGCTGGCAGGCTACGCCAGGCCGCACCATCGACTATATCCGCGGCATCGCCATCGAACATGGCGGCACGCTGATGGAAGACTGCGAGCTGGTCTTTGTGCAGAAGAAAGACGACAAATATGTCGCCCTCGTCCGCACCCACGACAAGCAGTTTGTCGAGTTCACCTGCGACCACTTTGTCAACAGCATGGGTTGGGGTGCCGAGAAGTTCACCGACATGCTGGGCATCGACACCCAGCTGTACCCTGTGAAGCACCAGGCCTTCATCACACGCCGTCTGCCCAACCTGGGCGCCCATGGCGACTCGCTCGACATGATCATCGACCGCCGTCACTACAAGGGCTTCAGCGCCGTCTATGGACAGCAGTTCCTGCACACCGGCCAGGTCATCGGCTGCGCCTCGCCCGACTGCGACTCCTTCGAGGCCCGTCAGAACCTCAAGTACAACAGCAAGGAGTTCTTGGAAATCTGCAGCGAAGTCTTCGCCGACTGGATCCCTGAACTCGCCTCTGTGGGCTTCCACGCGGTGTGGGCAGGCTACTACATGGAGCCGCGCTACATCGTCGATCCCGAGGTCGGTATGCTCACCGGGTTGCGTGGTCACGGCTTCATGCTGGGTCAATACCTCGCCAAGCTCTATGTGGACAAGTACCTCGGCAAGGAGGTTCCAAGCTACATGAAGGATCTCGCCTTGAGCGGCAAAGGCTTGAGCGAGAATGCGTTCAAGTAAGCTGAGAGCTAAAAGCTGAAAGCTGATAGTGGAGACGTGGCGTGTCGCGTCTCCACTTTTTTTATCTTTGCGGCGAAATAACAAAAACATTCATTATGAAGAAAAATCCAATAGATGAAGCAAGGCGTTATGTCGATAATGCAAAAAAAACTCTAAATGACAACGGAAAACTGAATACCGAGACCACATCAATATGAAGATCCAAAATATGTCAGGGCGGCAGGAAAATATCTTTGGCTAGGTGTATTGATGGCTTTGGACGCAGTTTTTCAGGTAAGGAAAGATCGCCGCACCAGAGTCAACATTGATGATTACGAACGAGCCGTTTCAAAACGAGACAAAAAACTGCTAAGTTGGGTGGAAAGCGGTTACAACGTCATGCACCTCTATATGAACTATGACGGAATACAAGATAAAAACACTTGCGATTCGGGTTTCCGTCTCGCCAACGACATCATTGACCGTTGTGCTACAATGCTATAGCTATTCGCAATAGCGGTTGGCGTTCCTGTTTTTAATAATCTCCTAATAATGAACCCAGCTTATTGGGAGAGACCTTTTTCTTTTTTCCTGATGAATTCACTTTATTCGGCATGTCTGAAATGCGCTTCATAAAGGCTTTTTCAACATAATGTGGAGCATATTCGTCCTCATAAACAAAAGAATCAGAGGTCAATTCAACAATATCGAAATGGTGAATCACACTTTCCAAATTCATATAAAGCTTTGAAATACCTATTTCAAAACAATAATAAAATCTTTTTACGATAGTAGTGTCAGGACAGATAATGGTATTGTTATGACCATCATGCCAAACATACAATGTATCTCTACTACGATCCACTATTTCACCCGTCTTGTTTTCTCTAAAAATCAGATCGATACCATTGTCTTGATCTCCAGGAACAAAACTAAAGATTTGCATTGTTGAAGGATCTGGATTACCAGCAAAATCCGTCTCATAATATTCGAGCCTCTCCACGCCCCAAATGCCGTAGAGAAGTGTTTCTGGAGCTTCTATTTCAATCAAAACCAAGTAATTGGTTTGAGATCCGTTTTCAGCAGTCACCGTATAAGTCACAAGATGGGTAAAGTCTGTAGCAACGCCTGAGGCTGGTTCAATTGTGGCCTTATCAGAAATGATGATATCGGGAACCAAAGCGGTCACATCGGTGCCGTAAGGTAACAGCACGGTCACGGTTTTCAATTCCTCATCAATGACCGCTTCCACATCAGGGTTTTCGAGTCGAAACGAAAGGATTTCTTTCTCGTTGCTTCCAGGGTCGACCAAAACCGTCACGGTGTAAACCGCTTTCGAACCGTCTTCCGCTGTCACGGTAAATGGAACTGGATTGGTGAAATCCATTGGCTCTCCTGATGCTGGATTGATCGTGGCTTTTTCTGAGATAGTGATTACAGGAACCAAAGCCGTCACATCAGTGCCGAACGGAACAATCGCCTCTATTTTCATGTCATCGCCTATGGTTGCCTCGACATCGGGATCGGTAAATTTAAATAAAAGAATTTTATTTTCATTACTCTTTTTCACGCAACCAAAGGCCATCGTCAACACTGCTGAAACAATCATAAAAACCAAAAAACGGGATGTTGTTTTCATATTTGGATTGTTTATACTTTTTGCAAAGATAACAGAAACCTGATAAAAAACCTATTTGTCTCCAAAATATCAACAAAAAACTCTTGACAATTATAAAAACATGCTTATATTTGCGGTTTGAAAATAACGATAATTATTAATTTCGTAAAATATACCTATTATGAAAGATTCTAAATATTTGGAAGTTTCCAATAACCCCGTGGAAGAAGCTCGTAGATATGTAGATAATGCCAGAAAGGTATTAGTGGAGAACGGAAAGTTGGAAATGGAGACTATGTGTTATGAGGATGATAAATATGTTCGTGCTGCCGGAAACTATCTGTGGTACTCGGTGCTGATCATGTTGGATGCCGTATTCAACGTCAAGACTTCCGACCGCCCACACCCAGACATCAAAGATTACAAGGAAGCAGTACGGCATCGTGATAAAAAACTACTTACATTGGTAAACGCAGCATACGCAACTGCACACATCACCATGGGCTATGACGGCAACCCATCCAAAGAAACCTGCAACGAAGGTTTCCGATTGGCCAATTCCATTATTGACCGTTGTGCATCTATGCTAAGCTAAAAGTTAATGATTGCGTTCGGCGCAAAAAACAATGAGTTCTTTTAACGAAGAAAGAGCCTGCTGATCTGTAACAAAAGGCGTTAAGGCCTCCAAAGCCTTCAACGCCTTTTTAATATATTCAGGCAACAGCAGTTCCGCCATAGCCACATGCTCGGCGTTGTCGGCATCCAAGATGTCGTCCCGCATCTGGAACACCAATCCCAAATTCAAGCCGAACTCCCCTATCCATTCCAACTTCTGCCTCCTGTCTTCTGTATCATCAGAAAGCACCGTCATCGCTCCCCCCACACAGCAGGCCCTTATCAATTGTGCCGTTTTACGCTCTATGATTTCCAAATACAACTCACCGTTCTCCGTTCTCCGTTCTCCGTTTTGCATCAGCTCTCCTTCGCTCATCGCCAAGGTGGTCTGGAGCATCTCCTCCAAGATGGCGTGATCCTCGGGATGGGAAAGCAACAGCATGGCCTTCGAAAGCAGGAAATCGCCGGCCAAAACCGCTGTGGTGTTGTCCCAACGCGCATTCACCGAAGCCTGTCCCCGACGCTCGTCGGAAGCGTCCACCACATCGTCGTGGATCAGCGTGGCCGTGTGGATCATCTCCACAAACAAGGCGGTGCGATCGGTGGATTGGTTGACCTCTCCGAAAAGCCGGGCCGTCAGATACACCAACTCGGGACGCAGACGCTTGCCCTTCGCACCGGCCACATAGCGCAATACCGCCTCCATGGGTGCCGTGTCGCTGCTCATCGCCGCCGCAAAAGCCTTTTCAAAACGCTCCGGTATCATTTTTCATCTTTTTGAGGATGCAAAATTAGGAAAATATTTTTGCACGCTTTTTGTTATTAAGCTATCTTTGTACATAATTATTATCATCATGAAACGCGTCCTCATCATTTTGGGCACCATCCTTATTGCCTCCATCGTATTACTTTCTTTCACCATGAATACAAAAGAACCGGACAACACCGAAAACAAGACCTATGCAACCCTATGGGATCAATTCAAGGAAAACATGAAGAAATCCCTTCCCGAATCCGCAGGGAAAAACCTTGACGAGATCGAGAAAAACGCCGTGAAGGACAAAAACCAGGTCCAGCTCCTGAAAGTCATCCTCTACCGCCAGAAAGTCATGGAACAAACGGTCGAAGACGAATATGAACAGGAATACCTCGCTTACGCCAAAGCCCAGCTCGACCGACTCGACGAGGTGCCGCGTGCCGTGCTGCAAAACCAGATTGCCGAGGTTTATTACAACTATCTCAACAACCACGAATACGTCATTTGCGAGAACCAACGCATCGACGGCGACCGAAGCAATGTCGAGATGAAATACTGGGACAAGCAGACCTTCCTCGACCTTATCGACTACCATTATGCCGAGGCCCTCAAGCCCGAGAAAGCGCTGAAGGCTGCCCATACCGAAGACTATCTCTGCCTCTTCGAAAGCAAACACGATAGTTACGTCGAATACGAACCCTCCATGTTCGATTTCCTCTTCCACCGCGTGGCCAACCACTATCGTGAAGCCGAATCGGCCGACGATGTCGATTCCAACTGGAACACCGACCTCTGGTGGCTCAACGACAAGGACTTCGTCAAGGCCGACCTGGGCGACAGCGACAAGCCCGTCATCAAATGCCTCAAGATCTTCCAGCAGCTCATCGGCTACAACATGAAGAACAACCCTGAATGCAGCCTCTACAACAACTACAAGAGATACCTCTTCGTCAACGAAATCCTCGACGAAACCGAACGCTACCAAGACGCCCTCCGCACCATGATGAAAGACAACGAGGGCCAAAAGATCTACCCTGAACTCGCCGCCGCCCTCGCCTCCAGCATGATCAGCCAATACGACGACCATCCCAACGACAGCAGCCTCTTCGACAACTACCGGAAAGCCTACGAGCTTTGCCAGAAGACCATCCAGGACTATTCAAAAGGCATCTACTACTGCAAACGCAACATCGAACACATCACTGCACCTTATATCAACCTCACGCTCAACGACATCCAGCTGCCTGGTGAAAACATCCCCGTGGTGCTCGAATACAGGAACGTGGAACATCCCGAGATCTCGGTTTACAGCATCACTGAAAAAGAACTGAAAGCCTTTAATAGACTCAATAGAGATGAGATTCTGGAAGCCCTGGACAAGAAAAAGCCCGTGAACCGTCAGGTGATGGACCTCCCAGCCGAGACCGACTACCGCCAACACGCCACCCTCGTCGCCCTGAATCCGCTCAACCCGGGCATCTATTATCTGGTGGCCAAAACCGACAGCAAAGCCGAAATTGAGCATACCGCCCTTACCTTCTTCCAGGTGTCGTCGCTGAGCTTCGTCACCAACGAACGTCTCCATCAACTCGACATCGTCGTGCTGGACCGTAAGACCGGGCACCCCGTCAAGGACGCCACCGTCGAGATCGTCAATGAAGAATACGACTATAAGAAAAAGGAATATGAGACCAAGGTCCACGCCACGCTGAAGTCCGACCAGGACGGCCTGGCCAGGACCAACGGCGGCATCCCGACGAGTTTCCAAGTCATCGTGAAGAAAGGCAACGACCGTCTGCTGCCCAAAAACTATTTCAACCTCCGGATGTCATCGGGCAGCTCAAGGCCTTCCGACCACACCACCCTCTTCACCGACCGCGCCATCTACCGGCCTGGACAAACGGTGTATTTCAAGGGCATCATGGTGCATCACGACAACGGAAAGCAGACCCTGGTCACCAATGGCACCGAGACCATCCACTTCAAAGATGCCAACTGGCAGGAGATCAGCTCGGCCAACTTCACCACCGACGAATACGGCGGCTTCAGCGGCTCTTTCGTCATCCCCACCAACTTGCTCAACGGCACCTTCCACCTCAACGGCAGCCACGGCAACACCACCATTAGCGTCGAAGAGTACAAACGCCCCACCTTCGAGATCGGCTTCGACAAGATCAAGGAGCAATACAAGCTCAACGAGGAAGTCACTGTCAGCGGCAACGTGAGCGCTTTGGCCGGCTTCGGCCTCGACGATGTGGCCTACACCTACCGTGTGGTGCGCAAGACCAGCTTCCCGTGGCGCTGCTGGTGGTGGTGGTACCCGCCCATCGAGGACGAACAGATCGCCTTCGGCGAAGGCCGTACCGACGAAACCGGCAAGTTCCACATCACCTTCAACCTCAAGCCCTCGCTGAAGACCAAGCCCCAGCAGCAGCCCGTGTTCACCTACGAGATCGAAGTCACCGCCACCAGCGCCCAGGGCGAGACCCATAGCGACACGCATTACATCCGTGCCGGCTACAACAAGGTCGCCCTCAGCACCAACATCCCCGACCTGGTGGAACAATCGGCCATCGGCACCTACAACATCGAGGTGGTCAACATGAACGGACAGCCTGCCAGCAGCCGCGTGAAACGCCTCATCTACCGTTTCGAAGAGCCCGAGGGCATCAACTATTTCGAGGCCAACGACTTGAACATCTCCCTTGATCGGCAGGCGCTCAGCGACCAAGAGCTGCACGACAAGTTCCCCGCCTTCAGCTTCAACGGCAGCAACTACAAAATGCAGCACAAGACCTTGGTCTATGAGGACGAAGTCCAGATCAACGAGAAGACCTCCTTCTATCCTGGCAAGACGCCCCTGCAACCCGGCAAATACTATATCGAACTCAAGAGCCTCGACGAACCCCTTGCCATCACCTCCAAGGAATTCAAGGTTTATCAAAAAGACGCCCGTACCACGCCTTGCACGACGATGGCCTGGTACCAGACCGACAAGACCTCGTTGCAACCAGGCGAGGTGTTGCGCGCCAACATCGGCAGCTCGGCCAAGAACGTCAGGGTGTGGGTGCAGCTGATGCACGGCGACGAAACCCGAATGGAACAATGGATCACCCTCGACAACGAAATCAAGACGATCACCTACACTGTCAAGGAAGAAGACCGCGGAGGCCTCTGCCTCAAGACCGCCTTCATCAAGGAAAACACCTATAATGTCAAGAGCCAGTCGATCAGTGTTCCTTACAACAACCTCGACCTCAACGTCACCCTCGCCACCGTGCGCGACAAGCTCAGCCCCGGCGGCGAAGAGACCTGGACCGTCAATGTCAAGGACTATCAGGACAAGAACGTCGCCTCGGCGTTGCTGGCAGGCATGTACGATGCCTCGCTCGACGCCTTCACCGGCCACTACTGGGACTTCAACATGAAACCCTCCAGCGTGTGGAGCAAGGGCTTCAAGGCCGACAGCCACAACTTCACTGCCGCCAACTCCAACACCAGCTACCATTACCCGGCCAGGGTCTTCGATTACGACCTACCCTCCAACCATCCTTTCTTTGAGATCTATGGAAGACGCTATTACCGGATGGTAGGCGGCGGCGCACGACTCGCCAAGGGAATGGTGGTGGAAGACGATATGGCGGTTGCAGAAGTGGCCATGCCTATGGAGAAGGTCAACAGCGTACAGATGATGGAAGACAACACCGTGTTGCAAGATGTCAGCTACTCGGCTACCCAGGAAGAAAGCGGACAGAGCCAGCCCAAGCAGGATGCCGAGCCCGCCCTCCGCGAGAACTTCAACGAGACCGCCTTCTTCTTCCCCAACCTGCGCACCAAGGCCGACGGCAGCTGCACCTTCAGCTTCACCTTGCCCGACGCCATCACCCGCTGGAACCTCATGATGCTCGCCTATACCAAGGACAACCAGACCGGCTACAAGGAATACGAGTTCAAGGCCTCCAAGCCCGTGATGATCATGGCCGACATGCCGCGTTACATGTACGACACCGATGAGCTCTGGTTCGTCGCCAATGTCATCAACACCGGCGACGAGGCGGTCACTCCCAAGGCCAAGCTCGAGATCTTCGATGCCGCCACCATGAAGCCCGTCAACCTCATCGTCGGCGACCCCGTGATCAACATGCAGGAGATCGTCCCCGGCCGTAGCAAGGAAGTCCGCTGGAAGGTGGCCGCACAATACGACCTTAACCTCCTGGCCTTCCGCTTCACCGCCTACGCGGGACAGTTCAGCGATGCCGAGCAACACCTCATGCCCGTGCTCAGCAGCGAGATCTTCCTGACCCAGACCCTGCCCATCACTGTGAAGGCTGAGACCGAGAAGACCTTCGACTTCGACGCCATAGCCAACCCCAACAGCCACGAACGCGACTACAGCCTCACGCTCAACTTCAGCACCAACCCCGTGTGGTACGCCGTGCAGAGCCTGCCCTATCTCGCCAATGTCAGGATCGACCGTCCCGAGACCGCCTTCTACGCCTTCTATGCCAACAGCCTCTCGGCCTATATCGCCGACCACATCCCGAACCTGTTGGCCTACATCAAGAGATGGCAGATCGAGACCCCCGACGCCTTGCTGTCGCAGCTCGAGAAAGACCAAGACCTGAAAGCCATCATGCTTCAAGAGACGCCCTGGGTGCTCGAAGCCAAGAGCGAGAGCGAGCAACGCGCCCGCATCGCCAACCTCTTCGACCTCAACAACCTGAAGCAGCAGCAGACCTCAACGCTCGACTATCTTGCCGACAAGCAGCAGTACAACGGCGGCTGGCCTTGGATGCCCGGCATGCCCGAGAGCCCCTACATCACCGCCTACATCCTCACTGGCTTCGGCAAGCTCAAGCAGATGGGCGTGTGGGAATCGATGAGCCAGGCCGACCAGCGCAAGGCCGAACGCATCTGTGAGAAGGCCGTTCGTTTCGTCGAAAGCGATATCGCCGACCGTTACCGCGAGATGAAACGGCTCAAGAAAGACTGGGGCATCGGCAGCTTCACGCTGCAGGAACTCTATGGCTTGAGCTTCTTCGAGGAGCAGAACTCCGACAGGGGCTTCGCCGAGGCCAAGAAATATTATCTCGACTATCTGGGCAACAAGGACCAATGGACCCAGTTCAACTTCAATCAGCGTTCCTACGCCGCCTTGGTGTTGCATCGCTATGGCAACGAAAACACTGCCAAGCTCATCATCCAGTCGTTCAAGGAATGCGCCCAGAAGAACGACGAGATCGGCATGTACTGGCCGAAGAAGTATTTCAGCTTCATCTCCCACATCGCCACCCATGCCAACATCATGGCGGCTTTTGCCGAGATCGAGGGCGACCAGGAGATGATTGACCAGCTGCGCGTGTGGTTGCTCACGCAGAAGCGTACCAACATGTGGGAGAACTCCGCTTCCACCGCCGATGCCATCTATGCCCTGCTGATGCGCGGTAGCGACTGGTTCGAAGAAGGCAAGGACGTCACGCTGAGCTTCAGCGGCAAGGCCATCAGCACCGAGGGAGGCGAGGCCGGCACCGGCTTCATCCAGCGCCGTTGGAATGCCAACGAGGTCACCGAGGACATGCGCCATCTCACCGTCAACAACCCCACGCCGCATCTCGTCTGGGGCGGTCTGTTCAGGCAGTATTTCGTGCCCATTGACGAGGTCAAGAGCGACGAGTCCGGTTTCAAGATCAAGCGTGAGATCTTCGTAGAGACCGTCAACGACAAGGGCGTGCTGCTCGTCCCCATCGGGAAGCGCACCTTGAAAGTCGGCGACAAGCTTACCGTGAAGCTCACCTTTGAGAGTAGCCAGGACATGAGTTTCGTGTTCGTGAAGGATCTGCGTGCCGCAGGCTTCGAGCCTGAGAACGTCATCTCGAGATACCATTACGGCGATGGGATGTGCTATTACCAGAGCACCACCGACACCGACATGGAGTTCTTCATCGACTTCTTGCCCAAGGGCGTGCACCAGCTGGAGTACACCATGTTTGTCACCAAGCAAGGCAACTTGAGCAATGGCTATGCCTTGATCCAGTGCCAGTACGCTCCCGAGTTCACGGCGTACTCGGATGGGATGAGAGTGAGAGTGGGAAACTGAAAACTGAAAACGGAAAACGGAAAGTTATTTGTTTGAGGTGTTCCTTTTTATGGTCTTTATTGATTTGGTGAGTATAGCTACCAATTCAGTAACATCATTATTCAAAGAATCGAACTCCTCTTGAGTGATCATATTGGAAAGCAGTAATAGTTCGAGCCAGTATTGTGTTTCATCGGCTTCTTTGAGAGCTATTGATAGTTTATTGGCAAAATCAGCATTGCTTTGAGCGTTTCGGCACTCACGAGCATTTGCTCCAATGGCAGTACCACTTCTGAGTATCTGTTTACTCAAAACATACTCTTTTTTCTCTTTACATAGGTACGTATAAAACTTTATAATTCTAACTCCAAAAGCAAGACTCTTGTTATGTAACACACTATCTTTAAGACCGTTCATAATAATAGTTTTCCGTTCTCCGTTTTCCGTTTTCCGTTTCATTTATCATCGCCTCACATCTATCAATGATCTCGTTGGCAAGGCGGAACCCATCGTCACAGTTCCCTTTGCTTCTGTTGCCGTCATAATCCATTGAGAGATGCATGGTTAGATAGGCGTCGTTGACCCAGGTGAGCAATTTGCGGTCACGATTGGCGAGCAATTGACGGTACCTTTCGACATGCACCCGTGAGTTGTTTTTCTTTTTCAGATGAAAAACCGCTTCCAATGCCAACAACACGGAGTGCCACAAATAATGTCCAGCGGCTCGCACATATTTTTGGTCTTCGTAGCGGTTTTCATCCACATTTAAGTTTCCATGTTCCAGCAATACTGTTCGGGCATTCTCCACATAACGTCTGGCTTCGGCAACTGCATTGTATTCGGGTTCTATGTAGTGGTCTTTCATAATGCTTCCGTTTTATTCCATTAATGATAACCGTTTATTTTCATGCAGCAAATATACGCATATTTTTGAAATTGTCAAGGGGAATTTGAGAATTGAAAGGTAAAAATTGAAAGGTGAAAGGTGAAATGCGGGTGGGAAACGGCCGACATGCGGGGAAGCGAAAAATGCGCGTAGGCCACGGCCAAAAACCGGAGCAGCGTGGGCCGTTGACAAAGCCAAAGACTTAAGCATCATGTCGGCCTATTAAGTATTAATTAATACTTATTAATGTAAATGTTAATAAAAAATGTGTATCTTTGCGCGCTAAAACAAATCATTTCAATGTATTTTATATAAAATATTAACATATTATCATGATAATGAAAACAACTACTCAAAATCCCGGCCGCTTCAAGAAGGCGGCTATCGCCATGACCGTACTCATGGCCCTATTCACCCAAGGCGCGATAGCGCAATCCACAACCGTGTACATGAAGGACGGTAATAAAACCCTTCAACGCGGCGACGTTATCACCTTTTACGACTCCCATGGTCCATCTCAGCAAACAAACTATTGGGAAACCTGGTACAACCACAACGAGAACTTCACCTATGTGTTCAAGCCAGCTGTTACAGGTGACAAGATCAAGGTGACCTTCAATACCTTTACAGCATACGCCGAACCAGCAAGTGGTGTAAATGGCGTGAACATCGGTGCTTGGGCACTCCGCTTGAACGATGACTACTTATACATCTATGAAGGCAACGGCGCGGTGGAGGCCAACTTGATTGCTACGCTCACAGGCAACACTCAACAGAGTTTTTCCGTGATGACCGACGGTGCCATCACCTTCAAGTTCGTATCCAATTCAAGCTACCGTGAGGAAGGTTGGTATGCCACGGTTGAGTTGGTACAGGGCAATATGGCCGCTCAGGCCCCGCTCATCCAGCGTTCAACCTGCTCCGACCAGGTGGAAATCTTCCCTACCACCCAAAATGCGCGCATTATCTATAGCATTGGCGAGAACGACCCGGATCCTGCCGACCCGCTCGCTCCGCCCACCTACGAATATACAGGTCCCATTTCCTTCCCTGAAGGGACGATTCCCAGCACGGGCTTCAAAGTGAATGCCATGTCGCAACTCGCCACCGGTGGCGCTTGGTCTTCGGCGACGCATGCCGTCTTCCAGGAATCCGACCGTGTGCCGTTCCCGGATGCCAGCAACACCCTTGCGCATACCACCATTACCCGTGTGGAAGGCACCAACACCATCGTGATGACGCCTGCCGAGCGTCCTGCTGGTTTGAACGACACCTACGTGGTGCGTTACACCGTGAGCACCAACGGCAACGAACCCGCCGAACCGACTCTTAACAACAGTCAGCTTTACACGGGTCCCATTTCGGCTTCTGTCAATGGTACCATTTACAAGGCCAAGACTTTTGCCGTGTCGTGCTCCAACCAGTGCTCTGCAGCGTCTGTCCGCTATGAGGTGGAAGGCATTTATGCTCCCACACCCGTCATCGATTTTGATAACATGACCATTACGGCAGTCGATGCAGGTGGAACCACTTTCGAAATACTATATTCACTTGACGGCACCATGCCTGCTGAAGTGAACCCAAATGATCCAGACAACATGCCAATTGGTATCTACAGTGCCACACAAGTATCCCTCACAGGTCTTACTCCTGGTCAGACCGTGCGTGCCATGGCTTACCGCTCCAACAATGACGAATGGCATACGTGTAACTACAGTTATATTCCTTCACAAGTGGTATCTGCTGTTTATATTCCTTCCTCCGGTAGCGGTACATACAATAACACTTTAGTCCTACTCGACGACCGTGAGGACCATAGCTGGAGTTATTACAGCGACGAAACCAGCCCCATTAAGAAACTGAGCCCCGCTGACATTAAGATCACTTATTATGGTAACAGCCCTGCAGGCCGCACCACAATGACCAATGCCTCAGAAAACGGCAACACTCCCACCAGCTTCAGCGCTGTCGCTTCTGGCGTGGCCGTGAACCACGATGCCCCTGAGAGCCAATTCATATACCTGAAGACCCTCGAAGCCTCCAACGAAGACGGCTCGGGCGGCTATCCCTACACCATGATTGCCAACCCGTTCCAAAAGAGGCCGGTGCTTTCGGCTAGTACAACGGAAAGAACCTTTGTGGTTACGCTTTCCAACTATGACAGTGACGACAACTGGGCAGGCTATGGTGATACTCCCGCTACTGTGACAGTTAGTTTCAGTAATGGCAGCTCTCAAGTATTGAATGGCCCAAGTAGCACAACGCCAACCACTCCAGTTTCTTATACGATTACAAAACCGATAGGGACAACTGTTACCGTTTATTTTGACAAGGGCGACCAGCAGTATCCCACTTATTGTGTAGCTGCCGTTGCCTATCAAGATGGTGAAATTTTATTGGCAGAACAACGTTGCCCATCAACCTCAGGTCAATTGACTCAATTCACGGTTTCCGCTGCAAGCGGTAACGACGCCAACAAATACCGTGGCTTCTATGCCTGGCGTATCAAGAGCTTGAGCCCTGGTCTTACCATTTCAGGTAAGTCAGTGGGTCAGACCATTAATGCCGACGAGGAAATCGTGTTTGAAACCACTAATGATTATGGCAATGAGGTAGAGTTTGAAGCCTTGTGGGCACAAGCATACGTGACCACCTGCTCAACCTCCAACGGACTGAGTTCAGCCATTGCTTCTTCGGCTTTGAACGATAATGTTGGTTATGAACGAAACTTTGTGGTGGTAACAAGTGGGACGCAAACGAGTGAGTTTAGCAATACCAATCAAAAACCAGTTACCATTTCTGGGTTGTATCCTGATGGTAGTGGGACAATGAGTTCAGCTAGATATCTTGCAGGATATTTCACTGCCAATAAGAATACTAAGTTTGAAAATATTTATTTGCAAAACGGAGGAAGTCCCGTATCACAATATCGGTATAATCATTATAATGTGAGAGCATCCTATAATAATGGATCTTATGGTACTTGGTATTGGTATAATTCGAATACTGGTCAATATGTTTCTTCTTATAGTCAAGCTACATATGATTATGTTACTTTTGATATCGATGAAGATCCTAATTATCAAGAAAATATGATCTATGGCATCACTATTCAGAATGGATATGCCTATGGAAATAGATATAGAAATAAGACGACTGTCTCTAATACATCGGAAGAAACCAAGTATGTCGCTAATGGCAACGATTTGGTTTTTGGACGTGGTGTTCAAGCGGTGACATCGGGGAACCTCTGTGTTAGTTATCTGAGAGGTTTGAAGGAAGATGCTGCTTCGCCGGAATTTAAGATTCGTTTGGAAAGCGGTGTGTTTGATATTGTTTCCATGATTGCGGGTTATAATGGTAATGAGAGTAGCATATCCATCAGCGGCACACCAAAGGTTTCATTGGTGTTGGGTTCCGATTATGACCGCGCCAACGAAAAATATGCAAATGGCTCAATGACGATCACTGACAAACTGGATGTGAAGACCACTGTAGCTGTTGGTCGTGGCGTAACGATAGGTTCTGAATCAATGATAGGGGAAGAGACCTTTAAGACTTGGATAAAGAGCGGTAAGATTGGTTCAAGCCATGATATGAGCAATTATAATGCTGATTTTACAGAAACGCTTTATATGAGTACGCATGGTACTGATACGTACGCTGGCTATAGAAAACTCTTTATTGAAGGAGGTGAGATTGCTGGTGTGGCTGGCGGTATGGATCATTGCTATTCAAGCACTACTACCCATGGTACTAACAAGAGTCTTACAATTAGAATGACCAACGGCCATGTTAGAAGTGCCATTTACGGCGGTGCTGCTCAAGTGCCTTCGGGCGGTGACAAGGAAATCATCGTTACGGGTGGTGTTGTCACTGGTTGGATAGGTGCTGGATGTAATGGCACAGCCGACTCTGAAGGCCAGACATACGGTGAAGGTTTGATTTACTTTGGTGGTGATGCCATTTCAGGTGGTAATGGAAGTTCCAACCTTACTAACAACGTCCAAGGCGGTGTTATCTTCGGTGCGGGTGCAGGACGTTCCACCTCAACAACTACGGGTGAGATGACTTTCGGCACCAAAGTCGTAATTGCTGATGAATGCAATGTGGAGCACAATGTGTATGGCGGTGGTAACTATGGTTATGCCGTCGATCACAGTGATGTCTATGTTTTGGGTGGTACTGTTCAAGGCAATGTTTTCGGCGGTGCCAACCAAAAACAAGGTCCTGTCGTCAATGTAACCATGAAAGAGGGTACTGTCAACGGCAGCGTGTATGGTGGTTCCAACACAACAGGTACCATCTCAGGCCTTGCCACCATCAACGTGTCTGGCGGCACGGTGAAGGGAAGTGTTTATGGCGGCGGCTATGGTAGCAGCACGACCATGTCAACCAACGGCACCAAGGTCACCGTGACAGACGGCTCTATTATTAATAATGTATATGGCGGCGGTGAACAAGGTGTCGTTCAAGGTGCTACTATTGTCAGCTTCGAAGGCGGCACTGTGAAAGACATCTACGGTGCTGGTAAGGGTACCGAAGTAGCAACTCCCGGTAGTGCAGCCAGCGCTAACGTGGCCCAAGGCACCACCGTCAACGTGAAGGGTGGCGTGGTGAACGGCGACGTGTATGGTGGTGGCGAGTTTGGCACCGTGGCTTTCGCGAGCGGCAACGGCACTTCAAACTACAACTCCACCGTGAGCATCAGCGGCGGTGAAGTGAAAGGCGATGTGTTGGGAGGCGGTAAGATGGGTACCACTCAAGGCAAGACCACAGTTAATGTCTCGGGCACCTGGGACGGCACCATTATCCGTGGCAACGTGTTTGCTGGCGCTTACGGTAAGCACGATTTGATCTATGTGGCTGGTCTCAAGACCCTCAACATCTCCGGTGGCCGCATCTATGGTTCCATTTATGGCGGCTCGCGTAACGCCAACGACGGCAACACGCTCAATGCTACTACTGGAACTGCAGCCACTTCCATTACCAACATCAGCGGTGGCCGTATCGACCAGCATGTGTATGCAGCCGGTTACTATGGAAGCACCAAGGGCTCCGTATATGCCTTCATCGGCCTCAACGCCATCAACGAAGCACCTAATTCGCCCCACTCGGCCTCGGGTGCCACTGCTTACACCTTCGACAAGAACTCCATCCTCATTGCCGGTTCCGTGTGGGCTGGCGGTGACTGGGGTGTATTCACGGGCACCTTCGGTGCGCCCACCATCACAGGCAATTCCAACATATTTATTAATGGTGAGGGTTATAGCACCGATGGTAACGACCAATCGGCTACCAACTACATGAACATCCAAGGTTCCATCCTCGGTTGCGGTACTTCCTGTGATGCCGGTAGTGTCGAGCGCACCCTTATCCTCAGCCACTATGGTGCCGACATCGCCAATAGTGGTAGCGACAGCGATGAGAACCCCTTCTCCTCTGCTTCGCGTCAGGTGAATACCATCCAGCGTTTCCATAACGTCATCTTCGACGATGCTAAGTTGGGCTTCGTCGGACAAGGCAAGATCAACTCGCTCAACAATACCGAGAAGTACGCCCTTTACGAAATAGACCAGAACGTGTATCTCGCCAACGGTTCCACTGTGGTGATGAATGTGCCTTCTTCACAGATCTACAGCTTCCATAGCGTAACCTGCCCCAACACTTACGCTGCTTCGCCTACCTTCACTGCCGTAAACTATGATGGCCTTGGTGAGACCGGTGGCGAAACCGACAACAAGGTCCGCGTGAACGGCGGTTCCTACATTGAGATCAAGTATATCCCTGAAGGTGAACCGAATGGCGTGATTCCGGATCCTGAAGAAAATGTTACTGTTGATTTTGAAACGGGTGATTTGAGCCAGTTGGACAATACCAATTCTGGCATCAGCTGTACCAATGATGCTACTTATCCTTGGACCGTGGTTTCGGATGGACAATCGGGTTTCAACGGCACTTATTGCATGAAGAGTGGCAATGGCGGCATTGCCGATTCCTCTTCGTCTATCACGGTTACTGCAGTCTATGAAGAAGATGGTACGATTAGTTTCAAGGGCGGTTTCTGGGGCGAAGGCAGCGATAGCCAAAATTGGGATAAGTGTAGGTTCTATATTGACGGAGGTGATCCTCAAATTGACTATGGTGCACACCAAGCCTGGGAAGATGTCAGCTATACTGTTTCTGCTGGTACTCACACCTTTACTTGGACCTACAAGAAGGACAGTTCCGTGAATCCTACGGGCGATGCCTTCTTTGTGGATGATATCGTTTTCACAGGTGTTCATGTCCAAAATTCTGGTGAGGATCCAGAGCCCATCTATTATGCCGGTTATGGTCAATTGGAAGGTTTTGCCCACATGATGGCAGGCAATCCTGACGAAGATGCTACCTGCGCCTATGCCCGTCCGAAACAGAGCACTGAGGAAGGCAACATCCTTGTGGATGAGAATGTCTTCAACCTCTCTGACGGCGGTTGGGTGAGCTACAACGACGAAGATAATGAATATGATGCCGATGGCGGTCTCGCCAGCGAAACCGAAGAAGAAGGTGTGCAGCTGCGTTACGAGAACCACCATCCCAACATGAGGGACAACTCCGAATACTATCGTATCTGGCGTAAAGGTAGCGATCACCACACCGTGGAAGCCATAGCCAATGTACACGCAAACGGCAACACTGGTGTCTTTAACACCGTGGAGGTTGAGGTGGAACTTCCCTCATGGCGAGCTGCTGGAAGCTACTTCCGTTTTGACCGCACGAATAACACAGGTGACAACAACACCCTTATCGACTATGGTTCGGATGTGATGACCTTCAACGGCGCCAACTATTCCAATCCGTTAGGAGTGGAAACTTGGATGTATTACGATAGCAATGCGGATCAACAAGTGACTGGTGTGACTGCGACGAACGCTACGGTGGCTGCTGCCATCGGCCAAAACGGAATCCTCAGCAACCCGAACCTCAACTTCGGCCTTGTGATTGAGCCTGGCCTCACCATGGAGAGCAGCGATGTCAACTACATCATCAATTCCGAATCCGATACCTATCTGGCCTCGGTGGAGAAGCCCTTTAACTGCCACGACAACACCCATAAGCCCACCATCAAGCTTGTCCTCACCTATAGTGACGAACTCAGCGCCAACGCCACACTCGACCCAGTGCTCATCAAGTTGGTGCAATGCGATGCCCAAGGCAATATCACGGACTATGTGACCATCAAGCTCATCATCAACACCAGCATGAATCTCACCTCGGGCTTCAGGACGCAGATCTACGCCCGTATGGACGGAAGTGCAAACCGTCGTGAGATATCCACAGTCTCCGTGGTGATGCCCACCTTCAACGTGGCGGAAGCTGGTGAAAATGCCAAGTTCTACTTGAAGAAGGTTGATTTTATCCAAAACGGTGGTGAGGTGCTTAATCCAACTGTTCACGGAACTTCTGTCATCTGCGCTGAGGCACGTGAAAGTGCCAGCAGTAGCGGTACTATGTTGAACATCGACCGCTTCGCCATGACCATTGCCGCATTGCCCAACCCCGACAATTCGGACGACTGGCGTAATATTACTGGCGCGCAGGATGCAGTACAGCAGCCCAACAGCGGCTATGGCACTTTGGTTTGGGGCGGAAGCAACAACCGTGGCATCCGACTCGGCGACGGCAAGGGTCGCAACCCGCTGTCGCTCGGTATCACAATGTACTTCGACTCAAACGCGGAAGCTCCAGGTAAGTCGAAGATGGGCGACATGGTGTTCACCATCGAAGTCGAAAACATCGAAGGTGGCTCAGGTGACAATCATATTTCCACCTTCACCATCACCGTTGAGGTGTATCGTCTCGGTCCTGGCGACAACTTTTATGTGGATGGCATCAACGGTCAAGACCTTGATGACGCAGATCGTGCCAGGTTCCCCGACAAGCCTGCCAAGACGATCAACTTTATCTTCAACCGCTTGGGTTACATGCCTGGTGACAACATCATCGTGGTCAACACACTGCCCATTAGCAAGCTCACCACTTGGGACGGCTCCAAGTTCCAAAACAACGTGAAGATCTACCGTTATCCAGGTGGCCACAAGCTGACTACGGGTACCACGTCCACTGGTACTAACCCGAACGAGCCTTACCTTGGTCCTTTGGTTGATGTGACCAACACACTCAACATGAAGGGTATCATCATGGACGGTATGTATGCCGAATCCACCGCTCCGCTGGAAGGTGTTCATAACCCCAAACTCTATCCTACCGGTGATGCAGGCGACTGCACCTACGATGGTATTGCCAACGCTCCGCTTATTACCATTTCGAACGGTGCACGCGTCAATTTGACCGACTCAAAGTTGCAGAATAACTATAATAGTAGCACCTCTGATGTTGATGCCGGCGGTGCCATCCACGTGACCTACGAGGGCATCCTTGCCATGAATTCCGCCAACTACATCACGGGCAACTACAACATCAACGGTGGAGGTGTGTATGTGGACGGTTCCATGATTGTCTCCAACTACGCATACGTCTTTGACAATTATAAGCAGGCCGTCAGTGGCTCAAAGGACAATCCCGTTCAGAACAACGTGATGCTGGCTCCTGTTGACGGAGGCACCTTCCGTGTAGTGCAACTCGGTACTTCCGATTCCAACGATGCCTACGATGAACTGCTGCAGACCGACGATGATGGCGAGACCAAGATTGGTGTCACCAAGGACGACTGGGATCACGGCTACGACGGCTATATGCCGGTAGTGTATGCTGAGCCGGGTTCGTTGACCTATCTTAACAATCCTTACAACACCCAGTCAATGGTTGTTCATGACGGTGGTAAATACAAGCTTGAAAGATATGTTTCCTCGGAATACAATGACAGCCCGAACTACCTCTATTGGTTGGAGACCTGGGTCACCGCTGTGACCAGCGAACCTACCGGATTCAACAAAGAACAGATCGATACGCCTGAAGAGTTAGCTTGGGCCATCTCTATCGTCAATGGCGAGAATGGCTGTACACCACAGCCCAACACCAACTTCACTCTGACTGACGATATCGACATGGCTGAAAACATCTGGGTGCCGATTGGCGAAGAGACATCGTTGTATAATGGTAACTTCAACGGCAATGGACATGTGGTGACCGGTCTCCGTGGCACCATCACCAGAACGGATATGGGTATGTTCGGCCGCACCAACACCGATGCCAATATCCATGACATGGTGGTCAGCACCAAGTTCAACACCAACTCCGACAACCTCGGTGCCGTGGTCGGTACGATGACGGGCGGTACTTTAAGCAATGTGGAAGCTGCCGGTGAGAACACCAGCCGAAACAGCAATGGAAACAACGGCGGCTTGGTGGGTGTCAATGGTGGCACCATCCATTCGTCATTCGCTGTCACCACCATCAAGGGCGGTTCCACTATGGGCGGCTTGGTGGCTGTCAATAGGAGCAACCTCTTCAACTCTTACAGTGCAGCTGATATCAGTGAAGGTACGTCCATGGCTGGTCTTGTGGCAGATAACAACGGTCGCGTGGAAAACTGCTATGATGCCACTAACGCCGATGTGGCCTTCGCTGTCAAGAACAATGGTATCATCAGATATTGTTACACTGCAGAAGTTGGCGAAAACGAGGACATCAACTATGTGGATGTTCCCGTCGACGGTTCTACCCTCGAGAAGTACGGCACCTATGGTGATGTCAAGGGCATCAAGGAGCTCGGCTATATGTATGGCGACAACAAGGTTACCGCAGCTGAAAACCAGACGATCGGCTATGTGAAGACCACGCACGATTATCTCAACAACCATACTGTGGTTTGGGACGGCTTGCTGAGCGTGCTGAACCAGTGGGTAGCTGACGGCAACGTCCAAGGCAAACCTTCCGGCTTGTCCACCTGGAACCGTCCGATCACCCAAGGTATCAACGGCGACCTGCCCATCTTAGCCTTCCCGATGGACAACTGCTTGGGTAACTTGGCCGCAGAAGACGGCAAGATGCTGCGTTACAGTGCCTTCGATGCCAACAACAACGGTCTCGACAAACTGTTAGGTGATATTTATGACGGCAAGGAAGCCAACATCTACCTCTACCAGAGCGCTACCGGCGTGAAGTACGGCACGGGCAGCAACAAGCTCTCCATCCATGAAGACGCCGCCCTCATCCAAGCCAGCTCTAGGGACATGGCCGAAATCAAGGCCTTAGTAGGTATCACCTTCGACAACTCCTATAAAAACGCTTCAGACTTCTTCGGCCACACCCTCAGTTATGACTGGCACTTGATGTCCACTCCGTTGAGCGACGCCTCGATAGGTATCTCTTACAATGAAGACCAAGTGAGCTGGTGGGAGACCGGCGTCGAAGGCGAGTGGTGGACTACTGGCGACCAAGGCCAAGTGATTGGCGTTGAAGGCAGCTACATGCCTGACGACATCAACGACGAACAGAACGAGGTCAAGTGGGACTTCTACAGCTACTACGAACCCGAGTACCACTGGATCAACTTCAAGCGCAACAGCTCCAGCCACTACCACTTCGACGAGCCTCACGAACAGATCAGCTATCCACAAGAGACTGTTATGGTACCCGGCAAGGGCTACATGATGGCCATCAGCAACGACAGCTACCTGAACCAAACCGGTACCCTGAACAACGGCGACGTGCCGATCGCTCTCACACGCTCGGGCGAACCCGTGGAAGGTGAGATCGAGACCAAGGACTGGGGCAGCAACCTCGTCGGCAACCCCTACCAGGCCTACCTCGACCTCGACGCCGTAGCCAACACGGGCTACACCGACTTCTACATCTACAGTGCGGAAGAAGGACAATACAAGCCTTACAAAGTTAACCAATCCAAGAACACCAAGGCCCCGTCGCGCTACATCCACCCGCACCAAGCCTTCTTCGTGCTGACGGATGCCAACGACGATAAATTCAAGTTCACCTACGACATGGCCACTGCCACGAAGGACGAAACTCAGTCGTACTTCCGCGGCCATATCGACTACCCGTTGATCAACCTCTCCGTCGAGAACGGCAACGGCGCTCGCAACTTCACCACCGTCGAGGTCGGTCGTCCCGAACTGGGCGGCGTCGAGAAGACCGAGGCCTTGAGAACCACCGACTTCGACCTCTACGCACGCTACGGACAGAAGAGCTACAAGCTCCTCTTCACTCCTGCCGAGGCCCAGCGCGTCGCCGTCTTCTTCAACGCCAAGACCGACGACACCTACACCATCACCTGGAACACCGAGAACGGCGAGTTCAGCTTCCTCCGTCTCATCGACAACATCACAGGCGTCGAGGTTGACATGCTCAACAACGACCACTACACCTTCGAAGGCCACGCCACCGACTACGCCTCGCGCTTCTACATCCTCTTCAACAACCCGAACGAGGAACCCGGAGGCAACGGCAACGGAGAGGGCAACGACAACTTCGCCTACTACGACGGCTACGGCTGGATCGTCAAAGGCGAGGGCATCCTCCAACTTGTTGACGTGACAGGACGCGTGCTTTACCAAGAGTATCTGGCCGGCGACATGAACCGCGTACACCTTGATAACTTCAAGACAGGTGTTTATGTACTGCAATTGGCTGACAAAACACAGAAAATTATCATCAAATGACGCGTAGAATGAAAAATGGTATTAACTTTGCAAATCCAAATATCGAGATGAAAAAGAGTATTGTCATTATCATAATCGCCTTGCTGATGGGTTGCTTCAAGCCCCTGTCAGCCCAGATCATCTACACCGAGGAAGACGCGGGTCTCAACCCCCGCGCACAATCC
>JAFYNJ010000009.1 GCA_017549805.1 Bacteroidales bacterium
TTTTCCTGTTTTAGGGCTCCGCTATGATTCTTTTGCTGTTCCTTACCGCGCGGGTCCGCGCCACCAAGGCGCCCCCCGCTCGACTCTTGCTTCTTTTGCTGGCCTCAAGCTTTCAAAGAACTGTACTCCGGCCTTCCAATCTCCACTGCCCTTTTCTCATGGCCGAAAACGGGTGCAAAGGTACTACATTTTCCATTACACGCAACACTTTTTACAACTTTTTTTCAAATATTTTTCTTTTATCTGGAAATCAATAAGATACAAGGATAAAAAAACGGTAGAGGCGCGCCATAGCGCGCCTCTACCGGTCATTATATAATATAATGTGTAATTATTCCTTGGTCTCTTCAGCAGGAGCCTCGGCAGGAGTCTCAACGGGAGCCTCAACAGGAGCTTCAGCTTTGGGAGCGGATTTCTTGGAACGACGGGTGCTCTTAGCCTTGGCAGGCTTCTTGGCCTCAGTCGTATAAACGTCGTTGAAATCGACCAGCTCCATCATGCACATGTCGGCAGCGTCACCAGCACGCATGTTGGGCATGCGGATGATGCGGGTATAACCGCCTGGACGATCGGCAACCTTGTTACCAACCTCACGGAACAACTCGGTAACGGCATACTTGTTCTGCAGGTAGCTGAAAACTACACGGCGGTTGGTCGTACCTTCTTCCTGAGTGGCGTTATTGGCCGGTTTCGAACGGGTGATCAACGGTTCGACATAGATTCTCAAGGCCTTGGCCTTGGCAACGGTGGTTATGATGCGTTTGTTAAGAATCAGCGATGAAGCCATGTTGGAGAGCATAGCTTGGCGATGTGCGCTTTTTCTTCCCAAGTGATTGAATTTCTTATTGTGTCTCATCTTTCTTATTCCTTATCTAATTTATACTTGCTGACATTCATACCGAACTCAAGGCCTCTGCTACGGACAAGCTCATCCAGTTCAGTAAGCGACTTCTTACCGAAGTTGCGGAACTTGAGCAGGTCTTGCTTGTTGAAGGCGACGAGTTCACCAAGCGTTTCAACTTCAGCGGCTTTCAAGCAGTTGAGGGCACGGACCGAGAGATCCAGGTCAACGAGCTTGGTCTTAAGCAGCTGACGGATATGCAGTGAACTTTCGTCGAATTCCTCGGTGACCGTCTGCTCGTCCAGCACTGGGGTGATCTTCTCGTCGGAGAAGAGCATGAAGTGATAGATGAGGATCTTGGCGGCTTCCTTCAAGGCATCCTTGGGGTTGATGGAACCGTCGGTCAGGATCTCAATCACGAGTTTCTCGTAGTCGGTCTTCTGCTCCACGCGGTAGTTTTCAACCTTGAAGCTCACGTTACGGATGGGGGTATAGATTGAATCGATAGCGATGGTATCGACAGGAGCGCCCACAACTTTGTTTTCATCGGCGGGAACATAGCCTCTACCCTTACCAATGGTAAGTTCGATATTCAGCTTGACGGAAGGATCCATGTGGCAGATCACCAGTTCCGGGTTCAGCACTTGGAACACGTTGAGGAACTTGTTGATATCGCCAGCCTTGAACTCTTCTTGGCCGCTGATGACGACATTCACCTTTTCGTGAGTGTCTTCCATGACTTGCTGTTTGAAGCGAACCTGTTTGAAATTCAGCACCATGTCGGCAACATCTTCGATGACGCCGTCGATGGAAGCGAATTCATGACTGACACCGTCGATGCGGATCGAAGTGATCGCGAAGCCTTCCAGTGAGGAAAGGAGGATTCTTCTCAGGGCATTGCCGATGGTAGTACCGAAACCTGGTTCCAGAGGACGAAACTCGAACACGCCTTTGGTGTCGGTTGATTCGACCATCACTACCTCTTCAGGTTTTTGAAACGCTAATATTGACATTGGTCTAGTGTTATTTTTATTTGTTTTACCAGGTTAACAATCAACAATTACTTAGAATACAATTCGACGATGAGCTGTTCGTTGATGTTTTCCGGAATGTCTTCACGGACGGGATAGCTCATGAACTTCCCGCACATCCTTTCGCCGTCCCATTCCAGCCAGCTAAAGCGGTTGGAGTGGCCTTCGACTGAATTGGTAATGACTTCCAAGCTCTTTGACTTCTCGCGAACGCCGATGATATCACCAACCTTCACAAGGTAGGAAGGGATGCTGAGGATCTCACCGTTGACAGTGATGTGACGGTGGTTCACCAGCTGACGGGCGGCAGCGCGGGTGGGAGCGATTCCGAGGCGATAGACAACATTGTCGAGGCGTGATTCAAGCAGTTGCATCAGGATCAAGCCGGTAACGCCTTCCTTTCTACGGGCCAATTCGAAAGTCTTGTGGAATTGTCTTTCGAGAACGCCGTAGGTATATTTAGCCTTTTGCTTCTCCTGGAGCTGAGTGCCGTATTCAGAGACTTTCTTTCTTCTCTTGGCGGCGCCATGCATTCCCGGAGGATAGTTTCTCTTTTCGAAATACTTGTCGGAACCATAAATAGGTTCACCGAACTTACGAGCAATCTTCGTTTTAGGACCTGTATATCTTGCCATAATTCTAACTTTTTAAATGTTCAACGATTACACTCTTCTGCGTTTTGGAGGACGGCATCCGTTGTGCGGCAATGGAGTGACATCGATGATCTCGGTCACCTCAACACCCATCGAGTGGATTGCGCGGATGGCTGATTCACGTCCTGCGCCAGGTCCCTTAACATAAACTTTTACTTTACGTAATCCCAAGTCGTATGCGGTCTTGGAGCACTCTTCAGCGGCCATTTGAGCGGCGTAAGGTGTGTTCTTCTTGGAGCCCTTGAATCCCATCTTACCGGCTGATGCCCAAGATATGACTTGTCCTTCATTGTTGGTCAAGGAAATGATGATGTTATTGAAGGAAGCTTTGATGAAGGCCATGCCTGTAGCTTCGATCTTAACAACACGTTTCTTTGTAACTTTACTGGTCTTTGCCATTTGTTGTTTTGTGATTTTGTTTGATTAAATATGGTCCAACTACCTATTGATTACTTGGTAGCTTTCTTCTTGTTGGCGACAGTCTTCTTACGGCCCTTGCGGGTACGTGCGTTGTTTTTAGTGCTCTGTCCGCGCACTGGTAAGCCGGCACGGTGGCGGATGCCGCGATAGCAACCGATGTCCATCAAACGCTTGATGTTCATCTGAACTTCACCGCGAAGCTCACCTTCAGTCTTATACTCGTCAGCAATGATGTTACGGACGGTATTCTGCTCTTCGTCAGTCCAATCCTGGACTTTCTTGGCCGGGTCAACGCCAGCCTTGCCCAAGATCTCCTTTGCCAAAGATCTTCCAATGCCGAAAATGTAGGTTAAAGAGATTTCACCAGCTTTATTGCTCGGGATATCTACACCAGCGATTCTTGCCATAGTATTCTTTTACTTTTTTTGAATTTCTAATTATCAACCCTGACGTTGTTTTTCCTTCGGGTTTTTCTTGTTAATAACATAGACTCTGCCCTTGCGCTTCACGATCTTGCAGTCGGCGGATCTTTTCTTTACGGATGCTTGTACTTTCATATCGATTAATTCTTGTATCTGAACGTAATACGGCCCTTGGTCAAGTCGTAAGGAGACATTTCAAGCTTCACCTTGTCGCCGGGGAGAATTCTGATATAGTGCATGCGCATCTTGCCGGAAATGGTGGCGGTAATCACCAACCCGTTCTCCAGTTCAACACGAAACATGGCGTTCCCCAACGCTTCGGTTACGGTGCCTTCTTGCTCTATTGACATTTGTTTTACCATATACGATTCAAATCTAATTTCTATTTTCTTGTATCCGAACAAATTCGGGCGGCAAAATTAGCAATAATTTTTTAATTCGCAAGCATGTTTTCCAGGAAATCCGCGATTGAATGTGTCAAACGAGCGCATCTTTCACGGATTTCCCGGAAACAGTCAATTACATTCTGCCAACGCGACCCTTGATGCGGCCTGATTTGGTGAGACCGTCATAGTGACGCATCAACAGATGACTTTCGATCTGTTGCAGTGTATCCAGCACAACGCCGACAAGGATCAAGAGCGAGGTACCACCGTAGAAGTGGGCGAACGAGGTCGTCACTCCCATGAGGCTGACCAAGGCAGGCATGATAGCCACGATGGCCAGGAAAATGGAACCGGGCAATGTGATTCTTGACATGATCGTATCGAGGTATTCTGCGGTCTTCTTGCCAGGTTTCACACCGGGGATGAAGCCACCGTTCTTCTTGATGTCCTCTGCCATCTGGTTCGAGTTGATCGTCACAGCGGTGTAGAAATACGTGAAGAGGATGATCAGGATGAAGAACACGAAGTTATACCAGAAACCATTGATGTTGGTGAATGCGGCAGTAAATCCGCTGAGGTTCTCAGACTGACGGAAACCAGCGATGGTAATCGGCAGGAACATGATAGCCTGGGCGAAGATAATAGGCATAACGCCAGCAGCATTGACTTTCAGAGGGATGTATTGGCGGACGCCACCATACTGGCGGTTGCCGACAACACGTTTCGCATACTGTACCGGGATCTTACGGGTTCCCTGTACAAGGGCGATGGTGCCAACCATGACGAAGAACAGGACCACGAGCTCAACAACGAGGATGAGGAGGCCTGCACCGCCTTGGGTGAAGCGGGCTGCGCATTCACCGACGAAAGCGCCGGGAAGACGGGCAATGATACCGATCATAATGATCAGGGAGATACCATTGCCGATGCCCTTGTCCGTGATCTTCTCACCCAGCCACATGATGAACAGGGTGCCAGCGCAAAGGATGACGATGGAGGAAATCCAGAAGAACACGCCGGGGTTGGACACGTATGGATCGAAAGGAGTGACAGCCTGGTTGGGAAGCTGATAGATGACGTTGCGGATGTAACCGGGAGCCTGAACGATCACAATGAGGACGGTCAGGTAACGCATCACCTGGTTCAGTTTCTTACGGCCGCTCTCGCCTTCGCGTTGCAGACGCTGGAAGTAAGGGATGACCATACCCAGCAACTGAATGATAATGGATGCCGTGATGTAAGGCATGATACCCAAGGCAAAGATGGAGGCATTGCCGAAGGCACCGCCCGAGAACATGTTCAACAGGCCGAGAAGACCGGTGTTGCTCGAGTTCTGCAGGTTTGCCAAGTCATTCGGATTGATACCTGGAATGACGACGAAGGAGCCGAAGCGGTAGATGAGGATCATCAACAGCGTAAAGAGGATACGCTGGCGCAGCTCTTCGATCTTCCAGATATTCTTGATGGTTTCAAACAACTTACCCATATCAATCAGATTTTTTCGCAAGTGCCGCCGACAGCCTCAATGGCTTGCTGAGCCTTAGCGGAAAATGCATTAGCTTTGACTTCCAGTTTAGCAGTCAGTTCGCCCTTGGCAAGAATCTTGACGAGCTCCTTGCGGTGGACGACACCGTTTTCAACGAGCACCTCTGGCGTGATGACAGCGATGCCGTTTTCAGCCAGCTTCTGCAAAGTTGAAAGGTTGACAGAGCAGTATTCCACGCGGTTGCGGTTGGTGAAACCGAACTTGGGGACAATACGTTGGAGAGGCATCTGACCGCCTTCGAAGCCAATCTTGCGCTTGGCGCCTGAACGGGACTGGGCACCCTTATGACCACGTGTTGAAGTTCCGCCTTTTCCCGAACCCTGACCACGGCCTTTTCTTGTCTTTTCCTTTACAGAACCTTTTGCTGGTTTGAGATTACTTAAATCCATATTGTGCAGATTTATTAGTTCAACAATTAAATTTCTTCGATCTTGAGGAGATGAGCCACCTTGTTCACCATACCGGCCATGCACGGGTTGTCCATGTCAACTTCAGCTGACTGGTGCATTTTTCTCAGGCCGAGCGACTTCAAGGTGTCCTTTTGATCTTGTGGTCTTCCGATACCACTTCTGATTTGGGTGATTCTTACTTTTTTCATCGTTTCAAAAGTTTTATCCGTTAAACACAGTATCCAAATCCACACCTCTCAGCTGGGCGACGGTATAGGCATCACGCATCTTGGTGAGCGCATCGAATGTAGCCTTCACCACTGAGTGAGGGTTGGAAGAGCCTTTCGACTTGGCCATCACGTTCTTGACGCCAACGCTTTCCAGCACGGCACGCATGGCACCACCAGCGATAACGCCGGTACCAGGGGTAGCCGGTTGGATATAGACGTAAGCGCCGCTGTACTTACCGTACTGCTCGTGAGGCAGGGTGCCGTTCAGAACCGGGACTTTGACCAGGTTCTTCTTGGCATCGTCAATGCCCTTCTGGATGGCGGCGGTGGCTTCCTTGGCCTTACCGAGGCCGTAGCCGACAACACCATTCTCATTGCCTACGACAACCAATGCTGCGAAAGTGAAAGTACGACCACCTTTGGTCACCTTGGTGACGCGGTTGATGCTAACGAGACGTTCTTTGAACTCGATTTCGCTAGACTTTACTCTTTTTACATTTACTTCTGCCATAACAATTAGAATTTAAGTCCTCCATTACGAGCTGCGTCGGCCAGCGACTTGACTCTACCATGATACAAATAACCATTGCGGTCGAACACGACGGTTTCGATACCGGCGGCCTTGGCCTTTTCGGCAATCAAAGCGCCAACCTTGGCGGCTTGTTCGATCTTCGTGATCTTCTCGTTCTCGATTCCGTTTTCACGGGAACTTGCAGCGGCGAGGGTCTTACCGGCCTCATCGTCAATCAGCTGCACATAAATCTGCTTGTTGCTTCTAAAGACGGACATTCTCGGACGAGCAGCCGTGCCGGAGATCTTCCTACGGATTCTCTTCTTGATGTTCTGTCTTCTTTCTTCTTTATTAATTGCCATCTTACTGAGGTATTAACTTTTTAATTAATGATTACTTACCAGCAGCTTTACCTGCCTTGCGTCTCAGGACTTCATCCTGGAACTTAATACCCTTACCCTTATAAGGTTCAGGCTTACGCATCGAGCGGATCTTTGCGGCCACCTGACCAAGAAGTTGTTTGTCGTATGAACGCATCTTCAAGATGGGGTTCTTACCTCTCTCGTTGATGGTTTCGATTTTGATCTCCGGAGGCATTTCCATGAAGATGGTGTGCGAGTAACCGAGAGCCATCTCGAGGATTTGTCCCTTGGCTTCGGCCTTGTAGCCGACACCAACGAATTCCTGGACGGTTTCGAATCCTTCGCTGACACCCTTCACCATGTTGTGGATCAAAGCGCGATAGAGTCCGTGTTTGGCACCGGCTTCGGCAATGGCCTCGTTCGGTTTGACATGGAGTTGGTCGCCTTCGACCTCGAGGATCACATGGTCGGAATACTTCTGGGAGAGTTCACCCAATTTACCTTTGACGGTGATGACATGCTCTTTGTCATCGATGTTGACCGTTACGCCAGCGGGAATGGCGATGGGCATTTTACCTATTCTTGACATAATTCCTATCTCCTTTCCTTTTGATTAGCTAACATAACACAACACTTCGCCACCGATGTGGAGTTTGCGGGCTTCCTTGTCGGTCATCACACCCTGTGAGGTGGAGATGATGGCGATGCCGAGGCCGTTCATCACGCGTGGGAGGTTCTCACTATCGGCATACTTTCTCAAACCAGGACGCGAAACGCGGTCGATGGTAGAGATGGCCGGGATCTTGGTCACAGGATGGTACTTAAGAGCGATCTTAATGACGTTCTGTGACTTCTTCTCGCCTTCTTCGAACTTGTAGTTGAGGATATAGCCCTTCTCGAAGAGGATCTTGGTCATAGCCTTCTTGAGGTTCGAAGCGGGGATTTCAACGATTCTATGCTTTGCATTGACGGCATTGCGAATGCGGGTCAAATAATCTGCTATAGGGTCTGTGTACATCTTCTTCTAATTTTAATGATTACCAACTAGCTTTCTTTACGCCTGGGATCAAGCCCTTCAGTGCCATTTCACGGAAATTGATACGTGAGATACCGAACTGTCTCATATAGCCTTTTGGACGGCCAGTGAGTTGGCAGCGGTTGTGGAGGCGGACTGGGGAAGCGTTCTTCGGCAGTTTCTGCAATGCTTCATAATCGCCAGCTGCTTTCAAGGCTGCACGTTTGGCGGCGTATTTGGCGACCATCTGTGCTCTTTTGCGCTCACGCGCTTTCATTGACTCTTTTGCCATGGTTTACTTTTTTTGATTTTTAAAAGGAAGACCAAAATGTTTCAATAAAGCCAAAGCCTCTTGATCAGTATTGGCTGAAGTGACGAAGGTGATGTTCATACCATTGATGTGGTTGACCTTTTCGATGTCGATTTCCGGGAAGATAATCTGTTCGGTGATACCGAAACTGTAGTTGCCACGGCCATCGAAGCCTTTGTCGTTGATACCCCTGAAGTCGCGGACACGTGGGAGTGCGACGCAGACCAGACGTTCGAGGAATTCGTACATCTTGTCGCCGCGCAGTGTGACGTGAACGCCAATCGGGTTGCCGCGACGCAGCTTGAAGTTGCTGACGTCGTGACGTGAGATAGTCGGAACGGCTTTCTGACCGGTGATAGCACTCATTTCCTCTACACCATAATCAATCAGTTTCTTGTCTGCCAAGGCAGCACCGATACCCTGATTGAGTGAAATTTTCAAAAGCCGTGGAACCTGCATCACGCTCTTATAGTGGAATTCTTCCATCAATGCAGGCACGATTTCACTCTTGTATTGAGTTCTAAGTCTGGGTTGATAGTTCATATCTTACTTAATTATTTCTCCGGTTTTCTTTGAATAACGGACCAACTTGCCCGTCTTTTCGTCTTTCTTACGTCCGACTCTCGTAGGTTTGCCGCTGTTATCGACCACCATGAGGTTGGAGATGTGGATAGGGGCTTCCTGCTTGATGATGCCGCCTTGTGGATGTTCCGCATTGGGACGAGTGTGCTTCGAGATGATTCTAACGCCTTCGACGATAGCTCTCTGTGACTTGGGGTCAACGCTCATCACTTTGCCTTGCTTGCCTTTGTCATTGCCTGAAAGAACCAGGACAGTGTCGCCTTTCTTAACATGTAATTTCATAGTCAATTCAATTTTGATTTACAACACTTCTGGAGCAAGTGAAACTATTTTCATAAACTGCTTTTCACGCAACTCTCTGGCAACGGGACCAAAGATACGGGTTCCAACGAGTTCGCCGGCGTTGTTCAGAAGAACGCAAGCGTTGTCATCGAAGCGGATGTAGGAACCGTCGGGACGACGGGTTTCCTTCTTTGTACGGACTACGACTGCCTTTGAAACGGTACCTTTCTTGATGTTACCGCTTGGAATGGCGCTTTTCACGGTGACGACGATGATGTCGCCTGTGTGGGCGTAACGCTTCTTGGTTCCGCCTAACACTCTGATGCAGAGGACTTCTTTTGCACCGCTATTGTCAGCTACTGCGAGTCTGGTTTCCTGTTGTATCATATTACTTAGCCCTTTCGATAATTTCTACTAATCTCCAACATTTTCTCTTGCTCATAGGACGGGTTTCCATGATGCGCACGGTGTCACCGATGTTGCACTCATTCTTCTCGTCATGAGCCATAAAACGGTTCGTTTTCTTGATAAACTTACCGTAGATCGGGTGCTTTTCACGACGTTCGATCTCCACGACGATGGATTTGTCCATCTTATTGCTGACAACCACGCCGATTCTCTCTTTTCTCAAATTTCTAGTTTCTTCCATTTGTATTCGTCGTTTAAAGTTATTTACTCTGTTCGATTTCGCGTCTTCTCAATTCGGTCAGAATACGAGCGATGTCCTTGCGGGTGGCGCGAATCAGGTTCGGGTTCTCCAGCGGTGAAGCTGCATGATTGAGGTTCATCTTCACCAGCTTTTCGCGGGTCTGCTCGAGGCGTTCGTTCAGATCGGCGACGCTCAAATCTCTCAATGATTCTTTTTTCATGGCTTGTTTCTTCTTGAATTATTCGACGTAATCTCTTCTAACCACAAACTTCGTCGTTACCGGCAGCTTCTGGGCTGCGAGACGGAGGGCTTCCTTGGCGACTGCCAACGGCACGCCTTCGGCTTCGAACAGCATGTGACCGGGGGTAACACGAGCTACAAAGTATTCCGGATCACCCTTACCTTTACCCATACGGACGTCCAAAGGCTTCTTGGTGATGGGTTTGTCGGGATAGATGCGGATCCAAATCTGACCTTCACGTTTCATATAACGTGTGACGGCTTGACGGGCGGCCTCGATCTGGCGAGCCGTGATCAAAGCCTCTTCCAATGTCTTGATACCAAAAGATCCAAAAGCTAGTTCATGGCCACGGAAAGCGTTGCCTTTCATCTTACCTTTTTGGGGTCTTCTGAATTTTTGTCTTTTCGGTTGTAACATCGTTACTTAACTTTTAAAGTTCACAAAAAATTATTTACGTTTTCCATTGCCACGGCGTGGTGCACCGGCGGGTTTGGCGGCAGCGGGGCGCTTGGCCTGGCTGCTGACGCTCGTCGGAACCAGTTCTGGCTTACCATAGATTTCACCTTTGCAGATCCACACCTTGATGCCGAGACGGCCGTAAGAGGTGTGAGCCTCAACCAAGGAGTAGTCGATGTCGGCGCGCAGAGTATGCAGCGGGATACGGCCTTCCTTGTAGGATTCAGCACGTGACATTTCGGCACCGCCAACACGACCAGAGATCATGATCTTGATACCTTCAGCGCCGATTCTCATGGTACCGGCGACGGCGGTCTTGATAGCGCGACGGAATGAAACACGTCCTTCAATTTGTTTGGCAATCGTACTTGCGACGATATAAGCATCGAGTTCAGGTCTCTTGATCTCGTTGATGTTGATTTGCACTTCCTTGCCGGTGAGCTTGACGAGCTCTTTCTTCAGCTTGTCAACTTCCTCGCCACCCTTGCCGATGATCATGCCCGGACGAGCAGTGAAGATGGTGACGGTGACATATTTCAAGGAACGTTCGATGGCGATCTTTGAGATGCCGGCCTTGCCGAGACGGGCGTTCAGATACTTGCGGATCTTGTCGTCCTCAACGAGCTTGGCTGAAAAGTCTTTTCCGCCATACCAATTGGAATCCCAACCTTTGATGATTCCCAATCTAAGACCTATAGGATTAGTTTTTTGTCCCATTTTAACTTATCTAATTATTCAACTTATTCTTCCTTTGCAATTCTGCTGTCCAAAATGATCGTGACATGATTTGAACGCTTGCGGATGTGGAATGCACGTCCGTGAGGAGCGGCCTGGATGCGCTTCAGTGTGCGACCTTCGTCCACCCAGATTTCCTTGACGTAAAGGTTGCTGTCCTCCACGCGCTTTCCTTCATTCTTGGCTTCCCAGTTAGCAATTGCCGAACGAAGCAGTTTGTAAACCTTGTTCGATGCTTCCTTGGTTGAATATTGCAAGGCATGCAGTGCAAGCTCCACCTTCTGACCTCTGATCATGTCGGCCACGAGACGCATCTTGTAAGGTGACGTCGGCACATTGTTCAGATGAGCGATGGCTACGTTCTTGCGAGCCTCTTTGATAGCTTCGGCTCTGTTGTGTTTTCTAGCTCCCATTGTTTACCTCCTAATATTACTTGTTACCTTTATCTTTATTACCGGCATGACCTCTGAAGATACGAGTCGGGGCGAACTCACCGAGCTTGTGGCCAACCATGTTCTCAGTCACATAGACCGGGATGAACTTGTTGCCATTGTGGACGGCGATGGTCTGTCCGACGAAATCAGGAGAAATCATGGATGCTCTTGACCAAGTCTTGATAACGGTCTTCTTGCCGCTTTCAACGTTTTCCATCACTCTCTGATAGAGTTTGTAGTGGATGTACGGGCCTTTCTTTAATGATCTACTCATAGTTTATGCGATTTTCCTGATGATTACTTCTTTCTTCTTTCGATAATGTACTTGCTTGAAGCTGCCTTTGGCGAACGAGTCTTGTAGCCCTTTGCCGGCAAGCCCTTGCGTGAGCGCGGGTGACCACCGGAAGCGCGGCCTTCGCCACCACCCATCGGGTGATCGACAGGGTTCATGACAACACCACGGTTGTGGGGACGACGGCCCAACCAGCGGCTGCGGCCAGCCTTGCCCGACTTCTCGAGGTTGTGGTCTCCGTTGGAAACGGAACCGATCGTAGCCTTGCAAGCTTGGAGAATCATACGGGTTTCACCGGAGGGCATGCGGAGGATGGCGTACTTGCCTTCGCGGCTCATCAACTGAGCGTAGCTACCGGCGCTTCTTGCCATCTTGGCACCCTGACCAGGACGAAGCTCGATGTTGTGAATAATCGTACCGAATGGAACCTCACTCAGGAACAAGGTGTTGCCAACGTTCGGCTGAACGCCCTTGCCGCTGATGATTTCCTGACCGACCTTCAAGCCAGCAGGAGCGATGATGTAACGCTTCTCACCGTCCTTGTAGAATACCAAGGCGATACGAGCGGTGCGGTTCGGATCATACTCGATGCTCTTGACGATGCCCGGAACGCCGTCCTTGTCGCGCTTGAAGTCGATGATTCTGTATTTCTGTTTGTGTCCGCCACCTCTGTAACGAACAGTCATTTTACCACTGGAGTTACGGCCACCTGTGCTCTTCATAGGAGCAAGCAATGACTTTTCAGGTTTATCGGTCGTGATCTCGTCAAATGCGCTCAAAACCTTGAAACGCTGACCTGGTGTCGTAGGTTTATATTTCTTTAAAGCCATTTTCAGATATTGCTAAAAAAGTCAATTGTTTCACCTTCAGCCAAGGTCACAATAGCCTTCTTGGTGTCGCTTGCCTTGCCGGTAATGACGCCGCTCTTGGTATAACGTGACTTCGACTTTCCTTCGTAATTCATCGTGTTGACAGCAGTAACCTTCACACCATAGAGGTCTTCAACAGCCTTCTTGATTTGGATCTTGTTGGCACGTTTATCAACGATAAATGCATAGCGGTTAAGCTTTTCGCTTATTGAGGTCATCTTTTCAGTAATGACGGGTTTCTTAATGATAATCATCTCTTTTCGTTTTTAAAAGTTAAACATTATCCAAGAATCTCGTCAATAGGCTTCAGAGCACTTTCAGTGATGAAGATCTTCTTGGCATTCAGAATGTCATACGTGTTCAGGTTGCGGGCCAACACGACGCTGGTGCGTTGGATGTTGCGGGCCGAGAGCACAACGTTGCGGTCGGGCTCGGTGAACACGAACATGTTTCTGCTACCATTGACCTTGAAGTTGTCCAGAATGTTGACCATCTGCTTGGTCTTGATGGTATCGAACGTGAAGTCCTCGACGACGATGATCTCGTTGTCATTGACCTTGCAGGTGAGGGCTGATCTACGGGCCAGCGCCTTGACCTTCTTGTTCAGTTTGAAGCTATAGTCGCGGGGCTTGGGGCCGAACACGCGGGCGCCACCTCTCAACAACGGAGAGTTGATGTCACCACGGCGGGCGCCGCCGGTACCCTTCTGACGGAAGAGCTTGCGGGTGCTGCCGGAGAGTTCGCTGCGTTCCTTTGACTTGTGAGTTCCCTGACGCTGGTCAGCGAGATATTGCTTCACTGCCAGATACATGACATGCTCGTTGGGTTCAACAGCATAAATGTTGTCATTCAGCTGGACCTTACGGCCAGTGTCTTCGCCTTTGATGTTATAAACTGTTAACTCCATCTCTCAATCATTAAATATCCATTCTTGTGGCCCGGAACAGCGCCCTTCACCACCAACAAATTCTTACTTGCATCAATCTTCACGATCTGCAAGTTCACTACTTTTACCTTGTGGTTGCCCATCTGACCGCCCATGCGCAATCCTTTGAAAACTCTCGAAGGATAAGCGCAAGCACCGATGGAACCCGGTTTTCTCAAACGGTTGTGCTGACCGTGAGTTGCTTGACCAACGCCATTGAAATGATGACGTTTCACAACGCCTTGGAAGCCTTTACCTTTGCTGATGCCACTGACATCGACAAATTCGCCTTCCATGAAGACGTCAACGGTTAACGTTTCGCCCAATTGTTTTCTGTGGCCTTCTTCGAAACGAGTAAATTCGCGCACCAGTTTCTTAGGAGTCGTGTTGGCCTTGGCAAAGTGACCTTGCTCAGCCTTGGAGGTGTTCTTCACCTTCTTCTCGTCGAAACCTAACTGGATGGCGCTATAACCGTCTTTCTCTACTGTTCTGACTTGGGTGACCACGCATGGACCAGCCTCGATGACCGTTACCGGAATCATCTTACCGGCTTCGTCGTAGATGCTTGTCATCCCAATCTTTTTTCCTAGTAATCCTGACATTGCTACTTAGCTTTAATTTTTTGTACTAGATAGGTTTTTTACAATTTGATTTCTACTTCCACACCACTGGGGAGCTCCAGCTTCATCAGTGCGTCGATCGTCTGGGAAGTCGAGTTGTAGATGTCGAGCAAACGCTTGTAGGTGGAGAGCTCGAACTGTTCTCTCGATTTCTTGTGAACGAAAGTTGAACGCAGCACGGTGTAGATCTTCTTGTTCGTTGGCAACGGAATGGGACCGCTGACAACAGCTCCAGTCAACTTAATGGTGTTCACGATCTTCTGGGCTGACTTGTCAACCAAGTTGTGATCGTGTGACTTCAATTTAATTCTAATTCTCTGGCTCACAATAATTATTATTTATAGATTTGTCTTTCTTAAATGAAATAAAGTCCTTTTGCTTTTTTAATCACGATGTCGGCAAGGGCTTCGGGCACCGGGGCGTAATGGCTGATTTCCATGTTGAACGTGGCATGGCCCGATGTAATCGAACGCAAGGTTGTGATGTATCCGAACATCTCAGCCAGCGGCACGTCCGCCTTGATAACCTGGAAGCCGATGTTGGCATTGACTTCGCGCAGTATGGATCTCTTCTTGTTCAAATCGCCCGTGACATCACCAATGTATTCGTCAGGGCAATGAATCTCGACTCGCATGATGGGTTCCGTCAGGACGGCACCAGCCTTGAGGCCGGCTTCCTTGAAGCCGATGTGGGCGCACGACTCGAACGAGAGGGCGTCGCTATCGACTGGATGGAATGAACCGTCGGTGACAACGATTTTGGCGTTTTCGACGGGAAAACCTGCCAGGACACCATTGGACATGGCTCCCTTGAAGCCCTTCTCAATGGCCTGGATGAATTCGCGCGGGATGGCACCATTCTTGACTTCATCAACAAACTGCAAACCGACGACACCTTCATCGGCAGGACCCATCGTGAACTCGATATCTGCGAATTTACCTTTTCCACCGGTCTGTTTTTTATAGACTTCACGGTGCTGAATCGTGTGTGTAAAGGTTTCCTTATATGCGACCTGTGGACGACCCTGGTTGACTTCAACGCCAAATTCTCTTCTGAGACGGTCGATAATAATATCAAGGTGCAATTCGCCCATACCGGACAGGATGGTCTGTCCTGAGTTTTCATCGAGGTGTACGAACAAAGTGGGATCCTCCTCTACCAACTTGGCAAGAGAGGTCTCCATCTTTTCGATATCGGCAGTTGTCTTAGGCTCGATCGCGACGTTAACCACTGGATCGGGGAACTTGATGTTTTCAAGCACCAGCGGCTTGTTTTCGACGGTCAAAGTATCGCCGGTACGGATGGTCTTGAAGCCCACGGCAGCGCCAATGTCACCAGCGGAGATCTCCTCCAGGGGGTTCTGTTTGTTGGCGTGCATCTGAAGGATCTTGGCAATGCGTTCGCGTTTGCCAGTACCCGTGTTCAAAACCGTTTCACCGGCTTTCAAAGTGCCTGAATAGACGCGGAAGAAACAGAGACGACCGACAAAAGGATCGGTGGCAATCTTGAATGCCAGTGCGCAGAACGGCCCGTTCGGGTCGGCCTTGCGGATTTCCTCTTGTTCGGTCTTGGGGTTGATGCCGGTCACGTGATCGACATCCAAGGGGCTCGGCAGGTAGTTGACGATGCCGTCAAGCAACATCTGGACACCCTTGTTCTTGAAAGAAGCACCGCAGAACACGGGGCAGATGTTGAGTTCCAAGGTCTCCTTGCGGAGCTGGGCAATCAACTCTTCCTCGGTGATGCTGTCGGGATCTTCCATGTATTTCTCGAACAGGGTCTCGTTGTCCTCGGCGGCGCCCTCGATAATCATGGTGCGGTATTTTGCTACCTCTTCCTTCATGTCATCGGGGATGGCAACCTCCTCGAAATGCGAGCCGTTGTCTTCCTCGTCCCACACAAAAGCCTTGTTCTTCAGCAGGTCAACCACGCCGACGAAGCTGTCTTCGACGCCGATGGGAAGCTGAAGCGGGATGGGATTGGCGTGCAGACGCTCGCGGATCTCTTCAATGACCTTGAAGAAATCGGCGCCGGCACGGTCCATCTTGTTCACAAAGCAAATGCGAGGCACTCTGTACTTGTCAGCCTGATGCCACACGGTTTCCGACTGGGGCTCGACGCCGCCAACGGCACAGAAGATGGCGATGGCGCCATCGAGGACGCGGAGCGAGCGCTCCACCTCCACTGTGAAATCAACGTGGCCGGGGGTGTCGATGATGTTGATCTTGTAAGCCTCATTGTTGAGGTGCCAGAACACCGTAGTGGCAGCTGAAGTGATGGTGATTCCGCGTTCCTGCTCCTGGACCATCCAGTCCATGGTGGCAGCACCGTCGTGAACCTCACCAATCTTATGGCTGCGCCCCGTATAATAGAGGATACGCTCCGTCGTCGTCGTCTTACCGGCATCGATGTGAGCCATGATGCCGATATTACGCGTGAGGCTGAGGTTGATCATATTTTCAGGGACGTTTGCCATTGCTTCTTATTCCTTATTGATTAGAATCTGAAGTGCGAGAATGCCTTGTTGGCGTCAGCCATACGGTGGATCTCTTCCTTCTTCTTGAAAGCAGAACCTTCTTCCTTGTAGGCTTGCATGATCTCCGAAGCGAGCTTCAGGGCCATCGACTTCTCGTGACGTTTACGAGCATAGTTGATCAGGTTCTTCATACCGATGCTCTGCTTGCGGGCAGGACGGATTTCTGAAGGAATCTGGAAGGTGGCACCACCGATACGGCGGCTGCGGACCTCGACCTGAGGAGTGACATTGGCCAAAGCCTTCTTCCACACCTCGACAGGATTCTCGTTGAGTTTCTCCTCAATGATGTCCATGGCTTCGTAGAAAATCTCATATGCCAGATTCTTCTTTCCTTTGAGCATAATGTTGTTCACGAACTTCGTGACCAGCACGTCATTGTACTTCGGATCCGGAAGGATGATTCTCTTTTTTGGTTTCGCTTTTCTCATTTCTCAAAAAGTCTTAATTGTTTACTTGCCTCTTACTTCTTTGCGGCGGTTTTCTTAGGTCTCTTGGCACCGTACTTGGATCTGCGTTGGCGACGTCCGTCAACACCGGAGGTGTCCAAAGCACCACGGATGATGTGATAACGGACACCCGGAAGATCCTTAACACGGCCTCCTCTAATCATGACAATGCTGTGCTCCTGGAGGTTGTGGCCTTCGCCCGGGATGTATGCGTTGACTTCCTTCTGGTTGGTCAAACGAACCCTGGCAACCTTACGCATGGCTGAGTTAGGTTTCTTGGGGGTCGTCGTGTAAACACGAACACATACGCCACGACGCTGTGGGCACGAATCCAATGCTGGAGACTTGCTCTTGTCGATCAATTTCTGGCGCCCTTTGCGCACTAATTGTTGAATAGTCGGCATTTTGTTAGGTTTAGTTTAACTGTTTGTTTTTTAATCCTATTTTTTGGACAAATATTTCTTTGCTCAAGCTGAAAACAGCTCAAGATTCACGATTTTTCAAGATGTAGTCAGGGAGATTTTCGGCCATAATTCAGGCCTGAAGTCTATAAACCCACGATGCAACCGCATTTTTGGCACTTTTGTCCGCATCGTGCAGAGACCTATAACGGTTTAGTTTTCAGGTCCCCGACCATATCTATTCAAAAGGATAAACCTTTCACGAATTCAGCGGCGCAAAAGTACAACAATTTCTTTTACCAGCAAGGGTTTTCAACATTTTTTTTCGAAAAAAGTTGATTTTTTAATAATTCGATGTAAATCAGTAACTTAAATAAAAACAAAGCATCGAATCAAAAGAAATGAACATGGTCAACGGTCAAAAACGAACCCAAACCATCTGAAAAATGGCGCAAAAACCAACAAAAAAAACCAGAAAAACGAGGAAAAACGCCCTCAATATTTCACGAAACGGTCTTCACCATTGCTCAAACCGAGCAATTCGCTGCGTCCGAAAAGCAGGAAAATCTTGTGGTCCCAAAGCAATTCCCACAAAATACGACTCACGCGAACCTGATCCTCGGCCGACAATTCCTCACTGGTAATGGTGGTATTTTCATCGGCTTTCTTCACCTGATGCTCCTGAAATGCCATTTGCACAAGCTGGTAGCACAAATTGACAAAGGTGATGCCCGTGGTATGGTCGCGACTTGACATCACCATATTGATTCTTTCTCTGAGTTCCTCATTGTTATAGAGGAGCTGCACCGGATTGGAGTCATAGTTCATAGGATCGTGTTTTTTAGTTATCTGGGTACAAACTTAGTGATTTTTCTCGATAATCCCACAAAACTCTCCGAAAAATGATACTTTTTTCGTATTTTTGCACCTTAATTATTAATTATGGTCAGAAGTTTACTCCTCGTTTGGTTGGTTGGCGTAGTCGCCTTTTTTGTGTTATGGGCATTATTGGCAATGATTGTCAGACGAATCAGCGAAAAACGGAACGGCAAACAAAAAACTGACCCTTCTGAATCCTGAATTCTAAATACAAACTTCTATGAAATACGACGTCATCGTTATCGGCAGCGGTCCTGGAGGCTATGTAGCTGCCATTAGAGCATCACAATTGGGAAAGCATGTAGCCGTGGTCGAGAAGGCCGAACTGGGCGGCATCTGCCTTAACTGGGGCTGCATCCCCACCAAGGCACTGCTGAAGAGTGCGCAAGTTTATAACTATATCAAACACGCCGAGAACTACGGCATCAAGGTGGAAGGCGAAGCACAGCCCGACATGGAAGCCGTTGTGGCCCGAAGCCGCGGTGTTGCCGAGACTATGAGCAAGGGCGTCCAGTTCCTCCTGAAAAAGAACAACGTGGAAGTCATCGCCGGCTACGGACGTCTCACCGCCGACAAGCAGGTCTCCGTGACCGATGCCGAAGGCAATGTCACTTTGCATGAAGCTGAACACATCATCCTCGCCACGGGTTCCCGTGTGCGCGAGTTGCCCACACTGCCCATCGACGGCAAGCGCATTATCGGTTACCGCCAAGCGCTGGTCCTCGACAAGCTCCCCGAGAGCATGGTGGTGGTCGGCTCCGGCGCCATCGGCTCGGAGTTTGCCTTCTTCTTCACCAGCATGGGCGTGAAGGTTACCCTGGTGGAATTCCTGCCCAATGTGGTTCCGAATGAAGACGAGGAAGTGTCCAAGCAAGTGGAGCGCTCCTTCAAGAAACTCAAGATGACGGTCATGACCGAAGCCTCGGTGACACATGTCGATACCACGGGTGAGAAGTGCGTTTGCACCATCAGCACCAAAAAGGGCGACAAGACCGTGGAAGCCGACATCGTGCTTTCAGCTGTCGGCGTACAGACCAACATCGATGACCTCGGACTGGAAACTTTGGGCATCGCCACCGAACGCGGCAAGGTCATCGTCGACGACTACTACCGCACCAACGTGCCAGGCATCTATGCCATTGGCGACATTGTCCACGGACCAGCATTGGCCCATAAAGCCGACCACGAAGCCACCATCTGCGTGGAGAAACTCTGTGGTCTCGACCCGAAACCCTTGAACTATGCCAACATTCCAGGCTGCACCTACACCACACCTGAAATTGCATCAGTGGGTTTGAGCGAAGCCAAGGCCATTGCCGCAGGCTATGAGGTCAAGATCGGCAAGTTCCCATTCACCGCCTCGGGCAAGGCCACTGCAGCAGGCAGCAAGGATGGCTTCATCAAGGTAGTGTTCGATGCTAAGACAGGCGATTGGCTGGGCTGCCACATGGTCGGCGACAACGTCACCGAAATGGTTGCCTCCGCAGTGCTCTGCCGCGAACTCGGCGCCAAAGGCGAGGACATCATCCATGCCGTGTTCCCCCACCCCACCATGTCGGAAGGCATCATGGAGGCCGCGGCGGCAGCGTTTGGCGAGTGCGTGCATCTGTAAGCTGAGAGCTGAAAGTTGAAAACGGAAAACGGAGAACGGAAAACTGTTATGGAGATTATAGAAACTAAAATAAAGGACCTGCTTATTATCAAGCCGGATGTGTTTTTGGATGATCGGGGATATTTTTTCGAGAGCTACAACAAGCAGCGCTTTTTGGAGCACGGACTCGACATGAACTTCGTTCAGGACAACGAGTCGCAATCCATGAAAGGCGTGCTGCGCGGACTGCATTTCCAGAAACCGCCTTTTGCACAAGGCAAACTGGTGCGTGTGGTGAAAGGTGCTGTCATGGATGTCGCCGTTGACCTCCGCAAAGGCTCCCCCACCTACGGACAATGGGAATCGGTTGTGCTTACCGAAGACAACAAGTTCATGTATTGGATCCCGGAAGGCTTCGCCCATGGCTTCGTCTGCCTCCAGGACGGCTCGGTGTTCACCTACAAGTGCACCAACGTCTATAACAAGGCATCGGAAGGGAGCATCCGTTGGAATGACCCCGACCTCAACATCCAATGGAACATTGAGGATCCCATCTTGTCGGAAAAAGACAAAATCTCACCTTTGTTCAAGGATTTTGTCACACCATTTTAACAAGTTGAAATTTATAAATTGAAAGTTGAAAGGTATCATATCATGAGTAAAAGAAACGCGCTTATTGCCTGCGGCTTTGCCATTATATTAATAGGTGTTACCGCCGCCATCAGTTTCAGCCTGGCACAAAACACCAACACGGAAGAAGACAGCACCTACTTTGAGACGCTCAACCCCGACGTGTTGCAATTCGAACACATGACCCAATACATCCACGACATTGAACTTCCCGAGACTATGGATTTCTGCGGTGAGCCCGTGCCGCTCGACCGTTTCTATGTGCGCGAGAGTCTGGAACGCGAACTGTTGGTGAACAGCTATCGTCATGCCAGCACGCTGCTGCTTCTGAAGCGGACCACCCGGTGGCTTCCCGTCATTGAGCCCATCTTGAAGAAAAACAACCTTCCCGAAGATTTCAAATACCTGGCGATGATCGAGAGCGACCTGACCAATGCCGTGTCGCCATCAAAGGCGGTTGGATTTTGGCAATTCCTCGAAGGCACCGGAAAGCAGTACAACCTGGAAATCTACAAGGAGGTGGACATGCGCTACCATCAGGAAAAGGAAACCCAAGCCGCCTGCGACTTCTTGAAGGACCTGTACCGTCGGTTCAGAAGCTGGACCTTGGCTGCTGCCGCCTATAACTGCGGTGGCGGCAAAGTGTCGCGCACCATTGAAGAGCAGCAAGTCACTTCCTATTACGACATGCTGCTGCCCAACGAGACGGAACGTTACATCTATCGCATCCTTGCCTTCAAACTCATCATGGAGAATCCCGAGAAATACGGTTTCCACATCAGCGACGAAGGCTGGTACCAACCATTGGAATACAAGACCATCACCGTCACCGAAACCATCGAGAACCTTGCCCAGTTTGCCATCGACAAAGGCACTAACCTCAAGATGCTCAAATATTACAATCCCTGGCTGAGAAGTGACAAATTAACGATTTCCGAAGGCAACAGCTATCAAATAAAATTACCGAAATAGACGTCATTGCGAGCAATGAACGAGTTCTCTGAAGACAAGACATTAGACATCTTCGGTGCCAGGGAAAACAACCTGAAAAACATCGACCTTTCCATTCCGCGAAACGCCCTGGTGGTAGTCACCGGCATCAGCGGCAGTGGCAAATCGTCGTTGGCTTTCGACACCATCTATGCCGAGGGACAGCGCCGCTACATGGAGAGTTTCTCGGCCTACGCCCGTCAGTTCATCGGCAACATGGAACGTCCCGATGTGGACAAGATCACTGGCTTGAGCCCCGTGATCAGCATCGAACAGAAGTCGGTGAACAAAAACCCGCGTTCCACCGTGGGCACCATTACCGAGATCTACGACTTCCTTCGCCTGCTCTATGCCCGTGTCGGTGAGGCCTATTCCTACAACACCGGCGAGAAGATGGTCCGCTATTCAGAGGAACAGATCACGGATCTCATCCTCCAAGAATATGCTGGACGAAGAATTAACATCCTGGCGCCATCGGTTCGTGGCAGGAAAGGCCATTACCGTGAGCTGTTTGAGCATATCCGCCAGGCGGGATTCACCCGCGTCCGCATTGATGGCGAGATGCAGGAGATTGAGTTCGGGATGATGCTTGACCGTTACAAGACCCACGATATCGAGATCGTTATCGATCGCATTGAAGTAAGGGACGACTGCAAGAGTCGCATTGGCAAGTCGGTGCAGACCGCCTTCCGCTATGGCAAGGGGTTGCTCATGGTCATGGACAACTACGATCAGCAGGTGCGCTATTTCAGCAGGCTGCTCATGTGCCCGACCACAGGCCTTTCATACGAAGACCCCGAGCCCAACACCTTCTCTTTCAACTCACCCTATGGCGCTTGTCCCAAATGCAGTGGCATGGGTGAAATCACTGTGGTTGACAAGGAGAAGATCATCCCCAATCCCGACCTTAGCATCAAGAAGGGCGGATTGGCACCCGCAGGCGAATACAAGGCAGGAAGTTGGATCTTCAAACAGCTGGAATCCATAGGGTTAAAATACGGATTCACCCTCGACACCCCGATGAAGGAAATCTCCGACGAGGCGCTTGACGTCATCCTCTATGGCACCAACGAGACCTTCGAGGTAAAACGCGAGTATCTCGGCATCAACACCGTTTACAAGATCAATTTCGAGGGCATCATCAACTTCATCGAGAGCCAAAACAACGAAGATGCGCCTGCCAGCATCGCCAGATGGGCCAACTCGTTCATGAACCATGTCACTTGCCCAGTCTGTAACGGCACCCGTTTAAAGAAAGAAGCCCAATATTTCCTGATCGACGGCAAAAACATCGCCGAAGTGGCCGAGATGGACACTTTCAGCCTTTGCCGTTGGATTGAAACCCTACCGCAGAACCTGAACGAACGCCAAAACGAGATCGGCAGGGAAATCCTCCGAGAAATTGACAAGCGTGTGCATTTCCTGTTGGACATCGGCATCGACTATTTGAGCTTGAACCGCCCCGCAGCATCCCTTTCAGGTGGCGAAGCCCAACGCATCCGCCTGGCCACCCAAATAGGTTCTCAACTCACGGGAGTCCTTTATATTCTTGACGAACCCAGCATTGGGCTGCATCAACGAGACAACCATAGATTGATCCAATCATTGAAGGACCTGCGCGACATTGGCAACTCTGTCATTGTGGTGGAACACGACAAGGACACCATGCTCAGCGCCGATTATCTGGTGGACATCGGTCCCGGCGCAGGACGACATGGCGGCGAAGTAGTGTTTGCAGGCACTCCCTCCGAAGTCATGCAAGGCCATTCCATAACTTGCGATTACCTCAACGGCACCCGTCAAATCGAAACGCCAAAAACACGGCGGTCGCCTGTCGACGGCAACTTCCTTACCATCGAAGGCGCTACCGGCCACAATCTGAAAAACGTCACCCTCAAACTGCCTTTGGGCGTAATGACATGCATTACAGGCGTCTCGGGATCGGGCAAGTCTTCCCTTATTAACGAGACACTCACCCCCATTCTCAGCAAGAAGTTCTATCGTTCGGTGAAAGAGCCTTTGCCCTACACCAACATCGAGGGGTTGGAAAACATCGACAAGATCATTGAGATCGACCAAGCTCCCATTGGGCGCACCCCGCGTTCCAACCCTGCCACCTACACCAAGGTGTTTGACGACATCCGCAAACTATTCGGCGAACTGCCCGAGTCGAAGATTCGAAATTACAAGGCAGGGCGCTTCTCCTTTAACGTCAAGGGTGGCCGCTGCGAGGCCTGCAGAGGTGCCGGCGTAAAGCTCATTGAGATGAATTTCCTGCCCGATGTCATGGTGGTTTGCGAGGAATGCCAAGGCAAGCGCTACAATCGCGAAACGCTGGAAGTTCGTTACAAGGGCAAATCCATCAACGATGTGCTCAACATGACCATCAACGAGGCCGTTGAATTCTTCGAAAACATCCCATCCATTGTCCAAAAAATCAGAACCTTGAAGGACGTTGGCTTGGGCTACCTCACCCTTGGCCAAGCTTCCACGACTATTTCAGGCGGCGAAGCTCAACGAGTGAAATTGGCCACTGAACTCTCCAAACACGACACGGGCAAAACCCTTTATGTGCTGGATGAACCCACCACAGGCTTGCATTTCGAGGACATCAAGGTCTTGATGAATGTGCTGAACAAGTTGGTCGACAAAGGCAACACCGTGCTCATCATCGAGCACAACATGGATGTGATAAAACTGGCTGATTACGTCATCGACATGGGTCCCGAAGGCGGCGACCGCGGCGGCGAGATCATCTGCCAAGGTACTCCTGAGGAGGTGGCACAATGCCCTACCAGCTACACTGGGCTTTATTTGAAAAAAGAGCTGTGATGGGAGGAAGAATCCCGTCTTTATCTTAGTTTGATCTTCTGCCCTGCCTTCAACGGAGCGCCTTCTTCCAGACGGTTACGCTTCATGATTTTTTCGGGTCGCACGGCAAAACGCAAAGCAATGTCGCGCACGGTCTCACCGCCCATGGTGACATACTTCTTTGCTTTCCAGTTTTTCTTGCGAAGTTGCTCCAAATACACCACGTCGCCCTGGTGGAACACCATCTCGTCGGGACGCTTGATTAGGTTGTACTTGCAGAGTTTCTTCTTTCGGATGCCCAGCTCCTTCGCCAGACTCTCAACGGTCTCCCCTTCTTTGGCAAAGATAAAGCGTACATGGTTGTTTTCATAGATGAAACGCTTGTCCTCCGTCATATCAACCAGCTCAAACACCGAACGGTCCACGGGAGAATAGGCCAGTTCAAGTGTGGCGAGTCCCTCCTCGACAGTTTGCTCTTCAACGGCTGCCATCTTCTTTTTTGCCTCTTTTTCGGAGATCTTACCCATGGCAATCTGGTCGTACAGATACAACTTGTTCATCTCGATGCGGTTGATCAAGGCAGTGGCGTATGTGGGACTGGTGGCATAGCCAGCCGCCTTCAACCCCCTGGCCCAAGCCTTGTAATCCATGATGTCAAGCTCAAACAGACCGGCATAACGGCTACGGCTTGTCAAAAACTCCGAATGGTCGCGATACGAATCCTCTGCCTTCTTGTACCTGCGAAAGCACTCATCCTTGGCATCGTCATCCATGGTATAGGTCTTTCCCGTCCAGCCCTTGTGGCACTTGATGCCGAAATGGTTTTTCGCCTCTCGAGCCAATGCACTGTTGCCCGCACCCGACTCAATGATGCCTTGGGCAAGGGTGATGGAAGCCGGGATCTTGTGTTCCTTCATCTCCCTCATGGCAATGTCCTTGTAAGTTTCGATATACTCTTCCACGGTAATCTTCTGCGCCATCAAGGCAAGGGGTGCAAACAATAATAACAAGATGAAACGTTTCAGCATGACGATAGGTAAATTGAGGATGTAAAAATACAAAATTTTCATAATCTGTCAGCCGTATTCAATAAATTCCTATTTTTGTAAGTTTTAGTAATAGCACATGGATACATCACTTATCTTCGACTATTTCAAGACCCTGTCGGAAACGCAGAAGGATCAGTTTAACCAGCTGAAATCCTTGTATTTGGAGTGGAATAGCAAGATCAATGTCATCTCCCGAAAGGACATGGACCATTTTTATGAGCACCATGTACTGCATTCACTAGCCATAGCGAAATACTTCGAGATGCTTCCAGGCATGAAAGTGATGGATCTCGGCACAGGAGGAGGATTTCCCGGCATCCCATTGGCCATCCTGTTTCCCGATACGGAGTTTTACCTCATCGACGGCACTGGCAAGAAAATCACCGTGGTAAATGCCGTCAAAGATGCCATTGGGTTGAAGAATGTGGTAGCGGAACACAAACGCGCTGAGGAAGTGAAAGACAAGTTTGACATTGTCACCGGTCGCGCCGTGATGACCTTGCCCGAGATTGCCAATCTCGCTGGCAACAAACTGAGAATCCGAGGCGATGTTGAGGCGGGAGGCATCCTCTATCTGAAAGGTGGAGACCTCAAAGAAGAATTCAAGGCTATTGCAAAATACTGGCATTATCTGAAAACGCCTGTGTCAAAGTTTTTTAAAGAAGATTACTTCGAAGAGAAATATGTAGTTCATTTATACTAAATCATTACATCATGAAAAAACTAAGCTTAACACTTTTCGCTGTACTGGCCGCAAGCATGATGGCTTCGGCACAGCAAGCCATGCCAACACCGTTGGATCCCTATGTCAGGACTGGCAAACTTGACAACGGATTGACCTATTTCATCCGTCACAATGAGAAGCCTGCCCAGCGCGCCAACTTCTACATCGCGCAGAAAGTCGGTTCCATTCTTGAAGAAGAGACCCAACGCGGCCTCGCCCACTTCTTGGAACACATGGCCTTCAATGGTCTGGAACACTTCCCCAAGAAAGCCATGCTTGACTACATGGAGCGCAACGGTGTGAAGTTCGGCACCAATGTCAACGCTTGGACGAGCTTCGAGCAAACCGTCTATATGCTCAACAACGTGCCCACCACCAATCCCGGTCTGGTTGACTCCTGCCTGCTGGTGCTGCACGACTGGTCGAGTTTCATCTCTCTCGAAGATGACGAGATCGAAAGCGAGCGCGGCGTCATCCTTGAAGAGATGCGCCAGGGACAGGGTGCCCAGATGCGTATTTACGACAAGATTTTGCCCGAGATCTATCCCAACAGCCCTTACGGCGTCCCCATGCCCATCATCGGTACTGAGGAAGTCGTCGCCCACTTCGACCACCAATATCTTCGCGACTACTATCACAAGTGGTATCGCCCCGACCTCCAAGGCATCATCGTCATCGGCGATATCGACGTGGACCAAATTGAAAACCGCCTGAAGGAAATGTTCGCCGACATCCCGGCTCCGGTGAATCCCGCCGAGCGCGTCTATTTCCCTGTCGCCGACAACGAAGAGCCCATTGTGACCATCGCTACCGACGTAGAGGAAACCAGCTACGACATCTCCATCTCCTACAAACATGACATCACGCCCGTCGAAATGCGTGGAGACGTCAACTACTGGATCGGCACCATCGTCGAGCGTCTGATCTCGCAGATGTTCAATACCCGCCTGCAAGAACTGACACAGAAGCCCAATCCTCCGTTCATTTATGGCTACGGCTACTACGGCACCTTCATGATTTCCAACACCAAGGACGCTTGGACCATTGCTGCTGCAGCCAAGGATAAAGACGGCATTGACGAAGCCATGACTGCTCTCGTCACCGAAAGCAACCGCATGAAGGAATTCGGTTTTACCACCTCGGAATTTGAACGCGCCAAAGCCGACATGCTCCGCCAATTCGAAACCCAATACGAAGAACGCAACAAACAGGAGACCAGCCGTTACTTCAACCCGATGCTCTCCCATTTCCTCACCAACGAACCCATGATGGGCATCGAAACTGAATACTCGCTGATCCAGCAGATCCTTCCCAACCTGCCTCTGGAAGCCATCAACGCATACGCCAAAGAGATGGTTACCGAAAACAACATCGTGATGGTGCTTACCGGACCCGAGAAGGAAGGTGAAGTTTTACCGAACAAAGAAGAACTGCTCAGCCTCTTCAACAATGCCAACGACATGAAGGTGGAAGCCTATCAGGAAACCGTCTCCAACGAGCCGCTGCTTGCCAATCTTCCCGAACCCGGTAAGATTGCCAAGAGCGAACTGCTCAAGGAATTCGATGCCACCATGCTCACTATGAAGAACGGCGTGAAAGTCGTTTACAAGAGCACCGATTTCAAGGATGACGAAATCATGATGAACGCCTACAGCTTTGGTGGACTCTCGGTCTTGGATCAAAACGACCCCTACACCCTTCAGGAAATCAACTCCATTATGACCCTCGGCGGCGTGGGCAACTTCAGCGCCATCGACCTTCCGAAGATTCTCGCCGGAAAACGCGTCAGGGTGAATCCCAATATCAACAACTACACTGAAGGCATCAGCGGCAACTGCTCCGTCAAGGATTTGGAGACCATGCTGCAGCTTACCTATCTATACTTCAATAACTTGCGCAGCGATAACGAGGCCTTCCAGTCGTATCTTACCCGCAACAAGGCCATGCTCGCCAATATCGAATCCGATCCCATGACCGCATTCAGCGACAGCTTGGTCAAAGTGCTTTATGGAAACCATCCTCTCAACAAACGCATGAAAGCCGAGGATTATGACAAGATCGACTATGCTAAAGGCCTTCAGATGGCTGCCGAACGTTTCGCCGACCCCAACAACTTCGTCTTCACCTTTGTCGGCAACATCAATCCTGAAACCTTCGAACCGCTGGTTGCACAATATCTTGGTGGAATGAAAGCCGTCAAAAACGACGAGACCTGGATGGACAATGGCCGCAACTACCCGAAGAAAGACTACATCTGCCACTACGAGAAAGCCATGGAGAACCCCAAGGCCACCTGCTACATGTTCTATAACGGTGACATGGACTACACTCCTGAAAACCTCATGAAGATAGGACTCTTGAAGGACGTTTTGGATATCGTTTACACCGAGAAAATCCGTGAGGATGAGGGAGGAACCTATGGCGTTGGCGTTAACGGCATGATCCAACAATATCCTAAAGGCACCTTCCTGATGCTGATCGGTTTCGAGACCAACAAAGAGATGTATGCCAAGCTGATGGACATCGCCAAGGTGGAATTTGAGCGCATCGCCAACGAAGGACCGCGTGAGCAGGATCTTAAGAAGGTCAAGGAATACAAGATCAAGCAACATGCCGAGGATATGGAAAACAACCGCTATTGGATGAATTGCATCCAGACCCAGCTCCGCGACGGCATCAACCTGATGCAAGGTTATGACGAACTTGTCAACAGCATCACGGGACAAGACCTCGCCGACATGGCCAAGATCATTCTCCAGGGCTATCACAAAGAAGTGGTTCAACTCCCCGAATAAACTGAACAACTGAATAATTGAACAACTAAATATCTATTCAAATGACAGAAAAACTCACCATGAGAGACAACCCCACCTATAGGTGGATTGCCTTGTTGCTTTTGGCTTTGGCCATGTTTTGTTCATATATCTTTATGGACATTCTCTCACCCATCAAGGACTTAATGCAAACCGAACGCGGTTGGGACAGCCTCGCTTTCGGCACCATGCAGGGCGCTGAAACCTTCTTGAACGTCTTCGTGTTCTTCCTCATCTTCGCCGGTATCATTCTCGACAAGATGGGCGTGCGTTTCACCGCTGTGCTTTCCGGTGCCGTCATGCTGGTTGGCGGATTGATCAAGTATTACGCCGTCAGCGAGTCGTTCTACGGCAGCGGACTGGAGACTTGGTTTACCAACAACCTCAACTACATCCCCGGCTTCGAGGAGTTGGGCGTTTCACCGTTCTACCGTGGCATGCCCGCCTCTGCCAAGATGGCCGCTGTGGGTTTCATGATCTTCGGATGCGGTACTGAAATGGCTGGTATCACGGTAAGCCGTGGTATCGTGAAATGGTTCAAAGGACGTGAGACCGCTCTGGCTATGGGTTCCGAGATGGCCTTGGCTCGCTTGGGTGTTGCCACCTGCATGATCTTCTCACCTTACTTTGCCCGTCTCGGTGGTTCCATCAACGTGAGCCGTTCCGTGGCATTCGGTGTGGTGCTGCTTTGCATTGCCCTCATCATGTTCATTGTGTATTTCTTCATGGACAAGAAACTCGACAAGCAGACCGGCGAAGCCGAAGAGAAAGACGATCCTTTCAAGGTATCCGACATTGGCAAGATCCTCTCAAGTCTTGGATTCTGGTTGGTCGCCCTGCTCTGCGTGCTGTACTACTCAGCCATCTTCCCCTTCCAGAAGTACGCCGTCAACATGCTGCAGTGCAACCTGACCTTGACTGAGCCCGCCGCTGGTTCCTTCTGGGCTGGCGACACTGTCACCATCGTTCAATACATCATCATGCTTGTCGTGGCTGTATGCTCTTTCGCCAGCAACTTCTCGAAGAAGAAAGGCATGAAGTTCGGCTTGATGGCCATCGCCGTCATCGCTTTGGTGGTTTACTGCTATATGGGTTACATGCGTGGCACCGCCGAGACCATCTTTGCTGTGTTCCCGCTGCTGGCCGTTGCCATCACTCCTATCCTTGGCAGCTATGTTGACAACAAGGGTAAAGCTGCTTCCATGCTGATGATCGGTTCGTTGTTGCTGATTATCTGCCACCTCACCTTCGCCTTCATCCTGCCCATGTTCAAGGGCAACGCAGTTGGCGGTGTCGTCATTGCCTACCTGACCATCCTGGTGTTGGGTGCCTCGTTCTCGCTGGTGCCTGCCGCCTTGTGGCCAAGCGTACCGAAGTTGGTGGATGAAAAGATTATCGGCTCAGCTTACGCCTTGATTTTCTGGATCCAGAACATCGGCTTGTGGCTGTTCCCGTTACTTATTGGCAAGGTTTTGGAAAACACCAATCCCGGAGTCGATGACCCGGTGGCACTCAACTACACCTGGCCGTTGGTCATGTTGGCCTGCCTCGGTGTTGCCGCTTTGATTATCGGCATCATCCTGAAGCGCGTCGATGCCAAAAAGCACCTCGGATTGGAAGAGCCGAACATCAAGTAAGCTATCTATGAACGAAGGGGATGTCGCACATCTCCATGATTTCAATGGCAAAAGCCCGTTCCAGTGGACCGAAATGTCCGTCGGAACGGGCTATTTTCGTCATCATCCGAGAGAGCACGCGCTTTTTCCTTTTCGACATCGATTTGAGCGTCTCGTAAGCTTGTTTCTCCAACTGGTTCCTGGGAATAGGTTGAAACGACTCCGTATCGCATCCCAGTTCCTTGATACACGTCTCAAGTACCTGATTTTCTTTGTCGCGAACCCGATAGTCCACTTTCGTCAAGACACAAAGTACGCTAACGACCGCTTCCTTCTCTTTTTGGGTAAACTCTTCCATCATAATGCGTTTTTCTTTTTGCAAAGAAACGATTTTTTATAATTTTGCGAAAAGAAACCATCAAAAAAATCAGATATGAAAAAGCTCACCTTACTCTTCATAGCTTTGACGGCCTTTACGGTCTCGCAAGCGCAGTGGGTCAACGATCCGGTTAACAACACCTTCATCGCCAACACCTCTGCCGATGCAGGAGATATCTATCTCGCCACCAACACCAATACTGGCGACACATATTTGCAATGGAGCAGCTTTGTCGGTGGCAACGGTTGGTCACCTACCCTGCAACGCCTGAATTTCACTGGTGAACCACAATGGGGCCCTGACGGCATCCATATTGCAGGCCATCAGTTTGCATCATACAGCCAAGGCTTTGCCATGACAACCACTACTGATGGTGGCGTGATCAGTTGTTTCGCAGCGGATGACGATCATTCATACGCAGTGAAAATCAATCCCGACGGCACTTTCCCTTGGGGTGAGCAAGGCGTTCAGCTTTTCGGCGGACTCGGCTTCTCGCGCGTCGAGGTAATTGCCACCAACGACGGCGGTATATGGGCATTAGGTTTTGACTACAACAACCTCTATCTGCAGTATCTCAACAATACTACAGGCCCTGTCATCACCATTTCCGACAATGGCGGACAGAAATGTGTGTTCGGACAACTCACACTGGGCACCGACAACAAGGTTTTCGTGACCTACGAGAAAATCGGCAACGGTTTTTATACCGACAAGGAACTTTTTGTTGCTGGCTATAACCCTGATGGCACACAGTTCAGTCCCGAAACATTGTTGATGTCTTCCCAAACTTTCCAATCGACCTATATCCATAATGCCATATCCGACGGCATGGGCGGTGGTTACGTTTACATTTGGCATCCTGCCATTGGTAATTTCAATGTTTATGTGTTCCACTTCAACCAAAACGGAGCCTCAACCATGACGGGTACTATCGGAACACCCGTACATTCAACAGACTATGACAACCTCTACATTACCGCATACGGCACGGTCGATCCTTTCAGCCACGACCTGCTGCTCGTTTATGAACAAACCGACGAACAGTACCAAGCCAATTGCAAGGTTTTCATCAACCGTATCACTTCTAACGGCGACAAACCTTGGGGTGATGGCATTATGATCCTCGACAATGGAACCATACCCTGCGGTGGCTACAGAATAGACGCCTTTGAATATGGTGATGGCTTCTCCGTGATTTATCACAAAGGGCTTACACAAACAAGCACGGCCTCAACAGTGGAGGCCAGAGGGTTCGATATGGAGGGAAACGAGATTTGGGCCACCCAGATGTGCTCAAGCACTTATTCCAAGACCGGGGATGAAAACAGCACCGGTTTCCATGGCGGACAAAACATCGTCGCATGGGTTAATTCAACAGGCGCTGTCACCGGAGGCGGTCCTGGCGGCCTCTACGGCCAAAACATCGGACAAGACGGTACCATGGGTGAAATCACCCCTCCCACGCCACCCGAGCCTTGCTATCCACCGACAAACTTCGAGGGTTCATATAGCTACACGGATGTTGCGTTCGGAGCCATGCTCTCATGGGATGCACCAATAACACGCCCACTCCACTACAACCTCTATCGTGAAGGCTTAAAGGAAGTCATTGAAATCGATCCCGAATACACCTCCTATTTCGATGAACTCGAACCGGGCGACTACATTTATAAACTCACCGCGGTTTATGACCATTGCGAGTCCGACTTCGCCTTGACACCCTCAGGAGACAACTATGTGCATGTTGATGTGACTTCTATCGCAGAGAATACAAGCGAGGCCATCGTCACCCTCTTGAAGGTCTATAACATGAGCGGCCAGCTAGTCAAAATTAATAATGTTGAAGAGCTGCAACCCGGCCTGTACATTCTCCAAGGCTTGACCCAAGACGGCAAACTCGTCAATCAAAAGATCATCAAACAATCCAAATAACACTATTTTATCATGAAGAAAAACCTTTTGTTAGCCATTGCAATTCCATTTGCTTTGACGATGGTCGGTTGTGGCAATGCCACGCCTAAAGAAAACAAGAATGACAACACTGAAGTCCAGCAACCTGAAACTGAAGTTGTTGAAGTCCAAGAAGAAGTAAAAGAACCCGTCTTCCCTTGGGATTTTCCTGAAGGCATTAAAAACGAAGATCTTGAAGAGGACCAATCGGCCCTCTCCATCCATACTTTCTATCCCAAGAAGCTTCAAGAGTCCGACAATCCCGCCAACGAAACCTATATCTTCTATAACACTACGGTTAAGAGCGTTGGCGAGACCACTTCGATGGTCAGCGATTTCGGCTCTGAGGTCGAGATGCCCAACGCACTCATCATCCCGCTTCCCGGTGGACAGAAAGCCAAGAAGGGCGACATCCTCCTGACCTGGTGGCAATCGGGTTCAGGCATGGAGCGTGCCATCGTCACCGACGCCTCCAACCCCGAGTCACCCAAGGTGGACTACCTCGACTTGAGCTACAAAGATGACGGCACAGGCTTTGCCCAGGATCATGCCAACGAACAGATCAAGCCCAATACCTTCACCGTTTTGAAGGACGGCGAATGGCAACCCGGCGCACAGATCGTGGTCACCGGCGACGGCAGCTACGAAGCTGGTGTGCTCATCAACTGCACCGACGACAAAGTGTTGTTGAAAGGCTTTGCCGGAAAGATCAAAGTGTTCAAGAGAAGCGCCTGCAAAGTCGTCCCGCTGAAGCAGAACCTGAAAGCCGGCGACGAAGTGATGGCCATCTTCACCAGCAGCTACAAGACGGGTTACAAGATCAAGAAAGTGGACGAAAAGGTTGGACGCGTATGGGTTGAAGGCCCCTACGGAGACAACATTGTAAACATCCTTGAAGTCTATAAGGAATAGGCGTCACTTTTCTGGACAAAAAAACAAGGAGCCGTGATTTTCACGGCTCCTTGTTCGTTTTTGGCGTGGGAATTGTTGGATTCGAACCAGCGACCCCCTGCTTGTAAGGCAGGTGCTCTGAACCAACTGAGCTAAACTCCCTTTGCGGCTGCAAAGATAGAGAATTTTTCGGACAACGTGCATTTTTTTAGATTTTTTGTTATCTTTGCTTTTCAATACTTTTACCATGAGAAAGGATATTTTTAGAAGACTTAGAAAACATCTGCCATTTATTTTGTTGGCATTAAGCCTTTTAGCTTCTATATTCGCCTTTGCTGACGTTGGCAACCAGAATCGCTACAGTTCCGGAGGTAGTGATTTCGGCGGCGATGACGGTTTGGGAGCCTTGGTCGGTTACTTGTTAGGCTTGTTTATCGACGACCCGAAGACTGGAATCATTGTTTTGGTCATCATCCTGATCGCTTATTTCATTCTCAAAAGAAAGAAAAAGAAACAAGGTTCCGATTCTACATACATCAACCAACAGGTGAACTACCAAGCCCAGAACGACGTCACATTCGACAACAGCGCCTTGGTTGCATCCCAAATCCAATCCATCGACCCCGCCTTCTCATCCGACAAGTTCATCGGTTTCGCTCGCGAGGTGTTCATGAACATCCAGCAGGCTTGGACCACCAAGGACTGGAAACCCATCCGCCCCTTTGAAAGCGAGACGCTGTTTAACCAACATAAACAACAACTTGACGAATACATCCGCTTGGGCAAGACCAATGTAATCGAGAAAATCGGCATCAAGCATTGCTCGCTGAATTCTTTTAGGGAGGACGGCGATAAGGAGGTCCTCGTGGTTTGGCTCAATGCCATCATGCGCGACTATATCATCGACGATGCCACCAAGAAGGTGCTGGAGAGCGACCCGAACCGCGATTGGTACATGAAATATGAAATGGTGTTCAACCGTAAGGCAGGCGTGAAGACCGACCCGACCCGCAAAGGCAACTCCATTACCAACTGCCCCAACTGCGGCGCTCCTACTGAAATCACCTCAGCGGGACAATGCCCCTACTGCGGTAGCGTTGTCACCAATGGCGAACACGACTGGGTCTTGACCGATATCCACTCAAGAGGCTGAAAGTTTAGAAATCAATCAACAATTCATATCAATAACAATTAAAAAGTAAACAACATGGGACTTATTAAAGCAATTGCAGGAGCTGTTGGCAGCACAATGCGCGACCAATGGTTGGATCTTATCAAATGTGACAACATGGACATGGACACCTTGATGGTGAAACAGACCACCAAGTCTGGACAGATCTCCAAAGGCAGCCGTATCATCGTGGCTCCCGGCCAAGTGGCCGTGATTTACGACACCGGTAGCATCCTTGACGCCACTGCCGAAGAGGGTGTTTACACCTTTGACCAATCCTCATCACCTTCGTTCTTCGGTGGTCAGTTCGGCCCCGTGTTCAAGGAAATGTGGCAGCGTTTCACCTACGGTGGAACCCCCGCCAAGGAGCAGGCCATATTCTATTTCAACATTAAGGAAATCATGGGCAACAAGTTCGGCACCGCCACGCCTATCATTTTCCAAGATTGGGATCACGGTAGCTTCAATCCTGCCAACGGTCGCGAGACACCGCTTTCATTGAACATCCGCTGCTATGGCAAATACACCTTCCGTCTTGACGACATGGCCTTGTTCATGCGCCAATATGCCAGTGTTGGAAACATCGTGAAGAAAGAAGCCCTCACCGAGCAAATGCGCAGCGAAGTAGTAGCCGCCCTGCAAGCGGTTATCAACGCCTACGGCACCAAAGAAAACCAAGTGAGAGCACTCGAACTTCCCAGCAAGACTGCCGAGATGAAGAAACTCATGGATGAGAACGTCTTTGACGCTGACATCCGTGCACGTGGCGTGCGTCTGGTGAGCTTCATCATCGAGTCCGTCTCCCTGGATGAGAAGAGCCAACAAAAGATCGACGAGTTCGAGGCTGGTGCCAACGCCGCTCAAGCACGAGGCAGCATGCTCGGCACCATGCGGACTGCCGCTGGCAACGAAGCAGGTGCTGGCGCTGGTTTCATGGGTATCGGCATGGCCGGCATGGGCTTCGGTACTGCAGGAAACATGATGGGCGGCAGCATGATGCCACCTGAGCATCCGCAACAACAGTATCAGCCACAAGCTGCTCCTCAACCACAAGGCGTGCCTTGCCCGAAGTGCGGCACCCCCATCACCGGCAAGTTCTGCCCCAACTGCGGCGAACCGCTTCCGGCTCCGAAGGCAGCCAAGAAGTGCCCGAAGTGCGGTACTGAGACCACCGGCAAGTTCTGCCCCGAATGCGGCACTCCGATTCCTGCCGACGAGGGTCCAAAGAAATGTCCGAAGTGCGGTACTGAGACCACTGGCAAGTTCTGCCCAGAGTGCGGAACTCCCATGGCTTAAGACGACCCATTAAAAAACGTAGAGACGTGCCAAAGCGCGTCTCTACATTGTTTTAACTGGGAGCGAATAACGGGGTTCGAACCCGCGACCCTCAGCTTGGGAAGCTGATGCTCTACCAACTGAGCTACATTCGCATTCGGATGCAAAAATACGTAAGATTTGCCAAATAGCAAGTGTTTCCATAAAAAACTATCAACTTTCAACTCTCAACTCTCAACTTAAGAATCATGCCCATCACCGAAAGAGAAGTAAAAATCATCCAAAAGAGCTTCCAGCCCAAATCCTGGAACGATGTCAAAACCCACGACTCATGGTCGGTATTCAAAATCATGGCCGAATTCGTGGACGGCATGGAGAAGATGTCAAAGATAGGCCCCTGTGTGGCCATCTTCGGCTCAGCCCGCACCAAACCGGAAGACAAATACTATAAGATGACCGAGGATATCGCCCGTGGCATTACCAAACTCGGCTTTGGTGTCATCACCGGAGGCGGCCCCGGCATCATGGAGGCAGGCAACAAAGGCGCCCAAGAGGCTGGCGGAACCAGCGTGGGACTGGAGATCGTGCTGCCTTTTGAAGGCAAATGCAACGACTACGTGGACTTCGACAAAAACATACGTTTCAACTACTTCTTCGTCCGCAAAAACATCTTCATGCGCTATGCCCAAGGCTACATTGCCATGCCTGGCGGCTTCGGCACCCTCGACGAGATGTCGGAAGCACTCACCCTCATCCAAACGGAGAAACTCTCCGACTTCCCCGTAGTGCTTGTCGGCAAGGACTATTGGCAGGGGCTCATCGACTGGTTCAACAACACCCTACTGAAAGAAAAGATGATCAAGGAAGAGGACTTCGACATCTTCCATGTAGTGGACACCGCTGAAGAAGCCGTTCAAGTCATCAAAGACTTCTACGACCGTTTCAACGTTAAAACTAACCTCAATCTTTAATGCAGATTCCCATTCGTTTGTTGGATATCGAAGGAGAAGGCTTCCATGTCATGATCCAAGGCAAAATCAATGGCATGGAAGCCAACTTCTTGATTGACACCGGCGCTTCGCGCTCGGTGTTCGATCCCAACGTCATCACCAAATTCATCGACAACCCAGCTTTCGAGAAAAAGGAAGGCATCACCGCCGGTGTGGGCGGCAACGACCTTGAAAGCTCCACTTTCATCATCAATTCATTGGCATTGGGCGACATCGAAATAAAGGATTATGAAGCCGTCGCTCTCGACCTGGAGAACATCCATGAAAACTATCGGAAACTTGGCCTTCCATCCATCGACGGCATCATCGGCGGCGACATCCTCGTCAAACTCAAGGCCACCCTCAACTACCGTTTGAGGAAAATACGGTTCACCACGCCGCGATCCAAAGTCAAGGACAGCAAATAGATTCCGGGATCCAAGTCAGAAACGTCAATGGTCGTTTCCTGAGAGCCAAGTTTTTGCTCAATTAACACTCTACCCATTAAATCAAAGACCCGAACGTCATTGCGAGCGTAGCGAAGTGGACTGACAATATGCAATTGTGATTGAACCGGATTAGGGAACACCAACACCTCAACATCATTCGGGGATTCCGAAACCTCCAGGTTATTCACGGGAATGTCTGCATTATAGAGCTGTAGTCCTCCACCGAAATTGCCCACCACCACTTCCAACCGGCCATCTCCATCAAGGTCGGCCACCGCAGCGGCGGAACGCATCCCAAAGCTTTCCGGCATGCCATCGCAGAGTTCATCCCAAAGATAGCCCACCTCCTCAAAGACAGGATTATCCGACACTTTATACAAAAACAGCTTCCCTCGTTCCGAGCCTACACAAAGCAGTAATTGGTTCTGGTAATAAAACAAGCAAGGAACGCTGTAACCATAATAGGAAGTGCTATAGTCACGCACATCCACCTCTCCCCAGAAATCCGTGACCCAATCAAAGCCGCTGCCATTGCCATGATACACCGTAAGCTTCCCCGATGCATTGCCTTCCACCAAATCCAACACTCCATCTTGATCCACATCGAAATAACACTGCGAAGACCATCCCGACTCATCCCACGACACATCGCTCATCTGCTCAAATGCAGGCTCTTGAGACGAACCCACATTCCTAAAAACCGTAATCCGGTCGTTGATGTCGGCAACCAAAAGGTCGAGCAACCCATCGCCGTCCCAATCCTTGAACTTCGGATAGGCACCTTTGCCGACGTCGATCATCGTCTCTTGCAGGAACGACTTGGTATAGAGTTGAAAATCAGGATTTGCATTGGTGCCATGGTTTAAATAGAGCCAAACACTCCCAACCCCTTCGGAAGCCATCGGATCGGGATCAAAAGGCGAAACCAACAGATCATCCACACCATCGTTGTTGATATCAGTAAAGAAAGGCACTGGCATGGAATAGAGATTGACAGGATTGCTTGGGGGATAATCCATCTGCTGGACCATCAAGGCATTGGTATCATCGCCGCCGTTCACGAGCATGGTCAATCCCGGAAAATCCACATCGGCCAATAGCAAATCAAGCAAGCCGTCACCCGTCAAGTCACGCACCGTCACAGTGGCTCCGCGATGCCGGAAATCGTTCTTTTCCACTACAAGGCCATACCCAAAGAGGCAAGTGTCAAGATACATCAGGTTGTCCTCTTCGCTTTCGGCCACCCTACCCCAACATAAATCCGTCCGCTCAAACACCAGCGAATCAAGGCAGCCATAGCGTTCCATCGATTGATTCAAATGCTTTTCGATGAAAACGCCCATCACGCCGAAAGTCAGGATGTCCAGATCGCCGTCGCCGTCAAGGTCAACGATGCCCGGATAGTCAGCATCCGTGGCAAGGACATTTACTTCGCCCCCTCCCTGATATGAAGTCAAATAGGGATAAACCGCCGATTCGAAAGCAATGTTTCCAAGAGTCGAATTGTTGTGGAACACCTTGATACCCGCCCAGCCTTTGGAATAGGTGAAGATGTCCTCGCGACCATCACCGTCATAATCCGCAAAAATGGCCCAATCGCTCAGCCTTGGAAAAACCGCATCATATTGAGTGGTGTATTGATAGTCAATCGTTCCAAAGCCGCCTTCGTTCAAAAAACACAACAATCGATTGCCATGCCGATCAAACACCAGCAAATCCTTCATGCCGTCGCCGTCCAAGTCCATCCGCCCAAACTGACAGGCATTGAGGCCTCCTACCCAAGGATAGTTGAGCGTCTCATGTTGTCCTCCCAACAGCACAAAAGACATAAAAAGCAATATCGTCAAAAGAAAATGTTTCATCGGCGGTGTTTTGACCCACAAAAATAATTATTTTTGCCATGAAAAGAATTGCAACAATGCCACGAATCTTAATCATAGACGACCAGGATCCCATCCGCCGTGTGCTTCGGGACATCTTGGAAAACGAGAAATACCTGGTGGACGATGCCAGCAATGGACAGACCGCCATGGAGATGATCAAAGAGCAAGAGTATGATGCCATCTTGTGCGACATCAAGATGGATGGCATGGATGGCATAGAAGTGTTGGAACAAGTAAAAGCCATAAGCGACACGCCCGTTATCATGATTACCGGACACGGCACCATTGACAACGCCGTTGAAGCCTTTACGAAAGGTGCCTATCACTTCATCCGGAAACCACCCGATCTAAATGAACTGCTCATAACAGTCCGCAATGCCCTTGAAAAGCGGAACCTCAGCTCGGAGAACAAAGCCCTGAAGAAGGTAATCAGTCGCCAAAACGAGATGGTTGGCCAGTCGGCACCCATGATGGAAGTACGCGACATGATTGAGAAGGTGGCGCCCACGAACGCCCGTGTTCTCATTACAGGCGAGAATGGCACTGGCAAAGAACTGGTAGCCAAACAACTGCATGAATTGAGCGCACGCCGTTACGGTCCCTTCATCGAGGTCAACTGCGCCGCCATTCCAGCTGAACTCATCGAGAGTCAATTGTTCGGCCATGAAAAAGGATCTTTCACCTCTGCCATCAAACAAAAGAAGGGCGACTTCGAGTTGGCTAACGGCGGCACCTTGTTCTTGGATGAAATCGGCGACATGAGCCTGGCCGCCCAAGCCAAGGTACTGCGCGCCTTGCAAGAAAACAAGATCGTGCGTGTGGGCGGTGAAAAGGAAATCCCCGTTGATGTGCGTATCATTGCAGCCACCAACAAGGACCTGAGGAAGATGATCGAAGAGAACACCTTCCGCGAGGACCTATACCACCGTTTGAGCGTCATTGTCATCCATGTGCCACCCTTGAGGGAACGCAAGGACGACATCCCGTTGTTGGTCAACAGTTTTGTGGAGTCCATCGCTGCCAGCATGGGACAAACCGTCCCGAAATTCACCGACGATGCCTTGGAAGAAATGAAGCAGTACCAATGGACGGGCAACATCCGCGAGCTTCATAACATTGTGGAACGTCTCGTGATTCTTTGTGGCAGCACAATCACAAAGGATGACGTCATTCACTTTGGGAATCCGCTGAATTGAGGTGAGAATTGAAAATTGAAAGGTACCTATCGACAAAAAAGCGACGGAACACCTTGCGATGGAATAATAATTGTTGTACTTTTGCACCGGGTTCTTTGAAAGCTAAAAGTCTCTCAACTTTCACCTTTCAATTCTCACCTATATTGGGGGTGACCGGTTTTGACAGCAAGATGGATTGTCATGGAAGCATGCCGAGCACTGTGGTGAAGCTCGTAAATCCTGGCTACAAAAAATTAATTGGCGAAAATAACTACGCTTTCGCTGCCTGATCGAAGTACAGTAGGTCATTGGCTTAATCCGCCCACAAGGTGGGAGGACGAAACATCTCGCAGGTGGAGATGCCTGATTCCGGCCTGAGTCCGAGGTGCTAAGCAATTTCAGGATAGTTCGTGCGGAGCTCCGACGCACGGATGAGATTCAGGAGATAAGGTCACGTTTAGGGCGTCCGTTCCCTTGCGTGGCACGAAAACCAACAGCGGAATAAGCATGTAGAAACCATGGGGGTTCCTTGTTTGGACGAGGGTTCGACTCCCTCCACTTCCACAAAAAGCCGCTGTTACAGCGGCTTTTTTCGTTTGCAAAAACCAGGATTATTTCCCATATTTGCAACAACAATCCCTAAAAGCCCACCTCTATGAGAAGATTTTTACTTAGTTTACTGTTAATCATTGGATTAGCTTTTTCTTCATACGCCCAATGGACCAGTCCGGGCAATGGCACCACCTATACCCTTCCCGACCTTGTCACCATCACCGATGGCGTCGTCACCAACAATGCCAACGTGTTTACCATCCACGGTGATTTGACCATCTTAGGAAACGACATTTTGATGATTGATGACCAAGTGGCCAGAATCGATGCCCCAGGCATACTCATCACCATCAACGGATCGATGACCTGCACTAACGCTGAAAGAGTCAAGCTTTACGGTGCTGAAACCAACCCGTTCAGTATGCGCTTTGAAAACGCCAGGGGCTGCAACATTAATAAGATGTATTTTTCCGATGGCGCAGGCATCAAGGTCATCGAGTCTGATGTGAACTTCAACGATGTCAAGTTCGTGTATTTCACCAGGGACTACTGCAATGCGGTCATTGACATTTTCAACTGCAATCCAGTAATTGAAAACTGCTATTTTATGCTGAATCAAGGTACCGCCATCAGTTCACCCGCCAACGGGCAGGCTTCCCCGAAAATCTTGAATTGCGAGTTCGACACCAATGTTGATGGCATCAACAGCCCCCAAATCAACCTCGGCCCAGGAAGCAGAGATACGATTTATATTGTGGGGAATGAGATATATACCATCATGGCTTCATGGTATGTCGGAGGCATCTCCGTCGCCGACCTCATGGGCGTGGGATCAACCAAAGTGCTGCTGAAGGACAACATCATCCGCGAAGGCCGCTATGGTTACAACCAACAAGGACAGACCATTTCATCGGTCATCACTGGCAACCGTTTCATCAATAACAATCATGAAGACAACCCGATGAATGGCGGCAGTGGCATCTCAATTTACGGATCATCAACCGACAACAAAGCCGTGTTGCGCAACAATGTGATTACCGGCAACCTATGGGGCATCACCGCCATCTATTACCATGACATCGACATGGGGACGGAAGACGATTGGGGCCACAACGAGATCCACGACAACGGCAATGGCGGTGTAATTTACGATCTCTACAACAATTCCTCATGCAACCTCATGGCTGTTGGCAACGATTGGGGCGCCACAGATCCAGAACGCATCGAAGACCACATCTTCCACCAACATGACGACCCGAGTCTAGGCCTTGTCACCTTCATCCCCTTCATTGGTGGCAATGTTGGATTGGAAGAAATTGTAATCGACCCCCAACAAATCGATCCTACAACCACGACCCTCTATAGCATCACTGGACAACGTGTCAACTCGAGTTCATTACGGCCTGGCGTTTATATTGCAGTGACAAAACAAGGCACTAGAAAAATCATCATTCAATAATACATTCCTCACCCCCAACTCATCACTTCTAACTTTAAATTACTATGTTACGAAAACTCAGAATCACCCTGGCAATCATCATGCTTTTGATGGTAACGCTCCTCTTTGTGGGCGTTGGCTACGGCGTCAGCCACTGGACAGGATGGGCGGCCAAGATCCAGTTCATTCCAGCCCTGCTCTCCATGCCATTCGTCGTGGTGGCCGCACTTGTCATCATCACCTTGCTCTTTGGAAGAATCTACTGCAGTGTGATCTGCCCTTTGGGCATCATGCAAGACATTTACAGCTGGCTCGGCGGTAAGTTCAAGAAAAACCGCTTCAGCTATGTGAAAGAGCACAAATGGCTGCGTTACACCATCTGCGTCATCTTTTTTATTTGTTTGATCTTCGGCTTTGTACCGGTTACAACCTTGTTGGAGCCATACGGCAACTATGGCCGTATCGTCACCAGCTTCTATATGCGCAACCTTACCCTTTCCATCATTGCCTGGGTGGTGATGCTGGTTCTTGGGGTGTTGGCCTTCCTCTACGGCAGGGCCTACTGCAACTCAATTTGTCCCGTGGGAACCATCCTCGGCCTCTTCTCGCGATTCTCCGCATTTCGCATTCAGTTCGACAAGGACAAGTGCAAGCACTGCGGTCTCTGCGAAAAGAACTGCAAGTCGCGCGCCATCGACTCCAAGACGGGTAGCGTCGATTACTCCCGCTGCGTGGTCTGTGGCGATTGCATCGGCGTATGCAAAGGCAATGCGTTGCATTATCGTCTTTGCGAGCGAAGCGAAGCAATCCACACTCGACAACAAGTGGATTGCCACGTCGCTGACGCTCCTCGCAATGACGAAGTGGACCAAAGCCGTCGTTCCTTCCTCGTAGGTGCCGCCATGGCCACCGCCACAGCAGCCGTTGCCCAAACAGAGATGAAAGTGGATGGAGGCTTGGCAGTCATTACCGAAAAACAAGCTCCGAAACGCCAGACCCCTATCACACCGCCCGGTTCCGTCTCTTCCCGACATATTCAGAAGTACTGCACCGCTTGCCAACTCTGCGTTTCGGCCTGTCCCAACCATGTGTTGCGTCCTTCAACCGACTTGATGCACTTCATGCAGCCCACGATGTCGTTCGAAACCGGCTACTGCCGTCCCGAATGCACACGCTGTAGTCAAGTATGTCCCACCAGTGCCATCAAGCCCATTACTAAAGAAGAAAAGACTGCCATCCATGTTGGCCATGCTGTATGGATCAAGGACAACTGCGTGGTGCTCACCGACGGTGTCAGTTGCGGCAACTGCGCCCGTCACTGCCCCGCTGGTGCCATTCAGATGGTGGAATACGAACACAATGGACAGACCGTCATGATTCCCGCCGTCAACGAAAACCGTTGCATCGGCTGCGGCGCCTGCGAGAACTTATGTCCTTCAAGGCCTTTTAGCGCAATTTACGTAGAAGGAAATGTTTCACACCGAGTAGATTAAAACCATGAAAAGAAGAGACTTCATAAAGAAAATGGGCGGCGCTGCCGTGGCAACTTCGGTGGTGCTTTCCGCCTGCAAACCAAATAACAAGCCATCCGTCATGCCTGTTGATGTCATCGACGGTCAAGGTGAGATGACCTATCGCGTCAATCCCAATAGCGGCGACCGTGTCTCCCTATTGGGCTATGGCATGATGCGTCTTCCTATTGAGGACGGTGCCGACCTGCGCCAAAACCCCAATGCCCAAATCGACCAGGAAATGGTCAACCAAGAGATCGACTATGCTTTGGAACATGGCGTCAACTATTTCGACACTGCCCCCGTCTATACCCGTGGCCGTTCCGAAGGATCCACGGGCATCGCCCTGTCAAGGCATCCACGCAAAAGCTACTTCATCGCCACCAAGCTTTCCAATTTCTCACCCAACACCTGGAGTGCCGAAGCCTCCAAAGCCATGTTCGAGAAGTCGCTCAAGGAACTGCAAACCGATTATGTGGACTATCTGCTGCTACACAGCATCGGCGGTTGGAACGACAACATGGACTGCATGGAATTGTTCAACACCCGTTTCATGGACAACGGCATCCTCGATTGGTTAGTGGAACAAAAACAAGCTGGACGCATCCGCAACTTAGGCTTCTCCTTCCATGGAGATGCGAAGCTATTCGACACCATGCTGCAATGGCATGACGAAGGTCGTTACCACTGGGATTTCGTCCAGATCCAGATGAACTATGCCGATTGGAACTACGCCAACCGCATCGACCCTGAGAATGTCAATGCCAATTACCTCTACGAGGAGTTGCATCGCCGCAACATCCCTGTGGTCATCATGGAGCCCTTACTCGGCGGACGTCTTGCCAAACAGCCTGATTTCATTGTGAAGCAGATGAAAGAACGCGAGCCCGAGACCCCCGTTGCACGCTGGGCCTTCCGCTTCGCAGGAACACCCGAAGGCGTATTGGTGGTGCTTAGTGGCATGACCTACATGGAGCATTTGGTGGAAAACGTAGCCACCTACTCGCCGCTACGTCCCCTTACCGCTGAAGAGAACGAGTTCCTGATGAAAGTCGCTGAGGAGTTCGTGGAACTCAAGACCGTGCCATGCACAGCCTGCAACTACTGCATGCCATGCCCTTACGGCATGAACATCCCGGCCATCTTTGCACATTACAACGATTGCATCACCGAAGGCAACATGCCTGCAGGCAACCCCGAAACCGAGGAATATCGCCGAAATCGTCGTGCCTTCTTGTTAGGCTACGATAGCAAAGTGCCTTACGAACGCCAAGCCAGCCACTGCATCGGGTGCCGCCAATGCGAGTCGCACTGTCCTCAAAAAATCGCCATCGCCGACGAGATGCGACGCATCGACGAGTTTGTGGAACGGCTGAAGCAAAGCTAAAGAAAGTTTTCTTATCTTTGCAGCGCTTTGAAGCTGCGGACCCGTAGTTTAATGGATAGAATAAAGGATTCCGGTTCCTTCGATCAGGGTTCGATTCCCTGCGGGTTCACTTCCTATAATATACCACTACTTTCCCAAGAGGGGTAACCTCCTCGGTAATCAACTTATTGTCTTTCAGAAAACCAAAAGGTTTATCGTCGCAAAGCAACCGATCCCCTTCCAGCATACATTTTGCCTTCAAGGTATCTCCATCGGTGATGAACAGCAGTTCATGGTTTTTGGAGATTTCGATGACATTGCCCTTTTCCATCTCACCGAACTGGCGTACCATCTCTGGTGTGGACCTGCTCTCATCGAATTCCACATTCACCTTGTCCACCGTCCATCGGCCAATGAGGGGATCTTTTTGCTCTGTACATGACAGCAAAACCGCCAACATAAACAGCAGCACCCAGTTACCCGTTTTCAGTTTTCCGTTTTCCACCATCATTTCTTGTCTGTGATGACTATGTCAATCGCTCCCACGCCAAACTTGGCGATGGATGCCATGCGGTTCTCCGTATTCTTGTAATGCTTGAGTTCCTCGATGATGGCATTCTTCAGGACGCCGTTGCCCACGCCATGGATGAAGGTCACCTTGGTGTATTCTGCAGCGATGGCACTATCGAGCATCTTCTTGAAATAGTCCATCTGGATCTTGAACATGTCGTGGCTCGACAAGCCAGCGATGTTGTCAACGAGCTCACCAATGTGCAGATCCACGGTCGCTTCGCCTTGACCCGTCCTGTGCTTGTCGATGGGCGCTTCTTTCTTGATCAAATCCTTTTTGGGAGCCTGCGACCCAACTCCCTCTTTCATGATTTTGTTGAAATCGGCATCATGCTGTTTCAAGGCAACCAGTTCCGACAAGCAAACCGTCACAGCCTTCTCGCCCAACACACCCGACATTAAATAGCTGCCTTCCTTAAAGAAACGGTTTGAACGCAAGGCAAACGGGGCATTCAAAGGCAGAGGCACCACATCGGTGGTATCAGCAGTGAAAATGGCCTGCACAATGCCATTGCACCAATACTCCAAATCGTCGCGCGAGATAGTCTCCACCACTACCTTCTCATACTTCTCCAACTGGCCGTAATCCACATTGACAAATTGGCTTTCTTCCTTGATGGTAAAGGTATAAAGCATTTCGTAAGGAGTATGGTTCACCAAAACCACGTCCATGGCACCGGTCAGCAACCATTGTTGCTCATGGGGCACAAAGGCAAGATACACGCCTTCCTTCTCTGCCTCCTTGGCAAAACGACGCAAGCCGCCATGACGGGCATCTTCCTCCTGTTGTCGTTGCACCAGTTGCTTCTCCTTGATTTCTTGTTGCACGATGTCCACAATTTGTTGTTGCCGTGAAGGCTGGTTGCGGAAATCTAGCACAAGGTCGGAGATCATGCATGGCAATTCGAAACCATCCTCAATCTCCACCATTACCATCCTTGAATCGATGATCTTTGTAACGATCCCTCCGCCTACGGCGTTAAGGAAACTCACTTTATCTCCGATATTTACGTTTGTCATCTTAGCATGAATTTTGCTGCAAAGATAACCATATCCTAAAAAAAAACATTACTTTTGCGAACAAAACCATCTCCAATGAAACGAATGCCATGGATCATGATTGCCTGTCTCCTTCTTTTCAACGCTTGCCATAAAGCCAACGAAACAGGAGCAATCAATCTGCACATTGATTATTCCATCAATGGCAGTTCGTTGGTTTGCGATACGGTTTGCTATGTCAATGAGGCGGGAAATCGTTTCATGATCAATGAGATTCAGTGGTTTATCTCCAATATTAAGCTTCAGGACGACCATGGGGATCGGATCACCTTCAGGGACGAAAACAACATTTTTTACATCGACACGGATCTCCCGGGGACCCATCTCCTGCATTCAAAGAATCTTCCCGCAAGACACTATTGTGTCATCAGCTTCACTTTCGGGCTCGACGAGACTGACAACTACTCGGGACATTTTACCAACCCACCCGAATCGAACATGTTTTGGCCCGATCCTTTAGGAGGAGGATACCATTATATGAAACTCAATGGCAAATGGTTGAACGATGACGATCACCTTGTCCCTGTCAACATCCATCTCGGCGTAGGACAAAATGAAACGCTGACTGAGTTCTATCCCAACCATTTCACCGTCAACCTTCCCATCGACCTGGAGGTCCGTTCCGATCAACAGGCAGAGGCCAAGCTTATCATGATCATTGACAACTGGTTCCGCAATCCCAACCTCTATGACTTCAACACCGACGGAACATCCATCATGCAAAACCAAGCAGCCCAGGCCAAGCTACGTGAGAACGGCGCCGATGTCTTTAGCATCCAAAACCCAGACAATATGAAATCACTTTCCGATATCAGCAAGCAAATCATGAAGATGGCTGCACCCAAACCCCACTTCATGACCTGGGAGAATTTCAAGAAAACCCTCTCGGAGATCAAAGAGAATCTATGAGACGCATCGCAACGTTCGTTATCTCGGCACTACTGGCACTCGTCTCCTGCAAACCCCAGACGGAAGAGTTTTACCAGCCAACGCCATACGCGTTGCCAACGCCATTGTACTTCCCCACCGCCAACAACATCCCGGCCGACAATCCCATGACGGAAGAAGGCGTTGCCTTGGGAAAGCTTTTGTTTTCCAGCTCTCAGCTCTCAGCTTTTAGCTCTCATCTCCCCAAGGGATGCGCTTCCTGCCATCATCCAGAATACAGCTTTGAAGGCGGACCCGAGGCCACGCTGGAGCATTTGGGCACCGAGCACACCATGCTGCCTCTCATCAACCTTGTTTGGAACACCACAGGACTAGGTTGGAAGGGACAAGTAAAAACCCTTGAAGACATGGTGTATGCTGCTGTCACCAGTCCTGTGGAGATCAATGCCGACACCGCCGAGGTGGTCCGCTATCTTCAGGCGACCGATCCCTATCCCGAGCTGTTCCGCAAGGCATTTGGAACCTCCAGAATCACCTTTGACGGAGTTGAAAAAGCCATCGCACAATATGTCAGAAGTCTCGTCTTTGCCGACAGCAAGTTCGACCGTTACCTGCGGGGAGAGGAACAACTCAACCAAGACGAGCTAAACGGCTACATGCTCTTCATCACCGAGAACGGTGCCGACTGTTTCCACTGCCATGGTGGTGGCACAAACACCCTATTTACCACGCATCTACTATACAACAACGGACTTGATGCCGAATACCATGGCGACTTCAAAGCGCCCACCCTTCGCAACATCGCACTCACTGCACCCTATATGCACGACGGTCGTTTCCACACCCTCGACGAAGTCATCGACTTCTACTCCGACAGCGTACAGTATTCCGAATTCATCAGTCCCTTGATGCATCATGTCATGCAAGGCGGAGTCCGCCTCACTCCTGAAGAAAAACGACAACTGAAAGCCTTCCTCAATACCTTGACCCAACTTGACCCAAAATGAGCTATCTCAAATCAAACGATCTTTTCATTCAAATTCCCACAGAGGAAATATATCAACATATCCCCCGTCCCATCATCATTGCCGACCATCTCATGACACCCGACAACCTTGGCGCCATGATCCGTATCGCTGATAATATCGGGGCCTCCGAGATGTGTTTTCTCGGCGAGGAGAGCAGGCACAAGTTGGGCAAGGTCCGACGTTCAGCCGCCTCAAGCCGCGACAACATTCGCTGGTATTTTACCGAGGAGACAGACTTGCACAAGATCGTCCCACAAGGCAAAAGCATAATAGCCATCGAGACCAGCGACGATGCCACTTGTATCTTTGACACCCAACTCCCTGAAGACGCAGCCTTCATCGTGGGCAGCGAGAGCCAAGGCATCCGTGAAGAGCTGCTTAAGCAATGCGACATGGTAGTCTATATCCCCGTTCCAGGCCCCACCCGTTCGCTCAACGTGAGCCATGCCGCCGCCGTAGCATTGTTTGAGTGGCAAAGACAAATGATTTTAAAGAAGACAGAAGACAGAAGTAAGAAGCAAGAATGAAGTATCGTCATATTTTCTTTGATCTTGACAGAACACTTTGGGACTTTGACGCTGCCGCCGAAGTGGCCTTTGAACGCATCTACGAAAAATACGACCTCAAAAATCTGGGCATTTCAAGCGCCCATGAGTTCCATGAAGTGTATCATCCCTTGAATGAAAAACTTTGGGAGCTTTATCGCGCCAACCAAATCACCAAGGAAGACCTCAACCGCACCCGATTCCTGAAACCCCTAGAGCATTACGACATCCATGATGTGGAACTTGCAGATCATCTTAGCGAGGATTATGTATATTGGTCCCCCCGAATCGTACGGCTGGTTCCAGGCACTATGGAACTATTGGATTATCTCAAGCCAAAATACCACCTTCACCTCATCACCAATGGTTTTCAAGAGGTGCAGCACATCAAGCTGAACGGTTCTGGCATGGAGCCTTATTTCGAGACCCTCACCGTTTCCGAGGAAGTCGGCGTGAAAAAGCCCAACCCCGAGATTTTCCTATACGCCTTAAATAAAGCCGGTGCCACTCCCGAAGAGAGCCTCATGATTGGCGACGAGATGGAAGTCGATATCGACGGCGCACGTGCCGCTGGCATGGATCAGATCTTTTTCAATCGAAAAAACGAAAAAGCAGAGGGAGAAAGGACCTACGAAGTCCAAACCCTTTTGGAAATCAAAAAGATAATCTGATTTTTATTTCATCACGGCCAGCACCGAAGCCTTGCCACGGACTTTTTGACCAATGTGAACATCCACTTCGGCATCCAGGGGAAGGAACACATCCACTCGGGAACCAAAGCGAATCATGCCCAACTCCTCACCTACGATGGAAGCATCGCCAGGTTCCAAATCACATACGATGCGACGAGCCACAAAGCCGGCGATTTGGCGAATCATCACCTCACGGCCTTGCACATCCTTGATCACGATGGTGTTATGCTCATTGTCGGTCGACGACTTGGGATTGAATGCCACGAGATATTTACCAGGATGGTATTTGTAATACGTGACCACACCGTCAAAAGGGAAAAAGTTGATGTGGACATTGTAGATGGACATGAAGATGGAGATCTGACGACGCTTCTCATGGAAGTACTCGTTTTCCATCACAATCTCATTGGCAGCTATCTCACCATCGGCGGGCGACAGCACCGCGTGTTCCAAATGAGTGGTTCTACGTTTGACGGGATCCCTGAAAAAACGGATGATCAAGGCGAGGAAAGCCGCCATCACAACATAGACCAGGATATGCCACCAATCTTGATGCGGCCAAAGAAGATTGACGCCCACTAATATGGCAACCACAATCAGCACATTGATCAAAATCGCCTTATTGCCTTCTTCGTGAATCCGTTTGTGTATCCGTCTCATACGAGCAGCAAATATACGAAAACAAATGGGATGGCGAACAACACCGAATCAAATCGATCCAAAATGCCACCATGTCCGGGAATCAACTTCCCAGAATCCTTTACGCCAGCCTGACGTTTTAGCAAAGATTCGCACAAGTCGCCCAAGGTACCAAACACCACGGCAATCAAGCCCAACCCAATCGCCGTCCTCATCGGAAGCCAAGGAGCATAATGGCTGAAAAGCATCACGCCGCCAATTGTAAACAGCAGGCCGCCCAAGCTACCTTCGATGGTCTTGCCGGGCGACACACGCACAAAGAGTTTGTGTTTGCCGAGAAGCCTTCCCGACAGATAGGCAAAGATGTCGTTGACCCACAGCAGTGCAAAGACCAAAAACAACATCTTATAGCCATAGAAAGATCGCAGGAACAGCATCAAGGCACAAGGCAGGCTTAGATAGACCATCGATCCAAAAGTGAATGCGGCAATGGATTTGAAGTCTTTGGTTGTCGTGAACAGGGCCACAAGAAATGGCATTATGAACAGCAGCATCTCCAAATTGAGGAAGCGAGGGCTTAATACATTCAACGCCACCAATGCAGCGATGGCAAAGCACCCAATAGCCAACAATGCTCCCAAAAACAAAAGCCATTTATTCTCAATTTGCTGCAACCGGCACATCTCATAGGTACCAACGACGACAATGAGCAAAGCCAACGCCGCCATGCTCCAAGGCGATAGCAAAACGCCGGCGATGATGACAGCTACCAGCACCGCGCCCGATAAAGTTCGTATTAATAATTCTCGCATGTACTAAAGTCCTCCTTTCCTCCCATAAACTTGAAGCCCCAACCCATATCCAGCAAATCCGGAACGGTTGTCCCCGTCAAGCTGCCACGGGCAACATATCGGCAGCGCGAAGAGAAGAGCCCGGCAGCGCCGGGACCGACGCATGACATATCAGGAATGGTTTGCGCATTAATCAAGGTTTGATCATAAACCTTCAAATAATTCATGAGTTCCATACCTCCCGCCTCAATAACAATCTCGATGGGATAATCCGTGATATACCGCCACACATTGTTGCTCAAGGTATCGTCGCCGAGGAATCTTCCAAGTCCCGTGTAAAAGTATTCGGGACGGTAATAAATGTAATAATAACCGTCAGTCAAGGTTTTGTCAAGATCGGCCTTGTAATAGCGGTTCTGAATAAAAGGAAACACCGAATCCACCGTGTCGGTGGAAGGCAGACGCCGTTCCTTGTAATGGAAATACACCGCGATGTCATAAAAAGTGGCATTCAACGCCGGGCCGAACCGAATGAATCTCCGTGTTCCAAATAGGTATTTCGAAAAATTAAGATGGGCCGATACGATTCGGAACTTGTCGCCCCCAACCATATCGGCTTTTGAAATGATAGTTTTACCATCGACAACGACAATCAAATCATAGCTGTATAGGTTATGCTCATCATTACCAGAAAGGCGCTCCGTCGTATAGTACAACTGATTCGTCAGGGCGTCCATAACGATCTCCCTTTCCTTCTCCCCATTTCGATACTCTACCAGCCTAACATCAAGCTTTTCAGGATAGCAATTCACGCTGGGATTCAAAATGATTGGAGTCGGGTCATCCTCGCTGACGATGACCTTGGTAATCTTGACAAAGTTGGTATCCGCCTTATAATCCAAAAGCCCATAGATGGCAGGCATCTCCTCGCCATCAACGAAGAGATCCACCTTCGGATTGCAGGCGACCACCAAAAAAGCAAAAAAAACCGCCCCTATAATAGAGGCGGTTTTTCCTATGATTTTCATGTCAATCATATCTTATTTGGTAATGACAACGCGCTGGACGCTGTTATTGCCATTGTTGTCATAAACGCTGAAGAAGTAAACACCAGCATCAACATTCATGTCAATGTTGTTGATGACACTGTTGAGTTTCACCACACGAACCAACTGGCCAGCCACATTGTAGATGGCAACCGTATTCAGGTTTTCACCCTTGAGGGTAACCATAGTGGTAGCCGGGTTAGGATAGACGGAAACCATGTCGTTATTGCTTTCAGCAACCTCAGTGAAGTCGGTGTTCAGCGTAATGGGGATGTTCACCACGGGGTTAGTTTCATCATTCGTGTTGATGACAAGGTCGGCTTGATAAGCAACATTGTCTTCAAGACCGATGGAGTTGAGTGAAAGGGTAACCGTTTCGGATTCACCGCCAGGGATGGAGCCTTCATACTTGTCAAGAGCAGCCCATGTGCCAGGAATATGCTGGCCTTGGCAGTTGACCGTGATCAGCCATGCACCGCCGAAGTTACCGGCAGAATAGCAGTGATCGAAGGTGCCGCCCTGCGTGCTGAGCCAGTTGCCATCAGCATTCTGACCATATTCACCACCGTCCATCGTCATAGGATATTCACCAGCGGTTTGGAGGAGTTCAACGGTAGCCCACATGACTTGGCCATCCATATAGATGTCTTCATCGAAGGTAGCGGTCAGCCAAACACCAAGTTCAGAGGAAGTAACGGTCTTTTCACCGAGGAGGGCACCGGGTTGGTTGTTGGCACCTTGTCCATAGACGCGGAAGGTATAGTTGTTGTCAGCTGATTTGTAAGAAGAACTGACTTGGAACTTGACAGAGGTGATCTTCATACCCATGGTAGCGCCAGCATAGGCGGTAGCAGGAAGACGAACAGCCATCTCACGGGTGTAAGGACCTCCTGTTGAACCGATGCCGGAAGATTCAAGGCCATCGTGGTATTTCAGCTCAGCAGTCTGTGAGCCAGTCCCACCTTGGCCGAAACCGATATAAGCGTTCCATTCACCGATGGAGTTGCCGCTGTTCTCAATGGTGACATCAACTGTAGTGACATCATCCTCAAGAAGGGTAGCGCTGACCTCTTCGGGAGCGATAGCGATTGAAGGAGCAGAAACACCGCCAAGTTTCACAACATAGATATTGTCAACATAGTATTCTGAAACAGCAGTGCTGGACGGAGGATAGAAGTCGATGGCACCAAGTTGGCGTTGGCCGTCACCACCGGAAGCTTGGGTGCTGAATTGCCATGTAAGAATCTCGGCTTCATCGATGTAGAAGGTGGCTACGTCATTGTCGAGATCGATGTGATACTTCACATTGAACCAAGCGTCGAACGGGATGGTGAAGTTGGTCCATGTGTTGTTGGTTTCAATTGCCGTACCATTGTCCGAATGGTTGAAATAGACCTCAGTGGCCCATTGGCTACCGCTTCCGTTGAAGATGTGGAGGACGTTATTGTAAGCATCCTTGCCAGTGGGAACATACATGTCGAAGCTGATGTCGTAAGTACCGCTCGTGGCATCGCCCAAGAGGAGAACCTGGTCGTTACCGTAGGTGAAGTGACCGCACTTGGTCTTGGCGCCCAATTCTGCGACGACACCGTCTTCAGCTCCACCGGGAGCATTGCTCCAAGTGGTCCACCATTCATGGCCGGCAGCAGCTGCCTCAACGGCAATCTTGTTGCCAACCGTGTATTCCTCAAACGGATCGTTGACGATTTCCTCATCATCGTAAGCTGAAGACATCGTAACATTATCAACATAATACTCTGACACAGCGGCACTGGTCGGAGGATAGAAGTCGATGGCACCAAGTTGGCGCTGTCCGGAACCGCCAGAAGCCTGGGTGCTGAATTGCCATGAAAGAATTTCTTCATCATCAATGTAGAAGGTAGCGGCGTCATTGTCGAGATCAACGAAATACTTCACATTGAACCAAGCGTCGAACGGGATGGTGAAGTTGGTCATTGTGTTGTTGGTTTCAATTGCCGTACCATTGTCTGCATTGTTGAAATAGACCTCAGTGGCCCACTGGCTGCCACTTCCGTTGAAGATGTGGAGAAGGTTGTTGTAGGCATCCTTGCCTGTTGGGACAAACATGTCGAAACTGATTGTGTAAGCGCCAGAAGTCAAGTTACCAAGTTCCAACACCTGGTCGTTGCCGTAGGTGAAGTGAGCAGCCATGGTATTGCCATTCATGGCAAAAACACCGTCTTCTGCCCCACCAGGAGCGTTCGACCAAGTAGTCCAAGGAGAACCAAGGGTCTGAGCTATCTTTGCACCTTCAGTACCATTCTCAAAATCATAGCTGAACTGTGCGAAAGCATTGCCGCATACAAAGGCAATCATCGCAATGAGTAAAGATAATTTTTTCATAATGTGTGATTTAGTTAATAAATTTATGATTGATAGTTGTTAGTATTTCCTTATTTGGGCTACAAATATAACATTTGAATTTGAATTTTGCCTAAAAAAAGCAAGTTTTTTTATTCAGGAAACTCGTTTTTGGCCTCCTTCCAATACGACAACATCTCTTCCAAAGTCAGGTTTTGAACGCTTTTCCCGTTGTTGCGGGCTTGCTGTTCCAAATAACCGAACCTGCTCCTAAATTTTTTGTCGGTTTTCTCCAAGGCATCGTCGGGATTCACCCCGATGTATATGCCGTATGCGGCCAAAGCAAACAAAAGGTCGCCGTATTCCGCCTCGATTTGCTTTTGGTTGTCAGGTTTTTCCAGCTCCGCAAACAATTCCTTCTTCTCCTCCTCCACCTTGTCCCAAGCCGACTCCGCATCAGGCCACCTAAAACCAACACCCGCCGTCTTCGATTGCATACGATACGCCTTCAGCAACGAAGGGAGTCCATTGGGCACGCCACCAAGCACGCTACGATTGTGTTCCCGTTCCAATTTGATCTTCTCCCAATTCTGCTCCACTTGTTCGGCATTCTCCACTTTTTCGTTGCCAAAGATGTGTGGATGGCGCACCACCATCTTGTCGCAAATGCCGTTCAGCACATCGGTGATGTCGAAGGCTCCTTTTTCGCTGCCGATCTTGGCATAAAAAACAAGATGCAGCATCAAGTCGCCCAATTCTTTTTTGATTTCATTCAGATCATTGGCCAAGATGGCCTCGCTCAACTCGTAGGTCTCCTCAATGGTCAGATGACGCAGGCTCTCGATGGTTTGGGTGCTGTCCCACGGGCATCGCGCCCTGACTTCATCCATGATGTCCAAAAGGCGCTTGAAAGCTTCCAGACGTTTGTCCATAACTATTAGGTTTAAAGTTGCAAAAATACACTTTTCAAAATAAAATGCCTAACTTTGCAGTTTGTATCGGCATGAAACCGTCAAAAGCACATATTGTCTGCCTGTTTTCCGTGTTTTTGCTGTGTTGTATCAAGGCAAAAGGACAAGACTATCCTTGGCTCTCGCACAACAACATCATGGTGGAAGGTCGTGCCCATTATGGTTTCTTCTACCATCATCATTTTGAGATGGAGCGTTTCAACGCCCATTATCCCGCCCTAGAGTTTTCGATTTACCAAAACACATACGGAAAAAACGAATGGGAGGCCATCTACAATTACCCATACATGGGCTTTACCTTCTATCACGCCAATTTCGGACTCAACCTCGAGCTTAATCCCGAGGTGGGACAAGCCTTGGGAAGCGTTTTCGCACTCTATCCATTCATCAACTATCCCTTAGTCGGCGGCGACAATGCCCAACTGACCTTCAAGTTAGGTATAGGACTGGGCTACCTGACCAAATGCTTTGACAATTATGAGAACTACCAGAACTTCTCCATCGGATCGCACCTGAACGCTGCTGCCAATCTATCGTTCGAATACCGACAACGCGTCTCCACTCGATTGATGACAGTGGCTTCAGTAGGACTCACGCATTTTTCCAACGGTTCCACCAAACTGCCCAACTACGGGTTGAACACCTTCAGTGGCGCCTTGGGACTAGCTTATTACTTGCGAAGCCCCAGACTCAACTTAACTCCTGCCAAAAGGCCTGAGTACCATCCCTTTGAATTCGACCACAAACACTGGCTTTCTCTCGACTTGGATTACGGACTGGGGTTTAAAAACGTATCGCAAACCCTGGGGGGCGAATCCACGCATTACTTTTGCGTCCACGACCTCTCTACCCTGTTCCTTGCCCAGTTTACCCAGTACAGCCGTGCCGGCGTTGGACTTTCGCTGGTGCTCGACATGTCGGACCAAACCCTGCCCGACCATTCGGTGGACGGAAACGGCATCCATGTTACACTCATTGATCCGGAAACCGAGGAGGAACAAACCTACGACATCAGTACCCTCCAGATGACCAAACTCAATTTCAGCCTGTGCTATGCCATGACCATGAGCCGCCTTTCCTATCATTTTGAATTCGGATGGCATCTGAAATACAATCAATTCACGGATCTCAGCAAAGGGAACATCTTCCAGAAAGTCAGCTTTAGATACCAACTTTACGACAACATTTATACCCACGCCTCACTCATGACACATTTCGGCCGTGCAGATTATCTCTGTTTCGGACTTGGATACAGGTTCAACCAAAAATATTATATCAACCATGAAAAAGGCACTCGTCGCCGTCCTCCTGGCATGCATGAGCGTTTTCATCTGTTCATGTAACAAGTTTTCCATAGGAACGGAAAAGACCATCACATTGCCATCACTCGGCTCACCATTTCATGTCATCGAATTTTGCGATGATGTGAACGTGAAGCTATTACATTGTGACGCGACCCATGCTGCCGGCACTATCCAGATCAAGGCCGGAGAGAACCTGATTGACAATATCGGCGCAGTAATCCAAGACAGCAGTGAGTACTTCATAGCCCCCAAGGATACCTTGGATTTTATTAATGGTGACACCGTATGGCTCAACAAACTCGTCATCAGCAACAACAACACCTTAAGTTTTCTTCATTCATACGACTACTCCATTGAGATGACCGTGTATTACGATTCACTTTACCATCTCATTTTCAATTCCAACGCCGATTACATCCGAACCGACACCTTGACAGGCTATAATTACCCGACACAATTAACCCAAAACGATTTGACTTGGACCGACCTTGCACCAAATTTGCTTATCGAAGTAGAAGGTGGATCGGGCAGCTTTAATATGCTGACCAACTGCTATCGAGTGACCACAAAAGTCTTTCACGGCACCTCCGATGTCAGCATCAGCGGCATTGCCTCGATAGCCTCCACCTTTGCCGATTACGATTGCCATGGAACCATTGACGGTTCAAAGCTTTACTCCCACATACACTATGTCACCTCACACGGCACAAACAGAGTTTTCGCCAAAGCATACTCCGAGCTAAGCGCTCACAACGACAATACGGGAGAAATCCATTACATCAAGTTCATAAAACAGAAATACGATTTCATTCCAGCCGATGAAACCTATCCATACGGCCATTACGATTGGGTATCACATTATTGTCCAGAAAACCTCAAATACAATGGACAAAAACTTAACAGCTGGAATTACGACAACAGCATTCCAGGCTTGGTAAAAGAGAACGAACCCCAGTAAACGAAAGATTCTATCAATACGCCTTCGCGAAATAGACCTTCATCTTAGCAGGCTTGCCCGAATAGACGTCCACACCTTCTTCTTCCTTGACGTCCAACGGGATGAAACGCAAGGTGGCCTTGGTTTCTTCCTTGATCTTCAGCTCGGTTTCGGTGGTGCCGTCCCAGAAGGCATGCACAAAGCCGCCCTTTTCGATCTGTGCCTTGAATTCGTCCCAAGTGCTCACCTCGAAGGTATTGTCGTTGCGGTATTTCAAGGCTTTCTGATACAAGTTCACCTGGATCTCGTCCATAAGGCCGAGCACCTTTTCGACAATGCCCTCATAAGAAGCCGACTCCTTGGTCATGGTATCGCGGCGAGCCAGCTCCACCGTGTTGTTGCTCACATCGCGCGGACCGACCACCAAGCGCACCGGCACGCCTTTCAACTCCCATTCGTGGAACTTGAAGCCCGGCTTCTGGGTGTCGCGGTCATCGAACTTCACACGCAGTCCGGCGTTGACCAGCTGCTGCTTCATTTCTTCGCAGCGGGCAAAGGTCAAGGCCTTTTCTTCGTCATTCTTATAAATAGGTACGATGACCACCTGGATCGGAGCGATCTTGGGCGGCAGCACCAGACCGTCGTCGTCGGAATGCGACATGATGAGGGCGCCCATCAGACGGGTAGAAACACCCCATGAAGTTGCCCAGACATATTCAAGCTTGTTTTCCTTGTTGAGGAACTTCACGTCGAATGCCTTGGCGAAGTTCTGTCCCAGGAAGTGCGAGGTGCCTGCCTGCAGAGCCTTACCATCCTGCATCATGGCTTCGATGCAATAGGTATTCAAGGCACCGGCAAAACGCTCATTGGCCGACTTCACGCCCTGATAGACGGGGATGGCCAGGAACTTCTCGGCAAAGTCGGTATAGACACCCAGCATCTTCTTGGCTTCTTCTTCAGCCTCTTCCATGGTAGCGTGAGCCGTGTGGCCTTCCTGCCAAAGGAACTCGGCCGTGCGGAGGAACAAACGGGTACGCATCTCCCAGCGCACCACGTTGGCCCATTGGTTGCAGAGGATCGGGAGGTCGCGATAGCTCTTCACCCAGTTGCGGTAGGTGTCCCAGATGATGGTTTCCGAGGTGGGACGAACAATCAATTCCTCTTCCAACTTGGCAGAAGGATCAACCACGACGCCGTTGCCGTTGGGATCGTTCATCAAGCGGTGATGCGTCACTACGGCGCACTCCTTAGCGAAGCCTTCCACATGGTCGGCCTCACGGCTGAAGAAACTCTTCGGGATGAACAATGGGAAATAGGCGTTCACATGACCGGTTTCCTTGAACATCTTGTCCAACGCATCATGCATGAACTCCCAAATCGCATAACCGTACGGTTTGATCACCATACATCCTCTAACTGCGGATTGTTCCGCCAAATCAGCCTTCACAACAAGGTCGTTGTACCACTGCGAATAATTTTCAGCTCGGGTTGTCAATTCTTTTGCCATCTTGGTATAATATTTGTAAGAAAAACGCTTTTGATTGAGACTGCAAAAATAGAAAATAATAATAAAAAACATAACCAAAAATGAAAGCAATTCGTATAATTCCGGTTCTTTTCGCAGCCCTTGTGATGGTTGGCTGCTCATCCAACAAGCGGATGGCTTACGACGACACTTATTATTCGCCCTACAACAACCCAAGGGCGAAGAATGCCAACAACAACGGCGGCAGTGTCACCCCCAGTATCAACAACAGCTCGACCTATGACTATCAGGCCTATTACTCCAATAGCAAGAACTACGAGCCCAATGTGGATCCCGTGTACCAGACCACCGAGACTGTGACCGACACCAACGGAGTGGTCTACACCACCACCGAAACCTACTACGATGCCGACTTTGCGGCTCGCATCAAGCGTTTCGGCACTGGAGCCTCCTCCACTATGGACTATTATGACGACTATTACACAGGCAACGGCTACAACAGCAGCAACACCTATGTTTATGTTGGCGACGCCTGGGCCTGGAACTGGGGATTCTACCCATACAGCTACTATTATTATCCCTACTATTGGCACTATAGCCCTTGGTACTCCTGGTATTATTACGATTACTATTGGTACCGCCCGTATTGGTACAGCTGGCACTGGGGATGGTATGACTACTACTGGTATCACCCGCATTATCATCACCATCACCACCACTTTAACCACTTCGGACATGGAGGCCATGGCGGACACGGTCCTGGAGGCATGGGCTACCACAACGACCTTGGCAGCTACGTAGCCAGCGTGCGTCGCAACAACACCCCCGGCTCCATGAGCTACCGTGCTCCTCAGAACGAAACGCCAAGAAGCTACAGCGCTGGTGCCAGCAGCTCAAGAAGCACCTATAGTGGCAGCATGAGTGGCAGCCGACCGACTGTAAGCAGCAATACCACCAGACCGACCAGCAGCAGCGTGCGCCCCACCCCGGGTACCTCTGGCAGAACCGGTGCCACCACCACTACCAGCAGACCATCGACAACCAGCAGCACCACCACTTCCGCCAGCCGTCCGAGCTCAACGACCACTACCCGTCCAAGTTCAACCGCCATTAACAACAGCCGCTCAGGAAGCAGCTCTTCGGAACGCAAGACCTACACTTCACCCAACTACAGCCGTCAATCCCGCTCCAGCTCCGAATATGTGCGCCCGGAATCCTCAAGCCGCAGCAGCTCGTCAAGCGGCAGCTACAACCACAGCAGTTCTTCCTCCAGAAGCAGCTCCAGCAGTTATAGCAGTTCTTCTTCGAGAAGCAGCTCCAGCAGCTATAGCAGTGGTAGCCGCAGCAGCAGTGGAAGCAGTCATAGTAGTGGAAGCAGCCACAGCAGCGGTGGAAGCCGTAGCAGCGGAGGCGGAAGAAGATAACACATGAAATTCAGCTCCAACATAACGTAATTGATTTGAAAGGACTATCTTTGCACGATGAAGATAGTCCTTTCTCATTGAACATGAAGCACTCATCACATCTTATTGCATTGATCATCTTATGCTTCCCCCTACTTCTTCAAGCACAGGGTGTGGACGATGCCATTTTCAACTCACAGACCTATTACGAGGGAACTGCCCGTAGCATGGCCATGGGCAACGCCACAGGAGCCTTGGGCGGTGACATCACCGCGGCATGCATCAACCCTGCCGGACTGGGTTTGTACCGAAGCTCCGAGTTCACCTTCTCCACGGGCTTGCAGCACACTTTGATCAATTCCAACTATTACGACAACAGCCGAAACGCAGGAAAGATGAGGATGTCCATCCCCAATGTCGGACTGGTAATGACAGGCAATGTCAGCAACTACAAGCCGCTGCGTTATATTCAGTTTGGATTTGGCTTGACCCGTACCAACGATTTCAATTACCGCACCAAAGCCAAGGGGCTGAACCCCAACAGTTCCATGGTGGATGCCTACCTCCAAACTATCCAAGGCATTGATGAGCTCTTCAATCCGAACGCTAATGTAGGCGACTATCTTTACAATCATTACGCATACGACCTCAGCCCTGCTTGGGAGACTTACCTCATCGACCGATTCACAGATTCGGTGGGCAATTGTTTTTTTGACAGTCCAGTGCCCCAAGGCGATGTCTGGCAAAGCGACATTGTCACCTCCAAAGGCAGGTCGGAAGAATGGACCTTGGCCTTGAGTGCCAACTATTACGACAAACTCTTTATCGGAACCAGCATCGGCCTGACCCATATCAAACGCATCAGCACCCGCACTTATCAAGAGACTCCCGCTGGCTCGAACACCAATTTTTATGAATGGGGACATCAGGAAGAATTGGGCGACACAGCCTGGGGAGCCAACTTCAAATGTGGTCTCATCTACTTCCCGGCATCATGGTTGCGTATTGGTGCCGCTTGGCATTCCAGAACCCTATACGCCATCGGAGAGAACTGGGCTACCGAGACCAGCACCACCCTTAAAAACAATAACGGATCGGAGAACTATCACAAATACCTCTCCCCGACACTATACCAATCCTACGAATTCCATACTCCACATTCTTTCATTGGAAGCGCGGCATTCATTATCGGCCAACAAGGGATGATCAGCGCCGACGTGGAATACATGAACTATGGCAATTCCAAATTCAACAGCTATGAGTATAGCTTCAGCGACGCCAACCAGGACATCCAAAATACCTTGAAACCGACGTACAACTTCCGCCTTGGAACAGAGTGGCGCATGCGCCAATATTTTCTTAGGGGTGGCGCTGCCTACTATGGAAGTCCATACGGTTTCGGGGAAGACTATGGAAGCGTCAAGAAAATCGCCTTCGGCATCGGCTATGCCACCCAGGAGGACTCATACTGGGATTTCGCCTACGAACTCACAGAGTCGACGACAGGCTATACGCCCTATCGTTTTTACGTGGATGGACAGAACGTAGTCAACGACATCGTCCAGCATCGATGGCGCAGCAAATTCATCATCACTTTGAAGGTGAAAATAGAATAACAAAAAACCGCTCGATTGAGCGGTTTTTTGTTTTATTCCTTGTAGTTGTCGATAATGGCCTTATCGACCAAGATACGTCCGCAATACTCGCAAACGATGATCTTCTTGTGCGTGCAGATATCGAGCTGATGTTGCGGCGGGATCTTGTTGAAGCAACCTCCGCAAGCATCGCGGTTGATACCCACCACGGCCAAACCGTTGCGGGCGTTCTTGCGGATACGCTTATAAGCAATAAGGAGACGCTCTTCGATGAGACCCTCGCACTCCGAGGAACGCTTTTGCAAGGCTTCCTCTTCTTTCTGCGTTTCCTCAACGATAGTGTGAAGCTCTTCCTGCTTGGCAGTAAGATCGTTCTTGCGCTCTTCGAGACGCTGTTGGGCTTCGGCAATCTTGGCGTTGATTTCTTCCAACCTGGCCGTAGCCTCTCTAATCTTCTTTTCGCTCAGCTGGATGTCAAGCTGTTGGTATTCTATCTCCTTGCTGATGGAATCGTATTCACGGTTGTTGCGGACATTGTTCTGCTGATCCTCGTATTTCTTGATCAGTGCTTCATCCTCTTTGATTTTGATTTTGTAATTGGCAACATCCGTAGTAAAACGCTTGGTGTCCTCCTGGAAGTTTCCGATACGGGTTTCCAAGCCGGCGACCTCATCTTCCAAATCCTGGACTTCCAAAGGCAACTCACCGCGATAGGCACGGATCTTGTCGATCTTCGAATCCACCTGTTGCAAGGTATATAATGCCTCTAACTTCTGTTCGATGCTGATCTCAACTTGTTCTTCGTTGGTCACATTCTTGACTGATTTCTTTTCTGCCATGATGTATATGTTTTATTATTTCTTACAAAAATAGTGAACCGCGTTGGTATTGGTCTCGGCGATTTCGGCTGCAAAGTTAGGAAATTTTTTCTGAATCAAGTCCTTAATTAATTGTTTCGTGAATTGTTCCGTCTCAAAATGTCCACCATCAACCAACAGAATGCCGTCGGGAGCAAAGAAATCGTGGTATTTGATGTCGGCGGTCAGATATGCATCCACCTGATTCTTAACGGCATCCGCAATAAAAGGACTTCCCGATCCACCGCAAAGTCCCACCTTCTTGACCATACGGCCGGTCAAGGCGGAATGGCGAAGGCAAGGAGAACCAATACATTCAGCTACAAGTTCCAGGAATTCAATTTCTTCCATGGGTTTTTCAAACTCGCCCATCATCCCAGCTCCGCACAATTCCGGATGATCTGCCGAAGGTTGCAGAATGCTCAGGTGGGTCAAACCCAGTCTGTCAGCCAGCACTCGGCTCACCCCCATATAACTATTGTCGAGGTTGGTATGCATGGAGATGATGGCAATATCATGCTTGATGGCTTTCATCACGGCCCGTTCAATGCCCGTAGCGGGCGAGAGATGCTTCAAGCCGCGGAAGATCAAGGGATGATGGCTGACGACCAAGTCGCATTTTTTAGCGATGGCTTCATCCACCAAAGCCTCCGTCACATCCAGAGCTATCAAGGCTTTATGGACTTCGGCGTTCACATCGCCCACCTGAAGTCCGGCGTTGTCATAATCCTCTTGCCACTGCAACGGTGCGATTTCCGTAATGCAGTTCATGATTTCCTTAACTGTCATAATTATAAAATTTGGCTCAAAATTAGAGAATTTTATTTAATTTTGACCCCAATATGAACATTTTGCTGCTGCCCATATCGTTTTTACACCATTTCATCCTGAGCATCAGGCATAAATTGTATGACTGGCATCTCTTGAAATCAAAACGTTTCGAGCAGCCGGTTATCTGCGTAGGCAACCTCGCACTTGGCGGCACCGGCAAGACACCGCATGTGGAGTATCTGATCGACCTGCTTTCGGAACAATACCGCGTTTGTGTGGTGAGCCGCGGCTATGGGCGCAAGACCAAGGGGTTTCAACTGGCTTTAGAGAATAACAGTGCAGAGACCATCGGTGATGAGCCAATGCAGTATTTCAACAAGTTCAACGACCTGCTGGTCGCCGTGGATGAAAACCGCAACCGAGCCATCGAGCTGATGGACACCATGGACCGTCCCCCTGAACTTTATCTTTTGGACGACGCCTTCCAGCACCGCAGCACCCAAGCAGGTCTCAACATCCTTTTGACTGCCTTCGACAAACTGTACTGCGAAGATTTTCTCGTTCCTGCCGGCACTTTGCGCGATATTCGAAAAGCCGCCAAACGAGCCGACCTCATCGTTGTCAGCAAATCGCCCATGGATCTGAATGCCGAACAAAAAAACATTATCGTCGCCAAATTGAAGCCCATGTCTCACCAAAAGGTGTTTTTCTCCAGCATGGAATACGAGCCTTTGGAACCCATGAACGACACTGCCGAAAAGCTATCTCCCGAAGATGCCGAAAACGCGCTGCTCTTCTGTGGCATCGCCCATCCCAAGCCGCTGGTCAACGAACTTTCAAACCATTATCAGCGTCTGGAAACCGTCATCTTCAACGACCATCACGCCTTCACCGAAAAGGACATCGAGACCTTGCTCCAAAAGTTTGAACAGCTTCCTTGCGAACGGAAAATCATGGTTACCACCGAAAAAGATTATGCACGTATCATAAATTCTCCTTATCTTTGTCAGTTTGAATCGGTTCCGCTTTTCGTTGTTCCGATCCGAGTAAACATCCATCAAGAAGAAGAATTCAACAAAGAAATATTGGACTATGTACGAAAAGATCCTCACCACGGTTGATTACATCAACCAGAAAACCAATGGGTTTCAGCCCGAAGTCGGTGTTGTGTTAGGTTCCGGCCTCGGCGGCCTGGCCAACGGCATTACGGTTGAATATGCCATCCCCTACTCAGAAATCCCGAACTTTCCGATATCCACCGTCAAAGGGCATCAAAGTCAGTTGTTGTTCGGCACCATTGCGGGGCGCAAGGTTGTTGCCATGCAAGGCCGTTTCCATTATTATGAGGGCTATCCCATGAGTGAAGTGGTCTTCCCCATCCGCGTAATGATGAAGTTGGGCATCCAGTTCCTCATCCTCAGCAACGCGGCGGGCGGACTCAACCCGGATTTCCATGTGGGCGACATCATGATCATCACCGACCAGATCCATGCCATGCCCAACCCTTTGATCGGGCCGCATGATGACCGTTTTGGCGAACGTTTCCCCGACATGAGCGAGCCATACGACAAACGCTTGATCAAGCTGGCTGACGATATCGCCATGGACAAGAACATCTGGGTGCAGCACGGCGTGTATTGCTCCACCACGGGTCCCACCTACGAAACCCCTGCTGAGTGCCGCTATTTCCGCATCATCGGTGCCGACACCATCGGCATGTCAACCACCCCTGAGGTCATCGTGGCTCGTCAAGGCAAACTGCCCGTGTTCGGCCTGAGCATCGTCTCCGATATGGGTAACATCTATGGCATGAATCACACGAGCACTATTACCCACGAAGAGGTCATCAGGGCCGTCAACGCCGTCGAGCCCAAGCTCATCACTTTGATCACCGAGCTCATCCGCCGCAGCACCGAAATCCAGTTCTGATGGCCATCTACTTTGTCACCGACTTCCATTTAGGCATCCCCACGCTTGAGGACAGCCACGAGCGCGAATTGAAGCTGATCAGATTTCTTGAGGGCGTCCGTCCTGACTGTGAGGAGCTTTATCTTATGGGTGATTTGTTCGACTTTTGGTTTGAATACAAGTCGGTGATTCCCCGTGGTTTCGTTCGCATCCAAGGCAAACTTGCAGAGTTCACCGACGCCGGCATTCCCGTCCACATGTTCATCGGCAACCACGACCTGTGGTGCTTTGGCTACCTGCATGACGAGTTGGGCATTCAACTCCATAAAGAGCCGGAGGTCTTTACTTTAAAAGGCAAGAAGTTCTTCATGGTCCACGGCGACGGCTATGGTCCTGGCGACAAAGGTTACAAATTCCTGAAGAAGGTGTTCTCGTGCAAGTTCAACCAATGGCTGTTCCGCTGGTTGCATCCCGATATCGGTATTCGCTTGGCTTTACGCTGGTCGCACAACCACCGACTGAAAAAACTGAAGAACGAAGTGGAGCGCGGCTATTACGACGACATACCGAAGACCCGTCTATACCAATACGCCGAGGAGCAAGCCAAACTCGACCCATCAATTGATTTCTTCGTCTTCGGACACCAACACAAGCCCATGCAGTACCCAAGCGGCGACCATGCCTTGACCACCGTGGTTGGAAACTGGATTTACGACTTCACCTACGCCGTGTTTGACGGAGAAAAGATGGAATTGAAACGGTTTGAATAAGACGCGTTATTCTACGACAACCTTTCTCGTAACACCATTCATTTGAAGGAAGTACAACCCTTGTGGGAGTTCCATCGTCGTTTGTCCATGAAGTTCAAGCTTTTTGATGGATTGTCCAAGGATGTTCATTACGACCAAGTGGCCAACGCCTTCCACGGTAATCAGGCCAGTCGTCGGGTTGGGATAGACTTTGAATAAGACTTGGGCTTTTTCGTCAATCCCATCATACCTCACCACCGGACCAACACTGGGAGAAGTGACCGTTCCGGAACAATTCGCAGCACTTACCTGCACATTGATCATCTCGTCAATATCCGATTCCATCAAGGTATAAGAAGGATCGGTGGCTCCTTCGATATTGATTGTGTCGTGCCGCCATTGGAAGCTCAATTCGCCCAGATCATGAATGGCAGGCATTGAATTCAAGTTCGTTATCGCGATTAAAGTCTCCCCAACAACAGGTTCACCTAAAATTTTGACTTCTCCTGTCAAAACGGGAATCATCGGTTCGCTTAGCATCCTTTCGATGGCACCGTAGGCGTTCAGCCTTCTGGCATCGGCGACTAAGCCTTCAAGCGAAACCAGACGGTCGGCACCGTCGAGAAGCGATTCTCTGACCGAAAGGCCAAAACTTGCGGGATCGCTTTTGCAGGCCAGTATCATCTCTTCTGGCATGGCCGCATACATCAAAGCGATGGTGCCGGTCACTTGAGGAGTTGCCATGGAGGTGCCCGTCTTGTTGCCGTAGCCATTGGGCACGGTGGAATAGATGCCTGTGCCCGGCGCTCCGATATCGATATTGTTGATTCCATAGCCTGCACTCGTGTATTTCACATCGGCAGAAGTGGTGTTGGTAACGCCAATCAGATAGTCACCGGGACAAGTGGAAGGCACGTCGCCCACCACATCAACGTTTACGTTCATGTTAGGTCCTGCACCACAACTCAAGATGCCAACATTACCCATTTCATCATACATCGAGCACCAGATGGGATAATTGTCAGGATTCCCGTAGTCCACGCCAAAAGACGAATTGGTAGCCACAACGAAGGCACCTTCAGCACCATTGGTTTCGTTGTAACGAGCCCGCATCTCCAACACATACGAATAGGCTTCCACCACAACGGACTCGTTGCCCGAGCTACCGCAAATGGGCATGACTTTCACGTTCCAATTCACGCCGCAAACCCCAGTGCCATTGTTTCCAACCGCTCCGACAATGCCTGCAACATGGGTGCCGTGGTCGCTGCTGGAGACATTGCCGTTATGGTTGTACGCATTCCATCCAGCATAATCATCGACATAGCCATTGTTGTCATCGTCGATGCCGTTATTGGGGATCTCGAGACGGTTCTTCCACAAGCTCAAGTCCTCGTGATTCAAGTTAACCCCACCATCGATGACCGCCACGACAATCGTGTCACCCGTTACCGTGATCCCTCCCGTAGTGAAGGTTTCCCAAGCCTGAGGCAGCTGCATGATAGCAGGGGCCCATTGCTGACCAAAGAAAGGATCATCGGGGATGACTTCCCTCAAAGAAATATTGGTATGGTTGTTCTGGATCACCCGCACATCGGGATGCTTCCATAGGCAATCCATCTTTGCTTCATGCGATTCAGCCTTATCATCAGTTTCGAAAAGCCAAATGTTCAGTCTTTCAGACAACAGCCTCTTGGGCTCGATCCCGGCATTGGATTGGACCGCAAATGAGGAGGCATCCACACCTTGCTCCAACCATATGATGAATTCGTTTTCCACGTAGGTGGATTGAGGCTCCTGCTCCTGCCCAAAAGAAAGCACGGAAAAGGACAGCAAGGCCATGAAAATGAAGGATTTGACGAAAGTTTTCATTATATTGTTTTTTAGTTCTGCAAATATATTCTTTTTTCCATATCTTTGTCAATCATTAAAATATAAATTCTTAAATCCTTACATATGAAAAAAACCGACAAGTACATCAAAGACAACAAGGATCGTTTCCTTGAGGAATTATTTAAACTCATTCGCATTCCCTCCATCAGCTCGGAGGCGGCACACAAACCCGACATGATCCGTTGCGCCGAATGCTGGCGCGAGCACTTGTTGAAGGCTGGTGCCGACAAGGCAGAGGTGATGCCCACCGACGGCAACCCCATCGTCTATGGCGAGAAGATCATCGACCCGAAGAAGCCCACCGTGCTGGTGTATGGCCACTACGACGTGATGCCTGTCGATCCCATCGAGTTGTGGAAGACCAAGCCCTTTGAACCCGTGGTGAAAAACGGCCGCATCTGGGCCCGTGGCGCCGACGACGACAAAGGCCAGTCGTTCATGCATGCCAAGGCCTTCGAGACCATGGTCAAGACCGGCACCCTGCCCTGCAACGTGAAGTTCATGCTCGAAGGCGAAGAGGAAATCGGCTCCGGCAGCCTCGCTAAGTGGATTGTGAAATACAAGAATCTGGTGAAAGCAGATGTCATTCTGGTTTCTGACACTTCGATGATTGCCACCGATGTGCCTTCGATTACTACGGGTCTGCGCGGTCTCGCCTACTGGGAGATCGAAGTCACCGGTCCGAACGCCGACCTCCACTCCGGCATCTTTGGTGGCAGCGTGGCCAACCCGCTGAACACACTCTGCGAGTTGATTGCTGGCTGCATGGATGAGAACAACCACATCACCATCCCGCATTTCTATGATGACGTGATCAACTGTTCGCGAAAGGAACGCAAATTGCTCAACATGGCACCTTACGATGAGAAAACTTATAAAGAAAGCTTAAATGTTAAGGCTTTGCGTGGCGAAAAGGGCTACACCAAGATCGAACGAGTAGGCATTCGTCCTACTTTAGACCTCTGCGGTATTTGGGGCGGCTACACCGGCGAGGGCAGCAAGACCGTGTTGCCATCGAAGGCCTATGCCAAGCTCTCCTGCCGTCTGGTGCCAAACCAAGACCACGAGAAGATCGCCAAGCTGGTGAAGAACTATTTCGAGAAGAAGGCTCCGAAGTACGTCACTGTGAAGGTCACTCCGCTGCACGGAGGACAAGCCTACGGCTGTCCCATCGACCTGCCAGCCTACAAGGCCGCCGAAGCCGCCTACATGGAGACCTACGGCAAGCAACCCATCCCGATGCGCTCGGGCGGTTCCATCCCGATCATCTCTGAGTTTGAGAGAGTATTGGGTATCAAGTCCATCCTGATGGGCTTTGGCCTTGGCGAGGATGCCATCCACTCACCCAACGAGAACTACCGCCTCGATCACTTCTACAAGGGCATCGAGACGATCATCGCATTCTATCAGCATTTTGCTAAGTAAGTTGACGCGCTTTGCGTCATTGCGAGGAGCCTAAGCGACGAAGCAATCCAACCTGAACTATCAAAGCTATTTCGAGTCAAGTTGGATTGCTTCGCTTCGCTCGCAATGACGGTTATCACCATTTATTTCGAGAACATCACCTTCTCGCTGTTGAACAGCCGTGTCAGCACCCAAACGGCGATGCCCGTATAGACGATATTGGCGGCCAGCGTGACGATGACGGGCAGCCACTTCATCTGATGGGCAAAGACGGCCGTCATCACCTGGATGGAGTTATAGAACGGAATCAGGTAGGCGGTCAGTTGTTCTTGTGTGCCACTTTGGAACATGGGCATCAAGCCACAGAACATCACCACCAACATGAAGGGAACAATCATGGTGCCTGCATTCTTCACATCTTTGGCCAAGGCAGAGAGGATGCTCACCATGGAGGCCATGATCAGCACCGTCGCCAGGATGGTGATCAGCAGCACCACATAGTCGGATGCCGTGTAATGCAGGCCCAAATCCACGCCTGCCACATCCGCTTGGATCATCTTGGGCAACCCCAAAGCAATCCCGATGAAGCTGGAGACACCGCTCAGCAAGGCCATGCCGCTGAGCGACACCACTTTGCCCAAGGCCAACTCGTTTCTTTTCATCGGGGTAACAAGCAATGTAGCAATCGTACCACGTTCCTTCTCGCCGGCGATACTGCTGGGAGCGATGGCCATCACGCCGCTGAAGATCATCATCAAGATGAGCATCGGAATGAGTTTGGAAAGGATGCCGCCCACTACATCATCGGTGTTGGCCATGTCGAATTGTGCCTCTTCCGTGTCGGCTCGGTTGATGTCAAAGCGGTTGCTCAACTGGTCCTCGTAAGCCGAGAGCGAGCTCTCCAACATGTAATAGACGCGGGATGAGGCGTTGTTGGCCGAGTTGTAATAGATCTCCACATTAGGTGCCTTCTCGCCGCTTTGCGGATTGTAGGAAGCCACTAAAGTGTCAAACCCCTCGGGAAAGCGCATCAGCACCATATTAAGGCCTTTGTCTTCAAGAAGATTGATATCTTCTTGTGAAACAGGCAGTTGAAGCACCTCGACGAAAGGTATCTCCTCCAACAGCGGCGTCACACTCTCGGGCATGTTTTCCACACGAACGACAACCAAGTCGTCCTTCCCTTCAGTTGCCATCCTGCTCATGCCACTGCCCATCAGGGTATAAATGATGTAGAGCATCAAACCCGGCATGATGACTGCGGTAAACAACAGTTGTCGGTCGCCAAAGAAACGGGCGAATTCTTTCTTGATGATGGTCCAGGTATTGCTTTTCATTCCTCACCTCCTTTCACTTCCTTATAGATTTCAAAGAAACGATCCTCTAGCGTGAGTCCATTGCATACTTCGTCGAGGGTTCCGCAAGAGATCATGCGGCCGTCGATGATGATGCCCACGCGGTCGCACAACCTTTCGACCAAGCTGAAGATGTGCGTGCTGAGGATGATGGTCTTCCCTTCCGAGCGCAGTTCCTGCAGGTAGTCGGTGACGGTGCGAGCCGTCAGCACGTCAAGACCGTTGGTGGGCTCATCGAAGATGACGATGTCGGGGTCGTGTACCAGAGAAATGACCAACGAGAGTTTCTGCTTCATGCCGGTGGAAAGGTTGGCCACCTTCACCTCTGCAAATCTGTCGATACCGAAACGGCTGAACATCTGCTTTTTGCGTTCACGCATGGTTGCTTCGTCCACATGGTGAAGCTGGCTGAAGAAGTCAAACAAATAATTCGGCGTGAAGAAGTCTTCCAACTTCAGTTCCGAGGTAAGGAAGCCGATCTTTCCACGCACCTCCTCGGGTTGGTTCACCACACTGCAGCCATCCAAGATGGCATCGCCGCTGTCAGGACGGATCAGGGTGGCCAGCATACGCAATGTCGTGGTCTTGCCGGCACCGTTGGGTCCCAGCAGACCGAAGATCTCGCCTTGGTTGGCGGTGAAAGAAAGGTCATTTACCGCTACAATCTCCTTGCGGTTTGTCCTCTCGATCTTTTGTTGTTTGCGTGAGAGCTTGAAGGTCTTGCTCAAGCCCTCCGCGCGAAGGATTTCGTTCATTTCATTATGATTAAGCTGGCGCAAAGATAAAAATTATTTGTTTACAGCCTCTCCTTCTCGTCGTTTCCGGCACCCGTGCCTTGGTACTTGCTGCGCGTGGTGTTGAACTTGTAGCGCACGGTGAGTTCAAACATGCGGCTGTCACCCCAGCCAAATTGTTCAAACTGGGTGCCATCAAGAAATATCATCACCCTTTGTTTTTCAGTTCCGAGCAAGTCGTGGCCTTTCAAACGGACGGAAAGCCGGTCATCCAGGAAGGATTTGGTGAGGCTTACATTGAGCGAGCCGTAATTATTTCTAATTGAGGCATTTTCATGGTCGCCAACGGTGATCAATTGGCCATCGACGGAAGCCACCCAGCCTTGACCGAACTCAAAACTGTTGTCCAAACCGAACTGGAAGATAGGACGGTTCAAATTGTATTCGCCCGTGGAGGTTTGCAACGTAAACCATTGTTTTTCCATTGCAGCAGTAAACTGGGGCGACCAAATGCCAAAAGTTGGGGCGGCGGCCACCATAACACCGACACTTTTCAGCGATGGAATGTTTGTTTGTGTGATGACGGTGATGCCGCTGTTTCCCTCAAACGGTCTGGACCACATGACGATGGCATCCTTACGGTCATTGTAGCCCACCGAGAACTGCAAGAAGTTCCACATGCCCATCAAAGCGAGACTGTGGACATATTCGTGCTTCAAGTAGGGATTGCCCGTCTGCAGCGAGAATCGGTTGCCGTAGGTCATGTTGTTGCTTAATTGTTCATAGTTGGGTCGGCGTGTCTTGGCGGCATAACTCAATTGCAGCATCGTTTGGCCAAGCTGTGTGGCAAAGGATACACTGGGGAAAAAGTTGCCGAAACTACGGCTTTGCTCGTCAACATGGGCATCATTCTCGTAATAGTCGAACTTCACCCATTCGTAGCGCAAACCCGCCGAGAGCATTCCGATAGGCGTTCCAAGGCTGTATTCCACAAAAGGCGCCACATTCGATTCCTCCAACGTGGTGAAAGAAGTGGGCACATAGTCCTCATGCATGATGTAGTTGTCGTTGCGGTGAGTGTTGGTATATTCCGTGCCTACCGTCAGGTCACCGCCGAAAAGCGGATAATCCACAGTGAGTTTGGAGGCGAGAAGTCGGTTATTCACGATGTTTTCCGAAGTAAAGCAGCGGCTTTCCTGACTATCACTTTGTTCGTTGTAAAGTGTATATTCATGGTTGCCATTGTTCAGATAATCGGCATTGAAATTGATTTCTGCATCACCGACGACACCTCTGTAATAGGCATTTACCGCATGCCCAGGCTGATAGTCGGTTTGGCTTTCTATGGTGTTGTCCAAGCGGTCATAATACTGCCCGTTGGCAGTGATATCGCTCGACAACACTCCTGTATCAAACTCGTCGGGACACAGTGTGAAATTGTATCGGAGACCTATGGAATGGTTCTCATTGAAAGCATAGTTGGCACCAATCACATTGCGTGAAGCTTGGTTTCTGCTGAGGTTGTCTTGGCGGAACAGTTGTTCCCACAACGTGTCGGCAGGTACGGTGGTGTTGGTGATGATGGTTTGCCAGCGGCTATTGTACAAGGAATAATGCAGCGTGCCGAACACATCCAACTTATTGTGGCGGTAGTTCCAATTGAGTTGTTCCACGAGGTCGGTGTTTTCCGATTGGAAATAGGAAGAACGCACGTCGAAGCCGAAGCCTTCGCCTTGCTGTTTCTTGGTACGGATGATGACCACACTCTTGACCGAGGCATTGTATTTCGCGCCGGGATTGTTGACGACTTCTACATTCTTGATGTCGTCCGATTTCAGTTGGTCGAGTTCGGAAAGATCGCGCACCTCACGTCCGTTGACATAGATGAGCGGCGTGCCTTTGCCAAACACCTCATAACCATCCTTCTTTTTGGTCAGGCCGGGGATCTTGGCCAGCACGTCCTCTGCCGTTCCGGCTTTGCTCAATACTGTGTTTTCCACATTCGTGGCGATGCCTTCGGCGGTCATTTTATAGGTGGGACGCATGGCTGTGACTTCCACTTCACCTAACATTTGCCGGTCAGTCAAAAGCGAGATATTGCCCAAGTTTCCGCCTTGGCAGTCAACAAATTTCGTGACATAGCCGATACTTGACACTTTCAGCAGTCCGTGCGTTTTCTCTGTTGGGATGGAAAACCATCCATCGGCATCGGAAATGGCACCTTGGACGAAAGTGGAATCAGGCAGCGAAAGCAGCACCACATTGGCGAAAGGAAGCGGTTGGGCGATCTCGTCAATGATGCGCCCATTGATGTTTTGGGCTTGTATGGCTATCGCCATCAAACATAGTGTTGGGATAAGTAACAGTTTTCTCATATCGGGTGTTTGCTGAAGTCCCCAATCACCAAATCATAGCTCGCTCCTCAGGAGCGATATACATCTTGCTTCCTTCCGGGATGTCGAAGGCCTCGTAGAAGTGCGGCATGGAGCGGAGGACGCAGTTCACGCGGGCTTCGGCGGGTGAGTGCACATCCTCCTTCAACTTGCGTTCAAGGGCTTTGTCACGGATATTGGTGCGCCAGACGGTGCCGTAGCTGATAAAGAAACGCTGGGCCGGAGTGAAACCGTCAATGCGCTTCCCCGTTTTGGCCTCGTCGGTCATCTGGTAGGCATCCCAAGCCACATTGAGGCCGCCGAGGTCGGCGATGTTCTCGCCCAAGGTGAGCTCGCCATTGATGTGATGGCCGCGCATTTCGAACTCGTTGAACAACTTGACGAGTTGCTGGGTGCGTTCGGTGAACTTGGCATCGTCCTCTTCGGTCCACCAGTTGTTGAGGTTGCCCTTTTCGTCGAACATGCGACCCATATTGTCGAAGCCGTGCGTCATCTCATGGCCGATAATCGCTCCGATAGCACCGTAGTTGACGGCATCATCAGCATCCATGTTGAAGTACGGCGGTTGAAGGATGCCGGCTGGGAACACAACCTCATTCAATTCGGGGTTATAATAGGCATTGACTTCCTGCGGAGTCATATTCCATTCGTCCTTGTCAACGGGTTTACCGATTTTTGCCATGTCTCTCTCATGATCGAAACGTTCGTAACGTCGTACGTTCTGGAAGTAGGACTCGGGCGTGACTTCATATTTGCTTAAGTCCAGCCACTTGTCGGGATAGCCGATCTTCACATTGTAGCAGTCGAGCTTATGGATGGCGTTGGCTTTGGTCTCGTCGCTCATCCAATCGACGTTCTTGATGCGCTCCCTCAATGCCAGGCGCAGGTTGCCGACAAGGTTCAGCATGCGTTCCTTGGCCTCCGGCGGGAAGTACTTTTCCACGTAGAGTTGGCCGATGGCTTCGCCCAAATAGTCCGAAGTCTTGTCAAGTATGCGGCGCCAGCGGGGGTTTTGTTCCTCTATGTCGTAGAGGAATTTTTTATAGAAATTGAAGTCTTCGGTGACAAGATCATCGCTAAGCCGAGGGGCGCTCTCTGTGATGACTACCCATCGCATGTAGTCCTTGATGGTGCCAAGGTCAGTGTTGAGGAGGATGCCATTGAGGGCAGTGAAGTAGTCGGGAGAGGCCACGTTGAGGCTGTCGAAGGCCGGTGCTCCAATGGCATGGAAGTAGTTATCCCAGCTGAAGTCGGGCATGGAGGCCTGTAGTTCTTGGCGACTTTTCAGATGATAGAGGTTGTTGGGATCGAGGCATTCCTCGATGGGCATGGAACTTTTGGCAAGTTCGGTCTCAAAGGCGAGGACGTGCTGGGCTTTTTCCGATGCAAAATCGGCCTCGGTACCGGTAAGTTGGAACATGTTGGCGATGTGTTCCACATACTTGTCGCGTATTTCCCGTGTTTCTTCAACGAGGTATAGATCGCGGTCGGGCAGTCCTAGGTCGGCTTGGAAGACCAGCATGATGACCCTGTCGGAATTTTTCCAATCGGTGTAGCTGCCCGCTTGAAAGAAAGGCCAGCCAAAGCCTTCATAGTGGAGCATCCCAATCAGTTCGGGGAGTTGCGCCTTGTCGTTCATTTGGTCAATCTTGTCAAAATAGGGTAGCAACTCGCTGTAGCCGCGTTCGTTGATGGCCACGGTGTCCATTCCCGCATTGTAGAAATCGCGGATCTTCTGGGCCGCGCTGCCTTGCTTGGCATTCTTATCATGCGTAACCTCGTCGATGATGGCTTTGATCTGCAACTCCGTGCGTTCGTCCACCTCGTAGGAGGCGCTATAGGCGGAATACGTCTCTGGAATCGGGTTGCTTTTCAGCCAGTTGCCGTTGCAATAGCGGAAGAAGTCATCCGCAGGGTTGATGGTAGTGTCCATGTTGCTTAGCTCGATAGCCGGGAAAACTTCTCTCTTTGATTCGGGGGATTCGACTGTCTTTTGTCCGCAGCCTGCTGCCAAAATACTTAAAAACAGAATGGCGATTGCGTTTGCTATTTTCATGATGGATGGGGTTAGTAATAAAACACCAATAAAACGGATGAGAACGAAAAAAGTTACAGTTATCTTGAAAAAACGTTCAGAACTTCAACTGCATCGACACACCTGCACAAGGCTGGAGCGCACCGGACGGGTCAGAAGCGAGGGAAAGCGTGGGGGCGAAACTCAACTCGACCGGCTTTTTGCCATTAATAAGGTCTTGATAGTACATGTTCTTGACCCTGGCGACATTTCTCGCATCGATGCTGGACCAGATGGAGAGTCCCAAATCAACGCCCAACGCGGTGAGCATGACCGCCATGTTCCTCTTGCCCACCTTGGGATCCGTGTAACCAGTAAGAAAGCCGCTTTCGTTGGTGATGGCGACTTCGGCGATATTATCGGCGGCCGTCTTGATTACGCTTATCAGAATGGCTTCTCCACCTATGAAAGCAAGGCCGCGCCAAGTCTCACCGGAAAGGAGTTGCCCGATACCAGGGATAAAAAAGGAAGTTGCTTCATACCAACCCACATGATAGGGGTCGGTAGCCTGCTTGACATACTCTTTGGGATTGTAGTTTCCTTTGATTTCTGAATAGCGGACTTTTTCGGATTGTTGTGCACTGGCCGCAGCGAAGGCCATCATGGAAACCAGAACGGTAAGGAATAACTTTTTCATGATACTAAATGATGATTGGTTTGACATTTGAATTTCGATGTTTTCAGATGCAAAAATAGACCCAATCATCCACGCTGCCAAACACTTGGGACGGATAGCTAGAAGCAAGGACGGAAAACTAGGATGGGTTCGTTTAGATGATGAACGACTTGAGTTTGGGCACGAAAGAACGTGACACAGGGACCGTTGCCAAGCCTCCATCGAGTTCAAGGGTGTAGCCGTTGGAATTCCCCTTGGCAGAGGTGATGCTGTTCAAATTCACCACAAAAGAACGATGGCACTGGAAAATGTTGGGATAGTCCTTGAGGTCATTGAGCACCGAAGCCAGCGTGGACTGGATTTCATTCCGCGCCACTTGCCCATCACTGACATAAACCACCACCACGTTATTCTTCTGTGCTTCGATGTAAAGCAAATCGTTTAGCGAAAGGCTCAGGTCGTTCCCCCTAACACGGTGGTCATGAAGCGTGACGGAAACACCCTCTTGTTCCTGCGTGGTCTTTTCCAGGAGGGCATCCAACCGTTTGCGCATATACTTCTGATAGGATAAGGAGGTGGAAAGAGCCGTATAGATAAGGCCAATAATGATCGTAAAATAAACCATCTCCAAACAAGCCAATCGTTCCACTGGGTATTGGAACAAGATGCAGGCAATTAAGAAATTACATATCCCAATGATTAAAATCTCTACGAAAACTGTCAAGGCCTGATGCCATATTCTCCAAGTCTTGACATGTTCATGCAAGGGAACCTCAATGCAATAATCCATGGCCAGACAACAAACGAACGTAACGAAGCCAAATGCAAGCGACACCAAGAACTTGTTCCCAGCATATTCGCTGATCCCAAACGGTTGCAGTAAGAATAGGATCAAAAAGACAATGGCAAACGCAATCAGGCCTTCTTTTACTGGATGATCGTTCAACTCAAACGGATATTTCCTATTTAGAATTGAAACCTTACCTTTCATGCTTTTCAAATTGTCCTTTATCTTCTCATTGAGAAAGGTTTATTACAACGCCCGATAATGCTCCTTAAGATAGGCATCCACCCAATCATAATAGGCTTCCATCTCGGAAACATCATTATTGTCACGAAGCTTAGATAGGGCCGCCTCACCTTGTCGGATCACCTCTTCTTCAAGTGGAAGAATCTTTTGGTAGATGCCTGTCCCCTGCTTGTTAAAGAGGACTGCAATATTGCAATAGGATTTGGTATTGCCACGTTTCAAGGAAAACGCCCGCGACTTCAACTCCAAAGCCTTTTCGCAAAGCCAGGAATGACCTGTGCCATCGTCAGTGACAAGAGCAGGCAATTTCCCCGACGGAGTGATTACCAATGGAATTGCAACGGCAGTCAAGGGCCAACCCATAATGGTCCAGCTGACGGTGTTCAACGGCGACTCGTCAGGCCTGACACCTTGCACCAGCACTACCGACGCCGTGTAATAACGCGTGGTATAATCCACGAAAGGAAAATATTTGGTGTCGGATTCCGTCTCCGGCATGTGGTCGTAAATATTGGTTTTGGTAACGCCATGCGTCAAATAACGAGGGATATGCGTAACAAGATATTCGTGATCCAGATGGCCTTCATTACAAGCCACAGTCATGAAATCGGTGATGGCAGCATAGCGCTCCACCCCTTGATCAAGCTTATGGTTGCCTGTCGTGCCGAAGTTGGTTCGCATCAGGTAACCGTCAGGAGCCACCAACGTATCGTTGGCATCGAACTTCACGAAGCTGTAGTTGCCCGTTTCGTAATAGGCGCAACCGCCTTGGGCATCGAGCACAGCAAAGTTGGAATTCACGTCCATCGGCTTCTTCACGGTATCAATCAAGCGTTCAAAGTCTGCTAAAGTAGCGCAAAGTCCCAATGCTTTGCGGATTAAGATACCGTCACCGTCGGTGTCACCGCCATTGCCATTCAGGTTGTAGGCAGCCGTGTTGATGATGGCAAAACCGGCTTCATTGTGGCCTCCCCAGACCTCAACGGGAGTCGTGTCACCTGCGTTCACCACGCCAAGATAGCGATACTTCGGGCCTTGTACCAAAAGCGTCATGTTGCTCAGCTTACCAGAGTCGCGATGCTTAAGGATGATGGGACGACCATCTTTAGTGACTCGGCCCGAGACGACGACCGAGGTACAGGCCCACACAGGTTGGGCAAAGAGCAATAGTGTCAGTGCGATGAGGAACGACCTTCTCATCACTCAAGCACTTTTTGATAAAACATTCCCTCTTGGAAATTCTTCACACCTTCCTTGAGGAACGCTACGAAAGCATCCTTGTCAAGGTCGTATGCCCGAGGCTTCATCAGCAAATTGCCGTTGTGATCCATCAGGCAGTAATACGGTTGGGCGTTGGTGCCAAACTTGGAGATCTGGAAGTCTGCCCACTTGCGGCCGATGGTTTTCTTCTCCTTGCCGTCATAAGTAGAGGTGTACCATTCCTCCTTGGGCAACGAGGTCTTGTCATCAACATACAGTGCGCAAATGACGAAATCGTTGCGCAACATGTCCTTCACACGCAAATCGCTCCAGACATTGGCTTCCATCTCACGGCAGTTCACGCAACCGTGGCCAGTGAAGTCAACAAAGATGGGTCGATTCAAGGCTTTTGCCGCAGACAAGGCTTGATCATAGTCGAAATAGCCCTTCAGGTTATGAGGCAAATGGAACAGATCGGCATATTTGGGTTCTTCATCGAACTCCGCCACGGCCACATTTTGCTCTTGCGGCGCTACAGCCATGTTGGCAAACTTGGCATCCACATACTCAATGACTTTCTCGCTATTCTCTTCGATGATGCGATTCAAGTCGAAGTCGAGGGTTTGTTTGGGTGGTAGATAGCCCGAGAGGGCCTTTAATGGAGCACCCCACATGCCAGGAATCATATAGATGACAAAGGTGAAGTCGATGATGATCAAAATCAGACGGAACACACCCAACTCCTTCACTTCCTTCTCACCTTTGAAGCGGATCTTGCCAAGGAGATAGAGGCCCAGCAAGGTGAAGCACACAATCCAGATGCCGAGATAGACTTCACGGTCGAGCAGATGCCAGTGATAGGTTTGGTCGGCAACGCTCAAGAACTTGAAACCGAGGGCGACTTCGATAAAGCCTAAGACCACCTTCACCGAATTGAGCCAGCCACCACTCTTGGGCAGACGTTGGAGCAGGTTCGGGAAGAAAGCGAAAAGTGCAAAAGGCAAGGCGAATGCCACCGCGAAGGCGAACATCGTCACAATAGGTGCCCAGAACTCGCCAGAAGTTGATTTGATCAACACCGTACCCACGATGGGACCTGTACAGGCAAACGACACCAGTACCAGGGTCAAGGCCATGAAGAAGATGCCACCGAGGTTCTTTGTGTTTTGTTTGCTATCGCTCTTATTGACCATGTTGCTACCCAAGGTGATCTCGAATGCGCCGAAGAAAGAGGCAGCGAAGATCATGAACACCAGGAAGAAGATGATGTTCGGCAACCAGTGCGTAGCGAGCCAATTGAAGATGTCGGCCGTCACACTGTTACCTCCCACCAGCCAAGTCACCAGAATGATAATGGCTATCGGCAAGGTGTAAAGCAGCACGATGAAAAGGAAATACATGAATGCCTTGAAACGGCCCTGAGCTTTGGTTTCGCCTTCGCCGTGCATGAAGAACGACACCGTCATCGGGATCATCGGGAACACGCATGGGGTGAGCAGGGCAGCGAAACCCCAGAGGATGGCCTCGAGGATCATGGCCCAAATATTCGACTTGGCATGGCCGCCAACACCTTCATCGTCAGCCGATGTCAGCACCGATTGGTCGCCGTAGGTAAGGTTAACGTCCTCCGTTAACGAGACGCACATGCCGTCTTTGCAGGCTTGGTAATCCAGCTCGCCGACGATCGGGAACGACCCGTCTTTTAGCTTCCTGAACTTCTGACCGAAGGAAGCCGTTCCTGAAAACTGATAATAATCCACTTCGAAAATATCATCATGGAACAACGGCACTTCAGTAAGGTCGTAGCCTTCACCAACAGGCTCATAGTACTCATTGCCTTCAAAGCTGAACACCGTCGGCAACGGCCCTAATTCGGGCATCTTAGTGGAATAGATGTGATACGACGGCTCAATGGCGGCTGTGGCCACCAGTTCGAATTCCTCATCGTTCAAGTCGTTGATGGTGAAAGTCCACTCTACAGGCTGGATAATATCCTGAGCGCACACGCTGAAGACGGTGGCAAACACCAAGAATAGCGATAGAAACAGTCTTTTCATATTTGGTAGTATTATTCTCTCAAACTAAAGGTGCAAAAATACAAAACAAAATCACATCATTCGAGCAATCAAGATAGTTTTTGTTTTGTATGTCACCTTAAAGCGGTCATCGATCCTTCTACCCACCACCCAAACAATCTCATCATTGGCTGTGGTGAGCACAAGGCATTCCTCCTTCTGTCGGGTGGTCATCTTTTGGTCCACAAAGAAGTCGCTGAGCAGTTTGGAGCCTTTCATCCCAAGGGGATGGAAGCGGTCACCCGCTTGCCATTTTCTCAATTTAAGGGGAAACGTTAACTTGTCGTAGTCCAGTTGGGCCACTTCGGATGATTTATCCAGAACGAAACTCTCGTCTTTTGACAGTTGTTCGTATGCCAATTCCACCGATGATTCCGTTTGCTCGCAAATCGGCGTCAGTTCCAAGCCATCGCGCTCAATGGTTAACCGATGCGTTGGCGAAAAGAACGTGGTCCCAGGTTGGCCGTTCATCGCTTCATAGATGAAATGGACTTGGTCGGAATTGAAACCATAATCACGGAGCCACTCAAACAACAGCTGTTCGCCTCCCGTCATTGCGAGGAGAAACGACGAAGCAATCCAACCTGAATTATCTATGCCATTTTGAGTCAAGTTGGATTTCCTCCCTTCGGTCGGAGAACCTTCGGGTTGCCGCGCTCCACTCCGTTCCGCTCGCAATGACGTAACCGACGCTAACTTTTCCTGTAACAATTCCCTATAAAGCTCGTTTTCCGAAGCAAGATGATTGATGGATTTTAGAATCGCACTCCTCCCCTCTTTGGAGATGCCGTCAATCACTGGCAACAATTCATGACGAATGTTATTGCGAAGAAACTGCGTCTCAGCGTTGGTATGATCTTCACGCCACTGGATCCCATTTTCAATGGCATATTGATGAATCTCATCCCTTGAAACATCAAGCAAAGGTCGGATGATATGCCCATTGACAGGTTGCATTCCTTTCAAGCCTCGAATACCGGCACCCCGCAATAGATTGATAAAGAAAGTCTCCAATTGATCGTCGGCATGATGGGCCACGGCGATATAATCGTAGTTCAGTTGTTGGCGTAATTCCTCAAACCAAGCGTAACGCAACTCACGGGCAGTCATCTCGATGGAGAGGCCATGTTCTTTGGCATAAACCTCCGTCTCAAATTGCTTCACATAGATCTTTAACCCGTTCCGCTCGGCATAGTCACGCACGAACCGCTCATCGCCATCCGACTCTTCACCTCTTAGGTGAAAGTTGCAATGCGCCAGCACGAAGTCCACTTTGGCCTTCAGCAACAAATCGACGAGCACCATCGAATCGATGCCGCCGCTGAGAGCAAGGATCAGCCGTTCGTCATTGCGAGGGAGGCACGACCGAAGCAATCCAACCTGAATTGTTTCTGTTTGTGTCAGGTTGGATTGCCGCGTCGCTCCGCTATGCTTCGCTCCTCGCAATGACGTACCGTCCATCATTTCTTTTTCTTTACCGAAAACCCAAATCCTCCAATCTTCTCACCTAAACCATAGTATTTCCCATGGGAATAGGCTAAGGGCCGAGCGTGATTCAGCTGGAAGGCTCCCGTGCCCTTGTCAATCAAACTTTCCTCCGCATCAATAGCCACCACTTCGGCAATGAACATGTCATGAGAGCCCAGCTCCTTCACCTCCACCACCTTGCATTCGATGCTCAACGGTGACTCCTTGATCAATGGGGCCTTCACGATTTGAGCCAGCTCCGTGTGAAGATGCATCTGCTTGAACTTATTGTAATCCCTACCCGATCGCACCCCACACCAATCCGTAGCAGCGGCCAGTTCCTCGGTGGTCAGGTTGATGACAAACTCCATGTTTTTCAGGATGATGTCATGCGAATGGCGCTCTTTCCTCACGGAGATATAGCACATCGGCGGATCGGAACAAATCGTTCCAGTCCAGCCAATGGTAATAATATTATAGTTCTCCTCGCAATCACCGCAGGTTACCATCACGGCAGGCAACGGATAGATCAGGGTTCCGGGTTTAAAGGGGATTTTCATTTAGTTAGCAGTTGGCAGTTGTTCAGTTGACAAAAATAAAAAATCCCGTTCAATTGAACGGGATTTTTCATTTCGAATTGATCAACGATTATTCGATGTTCCAAGTGGAGCCGCTGTTCAGCAGGTCATCCATACAATGGATCTTCGAGTTGGCCTTTTCGTTTTCGATCACTTGATCGAGACTGTCGTTGAAGGTCGGGGCTTTCACGTCGCGGATCACGCCAATGGCCACTGGGAAATGAGGCGGTGCCATGTGGGCGAGCATCATGTGGAGACCGGTGTCTTCAATGGTCTTGTCGTGAACCAGGATGTCCTTCTCGGTGATGCCGTTCTCGCCAATCTTCACCACTTCAAGTTGGTTGCCATTCAAGCGGATACCTTTGTCGCGGTTCTTGCCGAAGATCAACGGTTGACCGTGGACGCACTTCACTTGCATGTCGTCGCGTACGTCCTTGCCGGTAATGTTCTCATGCACGCCATTCGAGAAGATCATGCAGTTTTGCAGGACTTCGGTCACAGCGATACCGTCGTGGTGGTACGACTCCATGAAGATCTCGGTGAGTTCCTTGGGGTTGACATCCACGCCACGGGCAAAGAAGGTCGCCTTGGCACCGATGGCCAATTCGCCAGGGTTGAAGGGATCCTCGTAAGTGCCTTGCGGTGAGGTCTTGGTCTTCGTGCCACGGAAGGTGCAAGGTGAGAACTGACCCTTGGTCATGCCATAGATACGGTTGTTGAACAGGATCAGGTTGATGTCGATGTTACGACGGCAGGCATGGATGAAGTGGTTGCCACCGATGGCGGTGCAGTCGCCGTCGCCGGTGATCATCCATACGCTCAGCTTCGGGTTGGCCAATTTCACGCCAGTAGCAGCGGCAGCGGCACGACCGTGGATGCTGTGGAAGCCGTAGGTATTCATATAATAAGGGAAGCGCGAGGAGCATCCGATGCCGGACACCACCACGATGTCTTCCTTCTTAACGCCCAACTTGGGAAATACGTCTTGCATGGCCTTCAAGATGGCATGGTCGCCGCAGCCTGGGCACCATTTCACCACCTGGTCACTAGCAAAATCCTCTTTAGTCAGCTGAATAGCTTGATTTTCGATATTCTGATTTTCCATGGTCGTATTATTTTAAGAGGTCGTTAAACTTGGTCTCCAGCTCATTGATGGTGAACGGCAGACCCATCACCTTATTATATTGTTCTGACTTGTATTCCGGGAAGTTCATGCGGAGGTACTTGGCAAACTGGCCGCGGTTGATTTCACAGACCAAGATCTTCTTGTGACCCTTCAGCACTTCCTCGGTGTTGCGCGGCAGCGGCATGATGTAGTCGAAGTGGGCATGGGCAATCGACTTGCCTTGTTCCATGAGGTTCTCGACAGCAGTGCGAATCACGCCGAAGGTGCCACCCCAGCTCACCACAAGGAGGTCGGCGTTCTTGTCGCCGTAGATCTCTTGGAGCGGGATGTCGTTGGCCACCAGTTCAACTTTCTTCTCACGGAGCTCGGTCATGCGCTGGTGGTTCTCAGGATTGGTGGAAAGGTTACCCTTGCCGTCTTCCTTCTCCAAACCGCCGACACGGTGACGCAAACCGGGTGTTCCCGGGATGGCCCATTCGCGACGAAGCCATTTCTCGTCACGGCGGAACGGCATATAGTCGGGATCGTTGGCCTTGGCGATAGGAGGTGTGATGGTCGGGAGGTCGGCCATCTTGGGGATGCGGAACACTTCTGAACCGTTGCCAAGGGAACCGTCGCTGAGCATGATGACAGGTGTCATGTGCTCAAGGGCAAGACGGGCGGCCTCGAAAGCGGCATAGAAGCAGTCGGCAGAGCTACGGGCGGCGATGACGATCAAAGGAGCGTCGCCGTTACGGCCGTAGAGAGCCTGCAACAGGTCGCTCTGCTCAAACTTGGTCGGAAGACCCGTTGACGGACCGCCACGCTGCACGTCGATAATGACGAGCGGAAGCTCGGTCATCACGGCCAGACCCATGGCTTCACTCTTCAGCGAGAGGCCAGGACCCGAGGTGGTGGTGACGGCGAGACAGCCTGTATAGGCGGCACCGATGGACGACATGATGCCGGCGATTTCGTCTTCAGCCTGATAAGCCTTGACGTTCAAATTCTTGTATTTGGTCAACTCTGCCAAAATGTCTGTGGCAGGGGTGATAGGATACGAACCGAGGAAAAGCGGACGACCCGACTTCTCGGAAGCAGCCATCAAGCCCCAAGCGGCGGCAGTGTTGCCAGTGATGTTGCGGTACTTGCCTTTTTCAAGGTCGGCAGCCTCCACCTTATAGGTATTGGTAAAGAGTTCCCAAGTATCGGCATAGTGGTAACCGGCATCCAAAACAGTACGGTTGGCCTTGATTACCTGATCCTTGCCTTTGAACTTGGTCTCGAAATAAGCATAAACGGTGTCGAGCTCGCGGTTGAAAAGATACATCACGATGCCGAGGGCAAACATGTTCTTCGATTTCAACATGGCCTTGTTGTCCATGCCGAAATCCTTGAGGGCTTCCTTGGTGAGTTCCGAAATAGGAGCTTTCACCACTTGGTAATCGGCAAGGGTGCCATCGACGGTAGGATCAGCTTCATAGCCAGCCTTCTCCAAAGCCTTGTCGGTGATGGAATCGGAGTCGATGATGATGATGGTACCCGGGCGGAGCCAGCGCATGTTAGCCTTGATGGAGGCGGGATTCATGGCAACAAGGACGTCGCAGAGGTCGCCTGTGGAGTGAACCGGCTTGTGTCCGAAATGTACCTGGAATCCGGAGACGCCAGCCACGGTGCCTTGTGGAGGACGGATCTCTGCTGGATAATCCGGGAAGGTGGCGAAATCGTTTCCGGCGAATGCCGTGGAGTCGGAGAAAAGATTTCCGGTAAGTTGCATACCATCGCCCGAGTCACCCGCAAAGCGGATCACGACATGATCAAGGGCAACAACTTTACTTTTTCCTGTCATAACTATATGGATTTAAAATTTCAAGATTAAGATAAAAATTTGGTATCTTTTTTGAGACTGCAAAGGTAGTGTTTAATTCGTAATTAATTTAATAAAAAAGAAATCTTTTTTCATCCCTTTTTAGAACATTTCTAAATTAGGAGACAACCATGCTCCAAACAAAACATTGCATTATATTTGCAGACTCAAAACTGAATCCAACAATTAAAAATTAAACATTATGGCTTACAAAATCACAGACAAATGCATCGCTTGCGGCACTTGCATCGATGAATGCCCCGTCGGCGCTATTTCAGAAGGAGACATCTACGTCATTGACCCCGATCAGTGCGTTGGTTGCGGCACCTGCGCTGGTGCATGCCCGAACGATGCCATCGTCGAAGACTAAGAGTTTAAGTGACACTTAAATGCATTAAAAAAAGGAAAAAAGCCTGTGTGAACAGGCTTTTTTTTATTTTTTTTCGATGTTTTTCATCACTTTGGCAAAAAATTTGATATTTTTGCCTAGTCTTTTCAAAAAAGCATAACCAGAAAAAGAAAATCATTACAACTAACAAATTATTAACCTAAAAAGTTTTTCACTATGAAGAAATTAGCTTTGGCATTAGTTTGCCTCCTCGGCGTCGCCTTCTTAACAAGCTGCGACCCCAAGAACGTGGTTGAAAATCCAGAACCGTCCATCACCTTTATGACTGGTGATACTTACATTCAGGACGGCGATGTTCTCGACTACTATGGAGTTTACCAATTTGGCGTCCGCGCTGCCTCCAACCCTGAAACTTTGGAAGATCTTGCACGTCTCATTATCTCGTACAACAGCGAGGATGTTGAGGAACCTATCGCTCTTATCGACACTTTGATCAGCGGCAAAGAATTCTCATTTGAAGATTATATTTATTTTGCTGATGAAAAAACGATCATTGCTTCATTCGAACTCATTGCTGAAGTGATTGACGTTGCTGGTGAAAAGAAGTCTATCTCAATGAAATGCGATGTCGATTGGGACGATACTCTTGAAGCCACCCCATTCGAATGGAGAAGAGACGATGGTGGTGCTGGAACCGGCCTTGAAAAATTCGGTCTTAAATGGACGACGAATGTCAATGACAAGTCCCATGCTGTGATTGAACCTCTTGAAGATGCTACTTTGATGGTTTTCGATCCGGAAGATTGGAAGAATGTAAATACTGTTACTGAGAAAGTCAACTTGTTCACAGAACACTCTATTGCAATCACGCAATACGAGTCCATCTCTACTTCTGCTTCCAGCGACTATGATTTGGTCATTGGTACTATCTACAACGAAGAAACTTACTTGATTCACATCACCCATTGCGATGTGTATAAGAGAGGCTGGCACTTTGTCATCACTGGCGAAGCCAAATAAGTAATGCTTCTTTATAACAAAAAAAGCGCCTCGAATGAGGCGCTTTTTTTTGTTTTATCATTCCGCCAAGGCGTGACTGATTTTCCTGTTGATCTGCAACAATCTTTGTGGATCCAGTTTGACCACCTTGCGGTCGTAGGTCATCAAGCCGTTCAATTCAGTCTCACAATCGGTTGTCTGGGTGTAAACCGCGGCCGAAAAACCTTGGAAAACCATGTTGTACAATTGGTTGGCATACTCCACATAGGTGTCAGTCACCTTTTCTTCCGTGTCAAATTCCACATAGCCCCAGCCTTGGTCCTTCACCCATGTATGGCCTTCCACCTTTCGGCCGATGCCGCCATATTCGCCCAACACTGTGGCACGCGTAGGATCGTACAGCACCATCTTCGGTTCAGGATAATGATGCAAGTCGAGGATGTCGCCACAAGGATAGAAGTTGCCACCCGAAGCAGGATTCACCAAACGCGTTGGATCCAGCTTTTTGGTCATCGCCACAATCTCAGTAGTCTTGAACTGACCCCACGACTCGTTGAATGGCACCCACACGCCGATACATGGCTGGGATATCAGGCTTTCAATGATCTCTTTCCATTCCTTTTTGTAGCATTCCTCCGATTCCATTGAACGCAGGCTCTCCGGACCGTCGAAGTAACGGTCGTCCTCCCATCCAGGTCCACGGCCTCCGCTCGGCATGTCCTGCCACACAATCATCCCAAGCCGATCACAATGGTAATACCATCGTGCAGGCTCCACCTTCACATGCTTGCGAATCATGTTGAAGCCCAGTTCCTTGGTTTTCTCGACATCAAACGCCAATGCCTCGTCGGTAGGCGCAGTATAAAGCCCGTCGGGCCACCATCCTTGGTCCAAAGGACCAAAATGGAAGATCGGCCTACCGTTCAAGGTCAGCCTAACGATGCCGCTCTCATCGCGTTGCGTGCCAAAGCAACGCATGGCGAAATAGCTCCCGACCTCGTCAAGCACCTTGCCTTTGCGAAGCACGGTCACCTTCATGTCATACAAGAAAGGATGGTCGGGCGTCCAAGTTAGGAAGCCTTCCGGCATGGTCACCTCCACAGGCTGGCCGCCAAGGGCACTTCCCGAAGCAACCATCTCTCCTTCACGCATCACCTCCACCTGATACAGGTCATCCGTTGTAGGATTGACCAACTCCGGCACCACCGTCACCACCGACCTTTCCAGGTCAGGCGTAGTCACCAGCGAGGCAATATAACTGTCGGGCACTGGCTCCAGCCAAACGGTCTGCCAAATGCCGGTGACGGCAGTATAGAAGATGCCTCTCGGCCTATTTACCTGCTTGCCGTGGGGGATGTAGGAATCGTCGGTTGGATCCCAAACACGGACTACAAGGCTATTGCTTTTGCCGTTCAAGGCTTGGGTGATGTCGAACGAAAACGGCGTGTAGCCTCCGGTGTGGCTACCCACCTTGACACCATTCACCCACACATCCGCTTTCCAATCCACGGCACCGAAATGCAGCAACACGCGCTGACCTTTCCAAGCCTTGGGCACCGCGAAATCGCGCTGGTACCACAGCACCTTGTCGGCACCCACTATCTTTTGCACGCCCGAAAGGGACGACTCGATGCAGAAAGGCACCAGGATATCACCATCGAACGTCACAGGAGTCCCGGCATCCTTGGCAGTGATGGCATAGTTCCACAAGCCATTGAGGTTTTGCCAGGCCGATCGCGTCATCAAGGGACGAGGATACTCTGGAAGCACATTTTCAGGATTGACCTCTTCGGCCCATTTTGTCTTGATTTTGTCGCCCGCAGGGGCAAATTGCGCCATGGCGGCATAACTGGCCATCATCACAATCAAAGCAATGGTTTTTTTAATCATCATGTCAATAGGTTTTGAAACTGTTCAGCGGCTTCAACAAGGGCGGTGATGGCGCGTTCCACCACCTCCTGACACTGGATGCCGTCATCCAACATCTGCTCGAAACACACCCACACCGAGGCTCTTCTTTTTCCTTCATCCTCATATTCATAAAGCGAGGCTTTCACCACCTTGTATCTCCAATTGAGTGTGTTGCAAGCCATCAGCGCCTGGGCATAATTCTCATCGGTCACATCAAAGATGCCAGGCAGGGTCAGACGGAAAAACAAAGGGTCGTCGGCATCATGCCAAAGCAGGAAATTCCAACCCTCACACTCGAAATTGATTCCGACTTTGGTTCTTCTTGCCTCAACGCCATGCTCTTTGAGGTAGGTAAGCACAAGGCTCTTCGCTGTGTCTTTCTTCGACGTCATTTGTGGAATCCGATTTTGGTCTTCGTCGAATAGGTGGGATTCTTGTATTTCAGGACATCCACAAGGATCTTCTGTGAGATCGGGACATCCATATAGGCTGCCGTCATGGCGGCCTCGTTCACTGTCTCCGTAATATCGCCGGCTACGAAATCCTCCGACAGCTTGGCCAACTCCTCGAAGTCGATTTCCTCGCAAGGCCGGTTGCCCAAATGCTTGCGGAAGATGTCCTTCCTGGCTTCCATGTCGGGCTGTGGCACGAAGAACACGCGGTCGATGCAACCCGGACGCATGATGAAAGGATCCACCATCTCGGGTTGGTTGGAGGTGGCCACCAGCAAGATACCCTTGTAGGCGCAACCGTTCAACATGCTCAGCATTGCCACACTCTCCTTGGTGACGTTTTCGGTACCAGGATTGGGAACCAGGTATTCGATCTCATCCAAGCAGATCACGAAAGGCGCCTTCAACGAGGCGGCATCGAAGATACGTTGCAGGTTGTCGAGCACGCCAGGCTGATAGATGTTGCCGAATTCAGAAGCTTTCAGAATAGTGTAGTTGAAGCCCAACTCCTCAGCAAAGCTCTCCGTCACTAAGCTCTTGCCACAACCGGGAGGGCCGTACAAAAGGATGCCGTTGACGGGAGGCAGCTGGTATTGTTTTGCTTTCTCAGGATTCTGCAAGGCGAAGATCACCTCCTTGCGCAGTTGTTCCTTCAGGTCGTCGCGTCCAGCCACCTGGTCGAAGCCGTTTCCCGAGCCTTTCTTGAACACGATGGGCTGCACGGCATTGCCATTATTCTCTTCACTTGATGCTTCGTCGCCAGCAGCATCTTCCACAGCCAAATCTTCAGCATTCGAAAGATCCTCGGGAACCAGTCGGTCAATCAAGGTGTTGAAGAAATCATCCGCCGAGGCGAAACGCGATACCGCCTTGGAAGAAAGGGCCTTTTTCAAAATCTTCTTCAGGAAATCGGGAATATGGATCTCCTCGGTATCCAAAACAAGCTTCTCCTTTCGAGCCTCTTTGACCTTGGCCTTGATCAAGTTCTTGTCGGTGCCGCATTCACTGAGATCGGCTTCCCAGGGAGCCTTGCCAAAAACCAGGTAATACAACAAGGCACCTACCGAAAACACGTCGGACTTCGGCGTGAAGATGCCCCTGAAAGTCTCCGGTGCACGGAAAAACGGCGCCAAGTCGCCCACAAAGAAGTTGGGACGACCCAATACCATGGTGGAGGTGTGTCCCAAGTCGATGATGGTCGGTAGCATCATGCCATCGTCCAATTCCTTCAACATGATGTTGGAAGGCGTGATATCGTTATGCAACAAGGCTTTGGAATGCATGTAACGCAAGCCGTTGAGGACACAGAGCGTAATCTGCAAGGCATCCTCCACATCGAAAACGCCGTCTTTCTCCACCGATTGGTTCAGCAACTCACCTTGATAAAACTCCGTCACCAGATAATGGTATTCCCTGTTCCCCTTATGGAAACCGCCATTGTCCACGAAACGGATGATGTTATCGTTTGGCTCTTCACTCAGTTCCTTGCAAAAGACGATCTCAAAGACCTCCTTGCCTTCAAAAAGCTGAGACGAAGTAAGGTCGCTCAAGTCGAAAACCTTGCAGAAATACAGCATGTCATCGTTGCCATAAACCGTGTAGGATTCGGCGACCGCCCCTTTCTTGATGAATGAATTGACGGTATATTTACCGATTTTGTCACCTTTTTTGAACAAGTTCATATTTGTAGATTTAAGATTCTAATACTTAAGATGATAGGTCACACCAAGATAAAAACGATCAAAAGGCTTTTTCACTTGGAATTCGTTATCCATACGGAGAAAACCGCTGATGGATTGGCGTCGGGCGATACGGTAATTCACCGAGAAAGTCGTGCGCAGATGATCGATGAAACTGTCGTCCCCACGCAGTCGCATGAAAAACTCGGTTGAGAGCGTGTATTTGAAACGGCTCGCTGGCATCTGATAAACTGCTTGGAACTTGTTTCGCCAATACCACTTGGGATTGACACGATAGTTGCCCATACGCTCGTCGCGATAGGTGGAAAGAAAACGGGTACGGTAGCTGAGCTTGAAACGTTGAACGGTCTCAAAATAGGAGAGATCCAATCCATACCGATAACGGTTGTCGAAATAGCCCTCGTCGCAATGATGCCTGACATAGCCCAACTGGATCCCTGCATGCAACCTGTTCCCCATCCAGGGAATGAAGGTCAGGGGAGCATCGAAGGCAACCGAAGAAAGCCATCGCTCCAAATGGGCACCGCCATAGTTCTCAAAGCGGAGCTCCTCCTCCACTTCCATCTCAACATTTCTCCACAATCCCACTGTATAGTCCATCCCCACAATGGCTCCAAGGTCCTTGTTCCGCCCACTTTGGGCAAACGAAGGCAAGGCCAAGGCCAGCAACAGGAAGCTGAATACTATGTGGAACTGGTAACGCATCAGTAGTTGAATTCCTTTAGCTTGGTGAATGTCCCGATGGTACTCGCTTCTCCGGGCAGCGGTTTATACCAAATCTTGATGAAAGCTGCATCACGCAGATAATCGATATGGCCAATCTCCATCTTCTCGATCTTGATGCCCGTACGTTCCTCCAAGTCCGCCTTCAACTCTTCTTCCCTACCCATCTTCACCAGGTCGATCTTATCGTAAAGAATCACCTTTTCCGCCATCCGCTTCGCGTGCTTGTTGCCCTCGAAGGCCCAGATGGCAAGAATCACCAGGAGATTGGTGATGAACAGTTCGATATAGCTCGTGGTTAGGGCTTGGCCGTTGATAATGGATACACCCATGACGACAAAGAGATAAGTCATCTCACGGATGCGCAAGGTCTCGGTTCGATACCGTATCATGCCGAAGATGGCAAAGAGACCGAGGGCGTAGGCGACGTTCATCTTCATGTTGTCCATCAGGGTGATGATGAGGAAGATGACGACGGCAAACATCATGAAGGTAAAGTAATAGTCACGACGCTGCGACTTCTTGTAATAGAAAAACCGGATGATGATCCAGCACACGAGGAAGTTGAGCAGGAATCGGAACAACAGGGTCCAGAGACTCGTTGCGTCGAACAACGGGACACCAAGGAAATTGATGTCGGAAACACCGCCACCATTGCCAAATTCACGGGCAATATCCGGATCAAAACTTTGAGGAGCTTGTAATAATATCATGGTTTAGTGTTTAAAGATTTCAGTTTGTTGATACGTCTGATTTTTTTCTTGAAGCGATTCTGCTTGACCTCGGGTCGGGTCATAGCAGTACCAATGCAGTATTTGCTGATCTTATACGGCTTGATGCGCAGGTCGAACAGCACTTGTTTCAACATGGAACGCGCTCGTCCATCCTGCTTGAGTTCCATGACCACCAGCTCGTCCATGGAGGCCGAATTGGCCGCGGTGAAGTTGCGGAACATCAAGTTACAGTCGATGGTAAGGCGTTCTGTTTTTTCGTGGTTGACCAAGGTGATCCTGTCGAAAGCCGTCTCCAGTTGTGGAACAAGACTATCCACGGGATAGGGCTGACGTTCGGAAAGGAAAGCCACTGTCTCAGGATCCTTCAGCACGTCGATGCCAGGCTGGATCTGGATGCGTTTCTTTTTGGTGCGTCCCTTGTTGGTCTTGTGTTTCACCTCGCAAAAGGTCAGATGGGAGTCCACATACGTGCGCACCCTCACCTTGTCGCGAACCAGATGCCGGTCGTGATGGATGATGTACATGGTGAGTTCCGACGTGTCGTAATAGACGGTGCTGTAGGGCGACAGCCGTTTCCCTTCCACTTCCTGGGCATAGTAATGGCCACGGATGCCCTGCAGGATGGCCACAAGCTGATCCGATGTCACCAGATACTTCGTATCCACACGGTTCATCAGGCGCACCTCCTTCATCTCATCCAATGAGATGGGTTGCATCGTGTTCACTATGTCCAGGATCTCTGGTCTCACCTCGCCACGTATTCGTAAACCTTCACCGACTCCAACTTCCCGTTGGGGAAATAGTTCAACTGACGTTTCTTGGAGCCGTCTTCATTGTATTCAAACTTGCGAATGCGCACCACCTTGTCGCGGTCGTTATACTCGATTTCACGAGTCACCTTGGCCGTAACATCGCTGTTGGGTGGGTATTCGCTTACCACACGCGACTTCTGGCCATAGCTGGCATATTCTATTTCTTCAATCTTCCTACCCAATTCATCGTAGGTGGTGACATGGTCGAGAAAAGGCATTCTCGCTCCAACAGCGGTATTCCACTCCTTCAGGACCATTCCCCTGCGGTTTTCACGTTTCTGGATGGTCGCATCAGAGACGGACTGGGAAAACGATGGCAACGCCATCCATCCCAACAATGCTAAAAACAATAATCGTTTCATTTTTTCTACCGAGCTTTAACCCCTAAAGGGGCATTATTTTTCTATTATCAAACTTGAATTCTAACAATAAATGTGGTGTCGGGTGTCATCTCCAGGATCTCGTCAGCGCCGACAGTCACCGTGTCGATCATGGGCGAAGGCACTTCCTGGGCATCTTGGGTATAGGTAATCACTTCGTAGGTTCCTGGAAGCACCTTCTGGAAGGCAAACACGCCGTTGAGACCCACACGCACATCGTCTTGATGATACGCTTCACCGAGCTTACGCAGATATACGCGATGCTCGTAGGCCCAGCCCTCACCACGGTATTCGGAGTTATGGAAAAACATGCCCCAGACCTTTCCCTTGATGATCGAAGTGCCGTATGCCTTGCCGTCATGGATGTAGATCGTGGGAACTTGTGCCACCTGACCGCGTTCCAGTGTCACCTTCTCAACAACCGGCACTTTTTCACCGGTCACCAAGGTGGAATAGGCAAATACCGTATAATTTCCCGGGGTGAGATATTCAAACTGATAGAAGCCGTCGGGATCTGTCTCCACATCATCCCCATGGAAGGCGTCGTCGCCATACACGATGAACACGTCTGTCTTGGCCGCATTGAGGGTATCGGCCTCCAACTGATAGTTATCGTCAGGATGGTGAATCAACTTTAAATATCCCTGAACCGTGCCTGTGCCGCCCTCTCCCTCGTGGTCATTACAAGAGGAGCAAAGGCCCGACAACAAGGCCAGTCCCAAAACCAATACAAAAAACCGTTTCATGATCATACTTATAAAAACTTGTAAAAATACAAAATATTATCAAACATTCAGTTTCTCAATGTTGTCACAAGCCTTGTTCAGCACCTTGACGAAAGCTTTCAGGTCGTCTTCCGAGATACCCTCCAAGATATCATTGAGCGCGTTGATGGCAACATTTTTTGTATTGTCTTTCATTGCCATACCCGTCTTCGAAAGACGGATGTTGTTGACCCTGCGGTCAGCCGAGTCCACCACACGGTTCACCAAACCCTTTTTCTCCAAATTGTCGATAAACTGGGTCACCGAGTTCTTGTCCTTTTGGATGATGTAGGCAATGGATTGTTGCGTCATTTCGCCTTGGTTCCAAAGGGCATCCATCACCAAAAACTGTTCGGCAGTAAGGTTGATACCCTCCGACTTGAAAACCGCGGCAATGTGTTTCTTCAATTTGCAATTGAAAATGTTGACGAGCACGCCAACCTGTTTGATAAGCATCATAATAAAATCCCTATTTAAGATTATCACATTTATAGGATAATGCAAAAATAGGGATTTTATTATTAAATCGCAACAATAACTTTACGGAATGGCCATGTTGGGCACTTCGGTGCCGTCGTACACGCCCCTGTCGAGTTTTTCCTTGACTTCCTTGAAGGCATTGAGCGTGTATTCCACATCTTCCATGCTATGGGCAGCGGTGGGGATGATGCGGAAGATGATCATACCCTTGGGAATGACGGGATAGGTCACCACCGAGCAGAAGATGCGGTAGTTCTCGCGCAGGTCCTTGGCGATATTGGTGGCTTGCACCACGTCGCCCTTCACATGCACCGGCGTAACGCAGGCTTCGGCTGGACCGATGTCGAAGCCCATGTTGCGGAAGCCGTCCTGCAAGGTGCGGGTCACCTTCCACAGCTGGGCGCGCAGACGGTCGCCTTCTTCGCCGCGGATGATCTCGAGACGCTTCTCGCAGCCTTCCACGATGGCCAACGGCAAACTCTTGGCATACATCTGGGAACGCATGTTGTAGCGCAGGTATTCGATCACATGTTTCGGACCCGCCACAAAGCCTCCGATGATGGCCATGGCCTTGGCATACGCACCGATATAGATATCCACCTCATCCATCACGCCAAAATGCTCGGAGGTGCCGCGACCCGTGGGTCCCATCACACCGAAACCGTGGGCATCGTCGATCAAGATGCGGAAACTGTATTTCTTTTTCAGCGCCACGATACCGGCCAAGTCACCCAAGGCACCGGTCATGCCATACACGCCCTCGGTGATGACAAGGATGCCGCCACCGGTCTTCTCCACCACTTCGGTGGCCACTTGCAGCTTCTTCTCCAAGTCGGCCATGTCGTTGTGACGGTATTTGTATTTGTTGCCCAGGTGCAAACGGATGCCGTCGAGCAGGCACGCGTGAGCCTCGTTGTCATAGACGATGACATCGTGTGGGCTGGTCAAGGTGTCGATCGTGGACACAATGCCTTGATAGCCAAAGTTGAACAGATAGGCGGCTTCTTTCTTCTCAAAATCGGCCAGTTCTTTCTCAAAATGTTCATGCATACGGGTCTGCCCCGACATCATACGGGCTCCCATGGGAGCAGCAAGGCCCCAGCGGGCGGCACCCTCAGCATCCACCTTGCGGATGGCAGGATGGTTGGCCAAACCAAGATAATTGTTCAAGCTCCAGCAAAGCACCTCTTTGCCATTGAAAACCATACGGGGGCCAAGTTCGCCTTCCAAACGCGGGAATGCGAAATAGCCGTCAGCGCGCTCACGGTATTGCCCAATCGGACCACCGGAATCCTTTGCTATTCTTTCGAAAATATCCATTTTATTAAAATTTAGAATTTAGAATTCAGAAGTAAGAATTAGGATTACAAAATTAGTAAATATATTGATTATCTCAATGCTTACTTTTATTACTTTTGCAAAAAAGAACGAAAACATGTTGGATTTGAAAGGCAAATATGCCATCGTCACGGGTGGAGGAACGGGCATCGGCCGTTCCATTGCCATCCACTTGGCCCAAGAAGGCTGCAATTTGATCCTCACCGGACTTGGGATTGACGATTTGAACAAAGTGAAAGAGGATTGTGAGGGCATCGGAGTAAAGGCTTGGGCCACAGAAACCCAACTTGACGACTATGCATCCATCGACATGTTCCACGACTTTGTAGTCGGACTTGGCGTGGGCATCGACCTTTTCGTGCTCAATGCAGGCATCTCGCAACGCGAGAAGGCCTTGGACACCGACTTCAGCGTGGATGAAAAGATCCTGAAGATCGACTTTTTGAGCGGCGTCTATCTGGTGAAGAAGTTCGGCGACATGATCAAGACTTCGGAGCATGTGCAGTTTTCGGTGACCACTTCCCTATCGGGCCTTTTCGGATTCCCGTTGCGCTCAGCCTATTGTGCCGCCAAGCATGCCTTGTTCGGTTTCTATGAGTCGTTGGAGTTGGAATATCCTAACATCAATGTCACCTTCCTTATCCCGGGACGCATCAACACGCAGATCAGCAAGAGCGCCCTGATGGGCGATGGCACTGCCCACGCCAAGATGGACGCTGGGCAGGCCAACGGTCTTGACGTGGACAAATGTGGCGCCATTGCGGTGCGTGCCATCAAGCGGCAGAAGCACCGCAAGCTCATCGGCAAGACCGAATTGCTGATGGCCCATATCCACAAGTGGTGCTTGCCATTGTATTATAGACTATCCAGAAAAATATCAGCAACATGAAACAAAAAGTGATTTGCGGCATACAGCAGGTGGGCATCGGAGTCAACGACTTCGTGGAGGCCTGGAAATGGTATTACGACAACTTCGGATTCGAAGTCAAGATTGTTGATGACGAGGGTGTGGCCGAGCGCATGTTGCCCTACACGGGCGGCAAGCCTCAACCCCGTCGTTCTGGCATCGCCGTCAACATCCGCGGCGGTGGCGGCTTTGAGATCTGGCAGCCCAAGGGTCGTGAGCTAAACTACCTCAAGGAGCCTCTGCGATTGGGCGACCTCGGGATCCTCATCGCCAAGGTCAAAACGGCCGACATCGAGAACGCCTTTAATACCTTCATTAATAAAGGTGCCGATGTCATCAGCGAGATTTTCACCGCACCGACAGGACAGAAGCATTTCTTCATGAAGGATCCCTACGGCAACCTATTTGAGCTGGAAGAGGATGGCTATGTCTTCATCGACGAGAAGAAGACCACGGGCGGCGCCAACGGTGCTGTCATCGGCGTAAGCGACATGGAACGCTCCCTGCCCTTCTACATGAAGCTTCTCGAATACGACAAGGTGGTTTTCGACCAAACCGATGTGTTTGACGATTTCAAACCCCTGCCTGGCGGCGAAGACAAGCTTCGCCGCGTCATCCTCGAACGCTCCAAGCCCATCGAGGGTCCTCTCTCAGGCATCATGGGCACCTCGCATCTTGAGTTGATCCAGCGTGTGGACGGTCCAGGCAAGAAGCTTTACGAGGGACGCTTCTGGGGCGATCCCGGCTACATCCACCTCTGCTTCGATGTGCGCAACATGGAAGCCGTCAAACAAGAGACCGAGACAATGGGACATCCCTTTGTTTGCGACAGCGGCGCCGACTTCGGCATGGGCGAGGCCAACGGCCACTTCACCTACGTTGAAGACCCCGACGGCACCTTGATCGAATTTGTGGAGACCTATAAGATCCCCATCATCAAGAAGTTGGGGCTTTACTTAAACCTCGCCAACAAAGATGACCACAAGCCGCTCGGCATCTTGAAGCTGTTGCGGTTTGCGAAAGTGAAACGCGAAAGCATCAAATAAAAAAAGCCGCGCAAATGCGCGGCTTTTTTATTCATCCAATACCTAATTTACTTAATGCCCAACTTGGCCTTGACGTCCTTGGTGACATCGACAGCGTCACCACCGATATAGACGGTAGTGCCGGTAGCAACATCGAGGATGTAGGTATAACCCTTTTCCTTGCCCACCGAATTGATGGCGTTCTGGATCTTCTCCAACAGCGGCTGAAGCAATTCAGCACGCTTGGCTTCGAATTCATTCTCGGCGTTGGCTTGGAAAGCGGTGATGCGGCTTTCAAGATCAACCAGTTCCTTCTCCTTCGACTGCTTCACCAAGTTCGACATGGTTTCAGCATTTGACTGATAGTCCTGGAGTTTGCCGGTGTACTCGTTGTACATGACCTTAAGCTGCTCTTGGAGTTCATTGTAGTAGTTCTCGAGGCTCTTCTCTGCCTTAGCCTTGTCAGGCATGGCATTCATGACCTCGGTGGTGTTCACGTGTGCGATCTTAACTGTTTGTGCGCTTACAAATCCGTTCATTCCTAAAAGGATGGCAAACAGGAAGAATACTTTGAAGATTTTGTTCATTTTATGGATTTTTAATGATTAATTATTCAAATCTGTTCATTGAGGGCGCAAAGATAGCAATAATCCCGATATGTGGAATCAGTTTTTGCTTTTTCCGGTTTTCACCGAGGGGGATTTTCCGCTGGAGTTCGAGCTCGAGCTACTGGTTTTGCCTGCAGCAGCGGCATTGGCGCGCTTACGGTCTTCCCTGCGGACGGTTTGCATCACATTGCTCAGCTGGTCGAGCACATCGTCGCTGATGTCGGCCCTGTCGGAGGCATAAAGGATGGAAGTGCCCGAAGCCAGGTCGAACACGAAGGTGTAGCCCTTGGTTTGGGAGAGTTCGTTCAATGCGGTGTAGATCTTCTCTTGGATGGGTTGCACCAATTCAGTGCGCTTTTGATAGAGCTGTCCATCGGATCCAAAATACTGCATCTGGAGATTCTTGGCTTCTTGTTCCTTGTTGATGATTTCCTGTTCGCGGGCGCGTTTTTGGTCTTCTGACAGGAGCACCATCTCGGTTTGGTATTTCTTGTACATCTCCGACACTTTGTCATAAATGGCTTTCACTTCATCGTTCCATCTGGTGGAGAGAGCTTCAAGTTCAGCCTGGGCATCGCCGTATTCCGGAATGTTGCTCAAGATGTAATCGGAATCAACGTAGGCAAATTTCTGTCCGCCAATCTGTGCATTGGCACTAATGACGCTGCAGCAAACGAGGGCAGCGGTCAAAAACAATGATTTCAATGCTTTCATTTCTATTTAGTTTGTTTGTTTTCCAAAAGATTCATTCAATCAATAATTATGCCGATTTCCTTCATCAGTCAATAGAGCCTCCAATGGAGAAGTGGAACTGACTGCCGTTGGCACCGCTGGAACCCGGCACATTGTCGAAGCCATAACCCCAGTCGAGACCCAACAGGCCAAACATCGGGAGGTAGATACGGGCACCGATACCAGCGGAACGATACACCTTGAACGGGTTGAAGTTCTCGAAGCCAAGCCAGCAGTTACCCGCCTCCAGGAAGCCCATGGCATAGATGGTGGCAGATGGATTCAACGACAAGGGATAACGCAACTCAAGCGTGTATTTTGTGAAGATGTTACCACCCTTGATACCGCTGCTTGAACCTGGTGTGAGCGATTCGTTCTGGTATCCGCGCATGCCGATGACCTCCTTACTGTCAAACATGTAGCCTGTCGGGATGCCATCGCCGCCCAAATAGAAGCGGTGGAACGGCGTGGGACCGATGTCTTCATTATAATAGCCGAGATAGCCGAAACGCACACGAGTCATCAGCACCAACTTGTCATACAATTCCGAATACCATGCTGCCTTGAACTTCCATTTATGCATCTCGATCCATTTGTACTTCTCGTCCTCTGTCATGCTGGCATAGTCTTTATCCGCAAAAAGCGAAATGGGGGGCGTAATCTCCAGCGACAATTGAACCTCGGAACCGTTCCTCGGATACAGTGGCTGGCTCACGGAGTTACGGCCGACATTGAAGGTATAGCTAATTAAGTTGAAATTGCCGTTACCCGACCCGAAATTAAGAATGTTGGCATAGTTCTTCAAGCGGTATTGGATCAAAGAGACGCCATGGTAGATCGAGAAGTAGTCGTCAGGCCATGTCACACGGCTTCCCAGACCCACTGTGGCACCAGTCATGCGGAAATAGCCAAAGTTCTCCTCGGTCCTTTTATAGCCATTGGAGTAGAAGGACTGGTAGATGGATGTCGTCAAGGAATTCGGTTTGCGTCCACCCAGCCAAGGCTCCGTAAACGAGAGGGAATAGTAGATGGAACGTGTGCCATAAGTCGAGATATTCAGGGAAAGCTTTTGCCCATCACCTCCTGGAATAGGTTTCCAGGCATCCTTGTTAAAGACATTCCTAATGGAGAAGTTGTTGAACGAGAGACCCGCCTGAAGAATCAACATGCTCCATCCCCAGCCAGCCGAGAACGACACTTGGTCGGCGCTGGCCTCCTCCACCTGGTATTCAATATCCACCGTATTGTCTTTATAGTTGGGCTGCACATCCGGATAGATGGACTCCTGGTTGAAGAATCCCAAGGTAGCGAGTTCCCTCATGGTACGGGTGACATCGCTACGGCTGAAGAGCTGTCCAGGGCGCGAATACATCTCGCGGATGGCTACGAAGTCGTTGGTCTTGGTGTTGCCTTTCAGCGTCACGTTGTTGATACGGGCTTGCTGGCCTTCTTGGAGACGGATCTCCAAGTCGATGGAGTCGTTCTCCACCTGAACCTCCACGGGATCCACCCTGAAGAAGAGATAGCCATCGTCCATGTAAAGCGAGGAGATGTCGAGAGTCGTCTCACTATAAGTCAGGTTGGCATTCAGCAGATCCTTGTTATAGACATCGCCCGGCTTGATGCCGAGGATGCTGTTCAAGGTCTCTGTGGAATACTTGGTATTGCCCGTCCAATTGATGTTTCGGTAATGGTACAGGTCACCTTCGTCAATTACGAGATCGATGCCGAGGTTCTTATCGTCAATGGAATACACCGAATCCCTAACGATGATGGCATCGCGATAACCCTTGGCATTGTACTTTTTGATGATATTCAACTTATCTTCCTGATAGTTCGATTCCAGATATTTGGAACTCTTGAAGATACGCGGCCGGTAGTTCTCATAGAAATACTCCTCCACATCGGTAATCGCTTTCAACGGCTTCAACGTCAAGGCATCGGCAACGGCATTGACGACCATGGGACCCAACGGATCCAGTGGGTTGAAGACGCCACGCTGTTTGGTTTCCTTCATGGCCGACAAAATCTGAGCATCCGAAACGTTTTCGTTTCCAATGATGTTGATCTTTCCGATTTTCACCTTCTCGCCCTTGTTTACGTCAATGATAAGGTCCACATAGTGTTCACGAGTGGTATCAGGCACCTGGGTGATGGTCACCTCGGCATTATGGAAACCCTTGTCTGCATAATAGTCTTCGATGATTCTCCTGGTCTTGGTTTCCAGATGGTTGGTGGCGATGTCGCCTCTGGAGAGGTTGATCTTGTTGCGAATGTCGTCGGCTTCCGACTTCTTGATGCCGTTGAATGAGAACTTGGAGACACGGGCGCGTTCCTGAACGACGATTTGCAGGAAGATCTTGTCGGCCACGATACTGGTGGCGTTGATGGCTACATCCTCAAACATGCCTTGGTCCCAAATTTTCCGGATGGCCGTAGCGATATCGTCGCTGGGCACGGTAATCTCATCCCCCACCCTCAAGCCGGAGAGCATGGAAAGCACCATGGGATCGACGAATTGGGTCCCTTCAACAGTGATGCCCCCGATCTCATATTTGGAGGGATTGCTGTAATCGATATCCGACATATCGTCGCCAATCTTAATCTGGGCCTGAAGCGGTCCAGACAATACAAGGGTGACGAAGGCAAATAAAATCAAAAAAGGTTTGAAACGTATATTTTTTCTCATGCAATGCATCATTTGTTGATTTGTTCGCTTGTCTTGCCAAAACGGCGTTCGCGATGTTGATAATCGACAATGGCCTCATACAGGTCTTCTTTCCTGAAATCAGGCCAATATTTGTTGGTAAAATAAAGCTCCGAATAAGCCAGTTGCCAAAGCAGAAAGTTGCTGATACGCAACTCACCGCTCGTACGGATGAGCAGTTCGGGATCGGGCATGCCGGCAGTAACGAGAGAGCTGCTAAAGGTATCTTCAGTGATATCCTCAGGTTGCAGACGGCCTTCCTTGACTGCCCTGGCGATGCTACGCGAGGCTTCGGTAATCTCCCATCGGCTGGAATAGCTCAGAGCAAGGTTGAGCACCATGCGGGTGCAGTGCTTGGTAGCCTCGATGGCTCCGTTGAGCTGGTCACGGTTGACTTTTGGAAGACGATTCAGGTCGCCGATAGCCTGTAGCCGGATATTGTTTTTAACCAAGGTTTTCGTCTCGTTCTTGATGGTCTGCCCCAAAAGATTCATCAGGCCGCCGACTTCATCGCCAGGCCGATTCCAGTTTTCCGTGGAAAAGGCGTACAGCGTCAGGTAGGAAACGCCGAGCTCGGCACAGGCCTCGTTCACCTCCCTGACCGATTGGATGGCACTTTGATGACCGAAAAGACGCGGTTTGCCGCGTTCCTTGGCCCATCGTCCATTGCCGTCCATGATGATAGCGATGTGCTTGGGCAGACGTTCTATGATGATTTGTTCTTTCAGTGACATGATCAATTGATATTCATTTTACAAGCAGAATTGTTCGGGATTACAAATTTCCATGTAATGGAGAGGTTGATCATCCCAAACCAGTCGTTGGTTTTCGCATTGCCGCGTTGATGATTCTCAGAAAACAACCCCGAGGGATCGGTCAAATCATAATCGAGAATTTCCACATGATTATCAGAATACTCTCCATGGACATCATCCAGATAATCCGTAAAAGTATAATGCATCCTCCATTCCAGCGTGGCCGCCAGATGCTTGGAGAGCGACAACTTGCAACCTACACCAAAGGGAATAGAGATACCAAAAGCAGGAACATCCAAATTCTTCCCTCTAAACACTCTAGTTACTTGTTTATCACCGTTACCATCAATGAACGTAGAGTCCACCCAGCACCAATCGGTGGGGAGATTGTTGAGTAAAAGTGTATCAATAGCCTGATCCCCTGTAAAAGGATAAGTCTTATAAAAGAATCCCGAGACTCCCGCGAAGATATACGGAGAGATGGATGATTCAGGACGACCGGTATAGTAATTCAAGAAATTAAACTCTGCCATAAGGCTGATGTCATGAAGTGTTGAGCGGAAATTCAGCTTCGCCTCTGGACGCCAAGCTGCAACTTCATCGCGAGCCCTGAAAGTGCCGTAAGTATAGTCAAGTCGGAAAGCCCAACGGGAGTCATAATTGTAACGAACAACGGCACCCAGATCATAATGGAACTGGTTGAGTGATTTCCAATCCCAATCCTGAAGGTTTCTCCAAGTGTTCAACTCGCCGATGTAGGAAGTGGCTCCAAAATGCGGCCCAACTTCAATCGTCTGAGGGTTCTGCGCATAGGCAACAGGCCCTGCTTGGCTCATCAGGACCAGCAAAAACGTTATCAACCAAAAATGCAGTCTTTTCTTCATGGTATAAAAGTGTGCAAAGTTAAGACTTTTTTTTAATAATGTGACAACGTTAGAAATCAATTTCTATTGTCTTTGCCCCATGAGAGTTTGTTGCGAATGGTGCTGAAGAAATCCGTCCCCTCCATCCTGACGGTACGGATGCAGAAGTCGGCCTTGCGGACGACCAGCTCCACCGAGGTGTCCAAGGCACAGACCCGAGAGTCCATGCTGAACACAAAACGTTTCTCGCGACCTTCCACATGGATGCGGACAACGCTGTCGTCAGGGATAACGATGGGACGTACCGTTAAATTGTGTGCGGCAATGGGCGTGATGACAAAATTCCTGGAATCGGGTGTAAGGATAGGACCGCCAGCGCTCAACGAGTAGGCCGTGGAACCCGTCGGTGTGGCCATGAGAATGCCGTCACCCCAGTAGGTGTTGAGAAACACATCGTTGACGAAGACCTTGATAGCCAGCAACGAATGTTCGGGGTTGCGGATGATGTTGATCTCATTCAAGGCATAGTTGACCGTGTCGTCAAACACCCCTTGCGGCGAAACCAGCTCCAGCAGGGTGCGGCTATCGGTGGTGTAACGGCCTTGCAGGAGTTGTTCGACCGCCATCCCGATCTCGTCTCTCGCCACACTGGAAAGGAAGCCCAAACGGCCCATGTTGATACCCAAAACGGGGATGCCCGAGTCACGAAGCAACGGCACCGCATCAAGGATGGTGCCGTCGCCGCCGATGGAAAGCATCAAGTCGGCATGACCTTTGAGTTCATCAGTGTTTGAATAACACTTCAGAGAGAAACCTCCGGGAAGATAAGCCGTGAAAGGCTCGTACACCAACACCTCGGCTTGATGGTCAAGAAGCTTTTGAATCAATTGACTCAAATAAATCCCATTTTCAGGGGCAAGGGTCTTTCCAAACAATGCGATTCTCATGGTTCAAAGGGTATTAGACGTTCAAGTATCTCATCAAAAGGGCATAACGATCACGCAAGTCGCTATTCTCATCCGGTGAGCTGAACGTGTTGGCTACTTTGTAGTTGTATCGGTAGAAGCTTTGCAGAATGGCGCTACAGTCGGGCTTGTTGACCAAGATGCTCACCAGAATCCTTCCAGGATCTTCAGGGATGTTATCCACCGTCAGGCCCAATATCTTGGCATCGTTCTCCTCCACAATCCTCGCGATCTCAGAGAGGCTGTAGTCGTATGCGCCCATCTCGAGCTGGATGATGCAGCTGAAAGCTGAAAGCTGAAAGCTGAAAGATTTCCAATTTTCAGTTCTCAGTTCTCCGTTTTCCGTTTTTAGTTCTTCGTTCTCAGCTTTCATAGCTCCAATCCTCATCGTTATACATTCTCAAATAATTGTCATAACGCCATGCGGCGATATCGCCATTCTCCACCGCTTCCTTAACGGCACAGCCAGGCTCGTGGATATGGGTACAGTTGGCAAAACGGCATTGGCTCATCAGGTCGCGCATCTCAGGAAAACGCTGGGCCAAAGTATCCTTCTCCATGTCGTAGAGGGCAAACTCACGGATGCCCGGGGTATCCACAATCCAAGCGCCGAAAGCCAGATGGTGCATCTCAGCAAAGGTGGTGGTATGCTTGCCCTTGTTATGCACATCGGAGATGGCCCCAATCTTGAGGTGTTGGCTGGGATCGAGGGCATTCACCAAAGCCGACTTGCCCACGCCGGAATGGCCAGCGAAGAGACATACCTTATCTTGCATCAAGGCCTTGAGCTTATCCAACTTGAAACCCGTTTTTGCAGAGACGCCAAAGGAGGTGTAGCCGATGCTCGAATAGTATTCGATCAGCTCCGCCATCTCCCCTATTTGGTCGTCAGTATAGAGGTCGCATTTGTTGAAGATCAAGGCAGCCGGGATGTGATAGGCCTCGGCAGTCACCAAAAACCGGTCGATGAAACCCGTCGAGGTGCGCGGTTGCGCCATGGTCGCCACCACAATCGCCAGATCCACATTGGAGGCGATGATGTGCGAGGCCTTGCTCAGGTTGACCGACTTGCGGACGATGACGTTAGTGCGCGTCTCAATCTTCTTGATGACACCCGTCTCTTTTCCTGGCTCCTGCTCAAACACCACCTTGTCGCCCACCGCCACGGGATTGGTGGAACGCAGTCCGTCGAGACGAATCTTACCCCGCAGACGGCATTCCCATTGGCGTCCCGTTTCATCGAGGACGATATACCAGCTTCCCGTTGATTTGATGACTTGGCCGTTCATAGAAATGCAAAAGTAAAGAAAAGAAATCAGAATCAGAAGTCGGAAGTCAGAATTTTTTCAATTATATATTTATAGCAATAATTGGTATATAAAACAAATTATTATTTTTGCATTAAATAATCATTTGAATATGGAAAAACAACTCTTATATCAAATCGCCGTCACGCTGATCCCAGGCATCGGCGACATCAGCGGAAAGCACTTCATAGCCTATTGCGGCAGTGCAGAAGCCATCTTCAAGGAAACCCGGAAATCACTGGAAAAGATCAGTGGGATGCGCGAGGTGACACTTGACGCGCTCAGCAATCCCAAAGACATCCTAAAAAGGGCCGAACAAGAAGTGGAATTCATTGAGGAAAACGGCATCAAACCCTTATTCTTTCAAGATGCGGACTATCCCCGACGACTGTTGCAATGCGACGATAGCCCCCTAATGCTGTATTACAAGGGCAACGCCAACCTAAACGCAAGTCGCGTCGTCGCCATCGTCGGCACGCGCAACATCACCGACTACGGCAAGGCGAACTGCACCCAACTGGTGAACGACCTCGTGGACGAACAAGTGCTGGTCGTCAGCGGCCTTGCCTACGGCGTTGACACCGTGGCCCACCGCACCTCGGTCAAAGTGGGGATTCCCACGGTAGGCGTATTGGGCAACGGCTTCCAGCAGATCTATCCTGCGGCCAACAAGAAGCTGGCTGCGGAGATGTTGGCCAACGGCGGACTGCTCACTGAATGCATGAGCGGCATCTTACCTGATCGGGGGAACTTCCCGCGCCGCAACCGCATCATCGCCGGTATGGCCGATGCCGTCATCGTCGTTGAGTCAGCACTAAAAGGAGGCTCCTTGATTACGGCAGATCTGGCCAATTCCTACAGCCGCGATGTGTTTGCCTACCCAGGCCGTGTGATGGACCTCTTCAGCCAAGGATGCAACTACCTCATCCGCACCAACCGCGCCCACCTCATGGAGAGCGTGGCCAACCTGCGCTATGTGATGCGCTGGGAACGGCTCCAGGCGGAAGAGCACCAGACATCGATATTCAGGGAGTTCTCTGACGAAGAGAAGCTCATCATGGATTGCTTTGGAAATCAAAAAGTGGTGAGTTTGGACGATTTAATCGTCAAAACCGAACTGGCAACCACCAAACTCGCGAGCCTGCTACTCAACCTTGAATTTGACGGCATAATAATGGCTTTACCGGGAAAGCGATATCAACGTTGTTAATCGAGCTTTAATACAGCGAGGAAAGCCGATTGTGGCACTTCGACGTTGCCGATCTGGCGCATGCGTTTCTTGCCTGCCTTCTGTTTCTCAAGGAGCTTGCGCTTACGGGAGACATCACCGCCATAGCACTTGGCCGTCACGTCCTTGCGTACCTGACGCACCGTCTCGCGAGCGATGATCTTGGCACCGATGGCAGCCTGGATGGCGATGTCGAACTGATGCCTTGGGATCAACTCTTTCAGCTTCTCGCACATGCGACGACCAAAGTCGTAGGCGTGGCCGCGATGGATCAAGGTAGAAAGGGCATCGACCGATTCGCCGTTAAGCATGATGTCGAGCTTCACCAAGTCGGCATCTTGATAGCCAGCGATATGGTAGTCGAACGAGGCATAGCCCTTCGAAATAGACTTGAGCTTGTCGTAGAAGTCGAACACGATCTCGCTCAGCGGCATCTGGAAGGTCAGCTCCACACGGTCGGTGGAGAGATAGACCTGGTTCTTGAGCACGCCACGGCGCTCGATGCACAGTGTCATGATCGGTCCCGTGAACTCGTTCTTGGAGATGATTTGGGCGATGATATAAGGCTCCTCAATATGGTCGATCTTGGTCACCTCTGGCAATCCGCTCGGGTTGTGCACCTCGATCATCTCACCGTCGGTCTTGAAGCACTTGAACGAGACGTTGGGTACGGTGGTGATCACATCCATGTCGAACTCACGATCCAAGCGTTCTTGGACAATCTCCATGTGCAGCAGACCGAGGAAGCCGCAGCGGAAGCCAAAGCCCAAAGCCGCCGACGACTCGGGTTCCCACACCAAGGAGGCATCATTCAATTGCAGTTTTTCCAAGGAAGCGCGCAGTTCCTCATAGTCATCAGCGTCCACGGGATAGATACCCGCGAACAGCATGGGCTTGACATTCTCGAAGCCTTCCACAGGTTTCTCGCAAGGCCGTTCCACATGGGTGATGGTATCCCCCACTTTGACTTCCTTGGAGGTCTTGATACCCGAGATGATATAACCCACATTGCCTGCCGAGAGCTCGTTCACCGGAACTTGGTGCAATTGCAGCACCCCGATTTCGTCGGCATTGTATTCCTTGCCCGTGGCGTAGAACTTCACCAAATCGTTGGTGCGCAGGGTGCCGTTCACCACACGGAAATAGGCAATGATGCCGCGATAGGAATTGAACACCGAGTCGAAGATCAAGGCTTGCAAAGGTGCATCGGGATCACCCTTGGGGGCAGGGACTTTCTCCACAATGGCGTCAAGCACGGCGGGCACACCTTCGCCGGTACGGGCGCTCACCTTCAGGATGTCGGAGGGGTCGCAGCCCAGCATATCGACGATTTGATCCTCCACGATGTCGATCATCGCGCTGTCCATGTCGATCTTGTTCATCACGGGGATGATCTCCAAGTCATGTTCGAGAGCCGAATAGAGGTTGGCGATCGTCTGCGCCTGGATGCCCTGCGTGGCATCGACTACCAACAGCGCCCCTTCGCAAGCCGCAATGGAACGTGAGACCTCGTAGGAGAAGTCAACGTGGCCGGGGGTGTCGATGAGGTTGAGGGTATAGGTCTCCCCCTTGTACTCATATTTCATCTGGATGGCGTGGCTCTTGATGGTGATGCCGCGCTCGCGCTCGAGGTCCATGTCATCGAGCACCTGATCGACCAATTCCTTCTCGCTGACAGTCTTGGTAAGTTCAAGAAGGCGGTCGGCCAGGGTCGATTTGCCATGGTCGATATGGGCGATGATACAAAAGTTTCGGATGTTTTTCATGGGCTGCAAAGATACGAAAATATCTTAATGCAACACTGCAAAGACTTCAGATTGTGCAACTGTACGGCGGTTGCCGTCGGGATCCAACAAACACAAGGCGGGACCTTCGTTATAGCCGATATAGAGCAAGGTGCCGTCGGACAGCCAGGTCGGATTGCTGGTCTCATAATCCGAGCCAGGAAGCATCATCTGTTGTCGGCCGTCGATGCTCGACACGAAGTAGGAGCCCAATGTGCCGTCGCCCATCCCGACATTGTATCCGATCAAGGCTCTTTTCCCGGTAGGATCCATCGAGGCATCCACGTCGTACTCTTCTTTTGACAACCCGAAGCCAAAGACCTCATCCATGTCGATCCTATCGGTCAGGCAGACCCGTTGTCCGTCGCCCACATAGTAGATCTCGTTGCCGACATTCTCGAGGAGATCGCCCTTCGAATCAGCCGATGTACCAGTTCCCCATCTGTTGAAGCCGCTTTCATCCGGGAGATCTTCATAGGGGTAACCATATTCCTCGAAATCCACTTCACGATAAAGCTTATGGACAGTCACCGTTTTAGCGGCGCAGTCATAAACGGCAAGATTATAGTACATGCCGGCAAACCAAGCCAAATCCCTTTCCAAAGCGATTTGGGTTTCATCGAAATTGAAATACATACGACCGAAAGGATTCATCTCGTATTCGGATTCATCCTTTACGGGGATGTCCCAATCAGCCACTTGTTCCGGCATGGGGTCGGTTTCGTTCAAGTCGAGGCATTTCAGCACCAAACCACCATCCTTGACCACATTGTAATACAGCATGCCGTTTTTCTTGGAATAAATGGCAGCGTGGATATCGTCGGTTTCATTGACATAAGGTGCGGCATCGCCGTCTTTGAGACTGTAAAAGAAAAGTTTGCCATTTTCAACATAGCAAAAGTCCAAAGTCTTCCAGAACGAAGAAGTACTCACCTCAGGGTTTTCCGAGGGATTGTCCTTGGGTTGGTTGACGTTTTTTTGTCCGCAGCTGGCAAATCCCAAGGCCAGCACGACGAGCATAAGCAAAAGTTGTTTATTCATAATGATCGATATTGAATAATTGTTTCTTCCTTGATTAACGCTCCCTACGGTCGATAACCTCCTTCAGACGGTAGCGGTCGCCCGTGGCTTTGCCGATGGCGTCGATGAACTGCTGGTCATAGCCCGGCGTGTCATGTCCCCAACGAGTGTAGTTACCGTTTTCATCGGTGCGTTTCACGATTTGGTCGTTGTATTTCACGATAAGCAGCTTGGCCAGCTGATTCCAGCGTTCTATCATACGACCGGTGTAGGCAATGCTCTTTTTGTTGAGATAGCTTTGCCGGTCGGCTGGCATCATGTCCTTGATGGCTTCCAACACGCTGTCCTGGTCGGCGAAATAATAGTCCTCCAGCTCTTTCTGAGCCTTGCGCAGGTCGCCGATCATCATGGAATAGCGCGGATAGATCATGTTAGCCACCCAGTTGTTCACCCAAAAAGCCGATTGGTCGCTGAACTCGGTTCGCTGGTTGTTTTCGGGACGGAAGGCGTCAGGCATCTGGGTGATGCAGCAGTAGAGCGGCACGTAGGCCACCATGTCGGCATCGTCGCAATTGAACCAAGTAATGCCGCCCACGTCATCGGGTAGCCACGAGCGCATCTGGCAAGTCATGGTGAAGCCGCTTTGTTGGGTGGCAATGGGGCGCTCACGGAAATAGGCGATGCTGTCGCTGTCCTTGTAATGCATCGGTAGCGGACGGATGGGCATGCCCCAGGGACCTGCTGTCATGTCGGCCGTCATGTCCAAGGCGGTGCCTTCGAAGTGGTCGCGCATATCTTGCTGCAAGTCGCGCATTGACAACGGCTTGTCGGGTTTGATCCACAGCGGCAGATGGTCGCATTGGTCGAAGTCGCCGTTGATGTAAGGTAGGTATTTGTCCATCTCCTCGTGGCTGTAATGATGGCGGAAGAAGCTCCACACGCGGGCATCGGCATAGCGCACATTCTCGAAGTCGATGGGGCAATAGGCATCCCGGAACGAAAAATCTTGGTCTTTGCCATCGAAGAAGCCCTTCTCACGGGCAAAGGAGATAACATCGTAGGCATAGACACATTCTATCTCCTTTTTATTGATTTTAGCAAGTTGTTTGCTATTGATGCTGCTCCCTTTCTCTTGTGGAAATTGCCGTATGCGACTTAGGTTCGCATGGGCACAGATGCAGTCATCCGGGACACGTAGCGCCACCCATACGGCACCTTTGCGGTCGGGACCCTTGCCGATGATTTCCATGATCCAAGCCTCGTTGGGATCGCATACGGTGAGCGTCTCACCACTGCTGTTGTAGCCGTATTCCTCTACCAATTCGGCCATGCATTTGATGGCTTCACGAGCTGTTGAGGAGCGTTGCAGTGCCAGTCGCATTAGGCTGAAATAATCGAGCAATCCGTCGCGATTCACCAGCTCCAATCGCCCGTCAAAAGTAGTCTCCACTATGGTTACCTGGCGTTCATTCATCAAACCCACCACGTTGTAAGTATAAGGCACCTGTTTCACATATTGTCCTTCGTGCGGCGGGCCCCATCCGTGGATGGCGATGAGCTCGCCTTCGGCATGTCGCCCGGCAGGATAACACGACAGGGATCCCGGAAATCCAAAGCCGTCGCAGTTATAGGAACACATCACACTGCCGTCGGTGGAAGCTTTCTTCCCGACGATAAGGTTGGTGCAGGCCCATGCAGATTCCAAACCCAGCATAGCCAGCAAAGCAAAAACCAGAATTCTTTTCATGGCAAAGCGTATTAATATTTGCAAAGATAATGCTTATTAATAAAACGACAATTTTTTGGCCATTATAAAAGACACTTGGTATAGTATTTGTGATTTTTCCTTATTATTGCAAAACGAATCCATTATTAACAAAAAATTACACATTATGAAAAAAGTACTTATACTCAGCATCCTGGCATTCTTTGCCATCAACGCTTCCACCGTTCAAGCCCAATCACGTATGCTTGATAGAATCAGAGAAAAGCAAGCCCAACAGCAGGAACAAGCCGCTACATCATCAACAACAACGGCACCTAAAGCGCTTCCCACGCCTATCCAGCATCTTATAAGCGGAAAATATTACCCAACATATAAGATTAGCAAGTGGTACTATAGAGGATCAGGAAGTGATCTAGTTTATTATGTCGATTTGGTATACAGCAACAACAACGCTAGGTATAAGACGGCGAAGTTTGACAGTCAATATAACGAAATCAAAGATGTTATATCAGTTCCTGCAAATTCAACTAATAGCAGCAACAACCAACCTATAACTACGCCTAAACGCCATTAATAGCATAGACCAATAGGCTAACCACATCATTCCATCTCGTGGTGTCCTAGATACACCAACCCGAGGTTGCCATCGATGGCAATCTTGTCACCCATATTCAAAGGATGGCCGTTGATGGCGCCGAACTCGTCGTCGATGTCCACGTCGAGGCCATCGCAGCTAACCACGCAGACCTTGCCGAGACGAACCGCCGTGACGGCTGCATGGGAGGTGGCGCCGCCGCGGGCGGTGAGCAGGCCGTCGCAGTCGAAGATCATGCCGATGTCGTCGGGCACCGTGTCGGGACGGACGAGGATGACATGGTCATCAGGATGTTGCTCACGAAGCGTCACGATCTGCTGGGGATTGAAGGCTGCCAAGCCGTTCATGGCGCCGCCGCCGATGCCAATGCCGTGGCCCACGGAAAGCTGTAGCCGTTGCTCTGGCTTCTCAAAGACAAAGGAACTTTCACCTTTCACCTTTCCACTTTCAACTGTCTTGAGGTCTTGGTCGCGGGTCTGGAGGATATAGAAATCGTCAGGATTGTCGCTCTCAAAGGTGAACTCTATTTCCTGAGGACTGTAGCCCAACTCTTCGGTGAGCTCCACGGCGATGTTATAGATCTTCTTGTACATGTCGGGCAACATAGTCTGCATCGAAGGGCCTTCCAATCCGGCGGCCTTGCGTTGGGTCTCGCCTATCGGCAACGGCTTCACCAAACCACCGACGATGTCCTCACCTTGGCTGCGCATGGTGAAATCGCCATAAAGGTGCACCCCGGGACGCTCGCGGTGCGGGTTCTGGGTGAATACCACGCCTGTACCGGAAGTCTCGCTGCGGTTGCCGAAAATCATCTGCTGCACGATGACTGCTGTTCCCCAGTCCTCGGCGATGCCGAGATGGCGACGGTAAGCCAGGGCGCGCTCACTGTTCCATGAGTCGATGACCATGTTGACGCACTCGATGAGCTGTTTGAACGAGTCTTGTTCAAAGGCAACGTTATGCTCCTTCAAGATGCGTTTGTAGGCCATGGCGACCTCCTTCATTTGTTCTGCTGAGAAGTCGGCTTTCATCACCACACCAGTCTGTTGCTTGTAGGCGTTGATCTCATCGTCGAACACATCACGCTCAATGCCTTTGGCCATGCCCCAACTCTGGATCAGACGACGGTACGAGTCCCATACAGCCCAACCCTTGTCGGGATCTTGAGCCACGGCCTCGACAATCTCGTCGTTCAGACCTACGTTGAGCAAGGTGTCCATGGCACCTGGCATGGAGATGGCTGTTCCCGAACGCACCGAGAGCAGCAACGGATTTTTGGGATCGCCGAAGTTGCGCTTGGCAATGCCTTCCAACCCACCGATGAACTTACGAATCATACCATGGATCTCCGAACGCAGCTCGGGGATGGTGTTGATGGTCTCGTTGCGACGGAAGGTCTCGGTGGTAATCACAAAGCCTGGAGGTACCGGCATCCCATGCAAATAGAGGTTCTTTAGGTGATAGGCCTTGTTGCCGATAAACACCTGGTTGTCCATCTTTGGGGTGGCTTCCCAAAAGGGACTGATCAGCATGTCGGAATTGTACGACATAATGTCGCGGATGAGCTTCTCATCGAGGTCGGCGGCCATGCCACGAAGCGACTTCAAGATGCGTGCGATGAAATTATCCAAAGGCTGCATCAGGAAGGCATCCGACAACAGGTCACGATGGAACTCTTCCGACTTGCGACTGATCAAAGCGGTGGTTTCACGCTCGTCGAGTTTGCCTTCAGGATCAAACAGCTGCGGCACCACCACCTTCAGCGGGTATTCGTACGACTTCAAGAAGTAGCTGATCACGATGCGTTTCACGTCTTCCGAGATAAACTGGAAGATGTTGATGTACTGATCGAAGGTAAAGCTTCGGGAAGTCAAGGCATATTTGAGCATCTGCAGCTTGGCGTTGAGTCCCTGGTTGGTGATGCCGTCGAGTTCCAGACCTTCGCGGAAGTATTCCAAGATGTCATAAATCACCTCCAAGGTACGGGCAGAGATGTATTCGAGGTTGATGCCCTGCACCACCTGCTCCATCAGCTGGGTGGCTACACGTTCCAACCTAAAGGTCAGGCCCATAGCCTCGAACTTGTTTTCGCGATAGGTGCCATACATCGATGGGATGCCGATGGCGATATGGCGTTTGTGGTAGATATTCTCCCAACCCTCGCTCTCCTCGGGGTTGAAGATGGTCTCCTTAAGCTTTTCCATGAAGGCATAGATCATCTTCAGCGAAGTGCCTATATCCTTCTTCTTATAGGCTTTCTCGAAGGCGTTGATGTCCTTGTCGGCGATAAATGGATAATTGCGCAGTGAATTGAAGATGTTGACGCTCTCGAAGGAATATTTCTCACGCAAGAAGGCATACAGGTCCTTGATGTCCATGAGTCGGGCATGTTCGCGGTCGCCGATAGACTGGTCGAGTTCCAGCTTCTCCACTGCACGAATGATGAGTTTATCAAAGTCCTCCCGGGAAAGCATCAGCAGATCCTCAGGATCGAGACAGCTGGTCTCGCTCATCATGACCGTGATGTCGTGCACGTATGTAAACCACTGGCTGTTGACGTCAATGCTGTCATAGACATTGTTCGGCAGAATGGATCGAAGGTTCTCCTTGATGCCGTCGCTCCAGAACTTGAACACATTGAGCGTCAGTCCAATAAGGGTGTTGTTGCTCTCGGTATGCACCTGCTTACGCAGGAAATGCACCAGCTTGTCCTCTCGTCCCGAGATCTCATCCATATTGGTGGTGACGTTGCGGATCTCGCCTTCGGCGCCAATTTCGTTGAAATACACGGGGAAGATGCGGGTAAGCTGTTTTACCTTCTTATAATAGGGCGAGATGTTCGAGTTGAGAATCTTAGTGATCTCACGTTGGAAGAGGTCGGTATCGCTCAGGAAGATGCCTCCCAGCTTGAGGTTGACAATCAAGGAAGAAAGCAACTTCTCCATGGGGAACTTGGAGTGTTCGATGAGCTCCAGCCAAACGCGAATGTTCTTGATGTGGTTCTCGTCCACCGAAAGTTGCCAGTCTTCGTCTACAAACACCTTGCCCGGGGTGACGAAGCCGAAGTTGATCAGCTTTTTCTCGAAATAGTTGACGATTTCCTTCTGTTCGGTCTGGTCGATGTCGATGATCTTCAAGCCCAAAGTCAGCTGAAAGTCGAGCACGGCCGACATATAGTCTTTTCTGAGCTCCTGGGCGAGGTCGAAGATGGTGTCGATAAACGGCACAATCTGTTCCTGCGGCATTTCATCGACGGCTTCTCGGAGCATCTTGTTCATGTTCCAGATAAGGCGCTCGCGCTGGCCTTCCATACCCGGAAGGTGCAGCAGATAGAACACATAATGGAACTTCGTGATGAAATGCGGGAAGGTCTCTTCCGATTTCGTGAAGCGGCTGGCAATCTGGTCATAGACGGGCATGGCGCAAAGCTTCTCCCAAGTGTCGGCAGCTTCAAGGTCGGCATTGAGTTGGTCGAAATAGGGCTGACCGATGGATGCTTTGATGACTTCAGCCTCTTGCGGTTCCACAAGCGAGGCTTTTTCGCTGAGCCAGTTTTCCACCAAGGTGGTCTCGCGCCAATAGCGATAGGTCTCTTTCAAGATAGTCTTCACGAGATGCATCACCTTATCGTGATAACCTTCATCGGAAGCTAATTTATCCAAATACTTGATGGCATATTTTGAGGCCAAGATATAGCAGTCGCGATTCGTTTCAAAACGGTCTTCCAAAATGTCAAACACGGCATCGGTATAGCCCTTGGGAGCAAACTCAAGTAGCGTGTTGATAATGCTGAGTCGCAGTTTTTGGGGAACTTCGGGCTTCAGCAGGCTACGCATCATCTCCAAGGGGATGATCAGCGCGTCGTCCGGCACGTCGTCACGGGTATAGAACCAGAAGTCGTCCATAAGGATCTTGCGTAGTTCCTCGATGACGAAGGTGTGGTTCGACAGCGGGTGATGGTATTCCGTGATGCATTCCTTCGCCCGCTTGTTGATGCCGAAGTATTTGGCCGACAAGTTGATAAACCGCTGATGTTCTTCAGGGATGAAGATGTCTTTATATCGTGTTTGCTCCAGGTTGGCTTCGAGTGCCTGTGACTTGAATGGTTCCGACATTTTTTTGTTTTCTTATTGCTGCAAAGTTATGTTTTTTTACTACTTTTGCGCCAAACACAACAAATAAAATTATTGCAATGGAAAAGATCAAAGTAGGTATCAATGGTTTCGGCCGTATCGGCCGCAACGTGTTCCGCATCATTTGCGAACGTCCGAATTTAGAGATCGTGGGTGTCAACGACCTGACAAGCACCAAGGTGCTGGCCCACCTGTTGAAATACGACTCCACCCAGGGCAAGTTCCCCGGCACCGTGGAATATGACGAGACCGCGCTGATCGTCAACGGCCAACGCATCCCAGTCACGGCTGAGCGTTCACCCTTGAATATCAAGTGGGGCAAGACCCCCGACGTGGTGGTTGAATCCACCGGCGTGTTCCGTTCCAAGGAAAGCAGCAAGGGCGGCTATGGCGACCACCTGAAGAACGGTGCCAAGAAGGTCATCCTCTCCGCTCCCTCGAAGGACGCCATCGATGCCACCATCGTGGTCGGCGTGAACAACCATGAGCTCACCGACGACATCGAATGCGTCTCCAACGCTTCCTGCACCACCAACTGCTTGGCCCCCGTCGCCAAGGTGTTGAACGACCGTTTCGGCATTGAGCAGGGTTACATCACCACCATCCACAGCTACACCAACGACCAAGTCATCCTCGACGGTCCGCACAGCGACCTGCGCCGCGCCCGCTCGGCCGCCATGTCACAGATTCCCACCACTACCGGCGCTGCCAAAGCCGTGGGCATTGTAATCCCCGACCTGAATGGCAAACTCGACGGCATCGCCGTCCGCGTCCCCACCCCGACTGGATCCCTCGTTGACCTCGTCTGCACGCTGAAGACCGAAGCCACCAAGGAAGAGATCAACGCCGCCATGAAGGAAGCCGCCGAAGGTCCGATGAAGGGCGTCCTCGAATACACCGAAGACCCGATCGTGAGCTGCGACGTCATCCACAACCCACATTCTTCCATTTTCGATGCCCAAAGCACCATGGTGATGGGCAAGATGGTGAAAATCATGTCGTGGTACGACAACGAGTGGGGTTACTCCAATAGGATGGTGGACCTCATTGAGATGATGAAATATTGATTCTTCTTCCTTTTGGCATTGCTCCAAAAGGAAGCGAAAAGAGCTAGGCCAAAAACATTGGCCTACCGCACAGCCGTCCTAAGTGAGTTGAGCTCAACTCACTTAGTTCGTCTTTAGGGCGGGCGCTGCCCCGGTTTTTGGCCGTAGCCCACGCGCCCGGCCCAGTGAAGGACGAAACAAAGAAATCAACGGATTATCATAATAACCCCTTCCAGCCGCTGTGAAACCGGCCCTTCAGGGGTGGTCATTTCCACATCGCAGACATAGAAATATGTGCCTGCAGCACAAGGCTGATGCGTGCCCGAGGCATTTCCATCCCAGTTGATGAAGATATCCTCGGTGTGATAGACCATGCTGCCCCAGCGGTTGAAGATGTGCATCTCTACATGGTTGATCAACTCGGGCGTGATGCGCATGGGAGTGAAGACATCATTGAAACCATCGCCGTTAGGAGTAAATACATTGGGCAACTCATAAACCGGCTCCTCAGGTTCAGGCTCTTCATTATCAGAAGGTTTCACCTTCACCACTGCTGAGAAGTTCACCAACGGACTGGGCAAGCCATCAAGGGAATAATGGCCGTAAGTTCGGATATAGTATTGGTATTCCACCTCATTCTCCACACGGGTGTCAACATATTCCATAGCATCCACACAGGACATCTTCACGAAGACCGTATCCATCTTTCGGAACACCTCGGTGCTATCGATCACCCAAGGCACTTCCTCGGTCCAACTCAAGGACACCGTCCTGTCGCCCCCCGTACCTGTCAACAAAATGGCATGGGCAGGAACACTCGTCCCCATCACCTGTTGGTTGGCGTCCCTCATTTCCACCTTATAAAAAAGAGATTGCACTGCTGCAAGGTCCACTTCTGCATCGCGGAAAGATAAATCGGCACCTGTATATACCATGCTCTCCACACCATCCAAGTTGCGGATCAATCGATAAATATAAGGAGCAGTGAATTGGGCATCGATCTCTTGAGGCTGAGCCCATCCCACCAACATCTGATGACCAAGAAGGTCCTCATTGTCATTGGAAACCATCGTCATCAACGGCTGATTGTTTGGAATCTGTACACAGACCTCGTTGCTGGGTTTGCTCTCAGCACCATCATGGAACAATGCCACCACCCGATAGCAGTATTCCACACCCTGAACGAAGTCAACGCCCCCGTTATGATCATCATACGAAGTGGCATTGGCAGGCAATTCGGCTATCATCTCATAACCGGGACGCACTCCCGTCTCGCAGTAGTCAGGCTGGTAAGGCGTAGAGCCTGTTCTCCGATAAACACGGATGGCCTCGACGTTGGAACAAGCCAAATAGGGCGACCAGGAGAGGTGAGAGTTTCCCGTTATTACATGCAAGTTTTCCACAGGCGGTGCAATCACGTTGATGTTGACCGCGTACACGTTGCTCAACGGGATGGGGAAAGAGTTGTCCTTGGCATGGACGACCACCTGGTAAGGATTCTTGCGGATATGGCTGCATTGGGTGTTCCAAATGAACTCGATGGAGGGATTCAAGCCGTAGTCGGTGGTTGGCGTCAAGGTGGCAGGGCTGGTTGCCAATTCAAACGGCGCACCTGAAGCCTCCAGAGTAACTTGGTCGCCATCGGGATCCAAAGCGGTGATGACAAAATCGAGGGTGGCACCCGCAATGACACAGGTGTCACCGATGGCGGTAATCTGCGGCAGGTTGTTGTTACAGGCGTTGATCAGAATCTGCATGTCGCGAATCACCGAGCCGACCTTCATGCCATGGCGCCATTCTTCGATGAGGATGGCCACATTGTATTCACCTTGCAAAACAGGGTTTTCCCATTGAAGGATGCCCGTCACAGGGTCGATCTCAAACAGGCTCGATGCCTGGGGATAAGAATAGCCTGGAATGTCCTCTCCGTTAATGCCCTTGCAAGGCACCAAACGATAGCTCAAGCTGTCGCCGTCTGGATCGTAGGCCGACGGGGTATGGTAGAACGGCTTCCCCACGCAACCCTTATCAACAGGTGCATTGAGCAGCTGCACTGAGCTGTTGTAGCCCAAGAAGGGACTGATGACCAGCTCCGTCTCGATGTACATGGGCACGCTGACGGAACTGGGAACGTTCACCACGCCATAATTGCGATTGGCATCTTCCATGCTGATCACATAGGTGCCTGAAGATGAAAAATCATGGATCATCTTATAGACACTCAGATAGTAGTCGTCGCCCAAATCCTGATAGATCAACCGAGGCATATAGCTGCCAAAACCATCTCCCCAATTCACCAACAGCGAATCCCGTTCGTAGCCCGCAGTGCTCGAAGTATAATAACAGGTCAGCGTAAACTCATAGCTATTGCCCCCTTTCCACTCGTAGGTAATCTCCGCGGCACGCTGGTGCGTCGCCCAAAGCGGGATGGCAAACATCAGGAAGAGACATAATGAAAAAAGTTTACGCATCGTGAATTTTTTGATGTGCAAAGGTAATCAATAATGAGAAATTTCAGTAAGTTTGCAGATTATTTTCAAAAAAAACATGACATGGACAACACCTTACCCGATCATTATTCTTTAGAGGAGAAAGAAGAGATCATGCGACGATATGAGCGTTTGCTGAATGCTTGGCAAACGCGCAAAGAGAAACAAGACCTGGAAATGGTGGAGAAGGCCTTTTACTTCGCCGCCAACGCCCATTGCAACCAACGTCGCCGCACCGGCGAACCCTATATCTACCACCCCATCGCCGTGGCCACCATCGCCGCGCAAGACATCGGACTGGGCCGCACCTCCATCGTTTGCGCCCTATTGCACGATGTGGTGGAAGACACCGACTACACCTTGGATGACATCTCGAATGAGTTCGGTGAGAAAGTCGCCCATATCATCGACGGCCTAACCAAACTCGACAAGGTAGAAAACGCGGAAAGCATGCAAGCCGAGAATTTCAAGAAGATCATCAGCTCGCTCTCCTACGACATCCGCGTGGTGCTCATCAAGCTCGCCGACCGCCTGCACAACATGCGCACCCTGAGTTCCATGCCGCCCCACAAACAGCTTAAGATTGCTTCGGAAACCTCCTATATCTATGCTCCCCTCGCCTATCGTCTCGGCCTTCACGCCATCAAGAACGAGCTGGAGGATCTTTCGTTGAAATACAGGGATCCCGTCATCTACGAAAGCATCAACAAGCAGATGAATGAGGTCAGGGCAGAACGCACCGCCCAATTGAGGGAATTCCTTGTGCCTATCGAGGAAACGTTCAAGAAAAGAGGCATGGAGGTGGACACCCAGATCATCGAGCGCTCCACCCACTCCATCTGGAAACGCATGCAGAAGGAACAACTTACTTTCGACGACCTTTACGGCAACTTCACCGTGCGTTTCATCATCAACTGTCCATTGGACATGGAGAAAATCGAGTGTTGGAAGGTGTATGCCGTCCTCACCGATGTCTATACCCCCAACACCTCTAAGTTGAAGGACTGGATCTCAACGCCCAAGATCAACGGCTATGAGTCCATCCACGCTGTCTTCATGAGCAAGGACGGCAAATGGGTGGAGGTCCAAATCAGGAGCAAACGTATGAACGAGATTGCCGAGAAGGGCTTCACCGCCTATTGGCAATACCGCACCGACAACCAAACCGAGAGCGGTTTCGACGAGTGGCTGAAACGCATCAACGAACTGATCAGTTCCGAGAGCGAATCCACCCTGGATTTCGTGGACACCTTCACCAACGACCTGTTTTCCGACGAGATCAAGGTGTTTACCCCTCAAGGGAAAGCCATCACCCTGCCCAAGCACTCCACGGTGCTCGACTTCGCCTACAACATCCACTCGGAAGTAGGCAACCATAGCATCGCCGCCCATGTCAACAACCAGCTGGTGCAAATCGACCATAAGCTGAAGACCGGCGACCAGGTGGAGATCATCACCTCCGAGGCACAACACCCGCAAGAGAAATGGTTCGAGTTCCTCAACACTGCCTTTGCAAAATCCAAGCTCAAGGCGGGCATTAAGGAATACCGACGCAGCTTCCGTGAGAAGGGTGAAGAGAAGTTCAACGAAATCATGAAGAAGCTCGGCCTCGAGGCCTCCAAAGCCAATCGCAACAAGGTGATGGAGGACGGAAACATCTCCAGCGCGGTCGACTTCTACTACTACCTTGCCGAAGGCAAGATCAACGAGCAGATCATACAAAGAGTCCTCAAGCCTCAAAGTGGCGGTAGCGGAAGTGGATTGCTCCGATACCTCACCTTCGGTCTTTTGGGCAATGACTCAAAGGAGAAGAAAGAGGCACCTGTCTCGAAAGGCGAGTTCGATTTCAACGTGGCTACTTGCTGCAATCCCATCCCAGGCGACGAGGTCGTGGCTTTCACTTTCCCCGGCGAACCGCTGCAGATCCACCGTTCCAACTGCCCCAAGGCCATTGAGATGATGTCGCGCTACGGCAACAGCATCGTCAAGGCCAAATGGCAACCCAAGAGCGAGATTGCCTTCCTCGCTGGGCTGAAGATCACAGCCATCGACAGCGTCGGATTGCTCAACAAGATGACCAACCTGCTTTCCAACGAGCTGAAACTCAACTTGCATTCCTTGCAGATGGAATCGAAACAAGACCTCGTGGAAGCCAATATCTCCATCTATGTGCACAACACAGCTGAGCTCAAGCTCCTCATCGACAAACTCAGCAAACTGCAAGGCGTGAAAAAAGTAGTGCGACTTGTTTAGAATCGAAACCATGAAAGAAAACAACGAAAGCATCACAGCGACTGTCAGGAAGATATTCACAGAATACCTGCGTCAACACAATCTTCGCAAGACCCCGGAGCGTTATGCCATCCTGCAGGAAATCTATTCCACCAACGGGCATTTCGACATTGAGTCGCTCTACAACAAGATGAAGGACAACAAGTACCGCGTTAGCCGTGCCACACTATACAACACCATCGAACTGCTCCTGGATTGCAATCTGGTGATCAAACACCAGTTCGGACACAACTGCGCACAATACGAGCGATCCTACAAGTTCAGGCAGCACGACCATTTCGTGGATCTCGACACCGGTCAGGTATTGGAGTATTGCGACCCGCGTTTGCAGGAAATCCAAAAGGCCATCGAAGAGGAGTTTGGCGTGGAGGTGACGCATCATTCGTTGATATTCTATGGACATAAGAAGAGTTGAGAGTTTAGAGTTTAGAGTTGAGAGATTTTAATAGATAAATATTTAAAAATGAATAAAATAGACATTTTATTGGGTCTCCAATGGGGAGACGAGGGAAAAGGCAAGGTGGTGGATGCACTCACCCCGAATTACGACATCGTGGCGAGATTCCAAGGCGGTCCCAACGCCGGACACACCATTGAGTTCGAAGGCAAAAAGTTCGTGTTGCACAACATCCCGTCGGGCGTGCTCACGCCAGACTGCATCAACCTCATCGGCAACGGCGTCATCATCGAGCCGCATATCCTGAAAGGCGAGATTGAAGGCTTGAATGTGGCCGGATTCGACCTCAGCAAGACCCTGATGATTGCCAACCGCGCCCACCTCATCCTGCCCACCCATCGCGCTATGGATGCTGCCAACGAAAAGGCCTTGGGCAAGATGAAAGTCGGCACCACGCTGAAAGGCATCGGTCCAACCTACACCGACAAGACCGCCCGAAGAGGCCTTCGCATCGGCGACATCAACTCGGCCGACTTCCGCGAGAAATACGAACACCTGAAACAGATCCATCTGCAACAGATCGCTGGGATGGGCTTTGAAATGAACGGCTTCCAACTCGACGGCATGGACTTTGCCGAATACGAGAAGCTGTGGTTTGAAGGCATTGAATTCCTGAAACAATACCAGTTTGTTGACGGGGAATATTTCATCAACGAGGCCCTCGATGCCGGCAAGAAAGTACTCGCCGAAGGTGCACAAGGATCCATGCTCGACGTGGATTTCGGCAGCTATCCTTTCGTCACTTCGTCGAATGTGATTGCGGCAGGCGTTTGCTCCGGTTTGGGCGTCGCCCCGAGTCGCATCGGCAAGGTATATGGCATCTTCAAGGCCTATTGCACCCGTGTAGGAACAGGCCCCTTCCCCACCGAATTGTTTAACGAGACGGGAGATTTGCTCCGTCAGAACGGCCACGAGTTTGGTGCCACCACAGGCCGTCCACGCCGCTGCGGCTGGCTCGACCTGCCTGCGTTGAAATACGCCGTCATGCTCAGCGGCGTCACCGACCTGATGATGATGAAATCCGACGTGATGGATGATTTCGAGACCATCAAGGTGGCCACCGCTTATCGTTACAACGGACAAGAAACCAAGCAACTGCCCTTTGCCGCCTGCACCGAGACCATGGAGCCGATTTACCAGGAGCTCCCAGGATGGAGGGAGAAGATAGAAGACAGAATTCCTGAAAAACTTGAAAAATATATCCAATTCATTGAAAATTACGTCGGAGTGCCGATCAAATTCGTTTCCTACGGTCCCGACAGAACACAAAATATCATTAGGTAGAAGTCAGAAGACAGAAGTAAGAAGAAAGAAGAAATTATGATCATCCTTGAAAAACCCTACGTTTCGGCTCCCTTAGTAGAATATCTTGAAGAAAACCAAATCCCTGTCCTTCACAACGACATGGCCGAATTGCTGAAGCAACAAGGCCACCATCTCAACCTGCTAAACGACCAACAATTCGTTGAAAAATACCAGCAAAACGGCAAGCTTTATGCCGTCTCAGAGAATGCTTTGGTGTGGCTCTATGCCCAGTTGCCCGAATCGGAGCTGGTGAAGAAGGTCAAGATCCTGAAGGACAAGGCCGAATTCCGTCGCATCTGCCAGCAAATCTACCCTGACTTCTATTACAAAGAAGTGGAGATGAAAGCTTTGCGGAGCCTCAAACCAGAAGAATTGCCATTGCCTTTGGTGTTGAAGCCAGCCGTGGGTTTCTTGAGTGTCGGCGTGTATATCGTAAGAAGTAAGGAAGAATGGCAAGCCGCCTTGGACGACATCGACAAGAATTTTGCCAAGCAATGCGCGGTGTTTCCCGAGACCGTGGTGCGCAGTGAGAAGTTTGTGCTGGAACAATTCATCGAAGGCGAGGAATACGCCGTGGATGCCTATTATGATGCCGATGGCAAGCCCAACATCATCAACATTTTCCATCACATCTTCAAGAGTGAGACCGACGTGAGCGACCGCCTCTACTGCATGAGCAAGCAGATCTTTGAGGCCAACTATCCCGCTTTCAACCAGTTCTGCATCGATTTGAACGCTGTGTTGCAGTTGAAGAACTTCCCCATGCACGTGGAGTTCCGCGTGGACAAAAACACGGGGCGCGCCATCCCAATCGAGGTAAATCCGCTGCGTTTCGCCGGCATGTGTCTCAACGACCTCACCCGACACACCTGCGGCTTGTTGCCTGTGAAGGCCTTCTTCGAAGGCACCCATCCCGACTATGCTACGATGTGGAATGGCATCGAGAACGATGTGTTCAGTTTTGTGGTATTGGACAAGCCATACGAAACCGACAAGGCATTAGATTTTGAAGCCATCAAGAAGCATTTCCACGGTGTGTTGGAGACCCGCGACATCAAGAACCCCGCGATGAGCATCTGGGGGTTCCTGTTCACGAAAACCACCCCTGAACACCGCGGGGAACTTCAAGAGATCCTACACTCCAGTTTGGAAGCGTTTATGGTTTGAAAAAAACATTATCTTTGCCGAAAACAACGGCATCATGAAAAACTGGACTTTCATCACTTTGACGATTGCAGTGCTACTGTTTGCAGGTTGCACCGAAAAAACCTCTCAAACAAGCTTCAGTGAAGAAGCAGCCATTGAATTCCTTTATCAATACATGCCCCTCAGCGATAGTGTGGATTACAACGAGGACTATATCCGCGAGTGTGTCCACTATGCTTTCAAGGCCAAAGAAGAAATGCCTTGGGGCAACAACATCCCTGAACGGGAATTCAAGCATTTTGTGCTGCCACCAAGGGTGAACAACGAGAACCTCGACCGGTTCAGAGCCACCTATTATGAAGAGTTGAAGGCCAGAGTAAAAGACCTCTCCTTGTATGATGCCGTGCCGGAAGTGAACCACTGGTGCCACGAACATGTGAGCTACAAAGGTTCCGACAGTCGCACCAGCGCCCCAATGGCCACCATCAAGACCTCGTGGGGTCGCTGCGGCGAAGAGTCCACGTTACTGGTAACGGCGCTACGCACCGTAGGCATTCCTGCAAGGCAAGTTTACACTCCTCGCTGGGCCCATTGCGATGACAATCATGCTTGGGTGGAGGCATACGTGGACGGAGGATGGCATTTCCTCGGTGCCTGCGAACCTGAACCTGTGCTGGATTTGGGTTGGTTCAACGAGCCTGCTTCGCGCGCCTTGCTGCTTCACACCAGGGTTTTCGGCGATTACGACGGTCCCGAAGAAGTGATTAGTCGCAACAGCAATTATACCGAAATCAACGTGGTCGATAATTATGGCAAGACCGCCAAAACCACGTTCACCGTGGTGGATGTTGATGGAATGCCACAACCAGGTCTGACCGTCGAATTCAAGATTTATAACTACGCCGAGTTCTGCACCGTGGTGCGCAAGACCACCGACGAGAACGGACAGACCTGGCTCACTTCAGGATTGGGCTGCATGATGGCGTATGCTGCCAAAGACGGAAAGTTCGGCTTCCAAGTCTTCAAGGCAGGAGAGCAAGATGAGTTGACTATTATGCTTGATCATCAAGAAGGCACAATGGACAGCTTTGAGTTCGACATGGTGCCGCCTGCACCCTCTTCTTTATCGCCTGAAGTCACTCCCGAGATGCGCGCTGAGAACGACCGCCGCATTCACTTTGAGGATTCGGTACGAAACGCCTATATCAAGGCATGTCAAGATGCTCAAAAAGAGATCATTTCCAATACAGGAAACAAGACCCTGTGCAGCCTTTATGAGAAGACTTGGGGCAACTACCAGACCATCGCCGATTTCGTGAAGTATGCTCAAGAAAACAAACTGGAAATCAAGGCTGTGGAATTGCTTCAAGCCATCTCTGACAAAGACTTGCGAGACATTACCTTTGAAGTTCTGCAAGACCATTTTGATCACACACCCGACCTTACCTCCTCGATCATCTCCATGCCTCCCGAACTATACAAAGAATACATCCTCAATCCTCGTGTCAGCAACGAGATGATCGCTCCGTGGCGCAAAACCCTCACGGAATTCTTCCCTGAATCGGAAAGGCAAAAATACCATGACAGCCCTGCCATGCTGGTGGAATGGGTCAAGGAAAACATCCTTGTCAACGATGAGCTGAACCCACAGCGCATTCCCATCTCCCCAGTAGGTGTGCTAAAAGCCCGTAAGGCAGACCGCCACTCGCGTGACATCCTTTTTGTGGCCATGGCCCGCAGCTTGGGCATCGCCGCACAAATCAATCCCGTGAACGGCAATGTGGAATACAACCATCAAGGACAATGGACCAAAGTCGATTTTGAAACCGCGGAGCCAAACAATACTGGCATCGGCTGGCTGGATCTTTGCTACAAACCCAATGCTGCCATTGCCAATCCAAAGTACTACACCCACTTCAGCATCAAGAAATTCGATGGCGGCAGCTTCAAACTGCTCGCTTACGACGCACAGGATCCAGGTATTGACGATGGCATGACGCTTTCCTCTTTCAAGCATCCGCTTCCTTTGGAACCAGGCTATTACATCCTCACTTCAGGCAACCGCTTACCCGATGGTACAGCATTGACCCACAGCGAGTTCTTCACCATCAAGCCTAACGAAACCACCAAAGTAGATCTTGTTTTAAGGGAGCAACGGAACGAGCTCCAAGTCATCGGCCATTTCGATGCTGGCGACCTCACAAAGGACCTTGAAGGCCATTACATCCTCGGCCTTCTCGACCAGGGCAGTGAACCCACCACCCATGCCATGCAGGACATCGGTGCCTTTAGCAAGGCTTTCGAAGAAAACGGCATTCCGTTGTTCTTCCTATTCGATTCCGAAGCGTCCTTTGAAAAGTTCAAATTAAGAAACTTTAACGCACTTCCAAACAACATTGTTTTTGGTCTTTTCGATGACAATTTGTTGAAAGGAATTACCGATGATTTGCATCTTGAAAACACCAACCTGCCCATTTTCATCCTTGCCAATGCTGACAACAGGGAGGTTTTGTTTTTGACCCAAGGCTATACCATTGGTTTGGGAGAACAACTCTTGCAGATGCTGTCCAAGATCTAAAGGGATCCCGTATTTTATTAATTTCATTTAACATTTTTTGAATAGTTCATATTCAAACTATTTGTATTTTTGCCACCTATATTTAAAAAGCAAAATAGTAATTACAATTAAATCATAAAATTCTAATAATCAAATTTTTACAATGAAAAAAGCATTACTATTGTTTTTTGTGATGGTAATAGGCGCAACTGCCTTTGCCCAGACAAAAATCCAGCTCCGTTCAGCCGACAAGGCTCAATGTGTAAAGAGCGACATGACAAGTCTCAAGGCCTCGTTCTCCTTCTCAGGCATTGAGGCTTTCGAAGTGCAAAACGATCGCGGTTCTTTCTCCTCGATCACGATGCCCAACACCGTCGCTGGCGGCAATGTGGGTGATCCTCAGATTCCCGTGATCAACGAGCTCATCGCCGTTCCTTTCGGGGCCACCCCCAACATCCGAGTGACCAACTATTCCACTACGGATTACAACCTTGAGGAATTTGGCATCCACAAACTGACTCCCCGTCAGCCCGATGTCATGAAAAATGAAAAACCTGAATTTGTCTATAACGAATCCGCTTACCAGAAGCGCGGCCTCAGCTCGGAGCCTATGGCTCGAGTCAGCGTGAATGGCACCATGCGCGGTGTTCAAGTAGGTCAGTTTAGCATTGAACCTGTCAGCTACGACCCCATGAACAACACGCTCCGTGTGTTTAACAATATCGAAGTGGAAGTCAGTTTTGATGGCGCAGATGCCAAAGCCACCGAAGACATGCTGGTAAAGACTTACAGCCCTTACTTCGACATCCTTTACAAGCAGTTGTTTAACGAAAGGGCCGTGCGTGATGTTTACGAGGACCATCCTGACCTTTGGAAGAGTCCTGTAAAGATGTTGGTCATCGCCAACCGTATGTTCGAGGAATGCATCCAAGATTGGGTCGCTTGGAAGACCATGAAAGGTATTTATGTGGATGTGAACTATACCGACAATATCGGCACCACCTCTTCCGCTATTCAGAGTTTCATCCAAAACAAGTATGCACAAGATGCACCAACCTTCCTCGTCATCATGGGTGACAAGGACCAAGTGGCGCCCAGCGTTGCTTCTGCCAGCAAGACTTCTTGTGTTGCCGACCTTTATTATTCAAGTGTTGACGGTGACGAATTCGTCGATATGTACCACAGCCGTATCTCCGCTGAGACCACGCAACAAATGACGACCATCCTTAACAAGGCTCTGGAATATGAGCAATATACCATGCCCGACCCGAGCTATTTGAACAATGTGCTCCTCATCGCTGGCGAAGACAGCGGTTGGGGGGTCACTGTGGGTCGTCCTACTATTTGGTATGCCACCAACTATTACTACAACGCTGAACACGGCTTCGACAATGTGTATGAGTTCAGCCATGGCACCTACACCAATTGCTACGAACCGCTGAGCTCTGGTGTCGGCTTTGCCAACTATACTGCCCACGGCAGCAAGACCAGTTGGGCTGGTCCGGAATTCAGTGTCAGTGATGTCGCCAACCTGACCAACGCGCACAAGTACTTCCTCGCCATTGGCAACTGCTGTCAATCGGGCGACTGGGGCTACAGCACCACCTGCTTTGGTGAGTCGTTGGTTCGTGCTGAGAACAAGGGAGCTTACGCTTATATTGGCTCTTGCCCAAACACCACATGGAAAAACGACTATTACTTTGGAGTAGGTCCGACCAACCGCGCCGATGGCACCATGCCTTCATACGAAGAGACTGGTCTTGGCATTTACGACGCCATCTGGATGGATGATGTTTATAACACCGTAAATTCCATCCTTTATGTCGGCCTTCTTGCTGGCAACGCTGCCGGAGCCCTGGGATATGAGCTTCATAGCGAAACGCTTTACTACTGGCAAGCCTATCATGTCATCGGCGATGGTTCCATTATGCCTTACCGTGTGCAGCCTACGGCTAACAACGTCAGCCACATGGCCATCCTTCCTATCGGCATGTCCACCTACGAAGTAAGTGCCCTTCCAGGTTCCTACGTTGCTATCAGCAAAGACGGCGTGCTTCACGGCACTGCCCTTGTGGGTGAGACGGGAACTGTCCAAGTACCGATTACTCCTGTCACCTCTAGCGGTGATGTCACCATCTGCGTGACCGCTCCCCAGCGTATTCCTTACATTCAAACCGTTCCAGCTGCTGCCCTTGAAGGCGCTTACATTGCAATGGACAGCTTTACGCCCACTGCCACCCATGTCGGCGACAACACCAACCTGAGCATCACCTTCAAGAATGTGGGTACAGATGCCACCTCAGGCAACACCAATATTACCTTAACCTCTGATGATGTTGATATTCTTCAAGGCACAGGCAGCTTCGGCGCTTTGGCAGCTGAAGCCACCACCACCGTGAGCGGTTTCAGCTTCAAGATTGCTGAAGGTGTGGCCGACGGTACCAATGTCACGATACATTATACCGCTGTAAACGGTGAAGACACCTACGAAGGCAACATCGTTGTAAAGGCTAACGAAGCCAAGTTGGAGTATGCTGGAATGGCTTGGAACGGTGGATTCGCTCCAGGTGAGAACCTTACTTTGTCTGCCAAGTTCAAGAACACTGGTCATTACCAAGCTACCAATGCGGTGATTGAATTGATGACTACTGCCAGCAACTATATCAACATCAGCACGCAGCAGGTGACAGCCGGCACCCTTGAGGTGGGTCAGGAGGTCACGTTCGACTTCAGCGTCACCATCGCTGCCGACTGCCCAGAGACCGCTGTGATTCCCGTCATCTTCACGATGACCGCCGACGGCGGCCTTACCGCCACAGGTACCGAGAACTTGAAGAATTCCTGCAATGTTATCTTTAACCTTATTGATAGCTATGGTGATGGATGGAATGGTGCCGCATTGGTTGTCAGTTTTGATGACGGTTCTGATTCACAGAACTTGACCTTCTCGTCAGGCAATTCGGCTTCCTACACCTTGGAAATTGGCAATGGCGTCCATGTCACTTTGACTTGGAGTTCAGGTAGCTATGATGGCGAATGCTCCTTCAACGTGCAATACGAAGGCGACCTGATGATCTTCCAGCAAACCACCAGACCCAGTGCTGGTGTCCTTTATGAATTCGACTGCAACTGTGCAGCTGCCTCGCAAACCTACACGGTCACCGTTTCCTCCGAAAACACGGAGCATGGCACGGTTAGTGGCGGTGGCGAGTACAGCTTTGGCCAGTCATGCACCGTGACTGCCACTCCTGTCGAAGGCTACTATTTCGCAGGATGGCTCCAAGACGGCGAAGTGGTTACTGGAGCTGGTGCTACCTACACCTTCATTGTCAACGACAACATCAACCTTGTCGCCACCTTTGCAGAGGGACTCATGATCGGCGACGGAAGCTCTACTACGGACCAATATCTGCCGAGCTACAGCTACTACAACTACACCCTTTCCCAACAGATTTACACTGCTGAGGAACTCGGCTCCGCCGGCCTTATCAATAGCATCGCCTTCTTCAACGGAGGCGAGACCAAGACACGCAACTACGATGTTTACATGGTCGGCACGACCAAGAGCGCATTCACAGGTGCCACCGACTGGGTGACCGTCACTTCGGACAACCTGGTGTTCAGCGGCAGTGTTGAAATAACCGCCAACGACTGGACCACCATCGAGTTCAACAATCCTTTTGTTTACGACGGTGTCTCCAATGTTGTCCTTGTCGTTGACGACAACACAGGATCCTATAGTCAAGGTCTGCTCTGTCTCGTATTCGACGCATCGAGCCAGGCACTCCGCATCTACAGCGATGGAACTAACTACAACCCGCTTGCTCCCTCAAGCTACAGCGGTACGGTCATGAACGTGAAGAACCAGCTGATGGTCACGAAGACCGCGCTGGACGGCTGCGTGAACTCGGCACCTACAGGTTTGGAAGTGAGCGATATCACAAGCAATGCAGCCACCGTGACTTGGACAGGATTCAGCGAAAGCTACAATGTGATGCTGGGTATCTCCAACACCGCCACCTTGGTGGACGAAGACTTTGCCGATGGCATTCCTACTGACTGGGTCAACAGCTCTGACTATCCGTGGAGCATCGTTGACGGCCACATGGAAAGTGGCAACGCAGGCGTGTCAAGCTCGACATCCAGCATTTCGTTCACCGCGACCTTACTTGCCGGCGGCACGATCGAGTTCGATGCCGAGTGCATGGGTGAGGGCACGTCAACCTATTGGGACCATGGCGACTTCTACATCGACGAGGAGAGAATGATCTATGCTGGTGCCAACATTTCGGGTTGGAATCACTACAGCTTCGAAGTGGCAGCAGGCGAGCACACCTTCACCTGGTCGTACACCAAGGACGGTTCGGTGGATAATACGGGCGACTACTTCGCTGTGGACAACGTGGTGATGATGTCGGTCGATGTGAACTGGGACGAACCCGTGGCAGTTGAGGATGCCGAATACGACTTCACGGGCCTGAATCCCGAGACGGAATATTGCGTGAAGGTGCAGGGTATTTGTGATGACACCGAATCTGCATGGAGCAGTTTGGTGTACTTCACTACTGCTGAAGGACCTCAGGTTTCTACCTTCAATCTGCCCATCGAAGCCTACACCAACATCAGCGGCTACTACCTCATCGCTTCACCTGTCGGGGAAGTTGCAGTTGAGAACGTGACCAACTTGTTTGCCAACAACTTCGACCTCTACTACTTCGACCAATCCCAAAACAAAGAGTGGATCAACTACAAACAAGGTGAAGGGAACAACACTGGTTTCACCACCCTCGAACTCGGAAAGGGCTACCTCTATGCCAACAGCCAAGATATCGAGCTCACCTTCTCGGGCACGCCTATCAGTAGCGAAGAGCCCTACGAGGTTGAATTGGACTATATCGCTAATGCAGAATTCGCTGGCGTGAACCTCATTGGCAACCCGTTCGCCGAAGAAGCTTACCTCGTCAGTGAAGATGGAACAGGTCAAGCATACTACAGACTGAATCCTTCCAACAACACGTTTGAAGCCATTGATAACGATGCCGCCATCGCAGCTATGGAAGGTATCCTTTACAGCACTGCAGATGGAACTTCCGTCTATTTCAGCACAACGGTTCCCACCACCGAGAAGGGCAACCTGAATATCACGGTCAGCCAAGGCCGCAGTATGGTTGACAACGCCATCGTCCGCTTCGGCGAAGGCAACACCCTCAAGAAGTTCAGCTTCCGCGAGAACAGCACCAAGGTCTATATCCCGCAGAACGGCAATGACTATGCTGTGGTCAACGCTGGCGAGATGGGCGAAATGCCTGTCAACTTCAAGGCTGAGAAGAACGGCTCCTACAATTTGAGCTTCACCACTAAGAACGTCGAGTTCACCTACCTGCACCTTATCGACAACCTGACGGGTGCCGACATCGACCTGTTGAAGCAGCCGAGCTACAGCTTCGAGGCTAAGACTTCTGATTACGCAAGCCGCTTCCGTCTGGTGTTTGCCACCGGCAATGCTTCGGACGACAACTTCGCATTCTATAGCAATGGCAATCTCATCATCAACAACACTGGAGATGCCACCTTGCAAGTCGTCGATGTCATTGGTCGTGTCATCAGCAGCCAAAATATCAACGGCAGCCAGAATGTCCGCATCAATGCCAACAGCGGTGTCTATATGTTACGTTTGATCAACGGCAATAACACTAGAACACAAAAGATTGTGGTGAGATAAACCTTCTCTTCCCTTTCTTTCAAAAAAAGGATGTCCGTTGGGCATCCTTTTTTGTGTGATTTATCAAATTATCTTATCTTTGCGCTCTTTTTATAAACTTAATTAATTTAACATGATACATCGCAACAACGCCCTGCTATCCATCCTTATTGTCTTTGTTTCGACTTTTACTGCTTTCGGCCAACAATGGATTCCACTTTCGAGTGATAAGCCGGAGCCCATCGAAACCGAACTCATCTCCTCTTCGGAAGATGCCATCACGGTTCATCTTCAAGTCGGAGGTTTTTACAGTATTACGGTAAACACGCCCCGTGGACAAGCAAACGTCATCAGCATTCCAAAGGCAGTCAACACTTTAAATGCCGGCGATCCCAATTTGCCAATGTATGCCATCCCTGCTATCATAGGAGACCAGGCAAACATGAGCATTAAGGTCGATCATGCTCAGTACACCGACTTCGAAAACATAGAGATTGCTCCTTCCAAAGGCGACTTTCCACGGAGCATCGATCCTTCTTCTGTACCATACACTTACGGTGAAGCCTATCGACACAACGCTTTTTACCCTGAAGTCACCGCTGGTCTTTATGAGCCTTACATACTACGCGATTTCCGCGGACAAAACATGGTGGTCTATCCCTTTGCCTACAATCCTATAACCAAAACGCTTCGCGTGTATCACGACTTGACCCTGACCATGTTTCGGGATGGGACGAGCAAGGTTAACTGCATCGAAACCCGCCGTGACAACACTGTCAGAATCGATCCCGATTTCAAGAACATCTATGAGAACCACTTCATCAACTACCATCAGGCATTGAATCGATACACACCTGTGGAGGAAGAAGGCGACATGCTCATCATCTGCCATGATGCCTTCATGGATGCCATGACGGATTTCGTCCATTGGAAGCAAACCCGCGGCATCCAGACCACTATTGTGCCCATGAGCAGCGTCGGATCGGTTGCCAACGACATCCAAGGGTTCGTCATGGATCAATACAACGCCAATCCGAATTTGACATACGTCCTTCTTGTGGGTGACGATGCTCAGATTCCCGGTACTTATTTCAGAGCTGAAACAACCTACAGTGACTGGAGCGGAAAAGGCGACAACATTTATGGTCAAGTAGCCGGCGGCGACTTATATAACGACATCTTTGTCGGCCGTTTCTCCGCCAATACAGTCGCTCAAGTGGCCACCCAGGTGGAACGCACCATCTATTACGAACGCGACATGGATTCCACGGCCACCTGGCTGGAAAACGGTGAAGGCATGGCAGCATACTCTGCCGAAAGCGGCCATTACGGGGAAACTGATTATGGCCACATGGAAAACATCCGATTGGATCTGCTCAGCTATCATTATACCACTGTGTTTCAAGATTATGACGACGTTTCGGGTTACACTTGTTCCGTATCCTCTATCAACCAGCATCTCAACAACGGTGTTGGCATCTTGAATTACATCAACCATGGCAATGAGCAGATGTGGTCTGTGGCTTCCTATTGCAATGAGAACATCAATACTTTGGTCAACGACAACAAACTGCCTTTCATCTGGTCAACTGCCTGCAAGGTCGGCAAATACGACAACACCTATACCGACCATGGTTCAGGCTTTACCGTGGGTCAAGAAGACGACTGTATGGCCGAAGCCTGGATGCATGCCACCAACCCTGCCACCAACGCCCCAACAGGTGCTATTGGAGGCATGTTCTCCTATATTTCACAACCCTGGCAGCCGCCCATGTACGGACAAGACGAGATGGTTGACATCCTCATTGAGAGTTATGAAAGCAATATCAAGCACACCTTAGGCGGCACTTCCATCAATGGTATCATGGCCATCATCGACCAATACGGCGCATCCGATATCAACGCCTATGCCACCCATCAAGGTTGGGTGCTTTACGGCGACCCGTCCTTGATGCTTCACACCAAAGCACCCGAAGTCATGGAAGTCACACACAGTGGCAACATTGCACCCACGGAAACGGCTTACATGGTAAATGTCACCAATGGAGAAGGTGCTGTGGTCACGATTACCCGCAACCATGAGATTCTTGGCACGGCCAAGGTGGAAAACGGTGTTGCCAACATCACTATTTCAGCACCGGGTGCCGACTATCCCGAGCTCACCCTTTGTGTGTTTGGTTTCAACAAAGTCACCTATCTGGGCAGTATCACCGTCAACACCGGTTCGCAATACACGATCGCGGCCATAGCAAATCCAACTAACGGTGGTGTCATCACAGGTGCAGGCGCCTATTACGAAAACCAGACCTGCACTTTGACCGCTACTCCCAATGTCGGATATGTGTTTGCCAACTGGGAACAGGAAGGCGACGTGATCAGCAACGACCCAACCTACAGTTTCACCGTCAACGGCGATGCAGAATTCACGGCCAATTTCATAGCGTTGACCAACCACAGCATCAACTGCACGGCCAGCAGCGAGGGCAATATCCTTGTTGACAAAGCCACGGCTTTCCTAGGTGAGTCTGTTACCATCGGCACCCAACCGGCAGATGGTTACAGCTTCTCTTCTTGGACTGTCACCGATGCCAACAACAATCCCATCACGGTCACCGACAACCAATTTGTCATGCCCGACAGCGACGTCACTGTTGCCGCCACGTATGTTGTTGGTTATACCATCAGTCTTGCCGAAGTGATGTACGGTAGCATCAGCGCCAACAAAACTTCCGCCGCACAAGGCGTTACTGTCACCTTGACGGCCACGCCATCCAACGGCTATCAGCTTAGTGCATGGAAAGTATATCGGACTGACGATGTGAACACTGTTGTCACCGTCAACGGCAACAGCTTCACCATGCCCGACCACAACGTCACAGTCAGTGCCGTGTTCAGCTTGCAGCCTGGCGGCGAGATCAGCATCGGAAGCGGGACAACAACCAGCTATTATCTGCCCACTTTCGAAAGTTATCGGTATTCACTTTCTGAGCAAATCTACACTGCAAACGAAGTGGGTGGTGCGGGAACCATCACCACCATTGCCTTCTATTCTTCTGCCCAAAAAACCATTACCCGTTCAATTGACATTTATTTGAAAAGCACGGATAAGTCGGAGTTTACCAGCTTAACGGACTGGGAGAATGTCTCCACACTCTATCGCGTGTTTTCAGGCAATGTCAGCTTCAACACTTCTGGATGGACCACCATCAACCTCACAACTCCGTTTGAGTATGACGGCGCCAGCAACGTGCTTGTTTGCGTTGACGACCACACAGGACAGGGGCTGGATTCCTACAACCGTTTCTACACTTTTTCGACGGGCAGCAACAGAGCCTTGGTAACTTTCCGTGATGGCTCAGCAGCCTTTAATCCGGCAACGGCCAATATATATTCTGGAACAAGGTTTACTTATAACAACCAAATCAAGTTCACCAAGTCGGTGACAGGCTGCCAAGAATCGTTGTCGCTTTCCACGGAGCAGTTGTTTGGTTTTCGTTACGAAGAAGGAGAAGGCCCCTCTGAAACGCAAAGCTTCAGTGTTATCGGCGCTAACCTCACCGAAGATGTAACCCTGAATGTCTCCTCTCATTTTGAGATCAGCCTAACGGAAAGCGGAAGCTATGGTTCCTCGCTTGTTTTGAATCCAACAAACGGACAAGTGGCCAGCATGGTATTTGTCCGTTTGAAGGAAGGATGGGGACCCGGCCGTTACGGCGATGAATCACTGACCCTGAGTTCAGGAACTATCAGCCGCGACATTAACCTCAGCGGTGAAGTCACTGGTGAAACACCCCTCATCACCACCACGCAGAACTGCACTTTGATGGCCGGCGCTAACTGGTTCTCAACCAACGTGGAGATTACCCTCGACGATCTCAAGGCAGCTCTCTTGGAAGCGTTGCCTAACGCCACTAACATCGTCATCAGGGCAAAGACCCAAAACACCAAATACAACGGCTCCTCTTGGAAAGGCAACTTGACTTGGGATCTGTCAAAGATGTACTTGATTACTGTTGAAGATGCCTGCGAGATCACTTTGGAAGGCGAACTCATCAACCCCGAAGATCACCCCGCCACCATCTTGGGCGGCCAATCCAACTGGATTGCGTTCCCTGTCAACGAGGAAATGACGCTCAACGAGGCTTTCGCAGGCTTTAATGCCGTCAATGGTGATGTGGTCAAATCCAAGTCGGGCAACGCCAGATACACAGGCACTACCTGGAAAGCATCGGGACTTACTAAACTTGAACCCGGAAAGGGGTACCTCTTCAGTTCGAATTCATCAGAAAACAGAACTCTGGTCTTCCCTTCTGGCAAGAAATAATCCCTTAACTCCAGACTGCATCAATGAAGCGGCCGCCTGAATTCAGGCGGCCGCTTTTTATGTAAATGCATTGTTATTCTCTGAATTTCTTGGGTGAGACCCCTGTGCTCATCTTGAAATACCTTGAAAAGGAGGTTGCGTCATCGAAGCCCAACTGCTGGCTGATTTGTTGGATGGTAAGGTCGGGGCGATAATGCAATAGCGTTTTGGCCTGGATGACGATATAACTGGCTATGCACTGACCAGCGCTGATGCCCATTTCCTTTTTGATGAGACTTCCGAAGTATTTCGGTGAAAGGCAGAGCAACTGTGCGTAATACCGCACCTCGCGGTTCTCTTTATAATGCAGCGAAAGCAAGTCATAAAAACGCTTGAACAACAAGCTGCCGCCCACTGTGTCAGTGCCGGGCTGTTGGCGCTCAGTGACATCGTCGATCTGCCGGAAATTGTCAACCAATTTCGACATTACGTCAAGGACGCCTATGGTCAACTCCTTTTGTGATGGAAAACCGATACAAAGAATCGACTTCAAAAGCCTAATTGTATTGCAAATGCAGTGATAATGCTCCTCACTGAGATGGAAGCATGGCTGACTGTGGAACACGAGACTGTTTCCGTAGGTGAGGCGTGGACGTAATTCGTTGTAGTAACTTGATGAGATAATGAGGAGGGAGGACCGATAGTCTTCCGAGGTTTCCTTGGCCAATATGGGATGGTCAGGATAGACCAAGGAGAAATCGTGGGCACAAAACTTTATCGGCTTCATGTCATATTCTCCAATTGAATAGCCCTGGTGACAAATGACGATGACTAGGTGGGGCGATACAAAAGGTATGTCGGAAGATGGCAACCTCTCAACATCTTCAATTAAGAGGACACCGCGTTCCTCAATTTCCTTGTCCAATGCAACAACAGGATGAGGCGAATGGAATGTTGAAGCGCTTTTATTCATGCTATTCCGACCTTTTGTTTGCAAAAATAGCATAATTTCTTTAAAACAAGCCTAATTTTCCGACCTTTTGACATGTTGTTTCGTCTTTTGGTGGAAGCTGTTACATAATTACATAATACTTTTGCAGTTTGTTAAAATTTCTTATCATGAAAAGATTGTTTTTCGCATTTTTGATGGTAGCTGTCAGTCTATCTGCTTGGGCTGACAACAGTGTCACCGTCAACTATAATGGCACCACGGCCACAGTGACTGTTGATGACAATGTAGCTCAGTATCTGACCGTTACGCAAAGCGGAGCGCATGTTTCAATAGCACAAAGCAGCGCCGTGACAGAAGAGATCACCTACACCCTCAGCGGCACATCAAGCGATGGCGAGTTTTACATGTCGGGTTCCTATAAAGCGACCATTGAGCTTAACGGACTCACATTGACCAATGCAACACCTGTGTATAGCGGTGCTGCCGTACATATCCAAAACAGCAAGCGTATCAATGTGAAAGTTATTACGGGTACCACCAACACCCTTTCCGATGCAGCGAGCGGCTCACAAAAAGGCTGCCTTTATGTGAAGGGACACGCTGAGTTCAAGCAATATGGCACTCTTAATGTTGTGGGCAATGTAAGCCATGCTATCAAGGCGGGTGAATACATCTCCATCAAAAACGCCACCATCAATGTTACGTCGGCTGTGGGTGACGGTATTTCTTGCAATCAATATTTCCTTATGGAAAGTGGCACTGTCAACATCAGCGGCACTGGCGACGACGGCATCCAATGCGACCTTGATGGAACAACATCGACCGGCATGACCGTCAACCACGAGGATGAAGATTCGGGCAATGTATATATCAGCGGAGGCAACATCACGATCAACTGCCCTGCCACTGCTGCCAAAGGCATCAAGAGCGTGGGCGATGTCTATATATCCGACAATCCTGTCATCAACGTCACCACTACTGGCCATGGCATGTGGGATACGACCGACTTGGAGACCAAAGCTGCTTGCGGTTTGAATGCCGATGGCAATATCACCATCAGTGGCGGTACAATCACACTCTCTGCCACGGGATCGGGAGGCAAAGGCATGAGTTGCGATGGTTTTCTGACTATCAGCGGGGGAAACACCACGGTTTCGACATCAGGTGGCTTGTATTTCAATAATGGATCAAACGAGCAAATAAATTATAGCGGTGATGTTGAAAACGTAGATAACAATTATTATTCTTCTCCGAAAGGCGTTAAAGCCGGTACCAAGACCACTTCGGGATACAATACCACCTATAGTGGAGGCATCGACATCAGCGGTGGCACCATCAGCGTCACTACCACCGGAAACAATGCCGAGGGCATCGAGAGCAAGAACTACCTCAACATCACTGGCGGCGAAGTCACCGTGGACGCCCATGACGACGGCATCAATGCGGCACAAGACTTGACCATTACGGACGGCTATGTTTATGCGCGAGGCAGCAACAATGACGGAATCGATGCCAATGGTGACGTTTTCATCCAAGGCGGACTTATCTATGCTGTTGGTGCTAACTCGCCAGAGGTGGCTATCGATGCCAACTCCGAGGAACAAAAGAAATTCTATTTCACAGGAGGCACCCTTATCGCCATCGGCGGATTGGAACGGGGCAGTGATCTCCAGCAATCTTGCTATCAAGCCTCATCATGGAGTTCCAACAGATGGTATTCGCTGACTTTCGGCAACGACGTCATTGCATTCAAGACACCGGCAAGCGGCGGTTCCCCCTTGGTGGTATCGGCAGCGTCAACCCCAACCGTCAAGAGCAATGTCACGGTCAGCAGTGGCACCAGCATCTTCGAAGGCAGATGTTACCTTGATGCCACTGTCAGTGGCGGTGCCGACGTCAGCCTTAGCCAATACACCAGTGGTGGTGGCGGCGGACCTGGTCCAGGCCAAAACTATACCATCACGGCGACAGCAAGTCCTTCGGCAGGCGGAAGCGTGAGTGGCGCAGGTACTTATCCCAGAAATGCCACATGCACCCTAACAGCCACAGCCAACACTGGATACACCTTCAGCAAATGGACCAAGAACGGCCAGCAGGTCAGCACCAATGCCACTTATAGTTTCCAGGTGACGGGGAATGCGTCATACGTGGCCAACTTCACGCAACAAACAACGACATACACCATCACGGCAACGGCTAATCCGACCAATGGCGGTAGCGTGACAGGCGGCGGCACCTATACCTCAGGGAGCACTGCTACATTGACGGCTTCGGCCAACACGGGTTACGCCTTTACCAACTGGACCAAGAACGGCACTGTGGTCTCAACCAACGCTACCTATAGCTTTACAGTGAATGGGAATGCGTCTTATGTCGCCAACTTCATCACAATCCCTACCGATCCCTTCACGGTGACTGTCGCTGCCAACAACGATAATTATGGCTCCGTGAGCGGCGGAGGCGAATTCTACTATGGTGAATCATGCACCGTGACCGCCACACCTGCCGATGGCTATATGTTCACCAGTTGGACCAACAACGGCGATATGGTCGCCACCAACGCTGAATACACCTTCAATGTGACCGACAATGTGGACTTGGTAGCCTATTTCTCAGAAGGCATCATGATTGGCAGCGGTACCGAGACGAGTCAATATCTGCCAAGCTACAATTATTATAAATACACCCTATCCGAGCAAATCTACACTCCAGCCGAATTGGGCGGTGCAGGCCTCATCACCAGTATCGCCTTCTACAACGGCGGTGCTGAGAAGACCCGCACCTACGACTTCTACATGAAGTCCACGACAAAGAACTCCTTCACGGGCAAGACCGACTGGATTGCCGTTTCCGCTGACGACAAGGTGTTCAGTGGCAGCGTCACCATGATTGCCAACGACTGGACAACCATCACCTTCAGCACTCCGTTTGTCTATGACGGCACCTCCAATGTGGTATTGGTTGCCGATGATAATACTGGAAGTTACACGCAATCTCCTCATATGTCCTGCCGTGTGTTCACTGCCACAAGTCAAGCCCTTTATTACTATGACGACAACACCAATTTCAATCCCTTGTCGCCTCCAACCACTTCAGGTTCTTCCTCCAGTTGGAGTGGGGCAACCAACGATGTGTTGTCGGTGAAGAACCAACTCATCATCACCAAGGAATCCTTGGGCGATTGCGTGCGTCCCACCAGCCTTACCGCCACCGAGGTCGGCCCCGACTTTGTCAAGCTGAGCTGGACTGGTTACAGTGAAAGCTACAATGTGCAACTGGGTATTCCTTCCTTCATGATTAGCGAAACCTTTGACAACGGAATCCCTGCCGACTGGACCAATGATGCCAGCTATGCCTGGACGATTGTGGACGGCCATATCCAGAGCGGTAACGGCGGCATGTCAAACTCGACCTCCAGCATCTCGGTCACCGTGACCTATCCCGCCGATGGAACCATCAGCTTTGATTTCTGGTCAAGAGGCGAAGGCAGCGACTCCAATGACTGGGACAAGAGCCGCTTCTATATCGACGGCGAACTGATGTTTGATTATGGTCAACACACCGAATGGGAGTCTTACAGCACTGTAGTTACCGCAGGCACCCACACCTTCAAATGGGAATACAAGAAAGACGGCTCGGTGGATCCCACGGGCGACTACTTCGCCGTTGACAATGTCTTGATGAAATCAGGCGAGACCGACTGGAACGATCCCGTTGCCGTCGAAGATGTTGAATGCAGTTTCACCGGCCTCACACCCGAGACCACCTACTGCGTAAGGGTACAGGGCGTTTGCGCCGACACTGAGACTGAATGGAGCGAAGCCGTTTTGTTCACCACCGAGGAACTCACCACATTGACTCAAACCATTTCTTTGGCTGCAGGTACCAATTGGTTCTCAACCTATCTTGAAATCACCTTGGATGATCTCAAGTCCGCCCTTGTAGAAGCGTTGCCTAACGCCACCAACATTGTCATCAAGTCAAAGACCCAAAATGTCAAATACAACGGCACCTCTTGGAGAGGTACTTTGACTTGGGATTTGTCAAAGATGTATTTGATTACTATTGAAGACGCCTGCGAGATCACTTTGGAAGGCGAGCCCATCAACCCTGCAGATCATCCCGCCACCATCTTGAGCGGCCAATCTAACTGGATCGCTTTCCCGGTCAACGAGGAAATGACGCTCGACGAGGCCTTCGCAGACTTTAATGCCGTCAATGGCGATGTGGTCAAATCCAAGTCGGGCAATGCCAAATACAACGGCTCCTCTTGGAGAGCATCGGGACTTACTATACTTGAACCCGGGAAGGGCTACCTCTTCAGTTCGAATTCATCAGAAAACAGAACTTTGGTCTTCCCTTCTAGTAAGAAATGAACCATTAATTTCAGACTGTATCAATGAAGCGGCCGCCTTTAAAGGCGGCCGCTTTCTTTATCCACCTACACCTTTGTTCTTGTTGAAAACCTTGTTTAAAAATATTATTAATAAATAATAACTTTTCAAATTAATTTACTATCTTTGCAAGTTTTCTTTTGATAAAATGCATAATTAACAAAAATTTTTAAATAAATTTTATACAAACATTCAAATTATTTAATTTATGAAAAAAGTATTATTCTTGTGTCTTGCCTTGGTGATTGGCTGCACTGCCTTTGCCCAGTCCAAGATACAGCTCCGTTCGACCGACAAGGCCGAATGTGTCAAGAGTGACATGAACAGCCTCAGGGCTTCATTCTCATTCTCAACCATTGAAGCCGAGAACATGGACACCAAAAGTGGTGAGTTCTCTTGGCTTTCCATGCCCAACACCGTTCTCGGCGGCAATGAGGGTGATCCTCAAATCCCCGTCGTGAACGAATTGATCGCTGTCCCTGTTGGTGCCAACCCCACCATCCGTGTGACGAGCTACAGCAGCACTGACTACAAGCTCAATGAATTGGGCGTGAAAACCCTGATTCCCCGTCAGCCTTCATTGAGGAAAGACAAGAAGCCCGAGGAAGTACCCTTTGTTTACAATGCTGCAGCTTACCAAACCCGTGGCATGCGCTCTGAACCTCAAGCCTCTGTCAGTGTTGTGGGCACCATGCGCGGTGTTCAACTCGGCAAGATGACCATCGAGCCTGTGAGCTACGACCCCGTCAACAACACCTTGCGCGTGTTCAACGATATCGAAGTGGAAGTGAGCTTCGACGGTGCCAACGCCAAGGCTACCGAAGACCTGCTCGTTGAAACCTACAGCCCTTATTTCAACGTCATCTATAAGCAACTATTCAATGAAAGAGCTATCCGCGATGCCTATAGTGCCCACCCGGACCTCTATACAACCCCGGTAAAGATGCTCGTCGTAACCACCTCAACCTACGCCAACAGCGATGCTTTCAACAACTGGCTGACTTGGAAGAAGCAAAAGGGTATTGATGTGGACGTGCAGACCGTAGCCAGTGGCGCTACTGCTTCCACCATCAAGAACACCATTTACTCAAGATATAATGCCAACCACCCGTCATTCCTGGTTATCGTTGGCGACGAAACCGTTGTCACCTACTACCAGTTGTGGGATTATGATAGCAATTACGGTAATGCAGCCACTGACTTGGAATACGCTTCTGTCGATGGCGACGTCTATCACGACATGTTCATTAGCCGTATCCCGGTATCGTCCACCACGGAACTCAGCAACTATGTCAACAAGGCCTTGACCTATGAGAAATACACCATGTCCGACCCGAGCTATCTGAACAATGTCTTGCTCATCGCCGGTGCGGATAATACTTGGGCTCCGAAAGTCGGAAGACCTACCATCAACTATGCTGCCGACAACTATTTCAACACGGCACATGGTTTTACCAATGTATATAAGTATGTGAGCAGCACTTATACTGGCTGCTACAACTACCTGAGTTCTGGTGTTGGTTTCGCTAACTATACCGCTCACGGCGACATTCAGGAATGGTATAACCCAAACTTTACCAATGACGATGTCAACAACTTGACCAATAACGACAAGTACTTCTGGGCCATGGGCAACTGCTGTTTGACCTGTAATTTCAAAAACGCCCAAAACAGTCAAGTCTGTTACGGCGAAACCATGATCCGTGCCGCTAATAAGGCTGCTTTCGGTTATATCGGATCTGTTCCGGAATCCTACTGGTATGAGGACTATTACTTTGGCGTGGGTGCCACCAGCACCATGAGCACAACCCCGTCCATGTCACAAACCACTCTCGGCGTTTACGACATGATGTTTGACGACAGCGGCTTCAACACCTTGAACGCCGTTCCTTTTGCCGGCAATGTGGCCGTCACTTACGCCCATGCCAACAGCTTTACCAGCAGTGTTACCGACGAATACTACTGGAGAGCTTACCAGTGCTTCGGCGACGGTTCCATCATGCCTTACCATACCCAACCTGCTGCCAACAATGTGAGCCACGCCAACACCATTAACATCGGTGTCAGCACCTTTGCTGTAAGCGCCGATAACGGTTCTTACGTTGCTATCACCAAGAACAATGAAATCCTCGGTGTCGCAGAAGTGATTTCTGGCAACACAGTTAACGTGCCGATTTCTGGCCTCACCACTGCCGGAGATGTGATGATTGTGGTCACTCGCCAGCAACGCCAGCCCTACATCACGACTATCCAGGCCATTTCCAACAATGGTCCCTATATCAGCCTCAACAGCTATACGCCCAACACTGCCCTCATCGGTGAAAGCACCAACCTGAGCCTCACCTTCCAGAACGTGGGTAACACTGCTACCTCTGGCACCACCACGGTGACCTTGTCTTCCTCGGATGCCACCTTTGGCGTGAACAGCAAGACCTTCAGCACCTTGGCTGCCAATGCCACCACCACGGTGAGCGGCTTCAGCTTCACTCTTAATAATGGCTTGACCTTGGGTAGCCCTGTCACCTTCCACTACACCGCAGTCAACGGCAGCAACACATGGGAAGGCGACTTCACTATCACGCCCAACCAAATCTTCACGGTGGGTGTATCTGCCAACAATGCCAATTATGGCACTGTCAGCGGCGGCGGCCAATACAACTACGACGAGTCCTGCACCGTAACCGCCACGCCTGCCGATGGCTATATGTTCACCAGCTGGACCCAGAATGGCAACGTGGTTTCGACCAATGCCTCATACACTTTCAATGTGACCAGCGATGTGGAGTTGGTGGCCAATTTCGCTTCAGGTGTCATGATTGGCGACGGTGGCACTTCCACGAACGAGTTCTTGCCGAGCTACAACTATTACAATTACTCGCTTACAGAGCAGATCTATACCTCTGCTGAATTGGGTGGCGCAGGTATCATCACCAGCATTGCCTTCTATAACGGCGGTACTGCAAAGACCCGTACCTATGACTTCTACATGAAGGCCACGACGAAGAGCACCTTCACGGGCGCAACCGACTGGATTGCCGTTTCCGCAAGCGATAAAGTGTTCAGCGGTAGCGTCACCATGGTGGCCGGTGACTGGACAACCATCACCTTCAGCACCCCGTTCGTCTATGACGGCACCTCCAATGTGGTATTGGTTGCTGACGACAACACGGGTACTTATACGAATTCACCTCACATGAGCTGCCGTGTGTTCACCGCCACGAACCAAGCCCTTTATGCCTACAATGACAACACCAACTTCAACCCGCTGTCACCCCCGACTTCTTCCAGCTCCAACAATGCTGTTGTTTCATCGAAGAACCAAATTGTTCTCACAAAAGAGCCTATTCCTACCGAATCTTTCAATATTACGGTCAGCGTGAACCCGGCACAGGCTGGTACTGCGAGCGGTGGCGGCGAGTATCAATTCGGCGAGACCTGCACAGTTTCTGTCAGAGTGAATGAGGGTTATACCTTCACAGGTTGGACCGAAAATGGCAATGTGGTCTCTACTGAATTGTCATTTAGTTTTACTGCTACGTGTGCCAGAGACCTCGTGGCCAACTTCATCCAGGCCATTGAAATTGGCACGGATTATTCAACTCACAATTACCTGCCCACCTACAACTATTATAATTATTCCATGACCGAACAGATCTACACAGCTGATGAAATCGGCATGGCAGGCACCATCAATAGCATCGCCTTCTACAACGAAGGAGCTGAGAAGACCCGTACTTTGGACTTCTATCTGAAAGCTACCGACAAGACCTCCTTCTCCAGCAAGACCGATTGGGTTACGGTAGCCGCTTCCGACAAGGTGTTCAGCGGTGAGTTCACTCTTGCTGCCAATACTTGGTCCTTCGTCAACTTCACTACTCCGTTTGAGTATGATGGCACCTCCAACCTGGTTTTGGTTGTTGATGACAACACCGGTAGCTATACCAGCTCGCCTCATTTGGCTTGCTCGGTTTACAATGCCAATGGAAATCAAACCATCTATATCTATTCTGACGGCACCAACTACAACCCTGCATCGCCCACGACCTCGCAAAGCAGTAACTATGCAACGCTCTCTGTGAAGAACCACATTCTCATGGGCATCGAGGCCGCCAACATCAACTACTATGACATCACAGTCAGTGCCAATCCAACGGAGGGTGGTACTGTCGAAGGCGCAGGCAACTATGCTGAAAATTCCACTGCCACGCTGACGGCTAGGGCTAACGATGGTTATGCCTTCGTTAATTGGACCAAGAACGGCAATGAAGTCTCCACCGATGCTGAATACAGCTTCACTGTGACTGAGGAAGCCGAATATGTTGCCAACTTTGTGGAGGTGATTGAGCAAACCATCACGTTTATCAAAGGATGGAACTGGTGGTCACCGAATGAGGTTATCTCTTTGGCCGACCTTGAAGAAGCTTTGGGCACCAATGGCGTGAAGATTCAAGCTCAAGACGGCAGTTTGGCTTCCTATTCCTCCAATGGATGGAGTGGATCATTAACACTTGAAGTGGGTAAGATGTACAAGATCCAAACCAGTGCAGCTTGCACCATCACTGTTACTGGAGCCATCGTCGATCCAGCCGATTATCCTATTACACTGGTCTATGGTGTCAACTGGATTGGCTTCATCGGCACCGAGGAGATGAGCCTCAATGAAGCGTTTACAGAAGCAACAAACCTCGACGTTATCAAGACTCAAACCGGTAACGCCGTCTATTATCAAGGCAAGGGCTGGAAGGGCACAATCAGCAATCTGAAACCTGGCCAAGGCTTGATCTACAAGTCGAAAAACCAGCAACCCCGAACCTTTACCTATCCTTCTGCTAAATAATGGAGGGCTTTTAGACATGAGACTTTGGAACTCCGAGCGTGGGAAACATGCTTGGAGTTCCAAGTCTTGTATCAAAGCATATATTATTGCAAACTATTACACTTCAATAAATAAAGAATAAATAATGAAGTTTTTACGTTTTGTAACCCTTCTTTGTGTTACAGCCATCAGCAGTGTAGTGAGTGCCCAAAGCCAAAGGGAACTCAGCCAACTTATGCGTGAACGCAACGAGTATTATTTCACACTCACTGTTGACAACCCCAAAACAATACAAGCCATCAACGAGATTTGTTCTGTTGATGGCGTTAAAGGCAAGACCGTCGTTTGCTATGCCAATCAGCAACAATACGACAATTTACTCGAACTCGGCTATCAGCCTTCTTTACAAACCCCGCCTTCGCTTCGCGAGGAAGCCAAGATGTGGGAAGGTGGTGACCGTGCCACCTACGAGTGGGACAGCTACCCGACCTACAGTCAATATCAATCCATGATGGAAGCCTACCCTGCTTCCGCAATTAGTGGCAGAACTTGCACCTTGATTACTTTGGGAACCCTTTCTTCGGGTCGCAAGATCATGGGTGTGCGCATCAATAACGGAACCACCACTGGCAAGCCAAAGTTTCTCTATAGTTCCACCATTCACGGTGACGAGACCACTGGCTGGATCTTGATGCTTCGTCTTATCGACGAGCTTTGCACCAGCACCGACAGCCGTATCGTCAATTTGGTTGACAACTTGGATATTTTCATTTTCCCCAACACCAATCCTGACGGCACCTATTACGGCGGCAACAACACCGTCACTGGAGCTCGGCGCGCCAATGCCAATGGCATCGACATGAACCGCAACTATCCTGATCCTCACAGCAGCGCACATCCCGACGGAAATGCATACCAGACAGAAACCCAATGGTTTATGCAGCTTGCCGAGGACTATGCTTTCGTGATGGCAGCCAACTATCACGGTGGTTCCGAATTGGTCAACTATCCTTGGGACAATACTTACACACGCCATGCCGATGATGCTTGGTGGCAGTATGTATCAAGAGAATACGCTAATCTTGCCCATGAGGTTAGCTCGAATTACATGACCGACGAAAACAACGGCATTACCAATGGTGCAGATTGGTACACCATCGGTGGCGGTCGTCAGGATTACATGAACGGTTATCGCCAATGCCGCGAAGTCACCGTTGAATGCTCCACCACCAAGAACCCTACTGCTACCCAATTGCCTAGTTTCTGGAACTACAACCATAACGCCATGCTGACCTACATGGAAGAATGCCTCAACGGCGTACATGGCAAGGTTGTTGATGCCAACACCAACCAAGTTCTTGATGGCGTGACCATCACGGTGCAAGACCACGATGACGAATATTCAATCGTGAGCACTCACGAAGACGGCTACTTCCATCGTCCTATCAAGGGAGGAAGCTATACTCTCGCTTTCGAAAAAGAGGGCTATTGTATGCGGCTTATTGATATTACCGTGGCTGACGGTCAAAGGTTGGAACTGGACGACGTCCAACTCACACCCGGCAACTGCATAGTGCCGAACTTCTCTGCATCGACAACCAATGTCTCTCTGGGACAAAGCATCAGCTTCACCGATGCCTCATCCGGCACGATCGCTTCATGGAGCTGGACTTTTGAAGGTGCAACACCTTCCACCTCTACAGCACAAAACCCAACAGGCATCACCTATAACACGGCTGGCGACTATGACGTCACCCTTGTCATTACCGATGCCGAGGGCAACAGTGAGACCATGACCAAGAGCGATTATATCCATGTCGCAGAATCCATTACCATGCAAAATGGAACAGTAACGACTTGCAGCGGCTTGTTCTATGACTCAGGTGGTGCAGACAACAACTACGGCAACCAACTTGATTACACGATGACCTTCTATCCTGGAAGCGATGATGCAAAAGTCAAAGTCGTCTTCTCGGAGTTTAGCACAGAATCAAATTATGACTTTCTATACATCTATGATGGCACCTCAACTTCTGCTACACAAATCGGACAGTATTCTGGCACAACAAGTCCTGGAACTGTAACTGCTACGAATGCTGACGGCGCTTTGACTTTTAGATTCACCTCAGACCAATCAGTGAACAAAACCGGTTGGGTCGCCGCGATATCCTGCGTGTATCCCGAACGCACTATCACTGCAACTGCCAATCCGACGGAAGGTGGTACCATCACTGGCGCAGGCACTTATACCCAAGGCGAAAGCTGCACCTTGACGGCCACGGCCAACGATGGCTATACCTTTGTCAACTGGACCGAAAACGATGAGGTAGTTTCCACTGAAGCTACTTATTCCTTCGAGGTTACCGCCGACAGGGAATTGGTTGCCAACTTCGAGGAAGTCGTCACAACCATCACTCAGAATTCAACCTTCAGCAAGGGCTGGAACTGGTGGACCTTGAATGTGGATTCCGAAGATGCCTTGGCCGAACTCGAAGCAGCCTTGGGCAACAATGGTGTCCAAATTAAGGCTCAAGATGGTACCTTTGTCACTCATTCCACTTATGGATGGTCAGGTTCGCTTACCTCTCTCGAAGTAGGAAAGATGTATATGATTAAGGTCAACTCACCTTGCTCTATCTCCTTGGAGGGCACTGCCATTGATATGACCAGCCAAAACATCACCCTTTCACATGGCAGTAACTGGATTGGCTATTATGGCACGCAGACCATGACGGTGAATGCCGCCTTGGCCAACCTTTCGGCCACCGTGGGCGACAAGATTACCGCACAAAACGGCAATGTGGCCACTTATTCCAGTTATGGATGGAGTGGCACGCTCCAAGACCTTGTTCCCGGCGAGGGTTATCTATACAACTCGAAAGCCACCTCTGACGTCACCTTCACATTCACATCGGCACAATGAAAAACATCAAATTATTCGTTCTGGTTGGCTTGTTAATTGGTTTACCCTTTTTGACCTTCGGCCAGGACTCCCAGAAGCCTGATTGGAAGAAACTACACTATCTCTCTGAAGAGGAGATGCTCTCGAAAGAGCGCAGCTCCATCTATCAAGAAACTGACCCACCAGCGGGCGACTATGTCCGTTTCCCCGCTGAGTTTGAGCCCATGCAGGCGGTCACTATCCGTTACCCGCTTGGCATCCCCACCAGCCTTGTCAAACAACTTTCGGAACGCACAAAGGTATATTGCATTGTCACATCAAGCCAACAGAATAGCGCCAGAAGCACTTTCCAAAACGCTGGATGTAACATGAACAACATCACCTATTATAATATGAGCACCGAGTCGTATTGGGTGCGCGACTATGGTCCATGGTACATCTTCAACGACCTGGAGCCTGCCATTGTTGACAATGCCTACAATAGGCCTCGCAACAACGACAACATGGTGCCTGTTTACATGGGTCAGCAATTGGGGCTTACCGTTTATGGCATGAACCTCACCCATACGGGCGGTAACATGATGGAAGACGGCCGTGGCGTTGGTGTCTCCGATGAGCTCATCTTGAACGAGAACAGCAACAACGAGAACAACGTTCGCACCAAGATGCGCAATTATCTCGGCATCGACCCGTACCACATCACCATCGACCCGCAAGGCGACTACATCGCCCATGTGGACTGCTGGGGCAAGTTCTTGGCACCCGACAAGATTCTCATTGCGCAACTGCCAACTTCGAACAGCCATTACGCCGATTATGAGGAAGTGGCTGAGTTCTTTGCCAACACCAATTGCTGCTGGGGCTATCCCTACAAGGTGTATCGCGTGTATGAACCTGGTGGAAACACTGTTGCTCCATACACCAATAGTTTGATTGTTAACAAGACTGTCTTTGTCCCCTTAGGTAGCAACAACACTTATAATAATGATGCTTTGGCGGTCTATCAGCAGGCTTTGCCTGGTTATGAGATCATCGGCGTCACTGGGGCAAGCAGCACTCCTTGGGAGAATACCGATGCCCTTCACTGCCGCACCCGTGGCGTGATGGACTTCAACATGCTCTTTGTGGATCACCGCGATGTGGTCTTCGGCGAGCAACCCATGCAGGACTCCATCGCCATCACCAGCAAGTTCATTGCCTATAGCGGTCAAGCGTTGAAACAGGATTCGCTCTTGGTGTATTACAGCATCGACGGCGGCGCCTACCAGACGGCCAAGATGACTTCCACGGGCAACCTGTATGAGTATGTCGGCTACATCAAAGGCTACAATTATGGTTCCTCCATTGACTATTATGTCTTCGGAGCCGACGAATCGGGACACCGTTATTCGCAACCGGTTTTCGGAGCTGTAGAACCTCACCATTTCGACATTGAAGAAGGCAGCGGCACAACGACCACTGAACAAACCGTATCGCTTTCATCGGGCTGGAATTGGTGGACACCAGATGTCGATCTGGATGGTGCTACGCTGCTCTCCCTGATTGAAAACGGTCTGGGTGCAAACGGTGTCAAGATCATGTCGCAGGACGGCAAATTTGCAACCCGCTCCACCTATGGATGGTCAGGTTCCCTCACCTCACTCGAAGTGGGCAAGATGTATATGATTCAAGTCAGTTCACCTTGCACCTTCTCCATTGAGGGCAATTTTGTCGATCTAACCAACCATAGCATCACCCTTTCATACGGCAACAACTGGATTGGCTATTTCGGTACACAGCCCATGTCGGTGAATGCCGCCTTGGCCAACCTTCCGGCCACCGTGGGTGACAAGATCACCGGACAAGACGGTTCCATTGCCACCTATTCTAGGTATGGATGGAGCGGTCCTCTTCAAACGCTAGTTCCAGGTGGGGCTTATCTCTACAACTCGAAAGCCTCTTCCGATGTGACATTCACGTTTTCGACAAACAACAAATACAACAAATAAACACATTATTAATTAACCACTTAACTCAATGAAAAAAAATCTATTGACCTTTGTGCTTTTGGTCCTCAGCACCGTGGCCTTTGCCCAGTTGCAGGCCACACCGCAGTGGAACAGCATCCTCAGCGACAAAGCTGAGACCTTCCGCACACAGCTCATCTCTTCTTCGGAGAGCAGCATCCAGGTGAACGTTCAAGTTCCCGGCTTCTATGCCACCAGCGTTACCACTCCGAGAGGTGAAGCCAAGATCATCTCCATGCCTAAGGCAGTGAGTACTGCCCAAGCGGGCGAACCCAATGTCCCTATGACCGGTATCCCGGTAATGATCGGTGACAAGGCTCGTATGAACGTACGCGTGATCGATGCCCAATACATGGACTTCGAAGGCATTGAAGTGGCTCCTTCCAAGGGCGACTTCCCTCGCTCCATCGATCCCGCCACTGTGCCTTACACCTACGGCGAATGCTACAGCCAGGACGCTTTCTTCCCGGCTAGCAATGTGAGTCTTTATGATCCCTACATCATCCGCGACTTCCGTGGTCAGAACATGGTGGTGTATCCCTTTGCCTACAACCCTGTCACCAAGACCCTCCGCGTGTATTACAACATGACCGTGGAGATGTACAAGGTGGATGACAAAGGCAGCAATGTCATCGAAAGCCGTCGCAGCAATGTGGTGAAGATGGACCAAGATTTCAAGAGTGTCTATCAGCGTCACTTCATCAACTATGAGGCTGGCATGTCCAAATATACAGCCTTGGATGAGGAAGGCGACTTGCTCATCATCTGCTACGACAACTTCATCAGCTACATGACCGACTTTGTCAACTGGAAAAAGACCCGTGGTATCAACACTACTATCGTTGGCACCACTACAGCTGGTTCCACATATTCGGCCATTAAGAACTATATTCAAAGCCAATATAATGCCAATAACAACATTACCCATGTGCTGCTTGTCGGCGATGTAGCCCAAATCCCAGGTTATTCATACTCGGGCGGTGGATCTTCCTACAGCGGCTTGGGTGACAACGCTTACGGACAAATCGTAGGTAGTGACTACTACAACGATGTCTTCATCGGTCGTTTCTCGGCTCAGACCGCTGCTCAGGTGACCACTCAAGTCAACCGTGTCATTACCTACGAACGTGACCTCACCACTTCTGCTACTTGGCTGCAAAAAGCCGACGGTATTGCAAGAAACGAAGGCGGCTCTGGCCATAACGGTGAGGACGACTACGAGCACATGGACGTGATTCGTACCGACCTGCTCAATTACGGTTACAACACCGTGTATCAGGACTACGAGAACTTAAGCGGTTATACTGGCACCGCCTCTTCCATCAGCAGTCACATCAACAGTGGTGTGGGTATCGTCAATTACTGCAACCACGGCAACAACCAATTATGGGGCGTTGCAAGCTACAGCAACACTCAAGTCAACCAACTCACCAATAGCAACATGTTGCCTTTCATTTGGTCGGTGGCTTGCCTCGTTGGTAAATACGACAACACTTCGACATCCTATGGCAGTAACTACACCATTGGTCAAAACAACGACTGCTTCGCCGAGGCTTGGATGCACGCCACTTACAGCAGTTCTGACCTAACGCCAACGGGTGCCATTGGTGCTTTGATGTCGTACATCAGTCAGCCTTGGATCCCGCCCATGTGGGCACAAGACGAGTGTGTTGATATCTTGGCTGGACTGTCTAGTTCAGGTGGGACTAAACACACTTGGGGTGGTCTTTCCATCAATGGACTATTTGGCATTTTCGATAACTATGGTACAGACCAATCCGCTGTCGGCACTTACCAAGCATGGATTCTCTACGGTGACCCAAGTATGATGGTTCGTACCAAGACCCCACAGGCCATGACGGTGAATCACAATGGCACCATCGCTCTTGGTTCTTCATCCTACGCAGTCAGCGTGAGTAATGGCAACGGTTCCGTAGCTACCATCACCGATGCCGACCACAACATATTGGGTAAGGCCACGGTGAGCAACGGCTCTGCCACCATCAACATCTCGGGCAACCTTACCCCCAACCAGGAACTGACCCTCTGCGTGTTTGGTTTTGATAAGGTGACTTATATGGGCACCATCACCGTTACTGGCGGCACGCAATACAACATCACCACTACCCAACCCCAACACGGCACCATCAGCGCTCCATCACAGGCCTACGCCGGTGCCACAGTGACATTGACCGCCACACCTGAAACAGGTTACTGCCTCTCCAGCTGGACGGTCAAAGCCGGCAGCACGAACATCACGGTGACCAACAACCAGTTCACCATGCCTGAAAGCAACGTGACGGTGACCGCCACCTTTGTCCAAGGCATGGCTGTCACACTGGCTCCAGTAACCAACGGCACCATCAGCGCCGATATGGCATACGCACTGCAAGGCAACACCGTTAACCTGACCGCCACACCTGCTTCGGGCTATGAGTTCAACGGCTGGGTGGTCTATAAGACTGGCGATGCTACCACCTCGGTCACGGTGAGCAACAACAGCTTCACCATGCCTAACTATCCTGTCACCGTAAGCGCCATCTTCTTGGCTCCTGCTGGTGGCGATGTGACCATTGGCGGTGACAACTCTGGCACCACCAATGGCGGTTATCTGCCAACCCATGTGTGGTATAAATATTCACTGACCCAACAAATCTATACCGCCGATGAGTTGGGCACCGCTGGCACCATTACTGCAATCAGTTTCTATTATGCTGGCTCAACCAGTTCGGGCGCCAGAACAATTCAGGTTTATTTGGCACATACCACCAACGCCACCATCTCCTCATGGATGACTCAATCCAGCAGCAACTTAGTCTATTCGGGATCGCATGAATTCACCCAAGGTTGGAACACCATCACCTTGAGCACACCATTCGCATACAACGGTACGAATAATGTAATCCTTACCTTTGATGACAACACAGGCAGCTATAGTGTAAGCTCCACGCAATCGTTCTACACCTACTCCACAGGATCCAATAGAGCTATCCGTTATTACAGCGACAGCAGCAACTTGTCTGCTACCAGCAGCAACTCCACTTCTGGAACCACGTTGCAATACAACAACTATATCAAGATCACCAAGGAAGTCCCGAGCACTGAAGGCTACCTATCAGTGTCTCCCACCAACCTGACTGGCTTCCAAGCCACCTCTGGCGCCACGGCTTCCAACCCGCAGACTGTCGCCGTCATCGGCAGCAACCTCCAGGCCAACCTGACTGTTACCGCCCCCACGGGCTTTGAAGTCTGCGCCACCAGCAACGGCACCTACAACAGCACGTTGACCCTGACTCCTTCCAATGGAAGCATCCAAGCCAATGTGTTTGTCCGCCTCAGCTCTAGCGTGAGCCCCGGCAACTACAATGGCAACATGACCTTGGCATCCGGCACGACCAGTGCCACAGTCAGCCTCAGCGGCACCGTTGACCAAGGAACTGGCACCTCTTACGAAATCACTGCCACTGCCAATCCAACCGCAGGCGGCACCATCACCGGTGCAGGCACCTACTATGAAAACGGCACTTGCACACTGGTCGCCACCGCCAACACTGGCTATACTTTCACCAACTGGACGAAAAACGGCAGCGTAGTCTCTTCCAGCGCCAGCTACAGCTTCACTGTTAACCAGGCAAACGCAGGCGCTTACGTCGCCAACTTCACGCTCAACAGCTACGAAGTCACCGCCACGGCTAACCCGAGCGCAGGTGGCACCATCTCCGGCACAGGCAGCTACGACCATGGCACCACCGCTAGCCTGACCGCTACAGCCAACGAAGGTTATACCTTCACTAACTGGACGAAGAACGGCGTGTCGGTGAGCACCAATGCCACCTATAGCTTTACCGTGACTCAAGCTACTGCTTTGGTTGCCAACTTCTCCATCAACAGCTATGACGTGACGGCCACGGCCAATCCTACCGACGGCGGCACCGTTACCGTCGGCGCTCGCAACAGAGACGACCTCGTTTATGACTTTGAAAACGGCTGGCAAGGCTGGACGACCTTCCAAGGTAGCACCACTTCCCCACACAGCTGGATGCATAACACGGAATATACTGCATACGATTCCAACGGTAACCAAATTGTCCCGGAATGCCACAATTCTACTTCTGGCATGATGCTTTCCGAGTCTTACATTTCCGCCAGCACATCAGGAGGCTCGGATGCCACAGCAGTCACTCCTGACAACTACCTCGTTTCTCCGCAGTTCCGTTTAGGTGGAAGCTTCACCTTCTATGCCGCATCTCGAATGAGTAATTATCCTGCTGAGAAGTTCTCCGTATTGGTATCAGAGTCGGGCAACACCAGTGCCAGCGACTTCACTCATACTGAGTTGACAGTGACTTTGTCAGATAATAGCTGGAACGAATACACCATCGACCTGAGCGATTACAGCGGCATGGGTTATGTGGCCATTCGTCACTGGGACTGCAACGACCAGCACTTGCTCTATATTGATGACGTCACTATCGTGGAAGGTTTGAATCAGTCCACTGGCAGCGGCAACTTCAACTACGGCGAAACCTGCGTTGTGACCGCCACTCCGAATGCGGACTACAATTTCGTGAACTGGACTGAGAATGGCACACAAGTCAGCGCTGAGGCCACTTACAGCTTCACCGTCACCGGCGATCGCGACCTTGTGGCCAACTTCTCCCAAGTGTTGCCGACGTACTACACCATCAGCGTAACGGCTAACCCGAGCAACGGTGGTACCGTCACTGGCGGCGACAGCTATGTTGCAGGCAGCACCGCAACGCTGACCGCTACGGCCAACGAAGGCTACACCTTCACACAATGGCAGGACGGCAACACGGATAACCCGCGCACTATCACTGTAACAGGTGATGCCAGCTATACGGCCAATTTCGCGGAAGTCATCACGACCGTCACGCAGACCTCAACATTCAGCACTGGTTGGAACTGGTGGACATTGACTATTGACACTGAAGATGCTTTGGCTGAACTCGAAGCAGCTTTGGGCAGCAACGGTGTCCAGATCAAAGCTCAAGATGGTAGCATAGTCACTCATTCCTCCTACGGATGGTCAGGATCGCTTGGCTCTCTTGAAGTAGGAAAGATGTACTTGATCAAGGTCTCTTCAAATTGTTCAGTCTCCCTTGAAGGTACTGCCATTGACGTGACCGACCAGAGTATCACCCTTTCACATGGTAACAACTGGATCGGCTATTATGGCACACAGACCATGTCGGTGAACGCCGCCTTGGCCAATCTCCAAGCCACCGTAGGTGACAAGATCACCGGACAAGACGGCAAAGTGGCCACCTATTCCAGCTATGGATGGAGTGGCACACTCCAAAATCTTGTTCCTGGCGAGGGTTATCTCTACAACTCGAAGGCCACCTCTGACGTTACTTTCAAATTTGCATCGGCAAAATGAGAATCTGCCCCAAAAAAAGTGTTCTATCTTAAAAATAATTGGATTATTTATTGTAATTTTGCAGCCTTAAATTTGAGTAAAAAATAAATCTATATCAAAAAAAATGAAAAGAAAACTGATTATGTTTGTTGTGGCCTTGCTTCTTGGAGGTGAGGTGATGTATGCGCAGGATTTCCATTTTGCGCCCGACTTTGACTATCATGATTACACCATGCTTTACAGTGTCATTGGTCAGGTTTACTTCAATGGTGAAAAACAAAACAGCGACCAAGTTGAAGTGGCCTGTTTCGTTGGCGACGAATGCAGGGGAAGAGTCATGCTTATGGAGCCTTTCCCAAATGTACCTGACTTAGGTTATTTCGCTTACCTTCCTTGTTATTATAACAATGTTGGTGAGACCTACACTTTCAAAGCATACGACCATGCCACTAGCAAAGAGTATGTAATTTGCGAAGAAACGGTTGTTGGCGATGAAGACGGCTATGGCGATGTCGATGATCCCTACGATCTTCATTTCACCAGAGAGGAAGAACCTACCATCGGTCCCGAGTATCCTTGGATACCCTCCACTGCCTATAGTGGCAATGGCATGGTAGTCACAGCCCAAATCCAAATCAACGGCCAGCTTGTTGACAGAGCCACCTACGAAGTGGGTGCCTTCTGCGGCGAAGAATGCCGTGGCACCTCACGTGAAAATGAAGAATACCCGAATCTCGTTGATTTCACAGAGGATGAACTGGGTTATTTCGCTTTCATGAACATCATGGGCAATGATGGCGATGTCATCAACTTCTATCTGTATGATTTGGAAAGTGAAGAAATCGTCCCAGCTGTGTGTTCCACTACAATCACATTGGAAAACGACGGCGAAGTCGGCGTAGATATCTATGGCGGCGACATCTTCGTCCTCAATTTCGAGACAGAACACTATACGAAGGATATCATTGGCTATGGAAACGGCAATGGTCACTATTATCTCATTGCTTCCCCCATCGGAGAAGTGAGTCCCGAGAATGTAGATAACATGCTGGCTAACAGCTATGACCTCTACTACTTCGACCAATCCCAAGACAAGGAATGGATCAACTACAATGGAGACCAGGAATTGAACCATGCAGGCGGTTTCAATCTGGAACCTGGCAAAGGTTACCTCTATGCCAACAGTGAGAATATCACGCTGACCTTCTACGGCACTCATAACGAAGGAGATGGTGAAGTGACCCTTACCAAGGATGGCAGTGCAGAATTCGCAGGTTGGAACCTCATTGGCAACCCCTTTGCCGAAGACGCCTATATTGGTGGAAGAGCATTCTATAGAATGAACGAAGGCGGCACCGAAATCGAAGCTGCTACTGATGATGTCATTGCTGCCATGGAAGGCATCTTCGTCATCGCTGAAGACGACGAAGAAACCTTGACTTTCAGCACAGAAGAACCTCAAAAGAGTGCTACCCTTGTGATGAACATCAGCCGCAACAACCGCGGTGGTGCCATCGACCGCGCCATCGTCCGCTTTGGCACGGGAAGCACCCTGCCCAAGTTCATGCTCAACAATGACAACACCAAGCTCTACATTCCTCAGGACAGCAAAGACTACGCAGTGGTCAATGCCAACGAGGACGGCGAGATGCCCGTCAACTTCAAGGCTTCCGAGAACGGCACCTACCTCTTCTCCGTCAATGCTCAAGAGGTTGACTTCAGCTACCTCCACCTCATCGACAACCTGACCGGTGCTGATGTTGACTTGCTCGCCACCCCGAGCTACTCCTTCGATGCCCGCGTTTCCGACTATGCCAGCCGTTTCAAACTGGTGTTCACCACCGGCAATGCCAATGGCAACAACTTTGCCTTCTACAACAACGGCAACATCATCATCAACAACAATGGTGATGCCACCCTGCAAGTGGTTGACGTTACGGGTCGCATCGTGAAGAGCGAAAACATCAACGGCAGCGCCAACGTCAGTGTGAACGCCGCCCCTGGTGTTTACATGATCAACCTCATCAACGGCAACGATGTCAAGACACAGAAGATCGTCGTTGAATAAGCCATTCAACTGACATCAACTAAAAATGGCTGCCACGATGTGGCAGCCATTTTTTTTGACTAGAAATCGCCCGAGCGTTAGAGCTTGCGGGCGATTTCCTTTTCGGTATAACCTTCGATGATGTCGCCGACCTTGATGTCGTTGAAGTTCTCGATGTTGAGACCGCAGTCCATGCCGGCAGCGACCTCCTTGACATCGTCCTTATAACGCTTCAAGGAACCGAGCGCACCCGTGTAGATCACGATGCCGTCGCGAATGATACGGATCTTCGTGTTGCGCGTGATCTTGCCGTCCAAGACCATACAGCCGGCGATGGTGCCGACCTTGCTGATCTTGAAGGTCTCGCGGATCTCGAGGTTGCAGGTGACCACTTCCTCGATCTCAGGCGCCAACATACCTTCGATGGCCGCCTTGATCTCTTCGATGGCCTGATAGATGATGGAGTAGATACGGATGTCGATCTTCTCCTGTTCGGCCAACTTGCGAGCCTGCACGGTAGGACGCACATTGAAGCCCACGATGACGGCGTTGGAAGCCGAAGCCAACATGATGTCGGACTCGCTGATGGCACCCACCGACTTGTGGATGACATTGACCTGCACCTCCTCGGTGGAGAGCTTGAGCAGGGAGTCGGACAAAGCTTCGACGGAACCGTCCACGTCGGCCTTGACGATGATGTTGAGCTCCTTGAAGTCGCCGATAGCAATACGACGGCCGATCTCGTCCAAGGTGATGTGCGGGCTGGTGCGGCGCGTTTGCTCGCGTTGCAGCTGCTCACGACGGTTGGCGATGTCTTTGACTTCGCGCTCGTCGGTCATCACATTGAAGGTGTCGCCGGGCTGTGGAGCGCCGTTGAGACCCAACAGCAGCACAGGCGTGGATGGACCAGCCTCTTTGATCTTCTGGTTGTGGTCGTTGAACATGGCCTTCACCTTGCCGAATGTGGTACCTGCCAGCACCATGTCGCCAACGCGGAGGGTGCCGCTCTGCACCAGAATCTTGGCCACGTAGCCACGACCCTTGTCGAGGGCTGATTCGATGACGGTGCCCTTGGCGAGCTTGTTGGGGTTGGCCTTCAGGTCGAGGAACTCGGCCTCCAGCAGCACCTTCTCCAGCAGTTCATCCACATGGAGACCGGTCTTGGCGGCGATTTCCTGTTCCTGATACTTACCACCCCAGCTTTCCACTAAGATATTCATCTTGGACAGCTGTTCACGGATCTTGTCGGGGTTGGCCGTTGGCTTATCGATCTTGTTCAAGGCAAAGACAATCGGCACACCAGCGGCCTGTGCGTGGTTGATGGCCTCAACGGTCTGCGGCATCACATTGTCGTCGGTAGCGATGACGATGATGGCGACGTCGGTCATCTTGGCACCACGGGCACGCATGGCGGTGAACGCCTCGTGGCCAGGGGTATCGAGGAAGGTGATCTTCTTGCCGCTGGCTGTGGTCACCTCGTAGGCACCAATGTGCTGGGTAATACCTCCCGCCTCGCCTGCCACCACATTGGTGTTGCGGATGTAGTCGAGGAGCTTGGTCTTACCATGGTCGACGTGACCCATGACAGTGACGACGGGAGCACGAGGCACCATGTCTTCTTCATGGTCCACCTCTTCAGTCTCGGCGATGGCTTCCTGCACATCGGCGCTGACGAAGTCAACCTGATAGCCAAACTCGCTGGCCACCACCGACAGGGCCTCAGCATCGAGGCGCTGGTTGATGGATACAGGCATGCCCAAACCCATGCAGGTGGCGATGACCTTGGTCACCGGCACGCCCATCATGACAGCCAAGTCGTTGGCGGTAACGAACTCCGTGACCTTCAAGATGGATTTCTCCTCCTGCTGGCGCATCTGTTCTTCCATCATGCTGCCGGCAACCTGCTGACGTTTCTCACGACGGTGCTTGGAAGTCTTGGATTTACCCAGCGGCGACAAGCGAGCCAAGGTGTCCTTGATCTGCTTCGAGATTTCTTCGTCGGAGAGTTCCACCTTTTCCTCGCGTTTCGGTTGAGGTCTGCCTTTGTCCTTCTTGGGATTCTTTTTGTTGGGATCGTTAGGTTGACCCTTGGCGCCCTTGCCTTTGCCCTTGTTGTCCACAATGGTTTCGGAAGAGCCTTCGGGTTTTCCGCCGATGCGTTTGCGTTTCTTCTTTTTGGAGTCGCTCTCCGAGGAGGCCACAGGCTGTTGCTTGGAGCGTTTGCGCTCTTCGGGAAGTTCGATCTTGTCGAGGATTTTCGGGCCTTCCAGCTTCTTGACTTCTGTCTTGATGAACTTAGGCTCGGCAGCGGCTTGTTCCGCCTTTTTGGCTTCTTCGGCCTTCAAAGCTTCAAGAGCTTTCTTCTCGACTTCGGCTTTCTTGGCTTCCTCAGCCTTCTTTTGCTCCGCTTTCTTTTCAGCGGCGTCGCGTTCAGCCTTTTCCTTGGCTTCGCGCTGCTTCTCCTCTTTGGTTTTCTTGTCAGGACGCGTCTTAGGATTCAGGCTCTCCAAGTCAATCTTGCCGACCACCTTAATGGGGCTTTCCTTCTCTTCTTCCTTCTTCTCTTCAACGGGTTCTGTCACAGCTGGCTTGGGTGTTTCCTTTGCCTTGGGCTTTTCGGCCTTGGGCTCTTTACGCTGTGTTTCCTTGACTATGGTGCTGGTGCGGATGAACACTTCTTCGTTGTCATCCTCCTCCTTGTTGTTTACAGACGTTTGCACAGTTGAATCCACCGAAACGGATCCTCCTTTATAGGAGAGGTCGCCGAGTTTCTTCGCCTCGTTCTTCACTTCCCTTTCGCCCTGGTATTCCTTCACGAGGAGCGCATACATCTCCGAGGTAAGCTTCGTGTTGGGCGACGAGTCCACCTGGAAGCCTTTCTTGGCAAGGAAATCCAGGATGGTTCCCATTCCCACGTTGAATTCCTTTGCCGCTTTCGACAATCGGATGGTGAAATTAGTTTCTTCGGACATACTTCCTCCTTCTTTTAGTTATCGTTTTCAAATTCGGCCTTGAGGATCTTGAAGACGTTGTTGACGGTCTCAATCTCCAAGTCGGCGCGGCGGGCCACTTCCTCAGGATTGATGGCCAGCACTTGTTTGGCGGTGTCGCAACCGATACCCACGAGGGCGTCGATGACCCACTGCTCGATTTCATCGGAGAATTCCTGAAGATCCACATCCTCTTCGTCAGGAGTGATCTCACTGTTGCGATAGACATCGATGTTGTAGCCCGTCAACTTGCCGGCCAGCTTGATATTGTAGCCACCTTTGCCGATGGCGAGGCTCACCTGGTCATTATCCATATAGACGTTGGCAAGCATGTTTTCGTTGTCGAGCACAATGCTGCTGATCTTCGCTGGGCTGAGGGCCCTGGAGATGAAGAGGGTCGGGTTGGTGGTCCAGTTGATGACGTCGATGTTCTCGTTGCGGAGCTCACGGACGATGCCATGGATGCGGGAGCCCTTCATACCGACGCAGGCGCCGACGGGGTCGATGCGGTCGTCGTAGGATTCCACGGCAATCTTGGCGCGCTGACCGGGTTCGCGGACGATCTTCTTAATGGTAATCAAGCCATCGTAAACCTCGGGAACCTCAGCTTCGAAAAGACGCTGCAGGAAGATCTCTGAAGTACGGGAAAGGGTGATGACCGGGGAACCGTTGACGTTTTCAACGCTCTTCACGATGGCTCGGACGCTCTCACCTTTCTTATAAATATCGGATGGGATCTGCTCGCTGCGAGGCAGGATGAGCTCGATGTTCTCATCGTCAATGGCCACGATCTCGCGTTTCCACACATGGTTGACTTCGGCGTTGATGATCTCGCCCACCTTGTCCTTGTACTTCTGGAAGATGTTCTCTTTCTGGTACTCGCTGATCTTGGTCTGAAGGTTCTGGCGCAGGGCGAGGATGTCGCGGCGGCCGAAGCTTTCGATCTTGAGGATCTCTGACACATCGTCGCCTACCTCAAAGTCGGGTTCGATGCGGATGGCATCGGAGAGCTTGATTTGGCGCAACGGATCCTCGAGTTCGTCATCGTCAACCACGGTACGGTTGTGATAAATCTCAAAGTCGCCCTTGTCAACGTTGACGATGATGTCGATGAAGTCCTCGGTATCGGTGTCGAACTTTTTGTTCAACATGCCTCTGAACACATCTTCGATGATGCGCATCATGGCTTCACGGTCGATGTTCTTGAATTCCTTGAATTCGGAGAATGTTTCAACTAATTTGTAATTTTCCATTATATTTTAGATTTCAAATTTATAATTCCAGATTAAAAAACGATTGCTGGTTTGAGTTCGGTTGTCTTGCGATCCATGACGAGCTTGGTCGGCTCTTCTGCGGCTTTTTTCTTTGAGGTTTTCTTGGGTGCCGGCATGATTTCAACCTTTTCGGCGTCGAAGCCGATAAGTTTGCCTTGCATCTTGCCCATTTCCTTAGTCTTCACCTCGACATCCTTGCCGACATACTTTTGCAGTTGGCGATCCAGCTTAAGGGCGCCGCTGAGGCCCCATGAGAGCACGCTCAGTTCGAAGTCCTCCACATCGCGGTCCATCTTGCTTTCGACAAAGCGGCTGATGGCCACGCACTGGTCGATGTTGACGGCTGAATCGGCATCGACATACACTTCGATGACGTTGGCCGGTTTCACCTTCACTTCCACCAAAAAGAGGTCGGTGCCTTGGATGGCTTCTTCAGCCAATGTCGCAATTTGTTCTTTGTTGATCATATCATTGTTTTTTTACAACAAAAAAACCTGTTACATTCCGTAGCAGGTTTTCTCCACTTCCAACTTTGTTGTCGAGCAAGGATTCGAACCTTGACAGGCAGAACCAAAATCTGCAGTGCTGCCATTACACCACTCGACACCTTCATTCATCTGAATGCGGGTGCAAAGATACGGCTTTTTTTATTCTGCGCAAGCGTTTTTTTGAGATTTTTTGTATTTTTGCGCTTTCAATAAAAGAAGTCATGACTTTCAAAAAGCTGAACAACATCATTGGATGGTTGGTGGGCATTGTTGCCACCGTCGTCTATTTCCTTACCATGGAGCCCACTGTGAGTTGGTGGGACTGTGGTGAGTACATATCCACCTCGTTTAAGTTGCAAGTAGGTCACCCTCCTGGGGCCCCCTTGTTCCAGATGATTGCGCGATTCTTCACGCTGTTTGCTGGTGGCGACGTGACCAAGGCGGCCATGATGGTCAACGGCATGTCTGCCATTTGCAGCGGATTGACGATTACCTTCCTGTTCTGGAGCATCACGATGATTGCCCGTAAGATTTGGATGAAAGAAGGTGAGGAATCCCCCATGCGCAACAAGGTGGGTGTGTTGGTTGCAGCTGCCATCGGTGCCTTGGCCTATACCTTCACCGAGTCGTTTTGGTTCAACGCCGTCGAAGGCGAAGTTTATGCCATGTCGTCGTTCTTCACTGCCGTCACTTTCTGGGCCATCCTGAAATGGGAGCGTGTCGCCGACAAGCCCGACAGCAACCGTTGGATCATCCTGATTGCCTTCCTTATCGGTCTTTCCATCGGTGTCCACCTGCTCAACTTGCTCTGCATCCCGGCTTTCGTGTATGTGGTTTACTTCAAGAAATGGGAAAAAACCAACTTCAAGGGTTTCTTGGTCGCAGGCTTGGTTTCAGTGGCGCTGCTGTGGCTCATCAACTCCTTCCTCATCCCGCAAATTGTCAACATGGCGGGTAAGATGGAGCTCTTTTTCGTCAACAGCCTCCACGCACCGTTCAACCTCGGCACCATCGTCTATTTCGCCATCTTGGTCGGCCTCATTATATGGGGATTGAGTTACACCACCAAGCGCAAGAAGGTCATTGGCAATATCGCCATCCTGTCGTTCATGTTCATCCTGATTGGCTATTCAACCTTCTTCATGCTTGTGATTCGCGCCAATACCAATACTCCTATTAATGAAAACGAACCCAAGGATGCACTTTCCATGCTCTCCTACTTGAACCGCGAGCAGTATGGATCGTGGCCCCTACTCTATGGTCCCTATTATAACGCCCCCATCTCCAACGCTTCCGATGGCAAGCCCATCTATGTCAAGGATAAGAAGGCGCGTCGCTATGTGATCACTGACGACAAGAAGCTCACCCAACCGGAATATCCTTCCGAGATGAAGACCCTGTTCCCCCGCATGTGGAGCAACCAGGCAAAGCATGTGCAGATGTACGAGTCGTACCGCAAGGACAAGCGCGGCGTGGTACAAGGCAACAAAGTCACCGTGCGATCCATCGACGGGACTTCACAAGTCGTCAACAAACCCACTTTCGGACAGAACCTCAAGTTCTTCATCAACTATCAGTGCAACTGGATGTATTGGCGTTATTTCATGTGGAATTTCGTCGGTCGCCAAAACGATATCGAGAGCCAGGGAGAACTGGAACATGGCAACTGGATCAGCGGCATCAACTTTATCGACGAGGCGCGTCTCGGCGACCAGCGCAACATCCCCGACTGCCTGCAGAACCCAGGTCGTACCAAATACTATTTCCTGCCGCTCATTCTCGGCCTTTGCGGCTTGTTCTGGCTGCTCAAGAAGGACCTGAAATCGAGTTGGATCATCTTCCTGCTCTTCATCATGACGGGTCTTGCCATTGTGGTCTATCTGAACCAGACGCCCTATCAGCCCCGTGAGCGCGACTATTCCTACGCAGGCTCCTTCTATGCCTTCGCCATCTGGATCGGCCTCGGCGTGCTGGCACTCATCGACTGGATTGAACGTCTTACCAAGAGCAAGAACCTGGTGACTACCGTGCTGGTCGGCTTGATCTGCCTCATCGCCGTGCCTTGCCTCATGGCCTCACAAGGCTGGGAGGAACATAACCGTCACGGCAAGACTTCCGCTCGCGACTGGGCCAAGAACTATCTAGCACAGCTGCCGCCCAACTCAGTCATCTTCACCCGCGGCGACAACGACACCTTCCCTTTGTGGTACATCCAGGAAGTGGAAGGCTTCCGTACCGACGTGCGCGTGGTCAACTACATGCTCTCTTCAGGCTACTGGTATGCCCACCAAATGGGCCGTAAGGTGTACGATTCCGAGAAGCTATCGCTAACCTTGTCGCCCAGCGAATATGACAACGGCGTCAACGAATCGCTCCGCGTTTTCGAGGAAGAGAACCTCAAGGGCAAGTATGTGGAACTGAAAGACCTGATTGACTTCATCCACAATCCTAAGGCCGTCAAGTATTACACCAATGGATCCTCCACGCACTATGTCCCTGTCAAAACCCTGAAGTTGACAGTTGACAAAGAGGCATGCATCCGTAACGGCGTCGTGCCAGAAAGCATGCAAGACAGGATTGTCGATGAGATCCGCTGGGAAATGAAGGACTCCTATCTTTACAAGAACGGATTGCTGTTGCTCGACTTCATGGCCAGCAACAACTGGGAACGCCCGGTTTATTTCACTTCGTTCAGCGACATGGCTTCGGTGCTTGGCATCCAGGAATACCTCCACATGGAAGGTCTCGCCTACCGTTTCATCCCTGTGAAGGCTGAAGACTATTACAAAGGTCTTGGCGGTGTGTATCGTGAAGGTTGTTACGACCTATTGGTCAACAAAGCCCAGTGGGGCAACTTGAACCAAGACGGTGTCGTGCCTGACCGCGAGAGCATCCGTAACAGCGAGTTTGCCCGCCAAGCATACGTCCGCCTTGCCCAGAGCTTGGTGAACCATCAGGAATACGACTCTGCCGTCATCGTCATGGACAAGTTCCAGGAGTTCTTCCCGAACGAGAAGTTCCCCTACGAGCTTCGCCTGTACCAATTCCCCGAACTGTACTATGTTTGCGGCGCCAACGACAAAGGCGACGACTTCATGCGCAAGCTGGTTAAAAACTGCTGCGACAAGGTTGACTACTACAGCAACATGAAGCAGCGTTTCGTGGAATACTACGAAGATGAGATTGACGAGCAGCTCAGCATCTTGCGACAGATGCAGTTGACTGCGAAACAATACGACCGTACGGAGATGAAAAACCAGCTGGATTCCATCCTATCCGACTATCTGACAAAATTCTATTTGACGGATTGACGTCTGAATGACCTTACGATCATCACGATGCCGACAATGACGAAGGGAACGCTGAGCCATTGTCCCATGTCGAATGTCATGTTCTTCTCGAAAGCCACCTGAACGTTCTTCAGGAACTCGATGCCGATGCGCGAGCCAAAGATGATGACGAGGAAAGTGCCAAACATCAAACCGGGACGCCTGTCGCCCAGGTCACGCTTGAAATACATCCACAACAGCAAGACCATGGTTACGAGACAGAAGAAAGCCTCGTAAAGTCCCGTGGGATGGCAAGGCAGCAATTGTCCGTCGGGACCGGGAAACTGTTCCTGTCCACGCACAAACACAAAGCCCCAGGGCAGGGTTGTGGGCGTGCCGTAGATCTCAGAGTTGAACACATTGCCCAAGCGGATCAAGGCACCGACCAGACACACTGGGATGACAATACGATCGAGAATCCAAAGATAGGTGATATACTGTTTTTCGGTTTTCTCCTTCTTGGTGGATTTGTTGAACTTGCGCACATAGAGCCACAAGCCGATCAAGATGCCGATGGCACCGCCGTGGCTGGCAAGACCGCCTTCCCATATCTTAAGCATCTCCAATGGCTTGGAAAGGTAATACTCCGGCTCATAAAACAGGCAATGACCTAGACGGGCTCCGATGACGGTGGATACCAGCATGTAGAGCAGCAACGAGTCCATGGACCATTCGGGCATTTTCTCGTGCTTATACACCCTACTCATCAAGATATAACCCAACAAGAAACCCACTGCCCAGCAGATGCCGTACCAGCGAACCTGCAACGGGCCCAACGAAAAGGCAACAGGATCAACGTTCCAAGTGATGTAGTTCAAAACCATACTCGCAAAATTTTTGCAAAGATAGTTTTTTTTAGGAGACAGGAGTCAGAAGTCGGAAGTCAGAAACTTTTTTGCTTGATAGTAGAGAAACCATCTGAAACTGATTCATTCAGTTGGGCGAGCTCAACCTTTACAGATCGCCAGCTCTCTTTCAACATGCCTCCAAAACTGTCGAATTGTCCGTCGGTCATCACAAGGAAACCCCTTCGAAGTAACGACAGTTCCCTATCATCCATATCTGGTTGTTGATAAGCCATGAACTCCGGTTCACTTATATCAGATGCCATAAGAACGGATGGGAAAAACTGGGACGAAAGACTTGAGACTCCCTTGGGCTGCAATTCCGCCAACAGCGGCACTTCCACCATCTCGGATGCCCTAGTGCTCACTGAAACCTTAGGATCTTGGGATTGTTTTGGGGCAGGTTTGGTTTGCTTCGGAACGATGAAACGTGCTTGGCTTTCCGCCAGGAGCATGGGTTCCTCAACCACCTCCTGGGCACCGATCGGCTTCAGTTCTGCTGTCATCTCCAGATCCCGTAATCTCGATCCCGGTTTCCAAACCAAGACGAACAGCAAGGCAACAGCCGCTGCTGCCGAGGCAATCTTGACAAACATGGGAATCACCTTGGGCTTGTGTTTAAGCGTTTCCTTGTTCTCAAAAACGACGGCAGGTGCCGTGAGTTGAGGCATCTCTTCGGTAAGCTCCGTCCAATCCAAGCCTTGGGCTTCCACGAAAGCCTTGAGCTGCGCCGTTTCTTCAGCGTTCAGATTCCCATCCAAATAGTCGAGGAGATAGGCTTCGTAATTGTCGATGTTGATGTTCATGACTCGAGATCTATGAGATTGTTGATGTTCTTGATGATGTTTTTAATCGCGGTGCGTGCGCGGAAGATGTTCACCTTGACTTGCGATTCGCTTTGTCCGGTGATTTGGCCGATTTCCTGATAGCTGTAGCCCTCATAGTCGCGCAGCGTCAAGGCGATGCGCTGCATTTCGGGCAGGGTGGCCAAAGCCTTTCCGAGAATTTCGTTGACATCGGGATAAGGCATGTGGGCGTTGTCGTCGGCCAGCGGAAGACGCTCATCCATTTCAGTGACCAGGGATTGTTTCCTGAACCGGTCGATCATGGCATGATGCGCTGTAGTGAAGAGATAGGATTTTGCCTTGTCAAACTCCACCGAATCGAGTCTCTCCCACACCTTGGCGAAGCTGTCCTGAACAACATCTTCGGCCTCCTCGCGGTTGCGCAAGGAGGCCAGAGCGAAGCGGAACAGCCCGTCGGCGTATTGATCTACGCAAGTGTTATATTGGGAGCGTGTCACAAATACGGTTCTTTCTATTAGAACAACAGGGTGAATCCTACATTGAAGGTATGTGTAGAGGGTCCTTTGCCTTCGACAAACAAGGGAAGCAAGTTGTAACTGGCGAAGAAGCCCATGTCGCTACCGCCGGCACGCAAGGTGGCATCCAGCTTGAGAAGGTTCGAGTAATAGTCGCCATGCGACTTTTCCTTATATTTGTCCATGAACTTGATCTTCATCCAGGTGTCCACCTTGATGCCGCCAGTGACACCCGCTGCGATGAAGAACCCACGGGTCGGTCTGACTTCAATCATCAAAGGAGCTTGGATGTAGAGCATGCCGAGCTTGCTTTTCTTCAGTTTGCCCTCCACGCTCTCGTCGATCAATTCATATTCCAAGTGTTCGTCGCCTTTGTAAAGCCACACTGGGTTGTCGAAGCTGTAGTTGTTCCATCCCAAACCGATACCGGTGTAAAGACCTGCATCATGGTTGCGATTGAAGGCGATGCCCACATCGGCGATGTTGAAGTTGAACACCCAGCTTCTCAAGGGACGCAGCTCCAAATAGTTGAAGTCCGCTTTGGCCAGTTCGTTGCCAAGGAGCATGTTCAGTCCCATGTCGATGCCACCCCAGTGGGGATCAAAGAGCAAGGATCTCTGTTGAGGTTTCTCGGCTGGTTTCTGCCCTGGGAAGTGATCACCCGGTTTTTTCTCCGGGGCGGGACCATCATGACGGTCACGAGGAGCCCGGCCTTCCATCTGGCGTTCCACCTGTTCGCCCCATTCTTCCATGTGGCGACCCCATTCTTCCATGCCTTCGCCCCAACGTTCCATGTCGCTGGCGAAGCTATCCCAATCGACCGAGTCAGCAAGACGTTCCAAGTTGACACCCAGTTCGGCAAGCAGATCAGAGAGACCGGCCAAGTTGGGGACGGCACGTTTGCCACCCAACCTGACGTGCGGAACTTCCAATCGCTTGGTGTTCACGTCGCCCGAACCATTGTTCTCCACATAGAGGTTGTAACACTTGCCACGCAACACCAGGTCACCGCTGCCGTTCATATAGGCATTCACGTTGTCGTAGTTCAAGTCCAGCTTAGTATCGCCGGAGCTGTTGAAAACCACGTCAAGGTCTTTTCCGTGAAGCGGCCCAGAGGTAATCACGTCGCCACTGGAGTTGACGATCAGGTGCTCCAGACCTGCCATGATCACATAGTAGTCGTCACTTCCATTAACGACAAGCACACTGTCTTCAATAAGACAATCCTTGTTTGATTCATAAATACGATTGTACTCGTTGGTAACATCTTGCCTTAGAGAAATGTCGCCTGAACTATTGACAATCAGGGTATTGACTTCCTTATTGGTTCGGATTTGGTCTTTTTGCGCCATAGCGACTCCCATGATCAGAAGTGCGAGCGCGGTGAATAATAGCTTTTTCATTGTTGAATTGTTTATTTGTTGATTTGTTTCTTATTGTTCTCCGAAAAACAACTATAAGACGAATCAACATGAAAAAAGTTACAAACTGCGAGCAGAAAAAACGAATATTTTTTCTGGAAGGACCGGTGTGAAGGTAACACGGCGGGTTTGGCCTGCTTCCAAATCAAAGCAATTATCGGAGAAAACGCCGTAACCGCCTGTACTAACCACCTGAACATCCTTGGCGAAGACATCCGATTTCACATCGACTTGGATGACATCCCCTTCTTTCTGTATGGAGAGATCCAGCTTGGCTTCGGGTAGTTGCAGGTGTTTTGGATAGACCAGATAGCAAAAACGCTCGGCGAGCAATGTCTCCGACTCCATCAGCTCAAGTTTCAGGTAAACCTTCTTAAGGTCCACATTCCTCAAGCATTCACTCAAGCCTTCCACATAGTATTTTCTGTTTTTGTTGGCGCCCAGCTCGACCTTCACAGTCTGTTCAAACAAGGTTTGTCCATCGAAGTCTTTCACGGAAACCAACAACATCCCATCGATACCGCGAAGCATATCGGAGGTCACAAATACTTGGTTGTCGTTCCGGTCAAAAGAAAGCAACACGGGGGCGTAGAGTGTCTTCAATTGATCATAAAAGACTTTGGGAGTGCCATTATAGTCGATGGCCGACCAGGATGTAACAGGCCAGGCATCGTTGAGCTGCCAAAAGAGTGTGCCCATGTTGTAAGGCTTGGCGGTGCGATGTGCCTCTATGGCGATCTCCATGCCATAGGCTTGGGAACGTTGGCTCAGATTGACATATTCCTCAAAGGTATGTGCTTTCGGAAAGTAACGTTCGATGAAATCGTTGATCTGTCGGGTGCCACGGGCGTGTTTCTGATGTGCCGCCAAGAAGGCGTTCTTTTTTATCATCGAATACAGGTCGTCACCCTCATAGTCGCACAATGCCTTGAACTCGGCATTGTCGCCGGCTGCCGCTTTCAATGTGTTGATGTCGGGATACGACTGGTAGCCGTATTCGCTATTGAAGCGTCCCACTTTCTCGCGATAGGCCTCGTAAGGCTGTTCGCCCCACCACACGCCCCAGTAGTGCACATCGCCTTGGGTCAGGCTCTCGGGTCTTCCCCAACCTTTCGAAGGCGAGCTAGGCCAATAGGGACGGGTGCCGTCATAGAGATCGACCACCATCGGCAGGATCTGTTCGAAGAGTCGGTCATAGCCAGCCTTGATGGCTTGGTCGTCCTCCGCCGACCAGCCCAACGACTGTTGCCAGCCCCAGTTGTAATAGCCTTCGGAGATCTCGTTGCCACCACACCATAACGCTAACGACGGATGCGAAGCCAAGCGTTTCACCTGTTCCAAGGCCTCCAACTTGGCATTGTCGAGGAAAGCCTCGTCGTAAGGATACATCGTGCCTGCATACATGAAGTCCTCCCAGACCAGGATGCCGAGCGAGTCGCAGATGTTGAAGAAGTCATCAGACGGATAGATGCCGCCGCCCCAGACACGCAGCATGTTGAAGTGAGCGTCTTTGGCCAAATGGAGCAGCTTCAGGGTATTGTTGTGGTCGATCCAGGTCTCGATCATCTCTTCAGGAACATAGTTGGCTCCCTTGGCATAGAACGGTTCGCCATTCACCTTGAAATAGAATGAGGACCCAACTTCATCCAGTTCCTGCACCAGCTGAACGGTCTTGATGCCTGTACGGACCATCTTGGAATCAAGTAGCTTGTCCTTGTCTTTCAGCACGACTTCGAAATCGTAGAGCGGTTGCTCCCCCATCTCGTTGGGCCACCACAAACGCGGGTTATCGACAATGAAATCGAACAGCTTGTGCTGGTCGCCTTTCTCCATTTGGAACGGGAAGCTTTGGAACAGTTCCCCGTTGGTCTTGATCTCAGCGACCATCTCGCCCGAAGCGGTACTCTCGACATCGATATGAAGGGTCAGAACGGCTTTTTCTTCCGACACCTCTTTAGAAACGATATAAGCGTTTTCAAGCCTGGCATCCGACCAGCCGACGAGCTTGACGGGCTTCCAGATGCCTACATTCTTGTATTTCGGGGCCCAGTCCCAGCCATGCTGATAGGGTGCCTTGCGTGTGACAGCGTATTTCTCGGGGAGGCGTGGCCGTTGTTGGTCATAGAGCGCCTGTTGAAGGCTATCGTACCGGGGAAAACTGACCACGAGCACGTTATCCTTGGCCTTTAAGAGTTGTTTTACATCTGCCTTCCAGGTTCGGAACTGATTATTGGCATCAAAAAGCTTCTCCCCGTTCAAAGTCACCGAAGCGTAGGTGTCGATGCCTTCGAACACCAGCTCAACAGCGTCTTGTCCGAGCATGTTGCTTTTGACATTGAAATGCGTGGTGTAGGTCCAAGGATGGTCGGAGATCCACAGCAGCTCGTCTTCGACAGTACCGCTGTAGGGATCCGGAATGTACCTTGCGTTAAAGAGGGTTTGCTGCACTACGGAAGGGACCGTGAAATGCCGAAGGGTGTCCAAGGTGTCGCTTGCCAGCGTCCAACCACGATCAAGGTATTGTTCGAAAATGTAATTGCGATTCGTGCAGGATGCCAGAGCGATGAAGACGGCGAAGAATAAGGCGATTCGTTTCATTATGGGTTAATCAGTTTTTCCATCTCATAAATGATGTCGTAATTCGATTCTGTCCACACCATCGAAGCGCCTGTTGCGTCCTTCTGGTTGGGATAAAGCTGTTCGTTGAACCGCGGCACCCAATGGCCCAGGGAGGCATGCACGTTGACCACGCCCGTTTGGTTGACGATGTCCATCACATTGCCAAGGTTGATGCCGCCGCCAGGCATGATGGCAATTTTGTCGCCATAGCGCAGCTGCATCTCGGCGATCATCGGGATACCCTCCTCGGCAGTGGGTTTGCCACCCGAGGTCAGCACCTTGTCGAAGCCCAGCTCAATAAGTTGTTCCATAGCTTCAAAAGGCTTCACGCAGGCGTCGATGGCGCGATGGAAGGTAAACTTCAGCCCCTCTCCTGCTTCCATCAAGACTTTCAAGGAATCTACATCCAGCATGCCCTCGTTGTTCAGAGCCCCGATCACCACGCCTTCAAAGCCCAGCTTCTTGCAGAGCAGGATATCGGTCTTCATGACTTCAACTTCCTCTTCATTATAGATGTAGTTGCCCGGTCGCGGCCTGATGAGCACACGGATGGGGATGAAAGAAAGGTCGATGGCTTTGGCCATCGTTCCGAAGGAAGGCGTGAGGCCACCCACTTCGAGGGCCTCGCAGAGTTCGACACATTGTGCGCAGCCGTCCATGGCGTTGCGCAGGGATGGTATGCCGTTGGCACAGATTTCTAGACGGATCATAGTTCTTAAATTTTGGACAAAGATAGTGGTTTTATCGAAAAAAGCAGTATTTTTGGCTATGGACAAGTTATTGAGAAACACTTTATCAAAACAATCAATATGAAAAAGACCTTGAAAATCATGATGATGCTTGCATTAGTAAGCATCTTCGGCGCTTGCACCAACGCAAATTCCAACACGAATTCCAACTTGCCTTCAGACAGCAAACAAGACAAAGCCTCCATTGTGGGAAAATGGAAAGGAGTCAAGCTTGTCAAATATGGGAAAACAGACGAAGGCATGACCGAGCTTCTCCAATCCTCCATCTACGAATTCAAGGAAGACGGAACGATGTTGTGGTATTATGAAAACGAGGTCATCGAAACACAAACCTATACTATCAATGGCAACACTCTGTCGATTGAAGACTCCAAGGACTACACCATCAAAACCTTGACAAAGGATAAGCTAATTTTGGAGCGGTCCGAATCTGAAGAGATTTCCGAGTACGAGCGGGTGAAATAAAGTTGAGCCTCAAAGAAGGCGGTTTTTCCTGCTTTTGGGTTGTGTTTTTGGTGAAAATGTATAACTTTGCATTATCTATACCCTAATACTGGCACTAATGAGCAAACAAACCCTAATGATGATTCAGCTGATAGCTGAGTATTTCAAGACCCAACCGGTGTTGAAGGCGTGGTTGTTCGGTTCGTATGCCCGGGGGGAGCAACATGCTGACAGCGATGTGGACATCCTCGTGGTTTTCGACCAAAAAACTGGCAAGGGCGTGAGTTTGTTGAAACACATTGGCATTGCCTTGGATTTGGAAGATCTGCTTGGTAAAAAAGTGGATTTGGTTACCGATGGCACTTTGCTTCCTTTCGTTCGTGAGTCCGCTGAAAAAGATAAGGTTTTGATTTATGAGAGAGCCAGTTAAAGATACGGGAAGACTTCTCCATATCCTTGAGAGCATCGACAATATCTATGAATTTGCCGACAGGAAGACCTTTGAGCAAATTGAAGGTGACAAGATGCGTTTCTTTGCCATAGTTTATCAGCTGGTTGTCATTGGCGAAGCCGCCAACATGCTGACCAAAGAGTTTCGTCATGAACACCCGCAGACGCCTTGGCGCGAGATTGTCAGTATGCGCAACTTTATCGTACACGGCTATAATGTCGTCGATAAAACCGAGGTTTGGTCGGTGATTGAAAATGATTTGGGACCATTGAAACAACAGATCGAACAATATATTAGTGAACTTGAATGTGAATAAAACCACTCAACTATAAAGAAAGAGAATAACTAACATATTATAAAACAAAGCATTAGCTATTATTTCGCGTTTAGCCAAGAGCCTCGGAAACTATTTGGAAATAAACAATCAGAAATAATACCTGGCAGTCTTTCAATTGGAAGACCTCACGAGTAGGATAATGCAATGCTTGTACCGATTAGGTGCAGGCAACTTGTTTACTCGTAGAGGTTTCCGTCCGAGGCCGCCTCTCAGCTAAACGCAATAAGGGGCTTGCACCTTCCTTTTTGCGTTGGCGGATTGATAGCGTTGCAATCACTATCAATCACATGGCAAACAAAAACCTAAATCAGGCGAAAAACGCAAAAAAGGATGAATTCTACACCCAGCTTGTTGATATTGAGAACGAATTAAAGCATTACAAAAATCATTTCAAAGGCAAAACGGTGCTGTGTAACTGTGATGATCCTCGTGTGAGTAACTTCTTTCATTATTTCAGCTACAACTTCGAGCAATTGGGTTTGAAGAAACTAATCACCACTTGCTATAAGAACCAAAATCGCGACCTTTTCAGCCAAAACAATTCGGAACAAGCCATTTGGTTGGAGTATTATGGAGATCGTAATGGCAACCGAGTGCCTAATCCAGAGGAAATTGGTATTCATTATTTCAAGGGTGATGGTGATTTCCGTTCGCAAGAGTGTATTGAGTTGTTAAAGGAAGCCGATATTGTAGTGACGAATCCTCCGTTTTCACTGTTTCGAGAATATGTGGCTCAATTGATGAAATATAATAAGCGTTTTTTGATTTTGGGCAATCAAAATGCTCTCCATTATAAAGAAGTATTTCCTTTAATTAAACATAATCTGATCTGGCTTGGCTATTCTTCTCCGAAACTATTTCAGATACCAGAAGATGCAGAGGGAAAATCCCTAAAAATAGTTAATGGTGTTCGATATCAGCAATTTGGCAATATTAAATGGTTTACCAATCTAGATATTCAAAAACGGCATGAAGATGTCATACTATACAAGTCGTATAATCCGAATGAATATCCGAAATATGAAAACTATGATGCAATTGATGTGAGATCAGTTAGTGATATTCCTTTGGATTACGATGGTATTATGGGTGTTCCCGACTCATTTCTTGATGTTTTTAATCCAGCACAATTTGACATAATTGGGATTGGAAGTGGTGATTTGGCAAAACAAATAGGGGTAACAAAAAACTATAGAGGAAGAACTGATATTGCTTTGAAAGTAAATGGGGTTAATTCATGTCCTTATAGCCGCATCCTTATCCGTCGCCGGAAGGCCGAACCACATCGGATTGTCACCTACAATCAAGACGAAAAGTCTTTTTCAATGGCAGCTGATGCCAAGTAACGGCCGGCCTGAAAGGCCAAAAGCTATTAGCCCAGGGCAACGCCCTGGGTCACAAATGAACACGAAATACATACGCCCTGAAGGGGCAAAAGCAAACCGAGATACAAATGAACATCGAACTCCACAAAATCACTGTCCGCGAACTAACCAATGGCTATGTGGACAATAACGAAAACGGCGTGCGTGCTTACGGTGGCAAACTTGATGTGCGTCCGCCTTTTCAACGCGAATTCGTCTATAAGGAGAAACAGCGCGATGCCGTTATCGATACGCTCACGCAGGGCTTCCCGCTCAATGTGATGTATTGGGCGGTGCGTGAGGATGGCACCTTCGAGATCATTGATGGGCAGCAGCGTACTATCAGTATCTGCCAATACGTCAACGGCGACTTCGCTTTCGATTTCCGCTATTTTCACAATCTCCAACAAGACGAACAAGATCAGATTCTCAACTATGAGTTGCAGGTGTACATCTGTAGCGGTACCGATAGTGAGAAGTTGAAATGGTTCAAGACCATCAACATCGCGGGGGAGGAGCTTACAGATCAGGAGTTGCGCAATGCGGTGTATGCCGGGCCTTGGGTGTCCGACGCCAAACGCTATTTCAGCAAGAATGGATGCCCCGCAGCGAAAATCGGCAGCGACTACCTCACGGGGTCGGCCATCCGCCAGGATTATCTGGAAACTGCCATTGACTGGATCTCGGACGGCAACATCGAGCTCTATATGTCGAACCATCAGCACGATGCGAACGCTGCGCCCTTGTGGCAGTTCTTCCAGTCGGTCATCACCTGGGTTGACACCACGTTCCGCCCGACCAAGGAACGCAAGAAGATCATGAAAGGCGTGGAGTGGGGAATTCTTTATAAACAATACAAAGACGAAGTGATTGACTACAACAAGGTCGATGAAGAGGTAAAGCGCCTCATCCTCGATGATGACGTGACCAAGAAGACAGGTATTTATCCTTACATCCTCACTCGCAAGGAGAAGCATTTGTCCATCCGTACCTTCACCGATGCTCAGAAACTGTCGGCTTACGAAAGCCAGATGGGTTTCTGCGCCGACTGCGGCCAGCATTTCGAGCTCTTCCAGATGGAGGCAGACCACATCACGCCATGGCACCTCGGTGGTCGCACCGTCGCCGAGAACTGCCAGATGCTCTGCCGAGAGTGCAATCGGAGGAAAAGCGGAAAGTAGCTCAACCAAATCAAAAAGCAGGAAAAACCTTCCCCGGGCTGGGTGCGTGGGCCTTTTGGTTACTTTTCTGCCCGAGAAAAGTAACAAATTGCTATCTTTGCGCCCGCAAAACCTAATAACTATCAAAATGAAAAAAGCATTCATGATTGCAGCAGCCGCTGCCATGCTGTTCGCCGCATGCGGCAACAACAACACCAAAACCGACAACCAACAAGCTCAGAACGAGCCCGTCGTTGAAGAACCTGTAGTGGAAGAACCCGCCGTTCCCGAGATGCAGAACTGGGACCACTATGACTGGCACATGAACCTGCCCGCCGAGGGATGGAAGGTCAGCAACGCCTACTCCGAGATGGGCATCGAGTATTTGGAAGACTGGTCCGACTTCAATGTAAAGGACTGGACTGAGGATGACTATGATCAATTCCTCACCAAATATCCCGCTGGAGATTATCTGGAAGACATCGTCACGGGCGACTACACATGGAAAGTCATCCCCAACATCGGGAAGTATAAGTTGTCCTTCTTCACCTACAACCCCGACCGTAAGATGGCAGTCCGTGTAGGCTCTGAGGATATAGACGATCCCAAGGACGAACGAGTGTTGACCGTTCTCCGTGGCTTCGGTTTCAATTGATTCAGAACGGCCACAGGGAAATAGTATCAACACAATATGATTTATCCGGAACGCTTCGAGCAGAAAATCGGGTTCACCCACATCCGGGAAGCCGTCAAAGGGCACTGCATCAGCGCCATGGGACTGGAACAGACCGAAGCGATGGACTTCAGCAATGATCGCGAAGCCATCGAGCGGAGCCTCGACCAGACCGTGGAGTTCATGCAGTTGCTGCAAAACGGCGTGCCTTTCCCCGTAAGGGACTACCACGACCTGCGCGAAGCGTTCCAACATATCAAAATCCCAGGGACGAGCATCAGCCTGGAAGAGCTGTTCGCCCTCAAGCCCTCTTTGAACGCCCTCAGCTACATCTTGAAATTCGGGCAATCGGATGCGAGAGTGGACTACCCCGAGCTATGTGCCCTCACCGAAGGCATCGAGGTCGATCCCATCGTATTTAGCGAAGCCAACCGCCTCGTTGATGACAAAGGTGAGATGCCTGACAACGCCTCCCCTGAGCTGGCTGAGATCCGTCGTGACATCCACCGCAAGTCGGGCGGCATCGAGCGGCGCATCCGCCAAATCATGAGCGATGCCAAGACCTCGGGATGGGTTGATCCCAAAGCCGAGATCACCATCCGCGACGGACGCATGGTGATTCCCGTCAGGGCAGGTGATAAACGTGCCTTGAAAGGCTTCATCCACGACGAGTCGGCCACGGGACAGACGGTGTATATTGAGCCCTCCGAGATCGTGGAGACCTCCAACGAGATCAAGGAGTTGGAATATGCCGAACGCCGCGAGGTGAACCGCATCTTGATGCAGTTTACCGATCGTATCAGGCCTTCGTTGCCAGAGCTACTAAAGGCCTGGAACCTGCTCGGACAGCTCGACTTCATCCGCGCCAAGGCCATTCTCAGCCAGGATATTGGCGGCGTGAAGCCCATCATTCATGAGACACCCTACTTCAGGTGGATCCAGGCCCGACATCCCATCTTGGAACAAAAGCTGAAGTCGCAAGGCAAATATATTGTTCCTTTGGATCTTAACCTCGACCAAGAGAACCGCATCTTGGTCATCTCGGGACCCAACGCCGGCGGCAAGTCGGTATGCCTCAAGACCACCGGCTTGATTCAATACATGTTGCAATGCGGACTCTGTGTTCCCATGCATGTGGATTCGGAATGCGGACTTTTCAAGAGTCTCTTTATCGACATCGGCGATGAGCAAAGCATCCTCGACGACCTCTCCACCTACAGCTCCCATCTGCGCAACATGAAGGTGCTGCTGGAGCATGCCGATGAGCATTCGCTCTTCCTCATCGACGAGTTCGGTACTGGTACCGAGCCCCAGTTGGGCGGTGCCATCGCCGAGGCCATCCTATTGGAGTTGAACAGGAAAAAGGTCTTCGGCATCGTCACCACCCACTATGCCAACTTGAAACTATTGGCCGACCACCACGAAGGCATCGTCAACGGCGCCATGCTGTTCGACACCAAATTCATGCAGCCCATGTACATTATGGTGACAGGCAAGCCCGGCAGCTCTTTTGCCTTTGAGATTGCCCGCAAGATTGGCTTCCCTCAAAACATTTTGGACGATGCCACCCATATCACTGGCGAGCAACATCTGAAGTTCGAACAACAGCTGCAACAGTTGGAAGTCGACAAAAAAGCCATCAAGAAAAAGGAACGCGAGTTGCAGGTGGCCGACACCCTGCTCAGCGAGGTGGTAGAGAAGTATAAGAAACTGCTCAACGAGCTGGAAGGCAAAAAGAAACAATACCTCCGCGACGCCGCCAGCGAGGCGCAGGAACTCATCGACAAGGCCAACAGCAGCATCGAACGCACCATCCGCGAGATCAAGGAGGCACAAGCCGAGAAGGAACGCACCAAGGAGATCCGTCAAGAACTGAAGAAGACCAAGGAGGAGATCGCCGAAACGGCCAAGAAAGCCTCCGAGCCAAAGCAACCCAAACCCAACGACGGTACCCTGAAGGTCGGCGACACGGTGTGCATCGACGAGATGGAGATCGTGGGCGAGATTGTTGCCATCAGCGACACCGATGCCACCATCCTGTTCGACACCGTGAAGCTACGCACCAGCCCCGACAAGCTCAGAAAGGTAAGCCGTGCCGAAGGACGCAAGGTCATCCGCAAATGGCAGTCGGGACTCGCCGACGACCTCAGTGAGAAGGCCGAACACTTCGATCTGACGCTGGATGTGAGAGGAAAACGCGCCGAAGAGGCTTTGGATGCCGTAGCCAAATACCTCGACGAGGCCAAGCTGCTCAGCATCAAGGAGGTGAGCATCCTGCACGGGAAAGGCAATGGCATCCTACGCAAGCTGATCAGAGAGTTTCTCAGCCGCGACCACGAGGTAAAAAAATTCACCGACGCCTCCCTAGAGACAGGAGGCGCGGGAATTACAAGAATTACGTTGAACTAGTTTATTTCTTTCTTCTAAACAGCGAAAGAACGAGGAGCAGCAGGACGGCGCCTACCGTGCCAACCAGCAGCTGGCCCCAGAACGATCCGCTGGCACTCAGTCCAAGAAGGCTGAACACCCAGCTGCCGAGGAAGCCGCCGATAACACCTACGATGATGCAAAGCAACAGGCCCATGCCTTTGCCCATGAGCTTGCCGGCAATCCATCCGGCGAGTGCTCCAATAACCAATGATACGAGAATACCTAACCATAGTTTTAAGTTTTAAGTTGTTCAGTTATTCAGTTTATAGTCCGGTTGTTTTCAGATAGTTTTCCAATTCTTTGTTCTGCTGCTCGATATAGTCGAGAAGCTCTTCGCGTCCTTGCTTGTTCTCCGACGAAGTGATAAAGATTGGCGGCAACTCCTCCCAATCCTCCAACAAGCGCTTTTTGTAGGCCTCCACGTTCCTGTCCAACTCCGCCTTGCTCAGTTTGTCGGCCTTCGTAAACACGATGCAGAACGGCACCTGGTTTTCGCCCAGCCATTCCATGAAGCCGATGTCGCTGTTCTGCGGCTCGATGCGTGAGTCCACCAGCACAAAGGTGCAAATCAGGTTGCGACGACGGGAGATGTAGTTGGCCAGCATAACCCGCCATTCTTCCCTCGATTTCTTGGAGCGTTGCGCATAGCCGTAGCCTGGCAAGTCAACAAGATACCACGCATCATTGACCACGAAATGGTTGATGGCGATGGTCTTGCCCGGTGTCGAAGAGGTCTTGGCCAATCCCTTGCGTTGCACCAAGGCATTGATCAGCGACGACTTCCCCACGTTGGACCGCCCGATGAAGGCGTACTCTGGCATGTTGTCCTTGGGCAGCTTGTCGAACTTGGTGTTGCTGCAAATGAAGCGCGCGTCTTTGATTATCATGGGATCAGCTTAAGTGTAAGGGTTTTTCATTAGGATCGAATTCGGCGTGACGCTCATATTTTTCCATAAAGATGTCCTTGATGGTGACCAGGATACCCGTTTCCTCCACGTTGCCGAAGGGCGGATTGACGGCTGTACCGAACGAGCGCATGGTGGACGACAGGCTCATGTAGGCGTTGACCAAAGGCGGCACCGCGGCACCGCGTTCACGAACGTTCTTTACCAAAATCTTATAGTTTTCCTGATAGTTCTTCCCCGTGAAGATGCCCTTGAGCTTCTCCTCGTCCATCACGATGGGCAACTCCAACTCAGGCCAAGGCTTGAGCAGATGGTCTGGATCCGGGAAATTCATCTTCATGAAATACAATATCATGTCGCGCGACTCCCTTTCCAGCTGCGGATACATCGTGACCTTGCCAAAGAAATATTTCGCTTGGGGATAGGCGCTGCAGAGGAAGCCTAAGCCGTCCCACAGGTTGTCGAGGGAATAGATTCCCTTCGAGAAATTCTTCGAAGGCTGGTAATCGGGCTGCACGAAGGATCGTCCGAGCTCAATGGTGTAAGGCAGGTATTCATCGACGAACTTCTCCGAATATTGGAAGAGTTCTCCCGTAGGGGTATCGACGCGACCGTCGGCACCTAGACGCACCTTGTCGCAAAGCAGGAAACGGTAGCCTCCGACGATGGCCTTATCGAAAGGATTCCAAACGAAGAGCTGTTCGAAGTAGTTCTCCTCACAGTCGTCGAATGCATCCAAGTCGCAATCCAACCCAGTTCCACCGCCCGAATCGCGGAAGCTGATCTCACGTAGGCGGCCAATCTCACGCATGACATTGGGGGCATTGAACGCATTAACAATGTAAATCTCATTCTTGCCATTGTTCGTCTTCCTGATGAACCGCTCCATGGTCAGTTCTTCAAGAATCTTTTCTACGGGTATGGGGTCAATGATCTTGTTCATGGCAACGTTGTTGATAATCATGGTATTTGATAGTCTTGTTCCGGGTCAAAGACCAGATTGGGATCGTTGGCCAGGTGATAGGAGAAGCAGCGCAGCTTTTCAGCCCATTCCGCATCGGTGTGGCGACTGTCGAAAGTCTGATAGGGAATCGGCTTGCCGAAAACGATGGTAAGGGTTTTGTTTCGTTGCTTGAAAAACTCGTCGGCAAGGAAGGCCATTTCGATGTTGACCTTGATCTTGAGACGTTTGCGCAAGCGGGCAAGGTTGTAGAAGAACTTCGTGTTGTGTCCGTCGATATGTGTTGGGATGATGTCGCGATGGTATTCCTTTGATTTGGTGATGAAGGTCTTTTTCCAGTCGAGATCCATGATCTTGCCGCCTTTCACCTTGCGCGAGCAAAGCCCGAAGGGGAAATAGCAGATGGCACGGTCGCCGGCAAAAGTCTCGTTGAACAGGCGGAGATTCTCTGCCCGGTTAGCGACGCCCTTCCCCACCTTGTTGACCGGGATGAAGATTGGCTGGAGGTTCTTGATAAACAGCAGAAAATCGTTGACTGGCGTGACGGGATCGGGACAATAGGTGCCCACCGTGCCGATGAGGGCGATGCCGTCGAGGCCACCCAAAGGATGGTTCGAAGCCACCAGCACACGCTCGGAGGCTGTCAGGTTTTCCTCGCCTTTCGTCACGACATTCAGGTTGAAATCCTTCACCACTGCCTGGACAAACTCCACTCCCTGCAGGTCGCCATACTTGCTCAAGATGGTGTTGATGTCCTCCTCGTGCAGCAGACGCTGGATACGTCGAAACAACCAATTCGGCATCCTTTTCATTAACTTGGGAGCCTTGGCTTCGAAGATCTGCCTGAAATCAATCAAGTTGCCGTATTTATCCTCCATAGGCAAATAAAAAATATTCTTAACAAAGTACAAAATTAAAAAATTGAATCCGAATATGCTTCAATTATCGAGAAAGTTTTTGATTCCACTCTCGAAATGAACAGCAACACGGCATTGTTGATAACTTTAAATAATTGATTTACAATAAATTAACATGTATTAACAAACCTGTTGATAATTCTGTTGAAAACTAATCGGCTAAAAAGCCCAAAAAAGTGGGTAAAAGTGGGAAATGGTGGGGAAAAATGCATTATCTTTGCTCGAAAATTCGGAAAAAGACATGAGTAACCCTACCGGAACATTCACTTGCAAGCTCGATTCGAAAGGCAGATTGATGCTGCCCGCCGATTTCAGGGAGCAGCTGGGAAGCCAGGCCGAAGAGGATTTCATCCTCCGTCCCGGCCTGCACGGCACCTACCTGGAGCTCTACACCGTCAGCGACTGGAATCGGCGCAGGGACATCCTGATGCAAGTCAACACTTTCGACCGCAGGAAGTTGGACATCATGCGTAAGTACCTCGACGGGGTCAAGCGCGTGAAGCTCGATGCCAGCGGAAGAATCCAGATTCCCAAGGAACTTCTCGACCGCAGCGGTTTGGTCAAGGATATCGTCATCGACTCCATGTTCACCAACATGGAAATCTGGGACAAGACCAAGTACGACGAACGCGTCAACGAGATCAGCACCGAGGATCTGGCCAAGGGCGTCGAGGATTTGTTCTCAGGGTTGAACTTCGGTCTGTAACCGACAAGTGCAAACTGTCAACTTCAAACTCTTATGTATCATATTCCGGTGTTGTTGGAAGCGTGTATGAACGGATTGAACATCCATCCTGATGGCGTCTATGCCGACGTCACCTTCGGGGGTGGAGGTCATTCCCGTGCCATCATGGAGCGTCTCAGCACCGGACATCTGTATGCGTTCGACCAAGATGAAGATGCCGCCAAGAATGTCATCAACGACGAGCGGTTTACCTTTATTCCCCAAAACTTCAGCTATTTCAAGAACTTCATCCAGCTGTACCACAACGGCAAGATCGACGGCATCCTCGCCGACCTCGGGGTCTCCTCGCATCAGTTCGACACGCCCGAAAAAGGCTTCTCTACCCGTTTCGAGGGCAAACTCGACATGCGCATGAGCCAGTCGAACCCCGTCGATGCCGCCACCGTGGTCAATACCTATGACCATGCCGCCCTGACCAAGGTGCTGAGCCTCTACGGCGAGGTGCAGAACGCCCATCTGGTGGCATCCGACATCATCATGGCACGCGACAACGCGCCTATCGAGACCACCTCCCAACTCAAGGAAGCGGTGCAAGGACGGCTCCCCCACGGACGCGAAAACAAGGTGTTGGCACAGATTTTCCAAGCCCTCCGCATCGAAGTGAACCAAGAGATGGACGCGCTGGAGCGTTTCCTCTCGCAATGCGCCGATGTGCTCAAACCCGGCGGTCGTCTCGTAGTGCTTTCATACCACTCATTGGAAGACCGGCTGGTGAAGAACTTCACCAAGACAGGCAACGCAGCAGGCGTCGAAGAGAAAGATTTCTTCGGCAACGCGCTGACACCTTATATTATAATCAACCGGAAGCCCATTGTGCCTTCCGAAGAGGAAATCGCCAACAACAGCAGAGCGCGCAGCGCCAAGCTCAGGATCGCAGAAAGGAAATGACCATGAAGAGAGAAAGAAAGAACAACGGATCCGGGCGAAACACTCTCATGAACATCTTGGGAGGCAGCTTCCTTACCAAGGAAGACTTCTCCAAGATCTTCCCCTTCCTCGTCTATCTGACCGTGCTGCTGATGCTCATCATCACCAACGCCTACATTGCCGAGAGCACCAGCCGGTCCATCAAAAAGAACACCATCCTCCTCCGCGACCTCCGCGTCGAATATATCTATGCCAAGTCGGCCTACACCAAGGAATCGACACAGAAAGTCCTTATCGACAAACTCGCCAAGGAAGGGCTGAAGGAGTCGCTAGAGACGAGAGTGGTGAAGCAGGTGAAAGATGAAAACTGAAAGGTGAAAAAATGAAACGGGATCCGAAATCGAGCTGTATGATCAGAACCTTTTTGGTTTACCTTGTCGTATTGATCGTGGGTGTCCTCATCCTGGTCAAGGCGGTGATGGTACAGACCAAGGAAGGCGACGAGCTGCGTGCCTTGGCGGATCAGGTGGAGACCCGGTTCGACACCTTGCAGGCCTCGCGCGGCGACATCCTCGCATGCGACGGCAGCCTGCTCGCCACCGACGTCCCGATTTTCGAAGTCGGCATCGACCCACAAGTCATCGACGACACCGTCTTCAACAACGGCGTGGACAAACTGAGCCAGCAGCTGGCTCAGATGTTCCCGAAACGCAGCGCTGAACGTTGGAAGAAAGGCCTCATCGAAGCCAGAAACAACAACAAGCGCTATTTCCTCGTGGATCTCAATGTCACTTTGGGACAATACCGTGAGATGGAGACTTTTGCCATCCTCAACAAAGGCAACCTCAAGGGCGGCCTCACCAAATCGCAACCTAAGTTCAAGCGCATCCATCCTTACGGTTCGCTCGCCGGCCGTACCATCGGCTATGTCAACGACGACAAATTGGTCGGACTCGAGAGCGCCTACGACTCCATCCTGCGCGGTCAAGACGGCCACCATCGCCAACGCCACCTACACCACGGTGTTTGGATTCCCATCGAGGACGAAAACAACATCGAAGCCATCAACGGCAACGACATCGTCTCCACCCTCGACATCGGCATCCAGGACATCGCCGAACGCGCCCTGCGCAACGCCATCGTCGAAAACAAAGCCGAACAGGGTTGCGCCATCGTCATGGAAGTGGCTACTGGCGAGGTGAAAGCCATCACCAACCTACAGCGCGACAAGGAAACCAACCGCTGCCAAGAACTCTACAACTTCGCCTTGGGTGTGGGCATCGAGCCCGGTTCCACCTTCAAGCTCGCCTCCATGCTGGTGCTGCTCGAGAACTTCCCTGACCTTAACATCAACTCACATATCAATATCGGTAGCGGGCCGCTGGTCTTCTCAGGCAAGAAGATGTTCGACGACCACACCATCCATTCCGACGGCCGCGTCACCATCCGCGAGGTCTTCGAGCAATCGTCCAACAAAGGCACCGCCAAGCTCATCACCGACTACTTCGGCGCCCATCCTGAGCGGTATGTGAACGGACTTTACAGCATGGGGCTGAATGTTCCGTTGGGCACGGGCATGGCCGGTGAAGCCAAGCCATACATCAAGCACCCCATCTACGACAAGGCCAACTGGGCCAAGACCTCACTGCCATGGATGTCGATCGGCTACGAGCTGAGGCTTCCACCTTTGCAAATCCTCACCCTATATAATGCCGTGGCCAACGAAGGCAAGATGCTCAAGCCCCAGTTTATCAAGGAAATCAGAAAAGAAGGCATCACACTCGAGACCATTGAACCTGTGGTGCTGAAAGAACACATCGCCTCACAGAAAACCATCGACTCCATACAGAGCATGATGGAAGGCGTGGTGCTTCGCGGCACAGCCAAGATGCTTCGTGGCACGGAATACGGCATCGCAGGCAAGACCGGAACGGCACAGCTCTACAACGTGGAGAAGAAGGCCTATAAGTGGGTCAACGCAGAAGGCCGTCTGGAGCGCGACTATAACGTGACCTTTGTCGGCTACTTCCCTGCCAAGCACCCCATCTACAGCTGCATTGTCGTCATCAGCAAGGCTAAAGGCCGCTTCTATTCCGCTGGCAAGGTGGCCGCTCCAGCCTTCAAAGAGATTGCCGACCGCGTTTATGCCACCAAGATCAAGGGCATGATGGATGCTGAAATGCGCGATGAGAAGCAGGCCGACAGCACTATCCGCCATCAATCCGAATTGGCACCCTATCTACAAGGCATCGGCCTCGACTACACCGACCACTCGCTGGGCAGCGAATGGACTACCACCGCCTACTCGAAGGAAGATGGGAAATATGTCATCAAGCCCATACAATTCGACTCCATCCATGTCCCGAACGTAAAAGGCATGAACATCACCGATGCCGTGTATCTGCTCGAAAACATGGGTTGGAACATCGCCTTCGAAGGATATGGCAAAGTCATCCAACAATCTGTCAAACCCGGTGACACCCTCCAGCCAGGAAGCCTGATCACCTTAACACTAGGAAAACAATGAAACTCAAGGATATCTTAGTCAACTGCAACCTGCAGGAGATCATCGGCAACAAGGACCTTGACATTGCCAATGTGTCGTTCGATTCCAGAAAAGTCGAGGACGGCACCTTGTTTTTCGCCGTCAAGGGCACTCAAAGCGACGGTCACGACTACATCGACATGGCCGTGGAGAAAGGTGCCAGTGCCATTGTTTGCGAGAAGCTTCCCAAGCAACTGAAGGAAGGGGTGACTTATATCCGCGTTGACAACAGCGCCTACGTCTTGGGCGTAGGAGCTTCCAACTTCTTCGGCAATCCCTCCCAGTCGCTGAAGCTCACCGGTGTTACGGGCACCAACGGCAAAACCACCATCGCAACACTGCTCTATCGTCTCTTCACCGAGGCGGGCTATTCCTGCGGCTTGCTCTCCACCATCGAGAACATCGTCGACCGTGAAGTCATCCCCTCTACGCACACCACCCCCGACCCCATCGAACTGAACGCATTGCTCAAGAAGATGGTGGAACATGGATGCGAATATGCCTTCATGGAGGTCAGTTCCCACTCGATCGACCAGAACCGCATCGCAGGACTGCATTTCGCCGGAGGCATCTTCACCAACCTGACCCACGACCATCTCGACTACCATAAGACCATGGCCAACTACCGCAACGCCAAGAAGAAATTCTTCGACGATCTGCCGGCCAACGCCTTCGCACTCACCAACCTCGACGACAAGAACGGTGCCATCATGCTCCAGAACGCCCGAGCCAAAAAGCTGAGCTATGCGTTGAAGCATGATGCCGATTTCAAGGGGGTGGTCATGGAGAGCCACTTCGACGGCATGCTGATGAAAGTCAACGATACTGAAATGTTCACCCGACTGGTGGGCGGCTTCAACGCGAGCAACATCCTGGCCATCTATGGTGCCGCCCTCTCGCTGGGATTCGACAAGGACGAGCTGCTGGTGGAGATCAGCAAACTGAAGGGCGCCAACGGTCGCTTCGACATGGTCCACAGCGAATGCGGTATCGTCGGCATCGTCGATTACGCCCACACCCCCGACGCGTTGGAAAATGTTTTGAAGACCATCAACGAGGTCAACTCTCAACTCCCAACTCCCAACTCCCAACTAATAACTGTTGTGGGCTGCGGAGGCAACCGAGACGCCACCAAGCGCCCTGAGATGGCTGCCATCGCTGTCAAGCTCAGCGACCAGGTCGTCCTCACCAGCGACAACCCGCGCGATGAAGACCCCGACGAGATTATCCGTCAGATGAAGGAAGGCATTAGCAGTGAGGACATGCGCAAGGTGCTCTCCATCACCGACCGCCGCGAAGCCATCCGCACCGCCGTGAAACTGGCCAACAAGGGCGACATCATCCTACTGGCAGGAAAAGGACACGAGGACTACCAAATCATCAAAGGCGTAAAACGCCATTTCGACGACAAAGAAGAATTAACCCAAGCATTGAAGGAGAAATAAGCCATGTTATACTACCTGTTTTCCTATTTGGACACCATCGGATTCCCCGGCGCGAGAATGATCACCTACGTCACCTTCCGCGCTGTGACTGCCGCCATCTTGGCACTCATCGTCTCCGTCTGGTACGGCAGGCATTTCATCAAGAGGATGAAAAGAAAGCATATCGAAGAGACCCAACGCGACGAGAAGCTGGATCCGTTCAACGTCAAGAAAACAGGCGTACCCACCATGGGCGGCATCATCATTATCGCAGCCACCCTCATCCCCTGCCTGCTGGTCAGTAAGCTGCACAACATCTACATGATCTTGATGATCATCACTGCCCTCATCCTCGGTGCCATCGGCTTTGCCGACGATTACATCAAGACCTTCAAGAAGAACAAGGAAGGCCTCAACGGATGGGTGAAGATCGCAGGACAAGTCACCTTGGGTCTCATCGTCGGTCTGACCCTTCGTTTCAGTCCGGCTGTGCAAATGAACGAGACCGTCCAACTCAAGATCGAGAACAACCAGGAAATCGTTGTCAAGAGTCCCGACGTGAAATCCACTCGCACCACCATCCCCTTCCTGAAGAACCACAACCTCAACTATGCCAACATGTTCAGGTGGGCTGGTGAGAAATGGATGTACATCCTTGGATGGGTGTTCTTTGTGCTGGTCACCGTATTTGCCGTGGCAGCCGTATCCAACGGATCGAACCTCAACGACGGCATGGACGGCATGTCGGCAGGCAACACGGCCATCATGGCGCTCACGATAGGCATCCTGGCCTATATCTCCAGTAATGCCCGAACGGCGAGTTATTTCGACTTGATGTACATCCCCGGCACCGAAGAAGTCGTGGTGTTCCTTAGCGCCTTCGTGGGAGCCCTGTTGGGCTACATCTGGTACAACTCCTTCCCCGCCCAGGTCTTCATGGGCGACACGGGTAGCCTGACCATCGGCGGCATCATCGCAGTGGCGGCCGTCATCATCCACAAGGAGCTGTTGCTACCCATCATCTGCGGCGTATTCCTCTTCGAAAGCATCTCCGTCATCTTGCAGCGGCTTTATTACAAGACAGGAAAGAAAAAGGGCGTACACCGCCGCATCTGGAAACGAACTCCCGTGCATGACCATTTCCGCACTTCGCTCGACTTCATCCAGCAGGTGGATCCGGGATGCACTGTGAAATACAAAGGCCAACACGACTTGCATCACGAAGCCAAGATCACCATGCGATTCTGGATCGTGAGCATCCTCCTGGCGGCATTTACCATACTTACTTTGAAGATTAGATAAGAGATAAGAGATAAAAGATAAAAGATAAAAGATATGAGGTATTTATTTGAGAAAACGGAAAACCTGACCAAGCGCAGACCAGAGAACATGGCATCCAGTATCACCTCCAAGATCCTGGAAATCCGAAAAGAGAGCATCAAGAACTGCATGGGCGACCTCAACACCCTAACGCATCGTCAGCAATACATCGACACCATCGACGGGGTGATGTACTACAACGACTCGCAGGCAGAGAATGTCAACGCCACTTGGTTCACCTTCGAGAACATCGTCAATCCCGTGATTTGGATTGTGGGCGGTTCCTGCCACAACAACTACAGCGACCTTATCGAAACCGCCAAGAAGAATGTCAAAGCCATCATCAGCCTTGGCAACGAGAAAGAAAACATCGAGATGACTTTCAAGGGAACGGTCAACGAGATCTATGAAGCGGCATCGATTTCCGAGGCTGTCAATATGGCCTCCATCATCGCCGAAGAGAACGACATCGTCCTCTTCTCTCCTGCCTGCAAGGACCATGAGATGGATTACGCTGAAAGAGGTCGCACCTTTGTCGAAAAAGTAAAATCCCTAAACCCTAAACTCTAAACTAAAACATGAGTTGGATCAACAAGATATTGAAAGGCGACAGGGTTATCTGGGTGGTGATGTTCATCCTCGGCGTCATCTCCCTGCTGGCGGTTTATAGTGCCACCAGCTCGGAGGCACATGTCAAGATCGGGGCCTACAACGAGAAGGTCCTGCTGAAGCATGCCACCACCTTGCTTGCGGGATTCATCATGATGTTCATCGCCTCAAGAGTCAACTACCGCCACTACTCGAGAGCCATCGAGCTGGTGCTGTTGTTCTGCTTCGTCCTGCTGATCTTCACCTATTTCTTTGGAAGCCGCATCAACGGTGCCTCCAGAAGCATCATGGGCTTCCAAACCAGCGAATTGGCCAAGATCGTACTGATCACCTATTTGGCCAAATACATCGTCGTATGGAATACGAAGGATTATAAATTCAAGGATCTCATCATCCCTGTTTTTCTGCCCATCATCTTGATTGTGGCGCCCATCTTCCCCGAGAACCTCTCCACTGCGGCCATGCTTTTTGTGGTCTGCATCGTGATGTTGTTCATCGGTCAGATCAAGTTCAGTTACATCATGTTGCTGATCGGCATCGTGGTGCTGGGCATGGGATTATACATCCTGACTGACGACATGGTCGCCAACATCCGTCAGAGCCGATATGAAAAGGTAGTGGCCGCTGCAGAGGCACATCCCGAAGATGCCAAGCTTCAGGAAAGAGCCAAGAAGAAGCCGCGTGTGAGCCGTGTCAAGACCTGGCAGGGACGAATTGAGGCTGCCAAGTTGGAGAAGGAAGCCAAAATCGCTGCCGGTCTTGATCCCGACAAATCGCCCTTGCACATCGACGACCGCAACGCTCAGAAGATGTACGCCAAGATTGCCGTCGCCAGAGGAGGCTTCTTCGGCAAGGGCTCAGGCAAGAGCACCCAGCGCAACTTCCTGCCCCAACCCTTCTCCGACTGCATCTACGCCATCATCATCGAGGAATATGGACTTGCCGGAGGCATCTTCGTCATGCTCTTATACATCATCCTGCTCACCAGGGCCATACAAATCATGAAAAAACGACCCTTGACCTTTGGCGCCATGATGTCGTTTGGCATCGCTTTCATCCTCATCATGCAGGCCATGATCAACATGGGCGTCTCAACAGGCCTGATGCCGGTGACCGGACAGCAGTTGCCCTTCATCAGCAAAGGCGGCTCGTCGATGCTCATGACAGGATTTGCAGTAGGGATGATTCTGAGTGTCACGAGAAGCGTGGAAGATTCGGAAAACGGAGAACGGAAGATGGAAAACGGAGAATTGGAAAACGAAGCAGAAATGGAGGTAGCCAATGAAGAATGATTTGAGATTTGTGATCAGCGGAGGCGGTACGGGAGGACACATCTTCCCAGCCATCGCCATTGCGGACGCGTTGAAGCGCAAATACCCCGAAGCTGAAATCCTGTTTATCGGAGCCAAAGGAAGAATGGAAATGGAGCGTGTCCCAAAGGCGGGATACAAGATCGAAGGCCTTTGGATCAGCGGGTTCACCAAAGATCCCAGCTCCTTGTTATTGCCTGCCAAGATCTTCGACAGCATGAACAAAGCCGCCAGGATCTTAAGAAGGTTCAAACCCGATGCAGTCATCGGTGTGGGAGGATTCGCCAGTGGCCCAACCCTAGCTGCTGCCAACACACTTCGCATCCCCACCATCATCCAAGAGCAGAACTCCTATCCTGGCAAGACCAACCGCAGGGTGGGAAGGAGAGCCAAAGCCATCTGCGTTGCCTATAACGGCCTGGAACAATGGTTTCCCAAGGAGAAGATCCACTTCACGGGCAACCCGTTGAGAGGCAATATCAACGGGAATTGTGATCGCAATGAAGCCGCCGAGTACTTCGGAGTCAAGGCTGAACAGCCCGTCGTGTTGTTGGTGGGCGGTAGCCAAGGTGCCTTGGGCATCAACAAGGGCATCTCGGCAAAACTTGAGATGTTCAAGGACAGCGACATGCAGCTGATATGGCAAACGGGAAAGTTCTACCATGAACAAGCCCTAAAGGAAGTCAAGGAACTTGGTTTGGAAGAAAAGGTGAAGCCCGTGGTCTTCATCGACCGAATGGATCTCGCCTATTCGGTGGCCGATGTGGTGATCTCACGCGCCGGTGCCATGTCGATCTCCGAGCTCGCCTTGGTGCAGAAACCCGTCATCTTCGTCCCGCTGCCCACCGCAGCCGAGGATCATCAAACCAAGAACGCACAGCAGCTCGTCGACGCCGGTGCCGCCATCATGGTCCGCAACGACGAGACCGAGACGAAGCTCATCCCGGCTTTGAAGGAGCTGCTCAGCGACCAAGAAAAACAAGATAAAATGAAGGCCAACATTGCCCAGTTTGCCCGTCCCAACGCGGCTGACGACATTGTTGAGATTATTATGAAAGAAGTCAGAAGACAGAAGTAAGAAGTTAGAAGATCATGAATAGGGAAGGAATGAAAAGCATGTATTTTGTAGGCATCGGCGGCATCGGCATGAGTGCCCTGGCAAGGTATTACCATAGCCAAGGCATCGCTGTGGCCGGCTACGACCTCACCCCTTCCCCGTTGACCAAGCAGTTGGAAGATGAGGGCATGGCAATCCATTATGAAGACGAGCCTAAACTATTGCCTGCCCTCATTGACACTGTCGTATATACGCCTGCGGTTCCCCAAGACCTGAAGGAGCTGGTGGAGCTCCGCCGTCGCGGCATCCCAATCAAGAAACGCGCCGAGGCATTGGGAGCCATCTCCAAGGAGCACTACACCATCGCCATTTCAGGCACTCACGGAAAGACCACCACCACGGCCATGGTCGCCCACATCCTCAAGGAGAACGGAGTGGACATGACTGCCTTCATCGGAGGCATCGCCAACAACTTCGGCAGCAACCTGGTGTTGGGTCATACCAGCGAATCGGTACTGGTGGTGGAAGCTGACGAATACGACCGCTCCTTCCTGCAACTCGCTCCCAACATCAGTATCGTCAACTCTATCGATGCCGACCATCTCGATATCTACGGCGACCGCAAACACTTAGTGGAGAGTTTCAATCAATTTGCCGACCTCACTAAAGATACCGTGATTGTAAGAGAAGGTTTGGAGATCCGTTCCGATGACATACGTTTCGGCTTTGGTGAGAGTAACGACTTCCGTGCCGTGGACATCCGCCAACAAAACGGCGAGACCGACTTCGTGATTGAACACCAAGAGACGGGTACACCCGTCCACCTCAAGATGGCGGGCATCCACAATGTGTTGAACGCCACCGCGGCCTTTGCCGCCACCTTGGAACTCGGCCTCGATGCCGACGGCATCGCCAAGGCACTGGCCACCTTCAGCGGAGTAAAACGCCGTTTCGACATCCGCGTGAAGAACGAAAAATACTGCTATATCGATGATTACGCACATCATCCTGAAGAAATAAAATCTTGTCTGTCGGCCATTAAAGCATCGTTCCCCACCAAACGGGTAACCTTGGTCTTCCAGCCGCACCTCTTCACTCGTACACGCGATTTCATGGAAGATTTCGCCAATGTCTTGGCGATGGCCGACGACCTGATTTTACTCGACATCTATCCAGCTCGGGAGCAACCCATCGAGGGAGTCACCTCCCAGGCTTTATTGGACAAGATCAACCTGAAAAACAAGCGTCTGTGCCCCAAGGAAGCCCTGCTCGACACCATTGCTGCAAGCAAGCCCGAATTGCTGGTGACCATGGGCGCAGGCAATATCGACCGTTTCGTTGAACCCCTTCAAAACATGATCAGCCAATGGTGAAGAAGATCCTGAAAATAGCGTTATGGGTGATCACGGGTGCTGCGCTCGTCGTGCTCTTCATCTTCAGTCGCAAGTGGTATCTGGAGACACCGTTGAAAGGCATCACCTTCAACCTGGAGCGGAGCCATGACCGTGGGTTTGTGGAGAAGGACACCGTAATGGCATACGCTGAGGCCATTTGCGACATAAAGCACCAAGCCAAGATCTCGTCCATCGACTTAATGAAGATCCAGAAATTGCTTGGCAACAACCCGTGGATTGAGAGCTCCAGCGCCTTCATCGGCCTTAATGACACCTTGTGGATCAAAGCGAAGGAATATGAGCCCGTGCTTCGCATCTACAACCAAGACAAACGCTCTGTCTATGTAACTGAAGACGGTGTCATCGTCCCGTCGAGTCCCCGCTATAGTCCCAGGATGATCATCGCCAACGGACAGTTCCTCTTCCCCATCCCCAAAGGCAATGCAAGGATTACCGACAGTCTCTATGTGCACACGGGCATTCCCGAGGCGCTGTGCATCGCCAAGGCCATCAGGAAGGACGATTTCCTTGCCGGCAACATCGGACAGATCTACAAAAACTACAACGAATATGAGCTTATGGTCAACAACCTTTCAGCAAGAGTCATCCTTGGCGACACCTGTGCGGTGGAACAAAGGCTCGCGCGACTCAAGACGCTGTTGGAGCAATACAGCGGCACAGAAGAGCTGAAACCGTTCAAGACCTTGAATTTGCGATATAAAAATCAAATCGTGTGTACAAAATAATACTATTATGAGTGAAGGAAAAATCATCGTCGGATTAGACATCGGCACCACCAAGATTGCATGCATCGTCGGCAGAAAAGGTGCCAATGGAAAAATTGAGATCCTGGGTTATGGCAAAGCCGTTTCAACAGGAGTAAGCAGAGGTATCGTCACCAACATCGAGGAGACCGTCAACGCCATCAAGACGGCTGTCGATGAGGCTTCAGCCCAGTCGAACGTCGATATCAAGTCGGTCAATGTCGGCATCGCCGGTCAGCACATCAAGAGCCTGCAGCACCGCGGCGTGATGATGCGCGACAACCGCGACAAGGAGATCTCGGCCGAGGAGCTGGAGAAGCTCCGTATGGACACCTGGAAGATCAACATGGTTCCAGGCGAGGAGATCATCGATGTCATCCCGCAAGAGTATTTCGTTGACGGAGAGATCGGCACCACCCCGAAGGGTATGCTGGGCAGCAAGCTGGAAGCCAACTTCCACGTCATCATCGGTCAGACCGCTGCGGCCATGAACATCAAAAAATGCATCGAGCGCGCAGGCCTCGAGATGGACCACATGATCCTGGAGCCCATCGCATCGGCCGAAGCCGTACTCGACGAGGAAGAGAAGGAAGCCGGCGTCGCCCTGGTTGACATCGGCGGCGGCACCACCGACATCGCCATCTTCCATGAGAACAAGATCTATCATTCCGCCGTCATCCCCTTCGGCGGCAACATCATCACCGAGGACATCAGCAAGGGCTGCGCCATCATCCGCCGCTACGCCGAGGACGTAAAAGTCAAGTTTGGCTCGGCCGTGGCCAGTGAGAACCGCGAAGACGAGCTCGTGTCGATTCCGGGCATCCGCGGAAGGGCACCCAAGGAGATTTCGTTCAGGAACCTGGCCAGCATCATCCAGGCCCGTATGGAAGAAATCTTCGAGCTGGTGAACTACGAGATCCAAAAAGTCAACTCACAGCATAAGCTCATCGCAGGCATCGTGCTCACGGGCGGCGGCGCCATGATGAAACACATCCAGCAGCTCGCCTCCTTCAAGACCGCCTTGGACGTCAGAATCGGCTACCCCAACGAGCATCTTGCCGAAGACACCGTCAAGGAACTCGCCAGCCCCATGTATGCCACCTGTATCGGCCTCGTCATTGAGGGCATTGCCAGAGCCGAATACCAAGAGAAGATGGAGAAGGCCAAGCACAAGGAACCCGTCGTCGTCATTCCGGCACAACCGATGGACGAGACTGAAGTTGCGGAAGAACTGCCAGATGAACCCCGCAGAGGAGGAAGAAGGAACCCCAGAAAAGGCAAAGACAAAGACGGTAAAGGCCACGGCTTCTTCGACATCACCAACATCATCACCAAGTTCTTCTCCGAAGAAAACGAAATCAAGGAATAACAGAAAATAACAAATAAGACTATGGAAAGCTACACCAACGACATGTTCAAACCGCTGTGCGAGAAACCCGCCAACTACATCAAAGTGATCGGCGTGGGAGGCGGTGGCGGAAACGCCGTGAATCACATGCTTGAAGAAGGCATTCAAGGTGTTGACTTCGTGTTGTGCAACACCGATTACCAGGCGCTCATGAGGAGCACCGTACCCACCAAAATCCACCTCGGCAAACGCGAGTTGGGCGCCGGCAACGACCCTGCCGTAGGCCGTGAAGCCGCCTTGAGCAGCGAGGAGGAAATCGACAAGATTCTGGACGAGAAGACCAAGATGGTGTTCGTAACCGCCGGTATGGGCGGTGGCACCGGCACCGGCGCCGCCCCTGTCGTAGCCCGCATCGCCAAAGAGAAAGGCCTGCTTACCGTCGGCATCGTCACCATTCCCTTCGAATGCGAAGGCCGTCGCCGCAAGCAGCAGGCACAAGCCGGTATCGAAGAAATGAAGAAAAACGTGGATACCCTGATCATTATCAGCAGCGACAAGCTACGCGACAGCTATGGCAACATGAAACTCACCGAGGCCTTCAAGAAGGCTGACGACGTGCTTACCACCGCAGCCAAGGGCATCGCCGAGATCATCACCGTGACCGGCTATGTCAACGTGGACTTTGAGGACGTGAAAACCGTCATGAAGGACAGCGGCAAAGCCATCATGGGCACCGGCCGTGCCAAGGGTGAGAACAGAGCTGAAGAAGCTATCAAACTCGCCATCAACTCGCCATTGCTCAACGACTCCAACATCGAGGGCGCCAAGAACATCCTGCTCTACATCACCTCAGGTTCCGATGAAGTGTCGCTCGACGAAGTGGTGGAGATCACTGAATATGTCCAAAACATCTGCGGAAACTGCGGTGACGTGATTTGGGGCAACGGCGTGGATGAATCGCTGGGCGAGGATATCAGCGTAACGCTGATCGCCACTGGATTCGACAGCAAGAATGCCAAGAGAACCGAGAGCGTAGTCCGTCCCGAAATCAATGTCATTCCCCCCACTGTGACCACTCCCCCAGTGGCAAGCCCGGGCCGTACCGTCCACAACCTCAATGAGCCGGAAAAGGTCGAAGAGGTGGTCGAGAAAGAGGAACCCGCCCCAAGCTGCGTTGCAGAGCCCGAGCCCGAAGAGGAAGAACATCTCGGCACCGTGGTCCATTCCCTGAACGAGAGCCAAGAGACCCTCCATTTCGATGCTCCTGTGTTCAAGCACGAAGAGCCCGCAACGCCCACCGTCAAGGTGTTCGACAACCCTTTCAGCAACACCAATGACGACGACAGCTTCGAGATCACCAACCTCCACGAGGACAACCTCAACGCCCAGCGCGAGACTGTGGAAGTGGAGACCCTAGTGATGGACGAACCCAAGGAGAAGCCCTACGACCCGAAGGAAGAGCTGAAACGCAACCGCCTCAGAGCCTTGAGCCTCAACTTCAAGACCCAAAAAGGCCTCGAGGAACTTGAACGCCAGCCCGCCTACATGCGCCGCGACATGAATTACGAAGAGATCGTCGTGGAAGAGGAAGTCTCACAATACTCCGCCAATAGCAAAGGCATCAGCTCCGAAAACTCCTTCCTCCACAAAAACGTGGATTAAAAGCGCATTATGGCACGCAAAATCGCCATACTATACCTATTGCTGATAGCTGGGCTGACAGCAAAAGCCCAGCTATACAGCAACGATTTCGAGAATCAATACACCTGGTACCCACCATGGACCAACCTTGCCATTGCCGTTGACAGCAGTGGTGCAGATTACAATTATGTCTGCCTTTGCGACTCAACCATGGAGTTCGGATTGGGGTTTACCGCTGAGGTAGGAAAATTGTTCCCTGGAAAAAACATCAACATCCGATACGAGTTTCTGTTCAAAACCGAAAACAAGACCACACACGCCGAAGTCGCATTTGACATCAACGGCACAAGTGGCGACAAATACTGGCAGTCCTATCCTTTGGATGGTTTTGTCAACGACACAGCTGTTTGGTCAAGAGCAAGCTTCAATCTGAACTTCCCCGTCGATTATATCGGTGAAGGCAAAATCAACACCTACATCTGGAACCGAGGACAGGAAAACCTGTGGTTTGACAATGCCGAGATCACCGTGACGCCGTGGGCGATGCCGAGTTTTCTGCCCGAAATCCGGCACGACAGCATCACCGAAGACAGTTTTGTTCTTCGAATGGATGATTCCCTCCAAACGCCACTTACCTACCCTATCGGCATCCTAACCGAATACATTCTTGACGGCGACACAGTATCGGAATACCAACGCTTCAAAAAGGCAAAACATGGAACTTTCGATTTTCAGGCGGTTTCAGCCATCGACACCACGTATTCCATGTGGATGGAAAACCATCTAGGTCGGACTATCAACGCCACAACCGTTTTCTCGAAGGAAGCGAAACTATTGAGAAAGACCATCGTTGTTCCTTTTGTTGACAGCACTCTGACCGTCTATCGGAGAAACATGTCTGTCGACACCGCGCTGTTCCAGTCCGAGTATTATCTAGACCGCGAAGGGTTCCAAGTGGGGGAAGACGAACGGAGCATTGTCTCCTATCATCAGACTTTCATCTCCTCCACCCAATTCGATGCCGCCAACCAGGTGGCTTACTTCAACCTCGACTATTGGCGCGACCATCCGATGATCCATTATCCGTTGAGCGACACCTTGAACCATTTCGAAGATGTCTCTTACCAGCCCATCCATGACGGCATGAAATGGCATCGCTTTGTCACGCTCTACATTGGCAACGACATGCCCAACTTGCCGCGCATCATGCCCATCCCTTACGGCTACGAGTCGGGCATCATCTTCACCGAGCATGCCGACTGGACCGACATTAGTACCCATCGCGCCGTACTCTTCGGCAGTGAAAAGATCACCAAGGCAAAAGATGCCACAGGAGGCTTTGTGTATTATGGCATCCCCGTAACGAAAAGCGTCTTCTACAACAACCCCGATGGGATTACCAACGAAAAGATCAGCCGCGGGGTTTTCAAAGGACTGCACAGCACCATCAAGACAGACCGTGAATTCGAGAAGCTCTTGAAGCAGCTTCATAAAGTTGGTTTTGACATTTGCCTGCATACGCCCGAGCAATATACTACCACTCCAAACAATCTCAAGGAAGCCCTGGACTACATGCAGCGTCATTTCAAGTCGACCACCTGGATCGACCATGGTTACAATAACGACTTGATACACAACCGCGAGGACATGGTTTGCGACGGACTGAACCGACAATCGGACTATTACGCTGCCGACTTATGGCAGAGCCACGGCGTCAAATACCTGTGGAACGCCTATTACGAAGAGAACAGTATGATGCCTTGGCATTTCGACAACAACCTCATGCAGCCCTACCCTGGCTTCGGCGATGCCCTGCCCAACAGACAAATAACACAACTCTCAACTCTCAACTCTCAACTCTCAACTTTCTACACTTGGTGCACCCCCTCCACCCTTGAGGCCGTCACCGATGCGGACTGGGACTTTTATTATAGCGACAAACGCTTGCAACAATTAGTTTACAACCACAATGTCCACATCACCCATATCTATCCCGCCTGGGTTTGGCCTGGCCGGACCTTCTGGACTTACGATGCCGACAGCACCATCGTGGCCCTGCCCGGCATGAACCGTGCCTTCGAGCGTATCGCCAAACTCCGCGACGAGCACAAGATGCTGCCCATGACCATCAAGACCTATCTCGATTACTATAGCGGACTGCTTCAGGTATACTATGAGATTGTCGATGCAGAACACATCCGCCTGGACAACCTCGGCGAGGAGGTTAAAGGCTTCACGCTATTGTGTCCTTCTCCCATCCGCTTCGAGGATAACCGCTTTTATGAGTTCCGCAAGTCGGGTGATTATTATTATATTTGGTTCGACCTTAAAGCCTATGACAAGGTCACTATTGAAATCAAAACTCCCAACTGACAACTAATAACTTCCAACTGATGAAACGCCTCTCCATCTTCGTCTCCGGCAACGGCACCAACTTGCAGCGCATTGCTGAGTATTTCGCCAATAAACCCAATGTTGAAATCGTCAACGTAGTGTGCAACAATCCAAAAGCCTATTCCATAGAAAGGGCTAAAAACCTTGGTATCCCGTTGCGGATGATTACCCGCCAAGAGTTCAACAGTCCTGAATTTACCGAGGAAATGGCTTCGCTAAAGCTGGATTTGATTGTGTTGGCCGGCTTCCTTTGGAAGATTCCCGTAAACTTGATCCAAGCCTATCCCAAAAAGATTGTCAACATTCACCCTGCCTTGTTGCCCAAATACGGCGGCAAGGGCTTTTACGGCGAACATGTGCATGAAGCCGTGGTGGCTGCCAAGGAAACCCATTCAGGCATCACCATCCACTATGTGAACGAGATCTACGACAACGGCGAGATCATCTTGCAAGCCCATGTCGCCTTGGACGAAAAAGAAACGCCTGACTCCCTGGCGGCAAAGATCCACCAATTGGAGCAAGCGTATTTCCCTGTAGCGATCGAGCAGGTGCTATTCCGTCGGTAAAGCCTTGAAGCCATTGCCCATGATCTCCGAGCTTTCAATCACGTTGACGAAGGCGTTCGGGTCGAGGAAACGGAGGTTGGCTTTCAGTTTCACCAAGTCACTACGGTTCAAAGTCACATAGATCATCTTACGCTCAGCGCCCTTGTAGAGGCCGCTTCCGGCGAACACAGTGCCACTGCGGTCCAAATCCTTGATGATGAAGTCACGCACCTCGTCGATTTTATCCGTGACGATGAAGGCCGTCTTGTAACTCTTCACGCCTTCTACCACCAAGTCGATAATCTTGCTTTCAATGAAGATCAAGATAATCGAATAGATAGGAAGACGGATGTCCTCGAAGGCCATCAGGGTAGTCAGCGAAATGATGCTGTCAACGATCAGCACCAGCGTGCCCAAGCTGATCTTGGTGTATTTATGGGCAATCATGGCGATGATGTCCGACCCTCCAGAGGTAGCACCCGAACGGAAGATAACGCCAATGGCCAAACCGTAGATCAAACCGGAGACCACCGTGTTCAAGAAGAAGTCAGGCATGAAATAGCGTTGCACTTCACCATCCATGAAGAACAGGGACGATTGCATCTCGGCATCGAAGAAAGCTCCGTCGTGGATGACAGGCGCATAGCCCCACCATGTTTCAAGGACGTATGTAAAAACAGGGATCAAGATGACCGAAATCACCGTCTTGATTCCGAATTTGGGCCCTAAGATGATGGTTCCGATAATAAGCAACGGGATGTCCATGCAGATGCCCGCCAAGGAGATCTTCCATCCCCACAGGGCATTGAACACGTTGGCGAGACCATATACGCCACCAGGTGCCAAGTGATAGGGGTTCACAAACATCACATCGCCCACGGCAAACAGGGCCGAACCCAATACCAACAAGGCGTAAGACAAAATCTGCTGCTTCACTTTTTCGTTCTTCATAGTCATTGGCTTTTTGAAGCTGCAAAAGTACGTTTTTTCTCCTTCCAATCAAAATTTCACTATCTTTGCTGAAAACAGGAGATCAAGACCATGATGCACCGTTGCCGCCTTCTTTCCATCCTATCGCTTTGGTTGCTCATCCTGCCGATGGCAGCCCAAGAATCGCTGGAAGGTCCGCTTTTCGTCAACGAAGGCGAGACGGTGGTGTATCATCTCAGTCGCGACCCTCAAGGACAGAAAGGCACGGTGTCGGATGCCCTTCAGAATGTGCCTGGCGTAAAAGTCGATACCGAAGGCAACATCAACCTTCGCGGTGTGAGCCAAGTGGAGATCTTCATCAACGGGAAACCCTCCCATTTCGACGAGGAAAGCCAGAAGAACTATCTGCAACAGGTGTCGGCAGCCACCATCGAGCGTATCGAGGTGATGACCAATCCCTCGGCTCGCTACACCACTGCCATCGACACTGGGGTCATCAACATTATTACCAATAGCGAGGCCAGCTCCGAACGGCATCTCAGCGCAGGCATCCAATCGAACACCCATCCCGAGTTCTCCCCCTGGATTTCCTATATCTGGAGCAACCAGAAGTATGCCTTCACCGCCAACCTCAAAGGCTCCTATACCAACACCACAAAACACACTGACAAATACAGTTATTCCTTTGTGGAACACGAAGACGAAAAGGTTATGGACACTGTGACAGCCATCCGCTCACAGAGCGATGACACGGCTCGCTACTACAGCATGGAAGTCTTTCTCAAAGGCGAATACCATCCCAATGAGGACAATGATTTCATGGTTTATTTCAACATCATTCCCAATATCCAGAAAACATCCCTATTATCAAACACTTACAGGAAAGAATACATTCACGAAATTGGTGAATACCGATACAGTGTTTACAACAACAACACGCAAACCATGTCGTACGGCGGTGCAGGGTTAAGTTGGCATCATCGGTTTCAGCAACCAGGACATCTACTGGGACTGCAAGTCAACTCGGAATACGACTTCGGGGGCAACACCGCCAAGGAAATCCGCACATTCAAGGACCAGCCCTCATTGAACCGCAATATCCGTCAAACCAACGATTTCGTCGACATCGGGAATGAGGCCAAACTGGAATACATCTATCCCTACCATCAAAACGGGGAACTTTACGTCAGCTTGAGCAACAACTTCAGGCCGGACAACAACCTCGGACTATACGACACCCTGGGTGCTGATGGTTATGTCACCGACTGGATGCGCTCCGAGCACCGCAAGTTCAGCAGGGATTACGTGTCGGGGGTGGTCATGGTGCAACACCACTTCGGGAAACTGACCGTGAAACCCGGATTAAGCTACGAAACCGTTTTTTTAAAGGCGCGCTATTTCGACACTCCCGAGTACGACACATTGATGTACTTCACCCATTGGCTACCCTCGCTGCACCTCTCCTACCGTACAGACTCGCAACATAACTTTAGCCTGGGTTACACCCGTAAGACCGACTATCCCTGGATGCGTTATTTCACTCGACGCATTAATTACGAAGAAGAGAGTTTCACCACTGGGAATCCCTTATTAAAACCCACTTTGATTGACGCCTTCGAGATTTCATGGGCGAAGTATTGGGAAAGCCTCGGTTCGGTGAGCATCAAAGGCTATTACAACAACTCCATCCATGCCATCAACCAGGTGAGTGATGTGACTTACGATGCTTTTTTCGGCCGTATGGTACCTTACACCAAACCTGTCAACCTAAACAAGTATTACGAGGCAGGCGGTGAGTTCAATCTCACCTACCGGCCCAGTGCCACCTTCAACGTCCGTCTTGAAGCCAACCTATTCGACTCCTATATCGAGACCCTGTACGACAAGACCCAAGATAGCGTCATCATCTGCGAGTTGTGGGCTTACAACTTGCGTTTAAGCACCTGGGCAAAGCTGTGGAACAAACTTGAGATCCACGCCACAGCCTATTACAACTCACCCACACAAACCCTCTTCGCCACCAGTCAGACGGCTTACGGCATTGACTGCGGCCTCCGCGCTGATTTTCTCAACAAGCGTTTATCCGTTTTGTTAAACGCTTACGACATCTTCAACTGGAACAAAGAGGACAATTACACGTTCAATCCCTATTATCTTTCTTATAGCTCCTATAAGGCAAATAGCAGGTACGTGAGTTTGGAGTTGGTTTACAGGTTGTTATAAGGCCGTTAGGCCTAATTAGCTCGGTAACAAAAAAAAGTGGAAGCTGATCAGCTTCCACTTTTTTTTCAAGAACGCCGTTGTATCACAGCAGCTTCTTCTTTAAGGTTTCGATCATATCGGCTGTCATCTTGTCGAGGTCGTACTTCGGATTCCAGCCCCACTCGGCGCGAGCGCAGCTGTCATCCATCTTGTTCGGCCAGCTGTCGGCGATGGCTTGGCGAATCGGGTCGAACTTGTACTCCATCTCGAAGTTCGGATAATACTTCTTGATGGCGTTGTAGATGATCTCTGGGTCGAAGCTCATGGCCGTCACGTTGAACGAATTACGGTGAACCAATTTGCTCGGATCGGCCTCCATGATGTCCACCATGGCATCCAGGGCATCAGGCATGTACATCATGTCCATGTAGGTGCCTTTACTGATGGGGCAATAGAACTTCTCGCCCTTCACTGCGGCGTAGTAGATCTCCACTGCGTAGTCAGTGGTGCCACCGCCGGGCAAAGTCAAGTTGGAAATCAAGCCTGGGAAACGGACGCTACGGGTATCCACACCGAAACGGGTGAAATAATAGTCGCTCAGCAATTCGCCTGTGACTTTGGTCACGCCGTAAATCGTGTTCGGACGCTGGATGGTGTCTTGAGGCGTATTGTCATGCGGCGTGCTGGCACCGAAAGCACCGATGGATGAAGGCGTGAAGACAGCACAGTTGAAGACACGTGCCGTCTCCAGGCAGTTCACCAACGAGCCGATGCCGACATTCCAACCCAGCATGGGGTTTTTCTCGGCCGTAGCCGAAAGAATGGCGGCGAGGTTATAGATGGTGTCGATGTTGTAGCGTTTCACCACATCGACGATCTGCATGATCTGTGTAGAATCGATTCTTTCAAATGGACCGCTCTCAGCGATCTCACCGGTCAAAGGGCGAAGATCCGAAGCCACCACATTTTCGTTTCCGTAGGTGGCACGGAGCTTCTTCACCAATTCTGTTCCGATCTGTCCACCGGAACCAACGATCAGTATTCTTTTCATTTCAAAATTTCTTATTTCAAGATTCCTAATTCTTTGCCAATCTTCACAAAGGCGGCGATGCACTTGTCGAGGTGCTCACGCTCGTGGGCGGCGCTTACCTGCACACGGATACGGGCCTGTCCCTTCGGCACCACAGGATAGTAGAATCCAGTGACAAAAATGCCTTCTTCCTGCAACTTGGCGGCGAACTTCTGCGACAGCGGGGCGTCGTAGAGCATCACGGCGCAAATGGCCGATTGTGAAGGCTTGCAGTCGAAGCCGGCCTCCGTCATCTTCTTGATGAAGTAGTCGGTGTTGGCGTGGAGCTTGTCTTGCAAAGCGTTCGTCTCGCTCATCATCTCGAACATGCGGATGCCAGCGGCCACGAGGCCCGGAGCCATCGAGTTGGAGAAGAGGTACGGACGGCTGCGCTGACGCAACATGTCGATGATTTCCTTGCGACCAGTGGTGAAACCGCCCATGGCGCCTCCAAAGGCCTTACCGAGAGTGCCGGTGAGGATCTCGATCTTGCCGCGGAGGTTGAAGTGCTCAGTCACGCCACGACCGGTCTTACCGACCACGCCGGCGGAGTGGCTCTCGTCAACCATCACCATGGCATTGTACTTCTGAGCGAGTTCATAAATCTTGTCGAGCGGGCAGACATTGCCGTCCATCGAGAACACACCATCGGTGACCACCAAGCGGAAGCGGCAGCCTTGAGCGTCTTGCAATTGCTTTTCGAGATCGGCCATGTCGGCGTTGGCATAGCGGAAACGCTGGGCCTTGCAGAGGCGCACGCCGTCGATGATGGAGGCGTGGTTCAAAGCGTCGGAGATAATGGCATCGTCGGGACCGAGAAGGGGCTCGAACACACCGCCGTTGGCGTCGAAGCAAGCGGCATAGAGGATGGTGTCCTCGGTACCGAAGAACTCAGCGATCTTGGCTTCCAGTTTCTTGTGGAGGTCCTGGCAACCGCAGATGAAACGCACGGAGGCCATACCGAAGCCACGGGCATCCATGCCTTCCTTGGCGGCTTGGATCAGCTCGGGGTTGTCGGCCAAGCCAAGATAGTTGTTTGCGCAGAAGTTGAGGCAGACCTTGCCGCCCACCATGATTTCAGCGCCCTGTGCGCTCTCAATGATACGTTCACGCTTGTAGAGGCCATCGGCTTCAATCTGAGCCAATTCCTTCTTCAGATATTCTTGAAAGTTCGTGTACATGGAGTAAATGTTTTAAAGTTTGTTTGGCCGCAAATTTACGAAAAGCATTGATAGCCTGTATAGGTTTCCTTCATTTTTTTCACCTTCTTGATGGCACAAAAAAAAGAAGCACGGACGCGTCCGTGCTTCGAAACAAATAAGTCTATTTTGTATTAGTTCATGTTGGAAACTGCAGCTTCCAAAGCAACTTTAAGTTGATGCCATTTGACATAGTAAATGATGCAACCGGCAATGGAGAGAACCAAGCCAATGATGGCAAGAGTTCTGGGCTTCTTGAAGACACCGATCAATGCCAAAATGAAAGCGATACCGCAAATGATAGCGCCAAAGACTCTGATCAAGGGAACCAAGGTCAATAAGAAACCAACTAAAGCAACGACGAAAGCGGCAATGCCAAGACCATTTTTGTTAGTGTTTTCTGCCATAATTCAATGCCCTTTTTCGTGTCGGGCGCAACTTCTTGTTAATAAAATAAGCTCGTTATAAAGTGCAAATATAGGAATAATTCCTATTCATCCAAGCGGTTTTAACAATTTTTCAAACATATTTTTGTAATTTTGCACCTCAAAAGAAGAAAAACATCCTTTACAATGGAAAACACCTTATACATCTATAACAGCCTCTCGCGCTGCAAACAGCCTTTCAAGCCCTTGAACGCCCCCCATGTGGGCATGTACGTCTGCGGTCCCACCGTTTATGGCGACGCACACCTCGGCCATGCCCGTCCAGCCATCACTTTCGATTTGGTTTTCAGATATTTGAAGCATCTCGGCTACAAGGTACGCTATGTGCGCAACATCACCGATGTGGGCCATTTGGAGCACGATGCCGACGAAGGTGAGGACAAGATTGCAAAGAAGGCAAGACTTGAGAATTTGGAGCCCATGGAGGTGGCGCAATACTACACCAACCGCTACCATGCTGCCATGGACAAGCTCAACGTGCTGCGTCCGTCCATCGAACCGCACGCTTCGGGTCATATCATCGAGCAGATTGCCATGGTGCAGAAAATCCTCGACAACGGCTACGCCTACGTGGAGAACGGCTCGGTGTATTTCGACATTGAGAAATACAACAAGGAACACCCCTACGGCATCCTCTCGGGACGCAACTTCGAGGAGATGCTCAACACCACCCGTGAGCTGAGCGGACAGGAAGAGAAGCACAACCCCGTCGATTTCGCCCTGTGGAAAAAGGCTGAGCCGAAGCACATCATGCGCTGGCCTTCGCCTTGGAGCGACGGTTTCCCGGGCTGGCATGCGGAATGCTCGGCAATGGGCTGCAAGTACCTCGGCGAGACTTTCGACATCCACGGCGGCGGCATGGACCTCATGTTCCCCCACCACGAGTCGGAGATTGCGCAGAGCGTGGCTGCCAACGGCAAACAGCCCGTGGTGTATTGGATGCACAACAACATGATCACCATCGGCGGACAGAAGATGGGCAAGTCGTTGGGCAACTTCATCACTCTCGACGAGTTCTTCAACGGCAGCCACATCAATGCCAAGGGCGAGGAAATGATTGCTCAGCCCTACAGCCCGATGACCATCCGTTTCTTCATCTTGCAGGCCCACTACCGCAGCACCCTCGACTTCAGCAACGAAGCCCTACAAGCTGCCGAGAAAGGCTACAACCGCTTGATGGAAGGCGTGAAGACAGCCCAAAGCTTGAAGGCCACAGAAGGCGCCGCCGACCTCGACATCCAGAAGACTGTCGATGCCTGCTACGATGCCATGAACGACGACTTCAACAGCCCCATCGTCATCGCCAACCTGTTCGAGCTGGTGCGCATCGTCAACACCGTCAAGGACGGCAAAGCCCAGATCAACGCCAAGGAACTGGAGCTGCTCAACAAGACCCTTAACGCGTTTGTCTTTGACATCCTCGGCCTCATCGACAGCAACGTCTCCGAAGGCAATGGCGAGCTTGTGGAAGGCCTCATGCAGACCATCATCGGCATCCGCAAGGAAGCCCGGGCAAAGAAGGACTGGGCTACCTCAGACCTCATCCGCGACGAGCTGGCCAAATACGACATCGTTCTCAAAGACGGAAAAGAAGGAACCACCTGGTCGAAAAAATAAACCCATTTCATGAAAAAACCATTTTTGTTTTTGGCGATTCTATTCGCACCCATCTTCGTTTTCTCCCAAACCCAACCCTCCCTCTGGAACGACACCCGCAACATTTGGGAAATCGACACCCGCCTCGGAAAATACTTCCCCTTTGAGGAACGCCACGCCTATATGAAGGTGCTGCCGCAATACGGCATCGACCTCCGCGTGGCCCGTCAGACCGATGGCAGGACCCAATGGGAAAAAGACTTCAACTACCCCGTGTATGGCGCATTTCTCCGTTATGAGAACAACAATGTTGACAGCGTTCAATATAAGTACAGAAACGAAAACGGCTACGAGCAGGAGACCTGGCGGCCGCTAGGCGACTGCATCTCGGCTGGAGCTTTCATGAACGGACACTTTTATCGGGGCAAATATTGGTCGTTCGACTACGACCTCATGGGCGGTCTTTCGTTCTGGACCAAACACGGCGACGAGTTCATCGGCTCCGTTGTCAACGTCCATCTCGCCATCGATGCAGGGCCGACCTTCATGATCGAGGACAATTTCGACTTCCTCATCCGTTACCAGTTCTCCCACTCCTCCAATGCGGCATTGCGCCTGCCCAACTGTGGCATCAACGTGTTCAGCTGGCTGGCAGGAGTGCGTTACCATCCCAACGGAAGACCCGAGTTACAACCTAAAGAGTCGCCTCGTCCTAAATTCACGAAGACCACCTCGCTCTTTGCTTCCAATTCGGTAGGCCTGCTCCAGACCAACGAGTGGATGCGGACTTATCAAGCTCCCGACGGTACCATGCTGCCTGACATGCCGGTTGAACGTCCCTATTATTTTGCCGACGTTGTCCAATTGGGCATTCACCGCCAGTTCCACCCCAAGTTCAGCTATGATGTAGCCCTGGATTTCGGCTGGACCGGAGAGACCAAACGCATGTACGAGAAGGCCCATCAGATGTATGACGAAGGCCATGAATACTTCATTGGCGACGATGCCATCCCGTTGATGGAATATAGCTTTGCCCGTGGCCTGCACTTAGCACCATCGGCAATGTTCGAAATCAACTACAATCGCTTTGCCTTCTGCCTTGGTGGCGCCTATTACCTCTGGCATGGCATCTATTATGGCACGGACCAGAAAAAAACATGGGGGCTGGCACAGTCATCGGAGAGCAACTTCGAAGACACTTACCTTCCCCCTTGTTACAGGACCTTTTACGGTCGCTTGGGTTTCAAATACTATCTCGGCGAAGACCGCAACATGTTTGTCGGCTCCTTCATGAAAGTCCATGAAGTGGTCATTGATTACGCCGAGTTCACCTTCGGAATGAATCTTTTCCAATGGTGATTACACCATCAGTGCACCGACCAATCCCAAGATCGCGTAGAACTCAGGAAGAGCGGCATAGATCAAAGTATTGGTGAATACATTGTGACCCTGGCTCACGCCGACGATGCCGTTGGCGCACACCTGGCCTTGACGGATGGCGGAGATCATGCAGACCAAGCCCACGCACAAGCCCACACCGAAGATGATGAGACCCTGGCTTGGGTCAGCCTTCAGCTTGCTCAGCAGCATGAAGAATGCCACGAAGCCGTAGATACCCTGCGTTGCAGGAAGTGCCGACAGCACCATGAAATTACCCGATGCCTCGGGACGTTTCTTGAGACCACCCTCGGCTGCGTTGCCCGCCGTCGAAGTGCCGATTGAACTTCCGATACCTGCCAAGGCCAACACAAGGCCTAAACCGAGATAACCTAAAATTGTTGATAACATAATATTGAATTGTTTAGTTGTTTAGTTGTTCAGTTGTTAAGTTTTTTAGTTTTCAGTTTTCACCTTTCACCTCCCCAACGGGTGATAATTCCTCCCCGAGCCTTCATAACCGGAGTTTTTGAAAAACTCAAGGAAATTCAAACGCAAAGGATGCACAAAGGCTCCCAGCACACACATGGCGACATTCAAGGTGTGGCCAACTACCACGATAAGGATGAAGGCTATCCAGCCCGCACCGCCGTCGCCCAAGGCCTGCAAGCCAATGGCATTGAAAGCCTCGCCAAGTTTGGCACCCGCCAAACCCAAGGCATACAGACGGAGGTAGCTCAACACATCGCCAAGCAAACCTGTGGCCGTATTGTAGGTTTCCCACAAACCCGAGCCCACATTGAGCAAAGGATTGCGATGCAAGTCGTTGAGGAAGAAGATCCCCAAGGCCGACAAGATGCCGATGCCAATGATAACCCACTTGGTCACCGCCTTGTCCATGACGCCCATCAGGGCGAGACCGCCCACGATGACGCCACCCACGATCAGAAAAGTCCAGCCCCAGGTTCCTAAGGAGTTGGCAAAGCCCTTCACCTTGGTGCTTTGGTAGGTCTTCACAATCATGGCGAGACAGATGTGGACGATACCGACGAGAAGCGCCAGTACCATCGTACCGTCGTAGCCTGCAATTTGCGAAGGCAACATGATGCGTTTTACTCCTTCTGGTAGCCAGCTCCAAGTGAGCATATCCACCGAGAAGAAGGTGTGGAACAGGAATCCTATCACGGTGGTGGCAATGCCCAAAGTGATGCCCAAAGGAGCAATCTTGCCAAGCACCTTTTTCAAAGCAAGGCTTGCCAGGATGAGCACGAGACCATAGCCCATGTCGCCCATGCAGAAGGCAAAGAACAACATGAAGAAGATGGCAATAAATACCGTCGGGTCGAACTCGTCGTACTTAGGCCGGCCGTACATGTCGGTGAGCAACTCAAACATCGAAACAAACTTGTTGTTTTTCAGCTTGATGGGGGGATTATCGTCTAACTTGGCCTTGTCAATCAAATAGAACACATTTTCATGCTCCAGCATGTCGCGCAAGGCAGGCTCGTTCTCCTTAGGCGCAAAGCCCTCGAAAACAGTGAGGTAATCCTCGGCGGCTTTCTCACCCGAAACGTGTGCCAGATGCAGGTCGAGTTTCGACAGGGTCTTGTCCAGCTCGGCTTGTATCGCCGGCTCATGCCATTTTAGTTGCGCCAGGCGTTGCTCTTTCTCTTTCACCTGTCCCTCCAAGTCGGCAATCTGCTGCTTGACGGCTGCATAGTCGCGATCGGGAGCGGGGAGTTCCTTCAACGGGAAGTCATAATCCTCGGCATCGGAGACCACCACGAAATAGCTGTAGCCATCGATGTTGGAAATCTCGCTCAGCGCATATTGCTCCTTCCAAGCGGGATCGATGGACTTGGCCTTATAGAAGTGAAGTTTCAGGCCCATTTCCTTGAGGCGGTCAAAACTCTTGGCATCGAACTGACCCCATGGGAACAGCTCCTCGGCATCCTTGTAAAGTTGGGGCAGTTGGGCCTCGATGGCCTCCTTGTCGCGCACGGTCTGCATGACCTCCACGGCGAAGTCGGTCGGCTTCTGACCCGAATCGTCAGCCTTCTCAACCTCCTTCAAGGCCGAAAGCGACTTACGGTAGATCTCGGCACGATTCGACAGTTTTTCCGATTTCTCGTCGATGGGTTTCAACGAGCGGGTGATGTCCATCACGCCTACCGTTTGAAGTTTCTCGAGGAAGGCATTGGCATCGCCGCTCAGCAGGATGAAATCATATTTCGTCATTTCAGTTACCATACTCCGCCTCCTCTTCTACTATGTGTTTGTTTTTCACGATTTTCTGGGAAGCTTTGGAGAGGTTCTCCTCGTCTTCCATATATCGCTTGATCTTGCGTATGGCTTCGTTGTAGCCAGGAATCTGCACCTTCTCGTAAAGGTTGACCTTCTGGGTGGTCTTCTTGCGCTGGTAGTCGAGGATGCGTGCCACCTCGGTATAGACCTCCGACTCGATGCCGAGTTGGGCGAGGTTCTTGAGGATCTGCACGCCGTCGGCATACCACATCGGCTTGGTGAACAGATTGATGTCCTTCACGTCGAAGAGCACCTCCTCCAAAGCCGGTGTCGGCACACCCGCAATCTTCACGGTCTTCAGTTTCACATCGGTCACGGAAATCAGTCCTGGCTCAAATTCATTCCAAAGCCGGGCCATGTACTCATACGACTTGAGTTCGGCCTCTAACTGTGCGACAAGACTCTCCGAATGCTGCTTGGCTTTCTTCACCTCCATACGCAGGGCGCTCTCCTTGCTCTTCAGCGTCGGGAGGGCACGCACTCGCGTCTTGAGTTGCTTGTTCAGCTCATTCAGCGAAGTTTTATTGTATTGGAACTTAATAGCCATAGATAAATAACTTTTATCTTTTATCTCTTATCTTTTATCTACGCTTTCCAATATTTATTGATAAGACTTTCCTTCAAACCCGTCTCGGCCTTGGTGAAATACTTGGCGAACAACTCCCATCCTGTGTCAAGCATCTCGGTAATCGAAATGTTGACGTCGATGGCAAGTAGTCGGGTCGCGTATTCCTTGGCGTAGTCGAGGCAGCGCAGGTCGTAGTCGCTCAGGTCGAAGCCGTTTTCCAACTTGGTCTTGGCGTTGGCGGCATCGGCGTAGAGACGCACCGAGGTGTTCATCACGGCGCTGTGGTCCTCGCGGGTCTTCTTGTTTTGCACCAGCTGTTTCAAACGCGACAGCGAACGGAACGGGTCCACGATGACCTTGCCCGAGTCGGGGTCGGCGCGTAAAAACAGCTGCCCTTCGGTGATATAACCTGTGTTGTCAGGTATAGCGTGGGTAATGTCGCCGTCGTTCAGCGTGGTGACGGCTATGATGGTAATGGAACCACCGTCGGGCAGCTGTACAGCCTTTTCGTAAATCTTGGCCAAGTCGGAATAGAGTGAGCCGGGCATGGAGTCCTTCGAAGGAATCTGGTCCATACGGTTGCTCACGATACTCAAAGCGTCGGCATAGAGGGTCATGTCGGTGAGCAGCACCAGCACCTTCTCGTTCTTGTCAACGGCAAAGTATTCGGCCGCGGTCAGCGCCATGTCGGGAATCAGCAGACGCTCGACAGGAGGTTGGTCGGTGGTGTTCACGAAGCTGATGATCTTATGCAAGGCACCAGCGCTCTCGAATTGGTTCTTGAAGAACAGGTAGTCGTCGTTGGTCAAGCCCATGCCGCCGAGAATAATTTTATCCACATCGGCGCGGAGGGCCACCATGCTCATCACTTGGTTATAGGGCTGGTCGGGGTCGGCGAAGAAAGGAATCTTCTGGCCTGAGACCAAAGTATTGTTCAAGTCAATGCCTGCAATACCCGTGGGGATAAGTTGCGAAGGCTGGCGACGCTTGAAGGGGTTCACGGAGGGACCGCCAATCTGGCGTTTCTCGCCTTCCACAGCCGGACCGCCGTCGATAGGCTCGCCGTATGCGTTGAAGAAACGACCTGCGAGGTCATCGCTCACATTTAAGGTAGGCGGCTCGCCAAAGAAGGTGACTTCGGCATTGGTCGGGATATCCTCGGTACCGCCAAACACCTGCAGGGTGACACTGTTGTCCTTGATTTTCACCACCTGGGCCAAACGGCCTGCCACAATGGCCAGTTCTTCATTGGCCACGCCTTGCGCCTCAAGGGTCACAGTAGCTTTGGTGATGGCGCTCAAGTGAGTGTAAATTCGTTGAAATGCTTTTGACATATCTTTCTTATTGGATTTTACTTTCAACAATTCTTCTTAATTCAATTAAGTCAGCGAACTTCTTAAAGTCAAAATGACTTTTTGCAAACTTGTAATATGATTCCATTGGAAAACTATTTGACTTCAGGCAAAATGATTTAGCGAGATCTTTACCTTGGAACCATACCAAATACTTTTGTTGGCAAAAGAACTCTTCATTAAAAATATCCAAAAACTTATTTACCTCTTGTTTTAAGTTATCCAATGTCCACGTATCAGTTTTAGCTTTGGCGTTAAAGATAAGGTTATGATAAGCAGCATTAATACAATCATCTAACCCAAGTTGGCTTGGCAAGATTCCATCCGAATTAGTCCATCTTGTGCCAAAAGAAGCACCGTCATGTAAAACGCCCAAAGCATGCCTAACAGCTTGATATTCTTTAATGCATGAAGCAGCTTCGCATAAAAGATTCACAACTTCATCAACTGAAGAAAAACGATTTGTTCCTTTTTTGTGATCATAATCAAATATCAATTGAGAATCAAGCAAATAATTCTCTATCGTTGTGCGATAACTAAAAAACAAATGATTATCTTGTATGAGTTGTTCTTGACTTGGGACAGGTTTATCAAAATCACGATCTCTAAACATCAAGTAATCGTCTGCTTTTTCAGCCGATAAGCCACTTGTCTCAACATAATTCATAATAGCCCTAGAACCTCGTTTGCCGCCTATTGGCTTGATAATGATATAAGGTCGCAAATCGCCAAGAGTTTTTTCTAGAATATCAAAATCATGGCTACCTTTTTTCCCTTCACAATATATGTTGCACAGTTTCATAGCCTTATGATTTCATCTTCGTTAAACATTACTACCACATTATCGGAATGAGAAGTCAGAATAAACTGATTGTTATTTCCTAACAAGGGCAGAGCTCTAACAAGTGCTTGTTGCAAAGGCGAATGCAGATGAAGCTCTATTTCGTCAATGATAATGATGGAATTGTTGATGTTGTATCGAGCAAAGTCCATCAAAATCGGGAAGATAGCTCTTTCACCAGCTGACATTTCCGATATTTCATATTGATTAGTCCCATCAGAAAGGAAAAAGTCGGGGGTACTATGATCTTCCAATACTTCATCATACCGAGGAGCCGCACCAACCAAATGTCTATTAGGAAACACTCTACGATACAATTGATCCAGTTTTTCATAAAAATCAACCTGTTGCCCTACTTCTTTGGTTTTTCTACCTTGCGATACAGCAAGATGAAAATAATAATGGTTTGCCAATGAAGATCGTATGTCATCCAAACTACTTGACTTTTCAGCACTATCTTTACTAACAGAAAATGGCGAACTCAACGAGAAAGAGTTCCTGTTTTCTGTGTACCAAAAAATGCTGCCAACCCTATCAAAAAGTTCCGAAGTGTTAGGAACAAATTGAGATAATTGTTTAGCATATTGGTAACCATAAAGTTGGTATAAATCCTCCCTATTTGCGACAGGTCTCCGTTTTCTATAATCAAAACTCAAAGTAACTGTTTTTTTATTACCTGGTCGGACAGTAAACCTGTCTTGATCATCTATTTCTTTCAATTTGTCAAAAAAAGACCGAGTAGCTTCGATTTCTGATTGGCTCAAATCCACTTTGATTTCAATCTTAAGAGGAGTCCTTCCTGATTGAATAAATCGATAATCAAAACCATTCCAATCTAATTCTTGTGCATGAAATCCGGAACGCGTCAATGGAGCAATCGTGGCAACAATGGCTTGCAAAATGGAAGTCTTCCCACTGCCATTTTCTCCCAAGAGCAAGTTCATATCATTAACGTTACCTTCCTCATCACAAAAAGAGATAGTTTTAGTCTCTATGAACTTTTTATAGTTTCTAACCGTAATTTCTCGAATTTTCATAATTAAGAAGTTTTTTCCATAATTTGCTCCTTAAGCTGGTTCAAGTATTTGTTGAATTGTTCCGACTCGTACAGCGAATAGTTCATCTGACGGCAAATGTTGATCAGGCCCTTGAAGTAGGTGGCGCACTCCTCGAAATTGTCGAACTTGAAGGAGCGGTCGCAGATGTCGAGCACGAGGTCGAGCATGAACTTCTGGCGTTCCAAGGGTGAACAGCCGTCGATGTCGTCGAAGGCGTCCTGCTGCAGAATGACAAAGTCAATGAGTTCCGACTTCCAATATTGTTCGTGGTACGACATCGGCACGCCGTCGTCGCCCAAGATGTTGATCTGCTCGTAGGCGTCCTTACCTTTTCTAATAATATACTTCGTCTTGGTGACCTTGTCCACCCAGCCCTTCTCAATCTTTTCGTCGAGATACTCGATGATTTCAGGATATTCGAGGTATTTTGAGTAGGAATCAACAGGGTCGACGGCGGGATAGCGCTTCTTGTCGGCGCGGTTTTGCGAGAGGCCATAGAAGCAGCGGGCCGCCTTCTTCGTCGATTCGGTGACAGGCTCCTTGAGGTTACCGCCGGCAGGCGACACCGTACCGATGAAGGTGATGGATCCCGACTGGCCGTTGTTCAGCTTCACGTAACCCGCACGGGCGTAGAAGTTGGAGATGATGGCCGAGAGGTCCACGGGGAAACCGTCCTGGCCGGGCAGCTCCTCCAAACGGTTACTCATCTCACGCAGAGCCTGTGCCCAACGCGAGGTGGAGTCGGCCAGCAACAAGACCTTCATGCCCATGGCGCGATAGTATTCGCCGAGGGTCATGGCGGTATAGACGGAGGCTTCACGGGCAGCCACCGGCATGTTGGAGGTGTTGCAGATGATGATGGTACGCTCCATCAGGCTGCGACCCGTGTGCTTGTCCTTCAGCTCGGGGAACTCGGTGAAGATCTCCACCACCTCGTTGGCACGCTCGCCACAGGCCGCCATGATGATGATGTCGGCATCGGCTTGTTCAGCGAGGGCGTGTTGCAGCACGGTCTTACCGCAACCGAAAGGTCCCGGGATGAAGCCCGTGCCGCCTTCAGCGATGGGATTCAGCGTATCGATGGTGCGCACACCTGTCTCCATCACCTTGAAGGGACGTGGCTTCTCGATGTAGCCGCCCACGGCCACTTTCACAGGCCATTTCTGGGTCATCGTCACCTTCACTTCCTCACCGTCCGCATTGGTCAGCGTGGCGATGGTGTCGGTAATCTTGTATTGTCCAGCGGCAGCCACGCTCTTCACGGTGTAAGTTCCATTGAAATTGAACGGCACCATGATTTTGTGGGGCAGCCAGCCTTCCTTGACTTCGCCTAACCAGTCGGCGGCGACGACTTGTTGGCCAACCTCTGCGATAGGCGTGAAGTCCCATAGTTTTTCTTCATCCAAGGCCTTGGTGTATTCACCGCGTTTCAGAAACACCCCTTCCATGGTGGCGAGGTTGTTCTGCAGGCCGTCGAAGTTGCTCGAAAGCAGACCAGGTCCCAAGGTCACCTCAAGCATGTAGCCTTGGAATTCGACCTTGTCGCCGATCTGAAGGCCGCGGGTGCTCTCAAAC
>JAFYNJ010000010.1 GCA_017549805.1 Bacteroidales bacterium
GCTTCAAGTCGAATGACACGCCATTCTCATCAAACACCCTAAAGTTCTTTATCGTAAACTTTGTATCCATATTCATTCAGTTTTATGCTTGCAAATATACAGTTTTTATCAACGAAGGACAGACAAGATTTGTTTTTATTAACCAAACCAATACTCAGGCACATATTCGCCATCCATTACGGCACCTTCAAGACGGTCATAGTCGAAGCAGCCTTCCTCATCATAACAATCTGCCGTGTCGAAACACAAAGGATCCCTCGGTATTCGATAATTATGATGTCTTGTATAAGTTCTTCTGATACCTCTAACGGGAAGTTCCGGGTTCAAGTCGTGGAAATAAATATGATATTCTTCTCCATCAAGCACCGCTTTGGTAGAATAACGGTTCTTGCCATAAAAGTTCCAAATCTCGTCATATTCCAAGGGCAAGACTTCCTCTCCTCTCTCATTGATAATGCCCCATTTTTTCGCCGTGGCATACTGATTGCCCCCTTGTAGTATTCTAATGTTCACTCGGGCAAGACCTTGATCAAAGTTGTCAATCCAATCATACCTCCCGAAAGGAACTATTATGACACCATTTTGGTCTATTACACCCCATTGATGCATTTCGTTCATCAGCACTCTAACTTCATTTCCAGTATTCTCACTCATTTGTATCATAATCTATCTGTTTTGTTTTCGTTTGCAAAAGTAATGTTTGTTCGTGCAACCAATTTGCACATTTCTAAATTATCTTCATCCTGATAACGATCCGCCAAAAAACCTATACGACGACGCTCGGGTTGCAACTGGAATTGCTCCTGAATGTTTGGATAGTTGGCAACCAAGTTATTGAAAGTAATACCTATTTGCTCATAAGCGAAATCGAACTCGTGTAAAAATTCCTTAGCTGAACGAATGGAGCTCACCACGCAACAGGAAAAATGGTCATTCCACAAGTGGGTGGTAGTGTAGTCGCTATGATTATTGCATTCAGAGGTTAGCCACATCAATCCTTGCTGTTGAACCTTATCCATATCTTGCAATGCAAAATCAAGGGAGAAATGCACCCTGCGTCTTCCCCAGTTGAGAGCTTTTCCGATTCTTATTTCAAAAGGTTTACCCTCTTTGCTAACGACAAAGTGATTATCCGACATCTGACATTCAAAACCAGCCTTGGCCATTTTCCGGCTTAACACCTTAATAAAACGCTGCTGTCTTTTCATGTTTCTGTCTTTTTTGTTCATCACGTTTGCCCCGTTGTTTCTGGCTGCAAAAAAAGAATATATGTATGCAAACTATTTGCACAAACAAAAATAGTTGTATTTTTGCCTTGATAATCATCATATGTTTTTATCAAACCATATATAAATCAACTCATTATGCCAAATACAAAATTTTCCTTCATCCGTTGCCGCATCCTTGACAAGTGTTTCCGAAACCCTGTAAAACAATACCAAATCCAAGACCTTATCGATGCCTGTGAAGAGGAACTTAATATGAGCATTAGCCGCCGGACTATATACAACGATATTGATTTCATGAAAAGTTTAGATGGTTGGGAGGCTCCTATTGATACCATCAAGGATGGTAACCGACGATACTATCACTACACAGACCCGAACTTCTCCATCGATAAGATGCCACTCTCTGAAGCACAACTAAAACAAATTCAGGGTGCTGTCAACCTGCTGAACAGCTTTGAAGGTCTTCCTCAGTTCGACGGATTGGAAGACAGTCTCGCAAAAATAGGTCTGACAGCCATAAATACTGAAGCAAAGCCTTGCTTTGGCTTGGACCATAACGAGTATGTTGGTGGTCTCACCTATCTCACTCCTTTGTTCAACGCCATACAATATAATTCGGTATTAAATATGGGGTACAAGCCTTTCGATGAAGAGGCCTTGGATTTGGTGTTCCATCCCCAATACCTCAAACAGTACAACAACCGTTGGTATATCTTTGGCGTGGAGCAGAACCATCAAGACCAGATTTGGAACCTTGCCTTGGACAGAATCGAAAGTTTGTCCACAACTAAAGACTACCCCTATATCAAGTTGGAAGTAGACTGGAACGATTATTTCGACGACATCATCGGTGTGACCAATCTTGACAACGCTCCAGTAGAAAAGATCCATTTTCTTGTTCACGGCAAAACCGCACATTATCTCTACACCAAACCTCTCCATGGTTCACAGCATAGCAAATGGATTGACGAAAACACGCTAGATGTCACTCTTAATGTTAAAATCAACTTTGAGTTAACGCGAACCTTGCTCTCTTACGCTCCCTTCATCACCATCCTCTCCCCGCAGTCGCTAGTCGATTCACATAAGGAGAGTTTGCTGAAAGCTTTGGAACAGTATAAATGACTAGTTGTGCAGTATTAGTTTACAGCAGTTTCTTCAGTTCCTCAATATCTGGGAAGGCTCTCCGCAGTTCTTCTGGCATTTCGGCTGTGGTTTTGTATGTGGACACGCCTATCGGCTTGTTGTAGTCGCGCAATTCGGCAATCATGATTGCCGAATTAATAACTGCTTGATTATCATTATTCTGAAAATCGACAATTGCAATTGGCGAATTAATGCTCAATTCGTCGGTTATGACCGATGAATTTGGAATTACTACCTTGTTGTATGTCGCTGGTTGGTTCATGTGCCTTGTTTTTGATGTGCAAATATATATTATTTCCCAGTTATCGTTTCTCCAGAAGACCTTATCTTATTTTCAAAAAACGGTAATATGGACACTTTTTGTAAGTGGATGCATGAGAGTTGCTCTTTTTGAAAACGTGCAAGATTATGAGCAAATTGTTTCACCCAAAGGATTCTTTTCGTGTTTTCTGTAATTCTCAATAGCCTTTTCCTTGCTCGCATTCGCATAGCAATACTCGCACAGATGCGGGCAGGTGTTGTACTCGCCGATGTCCTTGCTCACCATGCAGCCGCAGAACTGCCGCTGGCCTTTGTCGCGGTTGTCGCGGTGCTTGATGATGGTCGGTTTGGGGTCGAAAAGGTCGCCTTCGGTAATCTCCACACCGAGGAAGTCCATCAAGGCCTTGTCGTGGTGGGCAAAGCGAATCATCAAGTCATCATCAATGCAGCGATTGTGCTCCACACCGTCAAGATTGGACGCCTCGCCACAGGTTGCCAAAGCGTAGTTCCAACCTTTTACCTTGTTCAACTCCACCAACCGTTTGGCGAACTCCACCATCTGCTCCTTGGTCCATTCCGAATAATTGATTTTGCTCTTTTCGAGATTAGCCTTCACTTTTTTGTATAAACCAATGTCGGCATAACTGAAAACAAGTTTTTCCGTGTAGTTCTTCAGTTGGTCGCCAATGTTTTCCACCTTTCTCAACAAATCGTCCATACCGATTTGGTCGGTCAGGATGAGTGGGTCGAAACGCCAAATCACGCGGCCTTGGCCCAATTGGTCCACCAACCTTTTGAAGATTTCAATCCTTTCCTCTAAGGGTGGCACGCCCTTCTCCAAGCCTTCCTTTTCGTAATCGTTCAGCGTGTATTGGATATAGCAGCCGATGTTTCTCTCTTTCAGTTCATCCAAATGTTCAAGCAACGGCTTCGGGTTCTTCGACCAAAACACGATGAAGCGGCAGTTCTCATACGAGACGAAGCTCTTTACACCATTGAAGGGATTGGTCCAGGCAGAATAGCCCACCTTCAATCTGTGGGAAAACCAGTCGGCGTAAAACGCGGGAATGTCCGTGCTGCGACTTGCTGATATGATGACAGGAGCCTGTGCCTCGGCCATTTCACCGTTATCTCGTCGAATCTGTATTTTTTGCCATTGTGCCATTTGCGTTTTTGTTTGCAAATTTAACCATCACTCTTCAAACGGTCAAGAGGTTGAAGAAAAAAGAATAACGGTTAAATCTGTTAACGCAAAAATACTACAATGCAAAATAGCATTCAGCCTTTTACAAGGCTTGCAATTGCAAATGGGATTATCTTTTGTTACAGTAGCAATCAAAACCACTTATCCAACGTCTCCTCCGCCTGGCGATCCATCTCGGGAGTGATGTGTTGCTTGACCTTCCGATAGGCGATGGCAATGGCAGCCACCTCGTCGGCCCAACCCAAGATGGGATGGCGCTTCTGTGAGATCAGGTTCACCGGCAAGATCAAATAGGCCAACGAACCATACACGATCAACTTGACGGATCTTGGAGTGGTGTCACTTTTCAAGACATAATACAACAGCAGCGCCTTCTTGGTGGTGTAGCGTCCAAGACGCTTGGCGCTGTCCTTGATTCTCTCCCATAACGACGGGAGGTTGAATTCGGAAGTATTGGCGTTTTCCATGGCAATCGTTGTTTAATTTGGGCGCAAAGATAACGATATTATCTTAACTTTGCAGCATGAAAGCTTATTCTTTCAGGATATATGGTCGGGTGTTCAACGTCGGGTTCCGGCGCTATGTGCATCGCTATGCCTTACAATGCAACATCAAAGGTTACGTGGAGAACGACCACAGCGACGGCAGCGTCCACATCGAAGCCGAAGGTGAAGAAGCCGATCTGGTCCGATTCAGCATCCTCTGCGGTGAAGGCACACCCTATTCCAAAGTCCTCGACATGAAGATCGAAGCCAAGGAAGCCACCGGGAAATACCATGATTTTCAACAAATCAGATAGCCATGCACATCCTCTCCAAATCGACCTACATCAAAGGATTGCAATGCGAGAAGGCATTGTACATGACGAAAAAGCACCCCTACCTGCGCGACAAGCTCAGCATCGAGCAACGAGCCAGGTTCCAAAGAGGCACGGACGTAGGCATCTTGGCTCAACAATATTTCCCGGGCGGCGTGAACATGAGTCCCAACTCGCCGACACAGTTCCCGAAAAAGGTGATGGAGACCATGCAAAACCTCAACAATCCGGCCATCAACGCGATGTACGAAGCGGTGTTTCAATATAACGACACCTTAGTGATGGTCGATCTGCTGGTCCGCGACGGCGAACAATGGCGCGCCATCGAGGTGAAAAGTTCTCTAAGACTCAGTCCTACCTATTACAACGATGCCGCCTTGCAATACTACGTGCTTCACGGATGCGGCGTCCCCCTCTCCGACTTCCAGTTGATGCACCTGAATCCCGATTATGTCAAGCAAGGTCCCATCGACGTGAAACAGCTGTTCCAGCTGGTCTCCGTCATGGACTACGCCAAGGAACAGGAGCCTGTCGTCGCTGCCAATGTGGAACGGCTGAAAAACGTGGTGGCACTCCCCCACGCTCCTCAGGTGGCGATAGGTCCACACTGCCACGAACCTTACACCTGCGACTTCCTCGGCCATTGCTGGAAGAACGTCCCACAAGACGATCCCAACGTTCCCTATACCATCGACTACAAGACACTGTTTGCCCAAGCACCTAACCCCAAGCCACGCTCCATTGCCTATCTCAACCTGCTGCTCCACCGTCCTGCCGTGCCCGAACTCGACGGCACCAAGCCCTACCAGGAGATGATGCTGGCCTTCGCCCTTACTGGCGAAAAGGAGCCCGATGGCCACAGCGTTTGGCACTGCTTCGAGGACCACTGTCGCTGGCACGAGGGCATCACCGTGTTGGAGGAACACCTGACCCACTACGACCTGGCAGTGTGCTTCACGCCCATCGACATCGCCTCCAACCTGATGCGCCACGACATCCTCCAAAACCAAGCCATTGGGTACAAGGTATTCAATCTTTATGAAGTACTCCAAAATGCCCGGTTGTTACACCCAAATTTCAAATCGGGATTTAGTTTACAACACGTCGCAGAAACCCTGTTTCACGATGTCAAACTCTTTGAACACAGCAGGATACTTGTTGAAGCCCTTGCACAAGATTTAATGGGTTATGAACAAGCGAAAGACGATTTATTAGCTGAAAACGAAGCAGTTAAGAGAGTTTATCAACATTTTTTCAAATAATACCCTGTTCATAACTTACACCATTTTTCCGTTTTTTGAGAGGGCTTATTGTTTTACTTTTGTCTCACGAAAAAAGCGGAATTTTTCACTTTTTAAACTCGAGATACACTTATGCCTACTGATACCATTACCCGACCGTTTTCCAACAATTTGCAACGGAGAACGCAAGCCACTCCTGAACAACTTTTAGCCAATCAAGGACGCATCCCACCCCAAGCCGTTGACTTGGAAGAGGTGGTTTTGGGCGCCTTGATGCTCGAAAAAGAAGCCGTCAACGAGGTCATCGACATTTTGACACCCGAAGCCTTCTATAAAGAGGCACATCAGAAGATTTTCAAGGCCATCAAGGACCTCTTCGGGAAGTCGGAACCCATCGACATCCTCACGGTGACCAATGAGCTGAAGCAAAACGGAGATTTGGAGTCGGTAGGCGGTGCCTATTACATCTCGAAGCTGACCAACCGCGTCGTGTCGGCCGCCAACATCGAGTATCACGCGCGCATCATCATGCAGAAGCATATCCAGCGGGATCTCATTGTGATCTCTTCACAGATCATCAACGAGGCCTTCGAGCCAACCACCGATGTATTCGACCTGTTGGATACCGCCGAGAACAAGCTTTTCCAAGTGAGTGAGAACAACTTGCGCCGCAGCTACAACTCGATGCAGGACTTGGTTGGCCGCGCCATCACCGAGATCCAAAACGCCAAGAACAGCGACCAGAAGCTGCGCGGTGTGCCTTCGGGCTACACCGAGTTGGACCGCATCACGCAAGGCTGGCAGAAGTCGGACCTCATCATCCTGGCTGCTCGTCCCTCCATGGGTAAGACCGCCTTCGCGCTCAACCTGGCACGCAACGCCGCCGTGGATTTCAAACGCCCGGTAGCCTTCTTCTCCTTGGAGATGTCGTCCGTGCAGTTGGTGACCCGTTTGATCTCCACGGAGACCTCCCTCACTGCCGACAAACTCCGTTCGGGCGACTTGGCGGAACACGAATGGCAACAGCTGAACACCAAGGTGACGCCCCTCATCGACGCGCCCATCTTCATCGACGACACACCGCAGCTCTCCGTGTTCGAGCTACGCGCCAAATGCCGCCGACTGAAACAGCAGCACGACATCCAGATGGTCTTCATCGACTACCTCCAGCTGATGTCAGCCAAGAGCGAACGCGGCGGCAACCGTGAGCAAGAAATCTCCATGATCTCACGGTCGCTCAAAGCCCTTGCCAAAGAGCTCGAGATCCCCGTCCTGGCCCTGTCACAGCTGAGCCGTAACGTGGAACAGCGTCCCGGCTCCAAAAAGCCCATCCTCTCCGACTTGCGTGAGTCGGGTGCCATCGAGCAGGATGCCGACATGGTCATGTTCATCTACCGTCCTGAATACTACAAGAACGAGTCGGAAAACCCCGACCTGCCCCAAGGCTTCACCGTCATCGACATCGCCAAGCACCGTAACGGTAAGTTAGGTGAGGTCAACCTGCGCTTCATCGGCCAGTACGCCCGTTTCGAAGAATTCGGACAAGACCGTTTGGCCAGCGCCGAAGAGATCACCCTCGGCCCCAATCCCAACTTCAACAACACCATCACCATCGGCTCCAGGATGAACGACGATGAACCGTTTGGACCGCGTCCGTCGATCACCGAAGACAATTTCCCGTTTTAATATGCCCTCGCTACGCTCGGGCAGAATATTTTTGGGGCTCGGGATGCTAGACCTATTTAAATAAGCTAGAGATTTGATTATCAATTAAAAATTTTTCTATCTTTGCAGTCCCAAAGATAAGAGATTTTAATTTAAATAATTGAATATGAAGAAGTTAGCCGTTATTGCTTTCGGTGGTAACGCCCTTTTGAGAGGCGGACAAAGAGGAACCTACAGAGAACAAATGCAGAATGTGACTGAGACTTGCAAGTCGCTGCTCCCCTTCCTCAAGAACGATTATAACCTTGTCATCGGCCATGGCAATGGCCCCCAAGTCGGCAATGTGATGCTTCAAAACGAAGCCGGAAACCAAGTGTTTAACGTGCCGGACATGCCCATCGACTTCTGCGTCGCTGAGACCCAAGGCCTCATCGGTTTCATGATTGAGATGGGTCTGGACAAGGTGTTTGCCGCGGAAGGCATGCGTCGCAACGTCGTCACGCTGGTGACCCAGGTCATCGTTGACAAGGACGACCCGATGTTCCAGAACCCCACCAAACCCGTCGGCCCTTACTACACCAAAGAACAGGCTGAGCAATATGCCGCCGAGACCGGCGCCGTCTATAAGGAAGACCCGAAAGGTCGCGGCTGGCGCAAGGTGGTAGCTTCTCCCAAGCCCATCGGCATCCAGAACATCGACATCGTGAAGCGCCTCGCCAATGAAGGCAACATCGTCGTCACCGTTGGCGGTGGCGGCATCCCTGTTATCGAGAAGAAAGGCTGCCTCTGCGGCGTGGAAGCCGTCATCGACAAGGACCTCGCCTCGGCCATGACCGCCATCCAGATCCAAGCCGACGAGTTCTACATCCTCACCGACGTGCCGAAGGTCTATATCAACTTCCGCAAGGAGAATGAACAGGCATTGAACACCATCACCGTGGCTGAAGCCAAGAAACACCTCGCCGACGGTCAGTTCACCGAAGGCAGCATGGCACCCAAGATCCGCGCCGCCATCCTCTTCGTCGAAGCCACCGGTCACCAGGCCATCATCACCGAGGCCACCAGCCTCACCGACCCGACCTGCGGCACCAGAATCGTCCCGTAAACAATAAAGCAATAGATACAATGAAAAAAGGATTTCTCATGATGGCCTTGAGCCTGTTCCTAGGCTTGGGCTTCACTGCTTGCAACAACGCGACGCTCACCGGCACCTGGATCGATCCCGCCGATGAGAACAGCGTGTTTGGCGAGACGGGCTTCACCTTGGAAAAAGACGGCACCGTCACCCCCATCAACATGGGTTACCGCGAGTACAACGCCTGGGAGAAGGTCGGCGACCAACTGATCCTCAAAGGCAACTACACGGGCACCAATCCCCGCGAATTCGCCGACACCATGTGGATCGACGAAGTCACCAAAGAGCATCTGGTGTTGAAAGATCTGGGAAACTATTCCGTGACGTATCAACGGAAAACGGAAAACTGAAAACGGAGAACGGAAAGCTGAAAGCTATTTTTTCACCTTTAACCTTTCACCTTTAACCTCCCCAACTCTCCTACCCAAAGGATCACAGAGGTTCCCAAGATAATCCTCACCCAGTCGCCAAGCGACAGCGGAACCACCTCGAACATGGCACCGCCAAAGGTGACGATGAGGATCTGACCCACAAGAATGATAGCCAAGGTCAAACAAAAGCCCTTGGCTATGTTTTTTGTAAACAATCCAGAGAAAGCGGATCGACCCGTCATGAAGGCCTTGGCGTTAAAGATGTTCCAGAACTGCATGAACACGAAGACCGTAAAGAACAGCGTGAGCTCGTAAGGCGTGATCCCTTGGTGGACATGACTGAAGTTGAGGTAATTCACGAAATACTCCTTCATAGAGAAGTCCGCCAAGGATGCAAGATCGACATGCCTGAAATACTGGATGAAACCGAAAAGCACGACGACAAAGAACAATCCCACCCCAAAGATGCGCCATGCCATCGGCTTGGAGATGATATAGGAGTCCCTTGACCTGGGCCTCTCCTGCATCACCTTCTTGTCGGGCGGCAACGAAGCCAATGCCAAAGCCGCGAAGGTGTCCATGATGAGGTTCACCCAAAGCATCTGCGTCACCGTCAAAGGCGATTCGGTACCCATCAAGGACCCTAATAGCACAATCAGGCATGCTGCCACATTGATGGTCATCTGGAACAGGATGAACCGTTGGATGTTATGGTACAGCGAACGCCCCCAAACAACGGCTCGGGCGATGCTACGGAACGAGTTGTCGAGGATGGTGATGTCGCTGGCCTCCTTGGCCACCGAGGTGCCGTCGCCCATGGAAAGGCCTATCTGCGCCATATTCAAGGCAGGCGCGTCGTTGGTGCCATCGCCGGTAACCGCCACCACCTCCCCGTTTTGCTGCAAGAGGCGCACCAACCGTTCCTTGTCCATGGGTCTCGCCCTCGAAACAATCTTGATGTCCCCTATCCTTTCGCACAGTTCCTCATCGTTCATCCTGCCAAAGTCCTTCCCCGTGATGAGGTTTCGGTCGTCCGTATCCTCCTCGGTCCACAAGCCGATTTGCCGTCCAATCTCCTTCGCGGTTCCCGAAGTGTCGCCCGTGACGATCTTGACATTGATGCCCGCCGCAATGCAATCCTTGATGGCATCGGGAACGTCCTCGCGAATGGGATCCGAGATGGACGCAGTGCCCAGATAACAAAGGTCTTCCGTGGCTAATTTCTCCCCATCAAACAAGGAATCCACAGTATTCTTCGCCACATATTGATAGGCGAATCCCAACGTCCGCATCGCCTGGTTCTGGCAACGCAGGAGATGTTCCTCCACCATGGCCCGATACGGCTCCACGTCCACCTCTCCTTCCGGCATCCTGATCTTGGAACAGCGTTTCAGCACCAGTTCGGGAGCGCCCTTCACATACATCAGCAACAGGTTGGGATCGTCGGTGCCCACGATAGTCGCCATGTATTTGTATTTCGTCGAAAATGGCACCTGCTTGACGATCTTGGTATGGTCGCGGTAGCTGATGAAATCGACATTCCGCCTGAAAAGCCACATCAGCAGCGCCGCCTCGGTAGGATTGCCCACCGATTTGACTTCCTGTTTGTTGGAGAAGTCGAGGAAAGCCGTGGAGTTCATCGCAATGCCTTCCTTGACCAGCGCGGAAGTCTGCGAATCGTCGAGCTTGTTGTCGTGCAAGCCGTAGATCTTGAACTCGCTGACGCGCATCTTGTTTTGGGTCAAGGTGCCCGTCTTGTCAGTGCAGATCACTGTGGAGGCACCCATGGTCTCGCAGGCATGCATCTTGCGCACCAGGTTGTTCGTCTCCAACATGCGCTTCATGCTCAACGCCAAACTCAACGTGACGCTCATCGGGAGTCCTTCGGGGACGGCCACCACAATCAAGGTGATGGCCAGCATGACGGTATTCAGGAGATATCGGGCGAAGTCCATCCACTCAAAGGGCTGGCATTCGTCGGTAAGATACATCAACAGCCTGAAAGCCACGATCAATCCGGCGATCACATAGCTGGCAATGGTGATGGCATGTCCCAACCTGTCGAGCTGTTCATTCAAAGGCGTCTTCACCTTGTTGTCGATCTGCGCACCACGATACACCTTGCCCCATTCAGTGGCATCACCCACCTTGTCCACCACGAAGATGCCGTTGCCGTCGAGGACCGTACAGCCGCGACACACATAGTTGGAGGGATAGGTGGCCTCTTGGTCGAACTCCTCTTCCACCACCGTCTTTTGCGCCATCGGTTCACCTGTCAGCGTGGATTCGTTGATCTGCAGGGCGATGGCCTCTACCAAGGTACCATCGGCTGGAATTTCGTCTCCCGGATTGATAAAAACAAGATCGCCCACCACGACCTCCTTGCGTTCGATTTGTGTGATGAGACCGTCACGCATCACGGTCACCTTCTCTTCGTCCTTGGCCTTGTTGAGGATGTCGAACTTGCGATTGGCGCTCAGCTCAAAGGCAAAGCCCACGCAGGTGGCCAGCATCACCGCAATGAAGATGCCCAGCGGTTCCAGCAGAATCCGGGCATCAGCCACACCCGTGAAATACTGGTATAGCGACACCGCCACCGACAGCATCAAGGTGATGAGGAGGATACGGATGATGGGATCCTTGAATTTTTCAAGGAAAAGCTTCCACACCGGCTCCTTTTTGGGAGGAGTCAGCAGGTTGTTTCCGTGTTCAAGCCGACTTTTCTCGACCTGTTCGGAAGTAAGGCCTTTCTTTATGTCGTTAGGATCCATTTATGCCTGTTGGCCTTGCAGCAGGAAGGTGACGTCGGTATTCGGTTCAATCTCGACAGCTTCCTTGCCATACTGCATGACGATCATCTTCTTGCCACCCTTAAGCATCATCTTGCCATCGGTAACCCACAACGAGGTGGCTTCACGCAGTCCGACCACCACCATCTGTTGATTCACTGCCAGGTATTCGTTGATACGGTCCTGACGCGTCTCGCCGCCGTGCTTGATCATCTTGTCTATCTCCGGATGCGGGTCGAGGTAATGCGGGTTGATCTGGAACGGCACCAGGTTCAGCGTCTTGAACGAAGCCGGTTGCACGATGGGCATGTCGTTGGTGGTGCACAGCGTCGGGCAAGCCACGTTGCTGCCGGCGCTCCATCCGATGTAAGGCACGCCTGCCAAGGCACGTTCGTGGATGGCATCCATCAAACCATATTTGTGCATCTCAGCAACGAGATGGAAGGTGTTGCCGCCACCCACAACGATGCAGTCCGCTTCTTTCACTGCTTTCACTTTGTCATCAAAATGATGCACCGAAGTGAAATCCGTGAAGCCGAACTTCTCAAAGAACACCTTTTGCACACGTGCCTCGTAGGCATCGTAGCTGTCGGGATAGGCTTTCCCTGCGATGTTCACGCCCGCGAAAGGCACGAAGACGATCTTGCTGTTGGGATTCAGGTTGTTTTGCAGGCAGAAATACTCGATCTGGTTGCATGCCCATGCCAGATAGGTCTCCCCAAAGTTGGTGGAGTTGCTAATCAATAGTAGTCTCATAACTTTTATCTTTTATCTCTTATCTTTTATCTTTTATCTCATAATACGTCTTAATCTCTGCATCGTATGGAGCGACACGCATCGTCCTGACATTGCCTTCGTAGGTATAGTTTCTAGTTTCCTCATCGCCACTCTGGTAATATGTGGTCTCGCTTGAGAGCCGTCCCTCTGCATCGTAGGTATATTCCACCCTGGCATTGAGGAGTGGATTCCCCTGATCGTCAACGCCTGCATAATACATTTTCTCAGCTGGTTTCAAGCCGTTGGCGGTCTGCTCGTACCTTGTGCGTTGAAGGGTATAGTCCTCCCACACAGGGCTTGGCAAAGCATCTGGGGCACCGTCCCCGTCATGATCCAACTCATCCCACGACACAACGGCGTCGTAATTGTACGTCAAGGTATCGTACAGGTAGTTGTCGTCAAGGAAGAACGACTCTTCCCTGACGGCATAGAATTGCGGATCGCCATCGGCATATTCTTTGCCCTCTCCCACTCGCGTCTTCATATCATAGTCGATGGAATAGGTGACCTCGCGGGTCCTGACTTTCCACGGGCCGTTCTCCACTTTCATGGCCATTAGGTGTCCATCACGGTCGTAATGATATTCATAGCGATCGTAGTAAGAGTCTTCTTCCTCCGACAGTTGGACAACGGTACGGCCTTCTTCTGTGTCTTGGTAAGTCCAAACGCAGTTAGTGTCGCCCAGGGCGTTCAGCTCATAGAGCGGCATGTCCCAATCGACGTCGGATTCGCTGTTTTCAATCGGTTCAGCAGGTTTTGGCGTGTTGTTGCAGGCTGCAAACAACAAAGCAAAGCCCAGAAGGAATAAGGTAAATGTGTGTTTCATAGGTCTGCATTTGATATAAAATGCAAAGATATGAAAACTATTTTTCCCTGTCAAGCGGCAGGCATCATTGATTCGCAGCGGTCGATGATCCAAGGCTATTTCGTTTTTCATGTCAACCGCCAATGTCCATATTGTTGATGGCTCCAACCTGTTCGGGTGTTTCAAACAATTCGGCCAGCGACACCTCTCCAGTCGATTCCTGCGACTCCCATAGGCTCATGTCTTTTTGCGTTCACCCATTTGGCCAAAAATCGTTCACCCATTTGGCTAAAAATCGTTCGCATCATTTGAAATTTTGTCAATTTTTCAAGTGTGTGATCTAAGTCCAATATAAGTCCCCTTCCTTAGCACGTAAGCACAAATAACGATAGCACAACCCAATATCCAAATGATATTGATTATCTTTGCACCGCAAAATTCCAACCCCATGGTCGACATCGAGCAAATAATACAATGGGCAATAAGTCGCTGGACTTTAGGAGAACTGCATGGCATCTCGCATTGGGAACGTGTCGAACGCAACGGCCTGTTGCTGGCCACGCCAGAGTGTGATGTCACCGTCATCCGGCTCTTTGCCTACCTCCACGACAGCCGCCGTGAAGATGACAGCTACGACGAGGAGCATGGCCCTCGTGCAGCCAATATGATAGTTGGCCTAAGAAAGACCCTGTTGAAGGACTTGTCAGGCCAACAGTTTGAAATGCTCCAGAAAGCCATCCAGCTTCACACTAGCACCCACAGCACGGGCAATCCCACCATCGATGCCTGTTTCGATGCCGACCGCCTCGACCTCGGTCGCGTCGGTATCACCCCCATTCCTCAGAAGATGGCCACCAAGAAAGGCAAAGAGCTGGCTAGGGAAAACAATAGATGGCAATAATACAATCATTCCTCACCACTTACTTTAAGCAATTCAATCGCCCTTCCAGCGGCTTCCTTATTAAGGCCTTGATAAGCATTGACAACAATCAACCTGGGCAGCTGATGCTCGTTGAAATTGCTCTCATCGATGTCATCAAGGATGACATCAGCGACTTCCTTGAAGACGTTACCACTATTTTGGCTCCTGTCTTGTCAATGATTTCCTTCAGGCACTTAACGCAATTTGGGTCAAAGACAGCCCCAAACCCATCGTTTGCGGGACGGCCTTCTTTCGCAAGGACATGGCCATAATAGGCCGTATCCATCACACCGTCGAAATCAAGGAAGATGAGGTTCTCGGTGTTCTACTCTTTTACAAACCTTTTGAAAAACTCCTCAGCGGCTTCTGGGATTTGTTTGCTGCAGAATTGTATGCTCAAGCCGAAAGCGAATTATATAAGAAGTTTGGCCGAGAATTGAGCAATGTGAGTTTGTGTTAGAACAATAAACAATCCTTTAATAAGCATAATCAATCTGATAATAGTTATCTTTACAAGGTATGCTTTTATCCATCCAATGAAGGTGGTTCCAGGTATCAACCGAGGCACTTTCTTCGGGCTCGCAACCAAAACTATAACTGGCCACTGTATCTTGGGATTTAAAATAGAAGTACCCATCACCCATGTTGCCTTCATATTGGGCAAATCCGTTAAGACATGCAACAGGCTTGTCTCCTATTTCGGCATTCTTTGCGAATAAGCTAAGCCTATATAGTGTGTCGCTCACGCTGCTTTTGTCAATACGCGCAAAGCCATAAACATCATCAGCTAACATCAGTCTGTCAACGGGTGTCCAGTCACCTTGCAGAGATGGATGTAAATCATCGAACTCCACTTTGATCAACGAATCACGCAACCTTTGCTCGACAGGCGAAGAATAGTTTACGGCCACCAATTCACCACCATCTTCCCATAATTCGCCAGACATAATCGTGAATCCTCGCCATCCAACCTCTTGCCATTCATCGAGTCTTAACGCACGGATAGTGTTTCTAAATTCATCATCAAAGAGAAAATCGAAATACTTGACCATTTCGTCTTTAGTATATATGTTCCTTAAAGGATATCGTCTATACAACGGGTAGCGAACCAAATCTGCGAAGGTTTCCTTATTGCCATTGGCGATAGAGTTAAAGATAAGTCGGCAAGCTTCTTCATCGGAGCGATGCTCTGGAGCCTTGCAATCGACACATTCTGCCTTTTTATTGTTGCAGCAACACAACGCTATTGTAAGCATGACCAATAGCGCAGAAAGTAAATTCTTTTTCATATTAACCATGTTTTTTTTATAACGTCACTTTCTTGATTTCATTATAAACCAGCACCGACATCAGGCCTGCAGTGGAGCCACCATATAGAGGCTCTACACCAAGAATCATGTTGTCGCCTTGGCAACGGCCATACGATGCAAGCGAGACCACCAAAAGGTTGCCGTCACTAACCACCCCCCAGCCATATTGCTGGCGGGTTGAAGTACCAGTTTTAGCGTAATATGTGCGGCCTTCAGGCAAGGTTGTGCGGTAAGCTTTCATTGTGCCGCTCACGATTGTTTGGCTAAGGGCTTGCTTTACTACGGCCACGTTTTTGGCCTCATAGATGCGTATGGGCACTATGGAGTCGCCTAAATCATATTCGCGAAGCGGATAGCACAGCCCATCATTCATGAGCGTCTGGAATGCAGCAGCTACCTCGGTCACGTACATTTGACGAATGCCAAGGGGATAATTGTATGTGTCTTCACACATTTCAACATGGCGTTGCTCTGACCTGATTCCCATTTTGCGATAGCTATCTTCATTGCGGAGGAAAACCTGCCTGGGATTGAGATTTAAATCTTGCAGGTTCACGAAGGGCGCATTTAATGACCTGCTTAACGCCTCGGTGATAGTAACATATCTGTTGCTCCAACCGTGATTGGCGTTCTTGGGTGTCTTTCTTCCATTTTTTTGGCCATCATATAGAGTGAAATTGGGGCTTGCACCCATTTCAAGCATCTGGGCCACGATAAACGGTTTCCCAAGGCTGCCAATGGCAAAACCGTCTCGGTAGTCTACGTAGTCAATCATGCCACTGCTGTAGTGGGCAATGACATGGCCGTTGTGGACATCCACGACAATGCTGGCAACTTCAAGTTCGGCTCCGTTTTTACGAAAGACGCTACTGTTGCGAAGGCCATTATAGGCGCGAGTCATAGCCTGCTCGTTTTCGAGCGTAATGTAACTCAGATGACGGCCAGGAAGCACTCTGTTCCTTTCGAAACGGAGACGTGTGGCCATTGGGATATTACTATTGTAGCGACAATTGGTGAAATCCAAATTCTGACGCTTTAATGTGTTTAGCTCTTTCTTGCTGATAAGTCCCTCGTCGTACCAACGCTGAGCTTTATTTAAAAGGACATTTTTCACCAAGCCAGTAGAATCACTTTGAACTGCATTGTAGGCAATACAAGCATTCTCCCCTTTTACAAATTTGCTTCTTGGCAAGGTAGTCACTAAATAGAAATGCTGGGCATAATTGAGTTGACCAATGGGTTTGCCAAAGGCATAAAGCGCAGCAGCATTAAGTCCACGGAAGCCAGCAAATGTGCCATGAAAAGCAGCAACGTTGACATATTTCTCCATGATTTCTTCAGGTGTCTCCTTTTGGGAAATTTGATATCCTGAAACCATTTCTGAGAGTTTGCGGCTCAAATCGCGAGGATATACATCCGAATCGATGTAGGTGATATTTTTTACGAGTTGGGCATTGATGTTGGAGCCTCCCCTGCCACGGAACACGGAAAGGCTGATACCGTGCCAGTTAGACGTGTTCGGAAGAAGTTCGTTCTGTTGAAAGAAGCAGCGATCCTCCTGATACACCAAAGCCCTCTTGAAAAACTCGGGCAACTCATCATATTGCACTGGTGCATAATAATGGTCGTGTTCTTCCGAATCGATATAGAGCCAGTTGCCGTTGGTATCGACAATAGAACAGTTGGGATAGATATTATCACAATTGAGATCTTTAGGAAAGCAAGTCATCGCCATGAAAGCCAAAGTTGAGACCAGGACTGAAGCAGCGATGGCCTTTGGCAATGATGACAGCACCCAACCCACATAAGTGAAGCATTTTTCAGCTGACGAGGTTGAAGCGTCTCTCTTGGTGATACAAGCAATGAGAGAACAGATGCCCATCGTTAGAAAATAGATGGCGACGATGCCGAATGCCATGAGGCATACAGCAACAGCCATAATCAGCAACAACATGAACATCTGACGGGGGAAGGCAATACCAAACGCAACAAGAAGGCCACCTAGCCCAAACAGCCCTATAATGACAGGCAGCCTTGACTTGTTGCTAAATGGTGTATCATCTATAGGCATCTCAAAAGCACTTGCGAACATGACAGTTCCCATTAGGTTCCATGCGTCACTGAAAACCTTCTTCATGACCAACAACGCAATGCCCAACACAACGATGAACACAGTCATCAATGTGATATTGTCCCTGATCCATTGGAAACCCAAATAGCAGGGCAAGGCCATTGAGAGACACAACACATAAGCCAAAACCAACTGTTTCCAATCAGACAGCATCGTTTTTCTCTCAATGCGGGCGGTAATAAGGTATTTGTCTATGGCCTCGGTCAGCCGGTCTTTATTGGAGCGTAGCATCATCACCTCTTCAAGTGTAAGGAAGATGAGGATGTAAGAAAATTTGTCGAGCAGCGTATAGGCAGTATTTGAGAATGCATTCACTAACTTAATATCTTGGATGTGGCATAGGATTTCGACCGCGATGAGGAACAGTACACCAAGAGAGGTGAAATAGAGGACATCGGCCTCGTTGAAGCAGTCGCCTCCGGCTTTCTTATTGATACGGGCGAAGAAAAGCCTTATGCCTCCCATCAATGTTAGGACGACGAGCATCTTCAGGGCTGGATTGAGCAAGAATAACAAGACATGATTCTTGGGACTTTGCAACTCGGTTGTATATGAGGAAAAAGTGCCTCTTAACGCGGTGGTGAAAGTTGCAATATCTTCGGTGGTTGCCATGGCTACAAGGATGGTGGCAGCACCTTTGAAGATAGCTGCAGCTATGGCAATGAAGAGAACCACAACCAAAGTGGTAGCCAGTTCGCTGTAGTAGTTGACACCTTGCTTGCCAACGAACACTTTTTTGGTGCTGTGTTTAAACCACATACGACTGAAATCCTTCAAGATGCCAAAACCTAGGATCAGCAGGAAAGCCACAAAGGCTATCAGCGTGATAATTAAGATACTATTCATGGCAGGCGTGGGTTATTGTTGAGAGAATCGATGAAACGGATGGTGTTCACACCCAGTTGGCGGAAAAACTCGTTGTAGAACTTTTTCAGTTCCGCAGTCTTTTTCACCTTATCATTGGGTTTAAGGACAACGACCACTTCAGGATCAGTTAAGGCAATCTGTTCTTTGGCCTCGGCCAACAGGATGGGATCAATTTTGGAAATAAGCTTCTCGACGGCCTGTTCTGAAGTTGGGATGTTTTTGTAGAAGTTGGCATAGTTACTATTCTCCAGACCATCGGTGCTGATGACGATTATCTCGCGCGCTTCGGTGTTCATCTCACGGAAAACTTTGAGCGTTACATCGATAATGGGTGACGAGGTCATCGTTTTCTCACTGAGCTGCTTGTATTTAGCCAGTTCCGTGCTAATCAATTCCAACAGTGGACGCGGATTGCGCTGTCGCTCAGCTTCCTTTTTGGACACTCTTTTATCGGTTAAAGCAATAGACCTACTTTGCAATGAAAGCTGGTCGCTTTCGTCGATGGCAGCCATGCGGATGGTCAAGCGTTGTCCAAAGTCGATTGTACCGATACCCGTGTTGGTAAAGAACGTGTTCAAGTTCTGGTTGAAATCGCTTTCGATAGCGTCGAAGACAGTCTGGTCTGTAGCATCGCAAAGGAATGTAACCGCCGTCTCGTTGATTTTTTGGGCGTGGCAGCCCAAGGTGACTAAGTTAAGTGCCACAAGGCACAGAAGAATCATATTGTTTTTCATAATGTTATTCTATTAAAAGTTGGTTTATTGATAGGGTTAGAGATTGTAATAGGTTTTGACATCAGCCTTCGTGGCAGGTTCGTACTTGAAGGATGACACCTCGACGGCGAGCCTGAAGGCGAGTTCGTTCAGGAGGAGCTTCCGATAGTTGGCGAGGTTAGAGACCACCTTGTCGAGCAAGGTTTCCATTTCCTGTTGGTTTTTGTCCAAATCGGTTTGGGCTTGCTCCATCTTCAGCTCGTTTGCTTCAAGTTGAGCGTTTATGCTGTTCACATACTCTTCGAACGCAGCTGTCCTCTTGTTGCAGCGTTCAAGCAGTTTCGTCCGTCTTTCTTTGAGGATGGCAAGGTGGCGAGAAGCGTTTTGCTGTGCAGCAGCTTCAAAGTCGATTGTGATAGGTTCCTCTGAGGACACGGATGTGGTTTCAGCGGGAGTTTCAACTGCCTCCTTCTTCCTACCATCGATGGTGACAATCTCCCCTACGAAGACCAGCATCGTGGCAATGAGGAACTCCGCCAAGCCGGGCTTGGAAATCAAATTTGAAAGGATACTTGTGTCGGTCTCGGTCTTAACTGGTTCGATTTGAGTGAGGTCGTACCCTGCACTGGTGGTAGTGATGACATCGAGATTGAGGAAGGTCACGGCAATGGCGTGGAGCAGGCAGATGAAGCCCATGAGGATGCATCCGATAAGCAGGCTTTTTACGGCTGGGACACGAGTCTTCATATACTTCAGATAGAGGATGATGGTGTAAACGTAGATGACTCCGATATAGGCCAACCTCCACCAAATGGCATCCGTGGAAAGATTTTCCTGTTGCAGATTGAATGTGGCAAGGAAAGCCACGAATTCTGCGATAAAAGCCACTAGCAGGAAGGAAAGCAAGCCATTCATCTTCCTTTTCTTATCCTTTTTGGGGGGAACACCATTGTTTACGGAAAGTGGCATTTGATTGACTTCCAATTCAGTTTTTTCAATTTGGTCATTTAATTCAACAAGTTCGTTCTCATCAACATGTTGGTCTTTTTCGTACTTCTCTTGTGCAGCTTGAAGTTCAGTGCCAAGGATTTTACGGGTGGCCTCACCAATTCCTAGTTCCTTCAATGCCTTTGTGATGGCATTCTGGATTAGGCGCACCTTTGGTTCATAGCTTCGTAATATCCTGTTCTCACCATGGTTATAGAAGCGATTACCAGAAGCGTCTCGTGAAGGGAGCTGGTCACCCCCCGTAATCATTTGGTTCATATCTTCGCCGACGGCGGCCATAATTGGATCGTTTGATGTAGTGGTGTTCATGATCGGTTGGTTTAAAAATTTATTGATTAATTGGTGTTAATCCGAATCTAACATAGGTTAGCTGGGCTCTAATTAGTACATCGTTGCTGCTTAAAAGAGTCAAGGGTACGGCTTGCTCTTCTTCGCATTTTGACCGAGTTTTCGGTCGGAAGTCTTTGTCGAATTCTTTTGTCGTTTTCATGGCTTTTGTTCTTATTATTAATTGCTTTCAATTAAATAAGACATGGGGCTTTCTCAATTTATATCACTATGAGCTAAATTTTTGGGGATATTGGGGCGAAAAAGATTGGAAAGAATACCAGTACAACACCGCTGGCAGGTTTCTGCTTTGCTTAAGTTTGGCATATGTCCAATAGGATGGTAGCGATATATTTGTGATATCCTTAAGGAAGTCGTTTGTTGTGATGACCTAGTATTACTTTTTTTGTAATTTTGCCGCCACTTACTATAGAAATTGAACGAGGTAAGTAAGAAGGTGCTTGCGACAGTCCATGCATATTAAGGAAAAGGACACTTTTGTAGCACAAAACCTCATGCCTTCTTTGTTAAAGAATAACGTTCTGTTGGAGGATCGGAGCAATAAGGTTGCGCACGATGACATATCAGTGCAAAATAGATGGAAGACGACGATATAATCAAAGCAAGTAAAACTATCGGAAATTTAGCTGGTAGTTTGTTTGGGGTACTATTAACACTTGGGATTTTTATTGTTCTTGCGCTTATTTTCCCAATTAATGCAAACAAAGTCCAAGGGTGGTTTGCAGCGTTTATACAAGGAGTCTTTTGGCTTCCTAATTGGATTATTTCATGGTTTAAAGATCCATGGTACATCCGTGCGCCTTTGCGTTGCAAGAGCTATAATTTTTGGTTCTGGTTTGGTGTTGTTTCCAATGTTTGGGGTATCATCATAGTATTGCTTTTCCAAATTTCCAATACTAGAAGGAAAATCGCAGAACTCCGTGAACTTCATAACAGATGAGCACTATCTCTTCAGTACCACAAACTAGGCAGTTTCGTCTGTTTTTGTCGTCAACATTTAAAGACATGGAAGCAGAGCGCCAGGCTTTGTCGGATATATTTCCTAATATAAAGGAGTTGTGCGATAAACGTGGCGTTGAATTTTTCCAAATAGATCTGCGTTGGGGCATCAATGAGGATGCCGCAAAGCAAGGACGTGTGCTAGAAACCTGCATGCAGGAAATTGATGATTCTCGTCCTTTTTTTATTGGAATCCTTGGTAATCGTTATGGTTGGCAGCCAACAGAACAGGACTTGGGGGGGCGATTGGAAAACTTACGCAATCGTTGGGATTGGATGGACGAGGCACTTCACGCAGGCTTGAGTATTACAGAAATGGAGATGCAGTATGCGGTATTGCGTAAGTATTCGAACGATATGAATGCTGCCTTCTATATCCGCTCTGATAAAATGCAGGTGCCTGCTGAGTTTTGTGAACTGCCAGGTTCTGAAGCGGAGCGCAAGCTTCAAATGCTGAAGAACAAGATTCGCAATCAGCAGGATTATCCTGTGAGTGAATACGATAGTCCCGAACAACTTGCCAAAATGGTATTGAAGGACCTACAGTCCGTTATTGAAAAGGCTTTCCCTATACAAGAAGGCGATTCGGCTAGCAGAGATTTTCGTTACCATGAGCAAGTACTACGGATGCGTTCGACTACCCTTTTTTCTCTCAATCGTTATTCCAGACAATTGCGAATATGGGAAACGATGGATTCAATGCCGTCAAATGATTCCAGTCGCAACAAAATGCTATGCATTACTGGTTGGAAAGGTCGTGGAAAATCACACCTGTTGGCTCAGGAAGTGGCTTTTTTACGCAAACAAGGAGCCATAGTTGTCTACGTCGATTGGGAGCATGTAAATAACAATGATTCTGGTATTGATTTTGTCCTTGATGAACTGATAAACGCCCTCGGTATTCGTAACCGCAAGCAGAATAATCGTATTGAATTAACGGGATGCCTTGTTGGCCTGCCAATAATGCTGTTCAAGTTTGCAGTGAAGTTAACTATAAAAATGCCAGTTATGCTTTTTAAGTCTGCTTTTGGTAATCAAGAGCGCGTCGATGAGGAAACTGCCGAGGAAACCATTGATTCTATTACTAAGTATGTCACGGATTTTGTTGCCAAACCGACAAAGAAAAAAATAAAAATATTGCAGAAGCGACTGAAGAAAGGCACCAATAAACCATTATACGTTGCCATTGACAATTTGGATGGCCTCAATAGCAATGAGTTGTTTCTTTTTGCATTGCTCGAAAACCTGCCATATATCCGTTTTATCTATTCTGCTTCTATCAATACAAAAGCTTATCTCCATTTGAAGGACGTGATAAAGGCTTCAATTATCGAAATTGGAAATCTTGATACCAACCAAGCTACAGATTATATCACAAACTATCTAAAACGTTACGGAAAACATCTTGACGAAGGTGGAGAGCAGTGCCGCCGTATTATGACCAACATAGGCGGTAGCCCACAGTTGCTTTCCTATATTCTTAATTTACTTGTCTGTTTCGGTTCGCATGAGGAACTTGACCAATACATCACGGAGGTTGCATCGGTGAAGAATGAGGAGGAGGTGTTTGGCCTTTTGGTCGACAATATTCGCAAACAATTCGCTGCCGATGAAGGCGGACGAATTGCTATTCAAGTACTGGTGGCCATGGCATTGGTACCTGACGGATTCCAGGAACATGAAATTAGAGATCTTTTCTCCCACAACCCATTGGAGTGGGCTTTAGTTCGTCCCTATGTACTCAACTTTTGTCGCATCAAAAATAAGTACTACTACTATATTGCCTCTGACGCAGCATGTCGGGCAATATTTAACAATCTTTCCGATTGCATAAGTGATACAGTTTCCATCCTTTCTAATTATTTCGAGAATCTACTTAAGCTGAATTTACAGCATACCAATGCTATGGGTACGCCCAACGTCTATAAAATACAGGAAGATGCTCAACTCCTAGAGCGTCAGGTAAAGATTCTGCCAAACATATATCTTCGTACGTGTAATTATGAATCTCTGTACAGGTGGGCTACCTATATTTTTGCAGACAGGCTTTTTACTATGGATGAGCGCATATCATATTGGCAAGCTCTATATCAGCATGGTTACACCATGCGCAACTCCAACGACCCAGACATGTCTCCTTACGTACAGATGCATTGTTCGGAACTTGCATCATATAACGGCTTTAAACTTGACGATTGGAGTCTCTCTTACTTCAAGGACGTTCCTGTTCATTCTACTGAAAAGGAACGTGCCGAGATGTATCATCGTTGGATTGAAGTGGCTTCTATTCATGACAACTCAGAAGACATACTTTGGATTAACAATAAAACGGAAAGCATTTTAATCAAAAGAGCCAGCGATTTGGATGATGCTAATGCATCAAAAATGGTAGTGCAAATGACTTCGTTATACGTAAATAAAGAGTATGATAAGGCCATTTCTGTCGGTAATAGCCTGCGAGGAAAACTGAAAGGGCCTATGGTAATAGGTGTCGATATGATATCAGCTAAGTGCTATATAGACAAAGGTGAAGTGCATAAGGCTCTTGGATTACTTAGAGCTGATATTCCAACTATTAAAGAACACATGCATTTATTGCAAGAAGAAATCATTTCACCTGCTATTTCAACTTATGGCATGGCTGCAATTGGTACGGATAGTCAAAAAGATATGCTTGAAGCTTTGGAACTCATGAACGAGTATTTAGGTGATAGTACCTTGCAGACGCTTGACACCCAGCATAGTGCCAATATGCTTTTCTTCAAGTCCTGTATTCTTCTTAAACTCAATCGTAACATTGAAGCAAAAGAAACAGCTAGAACCTTAAGGATAGTTCTACAGCATTTAAATCTCAACACGGAAAGTGCTGACAATGTCCTTATGGAGGTGAGAATGCGGGAAGAGACTTCACACTCAACTGAAAGGGGCGAACTTTAGACCGATTTATACCTATACACTCTGATGCCATCAAATTCAAGAAGTTTATTTATCATTGTATTCAAATGGCTATAGTCTTTTGATTGCGCTTCAATGCTTAAGTCATCGAATTTAACATCCAAATCGTAATGCATCCGTGACAATTCTCTCAATTGATTATCATTAGCTTTTAGGCTCGTTCCCATGTTGCCTCCGGGGAGCCAGCACATAACTTGTTTTTCTTTTTCCCAACGTTTGTGTTCGAGAACCCCTAAATGAATGAGTTCTTCATTGGTAAAGCTTGTCACCATCTCATAAGCAACTGGGCGATCTGTGTAGAAACAACCTATTTGATCAAGAACTGAGGCAAAGAATTTTGTTTTACCTATATTTGACAGCTTATACTCCAATGAGAGATTGTCGAAATCATCCAATATGGTTTTATTGGAAACATAGTCTTTATTATACTGTGCATTTAATGCTGCAGCGAATTCGTAAATATGAATAAAATTACTTGTTGATAAATAAACATGTTTTTTTTGCCAATCTGCTTTTTCAACCTTTTGAGTAACCACAAGCCTTATACTCCCCTTGCAACTGCCATAGTTGCTCAAAGCAACAATCAATCCAATTTCTTGGGCAAAAGCGTTGTCATGTGTCATGTCAGAGTATTTTTTAAGCCTGGGTTTTTTTATTGTTTCAGGATTACGTTCATACTCCTCGTAATTATTCCAATAATCAATGATCTTTTTGCTTTCAGCCATGTCATAAACATACTCGGCATAAATGCCATTTTTGTCAAATTCAAGATCACAAGACATTGAATGTAGTTCAGTTCTTGTGTTACGGCCATAAGAGGCTCGGTCCCAACATTGGAGTTCATCCGTAAGCTGTAACAGATATGCAAGAGGATGCCAATCTATCATAAAAGCATGATCGTCAAGTTTTAATTCATAGTCTTCGGATATTTTTCTTTTATATAAGGAATTGTGAATTGCTATCGCTGTCAAGGCATCCATGTGTTCTTTTTTCAACGGATTATTGCTGTCATCTCTATCCAATGCTTCAAATAATTCTTTAAACAAAACAATCGTGCTGAAGTAAGCATGATCAATGTATTTTTTGTTATCTGAAGGTCTGGCCTCTTTTTTTAGAATATTAAGAATGTCATTGTCTGTTTTATTATTAATCCGTTCACAATCACTTCTATGTATTAGGTTTGCAATATCGTATGCCAACCATTCTTCAATGGTGCCAAAATCCTTTTTGTACCAATCTTTAAGCCTATCTCTAGTGCGATTATCAAGTTTTAGATAGTCGTCCATGTTGCCGAAACAAATAAACGGTATAGGCTCAATATGAGCAGTTTTGCCGTTTTCCTTGCCTCGCTGTGAAAAATAGGACTTGACTTGCTCAAATGCTATTTCAAATGGATAACCAATATCATGAAATAATGCGGTTACCCCCCAAAACTGCAAAAAATGATGAGCCGCTGTCTTATCGTCTATTATACTGTAAAACTTCCTGTATTGTTCTCTAACTGTTGGAATTGCATCATATATAGCCACACCCAACAAAAAGACATATACTGAATGCGAATAATGATCTCTGTGAGACATAAGCATTGTACTTGCTGTAGACTCATATTCGGACAATAATTCTATCATTCGTCTTGAACTGCTGTACCCACCACCAAACATCTCCAAGAAACAAAAATACACATCAAATGCATCATCTTTACTTCCTGATTCAAGAAACCTTTCAATGGCACGTGCTAGACAAAGCCTGTCAATATCCATTTGCATATTATATGGTATTTGTCCTTCTCTAATACTTTTGCCTTTAAAAACTCCCGTTAGCTTTTCCTCATTGTCAATTTTTGAATCAAATCTTAAATCAACGCATCGCTCGTGAATAAAATGCTTGATAGCTGTTTTAAAATCTACTTTTTGGCCTGTCTTTATCTCAGTAGGAGAACTTGGACCCATTTCAATGCCTTTGAACTTGGCTTGAAGTGTTTCTTTCATTTCGTTTAATGCCGTGTATGCCATAAATCATTGTTTTTCATTTGACATGTGGACTATTACAGTTTATTGAAGTTGTCCACTTTTCATAAGATACAAATAGTATTCAACCTCGTTTTTATATATGTCTCTCCATGATTCTCCTTGAAGTTGCGCTTTACCACATGGAAGACAAGTGACGTAACCGGGATACTCTGGACCAATGTTATTTGGATCAGGCTCGTCCAATTTGGGCGGAGGGATAATCTTGCCGTTCTTAATTCCATGTATTGGGAATGACCAGCAAGCTCTAGGCTTGATTGCCCATGGATGCATCTGAATGTCTGTTGCAACAACTTGCAACATACACATGCCTTCATCGTTACAAAACACACATCGTGTATTGTTGAAATGTGCTGGGAATTCACCTTTATATTCAAAGTCTTTTGTAGCGGTTTTCTTTAAGTGTTCTAAACCTTGCCAAGTGCCTTGAACGATGTAATTCTGTTGCAAGCCGTCAAATCGGTCTTGGTGTTCTGTCACAAACTGTTCAATAATTTCAGATTCCGATGTTTCTAGATAGGCACCATCATAGCAGCATTTTGCTTCGCATATCGCACAATATGGCATATTTAATTTAGGTTCTAATGAAAGCCCAGAATAGTTGTTTTCGTAATAAGATTGTTTATACCGAATCAACTCTGAAAGGTATTTTTCATACCATTGTTGTGCTTCTGCATTGTTTTTTTGCGAAGCCAAAAAAGCATTAATTACATCAGGACATCCTTTAATACCTTGACACCTGTTTAAAGACACAAAAATATCTTCAAATTCTAATGGTTTGTCAATTAAATCATTCCATCCTCTCAAATATGCGGCAGCCTTAACTTGAACCATATGACCTTGAAAACCATAAGAGGACACGACTTTGATAGCTTTTAACAAATTCTCTTTTATACTATGGTCAATCACGATGCACTTTTCCAGTAAATAAACTGAGAGTACATAAAAACATTCTCCAAGTGATACCAGGTATTTGTAATTTGTTTCCGACGCCATAGCAATAAACGATTTCAATCGATTAAGGCAAGAACTGTCGCCAAAACGGGCAATGGCCAATTCTCTCCAAATACTACCATACAAATAATCCCACTTGTGGATTCTTTTAGCGAGGCTCAATCCTCTTTCATAATAGCTCAAAGCCTCCATAACTCTTCCTGATGTCTGAAGCAAGTTTGCATAACAGATTTGCAGGATGTCATCAACATGAATAAAGTATTTTTCTTCATTCAATCTAAAAACAGTAAGGGCGGTGGAATAAGCTTGATATATCTTTCCACAACCCATTAGCGCATCAAATTTGTTTACCAATGCAACAAAATGCGTATAACTATTATTTTGTTTATTGTTTAAGCGGGCAGAAACATCAGCTGCATTAACCACATCTTCATTAAAGTCGAAGTCGTGAGAAGAAAGACTAATCGCATGAGCATACATAGCAGCATATTTATCATCTTTCTCCATCAAATCTTTATACTCTGAACTCAGCGACTTTAGTAGTTCATGGCTGGCAAAATCTTTGCCTGCATAAAAGAGGCCAATTGATGCTTTTACCACCGCTTCAAATTTTGACTTATCATCCATGCAATTATTACTTGATGCCAGCAATTTTTCGGCAACCGTTTCAATTTCCTTACTATTTGTTTTTTGCAAATAATGAAGCTTTGCTTTGAGGTATGGCATATCCTCTTCTAATTCCTCAGAATATAAGGTCAAATACTGGTTCTCAAAAGAAAGATTACCAAATAAATCAGAAGCAATAATGCACGATAGAAGGAGTTCCTTTTTTAATGAATAATCAAGATTCACCCATTCCTTTGCGTTTCTAAGATGGGTATATGCATGTTTCGAAAGATACTCGTCGTTTACAATCGTTTCCATGTGTTTAACTACATATTCCGCGAAAATATGATGGGCAGTTTCTTTTGAAACTTTATATGAGGAGGATTCTTGTGAAAATAGCCAATCCGAGAAAGATTTGTGGTATATTGAAAATGTTTGTTGGCCTTTTGGATTTGTCTCAATGTTGATAAAAGGTTTCAAACGTGAAATTAGTTCCGCCAGTTTTTCATCAGTAATATCTAATACATTTTTTATTGTATTTGATTTAATAGGTTCTTGGGCGACAAGTAGCAGGCTTATAAAGGGTCTGAATACAATATAATTGTCGCCATCAAGAATTCGTTTGAAATTGGACATATATACTGCCGATAAAGAGCTAGGTAGTTGGTCCAAATCGCAAGGAACCACATTCCTATGATTGATGGCTTCAACTAGTTCTTTGGCATAAACAAACGAGCCATTGCTTTTAGAAACTACCTTTTCGACGTTTTCGCTGTCGTCAAGATAGTTTTTGCAAAACTCCATAATATCTTTTCGAATATAATCCACATAATTATCAACGTTTATGACTGTCGCATTGAAATAACCATGTAGTGAATCCGAAATCGGACGGCTTGTGATAATCCATCGAAGCCAATTGGGGGAGCAATCAATCAGTCTCTTTATTTGCGCAAACGCCTTTTGTTTTTCTTCATCCTCAAATTCATCTATTGCATCGATAATGACAAATCGAGCTTCTCTATTACCATCAATTAGAGAATTCAGTGGATATAACAATAATCTATTTATAATGAACTCTTCGGAAAAGTTTTCTTTTATGTATGACAATTCGGGTACAATCCTTTCCCTATAGTCGTCAATGTTGCAACACAATTGGAAAACGATGCTTATCAGAATGTTTTTTAGTATGCGAGATTCAGCATTATTCCATTCAAGAAAAAACAATCCAGCACATTGTGCCATATAATGAGACAATTGTGCGCACAATACACTTTTGCCTGCGCCTGGACTGCCTATTAAGAGTAAACATTTTGAATTTGTATCATACCATTCCCTTACTTTAAGAAACAACCATTCTCGAGAAAGAATATCACCATAAAGCATTTGCTTAAGCTTGTTTTCTGGAATAATAGGGTGAATGGTTTTGTTGATATGGTCAATTTGGGCGGATTTCTTGGCGTTTGACGGGTTTTCTATTGCTGCCACAATCTCATCGGTCATTTGGGCTAACCAGGACTTCCAAATCATTTCACCTTGCTGGTATTTTTGCTTCCATTCACTTAAATCAGTCCATTGTTTAGTGCTTATACTGCTCGGTACGGTTGCATCTTTTTCCAACAATACTGATTGTATGGGACAACTTTTTGTCCCTAATGCAATAGCTATTTCATCTAAACAAACACCTGGTTTTCTAGTTGAGTGATTGGTAATAAAAGCAAGAAAGTCGTCACTATTCAATATGCCATTAGTGATTTGAGATCGCCAATCTTTACCTCCTTTTATTTCATATTTATCGACCCATGGATTGTGACCTTTTTCCAGCAATAGCTTCCTGATTTCTTCAACTACAACTGCGTTATCATCGTGACCATAGCTCAAAAAAATCCGTAGGCTTTTATGTTCATTTTCTAATGTAAATTTAGCTTCGCAATCTTCGCAAACATAGCATTGTTGCTTCCGGCTAAAATAAACATTCTCAGAACCACACTTTTTGCAAGTTGTAACACATTCTATTTCATTGTTTAGACCCATTATCAATCAATTATTATTCTTCAGTTTTTAGTTTAAGGCTTTTCTAGTAATCATCCATCTTTTCACCGATAATAGCTTTTCTCTTTAGGCATCTACTCCTTGTCGAATGGCCTTAAGGAATCTTTAAACTCTTCAAAACTCATCCATGCTCCTTGATATGGATTATATGTACAATACCAAGGCTTCTCAAAAAAATTGCCTGTAATGGAATCAGGTCTGCAATCAATGCATAAATATCTATATTCGCAATCTTTGCAACCATCAACTTCGTCTTTGGAGAAATTGAGAATGCTTGGCTTTAGAATTTCTTTCAACTTGTTTCCTCTTAAATTGCCATGTGATATCCTTCGTTCCATAGGACATGGATAGACTTCCATGTCGCTCCCAATATATAAATGGGAAGCAAAACAACTCTCGTTGTAAACAATATCCACTCGTTCTTTCAATTTTTCAAATTTAAAAGACTCTTCCGTGATAATGCGTTTTTTTAGCAAATCATCATTGTATAGCTTTAGATTCGCATTACCTGACAATCTTACAAAATCTCTTCTAGAAGGAGGTCCAAATTCGAGCTCATTACCAATTTTGGCGCAACTCATAAGAGTGCCCACATATCTTATCGGAATATCAAGTTCTTTGGCGCTTCGTATATTTGAGAGAGACTTGTTATAGGAGTCTTTTATTTGTGTTATATGCTCATGCTCCTCTTTGATAAAAGAATGTAATGATGTGGCGATATGTGCGTTGGGATAGTGTGATTTGATGTAAACTAGATCTTCTTTGGAATTGAGCGTTCCATTAGTAAACAATTCAAAGCTCTCCACTTTTGGAGATAGATAATCCATCATTTGGAATAACAAATGCTTCTCTATGAGAAAAGGCTCGCCTCCTATGATTTGGACTTTCTTGATGCCCATATCAATAATCTCATCTACTATATGTTTGAATTCCTTCAAACTCAACATCCTTTTGTTGAGAGTTGCCTTCTCATTGTAACAATGGATGCATCTTAGATTACACGCGTTGGTTACTTCTATCCACGCAAAGTCAATAGGTCTTGGACGGTTGTAAACCTCTGTCAAAAGAGTCAATCTTCGACATGGTTCATGTTTCCTTGTCACTATTCCTTTTTCTAAGAAATAAGACAAAAAAGGCTCATCTTCTTTTGTGGTACTATTCTTTATAACAATTCTGTTGATAACATCAATAACCTTTAAATCAATGTGGTATAATTTGTTATGCAGAAGGTCATAAATACATGCGTATTTATAACCTGAAACCACAAATACCGATTCATTTAAATGATAGTACATTTTTCCAAGAAGAGGGTGTGCCGTGCAGGCACACCCTCAGTTACTAGTTGTTAGCGGATATATTCGTGGGGACAGCATCTGTCTGGGTAATCCATACCCGATCCGCTCGATGGAGAAGAGGGTTTAGAGTCAATCTCTTTGATCATTTCCTCAACTTTTCTAGTGCCTTCTTCGAAGTCTTCTTTTTTTCCCATTGCTTTGTTATTATTAATCCTACTCTTACACCTTCGTAGGTCTTGGTTTGATCTTATTCTTTGTGAAATACTTCATCTATTTCTGATGACGATACTTTATACCTTTAGTAATAAGCATCTTTTATGGATTCCCATGGTACTTTAATTGTATGTAAAGACTTGTATTTATTTATATTTACAAATATTTCTAAAACAGTTCTTTTTTATCTAAAATCCTCCCAACCAAGACCCCTTCCACAATTTGGACAAAAATTATAGCTTGGTTCGATTACTTCAGCACAATTTGGGCAACGGTACATACTATTTATATTTACAATCCGATAACCCAAACGCTTTATTACTTTGATAGCATGAGTAGCCATCTCTCTATCATAATCCTTCTCGCTCTCTGGTAAATCAACATAAGGAATCAGGTCAGGATGTTGTTTTTTTGAATCATCTCGGATAGCACCATAAGCCCAGCCTTCATTTATCCGCTTGGCCGCCCATACGTCATGAACATCTTGTGCAATTGTTTCTGTCAATTCTACCAAATCATCGTCCAGTCTAATATTACTTATATCAATGGGCTGTGGATTATATTCCTTCGGGAAAGTCTTCTCGCGTACTGTAACCATATAATTCTTTGACTCAGCCCATGCGTTTTCAAATACTTCTAAACTATACTCTTGCTCATTAACCCCTGAAGCCGGATTATAAAGCGTTATCTTATCTGCATCTTGGTCAACCCTTAGTACAACTACAGCGTGATTGGGATCATTCTCCAAACTAAATTTATCATCAAGAATATCTATTTCTTTATTTGATAAAGAATCTCCGTTGACCACAGCAATTATCATGTGGTCTTTAAGTGATTCTATCAATTTCTTGATTGAGGCATCTGCGCATCGGTTGACAAGCATTCCTTCGCTTTCTAAAAGCCTACCAATATTATAAAGAGGCGTACCTTCTCCTCTTAGCCAATAATTGTGTTTTGCCCTTTCGGACAATACACTCTTTGAGGTTTTTATTCCTTTCGATTTGAGGATATAAGACTCACATTGGAAATCACACAAGTTTTTACCATCATCGGCGGCCATGCTATTAATAGGAATAAAACTGCCGTACTCTTCCATTTGGTTATTAACATAATTCAGCCGACGCTCGGTCACAACATACTCCTCTAATTTTGAATCGGTGGCTATGGCATCCAATACTTCCATGGTTTCGGCTATCGATGTCTCTCCACGTAAGAATCGGTCTACTTTATCAATTGTAACTTTTGTTTTTATTGTGCTCATAATCTAGTCTGTTTCTTATTCGTTGACACCTTTTCTCCTTCTAAATATTGTTTTTCTTCATATTGCAGCCTTTTTCTATCGAATTAAGCACTTCAAAAGAAGCATTCAATTGCTGTTCTAATTCAACAATGCTTATATTGTTGTTCAATGCCCATTCGGTTATTGTGGAAGAATTCCCCTTGAACTCTTCGAAAAACTTGAACAACCATTTGTAAGATTGAGGAAATTCTTTTTCTAAAATGCCCTTGTGCATCAAATAAAGCCTCTTTAACTGTTTCTGCATTTTCTCATCCTGTTGACACTTCTTTTCTATTAATTCTGTTTCTTTCTTATGTATTCTTAGAAGCTTTTTATATGCAACAGCAAGAGCTTTCTTTATTTCGTAATTGGACTTGTGGTGTAGGACAGCCAATTGTTGAACATCGTACTTGAAGACAAAAAACTCGCGTAATAAATCTGCAGTTTTGTCATCCATGTCTTTATGATACTCATATCTTCTAAACAAATCTGGCTCGCAATGACGAATATCATCCAGAGCAACAGCTATAAAAGCATTTCTCGCATGATCTAATGTCAAATTAAAAACATCCATCCCCCATCCATATTCTTCCGCTAATGTTACTCTATCTACGCCTTCAATATAAACTGCAGACAATATGTCTTTATATGTTTCATTCATTATCTTACTCAGATAATACTGGAAACGCCATTGTGCAAAACTCAATCTTTTTTGCCTTTCTTGTTCGCTTTCATCAAAAGGAACCATTTCTGTTGATTCTGCTTCTTGACTAGGTTTCTGTTCCTCGTTTCCTTTGTTCTCTTCTGAGTCGTTTTCGGTATCATTATTCAACTCGTTAGTTTCGCCCTTGGAATTGTCATCAATAATTCCCACCATTCTATTTTCGTCAATGGGTGTATCTAATAGTTGAAAAGCTTCTATTTCTTTTCTGATGGTCTCAATAAAATTCTTGGCAACAATAAACAGCCATGATTTCAAATTATTTATACTTCTAAGTTGTTCGGGCGTTATCTTTTCCAAATGCATCCAGAACTCAGTTGCGAAGGTGCTGTATGAATCCTCAAAAGAAATGCTTTTGTCAAATTTCTTCCTTACAAGAGACTCTAAACAATTTACATATTCATTCTTTATAAATGAACCGTCTTTGTCCTCACCATAAAGCAACAACTTAAGCGCTTTTTCGTGTCTTTTCTTGTCGCTTTTGTCAATAATCGCTTCAATTATGGCTATCTCTTTCGCATTCATATTCAAGCATAATTTGATTATTGTTTTAATGCGGCAAATATACAGAAATAATAAACCACAATAATAATTATTGACCTTATTAATTTGAAGTTTCATTTAGTTATTCCTATTTTTATTCTCTGCATCAATTCTACACCATCAATGGATACTAGCAAAAATGTTTTTCGGTTTCCAAAATTCTACATTGTTTCAATTATATATGACAGTAAAACCAATCTAAGTATATCACTGACTGGTGATAAATATGATTATTTATATCTATTTTTGCAAGTTTAAGCAATCAGAACAGGCTATGGCCATCTATAACATCATCGGCGACATTCATGGAAGAGACACTTGGAAGCGACTCGTTGACGAGGATTGCATCAATATCTTCGTTGGGGATTACTTTGACCCATACGATAAGATTCATTTCATGGACTTGCAGTATAACTTCATGGAAATCATAGAGTATAAAAAGAAGCATCCAGAGAATGTGGTGCTACTGTATGGAAACCATGATTATGAATATCTCCCAGGTATTTTTGAAGAATCCAATCGGTTTGATAGTTCAAATGCAGAGACCATTTCATGGTTGCTAATGAAAGCCATTGACTTGTTTGAAGGCGTGGCTTATGCTATCGGCGAGGATTATTTGGTCAGTCATGCGGGAATTACACGGGATTGGAAAGACACCTACCTTTCCAAAGTGGATGACATCAAACCGAGCAGCATGGCAGCTGCCATCAATGATCTTTGGAACAAAGAGAAAAAGTCGTTTTCGTTCTCCATGAACTGTTACGGAAATGATTGGTATGGCGAGGATCCACATCACTCGCCGATATGGGTGCGTCCGGAATCACTTTGCTTGCACAATCTTTATAGAGGAACCAATATCAAGCAAATTGTTGGTCATACCAAGGTGAAGGAAATCACCGAGGTTGCAGGTGTGGTTTTGGTGGATTGCTTGGACACGGTGGAGCAGTCTTATAAAGTAACTTGGCCATAGTAAAAAGCAAGCCAAAGGATAAACTAATAGCGATAAGGATTTATCTTTTTCGCGATTTTCTTCCCCTTTTTCGTTGCCATCTTTTCGGGAATTGGGATGATACCAACGCGACCAAGGTCGAGACGGTCGGCATCGAAACAGGCATCGATGGTGGGATTGCCTGTGCTGTGGGTGCTGGTGTGAAGTCGGATGGCTTTCTGGAGCATTTCAAACTGTTGGTCTGACAAGTCCTTCAATAGGGTCTTTCTCAGGCCAACTATCATTTTGGCTGCACGAGGGCCATGCCCCTCGTCGTAGCTGTCATCTTCACGGCAGCTGTCGTGGAGGTAGGCAAAGAGCCTGATGACTGTGACATCACACTCTGGCGTGGCCAACAGCAGGCCGTTGCGCTCGACACGCTCCCAATGGGAGATGCCATGCAGCTCTCCTAAAGTCCAGCGGTTTATTGCCCATTGTTTTACTTGATTGATGTCAACCATATTATGTTTTTTCAGAGCAAAGATACAGAAAAACGAAGCATTAGAGCGTTTTTATGGTTCACCTGCATGCTTTTTCATCATTCCCGCCACACTTAGCAGGACGAACAGGATGGAACGGAGAGCCCTTCTTTGGAGTAGATTGTGATAATATTACTTTTTGATGTAACATTCCACTAAGTTTTGCTACATCTTTGCTTGTGCTTATTGAATTTCTCAGGTTCAAAGAGTACAAAGACTAGCTTGGCAAACGCCTTCTTTCAAATACCTTCCTGCAACAAACCAAAACGAGAAAGTCATTGATGTTGACTTTAATTACAAGTTTCGGATTATCTCATAACAAATATATCGGAAATGTTCAAAATCAAGTTGTTATGGAAGATTTATTTAACTGAAAATTGCTGAAACGTAATAAAATTTTCCGATTTCAGCAGTTTTCATTACAACAAATCCTCTCCCATCGCCTTCAATCGCGCCATCTCATCCCGATAATAAGCAGCGGCCAAAAAGTCCATCTCCTTGACGGCTTTTTCCATGTTTCTCTTGGCTTCGAGGATGGCTTTTTCCACCTGCTTCTTGGTTTTGTATTCCACCTGCTCGGCAGCGGTTGAAACTTGACGCTCCTCCTGCTGCGGATAGGCAGTGAAGCCACGACGACCCGTTGCTTCGGCGAGCGAAACATCAATGGCTTTCACGATGGTCTGGGGTACGATGCCGTTGGCCTCATTGTATGCGATCTGCTTGGAACGGCGACGGTTGGTCTCGTCGATGGTCTTCTGCATCGACTCGGTGATGGTGGCGGCATACATGATGACCTTGCTCTCGGCGTTACGGGCTGCACGCCCTGCCGTCTGGGTCAAGGAACGCTCAGAACGCAAGAAACCCTCCTTGTCGGCATCCAAGATGGCCACCAAACTCACTTCGGGCAAGTCCAGGCCTTCACGCAAGAGGTTCACACCCACCAACACGTCGAACTCGCCCAAACGAAGTCCCCGCAAGATCTCCACACGCTCCAAGGTATCGACATCGGAATGGATGTAACGCGCCTTGATCTTCAAATTGTTGAGATAGGTGTTCAGCTCCTCGGCCATGCGTTTGGTCAAGGTGGTCACCAGCACACGCTGCTGCTTCTCCTTCACCTTGCGGATCTCCTCCAACAAATCGTCCACCTGGTTGACGCTGGGCCGCACCTCGATGATAGGATCCAATAAGCCTGTGGGACGGATCAGCTGCTCCACATACACGCCTTCACTCTGCTGCAACTCATAGTCGTCGGGGGTGGCACTGACATATATCTTCTGTCCCGTGAGAGCCTCAAACTCATGAAACTCCAGCGGACGGTTATCCAACGCGGAAGGCAACCTGAAGCCATACTCCACCAAGGTCTGTTTACGGGAACGGTCACCGCCGTGCATGCCCCTGATCTGGGGCACCGTCACATGGCTCTCGTCGATAACGGTGATGAAGTCGTCGGGAAAATAGTCCAACAAACAGAAAGGCCGCGTACCTGGATTGCGCCCGTCGAAATATCGGGAATAGTTCTCGATGCCTGAACAATAGCCCAACTCGCGCATCATCTCCAAGTCGTAGTTCACGCGATCCTCCAGGCGCTTGGCTTCCAAGTTCTTGCCAATCTCACGGAAATACTCGGTCTGCTTGAACATATCCTGCTGGATTTCATCAATGGCCGATTTCAGCTTGGCTTGTGAAGTGATAAAGATGTTGGCTGGAAAGATGGTTACCTCCGAAATCTCTTCGATGCGACTGCCCGTCACTGGATTGAAGCTTTCAATGGCATCGATCTCATCGTCCCAAAACACGATACGGTAGGCAATGTCGGCGTATGCCGGGAAGATGTCCATGGTCTCTCCCTTGATCCTAAACTTGCCTTGGGTAAATTCGATTTCGTTCCTTGTGTATAAGGAGTTCACCAAGGCCTTGGCCAGATCGTCGCGACTTATCTTTTGTCCTCGCGATATATAGATCACATTCTCGGTGAAATCATCAGGGTTGCCGATGCCATAAAGGCAGGAAACCGAGGAAACCACGATGATGTCCCTTCTCCCCGACATCAGCGCGGTGGTCGTACTCAAGCGCAGTTTCTCAATGTCGGAGTTGATGGACAGGTCCTTTTCGATATAGGTGTTGGTCGAAGGGATGAACGCCTCCGGCTGGTAATAGTCGTAATAGGAGACGAAATATTCCACGGCATTCTCGGGGAAGAACTGCTTGAACTCGCCATAGAGCTGTGCTGCAAGGGTCTTGTTGTGGCTCAACACCAGGGCCGGGCGGTTGACTTGAGCCAACACATTGGCGATGGTAAAGGTCTTTCCTGAACCCGTAACGCCCAAAAGGGTCTGGGCTCGGTCGCCACGCTGCAAGCCATCCACAAGTTGTTTGATGGCCTCCGGCTGGTCGCCCGTAGGCTTGAAGTCCGATACCAGCTTAAAGTCCATGGTTCAAGTTAAAGTCCATCATTACTGGATAATGATCCGATCCCTTGTAGCGAAGCCGTTTGAAAGCGCAAGGCTTAATGCCATCGTTGCCCCAGATGTAGTCGATCCTGAGCAAGGGCAGCTTCCCTGCGTAGGTATGGCCGATGCCATGACCGGCAACCACGAAACCGTCGGTAAAGCCGGAACGTTTCACTTGCTGGTAGGTATAGGAGATCGGAGTGTCGTTAAGGTCGCCGCACAACAGGATTGTCCTGCCGTCATGCGGGATATCCTCCAGCATCTGTTTCACTTCCTCGCTCCTTCTCTTATAGGCTCGTTTCAGCTTGGAAACGATGGACTTGCCGTATTCCTGGACCTCGCTCTTGGTATTGCCCATATCCGAGAACACTCCGATTTCCTCTGGGGTCAGCGTAAAGGAAACCAAATGCGAACAAATCACATAGAAGCTACCCTTCTCGCCTGCATCCACCTTGGCAATGGCGCCGTAAATCTTCTCCTTTCCAAAAGCCGTGGTGTCTTCAACAGGCGTCAAAGGATATTTCGAAAAGATCACGTTTCCGCAGAAATAAGCTTTCGTGTGGTAATAGTAATACGGCAGCCCCGTCATCTCTCCAAACTGCTCAATGCTTTCACGACGGGTGCTCTTGGACTTGAACTTGTTATACTCCTGAACACAGAGCACATCAGGGTTCTTCTCGCGGATAAAATCGGCAATTTCCGATGCGACTTCCGAGCTTTTCTTTGATTCGTCATGCCCACAGAAATGCCTGACATTATAGGTCATAACACGGAATTCACCGCCATCGACGGCTTTTCCATGCGAATAGGACTTGAGAAAGCCCGGAACGGCCACCAGCAAGGCAAGAACGGTAATCCACGACATGCGCGACCACAACAGCAGCAAAAGCACCAGCACCGCCACATTGAACAGCAGGATCACCCAAAACGCCAAGCCAAAGAACGAGGCCCAAACATATTGTTCAGGATCGACATAGCTGCTCGCCACACTCATACACATGGCGACAAGACCAATGCAAGCCATAATAGTCAACAAAAAGACCAACAGCCTTCCAAAAAAACTTCTCTTATGTTTGTTCTCCTTTTCCATGCGTTGTCAATAAAGACGACCTTTCTTTCTCCAAATCAAAATAATGATCAAGCCCACCAACATACCGCCGAGATGCGCGAAATGCGCCACCTGGTCGCCCGATGCGCCTAAGCCGTTAAGCAACTCGATGACCGCATAGCCGATCACAAACCACTTGGCCTTGATCGGGATGGCGAAATAAAGATAAATCAACGAGTTGGGGAACATCATGCCAAAAGCCAACAGCAAACCGTAAACGGCTCCCGAAGCGCCCACCGTGGTCATGTAGTTCAAGTATTCCGACATGGGGATGATCGCACCTCCCATATTCACATTCTGGTAATTGGAAAGCTTGGTGACATACTCGATGTATTGAACGCCTTCCTGCATCAAGCCTGCACCTAATCCGCACAAGACATAGAACAGGAGGAAGCGTTTCGGACCCCAGCTGTTCTCCAAGGTATTACCAAACATCCACAGCGCGAACATGTTGAAAAACAAGTGCCAGAAGTTGCCATGCATGAACATGTAGGTGAACAGCTGGTAGATATGGAAATCGGATGCCATGAAGAAATGCAAGCCGAGAATGCGGGTCAAATCGATGCCGAAACGGGCAAGCACCAAATCGGCCAGAAACATGATGCCATTGATGATCAAGAGGTTCTTGACGACCACTGGAAGGAACGAGAATCGATTGGGGGTATATTGGTAACTCATAGAGTTGTTCAGTTGTTCAGTTTTTGGATTAATTCATCAATGGTGAAGATGGTATAAATCTTTTTTCCGTCAGGGGCGACCTCCGCCACGGTACAGCCGAAGAGCTGATCGACGATGTTCTGCATCTCCATCTCCGACAACGGCGTGGAAGCTTTCACCGATAGTTGCGAGGCCATGGTTCGGGCGATACCCAACTTGCGGTCGAGTTGCAGGTCGGAACGGTTGATCTTATAGTTGTCGAGCATCTTCTCCAACAATCCCACAGGATCGGCACCAGCAAGGTCTGCAGGAGTGCCGTTAATGACAAACGTGGTAGGATTGACCTGTTGAAGGACAAAGCCGACACGCTCCAGCTCCGGCAACATGTCGTGCAGGATCGAAGCATCGTTGACATTCAACGTGAATGGCTGCGGGAAAAGCTCCTGCTGCGAATGGCCTGTATCGCTCTCCATTTCCTTTAAGAATTTCTCAAAGAGGATGCGGTAATGCGCCAGATGCTGGTCGATGACCAAGACACCCGACTTGACCGTTGTGACAATATAGGATTGGTTCAGCTGGATGAAATGCGTCTTCTTCACCACTTCCTCAGGCTGTGCCTCGCTATTATCTGCTTGGTCTTCACGCTCCCCGTACAACAAGCGCCAGTCGCCAGGATCGCCCTTCTTCTCGTGAGCGCTGAAACCGCCGCCGAAAGAACTTTTGCTGAACTCTTTCTTCTGATGGAAAGGATTGTAAGTCGGATCAAAAGGCACTTCAGGCTGCACGATGGGATTCGACGATTTCACCACTTCGCCGAAGTCGATGTTGAGATTCGAGGGCTCGTCAAAATCGATTACTGGCGAGAGGTTATGCTGACCGATAGCCTTGCGTACCGCCGCATGAAGGATGGCATACACCAACTTGACATCCAAGAAGTTGACCTCCGTTTTGGTCGGATGGATGTTGACATCGATGTCGGCAGGATCCACCACGATGTTCAGGAAATAACCCGGGAAGCTGTCCTTGGGAATCATCTCCATGAAGGCGTTCTCAATGGCGTGATGCAGGTAGGGATGCTTGATGTAGCGCTTGTTGACGAAGAAATACTGCTCGCCACGGGTCTTCTTAGCGCATTCTGCTTTCATGATGTAGCCATGGATGCTGACACGGTCGGTATCCTGATGCACAGGAAGCAGCTTCTCGTCGTAGTTGTTGCCGAACAGGCCCATGATGCGTTGCTTGAGGTTGCCAGGATAAAGGTGATACAGCTCCTTGCCGTCGCTCGTCAAGGTAAAGCCCACCTCGGGATTCATCAGGGAGACACGGGTAAACTCCTCCACCACATGGCGCATCTCGGCAGCGGGCGACTTCAAGAAGTTGCGCCTGGCCGGCACATTGAAAAACAGGTTCTTGACTGAAAATGTCGTCCCCACCGCCATCGGCGTCAGGGTCTGTTCCTTGACGACGGAGCCTTCGTTGACGATCCTCACTCCCACTTCGTCTTCCTTGCGGCGTGTCTTGAGTTCCACTTGGGCGATGGCGGCAATACTCGCCAAGGCCTCGCCACGGAAACCCATCGTACGAATGGAGAACAAATCCTCCGCCTTGCTGATCTTTGAAGTCGCATGGCGCTCGAAGCACAGCCGCGCATCGGTTTCCGACATGCCGCAGCCATTATCGATCACCATGATCAAGGCCTTACCTGCATCCTTCACCACCAAGTCGATCTGGGTGGCACCGGCGTCGAGCGAATTCTCCATGAGCTCCTTGACCGCCGAGGCGGGACGTTGGATGACCTCGCCCGCGGCAATCTGGTTGGCTACCGCATCCGGAAGTAGTTTGATAACGTCAAGCATGGCTCAATCCACTATTTTCCCATCAATCCGGCAATGAGGTTCGTGAACATCGGGGTGCAGAAGATATAGTAGAAAGCCACTACCACGACAGCACCGATGATGATGGCACGCAACACCTTGGATCGGCGATCGGCGGGTGTTTCCTTGTCCTTATCCACGCCCCATTTCTTCCGCATCTGAAGACGCAGTTCTTCTTCGTGGCTCAGGGTAGAGTTGAGTCCGGCCTCGGCCTTCTTCTGCTCCCACGCCTCTTTCTCGGGATTGTAGTAACGGGGAACGTAGTTGAACCCCTTCGGTTTGTGTCTATAAAAGAATCCCATTTTGCTTTCGATTTAAATAACTTGCAAATATACGGCGAAAATCCCAATTTCGTATGATAACATGGAAGATTTCTTATCTTTGCAACCTGATGGAAGTGAAAAAAACGACACGAGCTTGGTTGCCGACCCTGATCATCCTATTGATCGGGGTGCTGCTTTTCGTGCTGAATCTGGTGGTGGGCAGCGTCACCATCCCGTTGAGCGATTTCTGGGATGCCGTCTTCGGACAGGGTGACGAGACCTTCCGCACCATCATCGTCGAATACCGTCTGCCGCAGGCTATCACGGCCTTGTTTGCCGGTATCGGGCTTTCTGTCTCGGGCCTGTTGATGCAGACCCTCTTCCGCAACCCCTTGGCCGATCCTTCCATCTTGGGTATCTCCAGCGGCGCCAGCCTCGGCGTGGCCGTCGTGGTGCTGCTGACAGGCCATCTCAGCGGCATGGCTGTCAGCACCATGCCGGGATGGTCCACCATAGGCGTGACCATCGCGGCATTTGCCGGCGCCTTCCTGGTATTGCTGCTCATCCTGGCCTTGAGTTCACGGCTAAAGAGCATGGTGAGCTTGATTTTGGTCGGCATCATGATCGCTTACATCGCCGGTTCCGTCACCGATGTGCTGAAGTTCTTCAGCCAGAAAGAAGACGTCCACACCTTCGTGATATGGGGCTTCGGTAGCTTCTCCAACGTCGGGAAGTCGCAGCTGCTCTACCTCGCCGTCACCATCAGCATCGGCGCCATCATGGCGTTTCTGTTATCGAAATCGCTGAATCTCTTGCTTTTAGGCGACCGCTATGCCGAGAACCTTGGACTCAACATACGGCGTTCCAGCCTGCTGACCATCTTGGTCTCGGGCTTCCTGATGGCCGTCATCACCGCCTTCTGCGGACCCATCGCCTTCATCGGCTTGGCCGTACCACACTTGGCACGGTTCACCTACCACACCAGCAACCATTTCGTGCTGACGCCCGCCACAGCGGTCATCGGCATGGATCTGGCCCTGCTCTGCAACCTCATCGCACGGCTGCCCGGCTTCGATGGCAACCTGCCCATCAACTCCGTCACCGCCTTGATTGGCGCTCCCATTGTCATCTACGTCATCTTCCACCGTCAAAAAGTCCTGTCGAAATGAGAGAAGTGCTGAAAACCAACGGATTGAAGATCGGCTACAAGGGCAACGCCTTGATGCCGGCCATCGATGTGACATTGCACGAAGGTGAGCATGTAGCCCTGATCGGTGCCAACGGCAGCGGCAAGACCACGCTTTTCAAGACGCTGACAGGCAATCTGAAACCTATTGAAGGCACCATCGAACTTTGTGGCAAACCCCTGTCGGACTACACCCCCAACGAGCGCGCCAAGCTGTTCAGCCTCGTACTCACCGAGAAGCCCGACGACCTCTTCCTGAAGGTCTTCGACATCGTCGCCGCAGGCCGTTATCCCCACTCGGGACTCATGGCCAAGCTCCGCGACGAGGATTATGCAATGATTAAAGCAAAGCTTGAAATAGTCGGAGTTTATCATCTCATCGATAGGGATTTCGTTTCATTGAGTGATGGTGAAAAACAGAAGGTAATGATCGCCAAGGCATTGGTGCAAGACACGCCCATCATCTACATGGACGAGCCCACCGCCTTCTTGGATTATCCCAGCAAGGTGGAGCTGATGCACCTGATTGCCAAGTTCGCCAAAGAGGAAAACAAAACCATCCTTTACAGCTCACACGACTTGGAGCTAATCATGAAAAACAGCGAGAAATTGTGGGTGGTGGCGAAGGACAAGCCGTTACTTTCGGGCGAGTCCAACGACTTGAAGCATGATATAGAATCCTATCTGAACATCAAACAACAATGAAAAGAACGCTTATTTATACACTGTTTTACGCCATAATCATGTCCTCCTGCACCCATAAAACCCCAGTGGACCTTATCGTCCACAACGCCAAGATTTACACTGTTGATGCCGGCTTCAGCACGGCTGAGGCATTTGCCGTGAAAGACGGCCAATTCGTCGCCGTGGGCAATGAAAAAGAAATCATGGTCCAATACGATGCCAAAGAGGTTATCGATGCTCAAGGCCTAGCTATTTATCCCGGCTTCATGGACGGCCATAGCCACTTTACCGGTTATGGCGAGAACCTCGTCCGCTGGGCCGATCTCAAGGGCTGTCTTTCCTACGATGAGGTCATTGAGCGACTCAAGGTGCACGACAGCCTCTACCCTTCAGAATGGCTGTTGGGACGCGGCTGGGACCAGAACCTGTGGACACCTGCCGAGTTCCCCGACAACGCGAAACTCGCTGAGGTGTTCCCCAACAAAAAGGTGCTCCTCACCCGCGTGGATGGACACGCTGTGTTGGTCTCGAAAGAAGTGTTGGAATTGGCAGGCATCGACCCGAACTATAAGATGGATGGCGGCATGGCCCTCGTCAAGGACGGACGCTGCACTGGCGTTTTGCTCGACAACACCGCCGATGTGGCCAAGGCATTGGTGCCACCCATGGGTCGCGAACAGCGCATCCAAGCCTTTCTCAAAGCACAGGAAAACTGCCTAAATGTCGGTCTGACCAGCGTCACCGATGCTGGATTGGACATTGAAACCATCGATTTAATTGACAGTCTGCAACAAGATGGTTTACTGAATATTCATGTCAATGCCATGGTCAATCCCGACGACGAAACCATGGACCATTTCATGAAGCAAGGTGCGATTGACAAAGAGCAACTCACCGTCCGCAGCGTGAAGATCTATGCCGACGGTGCCTTAGGAAGTCGTGGTGCCAAACTGTTGGAGCCATACAGCGATGCTCCCGAGACCAGCGGCTTGATCTTGGAAAGCGATGAGTTCTACCGTCATGTCTGCCAAAAGGCATACGACGCCGGCTATCAGGTCTGCTGTCATGCCATCGGCGACGGCGGTGTCCATCACATCCTCGACATTTACTCGGAGTTCCTGAAAGGCCAAAACGACCTCCGTTGGCGCATCGAGCACTCACAAGTGGTTGCGGAAGACGATTTCAATAGATACGGCCAATATTCCGTCATCCCTTCCATCCAAACCACGCACTGCACCTCCGACATGGATTGGGCTAACGAACGGCTGGGGTCAGAACGCATCAAAAATGCCTACGCCTACCAGCATTTGCTGCAACAAAACGGCTGGGTGATCAACGGCACCGACTTCCCCATCGAGGACATCAGTCCGATTTACACCTTCTATGCCGCCGTGGCACGCAAACACTTGGATGGCACGCCCACCGAAGGTTTCCAGATGGAAAACGCCCTCACCCGAGAGCAGGCCTTGCGTTCCATCACGATATGGGTGGCCAAAGGCTGTTTTCTCGAAAACCGCAAAGGCAGCATCGAAGTCGGCAAGGACGCCGATTTCGTCATCCTCGACAGGGACATCATGACGGTTGACGAACAGGAGATCCCTGCCACAAAGACAATCCAAACCCATTTGAATTAGTTCAAAATCGCTTTCATTATTTCTTTTTTTAGTATCTTTGAAGCGACAAATCGCTTCAAATGAGATCTTTAAAAATGGTTTTAATAGGGTTTACGGCCGTTTTTGGCTTGTTTCTTGGTGCGACAGCTCATCCTGTTGACCAAGAGACAGCCAAAGCCATTGCCGTAAAGTTTATGAAAACCAGCGATTTGGAAACCGTCGCCTGCTATCGGACCGAGCAAGGTGCTAATGCTCTTTATGTCTTCAACACAGCGAACGGTTATGTCATCGTGTCCGCCGACGATTGCGAAACGCCCATTATTGGCTATTCCCATGAAGGTCGTCTCAATCTGAACGACATTCCCGTTCAAATGGAGGGATATCTCCAAGATTTCACAACAAGGATCCAATACGGCATCGAAAACCATGTCGTTGCTGATGAAATCACGGAAAGGCAATGGGAATTGGTAAAGGCCACCGGACGGCTCAACGGCAACAAGAACGCCAAAGCGGTGGAGCCTTTGGTCACCACCCGATGGAGCCAGGGATGCCTCTACAACAGCCTCTGCCCCGCTCTCGAAAGCCAACCCTGCGGCCATGCCAACGTAGGCTGCTTAGCGATAGCCATGGGGCAAATCATGAACTATTGGAAGCATCCTCAGGTTGGTATGGGTTCCCATTTCTATTCCTCAAGCTATGGAATGCTCTCAGCCGATTTCGGCCACACCGCCTACCATTGGGACAACATGCCCGAAACATTGACCGATACGTCGAGCGACACTGAGGTTGAGGCTGTAGCTACCCTATTGTATCATTGCGGTGTCTCGATTAACATGTACTACACCAACAACGGTTCTGTAGCCTATTTCGCCGATGTTCCTGATGCCCTGATCCACTATTTCAAATACGCAAAGGATATTTACCGCGAAGAGTCAGACGGCGACAACGCCGCTTGGCTGGCAAAACTGAAGGCATCGCTCGACGCACGTCAACCCGTTGTCTATACCGGCAGTGGAAATGACAACCACGCCTTCGTCTGTGACGGATACGACAGCAATGACATGCTTCACTTCAATTGGGGCTGGGGTGGCAATGGCGACGGCTATTTTGCCCTAGGCAACCTGAATCCTTTAGGAAACAACTTCAACTCGGGAAACGCTGCCGTCTTCAACATTGCTCCCAACAACGACACATACCACATTATCACCAAGTCCCATCCATTGATGGGAGGTGCTGTCAACGGACATGGCGACTATCACATAGGCGACTCCTGTATCCTAACTGCAGTACCCGCAGAAAACAGCGAATTCCTTTACTGGAAAATTGATGGCGCCATCGTGAATGACAGCATCAACTATTCTTTCATTGTGGAAAACGACATTGAACTGGAGGCCAACTTCACCTTCCAACCCGCCCAACATATTACGGCAAACTACGCTCCGGATGCCAACGACCCGAGTGCTCCCCTTGTGAGTCTGTCGTGGGAAAACCATGACGACGAACCATGGCCGCTCCTCAAACAATTTGAGGTTCAAGGAGAAACCGGCGGCATGGCAACCGATGGCGAATACATTTACGTCTCTTACGCTGCATGGAACGATACCCCATGCATGATTGAGAAATTCACCATGGACGGAGATCCAGTGGAGACGATCAATCTGAGTGACCTCCCCGATGTGCTTTGCCTTGCTTACGATGGATCCTGGTTTTATTGCAACAGCCTGAATTCCCATGATCCGACTTCGGTTTTATTCCGTATAGACCTTGAAAACAAAACAGTGTTAGATAGTGTCAATATGGGCAAATGGTTCGGAGAGTTGACTTACGATCCTGAATATGATGGCTTTTGGCTTGGCCAAAATTATAACATGTTCCTTTATAGCCGGCAAGGCCAAAGCGTCAAAGCCAGTCCCTCAACATACCCTTTTTTTCTCAACGGTTCGGGATATTATACTGCAAAAGACGGCAATCCACACCTATTGCTGTCAATAGCACCAGGGGTGTACGATTACGATATTAACAACAATTACATCAACAGCCGCCCTCTACTCCGTTTAGACGATGAGGGTAATGATGCCCTGGGAACTTGCACCGGAAACTATAACGGAAAAGACGCCTTGTTTCTCATGGTTGGAGAAACCGTTCGCATCTATGAAATCAACAGTTGGCTAGCACAAATCATAGGCTATCGCCTATATCGTTCCGACAGTGAAGGAAACAGCATAATGCTCGTCAATGAAGTTGGAGGGGCCTTCTATCTCGACTCAACATGGAACGACCTCGACAACGGCATATACCGTTACGGCATCAGTTCGGTCTATGCGAACGGCACCGAGTCGGAGATCTTATGGTCCGATCCCATCACAAAGAGCAATCATTGTCTCGAAGAAAACCTTGAGTCCGAAGATCCAAACGTACAAAAGATCTTCGAGAACGGCCAGATTGTCATCATAAAAGACGGGAAGCGGTACAACATCAAAGGACAAGAAATCAAATAAACGAAGCATTATGAAGAGAATCATCATCCTATATGCAGTTGTTTTCGGCTTGTTTCTTGGTGCGGCAGCTCATCCTGTTGACCAAGAGACAGCCAAAGCCATTGCCGTCAGGTTTATGGGCACCAATGACCTGGAGCTTTCAGTCACCTATCGTACGGCAAATGGCGATGTTGCCCTCTATATCTTCAACTCAAGGAATGGTTTCGTCATCGTGTCAGCCGACGATTGCGAAACGCCCATCATCGGCTACTCCCTTGAAGGCCGTTTCAATCCGAACGACATTCCCGTTCAAATGGAGGGATATCTCCATGATTTCACAGCAAGGATCCAATATGGCATCGAAAACCGTTTAACTGCAGACGAACTCACAGCGAGGCAGTGGGAACTGGTAAAAAGCACGGGACGGCTCAACGACAGAAAGAGCCCAAAAACCGTGGCACCGCTCATTACCGCCCAATGGAACCAAGGATGTCTTTACAACAACCTCTGCCCTGCCATGGATGGTGCCCCTTGCGGCCATGCCAAAGCAGGTTGCGTGGCGGTAGCCATGGGAATGATCATGCAATATTGGAAGTATCCGAGCCATGGCTGGGGATCGCATTCCTATTACAGTGGCGACACCGAGATCTCTGCCGATTTTGGCAACACCTTCTACGATTGGGAACATATATCCGATTCACTTAACGACGACTCCAGCGATGCTGAAATCGAGGCTGTGGCTACCCTGTTGTACCATTGCGGCGTCTCGGTTAATATGCAATATGGCGCCAACAGTTCGGACACCGACTCAGGGATCGTTCCCAGTTCCTTGATACAGTATTTCAGGTATTCAAAGCATCTTCACAGGGAAAAGCAGAGCAGCTATAGCAACGAAGCATGGTTGTCGCTTTTGAAGCAATGTCTCGACCTACAGCGCCCCGTGTTCTATTCAGGATTTGACGATGCTGGCGGTCACGCCTTTGTATGCGACGGCTACGATGGCAACGACCTGCTGCATTTCAACTGGGGATGGGGTGGCTCTGGCAATGGCTTTTTTGCCTTAGGCAACTTGAACCCTCTTGGGAACGACTTCAACAGGAAGAACTATGCCATCCTCGACATCGATTCGTTTTATGAGCCTTGGGTGGTTTCGGCATCTGTCGATCCTCCCATGTCGGGCACCGTTGAAGGTGTAGGTGAATTCCATTTCGGCGAAACCTGCACGCTTACTGCCACACCCGCCGAAGGCTATGAGTTTTATTGTTGGAAAAAGAAAGGGAATGTCAGTTCATACGACACTTCCATTTCCTTTGAAGTGAGATCTGACATCGATTATTACGAGGCTGTTTTCAGACGCCTACCCGTGATTGAAATCACAGCGTGTTACGCTTCCGATGCGAACAACACAGGCGATACTTGCGTGAGCCTTTCGTGGCTTCATGAAGACCCAGAATGGACGCTTCTGAAACAGTTCGAAATCCATCAGACCGAACAAGGTGGCGTGGCAACCGATGGAGAATACATCTATACTTCCAGTCTTCATTGGAGTGTTTTTACCCAATGTATGTTTGAGAAATACACCATGGAAGGCGAATTTGTAGAAGGTTTCAACCTTGACGCATCTGTATACACTTCCAACATAACCTACGATGGGGAATACTTCTATTGCAGCGCTTCGGGTAATTACAACAAGTTGTATCGTATTGACCTTGTCAACAAAACAATCGTTGATATTACCGAATTGAAAGACATTCGATTCAGGGCGTGCGCATTCGATTCCATCCATGATGGCTTATGGATTGCCGATATGGGCAATAACCGATTCGTATTCACCAACCGTCAAGGAGAAATGATCTCCAGCGGCCCCATCATTTACCAGTATGATGTAGCCGGAATAGGTTATATCACTGCCAAAGACGGATCTCAGCACTTGCTGATCACATACGGAGGTCATGTTTATGACCATAATGTCACCATCAACAGCAACACCATCATCAAACGTTCTTTGTTGAACTATGCCATCGCTGGGTATTCTTCCAGTCTTTATGCAGGAGCCTCCATTGGAAAATACGAAGGAAAAGACGCCTTGTATATCAACAACGGAGCCTCTGTGCAAATATATGAAATCAAGAATAGGTTGGCAGAAATCACAAGTTATCGCCTCTACCGTGCCAGTGAAGACGGTGACACCCTCATCGTTGCAGAAGGATTGGGCGGCGTTTCCTACACTGATAACACATGGCCCAATGCCAGTGCCGGTGTTTACCGTTACGGCATCAGCTCGATATTCGCCAACGGTGTTGAGTCAGAAATAATATGGTCCAACCCCATCATCAAAAAGTCGGGATATGGCGTCAATGAAATAGAGAATCCAGTGAATCCGAGTGTCCAGAAGATTTTCGAGAACGGCCAGATTGTCATCATCAAGGACGGGAAGCGATACAACATCAAAGGGCAGGAAATCAAATAAAAAATCAGGGCTGCCAAAAATGACAGCCCTGATTTGTAGCCCATAGCGGATTCGAACCGCTGTTTTCAGAATGAGGGTCTGATGACCTAGCCCCTAGTCGAATGGGCCAATAAAAAAGGTTCTTTTTGCGGAACCTTTGTGAACTAGGCGGGAGTCGAACCCACAACCGCCTGATCCGTAGTCAGGGACTCTATCCAATTGAGCTACTAGTCCATTGCCTTTCGACGCTGCAAAATTACATCTTTTTTAATAACCTGCAAGGGATTTTTTCATTTTTTTTCTTCTACCGAGCTTTCCGATGTTCCATCCCCATGTCATAGAGCTCGTCGAGATGCTTCTTCAGCCTACGAGCCATCGGTCGGAAAGTGTAATAGGTGATGGTGGCTGAAATAGGAGCACCCACCAGGGGTACCACCTTCCCCACCCCCTTGGCAAAGCCTTCCTTTGTCATGTTGACGCCGATCCATTGGGCAATCTTCACCGCATAATGCGCGATGACCGTCTCAGAAATCTTCGCGCCGGCGTGCTTTGAAGCCTGTGTCATCATCTTGGAAACAGCCTCGACAGCCATCTTGTTGCCCATCATCACACCGACAAAGAGGGTCATGATGTTAAGCGACTCATCATCCAGCTGATTCTGCACATTGGTCAACGACGGCCATCCGTAAAGGTAGATCAGCTTCTGCATCAGCGAGAGGATATGGCCATAGAACTGCGTCAGATCGGCTGGAATGGTGCCCGCCATCCACCAACCGCCAGGGAGACCCATCAAAGCTGAGGTGCCACACACCATGGTGAGATGATAGCTGATACACTGGTTGGCCAACTTGTCGATTTCTTTCTTGGTCAGCACACCCAACGGACCTTCTTCAAGGGCTGTCATCACCTCCATCGGAGTGCAAAACTTGGACAATTCCTTGTTGAGGAACTCTTCGCGGTTCACCTTCACAAAAGGCAACTGTAAGCTGGTTGACAGCACTTTGCCCCACACGGAGACGCTCTTCTCTGTGGGTACAGGCTTTGATTTGTTGTTGTTCACTTCCATCTCAGTAACCATATTTTTCTTTCCAGCGCTCACGCAAAATCTTCCTTAGCTCGCGTTCACGAGGATTATCTTGAGGCTCATACAAAACCGTGCCAGAAATTGCTTCCGGAAGAAATTCTTGATCAACAAAGTTGCCTTCAAAGGAATGGGCGTATTTATAGCCTTGGTGATAGCCAAGGTCTTTCATCAACTTGGTCGGGGCGTTGCGAAGATGAAGCGGCACTGGCAAATCGCCTGTCTGCCTTACCAAAGCCTGGGCAGCGTCGATGGCAGCCACTGCCGCGTTGCTCTTGGGCGAGGAAGCCAGATAGGTCACCGTTTGGGAAAGGATGATACGGCTCTCAGGCCAACCGATCTTGTTGACGGCGTCGAAACAAGTGTTGGCCAACAGCAAAGCATTGGGATTGGCATTGCCGATGTCTTCAGATGCCAGAATTAGCATACGGCGCGCGATGAAAAGCGGATCCTCCCCTGCCTCGATCATCCTTGCCAGATAATACAAAGCCGCATTGGGATCGCTGCCGCGCATCGACTTGATGAAGGCTGAGATGACGTCGTAGTGCATCTCCCCTTGCTTGTCGTATTTCACCAAATTGCTTTGGATGGTATCGGTTGTGAAGTCGTTGGTCACCACCAGCTCCTTGGCTTGGGGATTTTGGTCGTCCAACGAAGACACTACCAGCTCGATAGCATTCAGCAGCTTGCGTCCGTCACCACCGCTGATGCGCATTAAGGCTTCCGGCTCCTGCACAATGATCTTCTTGCTGTAATCGGATTCCAACATCTTGACGGCCTTATCCAACATCACCTCCAGGTCTTCTTTCTCAAGGGATTTCAGCACATAGACCTGGCAACGCGACAGCAAAGGCGAGATCACCTCGAAAGATGGATTCTCCGTAGTAGCGCCGATAAGCGTCACCAATCCTTTTTCTACGGCGCCTAAGAGCGAGTCCTGCTGCGACTTGCTGAAACGGTGGATTTCATCGATAAACAAGATGGGCGCCTCGGGAGCCATTCTCGCGCGGTCGATAACCTCACGTACCTCTTTCACACCGCTGCTGACGGCGCTGAGCTGGAAGAACTGGCGTTTCACCTGTTTGGAGATGATGTAGGCCAAGGTGGTCTTGCCCACACCTGGCGGTCCCCAGAAAATCATGGACGGAATCCTGCCGCTCTCGATGGCACGGCGTAACACGGCATTCTCACCGATGATATGCTTCTGCCCGATGTAGTCGTCAAGCGTCGTCGGACGCAGGCGTTCCGCCAATGGGATGGTCGATTTCATTTTTCGATTAGTTTTGGCAAAGATACAACTTTTCTTTACCTTTGCCAAAAGAATTCATCCTTATGAAAAAACTCCAATACCTCCTTCTCATCAGCTTTTTAGCCGCTTTCAACGCAGCTCAAGCCTGTACCAACTTCCTGATAACCAAAGGTGCTACCGTGGATGGCTCCAACTTCATCAGCTATTGCGCCGACTCGCACATCCGCTACGGCGAGCTCTACTTCACCCCTGCCGCAGATTGGCCGGAAGGTAGCATGCGTGTATGCTACGATCGTGGCACCAACGCCCCACGTGGCAGCGTGCCTCAGCCTGCTCACACATTTAAAGTTGTCGGCTACATAAATGAAAACCAAGTCGGACTTGGTGAAACCACCTTCGGCGGTCGCGAGGAACTGATGGATCCCACGGGTATCGTCGATTACGGCAGCCTGATGTTCATCGCCCTGGAACGCAGCACCTCGGCCCGTGAAGCCATCAAAGTCATGGCCGACCTGGTGGAGGAATACGGCTATGGCAGCGACGGCGAGTCGTTCAGCATCAGCGACGCCAACGAAGTTTGGTACATGGAGATCATGCCCAAAGGCTACACGCCACAAGTGACTAAGACCGGTGACACCATCAACGCCGACCGTGGTGCCGTGTGGGTCGCCATCCGCATCCCCGACGGCTATGTGAGCGGTCATGCCAATGCCGCCAGGATCACCACCTTCCCTTTACGAAATGGTAAGACCTCCATCACCGACAAGGACTGGAAAAAGCTATACAATCCCCAAGTGGATGTCATATACAAGCACGATGTTATCGACTTCGCCCGTCGCAAGGGCTATTTCAGCGGCAAGGACAAGGACTTCGACTTCAGCGCCGCCTACGCCCCAGTGGATTTCAGCGCAGCACGCATCTGCGACCTACGCGTGTGGACCATGTTCAACAAGGTCTGCGACGGCATGGACGAGTATTGGGACTATGTCACCGGCAAAGACCTCACCCACCGCATGCCGCTTTACGTGAAGCCCAACCGCAAGATCAGCCTCAGCGACATGATGAGCTTCCAACGCGACCATTTCCAAGGCACCGAGTTGGACAAGACCTTGGATCCCGGTGCGGGTCCCTTCGGATCGCCGTTCCGATTCAACCCGCTGTATTGGAAATACGACGACAAGCCCTATTTCAACGAGCGCAGCATCGAGGTGGTGCAGACAGGTTTCTCCTTCATCGCGCAAAGTCGCTCGTGGCTGCCCAACCCCATCGGCGGCATCATCTGGTTTGGCGTTGACGACACCAACTCCACCGTCTATACCCCTTTCTACTGCTCCATCAGCGAGGTGCCCATCGAGTACCGAGTAGGCAACGGTGACATGCTGACTTACAGCGACAACGCCGCCTTCTGGGTATTTAACCGGTTGGCACATTTCAAATACCTGTTCTACAACCGCGTCATCGGCGACATCCAAAAGGTGCAACAGGGATTGGAAACCCTCTACCAGGAACAGGTGAGCTATGCCGACAACGAGGCGTTGAACCTGTTTGCCGAGAATCCCATTCGTGCCATCGCCTATCTCACCGATTTCTGCGCCAAAGCTGCCAACAATACGGTGACCCGTTGGAAAGAGCTGGACAATTATCTATTGGTGAAATACCTGGACAGTAACGTCAAGCAGGAGGAAAACGGCGAGTTCAAGCGCAACGGCTACGGTTATCCTGCCAAACCAAAACAGCCCGGCTATCCTGATTCATGGAAAAAGCAAGTGATTGAAGGTACCGGCGATCGGTTTGAGAGGCCGGAATAAGCATCAAACGGCCAGCAATACCAGCAGCTGCGCCGAGAAGATACGCAGGAACATCGTCAAGGGATACACCGTGGCGTAACCCAAGTTGGGCAATTTGCAGCCTTCGGGCGCCACATTGTTGGCAAATGCCAATACCGGAGGATCGGTGGTAGCGCCGCCAATCATGCCCATCAGCGTGTAATAGTTGACCTTGAAGACCAGCCGAGCAATGATGGCCATGGTCATCTCAGGCACCATGGTGATGATGAAGCCATATACAATCCACATATAGCCGCCATCGGCGAGGGTGCTCACGAAGCTACCGCCCGCGCTCAAGCCCACAGCAGCGAGGAACAGCGCGATGCCCACCTCACGCAGCATCGACACGCCTTGGCTTTCGGTGAACTCTGTGCCGAACCAGCCTTTTTTCACACTCAGCCAACTCACAATCAAAGCTACCACTAAAGGTCCGCCAGCCAGTCCCAGCTTCACTGGTGCCGCCATGCCCACGGGAATCGGGATGGAGCCAATGAGGATGCCCAATGCGATGATAACGAAGATGGAAATCAATCGAAGCTTTTTCCCATCGGCAGCCTTCATGGAAGCCGTTTGCGTCGAAGGTTCCGAAGCCTCGTCCGTCACAGGCTCCTGATCCAGCTTAATGCGGCAGATGGGGCGCACCAAGAGGCAAGTCATGATCAATCCGACCACCGCCAAAGGATAGGCCATGGCATAGCCAGCGGCAATGGTGTCGGGTGTTCCGATGCCCAGTTCCGTGACGGTTTGTTGCGCTGCCGACATGCCTGGGGTGTTGGTGATGGCACCCGTGTAAACACCTGCCATGACCTCCAAAGGCTCCCCAGTCACCTTGCTGATGACGATGGTCGTCAGCACGCCAAGAACCACGATGGCAACGGCCAGCAGGTTCAGCTTCAAGCCTCCTTTCTTGAAGGCCTTGAAGAAGCCCGGTCCGACCTGTATGCCGACTCCCGTGACGAACAGGATCAAGCCGAATTCCTTAATTACATGCAGCATGTCGTGGTTCAGCGACACGCCCAAAGCGCTGATCAAAATGCCCACGAAGAGCACCCAGGTGATGCCTAACGACACACCTTTGAACTTGATTTTGCCTAACAGCAATCCAGCAAAAATGGCAACGGAAAGATAGAGGATGGTCGGGCCGACACCCGAACCGGTAAAGAGATTGACGATCCAATTCATAGTTTATTTCCCTTCCTTGAAACGCACGATGGCATCGATGATTTCGTCGTTGTCGTCGGAGATGGTCAATATCATGTTCTTAAAGATGCCGCGGTCGCTGAGGTCCTTGAGCATGGCGTATGCCGGCATGTAATTCGTGTAATAGTCCTTGCCCATGAAGATCATCGGGCTGGCATAGCCCTCGGTCTCATAGTGGTTCTGACCGGCATCCTGGAAGATTTCCTGCATGGTGCCCGCGCTACCTGGCGTATAGATGATGCCGCCCTTGGCCACGGTGACGATACCGTCCTCGCGCACGCTGTTGTCGAAATACTTGGCGATGTCGGTGGCAAATGGCGCTGTGGGCTCGTGCCCATAGAAATAGGTCGGGATGGCCAAGCTACGGTAGTCGGACGTCAAGGGGAAGCGTTCCATCACCTCGAAGGAGCGGCAGAGCCATCCTTCGTCCTTGAAGGTAGGCGCAGGCGTCAGCATAGCCAGAGCCTCCTCCACTTCGCTGTCGGGACGGCCTGCCATGTAAGCGCCAAGATGCGTTGCCTCCATGGCACCGGGACCGCCACCCGTCACCATCAGGCGGCCCATCTCAGTAAGCTTCTTGCTGAGATAGACGATCTGGCGGTACTGCGGATCGTCGCGCCTGCGGGCGTGGCCGCCCATGACGCCGATGACCATTTTCTCGTCGTATTGGTCGAGCAACTTGTAGAGATAATGGGTGATGAAATGGTCGTGCAACGAACGGGCCAGCGTCTCACGAACATCCTTTCCGCGCTGACCGAAACTCATATAGCTGCGATAGACCTTGGTGTCGTAACAGTCTTCAAAGGTGCATTCATCATGGAAATCATAGCCTTCATACAGCATTTTGCTGGTGTATAACGACTTGGGATGTGTCGAGAAAGGCTTGTCCATCTTTGGAATGAAAACGCAGAGGTCGTCTTTCTCCACCTCCTTCAGCACGCGATTGACGATGCCGGCGGAATCGAGGCCGAACTTGTGCATCAAGGCCGATGCCTGTCCCGACTCGCCGAAGCAGTCGTTCATGCCGATGCGATACACACGGATGGGGTGGTTTTCCGCAAGGAATTCAGACACTGCGCCACCCAGGCCTCCTGCCGCCTGATGTTCCTCCACAGTGAAGATCATGCGGGTTTCGTCGGCAGCCTTTTTCAGGATGTCGCCATCCAGCGGCTTGATGGTATGCATGTTGATGACCCTGGCGGAGATGCCCATGTGATCGAGCATGTGAGCCGCCTTGAGCGCCTCCCACACCTCGTGACCCGTAGCCACGATGGTGACATCGGTGCCGTCGAGCATCAGCTGCGCCTTGCCGATTTGGAAATTCTGATCCTCGGTAGTGAAGTCTGGCATGGGTTCACGGCCAAAACGGATATAGACCGGTCCGTCCAGCTCCAGGATGGCTTTCTCCGTGGCAATCTTGGCTTGGGTGGCATCGCAGGGCGAGATGACCGTCATGTTGGGCAGGACGCGCATCGCGGCAATGTCCTCCAAGGCCTGATGGGTAGCGCCATCCGGACCCACCGAGACGCCTGCATGGGCGCCTCCGATGACCACATGCACGTTGTTGTAGCATGTGGAGATGCGAATCTGATCGTTGGCCCGATGCGCCGCAAAGACCCCGTATGTGCTGAACACCGGTATCTTGCCGCTCAACGCCATGCCCGATGCCACGGCGATGGCATCCTGTTCGGCGATGCCCATGGATAAGAAACGATCCGGATAGGCATCCTTGAACAAATTCATACCGACAGAAGCCGTAATATCCGCTCCCAGTCCGACCACGCGTTCATCTTTCTGTGCCGCAGCCAGCACACCTTCACCAAATCCCAATTTGGTGGCTTTATTTCCTTTGTTTGTATATTCCATAATATCTTCAGTTTTCACCTCTCACCTCTCACCTTTCACCTCCCTCAAAAACTCCGGCAGTTGCTCTTTTGAGGGCACTTTCCCGTGCCATTGGTTATTGTTCTCAATGCTCTTCACGCCTTTCCCCATTACGGTATCCGCGATGATGACCGTCGGTTGGCCTTCCGTCTTGTCGGCCATCTCCAGCGCCATCTTGATCTGACCATAGTCGTGACCATCGATTTCAATAGCTTTCCACCCGAAGGCAACCCATTTGTCCTTCAGGGGATCGATGCCCATCACCTCTTCGGTGCCGCCGTCGATCTGAAGGCGGTTGCGGTCGATGATGGCGCAGAGGTTGTCGGCCTTGTAATGCGCCGCTGCCATGGCCGTCTCCCACACACTTCCCTCTTGCTGTTCGCCGTCGCCCATCACGCAAAACACGCGGGTCGGCTTGCCATCCATCTTCGCGCTGAGCGCCATGCCCAATGCCACGCCGAGCCCTTGTCCTAATGAGCCTGAGCACGTCTCAAGTCCGGGCAGCTTGAACTCATAGCTCGGATGACCCTGAAGCCGGCTTCCCAACTTGCGCAGCGTCATCATCTCCTCTTCAGGGAAATAGCCTGCCGCTGCCAAGGTCGCATACAACACAGGTGCCGTATGACCGATGGAAAGAACCACCTTGTCGCGTCCATCCCACTGGGGATCCGACGGACGGTGACGCAGATGGTCGAAATACAAAACCGTGAAGATATCCACAAGATCGAGCGACCCGCCTGTATGGCCCGAACCTGCCTCTGTCAAAGCATTCAAAATGAGTTCGCGGATATGAGTCGCCTTGCTTTCAAAATCTACCATATCAAACCGATTAAATCCTTAACAATATAAAAAATGCAGATGACGGCATACACCGTCTTGATGAAGGTCCCTGCCAAAAAGCCCACGAAAGATCCAAAGGCTGAGCGCCATGCATTATGGTCGGGCGTGCCTGCGTTCCGCTCGCCGATATAGGCTCCGATGAACGGTCCCAACAAGATGGCGATGAAACCGATTGGGAAAACAATGGTAAACAGAAGTCCCAAGATAAGTCCTATGGTACTACCACGCACTCCAGCCTTGGTGCCTCCCAGCGTCTTGGTACCCCAAATAGGAACCACATAATCCAACAAAAATATGACTGCGCCAACGATTCCCATGATCACCAAGAAGCTGGTAGGATAGTCAATGCCATCCACGAATGACAGGACCAGCAACGACAGGAAGCTGAACGGCGGACCTGCAATTCCGGGCACAATGGCCCCGACCAGCCCTATTGCAGCCAGCAGGATTGCAGCGATGATAAGCACGTATGTCATGGCATGATTAAAATTGCAAAGATAACAATTATCAAAACACATTCCAATTCTCATCAAAATAATTATTAGATAATATTTCAACATATTTTCATTATTGAATGCATGATATTAATTTATTTTTGTATCATAAAACAAAATAATGAAAAGAATTATTTTTATGATAGCAACTTACCTATTAATTAATAGGTGTTGCGCGTTCGACTTGACGAGGACGGTTGGAGGGCGTGCCGCGGCCATGGGACGGACTTCGGTTTGCGAGCAAGGCATCTGGGGGTTACAGAACAACCCTGCAGGATTGGCTTATCTGAAAGGATGGAATTTCGGATTGTATTATGAGAACCAATGGCTGTTGAAGGAGACTGCCTTCAAAACGGGAGGCATCGCCAAATCCTTTGAGGGCATCGGATGCATCGGGCTTTCGGTCAGCCAATTCGGCGGGGAAAACTATAGCGAAAACCAGTTCGGAATTGTCTATGCCCGCGATTTCGGACCTTATCTGCAGATGGGGCTTCAAACGGAATATCTGCTTTTGCATTGGGGCGACGGCTACCCCAACCAAGGAGCTCTCGTCGTCAGTCTCGGTGTCCAGTCGCAGGTCACAAAGAAACTGCGTTTGGGAGCATGCCTCTTCAACCCGGTGATGGCAAGACTGAAGACGCTCAACGAGGACCGGCTCCCCACCGTGATGCGTTTCGGGTTGGCCTATCAGTTCACCAACGACTTTATCGGACAATGCGAGGCGGAATATGACAACAGCCGCGAGGGACTGCAACTGAAAGGGGGCTTCGAATACCAGTTGTTCAAGCGCTTCAGTCTTCGGGCTGGGGCGCAATACCATCCCAACATCCTGAGCTTCGGCCTCGGTTATGAGCTCCAACGTCTCCATGTAGATGTCGCAGCCCAGATGCATCAGGTTTTGGGAGCGTCGGTGCAGATTGGGATGAGGGTGGAGATAAAAGATAAAAGATAAAAGATACAAGCTAAAAGGTGAGAAGATGGATGATGATATGGGTATTATTGGTACCGGCGGTCACCTTAGGGCAATCGTCCGACACATTGCGCGCCCAAGCCGACAGTCTCAAGCAGGGAAAAGAAAACATTGATTATCTCTATCAATTGTTAATGGAGCATACGGAAGAAAACCTTTCCGAAGATCTAGAGCTTTCGGAGGAAAGCGCGGAGACTTCGCACGAAGATTTGCTGGAGGAATACCTGTTTTACCAGTCGAATCCCGTCAACATCAACAGCGAAGAAGTGGTGCATCTGGAAGAGATGGGGCTGCTCAGCACATTTCAAATCAAGGCACTACGACAATACCGACGACAGTTTGGAGACCTGCTATTCATCGAAGAATTGCTCATGATAGACGAGTTCAGCGAGCCTGTGATGGCCGTCATCACTCCCCTGGTCTATTTCGGGAAAAACGAGAAAGCCATGGAATATGAAGCGCCTGGATTGGGCAAGATGCTCACCCAAGGCCGAAACCGAGTGACGTTGAACTATGCGCAGAAGTTTCCTCCTCCCGACGAGGACTATCTGGGAAGTCCTTTGAAGCTTCAGGTCAAATATGCCTACCATTACAAACAACGTTTGCGATTCGGAGTTACCTTGGAGAAAGATGCCGGAGAGCCTTTCTTTTTGGGGCGACTCAGCGACACCATCCAAGAGATTGTCAAACAGCACCGTCCTTCTGGTTTCGACTTCTATGGAGCGCATTTTTACATGACGGATATTCGATTGACACGGGACGCGAGACACGGGACTACGGGGCGCGGGTTGATGGTGAAGAACCTCGCGCTCGGTGACTACCTGCTCAGCTTCGGGCAGGGCTTGACGCTATGGTCCGGAATGAGTTTCGGGAAGGCCTCGGGCGGGAGTTCCCCGATGAAACGGGCGGCAGGCGTGCGACCGAAAGCCTCCGCCAGCGAGGGCAAGTTCTTCCGAGGTGCCGCCACCACCCTGCAATACGGCGATTGGTACGCCACGGCGTTTTATTCCTTTCGCCACATCGACGCCACTGTGGTGGAAACCGACACCTTGGACGACGGCATCGACGATCCCGAGCTGGTCAGCGCCTTGCAGGAAACGGGATACCACCGCACCTTAGGCGAGCTCGAAAAACGCAACGCCTTGCGGCAACAGGTGTTCGGAGGACATCTATGCTATGCCGGTCCCCAGTTGGAAGTGGGTTTCACCGCCTATCATCTCAGGTTAGGCACTCCCCTGCAACTCAAGCCATCCAAATACAACCAGTTTTACTTTCAAGGCGACCGGCTCACCGACATGGGTTTGGATTTCCGCTGGCTTGTAGGAAAGACGGCGCTGTTCGGAGAGCTTGCACGCAGCGACAATGGCGCTTTTTCTGGATTGGTCGGCACAACCGTGAAACCAAGAGGCTACATCAACTTCAGTTTGTTGTACCGAAACTACGACAAACGTTACCAAAACCTGCTCAACGGTGCCTTTGGCGAAAGTAGTCGCGGCCAGGGTGAGGAAGGCTTTTATCTTGGCTTGCAATGTGCCCCGGCACCGGGTTGGGATCTCCTCGCCTATTGCGATTTCTTCCGTCTTACATGGCTCACCAGCCAGGTTTACAACCCTTCTTGGGGGCAGGAATATAGCCTAAAGATCAACCGTCAGATCAGCCGAAACGCCTCCATGCAATTTCGTTTCAAGTCGAAGAGCAAGATGAAGAACTCCACCAACGACCATGTGTTCAGCCACTACCCCATCTTTTACACCAAGCGTACAGCGAACTTCCAGGTCAGTTACGGCATCACCGATGCATTGGTGTTCAGCGATAAAGCCGCTTACAGCCATTATTTCAATGACGATGGTGCCGATAGTCGTGGCTATTTCATTTGCCACGACGTCGCCTTCAAGCCCACCGAGAAGCCTTATTCGCTCACCTTTCGCTATGCCTTGTTCAGCAGCGACGACTATTACAGCCGCATCACCCTGTATGAAAACGATGTGCTGGGCGCCTTCAGCATTCCCAGCCTCAGCGGTCTCGGTACAAGGGTTTATCTCCTTGGCAAGATCAAGTTGTTTGGCAGTTTCAGCCTCTATTCACGAATGGGGTTTTCCTTCCTTCAGGACGAGACCAAGACCGATTTGAAGGTCGAGGTGATTTGGAAGGGATAATTATGAGGCATGAGACTTGCGAAAAACCCTATTGTTTACTATTTTTGCGTTTGAAATCGTTGTGCTATGAAAAAGTTCTTCAAAAAAACCTGGTTTTGGATGGTTTCGGGAATAGCCATGCTTCTTGGAACAATCTTCCAATCCTGCTCAGACATCTCCACCTTGTATGGGCCACCGAAGGTTTACGGTCCCCCACCGCCAGAGATGCCGAATGACACGATTCCAGGGGACTAGAAGTGATGTAAACTCCCCTTGTTTTGAGAAAAAGAAAGGCCCTGAAATAATCATTTTTCAGGGCTTTTCTCATCATTCTAAAATTTCCCTAAGAATTCTGCATGTTTCACGTTGAAATTCTAAACGGTCATACCTTTCACCACCACACAACATGCAACTGCAAGGAGTTCCTGTGGTTTTGTACACTTGAGCCCAATGCTCTTTGGCCAATTCGAACCAATGCAATGGTCTTTTGTATTCCATTGTCCTATGGTCGAAATAACCATTGTCAAACGATGCGTAATAAACCATACGCTTCTTAAACACGCGAAAGCCTTGCTCTCGACGCCAAAGTTTTGTTCTTTTTTCCGACATCTTTATCAATTTGAAGAATTAGGTGAAAGAACATTGCTTTGTTAACGAAAGATGTAAAGCTTCTTTTCATATGGTAGCGCTCTTTTATATCGAAGTCACAATAATCATTTTCCCAACTGCAAAGTTATTAAAATAACGACCAATTGCAAAAACATGCACATCCTTCGATAACAACTGAATCAAAGATTTGGTTTACTTGTTGTGAATTGCTTTCATTTATCGTAACTTTGCTCTTTGAAAACAGCTTGTGACGATCGAGACCACCACAATAAATAGTTGTGAATTGCTTTCATTTATCGTAACTTTGCTCTTTGAAAACAGCTACCTCAATTCAGAATAGCAGGAGACATCTGTTGTGAATTGCTTTCATTTATCGTAACTTTGCTCTTTGAAAACAGCCCGATCGACGATGTGATCACTTACAAGGCGTTGTGAATTGCTTTCATTTATCGTAACTTTGCTCTTTGAAAACAGCTTGAACGTTTCCGCGCCGAAGATGCTGCATGTTGTGAATTGCTTTCATTTATCGTAACTTTGCTCTTTGAAAACAGCGTCTGCCACCTTTAGCCGCTCCACGTCCGCGTTGTGAATTGCTTTCATTTATCGTAACTTTGCTCTTTGAAAACAGCCGAACACCTTTTTCGTTACATCGAAGGCCTGTTGTGAATTGCTTTCATTTATCGTAACTTTGCTCTTTGAAAACAGCACAATCTTCATAAAACAAAGAGTATCAACAACTTAAAAGCTGTTTTTGAAATAAAAAATCCCGCTCTTTCGAGCGAGATTTTCTATTGTTAGGTATCGTTTTTCCCATTCAAAACAGCTCTAGCTGCTGACACGGAGTCTCAGGAGGCTTAGGCTTGCAATTGCAGAAAATCTCCATCTCGCCAAACTGTTTGTCTGTAACACAAAGTATCCCAATATCGCCCAACTCAGGCATAAACGATTTCACACGCTTGATATGGACTTCAGCATTTTCGCGACTTGGACAATGACGAAGATAGATTGAGAATTGGAACATGGTAAAGCCATCGGCCATGATGCGTTTTCGAAACAAAGCGTATGCTTTTCGCTCTTTTTTTGTTTCCGTCGGCAAATCGAAAAGCACCAACACCCACATAATTCGATATTCGCTAAACCGGTCCATAGGTCATTGCATTTCCGGATATACAATCTTTCGCAACTCCCCCGAATAGCATTTGGCCAACGAAGCTGTCGTTTGGGTAACCGCAACCATTAGCGGGCTGCGCTGTCCATTAATCTGAACCTCTCTAACCGGAATAACCAACAGCTGTTTTTTTATTTCAGTAGTCAGTTCGTCACAGTCAATGCCACTCTGTATTATTTCAGCCACCACTTCATCCACATACGGCCGGTAAGGTTCCATAACATCATCCGCCAAGCAATAGGCATTGTACCGATTATGGTGATGAATGCCCAATGTGGGCAACAATCCACTAGCCACAAGCGCACGAGCAACCACAGCACGAAGAATAGCGTAACCATAATTCAGAAGATTGTTAGGTGCTTCTCCTTCCCTGTCACGTTTGAAAACCTCATCATTCGGAAACATGTATTTCCAATAATACGCAGCAGCGCGACCTTCAAGATTCTCACTATCGCCACTTTTCACATCATTGGCCCAAGCCATCATACACCGATTCTCGGTGTGGTATAAACGCTTCAAAAGAACGCCTTGATTACGTATCTTGGCCTGAACCGTCTGTTGCCAAAGTTGTTTTTTCAACGGCAATGACGCTTCAATTTGCTGAGCAAAGCGTTCACTCTGAAGGGTATGACCTTCCAATGGCAGCAACAAACCCGTTGGCATGTGCTTTTCGTTGCAGGTGATTACTGCACTATTGTTCTTCAGCAACGCATCCATTGCCCCATTGGTGATGGTGATTTGTCGATCTTCAAGCACCACCACACCGACATCCTCGATGGGAATTGTTTTTACCACCTCTTCTTGTGTTTGAGCATCGGTCAACTTAACAAAAAGTTGCTCATTACGCAAAGAAAGATAGGCGGGATTGCTGAAAAAAAGTGTGCGCTTAATCATAGTTCCTCCACTTGATATTTAGTATTCTCCAATTGATACAATCTTTCCAATGTGGTTGATTCGAACCTTTACAATATTAGAAAGGCTATCTGCATTTCTAATTCTTTTCCATGTAATATCACGTAATGGAGTTTTCTCATCTACAACAGTTTCAAGATGATGCCTAAAATAATAGTCCTTTGTTGCCATTTTCTGCACCCTAAACAAATTCGGACTAATCACTGCATAATTCGCTGGATTCTTATACCAGGCTTCGTCATAATCCAGAGGATTGAACTCCATATTACCCTTATCATCATATTTTGGGAATACGAAATATTCATTCTGTTTCATGGTAAACAAGAATTGCCAGCCTTCCTCTCTCTTGAATTCCCTGTCAATAATTGGAATCCCTTGTATGGCTCTTGAGGTTGCCTCGTAGAATGAGACGATGTTCTCATCTAACTCATATTGGGGCTCTCCATTGTCATCCACTATTTGTTGCCCGTTCTTGTCCAACCTCGGCTTTCGATAAATGGCCACATGATGGTTATTGCCTGTGTTAACAAAGTCTACAGGCTGCATTTTTCCATTTTCATCCAATACCAGATTACCATCCTTGTCGCGTTTGTCATGCAACGATTCCGCGTTGCTGATGCCTGTAATCGTCACTCGCTTAATGGCTATACCCTTCTCCTTGTTCAACCAAATTGGGTTGTCTTCGAGGTTGACGAAAGCCTTTTTGGGGTCGCCGCCATATTCGTCCAACCTGGCTTGCAAGATTTGGCGGATATGGATATCGACCACTTTATCCAGTTTAAGATCAGGCGTGACTTCTTTACGAATCGTATAGATGGTCTCAAAGCCAACCGTTTTCACCTTATTCTTCACCTTGACCACATACCGTTTTGAGCTTCCATACACTGTCTCCAAATGCAATTGCCCTCGTGGAGTCAATTGTAATTTGCGGTTCTTTCCGGTCTTGTTCTTTGTAACGTTGACATTTTGCGTCACCACTTTGTTCTTGGCCTTGATTGAAACCAATATCTCATCAAGTTTTCGTTTGGCCTCTGCCCTGAACTCTTCCAAGGGCATAGGCGGATTGAAGCGTAGCTTTCCATGACTATCGCGATGAAGCTCCTTTTTCTCAATCCCATACACTGAGGACGCTTTGTCTTCACGTGCGTTCAGGTTGTTCAGATATTGGATATAACTGCGTTTTGTAAACGCAATGGTAAGTGCATCCATTGCATGATGGCGATGGTCGTTACGTTTCGTCCAATCCTTGATGCGACGTATCCGTTGCCCATCACGACCCTCAATTATCTCCGTAAGACCCAATCGGTTGTATTTGTCCCAATTTAGTTCCTGCATCACATCCACTAGTTGCCAGTCTTCGCGTAAACGGTCGGTGATACTACCCGTTGTGGGGACAACAAAGCGTACAAGTCCCTCCAGTATCTCACGCGCTTTTTTTGCGATGTATTGAGAATCGCGCAAATCACGATTGATAAAGCCACTAGGAATATCGGCTTCTTTCATCAGCAGTTTGTCTCGTTTGGTCTTTGAGATCACATTATTCTTAAACAAGTTCTCTACCCGGCTCTTGTATTCCATCGTCCCTTGCCCGCCGTATTTTTCTTCCACAAAATCGAGCGCAGTTGAGTTTCCCTTGTCGATGTTGACTTGGCGAACCTCCAAGGTCTTATTCGAGAACGAATCGTCAAACAGTTTGGCCTGCGGGATGATATGTTCAATGTCAAACTCTTTACTAAACAGTTTCTCGCGAGGGATATAAGTATTTGAATAAAGGGTCTTATAGCCGTTGAGTTTCAATTCCTCATACAATTTATATCTGATGATATCATTGCGGCTCACGTGTGTAAGATTGAAAGGTTCTGCCTGCAATACTTTGACATGTTCTTCGTGTAGTCTAGTGGTTTGATTGATTGACTTGGTCAACTCCTCACGTTCCTTTGCCGACTTTTTCAACTCACGAGCCAACTCTATACGAATCTCGTCAGGCTTGCCATATTCATCAATAATGGCGTTTACCACATTGACCATCTGGTTCAAGATCTTTTCCACGACGGGGTTACGCAAGCTGTTTCGTGGCAAAAGGTCGAGTTTGTCTTTCAGCACTTTGTTGGCAATCTCCTCTTTAGTAAGCGAGTTCTTTGAATGTCTGTAACCCGCATATTCGCACGCTACACTATAGTCCAATCCGTCTTTCAGGTGAGGCAGAATCTTGCGAATAGCTTTGCTGCTCAGGCTACCATAATCTTCAGGGAACACCACCCCGGCTAACACCGTGGCGTATTCTTTATCAAAACCGTATGCGTCAGAAAGTTTCTCAATCAACTTTTGATTGCCAAGTTCCGACTTGTCGCCTTCATACGAGTACAGCAAATGCCAGAGTTTGAACATGGGCTGATGCTCAAACGCCTTCCCTTCCAGACTGGGATCAAATTTCAAAATGTCGGTATTGAATCCCAAACCGGCAAACACCTCTGAAACAATCTCAACGGCCTTTATCGCAGGGATTTTCGAGAAATCGTATTCGCCGTGTCCACTCATCTCGATGATGGTTTGATAGGCTTTGAATAGGGCTGCCTGGGTCTTATTCCCTTCCAAATCCTTATAGTTTATTTCGATGCCTTTCTGGTTGCCATACAAAAGCCTTATCACTTCAGCTTTCGACATCTTTTCTTTATAATTCAGTTCAGCAAACAGTTTCTCTTTCTCCTCTTGAAACAGGAAACGCTTTCCCTCCTGTTCGCTGATCACCTGAATATTGTTTAGTATCTGCCAAATCTTGAACTCCTGGAACAAAGGCGACGATTTCGGGCATACGCGTAAGCCAATGGTCTTGATCTTCTTTTTTCCATCAATTTCCACTTCAATCTGTCGGCTTTCGAACTCACAGAACGATATCAACCCCTTTTGCGACTTCAACGGTCGCTGATAGAAAACCACGATGTCACGAATCTCCTTCTTCAAGTCCTGAGTGAGTTCAGGATGATATTTTGCCTGTGTTTCCCAGATGGTTTCGAATTCATTCAAATAATCCTGGCGGTAAAACACCTGGTTCTTCAAGCTATAGTTAGGATTATTATCCAGTTGGGCCATTTGGTATTGTCCCACAGTCTGCTTATTGAAATATAGCGCTTTACTCCTATCACTGATGTTTCCAAGATATCCGCTTGCGTTATTGATTTGTCCGTTGATCTCTTGTAGGACTACTGCCAATTGCTCTAAATCAAGTTTTTCAGAAAGTGCTGCACAGCGCCATTGATAGTTTTCCTTCTTCAAATCATAGCCCTTTGTTGCTCGCTTTGTCCCGACGATATGAGTATGTTTGGAAAAAATAGCCCAAGTTTGAGTCTTGTTTTTGCCATGAAGTTCCTCCTTCAGTTCGTCCGACAACAGTTCGGGATAACATTGCTTTTGAGCATTCCACACCTTATCAAATTCAGATTGCAGATCTGAACGGTAGAAATCAGGCAGATACTTCTTTCCACTTTGAAGCAACTGAAACGAGAGCTGACCAGGGGTAAGATTCACTTCATACAGGCGTTTTGCAATCTCCATCCCATCAATCAACTGACCTTCTTCGGTCGATTTGGCCTTACGACTGCTTTTGTAGCCACGCTTCTTATTGATCATCAATAAGACGCGGGCAAATTCTTTCAACGAAATCTCTTCGGTAGCCGCTTTAGCTCTCAAGCGACAGGTTTCAAAAGTGGTCCTGTTTCCATTTTCCGATAGGATAGAATCGTCATCAATGAAACCATTCTCTTTCAGCAATTCGATCAGATTCTCACGGCGAAGCTTGTAGCGCTGAAGATTCCGACGCATACTTCTTTTCAATGTACGGTCGGCGTTCGTCGTAATGCTTTTCCCCTTTTCGAAATTCGACAACTCATCCACAGTTAAAGGGTTCACCCTCACGCCCAATTTCACAATTGATGACTTCTCTTCAGGGATTTCCGCTTCATTCACCACCGCCCAGCCGATGCTGTTGGTTCCCAAATCAAGACCTAATATCTTTTTCATTGCACTTCGATTTACTAATTCCTTGTCAAAAATAACTTTTTTTTGCTTACCACTCGCATTATTCAAAAAACATGTATATTTGCAGCACGATAATGAAGCAATTCACAATAAGGATTATTCCGTTGTGAAAACATTTAAAACGGAGCGGCGAAAGTCGCTTCGTTTTTTTACAACCTGACATCTAGAACCACATCTCACGGTATACCACCAGGCTCCACTCGATTACTTCTAAAATACAAACAACCGCCACTTAAAAAGCAGCGGTTGTCGTAGATTAAAAGTGAGCGTCCTATGGGTTGGATACTCCCGCTGGTCTGCCTCAACTTTTCGATGCAAAAATACAACTAATTATTGAATTCGCAACAATTTTATTGAGAATTATTGAGTCACCATCAACTCCCTCAACTTCGCAACAAACCTTTCAATATCGGACGCCTGGGTGTCGAACGCGCACATCCACCTGACTACGTTGGCGTCTTCGTCCCAATCATAGAAGAAACAATACTCCTGCAAAGCTTTCCATACCTGACGAGGCAACATGGCAAAGACACCATTGGCCTGGACGGGATAGACGATCTCCACGCCGGGGATGTCCTTCACCGAATGATAGAGTAACTGCGCCATCCGATTGCTGTGCTCGGCATTGCGACGCCAGAGGTCGTTTTCGAAATAAGCGTCGAACTGGGCAGCAATGAAACGCATCTTCGAGCATAACTGCATGGCTTGCTTACGGCGGTATTTGAAGTCGGGACAAACATCAGGATTCAACAACACAACGGCCTCCCCCATCATCAGTCCATTCTTGGTGCCGCCAAACGAAACGGCATCCACGCCAAGGTCCGTAGTCATTTCCTTGAAGGAACAACCTAAAGCCACTGCGGCATTGCCCAGACGGGCACCGTCGATATGGACATACATGTTGTATTCGCGAGCCAAGGCAACCAATGCCTTGATCTCATCAAGCGTATAAAGCGTTCCAAGTTCCGTGGGCTGGGTAATGGAAATCAGCTTGGGCTGGGAATGGTGCTCAAAGCCAAAACCATGCAAACGAGTCTTTACCAACTCGGGCGTCAACTTGCCGTCGGGCGTATCGACGGTCAACAAACGGCAACCTACGATGCGTTGTGGCGCTCCGCACTCATCCACGTTGATGTGGGCAGTCTCGGCACAAACTACGGCTTCATGGGAATGCACCATGGCATCGATGCACAAGGTGTTGCATCCCGTGCCGTTGAAGGCAAAGAACACCCTCGCCTGCTCGCCAAACTGCTCACGAAATCTCCGCTCGGTAGCGGCACAATACTCGTCATCACCATAGGCCAAGGCATGCTCCTGATTCACGCGCATGATAGCCTCCAAAACCTCCGGACACACGCCCGAATGGTTATCGCTTCCAAATCCTCTTTTCATTTCCGATGGTTTAGTTATAGGCGTGAATGCCTCCTAAAATCAGGTTGACACCGAAATAGGTGATCACCACGCTCAAAAATGCAAAGATAGTATAAATTTGGAAAAACTTAGGCTTTTGAAATGATTTCCAGATGGAACCATGGAGCGGTGCAGCATATATCAACAAGGTAATCAAGGCCCAGACTTCCTTCGGGTCCCATGACCAGTAATTACCCCATGACACATTAGCCCAAATTGCACCGATGAAGATTCCCATGGCAAGTAGCGCCACCGCAGGATAGAGCATCGCCATGCCGATGGCTTTCAACCGTTCCAGTCGAGCCAGATCTTTCGGTCGGATAAGAGCAATGACCTCTACCACCATGAGGGCAAACAACAAGGCGTATGCCGTGACAATAGTGGAAATATGAATGCTAAAAAAAGGCGAGCGCAACACGGGCAACAGCTGATGGGTGAGCATCCTAACATGCAACACCACCATCAAGACGACCAACACCGACAGCCATGAAATTGTGATGGCTTTCGGAACCTTGCGTTGCTTGACAAGCATCGCCACCAAGGCGATGAAGAGCAATGCATAACCCGCATAAGTAAATCCAATGCCCCAAGGATCGCGGCTCACCGCAAGAATGGAGTTGCCTTTCTCGTCGTAATCGCTCTGATAAAAACGATAATGCTGACGTTTCAAAATGTGGTTCATGGAGATGACCGTCTCTTCCTCACCTGAAGCATCGCCGACGACAACATGGCTTACAAAATCTTTCGGCTTGTGGGTTTCAGGATAAGGCACCACCTCGAAACGGTCCAATGTCAGCGTGAAAGGCAACTCCACGGGATGGTTTTCAAGCTCGTTCCCGACATAGAACGTATGTATCGGTTTTCCAGGTTGCAGCAGCATCCTGCCCTGCTGTCCCGTGAGCTTGGTGAACAAGGCGCCCAGCAAGATTAGGAGCATCGAAAGATGCAACGCGCAGACCACAGGACGTTTCCACATCTTGGTTTTCACGGCCATCCACACAATGAGAATGGCCACCAATGCCCATAGCCCCACAAACCACCAGGTGCCGTACACTTGACTCAAGGCGACATCGGAGCCATGGAGTTTCTCGACGACCGTGCCGGCGGCCATGACAGCCACCAGCACGATCATCAAGACGGTAACGATATGACGCATCTTATTCATTTTTGCAAAGATATTAAATCGCGTCAATAAACTTCACGATGGCATCGCGATCTTTCTTATCCAATTCGCGGAATTTCTCCACGGTGCGTCGGGCATCGCTCTGGGCGTTGCCTTGCCACATGATGGCTTCGATGACGGTACGGGCACGACAGTCGTGCAAACGGTCGCTGGCACCAAACAGGAAAGCCTCGCTCCTCTCCCACCATGCTACGGGGATAGGGCGAGAAGCTTTGGTGGTTTTGATTCTTGTTCCACGAAGAGATGAGGTTGGCCTCGCTGAGATAGCCATAGTCGAAATTGCCGCGAAGCACCAAGCCGTTGGACTTGTAATCAAACTCAGCAATACCGATCACCACAGTGCCTTTCACATCTTTATACTGACTGGTCTCGGAAAACTCATTGGTCACCACATCATTGTTAAAGGTGTTGCCTATGTAACCGCTCACCCCCAAGTGCAGGTTTTTGACAGAATAATTGTCGATACGCAAGGCTCCTGCCAGATGGTTAGCCACACGGAATTCGTATGCCGATGCCGAGCCGTTCTTCACCCAGTTGGCATTATTGAACATGTTCGAGTTCAAGGCTGGAATCACCATGGCCTCATAACGCCAGTCGCCAAGCCTTCCCCAAAGACTGACACCCGTTTCATGCCAAGTGCAAGGCAGGATGTTGAACTCACCTTCGGGACGATAGCAGGTGGAGAACTCGGTAGGTGTATGCGCTTTGTTGGTCTGCCCAACAGGCACCACGATATGGCCCATGCGGATGTTAAAACCCTTACTGAACGATTTCTGGATCCAGAACTGTTCCAAGGCCACTTCACCGCCACGCTCGATTTCATGCTCGAATTCACCGGTCTCCTCGGCCTCGATTTCCACCGCGACCTCATTGCCTCCGTGCTCAAACTCAATCTCACTACCCATGCTCCAGCCCTTGCCGAAGTCGTAACCGAGGTTGATCACCACATGGGGCAAATCAACTCTACCATGTCCCTGGGCATCGGTGTATGATGAAGCATGGGAATAGCGGTACATGTTATCGCTATAGAAATTCCGGGTATAGACCGCTTCGCCGTAACCGCCGATGGTGAGGCGGGGTTTCGGTGCGATGGTGTCTTGTGCCTGCAAAGGATTTATCAGCAAGGTGATTCCCAATAAAATAGCACTTGCTATCAGTTTTGTTTTCATATCCACTTTTCTTTAATGATCCATGCTGCAAAAAACCATCATCCTCTCCCAAGAAAAAATCACAAATAATGATGATTTCTGGTCGAAAACATCACCGAAAATGATGAATCAAAGAAAAGGGAATCAATAAAGCTTGGTACGCTTGATCAGATAGCTTGTCAAAACCTGGTTGTAGTCCTTGTTGATGTCGGCTTCGACATAGTCGATTTGATACTGGTAGCAGTGCTTCAGGATGTCATCCTTGCGTTGCGCCATCAGTTGGCGGTAACGCTCTTGGATCTCCACGGGGTTGAGTTTCAGGGTGTCGCCCGTCTCCAAATCGACAAAACGGTACGGGCGATTTTCGAAATCGAGGTTCTGCTCCAGCTGTCCGTCATAAACGTGGAACAGGATCACCTCGTGTTTGTTGTATTTCAGATGCTCCAATGCCTCGAATAGTTTGTTGTGGTCGTCAAGGTTGTCAAGCATGTCGGTGAAGATCACCACCAGACTGCGTTTATGGGTCATTTCGGCAATCTGGTGCAGGCACTGGACGGTAGAAGTGGTTTTCTTCTGGTCTTTGTCGTAGGTATCGATGAGTTTCTCCAGCTCGGTATAGATCAACTTGTTGTGGACCGCCGACATCTTGGCTGGCTCATGAAACGTGATGGTTTCGTCAAACAGATCCAGTCCCACGGCATCCCGTTGACGGCGCATCAGCTCCATCAGCGAGGCGGCGGCATACACGCTAAAGAACAGCTTGTTGGGATGCTCGAAATCGATCTTGTTGCGCACCGGGAAACACATGCTGGAGCTCTTGTCGATGACCAGCTGGCAGCGGAGGTTGGTCTCTTCCTCGTAGCGTTTCACAAAAAGCTTTTCCGTGCGACCGTAGAGCTTCCAGTCGATATGACGAATCGGCTCGCCCGTGTTGTATAGCCGATGTTCGGCGAACTCCACGGAAAACCCATGGAACGGACTCTTGTGGAGGCCAGTGATGAAGCCTTCCACAATCTGTCGCGCCAAAAACTCCAGGCTCCCAAACTGGGCAAGCCGATTCCTATCGATGGAGAAGTCCATTAAAACAAGAGCGACGCTTTACGTCATTGCGAGGAGCAATAGCGACGAAGCAATCCAACCAGAACCATTACGTGTCAGGTTGGATTGCTTCGCTACGCTCGCAATGACGTTAGAGTAATTTCTCTAGTTTCTCAACAAATACTTTCTTCGGAGCGGCACCGACGTTCTTATCGACGGGCTGGCCACCCTTGAAGTAGATCACGGTAGGGATGTTCATGATGCCGAACTTGGCAGCGGTGTCGGGGCATTCCTCCACGTCGCATTTCACGGCAATCATCTTGCCGGCATACTCCTCGGAGATCTCCTCCACCATAGGTTCAACCTTCTTGCAAGGGCCACACCAAGTAGCGCCAAAGTCCACCATTACGGGAAGTTCTGATTTCAGCACGACCTCTTCGAAACGGTCGTCAGTCATTTGAATTACAGCCATTTTAGTTGAATTAAATTATTGTTCGTTTTCAAAAATTTCGAAATGCAAAGATACGAATTATTTTTGAATTTCACAAGATTTCAGCAATCCTTGACAGCCCTCCAAAACATCTTGCCAAGTAGCCTCGAAATCCCCCGTGTACCAAGGATCTGCGACTTCTCTTGGCCTCCGTGTATAGTCCATTAAAAGGCTGATCTTGTGATCAGTATCTTCACCTAACAAGCGCCTTAGATTACGGAGGTTATTATGGTCCATGACGATGATTTGGTCATAATAACGATAATCGTCCATGGTCATCTGTCGTGCAGTCTTACCCTGGCATCCGATGCCATGTTCCGCCAGTTTTCGTCGCGCCGGCGGATACACCGGATTGCCAATCTCCTCGGTGTAAGTCGCCGCCGAAGCAATCTCGAACTGATCTTGCAGGCCTGCCTCCTCCACCAAGTGTTTCATCACGAATTCTGCCATCGGGCTCCGACAGATGTTTCCGTGGCAGACGAAAAGGATTTTGTGTTTCATAAGGCAGCAAAAATACAAAAATGTATCTTTGTGGTTAGATTTCTATTATTGAAAATGGACTTCATCTCCCATTACGACTCACCCCTTGGCGGCATGTCGATGGCCAGTGACGGCACCTATCTCGTCGGGCTTTGGTTCGATGGACAGAAGCACTATGGCGATACGCTTGAAAAGAAATACAAGGAGTGTGACTTGCCAATTTTCGATCATACTCGCCGTTGGCTTGAACTCTATTTTAGTGGCAAAGATCCCGACTTCACCCCTGCTCTTTTCATGCGAGGAACTGGTTTTCGTCGCCGTGTTTGGGAGATCTTGATCACTATTCCCTACGGCCAGACCATGACCTATGGCGAAATCGCAAAAGGGATTGGAAAACCAGGAGCGGCTCAAGCCATCGGCAACGCTGTGAGCCACAACCCCATTTCACTCATTGTTCCATGCCACAGGGTTCTGGGAGCCGATGGATCGCTAACTGGCTACGCTGGAGGGATGGAGAAGAAGAGGTGGTTGCTGGAGAGGGAGCGAGACTCCAGAAAACTCAGTAAGAGATAATTCTTTCAAGAAAAACTTGCTATTTGAAATAAATATTGTATTTTTGAATCGTGAAACGCAGATCGGCTTTTGCATGGATTAACTGCGGTTCCCATTAAAACGTGTAGATCGGCTTTTGCATGGATTAACTACACGCTTTTTTATATACTCCAAGCTGTATTGAACATGCATTCCGTTCATCTTCTTTCCGATGACCAATTCTATGGTGAAGAGAATTATCACTGCCACAATGGTTCTTGTTGCCATCCTTGAGGGAACCCCATGGCCGCTTGGTCGATGGAAGGATAGTCAGCCAGCAACTGAAGTAGTTTATCGCGCATGTCGTTTTGAGGGGAAATCACATCAAGGAAGTACTTGATGATACATAGATTGTAGTAAATGCGCAAAGCATCGGTAGGCAACGTCAGCCATGCTCCAGTCATGTGGTTAGGCATCATGGGTCGGATGGTGTTCTGTTTGTTCCAAACGCGAGCATGGTGACAACAGGAATTACGAGTCAGTGTTACGATGGTAAGCCATGATTCGAAAGGAGCTACCTGTAATCCAAACTTTTGAGCAATGCGTTTCTTGATGCGCTGCACTTTTATGTTGCAGTATATATTAGTCACCACGCCGAAGGGCAACACCTCTGCTAATATCCACGCCGGAGGATAGGTGTCGGAATAAGTCTGTTTGAAATGGACGATAAAGTCCTCGCGTGAACGGTTGATTTCGGAATCGACTAGAGTGATCGTGTGAGAAAACTTGTTTGGGTCAGTAAAGTTGGCCCCGTTGGTTAACCAAAATGGATCGCCCGTCAATTCGCTGCCCATGTTGACGATAGAACTGCGCACAGCCACCTCGATCTTTTCAATCTCGTTAAAGATGAGCAACCGCAACTTCTTATCGAAACGGTATAGTGTCATTACTTGACTAAACGAGGTTCCCGGTTTGTATTGATGCTGTTCCTTGGGCATCTTAAGCAAAGGATACATGTAAGCTGACAAGCGGTAATAACCTATATATTCAAGATAACGCTCGGCTTTGGCTGGGTCGTTAACGATCAGTCCTCGTGACTGAAGCAGTGAAACGAGGTCATGAGCGTTGGTGTAGGTCTTATGGAAAGGTATTCGGTTCGGCACGGGCATAAAAAAAAACGACCCGCACATTTGAGCATCGTTGAGAGGCTTGGCGGGTTCTAGTGCTGCAAAGATACAACCTTTTTCTATTTTGTCAAGCGTTTTTTAAGAAATTTTTTCGCTAGAGAATATAATACTTCACTTTTTGGACAAGTTTTCATCAACTCAATTGATACAACCGTGCCAACTCGGCCATTTTGGCTTCCAGTGCGACAACCCTAATCCCGTCTTGCTGCAGGGATTAGACATGGGCATAAAAAAAACGACCCGCACATTTGAGCATCGTTGAGAGGCTTGGCGGGTTCTGGTGCTGCAAAAGTACGATGTTTCTGGTCACTCCGCAAATGTTTTTGACTAATAAGTGCCAATAATGGAATTTTTTAGTTTAAAAACGTTTTGTGGTCCAACCCAAATTCTGCTATACCACAGGCATCTCCTATCGAAAGTGATAGATTTTGATTGCCGTTCAGTTGGGTTGCTTGAACGATGATTGAGCCGTTTATGTTTTTGGGGAACATAATTGATCCTCTGCAAAGTCGTTATTGCTCATCAACGTAAAATTCTAGTGATAATCCCATTTTTACAGTTCCCCCAAAAAGTGTAATTTTGCACTGACAAAATTTTAATATAAACATGAGTACAAGCGTAAATACTATTAAACGACTCCTTTGGATATTGTTAGGTGTCTCCATATTAACTTATTTGATTTCCTTAAATATGGAAAACCATTTTGTTTCAGTCGATTCGAAATGGCTATCGAACGATTTTTTATTCGCAATCGCTGTTGGAATTTTTGCAAGTCTTGTTGTTGTTCTTGTTTGTGAAATTGTTCGCTACAAGCAAATGAAGATTGCAACAGAAAATGTACTGCTAATGAGTTTTGGGAACCTTTACGGGCAATTTTTGATAATCAGAGGTAATTGCAATCGGGCATTGAACTCCAAAGAGATTGTATCTGACAATTTAATCCAATCCATATGTAATAATGCAAATACGATAGCAGATTCCATACAGGGAACGGATTACACTCTCTTTTGCAAAAGCAATAAGGCAAATCAATTATTGACCCAATTCAAATCTGACAAATATTTGGCCTTAAAAAGCATTCTTACCAATTTCGCATTTCTTAGAATAGCAATATGGGAAGATGGAAAAGTGTTGTTATCGCAAGGAAAACAGAATCTTGTTACATCCGAATGCGTAAATACAAATAAAGCGTTGAACAAAATTGTCAGTCAGTCGACCACAATTCTTACATATCTTGATCAAATCATTTTACAAATGGACGATGCATTAGGTAATAGGTACAATTGGCAAAATATTAAACAATCGTTGAATACTTATCAAGATAACTACATTGGGCAACAGTTGGATGATTATTTGAAAGAAGATGTTGTTGTTTTCTGAAACGAAGATCTAATTAATTGCACAAAAAATCCTCAGGTTATCAAAGAAATACGCTTTGATTGCCCTTCTGTTGCACTGATTGAACGGCAATGGTTTTGAAAATACTTGGGGTGGTTTTCAGGAGGTTTTTGTCGCTTATTGACACGTTTGCTATTCTCTTTTTTAGCGCTGGTTATATGTATTTTTTTTACTCTTTTCGAAACCAACCGACTTAATGTTCTCAATTCTCTGAATTATTAGTAATTTTGCGAAAAGCAAAATTATATGTCGTTTTTAGCTAAAATATCACAAACCGCACAAGGGGTCAAGGAAAAAAAGTCTGTTCATTTTATTGAACGGTTATTAGAAGATTACCAAGTACATGATAAAATTGAAACAGAAGATAAAGGAGCAAACATTGATGGTTCTATTGAACTATTAGATAAAAATGGCCGAATCAAAGGAACAGTTATAGTTCAAGTAAAAACAGTAAATAAAGCCGATGAGGGTAAATTCAGATTTCCTTGTCCAGCATCACTTTTTGCATATGCTGAAGTAAATTCAGTAGTGGTGCTACTGCTAGCTGTAGATCATTCCAATGATTTGGTATTATGGAAGCATATTTCTCGTCAATTATTAGAAGATAATAGAGATAAGGAACAACAAGAGACCATAACCTTACATTTTTCTGAAACAGAAAGATTAGCCCAAGACAATGTTGAAGCAACTTTAAAGCAATGGGAACTATTGTCTCAAAACAGTGTAAACACTTTGGTTAATGCTCCTATAATTTCCAAAGAAAACGAAGAATTAAGAAAACTTCTTATCAACTCACAGAATCCGAAATTTGAACTACCATTAGAAGACATATGTAAAATCCAGTTGTTTTCCGACACCTTTAATCATATTTATGATAATGACCTGCTGTATTTTAAAAAACAAGTATTTCGTGACTGTTGGAAAATAGGACTCGCAATTTTCAAGTATGAAGATCACGAACTGATTCATTCCTTATTCCCAATTCGATATGGGGAGAATAGCCTAATAATTAAACCATTACCATTATCGACATTGAAAGATTGCAGAGACCCATATGTTAGCATGAATTGTGAAAAGAATTGTATAAAAGACAATCCTGTTCTATTCGCAGCAGAATTTATCGAAAAACAATTGTCAAGCTTTATTGAAAAACAACTTATTATTCCTGCTTACGACGCGCTGCTAATAGAATATGTGAGAGATATTTGTTGGCAACATCCAGAACTAAAAACTATAAAAGAACATTTTGATGACATTGAAATAATTATCCAGAACATGGAAAAGCGGTATCCGGGAATATCAGATATTTCCCAAAATACAACATACGGCAATAAAAACCTAAATATTGGAAACTTATTCGATACCATCATGTTGTTGAAACAACGCGGATACACAAAGATACCATCTATCTATCCAGAACATGGGAATTATGGAAAGACTGGATTTGTGTCAGATTTCTTTTCTAAAGAAACTGCATTCAAGAAACTGCAAAGCGTGGTGAATATTGCACATAGCTCATTATCTCGATTCATTGGAGAGAACATGCCGCTCACAATGAATAAACAAAGTGGCATTAGTAAGGCAAATCTGATAATTTATGATTTGGATTATACACCGCAAAATTCATCACGTGGTTTTCCCATGTTAAATGCATACTACTTTGAAAACCAAAATGATAAATCAAATATTAATATTGAATGCTATACCCATGAAGACCTGCCTATCACTGATGAAAACAATGTAAAGTCTGTATATAGTTTATGGGACGTGGATTATGTCAAACACCATGAGAATAGATATAAATTAATAAGGACAAGAGGGTGCGATATTAATAAATACATCTTTGGATATTTTAATATTATTAAGGTATTTAATGAATTGCTTCAGAATAACTTGAATGATTATTTCGAAATGATAATCAGATAGTATTTCTCATTAAGCACCTGTACTCTTAATCACCGCAATTTCTTCTTCAGCGAGTCTATAAAGTTCATAGACCAACTTGTCAATTTGATATATCAAATCTAATGTGTCAGACATTTGGTACATTCCGAAAATAAAAAAATCACCCTATTCTCTCTCCGTGAATGTTTATCCAAATCTTCTTTCCGTTGAGTTTCACTTGGCAATGATTCTCTTCAAAGAACTGAAATACCTCATCATATTTACACTCAATAACCTCCACTCCTTTTCTATTTATGAATCCCCATTTACCATGTCTACATACAGCAAGACGTTCACACGCAAATCCAAAACTGTCTATTTTGTCATATCTGGGTTCACATATTTCCTCACCCTTCTTATTTAGCACTCCCCATTTGCCATTATTGCAAACAGAATAAGACCCAGCAGCAGAGTGTATTTCTATTTCATCATATTGTATCGGCACAGCCAAAATACCCGTTTTGTTGAACACACCCTTTTTCCCATTCTTGGACACTTTTATCATTCCATCGAAAATAGGGGATTCTATTAAATCATACTCAAAAGGAACAATTATTTTATTCTTCAAGTTAATAGCACCAAAACGTTTATCTTTGACAGCTACAAGTATTATTGGCCCAAAAAATGAAAAGTCTGCGAGTATTTGGTATTCTATGGGTATAACTGTCTCCCCTTTATTATTGATAGCGCCGAATAATTCTCCTATTCTCACAATAGAAATACCATGGTTGAAAGAAAAGACTTCATCAAAAACACAAGGCGTTAACTCATCTCCCTTCTTATCAATATACCCGTACTTCCCATTTTTCTTCACACAAGCGCAACTGAATTCAAACGGTGATGCTTCATCGTAAATACAAGGCACTATTTCATCATATTCCTCGTTTATATAACCATATTTGTTGTCCTTTCTGACAATTCCGAATCCATTATTGAATTTCCGTACCGAGGAATATTGTTCGAGTTTATTTGTGGCTGTATATGTTATTTGAGGCCCGTCTTTCGTCATCACCAGCAAATCATGTCCTTTTTTCTTTAGTAGTATCAGTTTATTATCCGTATCTTGTCGAATCGCTCGATAAACACAAGGCACTACAAATTTGAATTTGCTATCCACCAATCCCCATCCATTGTTTTCCTTTACTGGAATTAATGCCGTGCTATAATCGCATGAAGGCATTATCATTACCATTTTATTCTTTGATTTGTGTTCAGGGGTTCTGTAGAAAATGCCTTCGTAATCAATTTCAGCGTATTCAAATGGCAAAAGCAATTCCCCAGTGTGCTTAAACACTCCCAATTTATCACCTTTTTTAATAACGAACGCACACCCTCCATGATTATCAATAGGGAAAGTGCTAAGGTGTTCAATTTCGTTGTACTCAAATGGTAATAGCAATTCCCCGGTGTGTTTAAACACCCCCAATTTATCACCTTTCTTAAAAATGAATGCACACCCTCCATGATTATCAATAGGAAATATGGAAAATGCGTCATTGTCCATCATTTCATATTGCACAGGAACTATTTCTTCACCCTTGTTATTAATCACCCCCATTAAACCATCTCTATATACTGGCGCATATTCATTTCTATAAAATGGCCCTATTTTATCATAAAAAGGAAACATCGTTTTTGTATTCTTGGTAATTTTCATCATCCTATATTGCCCTGCTTTTTTTGCTAAGAGCATGTGAATGCCCGAAAACAGCACCTCAATCTTATCATACTCAATTGGAACAATGGTTTCGGAAATACCGTCATGAACTCTAACGACACCCATCTTATTTGTTTTTCCAACAAGATAGATACCATATTGTTCGTAAAAAGCCTCAACCGAATCATACTCTTTGTTCAAAAGTATTGCGGATGCTTTTTTAATGGGTTTGGCGTGAGTTTCACACGTGCCGTTTTTATATAACTGGAAAGTGTTTTCTCTATAGTCATAGGTGACATCGTCATAAATCAACGGCTCAATGATATCACCAGAAACATCTACAACGCCACACTTTCCATTTAGAATCACTTTGTAGAACTTTCCGTACAGACGATTAATTTCATCATATTGCACTGGTTCTTTGTTTTTATCAAAGAAAAAGAGAAAGATTTTTTCGTCCTTTATTACTATCGCAGATTCTTTAGAAATAATCTGAATATTACCACAACAAATGGGTATCAATTCTTGTCCTTCCGCATCACATAACCCCTTCTTTTTCCCAGTATCAAGTATATAATAGCCCCAAATGCCCTCTATTCTATTATATTCTACTGGAACTATTATCTCTCCGTGATTATTGATTAAGCCATATTTCTTATTCTGTTTAACAATAAAATTAGAAGGTGTAAGCAATTCCGATATCCAATCGTATAGAACAACATTACAATTCTTATTAGTGGCAAGAACGTATTTCCATTTATTGTTTTTCAAGACGGAGAAAACATCACTTTGAGGAGTGATTTCAAGATGACTAATATCGTGATGATATTTATCTATTTTTTCATATTCACAAGGGATTACCTCTTCTCCATTTATGTTTATTACTCCGAAACAGCCACTTTGTTTGACGATGACAAAATCATTATATATGTCTTCTATTTCATCATAAATAGTGGGAATAATAGTATTTCCCGACAGATCAAAAATACCAGATTTATTATTGTCTATTACCTTGATAAACAATGGTGATTTAACAAATGGTTTTAAATATGAGTATTGGCATGGAATGATAAAAATCCCTTCCTGATTAATCATTCCCATTTTACCATTTGTAGACACAATTGCTCTATTATTCTTGAAAACTATTTCTTCATCATACACACAAGGTATAACATCACCTCCTTTACGATCTATTATTCCCCACTTGCCATTTCGTTTTGCACTTGTTGTGTCCAAAGGGTCTTTTCCGAAAGGGAACATCCAATCATAAACTAACGGGATAACAATATTGCCTTCTAAATCAAAACAACCCCATTTGTCATTTTTGCATACATTGATCAGCCCAGAAGAGAAAGTATTGATTATCTCATCATAAACAAACGGAACTACGATTCTGTTGTTTTTACCGACAACGCCATAAAATTGCCCGTTGTCTTCAATTTTAAAAGTTTCCGTTTTACTCATTGCTCTTCAGTTCTGCTTGGTAGATTATTCTTTTATAGGCTTTGAAATGTGTTATGTCATTTTTTATACTTGTAAAAAGCATAAATCGTCTGCCATTCTCCATATGCAATAAATATCTTAGCGATAAGCATCAATCCCTTCCCCACTGATGTTAATTCAAATACTGGTCTTTCTCCAATCAGATTAAAAATATCCAACAAAGACAGGTATCCTTCGAAAACTTCGCCAAATCCTCTAAATCTCCAATCTATTACAAAAAACTGCTCATGCATTCCCCAATAGTTAAGCGCAAAATACCAACCAAAAGCAACGACACAAGTAAATACCACGCCACGGAACCAACTTCGATTATAATTATTTGAGTATTTATTTAACCAAAGCAGCAAACCTTCTTCAGAAAACAAATTGGGAAATAACAACCTAATTGGCTCAACAAGTTTCCTTTTAAAGGACTTTCGTTTGTATCTACGTTCAATCTTTTTGAATTCTATTTGGTCTTGTTCCTTTTGGTTGTCAATCTTATGTATCCATCGCCTTAGTTTTTGAGTACTTATTGTACGCAAATAATCATCGTAAATATCAGCTGTATAGTTGGCGTATGACACGTCATCATTTCTCTGTAATGCGCCATTCCGTAATATGGTAGCTGCCTGATTCTTAAGTCGCTTATATCTAAATTCAAACTCTGATATGGATCCTACTGTTACATTGATTAAATCAATGGTTCCGATATTACAATATGAAAAAACTAATCGCTTTCCGATAGTTGTCTGATTCATACAAATAGAACCTTGACATAATACATTTGAGCCATTGTCTGTATTCTCTTTGATGTCGTAATTAATTAACCGGTATTTAATACAACCTTCTGTTTCAATATTGACTATTGTCTTTTTGAAAAATGTACAATTAACAAACTCAACGTCTTTGGATATGCTTCCTCCCAAATACAATTCTGTATCTTCTTTTGGCAATAATCTAAAGTTTCGAAAAGAAAAGCCACCCTTTATTTCAACTTCCTCTATATTGAAATTATCACTACAACAAATACCGTCAAATGAAATGCTCGAATTCGAAGAGCAATGTATCATATCAAATTCCCCACATATGAGTTCTTCAATTCTTAAAGAATATGCTGACGTACAATTAAAATTGCAGTCGTAAATAGCCAGCCTCTCAATTTCGGAATTTAATGAGAAAAGAAAACTTACCTCTTTGTTAAAGGTTATCTTATTTAATACGACCTCCTTACATTCAAGTCCTTCGATGATTACTGGATAATCCACGAAAAGGGTATCTGTTGAAATATCTGTCGAAATGCCTTTTTTGCCCAATAACGTATATGTGTCCACCTTAAAAGTAACCAGCAAATCAACAAGTCGAATTTCATTGTGTTGTTCGATTGATTGCTGAATAATACATAACAAATCCTTGTACGACCTCACTACGGTTTTATCAGCACCTGTGGCGGTATTATTCGTTTTGTCTTTCATTCTTCCTGTTCCCTTAATGTCCAATTGTAAAGATATGCTGGTTGTGTTAATTATTTGCCTTCTTTTTTTAAACTCTGTAGCCTTTTTTGAGCAGAAACCAGTCTTTTCTCCAATTGTTCCAAACGCTTATTATGATAAGGTCTAATTGCTTCGATAGCCAGGTTGATTATTCTTACTTCGTCTTCAAAAAATTTATACTTGAAATACATTGCAATTAATCTATCATACATAGAGTTCACGTATAAGCCATCATAACCCTCAGCAATAAGCCTCTCATATATGTCTGCAGCAGTTTTGTAATCAAATTCGTTATCAGCAGCCTGCCCTTGACGCATCAATTTGTTTAAATAATCACGTATTCTTTCACGTTTCTTTCCTAGTTTGTCATAGACTTTACGACCATTTTTTATTACATATGGTTGAAATATTCTTCTATATACATCACAATCATTAATTAAATCTGTATAAACAACATTCATGTGAGATTCTGGGGGTATTTCTTTTTCTTTGTACGTTCCAAGCAGTTTTCCGAGTCTGTGTTGATATTTTGAAAGATGCTTCTCATGCCTAGTGTTCAAAGAAGCTAATGATACGGCACGTTCTATACAATCTCGTTCTTTTTCGAAATCATTCTGTTTATGGTAAATGGCAATCAAACCATCTAAAGACTGAAGATCCTCGTCAATACAATATAGCTTAAACCATTTATTTACAGTTTTGTATTCTACTTGTAGAGCCATATTGTAAGAATCAATGGCTTGTTGAGTTTTGGAATCCTTTCTATATAGGTCTCCCTCCAGTCTTAGTTGGCTTTTTTTATCAAAAACGGCCTGTTGTTTCGAGGTATTTTGCTGTTGTTTTACTTCATTTTGTTTCTGTCGTTTTTTAATGTCAACCCATTTATAATATTTATCTTTTATGACAATAACACTAAACAGGCCTTCTTTGGATGACTTATATAAGGGAATTTCTGAGAAACGTTTTGGATTGTTGGGAAAGAAATCCACGATGATTTCCGCATTTTGTCCCTCAACGTCTTCATCGTCATCAATTAGAGCATAGTGTCCGTAAGATAATTTATCTTCGTCAATCATTATACATCCTTCGGGTATAACAATTTCTTTTTTCTCACCAGTATAAAAATCTTCTACTTCCATGGTTATTTTGTGTTATATTTCAAAATGCAAAAATAATCAGTTTTTACTATCTATTCAGAAAACACTTGTATATTACCTCTCATCTGGATTAACCTCGTGGAGTTTGGCCGTGGGAGTGTCAATCAACTTTTTGTAGGTATCGACAAAAAGTAGCAGCACCTCGGGCGACATCTGGTAGATGCGGTCTTAAGGGTCAAGCAGTTGAGGGAAAGAAATCTGTCCGGCATAGCGCGGCTCATGCTGGATGTTGCTGCGGGTTCATTTCTACTTCAAATCCACCTCGGCATATGGCAACTGATCCACGATAGGCAGCACCACATGAGCAGCCACGCCACCGCTGAAGGGGGTCATGTTGCAAGATAGCTTGGTGTTCGAGTCAAAGAGATGGACGCTGAACGACTGCTTGCCAGGATGCTCCTTCACGAGCTTGATGAAGTCATCCACCGTGGCTTCGTTCATCTGGGCCACGTCGAGCTTGAAGATCACCTTCTTGGTCGTGTTCTCCAACAACGAATCCAACAGCTTCACATCTGAGATTCGGAGCTCCAGGTCCTTCGGCACGGCATCCTGCTCCTGCCCTTGTTTCCAATAAGGCTTTGACAAGGTGCCCATGAGCAACACAAACTGACCTTCGACCAACAGGTTCCTAAGGTTCAGATAGTTCTCGTTGAAGAGGCTGAAGGAAAACGCGCCGGTCTTGTCCTCGATGGTGAACTTCCCATAAGGATTCCCTTTCTTGGTCGTCAGCTGCTCCGCCTTGGTGATCTGCCCGCCCAAACGCACATTGAAACGGTCGAACTTCTCGGGGTTGGTCATGGCCGCTTTCATGGATTCCACTGTGGTGTTGGTGAAGAACTTCAGCGGCAGCTTGAACGAATCCATGGGATGCGAGCTGATGTAGAAGCCGATGCTCTCCAGCTCCATCTGCAGCTCCTTGAGCTTCGACCAACGCTCACATTCGGGGAAAGGCAATGTCAACGTCTCGGTGGTACTCCCGCCGCCCATACCGAAGAGATCCATCTGGGCGGAATTCTTCCGCTCGTTGTAGGATGCCACCATGCGCAAGGCCCTTTCACTGAACGGCACTGAGTCGTTCATCGGCATGTAGAACAGCATGGCGCGGTGGAAGTTAGGGAACGAGTCGAAGCAGCCTGCCGTGTCCATGCTCTCCAAGGCCCTTCTGTTCAAGCCTTTGTCGGCACAACGCAGCAAGAAATCGGTGAGGTCCTTGAACTTGCCGTTGGCCGTGCGCTCCTCGATGATACCTGAAATGGCCGCCTCGCCCACGTTGCGGATGCCACCCATGCCAAAGCGGATCTGGCCTTTCTCGTTGACGGAGAACTCGTATTCCGACTCGTTGACGTCGGGTCCCAACACCTCCAGATGCATGCGCTTGCACTCCTCCATCATAAAGGTCACCTCCTTGATGTCGCCCAACTCGTTGTTGAGTACCGCCGCCATGAACTCGGCCGGATAATGCGCCTTGAGATAAGCCGTTTGATATGAAACCCAGCTATAGCAGGCCGCGTGCGACTTGTTAAAGGCATACGAAGCGAACTTCTTCCACTCTTCCCAGATCTTTTCCAGACGTTTCCTCACCTCCTCTTCAGGCAGGTTCTCGGTCTTGGTGAGTTTCTCCACGCCTTGCTTCATAAACTTGCCGTACAGCTCCTCCATCTTGGCCAGCTGCTTCTTACCCATGGCTTTACGCAGGGTATCGGACTCGCCACGGGTGAAGTCGGCCAGCTCACGCGACAGCAACATCACCTGCTCCTGATACACGCAGATGCCGTAAGTGTCCTTGAGGTACTTCTCCATGCAGTCGAAGTCGTACTTGATCTCCTGTTTCCCCTGCTTGCGAAGGATGAAATCAGGGATGTTGTCCATCGGGCCTGGACGGTAGAGTGCGTTCATAGCGATGATGTCGCCAATGACCGACGGCTGAAGCTCGCGGAGGTATTTCTGCATGCCGGGCGATTCAAACTGGAAGGTACCGATGGTGTTGCCGGCGGAATAGAGCGCGTAGGTCTCGGGGTCGTCGATCGGGATATGGTCGATGTCGATGTCGATACCGCGGGTCTTCTTGATGTTCTTGAGGGCGTCCTTGATCAAGGTCAGGGTCTTCAGGCCGAGGAAGTCCATCTTGATGAGGCCTACATTCTCAATGACCTGGCCTTCGTATTGGGTCACCACTACCCTTTCCTTGGTCTCCTTGTCCTCGATGGTCGCCACGGGAGCCACGTTGGTGAGGTCGTCTGCACCAATGATGACGCCACAGGCGTGGATGCCCACCTGACGGTTGGTGCCTTCCAGCTCCTCAGCGTAAGTCAGCATCGAGGAGACGTTCTTGTCGTCGCCCTCCACCAACTCCTTCAACGGCTTCACATATTTATAGCAGTTCTTCAGGTTGACCTTAGGCATCTTCTTGGGCAACTCGCCCTCCACGGCCTTCACGTCGGCCTCGTTGAACTCACGATCCGGGATATAGCTCTTGATCAGCGCCACTTCGCTCAGCGGCACCTTCTGCACACGGCCCACGTCCTGGATGGCCGACTTGGCCGCCATGGTGCCGTAGGTGATGATGTGCGCCACCTTCTCCTTGCCGTATTTCTTGGTGATCCAGTCGAGCACGCGGCCACGGCCGTCGTCGTCGAAGTCCACGTCGATATCAGGCAACGAGATACGGTCGGGATTCAAGAAACGCTCAAACAGGAGGTCGTATTTCAGCGGATCCAGATCGGTGATCCACAAGCAATAGGCCACTACGGAACCCGCCGCAGAACCACGGCCCGGACCTACTGAAACGCCCAACTCCTCGCGTGCCGCACGAATGTAGTCACTCACAATAAGGAAGTAACCCGGGAAACCCATGGTCTTCATCACATGCAACTCGAACTTGATGCGCTCGATCTGTTCTTCGGTAAGCGGGTCGCCATAGCGCTTCTTCGCCCCTTCCCAGGTGAGCTTGGCGAGGTAATCCGCCTCCAGCTTGATACGGTAGAGCCGGTTGTAGCCGCCCAGCTTTTTGATCTTCTTCTCAGCGGCCTCTTGGTCCATCACCACGTTGCCGTGCTCGTCGCGCGTGAACTCGTTGAAAAGGTCTTCGTGCGTGTATTTTTGCTTGTATTCCTCTTCGGTACCGAAATCCTCCGGAATCGGGAAGATCGGCATGATCGGGTCGGAATCAATGCTATAGGACTCCACCTTATCGACGATCTCCTGGGTGTTTTCGAGCGCTTCAGGAAGGTCGCTGAAAATGGCACCCATCTCGGCAGGCGTCTTGAGCCATTCCTGCTTGGTGTAATGCATACGGGTGGGATCGTCGAGGTCTTTGCCCGTGCTGAGGCAGATGAGGCGGTCGTGCGCCTCGGCATGTTCCTCTTCCACAAAATGGACATCGTTGGTACAGACCAGCTTGGTGTTGGTCTTGCGCGCCAGGTCGATAAGCACCTTGTTCACCTCTTTTTGGCGTTCATACACCGAAGTGTCGCCACCCGGCTTGTCCGTCTTATGACGCTGCAATTCAATATAATAATCGTCACAGAAAAGGTTTTTAAACCACATCACGGTCTGCCCCGCTCCCACCATGTCGCCATTTAGGATCTTCTGGGGCAGCTCGCCACCGAGACAAGCCGAGCAGCAGATGAGTCCTTCGTGGAATTGCTCAAGCAGTTTATGGTCAATTCGGGGATTGTAGTAGAAACCGTCGGTATAGGCAATGGAGCTGAGCTTGCAGAGGCTGTGGTAGCCCTGTTTGTTCTTGGCCAGGAGGATCAGATGCCAGCCTCGGTCCTGACGGCCGTCGCGTTTGTCGATGCTCACCGGGGCACAATAGGTCTCGATGCCATAAATCGGTTTGAAATATTGGCCTTTCAGCTTCTCGATCTCCTGCTCTGCCTGTTGCTTTTCCTCTTCCGTAGCGTCTTCTTTCTTCAAGATGTTCTCTTGATCCTTAATCTTGTCTTTGATCTTCCCGTTGTACTTGTTGACATAGTCGGCAAACTCCTTGATGCCGAACATGTTGCCATGATCCGTGAGGGCGATGGAATACATCCCGTTTTTAACGCATTTGTCCACCAGATCCGGAATTTTCGACATGCCGTCAAGAATGGAGTAATGCGAGTGGACATGCAGATGCGTGAAGTGCTTAGGAACGTAATCGCCCACTTCACGTTGTTCTTCCAGTTTATTCTCCTCCGCTTCGCTTTCGTCGAAGTTGCTGATGATGACGATGTCGGCAGGTTGGATCTTGTCGGGATTGGCTGCACGGAAATCCTCGAAGAACTGTTCACTTTCGGGCATCTCGTTACGGCCAAGGACGCCGATACGAATGAGTTCCAAGAAGACGCGAGCGGTCGCTTGCACATCGGCGGAGGCATTGTGCGCAGAGTCGAACTTGTTACCGAAAAGAATCTCGTGGAATTCGTTCAGCCTGGGCAGTTTATACTTGCCGCCTTTGCCGCCGGGCAGCTTGCAGAACTCCGCGGTCTTCTCGGTGCAGGTGTCCACACGAGGCCAGGCCAACAGCGGATTGGATCCGCGGTCACGGAGGAACTCGCAGCCCACGATGCAGAGGTCGAAGTCGATATTATGGCCCACAAAGTATTTGGCTTTCTCGGCCGACTTCAGGAAGGTGTCGAGCACCTCGTGCAGTGGCAGGCCATGTTTGATGGCATGTTCGGTGGAGATGCCGTGCACCATCTTAGCCTCGATGGGGATGATGAAGCCTTCCGGTTTCACCAATAGGTTATAGTTCTCCACAAGCCGGCCTTTGTCGTCATGGAGTTGCCATGCCAGCTGCACCAGTCGCGGCCAGTTGTCGAAGTCAGTCAGTGGGGCGTTATAGTTTTTCGGGAGACCAGTGGTCTCGGTATCGAAGATCAGAAACATGGTTTTCAAGAAGTTAGAAGTAAGAAGCAAGAAGCAAGAAGGCTTCGTTTTCGTTTTTCAAAGGTAAAGAGTTTTTGAAGATGATGCAAGAAGGATGCGGATTATTTTATCAACAACTTCACTCACTGCCACTCCACCACGCCAGTGGCGATGTCGTAAAACCCCGCCACCACCTTGGTCTTCGTATGTTCAACAATCGGGTCATTTTTGATGAGTTGCGCCATTCGTTCGGCATGACGTCGAGCGTTGTCGTTAACACAGCAGCCTTCGTCGATAGAAGGTCTGATGCGTTTAGCAATCTCCACGATATGGCCTGGCAGCTCCCCTCCTTGACACGTTGCCGTCACGGCACCGCAGCTAGAATGGCCCAGCACGACCACCAGCGGCGATTCCAAATGTTCCACAGCATATTCGATGGAGCCCAGCACGTCCTCATCCACCACGTTTCCTGCGTTTCGGATGACAAACAGATCGCCTAACTTTTGGTCGAAGAGGATCTCGGGGACCACCCTACTGTCGGAGCAGCAGAGCACCACGGCAAAAGGATGTTGTCCTTGGCAAAGCCGTTGCCGATCCTCGTCGTAATGATCTTTGGGAGCAAGGTTACCCGATACAAAACGGGCGTTACCCTCCTTTAATAATTCCAAAGCTTTTTGCGAATCTATCTTCATAATTATCACCTTTCAATTGTAACCTTTCAAAGTATTTCTCTCGCAATCCAAGCACAAGCCTCGGCATCGGCCAAAGCATGATGGTGGTTGATCAGATCATAGCCGCAAGCCGCAGCCACCGTATGCAGCTGATGATTGGGCAGCTGTTTCCCAAAACGGCGGCGTGATGCCCGGCAGGTACAATAGAATTGGTAATCGGGATAATCCATCTGGTAGCAGCGCATCACTGCTTTGAGACAACCCTCGTCGAAGGGACTATTGTGCGCCACCAAGGGCAAGCCTTCAATCAGCGGCTCTATCTTTTGCCATACATACGGGAATACCGGCGCATCCTCGGTATCCGCCTTGGTGATGCCATGGACCATCGTGTTCCAAAACAGGTAATAATTCGGCTCAGGCTGGATGAGCGAGTAGAACGAATCCACAAACTCTCCATCGCGGACAATCACCACACCCACGCTACACACGCTAGTAGGATGGTTGTTGGCGGTCTCGAAATCGATGGCGGCGAAGTCTTTCATTTCTTGTCGCCTTTATAGGTGTTCCACATCCGTTTCACCTTGCCAGCGATTTCTTTGCGGAGCCACACCGGTTCCAGCACTTCAACATCGGGTGTTTGCGAAAGGATCTCTTGTTGGAAATCGAATTCAGGACAAAGTCTCAGTTCAAAAATGCTGTACTCCTCCCCTCTTTCAACTTCTTTTTGGGTAGGATGCAATGGCAACGAGCGCAAGTAATTCGACTGGTCGGCGGTGACCTTCAATTTCACGGTCTCCACCTTCGGATCCTCATGAGCGATGATGCCGTAAAAATCCTCAAAGAACCCAGCAGGATCGAATTTCTTGGGCATCTTGAACTTCTTGTCAGTCAGGGCCAGATTCTGAATGCGGTCGAGGGCATAAATACGCACCTGGCCACAATAGGAACTCTTTCCCGCCAGATACCAGCGTTGCTTGAAGACCTTCACACAGTAAGGCTCCAGCTCGAAGGTGCTACTCTCGTCATGCCAATAGCCCTGGTAGGTGACCGTGAGTGTCATGTTTGACTTCATTGCCTTGATGATGGGCTCCAAGTGGTCCTTCACCGAAGGCACCTCCTCGAGAAGGATGCGGTCTTTGAGCTGTTGGTTATCCAACAGCAGATTGCTGGTAGAGATGGTGTTGAGCAGCCAATTGCGAAGTCCGCCTTTTTTAATCTCATCGGCGTTTTCGATGTAGTAGTTGTAGCCGCCAACGCGTTCGCAGCAGATGGTAAGGCCGAACATCTCCTCCACCTCGTGGATCCACGTATGGAATGTGCGCTTGGGGATTTCGAGGCCCTCGCTCCTTTCGTCGTTGAGCCACAGTTCATTGATCTTCTCAAACGAGATGTATTTGTGTCTGTAGATGGTATCGACCAGCCAGACGTATTTGTTCAAAAGACTCAGTGCCATAGTGATTGAGTTTTGTTGCTGCAAAGATAGCGAAAACATGCGCCATACGGAAGCACAAGTGAAAAAAAGTGGTCAAAAAACCTTACTCCAATAGACCCAGCTCGTTTTGAATCAAAGGGACGTTATTGACAAACGACCGCATGTAGAGTTTATAGTCCGATAACAAATAGAGAGTCTTAGAAGGATACACCAAAATAATCATCTATTTTGGGAACAATCTGATTGACAAGTCGTACGCCATATTCAACGCGGTCTTCCATATCTATTCCATTTTCATCCATAAATGGTTTTTCAGATGGAAGAGGATATTCTTCGATGGCATATTCTTCATTATCTTCAACAGATCGCCTATACAATACAAATTTGTCATTCAAGCAATCCAAGGACAACTCATCAGAAATATGTAGCTTGTCTCCATATTCTCCTAAAGTATAGGTGTTGTTGGTTGCATTGTGTATTGCCAAATTAAAGACGTTCCAATGGCGGCCGTTCAATCTTTCGGCGGTGTGCATTTTCAAAGTGTGGAAAATGCCATCTTTAAATGAGTAATACATGCCGTATGTATCAGATAGCATTTCAGGATACTTGACAAAATAATAACGCCAATTCAGCTCAACTTCAGGATTAGCAAGATAACCTTCTATTACCTCTTCAAGAACATAGTCGCTGAAGACATCTATACTACTGAGCATAGCGTTTAGAACAGCTTTCGTATTTTCAAAGCCTTTACGCTTATTGGAGGGATGGAACAGGTCTTGCCAGGTAGATAAATTCCTTTCGTTAGAGGTGCCCATTTGCCAACGCCAATCCAGAGATTGAGAATAGTCACCATAAGACAGTAAAGCCCTAGAAATGGACTGCTTGCTGCAATTATTAAATAGCTCTCTGAATTTCTTGAAGTTCTCAGGATGTTCAAGACCCACCACGGACACACAACCATAAAGCAAATTATGGTCCTCCAAATGGAACAACTCATCGCTGTATTGAGGGTTATAAATAAGCCAATCCTCTTTGGCCATCTCCTCCTCTCTTTGCTTTTGATTGTAAGCTCCAGTATGTGGAATTACGCCAGTAAGCATTATTTCCTTTGTTTCTTGAAGCAGCATCGGCATGTTATTGCGCTGCGCATCGGCACGAATCTCGTCACTAGAATTCATTATCAAGTTGCGGATGATACGAATCCTTCTTTGGAAACCAGTTTCCGTTATGCTTTCCTTGTTTTCCAAATAAACCAATACAGCATACAACAGCAAGGTCTTATACAATGGGAATTTTCTTCTTCTGCTATCCAAATACTCGCCATAATCATCACAGCATTGCTTGAAGAGGTTGATGGTGTCTTGAACAATGTTTGGCGAAATCTTGGTTTTGCCAGATTGATAAACATTGCCTGAGAAATGTTTATCGAAAAACTCATCAATATCAAATCCGCACCAGCAATCAAAAGCATTCTTCAAGAAAACAAGGTTGTCATGTGCTTCGGGATTTTCTTTTCCATAAAGGGACTTTGCCAGTTTAAATTCATCTGACTCAAGAGATTTTCCCTTTTGGTAGTACAACAAATCGCTAACGAAGCGAAAATAACGCATGAACTCTTCGTCGATGATGTTGTTGTCGCCTCGATATGGGAAAAGCATGTCGGTCCAGTTTAAGTCAAATTTCTTGTTGATTTCATTGGAAATATCGACATCATATTCCCTGATCATGCCTTCAAACTCTGCCTTGAAATGCTCGAAAGGGGTGAGTGGTTTGCCACGAGAGTTCATTTTGATATACAACTCATCTGTCAATCCCATTTCCGTTATGGGAAGGAAATAGAATGTCACACATTGGTCATCGACGAGCTTTTGCCAAAGATTTGTTACTGCGTTGAACTTTGCATGGATGGCATCTATCATCACCAACATACCGTTGATAGTTGGGTCATTCAGCCATTGATACTGAAACCAGGACTGATTGACGATTTCCTCTGAAATTGTACAATTGAATTCTGGTGAATGCTCAACAAATCTTTCACAGAAAACACGGGAGCTAGGCCGAGTGTAATATGTGAATTTCTTAAGGAAGGCACATTTTTCCTCAGAGATGCACTCTTTTTTACTAGCATACCAATGAAGCAGGAACATAGTGGTTAGCCGCTGCTGACCATCGAGAGGAATTAGTTTGCCGTTCTCAATTTCACCATAGACAAAATCAAGTGTAAGGTGGTGGTTATTATTAACGGCATCCAATATGGTGTCGAGAAAGCGTTCCCTTACACGAGAAACTGCATCGTTTTTGCGACCCTGGGCATAATCTCTCTGTATGATTGGGATTTCGATTTCCTTGATTTCAAATTGCTTTCCGTCAGAAGCAGTATGTTTCCCAAATAAGCTGCAAAATGAATATTCGTTAATGTTCATCGTAAATCTCCTTTCCAATAATAGATAAATAAGGTTTCAGCACTTCATTCATTGCCTTCATGTATGCTTTCCTATCTTCTTCACCCCAAAAATGCAATTGGTTCTTATCTGATGGCGTGTAATACTTCAGGAATACTCGCCTTGTACAAATTGGGATATAGTCACCTTGCTTGTCCATCTCCAAGATTCTGTCCCGCTTGACATCAAACGTAGAATTATTCAAGGCTGAGTTGTCGAACTTGCCAAGTAAGGCCATATTTTCAATTGCATCGATGTAATCAAGGGTTTTCTCAAACTCCAAGGCTTCAATCACTTTTTTGAACAGCTCTTCAAATTGTTCACCAGTGATTTTTTCATCACGCTGTTCGATTTCTGAAATAAGTTCAGCGTATTTCACAGCATCAATGTTTCGCAATGATGCAACGTGCAAGTCGAGCCATTCGTTCCATTGCTCCTGTTTGTTCAAACCTTGCGATTGTTGAGCATGGATGTGTTCAAGAGACCAACCACCAGCTTGTTTCTTGTGCTTGTCAAATGGGAAACGCATAGATTTGTCGCCGTTTTGTCTGACACTTTCCACATTGAAAAGCAGTAACAGCTTTTCAATATCGTTATAATCGTTAGTATAGGATAATTCTTGGAAGTCTTTCTTGAAGCTTATGCTGTCAGCAATGTATTTGTCTAATGTGCTTCTATAAGCCGTTTTACTCATCGATGAGGACTTGCTTTTCAATTCAAAAAGCGTTTCTTGACTTGAAGCGATGATATAGCCGATTTTATGATACAATTCTGGATCCTTGTACCATTCTTTCAGCCTTTGATAGTTTTCAATAACTTGTTCCCAGAGATTGATTTTCTTATTCTTGAAATCTTCTGACTTGACCTTATCCATGAACCAGAAAAACGTGCAAAGCCTTTCTCTATCATCATCAGCTTTGTTGGCCATCAAATCGAAAAGCAGCTCGATTTTGGTAGGATATTTGTCAGCTTTCTTGTTAGTGATGAAATACCAAAAACCATCATCGTGCAACTCGTTTTCAATAGTGTCCCACTGGGTAGAGATTTCCAGCTGGTAACGTTCGTCCACTCCATTGTTACGACTTAGGAAGATAGCTTTCACAAGTTCGGCATTTGTCAATGGAATTTTACCGATGTTGAGGCGGGTAAATAGAGAGATTGCATCTTCGTTGCTGTCAATCTCGTACCAAATAACACTAACCTTGTTGTTGAGCTTGTCAGCCATGAGGCTTGCAGCGTTGTCGGCATCTGATGTGTTTTCAAACCATGTTTTTATGGTTTTAGCAGCTTCATTTATGAAGTATTCATCAATGTTATCGGCTTTGTCAGACACATTGTCGAAATCAATGTCGGAAAGGAATTGCTTACTGTCTTTCCTTATTTCATAATCTATTGTGTACTTGACTTTAAGTTTTGGACGATACGTTCTGATGTAACTTAATATCAAAAACAGGGTTGTAAGCCTTTGTTGACCGTCAATCAATTCAAACCTATTGTCGTCAAGTTTCTTGACAACAATAGGCTGCAGGCAATAATTGGTACCTTCGGGAATCTCCGACAAGTCATCAAGCAACATCTTTACTTCTTCATTCCAGCGATAGCCTCTTTGATAAGCTGGAATAATAAAGTCGCCTTCTAATTCGCCAACAAGTTTAGTGTCTAATTCAATGTTATTCATAATGTTTTAGCTGCTAAAAACCAAGCATTCGTTGCTATTTCCAATTACCGTTCTCGTCTATTTCTGCAGGCTTTATGTCACCGCTCTTAAGCAATTCTATGAATTTCTTTTTATTGCAGCCCATTTTGACAGTCGTTTCACCATCAAAATGAACGTCATAATTATTAGGATCATTCATGATGGCCATGAATCTTGCCAATTGCATTAAACCATATCCATGATCATAGCGCGAAATGGTACGACGATATACACCACCAGGATTGCCTATGCCATTTTTTGCAAACGCCAACGGCTCCACTATTAGACTTGAACAAAAATCTGCGCCATCTTCCCTTGAATGATAGATGTCACTTCGTTTTAAGTCATTCAATATGCGCGTTTTATCTGTAATTGTTTCTTCATTTTTTCCAATTTTTATCGTCTCAACAACTTTGTCTCCTTCTAAAAATTGAAACACGCGCCAACCAAGGATACGATAAACGCCCATATAGCCAAATCCTCCAGAGCGAAATAAGAATACTAAATCATTCTCCTTTACTTGCTTTATTAGATTCGTCCTCCATTCTTCTTCGTATTCTATAAGATTCAATTCATATACCCCGTTGCGTAAAGCTGCAATTTGTTCATTTGCACCCAACATGGCAAAATGCCAAAAACCGCAGTTCAGGGTTTGTGTTGTAGTTGATGCCGTCTCTGGATTAACTTTCTCTTCATTCATGGCAACTGTAGGTTTGTCAGGAATTGCTCCGTTTTCACGGGGTTGGACTCCAAAGTAATTCCACAGTCGGCTGATTTCTTGTTTGGCTTCAGTTTGCTCATTATTATTAACGTCAGCACGTAGCAATTCTGTAATCTCTGAAAAGCATTCAATAATACTAGTGGTTTTCTTTGCTTTGTCAATGGCTTTATCTTCTCCATCGTTGTAACTATCTGAACTCTTTATACTTCTGACTTTTTCGCCAAGTTTGATTATATCATCCTTTTTAAGATAAAAAATCAACTTATTGAAAATGTCGGAACGAATTCCACGAATTTCTTCGTCGGTAATTACGTCGTCTTCCAAGGTTTTCCACATTTTGGATATGAATTCAGAATACACTTGTATCTTGTTCTCATAAACCTTGATGTTCTTTTCCTTGGCTTCTTCGGATTCCTGCTGGTTTTTAAGCAATGTATTCGTAATAAAAGCAGTAGCACCAACGCCCAAAAAAGCACTTGTGATTATTGCCAATAGTTGTGACCAAAAATCAGGTAAATGAAACACGAAAAAACAAATCGCCAAGATAGCTGTGATGATACCTAAAACAAGAAAAATTGATGCGATATTGGATAGTAATTGCCTCTTCTTCATTGCATTAGTTTTTGCTGATTATCTTCTCTTAAACCATGACCTTCCACTATCGGTCGAGTAATATAATCCTTTGCTGGTGTTGGCAAGGAGCTCTCTACCTCCATCAGCAAGGTTTTGAAACACGCCGCAATTTGTCCCAGTGTGTCTAGTAAACCATGAGCGGCCATTGTCGCGGGAATAATAAATGCCCTTTGTGGTTACGGCAAGTAGCTCACTGCCGTATGGCAAAAGGTCAATGAATGTTCCGCAATTGGAAGTAGAGCAGCGCGTAAACCAAGAACGTCCGCCATCGGTGGAGTACTGTATTCCTTTTGGAGAGATAGCAAGCATCTCTTTTCCGTAGTTAATTAGTTGTGGCATAATAATTCAATTTGTTATACAATTATTTTGGCTTTAGTATTTGCTGCAAAGATAGTTAAAAATCATTCTAATTTGTTTCCGCAAAAAAACAGCAAGCCTATGCCGCGGCATAGGCTTGCGAATCGTTAAGCTTTCAGGAGCATTTCCTTTTTGATGGCATTGGCCTCTTCATCAATGATTTCGCTCCAAAGTGCGGATTCTTCCAATTCGTTTACCGGGATTCTGTCTTGGTAGCGTTTCAGAAAACCAAAAGAAAAAGCATTGTTGTCACTGTCCCAACGACGCCATTGTATGATAGCACTCCAGTCCCACCTGTCGATGTATTTATCCAACAGCTCGTAAGTGAGTTTCAAACTGCTGTTTCCACTCAATTCCGTCCAATCCCATTTGTCCTTGAATTGTTCGATGATTTCATCATACAATAGTTTTTCGTCAACGCTTCCTGAAAACACTTTCCAGTCAATGAGGTTGGCGAAATCCTTGATCAATTCGGGTGTCCAATTGATGCTGGAGTTCCTCGACACCTTTGACCAATCGAGTTCGTGATGGTGCAATTTCATCATTTCCCTGGTCAAAGGATAGTCTTCTGAGATACGCTCCATAGCTTCTTTGCGGATTTGCTTTTTCAGCAAAAAATCTTGCATGTTGTTCGTTTCCATGATTGTTTTGTTTTAATTGTGAATACTCGGTTCATTTTGATTTCTGATGCAAAGAAAAAGTGATCCTGTGCCAAATTACAGCACAAGCTTGATAATCTTTGCATTGTTCATTTAGCATTATCTAAAACCAATGTTACGGCTTTCCTTCTGCTTCAACCGCTCATTGTCGCAATGTGCCATCAGTGTGTCGAGTGTAAGGCTGTCGTCGCCGTGCAGGATGCCATCGATGGCTTGGTGGCGGGCAACGTTCTCAATTTGGCCTCCGCTGAAGTCGTATTTCTCCGCCAAGGCGCGGATGTCGGTTTCGGTCAATGAGGGGAGCATCTCGTGCCAGATGCTCATGCGCGCCTCCAACGAGGGTTTGTTGAACTTGATCTTGTAAAGGAAACGGCGCTCAAAAGCCTTATCCATGTTTTGTGCAAGGTTGGTGGTGGCGATGAGGATGCCGTTAAGGGTCTCCATCTCTTGAAGGATGATGTTCTGTATGGAGTTCTCCATCTTGTCCACGGCACGCTCCGCACCTTCCTGGCGCTTACCGATGATGGCATCAGCTTCGTTGAAAAGCAGGATGGGCGTGATGGCCGCTTTTTCAACTATCGCGCGATACTTATCGAAGATCTCTTTGATGTTCTTTTCACTTTCGCCCACCCACATGCTCTTGATTTGCGAAATGTTGACCTGCATGATGTCACGCCCCGACTGACGGGCCAACTGTAGCACAGTCTCGGTCTTGCCCGTGCCGTGCGCGCCGTAGAACAAGCAGGTGAATCCCGTCCGATGGCCTTTTGATTCCAAACGGCTGCAAATGTCACGATAATGTGTTTTCTCCAACAATTGGCCCAAATCCTTTACCTGAGCGGCAACGCTTTCGTCATAATAGAGTTGTTTTGCAACAATCTCTTCGTGTTTGACGACATCTTTTCTGTCTTTTTCCCGGTCCATTGAAGCCAAATGAAGCTCTGAAAACAGTTCTTCTTTTGCTCTCCAAGTCATCCGAAACGAGTCGTTTCTTGCAAAACCGTCGTCGTTGTTGAATTCGATCATTTTCTCTTCCAGCAAAGTGTTGTAATTGTTGACAAGGCTTCTCTTGGTGAGGCTCCAATCAAATTGATCGTCATAGAAGAACTCCAAATCATAATAGCAGATGTTGTCGTCACCATTGTTTACGAAAAGATGAGAAAACAGAAACAACAAAACCCAATCGTCTTCTTCATAATCCAAGCTTAAAAACTTTTGGACGAAGACCAAATGCTTGTTGTTGTCGAGCAACGCCTTTAACATAATTACAACCGCCTCGGTACTTAATTCATCGTTTTTGCGCATTTCCATTATTTCGCATACGACACCAAACAGTTTTGAGCATGTCAAATCAAAATACTCTCGTGGAGTGTATTTTTCGTTGTGTTTGAATGCTTCCACCACATCCATCGGAACCCTGTATGAAACGTTGCGTCGTCTATTACGACTGCACAGGACAAACCCTTTGCGTACCAGTTCGTCCACGTCGTTCATGGAGCGAATGATTCTTGTTGTGCTGCACTGGAAATGCTTTGCAAAATCGCTAATAGTGATGCTTGAGTTTTCGCTGTTGTCGATGAAAAGTGCCAACATCAAGCTTTGCTCCTTGGTGAGTTCCATCTTTTCGGAGATAAACTTCAAGGGTTTGGCAGCTTTTTTGAAGAACTCTTCATCGAGATGAGATTCTTTTGAGAGTTCGACGACCTGCTCCACAGCGGTTAACAGATCCAGTTTGTGGGTTGTTCTTTTTTTCGTTTCCATGATGTTTTCCTTTTATGGTTGAATCATGCTGCGAAAAAAACAATAACTTGTGCCATTTTGTAGCACAAGTTAAAAAAGAATCAAAAAAATGTGCAAGTTTTTTGCAGAAGATGAAAAACAAAGGGGGTTATGCGACCGGATCGGAACAGAATTCTCTCCGTTTACAGGTTTTGCAATGCCGGCCAATCCACACATCATCGAATTGGTTCATGGCTTGCTCAACCAATTCGAGATCGTCGGTAAGGATGCCCGTCTCAAAATTGCGAGTGTCCTCCCCTTTCATCCCGATGCCTGCACCAGTGAGATTGGCGCTGCCGATGTAAGCTACTTGACCATCGAAGACCAATATCTTGAAATGCACTCTCGGACAGAGCACTCGTTCAAGACCGTCAAACAAAGCTGGGTATTTGTCGAAGTCCTCACGAAAAGCGGGACCCGGTTCTTTGGCGTGGATAAGACGAACTTCCACTCCTTTCTTGATCAGCTGTGCCAAAACCGCAAGGAATGGCTTTGTCTCTGAGCCAACTTTGACATAAAGGTCTTTGATGTCGGCAGTGCCAATCCACAAGCTTCGCTTGACCTTGGGAACGCGGGCGAGGACTTCGGAATAATGGGCGGTATCAACGATGTATTTCAACATGCAAGCGGATTTATTCCAGTTTGATTGCAAAGATAAAACTTTCTTTTTCATTCACCACAAACTCCTCCCACACCTCCACCATATCTCAGATCTCCTGAAATACTGGCTCGGCGACTCCTGGGGATGAGTACGCCAATGGTGACGTTCAATGCGGTCGAGATATACATCGCTCAGCCATTCGGTGTCAGATAGAAGTTCCCAATGCTCGCAAATGTTGTTGTGCTCATCAAAATGACAGCTTTGCACCACATCGCGTTTCAGTTCGGCGGTGAGCAGCCTTATCAATTCATCTTTGTTCAGGCACTTGATGCGATCAACCAAAGGCTCGGAGCCATACCATTGCAATCGGTTGCCAACCATGAGTTTCAGAATGTAGTACAACACGCAATATTGGATGCGGCAGTTGTAGCGTTCATCGTGGTCTTTGGCATAGCGGTTAATCACTTTCTTGAGGTTGCCACCTTGCTGGACAAATCCAGCCAACCGTCCCAGCTTTTTCTCTATCGTGCTCCAGCTCCATTCGGCACCAAGATCGTCCCAATACTCGCGGCTGTTCATCATTCCCTCGTAATCGCGCAGGGAAACTTTTAAAGGCACATTGTAAGTCATCTTTGTAACGTTTTTTTGGTTTGCGCTACAAAGAAAAAGAGAACTTGTGCCAAATTGAAGCACAAGCTGCAAATTGGATTTAATATGCCATCGTTTTTGAAGGTAGTATTCTGTCAATGATCACAAAATCTTCTTCTGTATGGAACACTACCGTCCAGCGACGATGGATAATAAGCATAGTCTTTGCCTGGGGATGAATTCTTTTGGCTGATCTTTTTTGGGAATAAGGGAAAACGTCAGCGCAATAGGACAACGAATCCAACTTTTCCAATATCCGATCCACAAAGCCATGTCCACTTTCTGGTCGATAAATGGAAGCCACGTATTGAGCTATTTCCCTTAAATCAGTCAATGCTTCACGAGCAACTATCACTTCGTAACTCCGCATAACACTCGTCGAGTTTTTGGTGAAACAATTCTCCAAATTGGCTAAGGGTCAAATAACCCTTCGGGATTTCACTTGACGGTTCAATTTGTATCGCGGAAGATTGTTGCATTTCCCCATAGACAGCAACAGGCTCTGACACTATGCTATCAGTTTTCTCATGTTGGTCGTATGGTTTCATTGTTTTGATGGATTAACGGATGCAAAGATAACTAATTTTTTATATAATTGCAAGAATTCTTTGTATTTTTAAAAAAACAAAACTTCCAGTTGGATATCACAACTCCTTCGCTACATCCAATATTTCTCTCGCAACCTCTTTCAGCGCAGCCTTCAATGTCTGTCGGTCCAGTTCCTCATAATAATCAGGGGCTTTCTTTCTCAAGAAACGCTCCTTGAACCAAGAGCCATCTTCACCGAAATAATCTCTTGACAGTGTGCCCCACCGGAGCCATCTGTCTAAACATTGCAGGTATCCTTTCATGGAGATCTCAACGCGATAGTCTTCCAGTTTGAACTCTTTCAAGTTTTCAGGATGCTCTTTCGTTTCTTTGATGGAGTCCTCCAATTTCTGTTTCTCTTGGTTAATTGTATCCTCCGTAAAGCCGAAGAATGTCATCTCGTAAAGACAATTCGCCACAATTTGGTTAGCCGAAAAGACTTCAAGCGTCTCTTTGCAAACAACCATTCCCAGCCACTCTGCCCAGGACGAAAACTCCATCGACCATCTGTTTTCATCCCCATCCTTTATTCCGAAAACATCAGGATAAGTGTATTCTGGTTCAAGGATATCAGGCGTTCTCTCAATCCGTATCTGATACTCCGATTCTACGGGTTCTATCATCATTAACGTTTCAAATATGATTCTGTAACCATCCAAATTTTTCCTTTGGTATGGATGCTCAATGACCATAGCTATCGCCACATCTTGCCATTTTGTTTGACTAATAAGCTCTTTAAGTTTCATTATTATTCCTATTTTTCTTGATTTGAGATGTTTTTCATCCCTAAGTATCATTATTTCGAAAATGTTTCATTCAAAATGAAAATTTTTCAAATAATTCCGTTTTCAATGAAACATTCCCAGTTTTTTGATACTTAATGGGTAAAACAAAACCTCATTTTTAATTATAAAAAAACAAACTATGACACCAACACGTGAACAATTCAAAGAATTCATTGCTGCTATACAGAGGGCGCAAGAAAAAGAAGAACAAGTCCTTTATTGACAAAGAAGAGCACAACATTAGTGACGTTGATGCCTTTTATGATTATTTAATAGCATTATCAGAAGGGAAACTCTAACGTCTCCTAAACGGCTCACTAATTCACCTCTCTTTCACCCTCAGCGTCTGAATAACAACGGAAATGACAATAAGTGCGATGCCCAGCCAGAAGGACCAGTTGAGCTCTTGCAGTTCGTTGAAGATAATGGCGGCGAAAGCAATGCTGTAAACGGGTTCCAAGTTGTAAACGAGGTTTACCGTGAAGGCTGAGACGCGACGGAAAGCATGCAATTGCAAAAGGAAGGGCAAAACCGTAAAGACAGAGCCCAAAAGCAATAGCCAGACGGCATCCGTCTTAGTAGGCAGGATGGCAGCATCCGGCATCAGTTTCAAGAACAAAGGGATACAGAGGGATAGGAAGGAGAACCCTCCCACAAGCTCATAGAGCAGCATGGTGGCGCTGTCCTCCCCTACTTTCTCAGCCGTCTTGATATGCGTCAACGCAAAGACGGCGTAGGCTAACGAGCAAAGCAGGCCAAGGGCAATGCCAAGCCTGTAACGCACATCCAGACTGAAGATGAGCATGACGCCCACAATGGAGATGAAGCTGATCAAGAACTCCTTCCAAGATGCCTCCTTGCGATTGAAAAACACATTCAAGAGGGCGGTGAAGAAACTGGTGGTGGCGATACAAGCCACCCCGACAGAGACATTCGACGCTTGGATGCTGGCATAAAACGCAACCCAATGTGTGGCCAGAATACAGCCGCATGCAAAGATACGGACCAGATGCTTCCACTTGGGAATGTGAAACCTTCGCATAACAATCAGCGCCAAGGCCAGCGTAACGATGCTGATGGACATGCGATACCACACCAGCGGCAGACCGCTCAGCGAGATCAAACGCCCGAAGATGCCGGTCCACCCAGCCAGAAAAACGGCCAGATGCAACAAAATCAAGGTATGGACTTTCTTTTCTTCTCGCTTTGACACGGATATTCAATTTTTTGCAAAGATAGCAAAACTTGCCCCGCTTTTTTCTATTTTTGCTTTCGAGAACTGAAGTTCAACCTTTAACATTAATAAACATGGAAACAAAAGAACAAGTACTGAAAGCCATGCACGAGATTGGCGAACCCGTTAACGCTGGAAAAATCTCCGAAGTGACCGGCCTCGACCGCAAAGTGGTTGACAAGGCCTTTGACGCCTTGAAGAAAGAAGGTGCCATCGTGTCGCCCGTCCGCTGCAAATGGGAACCGGCAAAATAAGATGGACCCCGTCGCCATCCGTTTACTCAACCAACAACTGGTTGCGCCTCAATTCAGCGATCCCGCCGAAGTGGTCAGCCATCTGGGCGCCATGCAGGCCCAGGAGTATCGTCTGATGCGGTGGGCGGTGGCGATGCGCACCAAGAAACCGTCGGCAAAAGCTTTTAAGAAGGCCTTCGACACCGGTCGAATTATCCGCCTGCACCTGATGCGAGGAACCTGGCAACTGGTGTCCGCCGAAGACTATTGGCCCATGCTTGTGCTTTGTGGGGCTAAAGCTATCGCTGTGACCAAAGGCTGGATGAGCAGCAATAAGATCAGCATCCCCGACGAGGAGTTGATGTGCATCCGTGAGATATTGGCTCAAACGGCATCCGACAAAGGAAGCGTCACCAAGGAGGATTTCGTTCAGGCATTGGCCGAGAAAGACATCCACATGGACGACCATCGGCTGTCGTATCATATCCGCATGGCCGAGCTCTCAGGAACGCTTTGCAGCGGCGACCTTCTACCCATGAAAGCATCTTACGCCCTTACCGCCAACAAGGTAAAACCCAAAGAAAAAACAGACCGTGACGAAGCCTTGATGCGCTTCACCCAAAAATACTTCCAAAGCCATCAGCCTGCAACGTTGGAGGACTTTGTGTGGTGGTCTGGACTGAACGTCAGCGACTGCCGCAAAGGCATCGGTCTCCTTGGCGATACCATCCACATCGAACGGTGGAGAGGTCGCGATTTCTACTTGACCGACGATTGCCGCACTCGGGGTTTCAGAAAAGACAAGTTCCTCTTGATTCCCCCTTACGACGAATACCTTATTGGCTACAAGAGTCGCGACATTGTATTGCCTCCCGAGCACCGTCACCGTGCCCACAACAACAGCGGCATCTTCCAACCCATCATCACCCACGACGGCATCGTTTGCGGTAACTGGTCTCCCTTCAAGGAAGATTGTCAGGTGGAGTTTTTCAATGGTGATTGGAGCGCTGCAGACGTCCAAGAAGCTTGGAATCACTACAAAAAAGCAATGACGAACTAATAGCGAATAAAAACATGACCCTCGAAGAAGCCATCCGCACCCGACACAGCGTGCGACAATACACCGAAAAGCCCATTGAGGCAGAAAAGATCCAGCAGTTGCAGGACCTCATCAACGAATGCAATCGTGAAGGAGGAGTTCACATCCAATTAGTGATTGAAGAGCCGAAGGCCTTCGCCAGTGGCATAGCCCATTACAGCAAATTCCGCGGCGTGCGCAATTATATCGCCATGATCGGCAAGAAAGGCGATGACATTAATCTCGGATTTTACGGCGAGAAGGTGGTGCTGTTGGCACAATGCCTCGGGCTGAACACTTGTTGGGTGGCGATGTCGTTTAGCAAGCAACCTGACCAGTACGAGGTGCTTCCCGACGAAAAGCTTGTTTGCGTGGTATCGCTTGGCTACGGCGAGAATCAAGGCAGACAACATCCTCAGCGGAAAACAATCGCGGATGTCACCGAAGACAAGCGTACTGCTGAAAACGGCAGCCCTCTTCCCGACTGGTTTACCCGTGGCATGGAAGCCGCCTTGTTGGCCCCTACGGCCATCAACCAGCAGAAGTTCGTGTTCATCCTTCATGACGACAACAAGGTGGAGGCTCGCACCCGTTTCACCCTGCTCAATGGCTACGCCCCCATCGATCTCGGCATCGCCAAATGCCATTTTGAGATCGGTGCCGGAAAAGAAAACTTTGAATGGATCTAAAACAAACGACTAAAACATCTTAAATCATGATAAAAGAATACAAAACTGATGATCTGACCATCATTTGGCAACCAGAGAAATGCACACATGCAGGAATCTGCGTACGCACTCTACCAAAAGTTTTCAATCTCCAAGCTAGACCTTGGTGCCAACCTGGAAACGCCACCACAGAAGAGTTGAAAGCAACCATTGAGGCTTGTCCCTCAGGCGCACTGACCTACAAACTGAACAAATAACGAACGTATCCATGGAGATTGTTCATAAAAACAGCACCAAGAACGGTTTATTCATCGCACAGGAGGATGGCCAAAGAATTGGCTATATTTCATACGACTGGTTTGAGCCCAACATTCTCGGACTGATGCATACCGTTGTAAACCCAGAACACCATGGACATGGCGTAGCCAAGGCGTTGCTTGATGCCACTGTCAATTACGCCCGCGAAAACGGAATCCTCATCCATGCCGTCTGCTCATACGCCGTCAAAGAATTCGAGAATCCAGAATACGATGATGTGAACTATTTCAAGCAAAAGCCTTAATGATGAAAAAATACAAAACCCCCATCATCCTGTTTACCGTATTTGAGGCCATTGCCATTTCTTTATGGCTGACAACGGGAAGCCTGTTCTATTTGCTTAACTTCACCTACATCGGTCTCTGCATTGGCGTTGGACTGGCCTTGTCAAGGGCGGGATGGAAGTATGCCAGGGAGTTCATCCAGTTTGGCGTGGGTGCCTACATGCTGGTGTTCCTCGGCTTGATCTGCCGGGAGAATATGCAGATTGAAGGATTCTGGTACTATCTTTTTTCAGGGGTGGTAGGCGCTGGTGTGTTGCATTATGCCATCGCCAAAATCTTCGGACCCTTGCTCTTCGGTCGCGGCTGGTGCGGCTATGCTTGCTGGACAGCTATGATCCTCGATTTGCTTCCCTATAAGCAGCCCCAAGGCCCGAGAAAGAAACTCGGCTTCATCCGTTACATCGTTTTTGCGCTGGCACTCATCCTCGTCCTCCTGCTGTTCCGTTTCGGCAAAGCCACCAAGCACACCATGTTCATGCTCTTCCTGATCGGCAACCTGGTCTATTATGTGGTGGGCATCCTCCTCGCCATCCTGTTCAAGGACAACCGCGCTTTCTGCAAATATATCTGCCCCATCACGGTCTTCCTCAAACCGATGAGTTACTTCTCCCTTCTTCGCATCCATTGCGACGAGAGCAAGTGTATCCACTGCGGCAAATGCCTGAAGGTCTGTCCGATGGATGTAGAAGTAAACAACAATTCTCGAAAACGCAAAAACGCCACAGAATGTATCCTATGCCACAAATGCACCAAAGAATGTCCAGTAAAAGCTCTTAAATAACCAACTATATGAAAACAAAACTAGTATTATCTATTGCATTATCGCTACTGATTGGTCTGGGCGGATGCCATTCCAATCGAAACCAATCTGATTACTGCACTGTCAAAGGTACCGTAAAAGGCCTGAAAGACGGTACCAAACTGGAACTGCAGGACGAGTTCCAGCATTTCAAAGTGATAGCGAACACTACTGTGAAAGATGGAGCCTTCGAGTTTCATCCCAACATTTCGTCACCCACTCATGTTTATTTGTATGTAACGAACAAGAAGCAGTTGAAAGACTTCATCTTGGAGCCGGGAACCATTCTCGTGGAAGTGGATGCCGATGATGAAGAGGATTACCGTTATGGTGCCCAAGGCACTCCATCCAACGATATAGAACGCAGATATAGAACACTTGCCGACAATGGAGATGATGAAGCCGCTAGAGCTATCATGGACTCTATTTTGAGCACCGAACAAACAGGAGCCTTGGCCTTGGATTTTGCCCATAACATTTGCGATTCAACAGCACAAGTGTTGGGTGTATTGGACCGCTTGACGCCTGAATTGGCCAATCTGGACTTTGTCGCCGAGTTTAGGGATGATTTGATGCGTCGCCTGAAAACTGAAGCTGGCGGAATGTATATCGATATGGTGTATCCCGACGTGAACGGCAACCCGATTCGCTTGAGTTCGGTCGTCAACAATCCCAACAACCGCTATGTCCTCGTTGATTTTTGGGCAACCTGGTGCAGTTCCTGCGTGGCCAAAATACCTGAATTGACAGAGATTTATGCGAAATACCATGAGAAAGGACTGGAGTTATACGGCATCTCCTTAGATGTTTATCCCGAGGAATGGGAAAACTATGTAAAAGCTAGAAACTTTGCTTGGGTCAATGTGTGCGAAGGTTGCGGAGGAGGAAAGAAAAACAGCAAGGTATGGTACGATTATTCCCTTTCAGGCATCCCGACAACAGTGCTGATCGATTGTCAGACTGGAATCATCATCGCCCGCGACAAAAAAACCGATGAATTAGACGCCATGCTTACTGAACTGCTTCCATAAAAAGTTATTATGAAATCCTTCATCAAAACCATTACTTTCGCTCTTTGCGTACTATACCTGTCCTCTTGCGCCATCATCAGAGGCTATCGGGCAGACGGCTTGTACGGCCCGGATATCTTCAGCTTCGAGCATTGCGAACAAGACACGATTGCCAAAGGCGAAACAACTTTCCGTTTTCCCATCTCCACAAAGAGAGCCGACTGGATCGACACGCTGCATTTCTACACTCATCCGCCTAAGTGCAATAACATGTCTTTCGTGGAGGCGATGAATCAGGAGAGCAAGACGCAAGGAGTAATAATCATCCATAACGACAGCATCGTTTATGAGCGCTACTGGGGCGACTTCTCTGCAGACCGTATGGCCACCATTTTCTCCGTGTCAAAATCCATCACCTCGTTACTATGTGGCATTGCCGTTGACGACGGCTACATTGAAAGCATCGATGATCCCGTCACCAAATACTTGCCCGAACTGAAGGGGAAAGACCCAAGGTGGGAGCGTCTCACCATACGTCACCTGTTGGACATGCAGAGCGGGTTGGACTTCGACGATGAATACGAATTCAACATCAAGGAACTGAAAAAGGTGAACGCCATTGCACGGCTGAACTATGGGCACAACATCATGAAGCAGATTAAGGGAATGAAATTCCGCTGCGAGCCGGGCACCGAGTTCCGCTACGAAAGCATGACCTCAGCGATACTGGGCGTTGTCATCGAGCGTGCTAGCGGCATTCGCTACGCCGACTATCTCAGCGAGAAGGTTTGGAAACCACTCGGTATGGAGTCGGATGCTTTGGTCAATATCGACAGCCACAAGCACCATGTCGCCCACGCCTTCGGCGGCATTACCTGCACCCTGAAAGACCTGGCCAAAATCGGCCGTCTCTATCTGAACAAAGGCGTATGGGACGGAAAACGCATTGTCAGCGAGGAATGGATACGCCAGTCTTCCGAATACGACGACAGCAACCACGGCTACCATTTCAACTGGTATAACATACACTATGAGGGTTACGGCAAGTCGGATTATCCTGGCTTTTACGCCGTGGGCATCAAGGAACAGGTGCTTTATGTCAACCCCTACAAAAACCTGATTATGGTAAGAATCGGAATGGACAACAACGGTTGGTCTGTCATTCCAGTACTATTTGAAACACTGAGCCATCGGTGGATGGAATAGCCTCTAATGATAAAAAACAACATGAAACAACACCTCATCTTCGCAGCCCTTGCCCTATTGCTTGCCACGGGCTGCAACCAACAGAAGCAAGAACAACCCATCATGAATAAAGAAAACAAAGCATTGACCGCCTTTGACGTTCAAAAGGAATTTGAAAAGAACGGATTTACCTGGTTTACCGAGAACCTTATCCTGTGCAGCGGCGATACCACACGCAGCAACGCCATGACCATCGGCTGGGGCGGCATCGGCAATTATTTAGGCCACGATCGTCCAGCTGTGACAGTGTATGTGGCGCCAGGTCGCTATACTTGGGAGTTTATGGAAAAGTATCCGCGATTCACCATCATGCAGTTCGATGACCCCAAAATCTGGATGTATATGGGCAGAAACAGCGGACGTGACGGCGACAAAGCCGCGGCTCTCGGCCTTCATGTGGCATACACCGAACACGGCACCCCCTATTACGAAGAGGCCAACCTGGTCATTGAATGCGAGACCATGTCGGCTTGGCACCAAACGGAACAGGACTTCCGCAACGACACGTCTAAAAAGTGGTACGATGGCTTTGATGCCGGCATTCACACTGTTTATGTCGGTGAAATCATTGGAGCTTGGAGGAAATGAACGATGACCATTGACACCACCAATATGTGTTCACACCTGCAAAGGAAGCTGTTTGAAGAGGATGGCGAATACCATCGGCTTTGGCTAGCGATGCAGGATGACCCAGAACTGACGGCAGTGGTTCGGTCAAGGCAACTGCACATTTACCGTAATGGCAAGAAAGTGCTGGTGCTTGCAGGAAAGTCGGCACCGAAGATTATCAGGGAAGATAGGATCAGCGAGTTGTTTACGGTTTAAAAACGAGCCCTTATTTCCAAAGAGGTTCCTTCTTCCATCCTTTCGGGAATCCCATAGCTGCGACATCTACCGAAGGATACTCCTTCAAAAGCCGTTTTAGATCTTTCGAAAAGGTGTTTTGCGCATCAATGGCATTGAGCAGATAGGCAATGCAGCAAAGTTGGGGATAGATTTTGTCTGGAGGGAACGAGAAGTCGGTTAACCACTTGCGACCGGCCAATGTTCTCGGCATTTGTGGCTTCACTGCATAACGGCGGTTCCAAATGCGAGAATGATGGGCACAGAAATTCCTAAGCGATGTCAAGCTTTCCATCCAACTATTCAAGAATTCATGCTGAGGAAGCCCAAAATCTTCAGCCACAGATTTCTTGTTGGCTTTATCATAGAAATTCTGGTAAAGCTTCGATAACGTTCCAAACGACACAGTTTCGAGCGTTTTCCAAGCCGGAGGGAAAGACGGCCTGTCGTACCGATCGAAATGTTCTTTGATAAACTCCTCTTTACTCCTATGCAATTCACGATCAACACTGCTTAGATGTTCAGCAAAAAGATGGCCGTCGGTAGCCATATCCACTTGCGTAAACCAAAATGGCGTGTGGCTGCGTGAAAAATGATGGTTGACTCGGGAACGAAGTGCCACCTCAATTTGTCTTGTGGCACCAAATACCATATCACGCAAAGTGGTGTCGAACTTATAGAGCGCCAAAGCTTGGTCTAATGTAGCGCCTTTTCGGAATTCATGAGTCTGCTTATCAATTTCCATGGGACGGAAATAACAGGCAATACGGAAATAACTGACCGATGAAAGAGTGCGAAGAGCCTCCTGTTCGTCAGTAACTTGAAGGCCACGCTGTTTCAGCATGGCAAGTAAGTCGGATGTGTCGAGTGCAATCTTATTATAGTTTTCCATAGGCAAATAAATATTACATGGCCTATTTGTACCTCGACTATAATAAAAAAGTCTCACCCTGGTACGCTGCTTTTCAGCTCGCGTGGTGAGAATGGTCGATGCAAAAATACAACATTATTTTAAATTGTCAAGCGTTTTCGTAGTTTTTTTTCACTCCAGACTTGAGCAATAAAGTCTAATCTAATTGAGATTATATGAGTTAAAATCGTAACTTTGCATATCTTAATTCATAATAAGTAACTCAATGAGTATTGAATCCATCATCGGTATTGTAAGCGGCTCCATAGCTATCATTGGTGCAGCCATTTCTATTTTTCGCTTCTTTCGGAATAAACATAAAACCATGGAAGAGCTATTCAAGCAGTTAGTGTACAAGGGCACAACTGATGCCGAACGTAAAAAAACACTTAAAAAGCTAAACAAAACACCGCTGATTGCCAATAGAATCAAGGATGACTACATCAATAGTTTCGTTTTAGGAAAACGAGGTCCGGAATTAGTTTTGTTTGACCTATGTGACAGCAATGACATTGCGCCGACTGACGATATCTGTAGGGGACTTATAGGTTCTCACATGCCATCACTAATGAAACGGTACGAAGAGAAGCGAAAGACACAAATCGTATATATGTCGGATTTGCTAAAAGCCAAATTCCCCAATACCTGTTACAGGCTTACACATATTCTTGACAAGCACAACGTTAAATACGCTTTCCTACAAGGGACGAAAGACATTTGGTGTCGCGATTACATGCCAGTTCAAACTCCATCAGGAAAGTTCATCCAGTTCAAATACGATCCAAGTTACCTGAAAGGAAACCCTGAATGGGAGGCATCTCGTTCTGACGTAAAGGAGGTTTGTCGGTTAAACGACATTAATGCTGAGTTTTCCAACATCAACATTGACGGAGGAAACGTTTTGATTTGTGATGGACGTGCCATCCTTTCCGACAGGATTTACTCAGAAAATCCCGAAATGGATAAAGAGAAATTGGTTGCCGAATTATCGAAACTGTTGGAGTGCGAAGTAATCATTATACCAGCACAAAACGGAGATATGACTGGTCATGCCGACGGAATGGTGAGATTCGCAAACAAAAACACGATTCTTGGAAACAGACTGGACAATGAATACAAGTATTGGAGAGAAGGCATGTACAAGGTAATCAAACAATACCACTTGAAATACATCAATGTTCCATTCCTTACAGACATGAAAGACCCAAAGCATCCGTTGAGTGCAATTGGCATCTATGTGAATTACTTGGAAGTTGACAACTTAATTGTAATGCCCATTTTTGGAAGAGAGGAAGACAAACAGGTTGAGAGCATCCTTAAGGAGGCCTTCCCTGACAAGACCATTGAAACCATCGATTACAACGAGGTAGCTCAAGAAGGAGGATTGCTCAACTGCACAACATGGGTGATTAAGAAATAACAGGAATTTATTTTCAACGATGGATACCATAAACAAAACATTCACCATTCAATGGGTTGGCCCATTTCATTCACTTGAAGAGCTGAACAATTATAAGTGGGACGATGAAACCAACGGATTGGACTGTTTCAATGTGTATTGCTTTGAGGCTCGCTATAGGAGCAATTCAAGATGGAGGAGCTATTTGGGCATTCATCAAAAGAATGATGGGATAGATAGACGGCTCAACCAACGTCATGAGCATTTCAAGAAGTTCCTGAATTACCCAGAGAAAAACATTTGGATTGGCGCTTTTGGCAATGAGAAAGACCAAACGCCAGAGAATATCGACATAGTCGAAACCTTATTCATTAGCACCTACAAGGATGAATTAAAGGAAAACATAATGAAGAAGAAGTCATTGCCTTACGAGTCGATATGTGTAATCAACCTTTGGTACAATATTGATGAAAAGGTTAGGCATAACAGGAGAAACACGATCTCTTTCATGGACGATGCCATTGTTTATGACGAAGAGAACGGACGGATACTACACGGCAGATTATCTGAGATTCCTTTAAAATAAAGAAAGAGTTGGCAGCTAGCAGGCGTTTGACCGGGGTGCACTATAGCAATATGGGCTGCGAAGTGATTGCCCTAATTTGAGCCCTACCCTATCGGATTCAGTTCATGATAAGGATCAAAAAACAAGGGGTGAATCATGCCATTATACCCCACCATGAAGTAAACCCTGGCATTTCTTAAACCGTTGAGGCCAGATCAAAGCTCATTCTACCTGCGAATGGTTTCGATCGTACCTTGCTTTATAATAACTGTACATCGAATCAAGAGAGATGTCTCGCTGCGAATAATCGAAAGGCGACAAGCCCTTGCGTTGGTCAGCCCAAGGCGATTCGGCATGAGTCATGAAGATAAGCTGGTTCTGTGATTTGGAACCGTAAAGCATAATGACGGAATCAATACACTGAATTTCATCAGTGGTTAACTCCATCTCTTTGGCAAGTTTTCCAGCTTCTTCGGCCAAAGTATCATCAGAACAACCAAAATCCTTGGCATGAAGATGCTCACACATGTCACTTGTCTTATCCTTATACTCTTGGTAAATCACTGGATATACAGGACCATTCACCCATGCCTGAGGATTCTCCGCAAACAAAGTGTTTCCCCTACCAAAGAATACCATATACCATGATTGAGTATAATAAAGCATCTTCTGAAGCTTCAACGGACTTACCGAAAGCCCCTTAGAGAGCATCGAAAGGCCTATGTATTTCACTATGTCTTTTATATTTCGTTTCATGTCCGCAAAAATATATAAAAAACATATACGGAAAATGAAAAAAGTTCATCAATACCGAAATTTAGATTAAATATAAATAAAACTATGTAAAGAATTAATTAGGAGTATTTCTTTATCCACCCTTCTATCTCCTTCACCCTTTTCTCATACTTCTCGATTTGACCTTCAATGAAATCATCGCTGTATTTTCGGTCGCAAAAGCCGTTGCCGCGTGCCATGTAGTCGTCATCTTCCAATGAGCCCAACACCTCGGCGTAATTCTCCAGATAGCGACGGTTCTCCTCCAAAAGACGACGCAGGTCGTCAAGATCGGCTTCAATGGTCTCGCCTGTGCTGAAGGTATAGCGCTTTTTCATGGGTTTCTACAGTTTTCTTATATTTGCACAAAAATAAAAAGAAAACACATGCCGAAAGAAAAAATCAACAAAACCAATGCGTGCCGGCTTCTCGACCAAAAGAAGATCAACTATGAGCTGATTCCATACGAAGTGGATGAGAACGACCTCGGGGCACAGCATATCGCGAACCAGCTGGGCGAAGATATAGACCAAGTCTTTAAAACACTGGTGCTGAAAGGCGACAAAACAGGACACTTCGTTTGCGTCATCCCAGGCAACGAGGAAGTGGACCTGAAAAAGACCGCCAAAGTCACGGGTAACAAGAGCTGCGACCTCATCCCGATGAAGGAACTACTGCCTTTGACAGGCTATATCCGTGGCGGCTGCTCCCCTATCGGCATGAAGAAACCCTTCCCCACCTTTATCCATGAGACCTGCGAGCTGTTCGACATCATCTATGTAAGTGCCGGCGTGCGCGGACTCCAATTCAAAATCAATCCACAAGATCTGATCAAGGCTGCTGAGATGACCGTTGCCGACCTATGTCCATGATGCACAAATTAAGCATATTCATCCTTCTATTGGCATTAGCAGCCTGCACTCCTCAACCTCCAACAGCTGAATGGACTGAAGGCGCTACCGAAGCCAACGGTCAGGCACTGCACACCTTGGTGCTGCACAATGTGCCCGAGGGTTCAAGGGTGTGGTTCCAAGAGCTTTTTGACGGCAAGACCATGGTGGAGGGTCCGGCAATGCATCATTATCAAGGCTCATCTTGGTATATCGACATCCCCTCGAATGATTCATTAGGGCGGATACGCAAGTCCGCCCCTACGGTTACGCTGAAATACCATGGCCGCCCCCTGCCCCGCCAACGATGGGCTCCAGAGGCTTTCATCCTTCAACAGAAAGGGAAACCTGACATGCCAATGGAGGTACAATACCACTTTTTAGAATTGCCTCCTGAAGAAGCCATTTCAGAAGATTTCGCCTGCCGTTATGAAGTGCAACCCGCCGACATCATCCCGCAGATCAAACGCATCCAATATGGCATAGAGCCGATGGAGTCCACTGAAACGCATCCCTATGGATGGTACCGTATCACGATCGACACCGATGGCAATCCCTCTGTGGAAGCCGATGACGAGGATGGCGCCTATTATGCCCAAGTCACGCTCAACAAACTTCCGAAGCCCCTGCAACCCATGACCCTCGAGGACTGGCCCGACTTCCCCTATCGCGGCTTCATGCTCGACGTGGCGCGCGACTTCCGGACCGTGGACGAAGTGCTCGAAATCATCGACCTGATGGCATCATGGAAGATGAACGTCCTGCATTTCCATATCGCCGACGATGAGTCATGGTGCCTGGAAATCAAGGCCCTGCCCGAACTTACTGAATTCGGAGGTCGGCACGCCCTCCCGGACTGGGACCTTCAAGAGTCTATTGCCTTGAAACCCACCATCAACGGGCACATCGGCAACGCCACCTTCTACACCGCTGAAGAATACCAACAAATCATCCGCTATGCTTGGGATCGCCGTATTTCAGTGATTCCCGAGTTCGACACCCCTGGCCACTCACGTGCTTCCATCAAAGCCATGCAAGCCTACGAACGTCGCACTGGCAACAGCACTTATCGCCTGCAGGACCCTGCCGACACCTCTCATTACTGGTCAGCACAAGATTTTACCGACAATGTGTTGAGCGTTGAGCTACCCAGTGTGTATCATTTTTATGGTTTGGTCTTCGATGAGGTCATCCAGCTCCATCAAGAAGCCAATGTCCCCCTACCCGCCATCCATATCGGCGGCGACGAGGTCCCTGATGGTGCGTGGACAGGCAAGGACCGCCACGAAATGAAAGAGACCTTTATCAACGGCATGTTGGACCTCGCCGAACAGCGTAACATCCGTTTAGCCGGCTGGGAGGATATTGCCCGTGACCTGGAACCAGAAACCGAGGTACGGCTCAAACGCTCGCTCTACTTTATCAACGTGTGGAACACCGAGGGTATCGAGGGCTTCCCCGTAGTGCTCTCTCCTGCCTCCTATACCTACCTCGACTTGGCTTATAGTGCCGACCCTCGCGAGATTGGCCTCCACTGGGCAGGTTATGTGGACGAACGCAAGACCTTCGACCTTGATCCAAACGACTACAAAGGCGACATCCTTGGCGTGCAAGCCCAGCTCTGGTCGTCACAGCTCCGCAGTTTCGACGATGCCACTTACCAGATGCTCCCTAAAGCCCTCGGCATAGCTGAACATGGCTGGAATAGCCAAACCAATGACTTCAATCGGTTTTACAACATCATCGTCGACCGCGAAATGCCCGTTTGGGAGAAGAACGGATTTGCTTTTAAGAAAAGGTGATCCCTATACATTTTTTCTTATCTTTGCTCACAAAACCATTTCATTATGAAAAAACCACTACTGCTCATCATCGCCCCCCTTTGTGCTTTCATGCTCTTCTCATGCGGAGGAAAACAAAAGACCTATACCTATGTCGAACCTACTGAAAACATAGCCTTTAAGATTTGGAATCTCTTGATCCAAGAGAACCAAGAGGTGAAGTCCGTCGTCGAAGCCGCGATAGACTTTGATTATTACACCCAGGAAGAGGCAACCGACACCATTAACAGGACCGAACTGGAATATGATTATATCATACCGCAGGGTTTCGCCGAAGAGGACAATCTCCTTGCTGCCAACTACCATCTCAAGTGTTTTCAAAAGCTCGATGATACCTGGGTTGGCATTGTGACCAAATATGTGCATGGATACGGACTGGAAGAGGCGGATTGTGGCAGAAAACTGTTTGCAGTCCATTACGACGGAACCAAGACGACGGGGCTCGATATCAACCAGCTTTTCCCTGAATGGTTCGGACTCATCCAAGACTATTATACTGAAAGTTATGACAACTGCTTCTATTTCAACAACGACGCCATGACGTTTTCAACGACCGGTTACTGGCCGATCAAATTAAACTGGAACGGCAATGGTTTTGAAAAAGACCCCGAATCGGTGATCATGACCAATTCCGTGCAAATGGCATCGGGAGAATTCTGCTATTATGAAAAGGGAAAGTTCCATTGGATCCATATTGGCGATAGTTTTTATGGCGAAGGCAACAACCTGCTGGATGAGAACGGAAATGTGCTGGCGCATTTTGAAATGAACAACGGCATCGTGGAAGGCTACACTTTGGAATCTCCCACTTGCGGTGTTGTGCAGGATTTCGACTATGATTCCGACCTCAAAGTCTCCAAAATTACCAGCAAGCCCATCGCCTTAGGCTATCCCATCCAAAATGTGCTCGATTACGACAAAGGCTATTGGATGAAAGACACCGTCGTCAGCCAAGGCATGAAGGATGGCAAGTACGTCATCACCCAGCAGATCGCCCACGACAAGATTCTCAAGAAACGCGATATCTTCATCGACTTTACCGCCCAAGATGAGCACTTCAACATCGAACAGATCCGTGTTTACAGCTATCCCATCACCATTACCTTGGAAGGAGAAGTAAACGAGTCGGAAACGCTTCAACCCCATGTCAAAGAGATCTTCAACGCCCTCGGTTATGATTTCAAGTCCCCTGAATTTGGCGATTTCGATCACTTTATTGGTCATCATGACGACAAAAACGGCTTTGATTTCTATTTCAATGGCGAGGTGAAAAACGTAAGGTTCCAGACCTACGACGCGGGCGACAAACAGCTTGTCGTCATTGCCAAATACGGAGAATACGAGAAACTCACGGACATCAATTCCTGGTATTACCAAAACGGCAGCTTCAAGGAAACCATCCTTGATCTGCCCATCCCCTTGCCAGAGGAGTTTGAGGCATACACCCGCAACAACGACTACGATATCAGGCTTGAGAACTATGTCCTAAGCTTTAACGACAAAGGCATCGAATATTACGCTATTACTGAACGTAACGACGGAGCTTCGACGAAGGACGAAGACGGCATTTATATCAACCCCGATTTCTACACTATCACATACCAGTGGAACGGGAAAAACTTTGAGTGATCAAATCACCTCGATGTAAAAGCTGAAAGGCCTGAAACCGTCGTTGCAGCTGATCATGGCACTCATGGGATTGCGCATCCAACCGTCATAGAAGTTGCCTTCGCCTCGGGCCAGCGACACTACGAATTCCTTCATGGAATACCAAGCGGATGGGCACATCCCCTCCGGACATTGGCCGTCAATGGAAATCCATTGTTGGCCTTCCCTTACCTCGCAGGCGTGCTCGATGGGGTTCTCAAATTGTGCCATCAAGTCGGGATAGACAGTCTGGCGGATTGCAGTGATACGTACTTTATTCATGGCTTCTTTTCCGATAATATCATAAACAGGATGGCGAACAGGATCAGCACCACACCCAACGCGACATTCAAGGTGAACGCCTCGTGAAACACGATGGTGCCGATGAAGATGGCCGTCAAGGGTTCAAGAATACCCAAGACCGAGGTCTTGGTGGCGCCTACCGACTTCGTAGCCGCCGCCAAGGTGATGGTGGCCACCGCCGTAGGCAGCACCGCCAAACCCAACACATTCAGCCAACTGACAGCATCGGGAACGGGATTCAGTTGAACACCGAAACCCGATAGACAGAACAACATCACTGAACCGACCAAAAAACAATAGAATGTCAAAGTTAGGTTGGGCAATGCTTTGACGGGCTTGCTTTGATTGACAATCACGATAAACAAAGTATAGCATAATCCCGATGCCACCACCAAGGCGATGCCTTTCCAATCGATGAAACCGCCCCCACCCTTGATGGAAAGCAGCACGGCACCTGCCACACCGGCAAAGATGGAAATCCATGTCTTCCAACTCGGGAACTGGCCAAACAGCATCATAATCAAAGCAACCATGATGGGATAGACATACAAAATACTAGTGGCCACACCAGAAGGGATGTATTTATAGGCTTCGAACAGTGTGATGCTACATCCCGTGAACAAGACACCAAGAATGGTCATCAGCCCAAACTGCTTCCAAGTGATGCGGAGCTGTTTTCTCGCCACCAGCATATAGGCAAGCATCAACAAGGTGGCCACACCATAACGGTAAAACAACAACGAGTTGACATCCAACCCCTTGTTGATGACCGGCACGCCGAACAACGGGTTCATACCGTATGTGATACCCGAGATGATACCAGCCAAATAGCCCCAATGCAGCTTTTTTTTCGTTTCCATGATTCAGGCTGCAAAATTAGTTTTTTTAGGCCAAACCCTTGCCAATCCAAGAAAAAGTTGTACTTTTGCCGCCGAAACCTCGGGTAGGTTTTAGTTAATTCATTCATAATCAACTTAAAACATTAAATTATGCCAGCAAAAATCAGATTGCAAAGACATGGTAAGAAGGGTCAGCCTTTCTATCACATTGTAATTGCTGATGGCCGTTCACCACGTGACGGTAGATTCATTGAAAAGATCGGTACCTACAACCCCTTGACTGAGCCTGCTCAGATCAACCTGAAGTTCGACCGTGCCCTGTATTGGTACAGTGTCGGCGCTGTCCCGACGGACACCGTTCGTTCACTGCTCTCCAAAAAGGGTGTCATGTTGAAGTACCACCTCCTCCAAGGCGTGAAGAAAGGCGCCATGACCGAGGAACAAGCTGAAGTCAAGTTCCAGAACTGGATGAAGGAAAAGGAAGCTAAGATGGAACAGATCGCCAAGACCAAGGAAGAAAAGGCAAGAGGCGAAAAGAAAGTCCGTTTGGAAGCCGAGAAGAAAATCAATGAAGCCCGCGCTGAGGAACTTGCTAAGAAGAGACTCGCTGAACTCGAAGCCAAGAAGGCTGAGGAAGCTCCTGAGGCTCCTGCCGAAGAGGCAGCCGCCGAGGAAGCTCCTGCTGCTGAAGCTCCTGCCGAAAACACTGAGGCTTAATTATGAGGAGTTAGAAGTGAGGAGTGAGGAGTTGATTCTACTCTGAAATAAAAAGCCGCTCGATCGAGCGGCTTTTTTGTTTTTCTTATTTATCTTTGCTCCATCAAAACAAAGAAACATGAACAAGACCCAACCCATCTCCGGCAAGACCAAACTCGCCGAACTGATTGCCGGCAACAACCGCCTGCTGCAACTGCTGCCCCGCTTCGGCATCCAACTCGGCTTCGGCGACCGCAGCATCGAAGAGGTATGCCGCATCAACGAAGTAAGTACCGAGCTTTTCCTCATCATCTGCGGCATCTATTCCGACCGTAGCTTCAAGCCTAACCATACAGACCTACAGCATATCGAAATGCGAGGACTGCTCCCCTACCTGAAAGCCTCGCACCAATACTACCTTGATGAGCGCTTCCCCCATATCGAAGAGCATCTACAACGCATCATCGAGGCCAGCGGACCAAAATACGGCCCCATGCTCAGCCACTTCTACGACGAATACAAGCAGGAGGTGATGCGGCATATCCAGTATTACGAAGAGGAAGTGGTGTTCCCCTACATCGAGGCGTTGCGCAAAGGCGAAAAGCCAACCTCCTACAACATCGACGAGTTCCGCCACAACCATACCAACATCCAGGACACGCTTGACGACATGATGAACATCCTTGTTAAATACCTGCCAGGCGACATCCTGCCAACGGAACGCATCGAGATTTCGCTCGACATCATGGAACTCTCGGCCGACCTCAGCTACCATTCACGCATTGAGGACGACGTGCTCATCCCCTACGTTGAATCCCTCGAAAACGCCCTGTCATGACCAACCGAGTCCTTATATGCGAACCGTCGGAGATCATCTCCATAGGTTTGACGGAGATCATACAGAAACTCATCGGATTCGATGTGGTTTCGAGGCTCGATACCACCGAGCACCTCAACGAGCGCATCCTCACCTCCGACATCAACGTCCTCATCCTCAACCCATCCTTGCTTGGCTACTCCGAACGAAGCCTGATCCCACAGTTGACCAAGGACCATCCCCATCTGACCGTCATTGCCTTGGTCACCACCCTGATGGATCCTTCCTGGCTGAAAAGCTATCATGGCGTCATTGAGATCAACGATTCCAGGCTGTCCATCACCAACAAGCTCAACGAGATCGTCCAACACAGCGAAAAACAAGATAAAACCAACGACGATGTCGAACTCTCAAAACGCGAGATCGATGTGCTGGTGGCCGTGGCCAAGGGCATGATGAACAAGGAGATTGCCGACAAGATGAACATCTCCATCCACACTGTGATCTCACATCGGAAGAACATCACCAAGAAAACCGGCATCAAATCCGTTGCGGGCTTGACGGTTTATGCGATGATCAATGGACTGATTGAGAGTTGAAAGTTGAAAGCTGAGAGTTGAGAGATGAAAACTAGAGGGAGCGAAAAAACAGAAACGCCTCATTCTTGATTCGATCACGTAATTCACGACAGGCTTGGATATCCTTGGGGCATGGGCAATCCGGGCATTCATAAATCACATCGAAAGACGAGACATCCAACGTGGCGAAGTCATAGGGCTGATAGCCGTCCATGTCGATCAGGCACTCGCGCATGGCCTCAACCATCAAGGGAGCCATCGCCTTCCCTGGATTTCTTCCAGCCGAAAACACTTCCAACTTGGAGGAATAGTCACGAAGAAAAGCCGCGGCAATCGGACCGCAGCAGTCGTCGTGTTCGCTCAAAACCAGGACTTTCATGTTTTCAAATTTCTTTGCGAAGATAAAAGAATTTTTCTTAATTTTGCGACTTCATTTTAAAACAAGAAAAACACACAATATGGGAAGAGCTTTTGAATACCGCAAAGCGGCCAAAATGAAAAGATGGGGACACATGTCAAGAGTGTTCCCGAAACTCGGAAAACTGATTACCATCGCTGCCAAGGAAGGCGGTCCCGATCCCGACATGAACCCCAAACTCCGCCAGGCCATCCTGAACGCCAAGGCTGAGAACATGCCAAAGGACAACATCGATGCCGCCATCAAGCGTGCCACCGACAAGGACGCCGCCAACCTCGTGGAAGTCACCTACGAAGGCAAAGGCCCCTTCGGCATCCAGTGCATGGTGGAGTGCGCCACTGACAACACTACCCGTACCGTGGCCAACGTAAAGTCGTACTTCAACAAATGCGGAGGCTCCTTCCTCCCCATGGGTTCCCTCGAATTCATGTTCACCCGCAAGGCCGTGTTTGAGATCGGCATGCCCGAAGGCATGGACAAGGACGAATTGGAACTTGAACTCATCGACTACGGCCTGGATGAGATCGTCACCGAGACCGACGAAGAAGAAGGCACCACCACGACCACCGTCTATACCGCCTGGACCGACTACGGCACCATGCACGACGCCCTCGAAGAACGCAAAATCAACATCATCAAGGCCAACCTCCAGCGTTTCCCCAACAGCACCGTCAGCTTCACCGACGAGCAAATGGTGGAAATCGAAAAGTTCCTCGACAAGCTCGACGAAGACGAAGACGTGCAAGCCGTGTACACCAACATGGAGTAACCAGTTTGCAAAAACTTAAAAAATATTGGAAAATAGCGTCACACGACGCTATTTTTTTTGTATATTAGCGGCTTGAAACTGTTATTGTCATTACTATGAGTATCGTACAAAACATTCTATCTAAGACTACTGCACTATCGGACGTTGAGTTTTCCTATTCAACCACCAGCGATTTCAATTTCATTGACACGATGGACTACGACTGCAGCGCCATCGTCATGGATGCCACAGTCATCTATTTCGAGATCAAGAACCTACAGGTCCTGTTGAAGACCGGAAAACGCCTCGCCGCAAGGGTTTACAAGATGTATTACCATGCCCTCATGGATGTGTGCAAAGAAACTGAAGGCATTCTCAACTGCTACTCCCCCGACAGTTTCCTGCTGATCTATCCCAAGGAAAAACACGACATCTCCTATGTGGTCAGCACCGCTCTCAAAATTGCAGACCTCTTCAGCAACAAACTCAGGGAGCCCTTCGAGAAGCATTGCCACATCAATTTCTCCATGGGTATCGACAATGGCAACATCCTTGGCACCAAAGCCATCAGCGACAACAAATACCAACATGTTGCATGGTTCGGGTCCACCATCGACAAGGCCCAAACCATCTGCAAGAAATCAATCCGACCGTTCTTCGTTGGCGTTTCCGGCACGGTATTCCATCATTTGAACGAAGACCTTCTTACCACTACCAAACGCATCTTAGGCATCAAGAAACGCGTTGAGATCTGGGAAAGGGTGTCGTACGAATTTGAAAATGTCAAGAAACACTTTTATCAGACCAACTTCCACAAGGACTTTGACGAAGAACAGCCAGACGCTTGAACCATGAACGTTTTAGTGACAGGATGCTATGGACAGCTGGGGACGGAGATGCGCAAGCTCGCAGCATCCGACCAGTTGCATCGTTGGTATTTTACGGACATCGACACCTTGGACATCTGCGATAGCGATGCCGTTGAGTGCTATTTCACCGAAAACAACATCGACATTTGCGTCAACTGCGCGGCCTATACTGCCGTGGATCGGGCTGAGGACGAGCCGGAGCTTGCCGAGAAAGTGAATGTTACGGCATCCAAGACCCTTGCCGAGAGCTGCAAGCGGCACCAAAGCCTGCTGGTCCATGTCTCCACAGACTATGTCTTCGACGGCCAGGGCGACCGCCCCTATCGCGAGGACGATTCCACAGGTCCTACTTCGGTGTATGGCAAGACGAAACTGGAAGGCGAAAAGGTCATTCAAGAAAGCGATTGCCGCTATTGCATCGTCCGCACTGCTTGGCTCTATTCCTCTACGGGAAAGAACTTCGTCAAGACCATGCTCAGCTTGGCCGACACCCGCGACAGCATCAATGTGGTATGCGACCAGAAGGGCACACCCACTTGGGCTGGCGACTTAGCGGATGCCATCATGCACCTTATCAACCGTTACGCGACGGAACCCGTACAAGAAATCTTCCATTTCACCAATGAAGGTGTCACCACTTGGTACGACTTCACGGTGGCCATCCTCGACATCGCAGGGAAAACCTGTCAAGTCAACCCCATCACCACGGACCAGTATCCGACCAAGGCCACACGCCCTGCCTACAGCGTGCTCGACAAAAGCAAGATCAAGCAGGCACTCGGCATCGAGATTCCCTTCTGGAAAGACAGCTTGGTCAAATGCATTGAAGAATTAAAAAACTAATAATATGGATCAAAAGATTTTGGAAAGAGCCCAGGCTTGGCTCACTGAACAATATGACGAAGAGACCCGCAAGAAGGTCCAGGAACTCATCGACAACGACCCGAACGAACTCACCGAGAGCTTCTATCGTAATCTGGAGTTCGGCACCGGAGGCCTCCGTGGCATCATGGGTGTCGGCACCAACCGGATGAACGTCTATACCGTGGCCATGGCCACCCAAGGCTTCGCCAACTACATCAAGTTGATGAACCCCGGCGAGAAGGAGCTGCGCGTGGCCGTTGCCTACGACTGCCGCAACAACAGCCCTGCCTTTGCCAACATCACCGCCGATGTCATGTCGGCCAACGGCATCCATGTGTTTCTCTTCGACTGCCTCCGCCCCACTCCAGAGCTCTCCTTTGCCGTGCGTGAGCTGCATTGCCATGCCGGTGTGATGGTGACTGCCTCGCACAACCCCAAGGAATACAACGGCTACAAGGCCTATTGGAACGATGGCGGACAGCTTGTCAGTCCGCACGACAAGAACGTCATCGCCGAAGTGGAGAAGATCCTCGACCCCTCGATGGTCAACTTCAAGCGCAACCCCGAACTCATCACCATGCTGGATGAGAAGTTCGACGACATCTACCTGGACAAGGTGTTCGGCTTGTCGCTCTCTTTGGATCTCATCAAGAAGCACAAGGACCTGAAGATCGTCTATACTCCGATCCACGGCACGGGTCGCCGACTGGTTCCCGAGATCCTGAAGCGCAAAGGCTTCGAGAACGTCTATTGTGTGGAAGAGCAGATGGTGGTTGACGGTGACTTCCCGACGGTGAAATCACCAAACCCCGAGGAGCCTGCTGCCATGGCCTTGGCCGTCAAGAAAGCCCAGGAGATCAATGCCGACTTGGTGTTGGCCACCGACCCCGACGCCGACCGTGTGGGTTGCGCCGTCAAGAACGACAAGGGCGAGTTCATCCTTCTCAACGGCAACCAAGCCGCCAGCGTTTTCCTCTACTATCTGCTTACCAGATGGCATGAGCTGGGCAAGCTCACCGGCAAGGAATTCGTGGTGAAGACCATCGTCACCACGGAGCTGTTGTTTGAGATCGCCAAGAAATACCAAGTGGAGCGCTACGATGTGCTGACCGGGTTCAAGTACATTGCCAGCAAGATCTTGGAGCTTGAAGGCCAGAAGCAGTTCATCGGCGGCGGCGAGGAAAGCTACGGCTACCTCGCAGGCGACTTCGTCCGCGACAAGGACGCGGTCGTCGCCACAAGCCTTTTGGCCGAGGCCATGGCTTGGGCCGCCGAGCAAGGCAAGACCTTCTACGAGATGCTGTGCGACATCTATCGCGAATTCGGACTTTACAAGGAAAAGTTAGTGTCCCTCACCAAGAAAGGCATAAGCGGCACCGAGGAAATCAAAGCCATGATGGCCCGCTTCCGCGAGACGCCTCCCACCGAGATTGGAGGTGAGAAAGTAGTTGAAATTAGAGACTACAAGACATTGGAAGCCAAGGATTTGACAACCGGAAAAGTCACACCTATCAACCTTCCGAAGTCCGACGTGTTGCAGTTCTTTACTGAGACCGGATCCAAGATTAGCATCCGTCCCTCCGGCACCGAGCCGAAGATCAAGTTCTATTTCAGCATGAAAGGCAAGATTGAAGGCAGCATCGACGACTCGATGAACCGCCTCGACGAGAAACTCAATGCCGCAGCAGCACAATTAAGCTGAGAACTCAATTCGCCTGATTGGCTACCCTATTCATGCCTTCGATGGCAAGACGATAATTTGATTGCTGTTCCAACACTTGGGTATAGATGGATTTGGCTTGCACATAGTCGCCCATCCGTTCCAACACATGGCCTTTGTTGTACAAGGCATCCAGATAACCCGGGTCGCTTTGCAAGGATTGGTCGAAATAGTCCAACGCCTTCTGGTTATCACCTAAGTACACGAAATAGACATAGCCTTTATTGAAAAGCAGACGGCTGTTATTGGGACTCAGCATCAACAAGGTATCGTAATGTTCCAGAGCCTCCTCAGGATGGCCGTTGTCTTGCAGGAACAACGCCAAATCGTAGCGTGCGACAGCCACATCCGGGAAGTTGGTTACCATGGAACGCATGAAGTCTTCAACCAGGGGATTGTGCTGCGCCTTGTAGATATTGCAAATCTCACGCTGAGGATCATAGAAGCTGGCATCCTGCTCTCGGGCAATCAAGAAATTCTTCATGGCCGATGCCGTATCCTGTTTGGCCATGTACGTCATGCCCTTGACGAAATACGCCTTGGGGTTATAGGTACTGACTTTCAAGGCATTGTCGATATATCCAAAGGCCAAGTTGTAGTTCTGCTGCAACAAGTTGAGTTCCGCCAATTTAACCATCGGTCGGGTATCGTATGGATCGATCTCCAGCGCCTTGTTCAGCGTGGCCGTGATATTGGACTCATCGCCAAGCTGATAGTAAATGTCGGACAACAGCAGCAAGGCATCCACATTCTTAGGTTCCAACTGGATAGCCTTGTTAACATCCAACATCGCCATGCCTACCTGTTCCCTGCCCATCAAGATGCTGGCTCTTCTCAGATACAGGTCGGCGCGGTTTTCATCCATCGCAATGGAATCGTTCAACAAGTCGAGGGGATCCTTTGTGGGATCCACCTCTTCAACTTGTTGGTTATTGTTTCCTTGATTGTTAATCTTGCCGTTGTTGTCACAGGCAGCAAAGCTCAGGACCAAGCCCAAGCACAACCAAATCCATCTTTTCTTCATAGTTGCATCATTCAGTCTTTGCAAGAGCCTCCAAGATCTTTTCAGAAAGCTCGTCGGCCAGTTCGGGATTGTCTTCAATCAGGCGCTTCACCGCGTCGCGGCCTTGGGCCAACTTGGAATCGCCATAGCTGAACCACGAGCCGCTCTTCTTGATGATGTTGGTTTCCACGCCCAAATCGACGATCTCACCCGAGCGCGAGATGCCCTCGCCGTAAAGGATGTCGAACTCTGCCTTGCGGAACGGCGGAGCCACCTTGTTCTTCACCACCTTGACCTTCACACGACTGCCCACGACATTCTCGCCATCCTTGATCTGGCTGACCTTGCGGATGTCGAGACGCACCGAGCTATAGAACTTCAAAGCGTTGCCGCCCGTTGTCGTCTCGGGATTGCCAAACAGCACGCCGAGCTTCTCACGCAGCTGGTTGATGAAGATGCAGATGCAACCCGTCTTGTTAATGGTGGCGGTGAGCTTGCGCATGGCCTGCGACATCAGTCGAGCCTGCAAACCCATCTTGCTGTCGCCCATCTCCCCTTCGAGCTCGCTCTTGGGCGTCAAGGCGGCAACGGAGTCCACCACGATGACGTCGATGGCACCCGAACGGATCAGGTTCTCGGCAATCTCCAAGGCCTGCTCACCATAGTCGGGCTGCGAAATCAGCAGGTTCTCCACATCGACACCGAGCTTGGCGGCATAGAACCTGTCGAAGGCGTGCTCCGCATCGATGAACGCCGCGATGCCGCCCTTCTTCTGGGCTTCGGCGATGACATGCAATGCCAAGGTGGTCTTTCCGGAGCTCTCGGGGCCATAGATCTCGATGATCCTGCCTTTCGGCAGACCGCCCACGCCCAACGCGTAGTCGAGACCCAACGATCCAGTAGAGATCGACTCCATCTTCTCGGCCTCGGCACCAAGGCGCATGATGCTTCCCTTGCCAAAATTCTTCTCAATGTTGCCCAAAGTCGCTTCCAATGCTTTCAGCTTTTCCTGCTTGATCTTTTGGGCATCTTCCTGTACTTTTTCCGTTGTCATAACTGTTTATTTTTAATTATTACTTATTTTCACGCTATTTATCCAATGCAAAGATAATAAAACTCTCCCAAGAAATAGCCAAAATGTTGAATTATTTTCCTATTTCTTTTTTATAGTAATCGCAAATGCCTGTAATTCCGCATTTTTCGCACAATGGTTTACGGGCTTGGCAGACATAGCGGCCATGAAGGATCAACCAATGGTGGGCATCCGAAAGTACTTCCTTGGGGAAATGCTTCACCAAGGTCCGCTCCGTCTCCATCACATTCTTGGAATTCTTGGTCAGGCCGATCCTGTTTGCCACACGGAACACATGGGTATCGACAGGCATGGCAGGCTGGTCAAAAGCCACTGCCAGCATCACATTGGCGGTCTTGCGCCCCACCCCGGGAAGCCGCTGCAAATCCTCCAAATTGTCGGGCACCACACCATCGAAGTCGTTCACCAAGGCTTGCGCCATACCCAGCAGATTCTTCGACTTGTTGTTGGGATACGAGATAGACTTGATATAGGAATAGATCTCCTCCACCGTCGAATCGGCCATGGCTTCCGGCGTGGGAAAACGCTCGAAAAGCGCAGGTGTGGTCATGTTCACCCGCTTGTCGGTACATTGCGCCGAAAGGATGACCGAAACCAGCAGTTCATAAGGGTTACGGAAAACCAGTTCCGATTTCGCCATGGGGAGATGCTCCTCGAAATAATCCACAAAGGCTTTATATTTCTTTTGCATGTTGCAAAATTACAACTTTTCGCGTATTTTTGCAAGCTAAAATAAAAGCATGATACAAGCAACTGGAATACACAAATCGTTTGGCAGCCTTGAAGTCCTCAAGGGCATCGACCTGCACATCGCCCCCAAGGAGATTGTGAGTATCATGGGTGCTTCCGGAGCTGGCAAATCCACCCTGCTCCATATCATCGGCACCTTGGATCGCCCCGACAAAGGCTTGCTGCAAATCGACAACACCGAGGTCAACAAACTAAACGACCGGGCGTTGGCCGATTTCAGGAACAAGAAGATCGGCTTCGTTTTCCAGTTCCATCATTTGCTTCCCGAGTTCACCGCCTTGGAAAACATCTGCATCCCCGCCTTCATCGGTGGAACACCCAAGGACGAAGCCGTCAAGCATGCCATGCAACTTCTGGATTATCTGAATCTTACCGACAGGAAAGACCACAAGCCTTCGGAGCTTTCAGGCGGCGAGCAGCAACGCATCGCCGTGGCCCGCGCCCTGATCAACAGGCCTGCCGTGGTCCTCGCCGACGAGCCTTCAGGCAACCTCGACTCCAATTCGGCACAAGAGTTGCATCAGCTGTTTTTCCAGCTTCGCGACGAGCTGGGACAGACCTTCATCATCGTGACCCACAATCCGACGTTGGCTGCGATGTCGGACAGGACCATTACAATAAAAGACGGAAGGATTAGTTAAGAGTTAAATAGATAAAAGATAAAAGATAAAAGATAAGAGTTAGATGCTCATGAAAAGACATATCTTATTAGGAGTTTTATTGGGAGCAGCCGTGTTGTTCTCGACAGGCATTCAAGCACAAACCACCGAGACCTACGAATCGCTGATGCGAAGCGGCAACACAAAGTTTGCCTCCAAAGACTATATCAGTGCCAAGACCTATTTCGAGATGGCACTCAAGCAAAGGCCAAAAGATGCCGAGGCTAAGAAAAAACTCGATGAGACCCTGGTGAAGATCCAGCAGGACAGCCAGCGCCAGGAGATCTTCTATTCCCACCTCGATGCCGGCGACGCCCTTAACGCCCAAAACAAATACGAAGAGGCATTGGCCGAATACGAAAAGGCGTTGGAGGTCTTCCCAGAAGACAAATACACCGGGGCACAGGCCGACGCCATCCGTGCCATCCTGAAGGAACGCAAGGACAAGCAAGACGCCTACGACACCGCCATAGCGCAAGGCAACACATTGCTTGAAGAAGAGAACTTCGACGCGGCCATCATGCAGTTCGAAATCGCCAAGGAGATTTTCCCCAAGGACAACCTACCGAAAGAGCGCATCGCCGAGGCCAAACGCCTTCAATCCTTGTACAATGAGAAAGTAGCCCGTTTCGACAAGCTCATGGAAGAAGCCAACCAGCTTGCCTTGCGCAAGAACTACGACGGTGCCATCCAGAAACTGAACCAAGCACTGGAAATCTTCCCCAACGACGGTCAGGCGCTGAGCTTGCTGCAAACGATGCAAGGATCCAAGGCCACCAACGACCGCTATAACGCCTATATCGCCGAGGCCGACCGCCTGTATGAAGCCAAGGCCTATAAAGAGGCCAAGACACAATACCAAGGTGCTTTGAGTGTCGTCGCCGGCGATTCCTACGCAACGGAGATGCTCTCCCGCCTCGATCCCCTCATCGCCCAGCAGGATGCCGAAGAGGCAGCACGTATCGCTGCGGAACAGGAAGCCGCTCGCTTGGCTGCCGAAGCTGAAGCTGCTCGTTTAGCCGCAGAAGCTGAAGCCGCTCGTCTCGCCGCCGAGGCCGAGGCAGCACGTATCGCTGCCGAAGAGGAAGCCGCCAGGTTGGCTGCCGAGGAGGCCGCACGCATCGCAGCGGAACAGGAAGCTGCAAGATTGGCCGCTGAAGCCGAGGCAGCTCGTTTAGCCGCAGAAGCAGAAGCTGCTCGCATCGCAGCGGAAGAAGAAGCTGCCAGGTTGGCTGCTGAAGCCGCTGCCGCCGCAGAAGCGGAACGTCAGGCACGAATCCAAGCCATCCTCGACATAGCCGACGGACTCTTCGCAGATGAGAACTATGTGGAAGCCAAAAAGAAATACCAGGAAGTATTCGCCATTGACGAGGGCAACGCCATCGCCACTGCCAAGATTGCACAAATCGACGGCATCTTCGCCCAAATCGCAGCAGAGGCCCAGCAACGCTACGATGCTGCCATGGCGGCAGCAAGTCGTTTCATGACCGAAGAAAACTACCATGAGGCCGTCGGACAATACAATTTGGCCCTCGTAGCCAAACCCGATGACCCGGAAGCCACTGCCAAGCTGGCCGAAGCCGAGCGTCTCGACAACCAAAAGATGGCTGCCTTGCGCGCCGATTATAACAAGTTCATCAAGGAAGGCGACAAGCAATATGCCGCCAAGGCGCTCGACAAGGCAGTTGAGAACTACGCCAAAGCCGCCGACCTTGGCTTGGGCGAGACCTACCCCATCGAGATGATCGACAAGATCAACCGCCTCATCGAAGAAAACAAGCTGTATGAACTCAACGCCGAGGCCTTCACCATGACGGCCAACACGCCTCGCCGCTTCACCTTCAATCCCGTCGACGTGGCCTCACGCCGTTCCAACTATGTCGTCATCAAGGCCCGCAACATCACACCAGGCAAGAGCTTCCCGATGATCGTCTCCTTCGGCAGCGACAGCGGCAAGAACGGCGGCTTTGTGCTCGCCATCAGCGAAAACGAAGAGGAGAAGACCTACATCTTCCGCATCGGTGCCCAGTACAAGTGGTTCAGCGAGAACAACAACTGGATCGAGCTGATCTCCGAAAACGACGATGTGGAAGTGAGTTTGGTGATGATTTCGAGAAGCAATTAAAAGCTGAGAGCTAAAAACTGAAAACTGCCAACTGAACAACTACTAACTAAAGCCATGGACAAATCTGATTGTTGTTACCAGTCTTATCTGGCCATCCTGAAAGAAGAACTCGTGCCCGCCATGGGCTGTACCGAACCCATTTGTCTGGCCTACGCCGCCGCCAAGGCGCGCGAGGTGTTAGGCAGCCTGCCCAAACGGGTGGAGATCAAGGCCAGCGGCAACATCATCAAGAACGTGAAGAGCGTCATCGTGCCCAACACCAAGGGCATGAAAGGCCTGAAAGCCTCCGTGGCAGCTGGCATCGTGGCTGGCAACCCCGACAAGGCTTTGGAAGTCATCGCCGAGGTGACCCCAGAACAAAAGAAAGCCATCTCCCAGTTCCTCGACGACACCCTGATGACCATCGTGCCGTTGAATGTCATCGCACAATTGGATGTCACCGTCACTTTGTATGACGGCAACCAGTCCGCAAGCGTGCGTATCGCTGGACACCATACCAACATCGTGAAGATCGAGAAGAACGAGGAAGTGCTCTTCGACTCAGGTTACGAGGCCGATGCCAACGCCAAACTCACTGACCGCAAGTGCCTCTGCATGAAGAAGATCTACGACTTCGCCAATACCGTCGACATCGAAGCGCTGAAGCCCATCATCTGCCCCCAAATTGAATGCAACAAGGCCATCTCCATGGAAGGACTTAAAAACAACTGGGGAGCCAATATCGGAAGCACCATCCTGAGCTTCGGCGACGACATCCGCATCAAAGCCAGGGCTTGGGCCGCGGCAGGCAGCGACGCCCGCATGAGCGGTTGCGAGATGCCTGTGATTATCAATTCGGGCAGCGGCAACCAAGGCATGACCGTGAGCCTTCCCATTCTCGCTTACGCCGAAGAATATCATATCGACGAGGAGCGCACCATCCGCGCCATCGCCCTGTCGAATCTGGTGGCCATCCACCAAAAGACCGGCATTGGACGACTCTCCGCCTACTGTGGCGCCGTTAGTGCCGGATGTGCCTCAGGTTGCGGTATCGCCTACCTCATGGGCGAAGACTTCGACGTCATCAGCCATACACTTGAGAACGCTCTTGGCATCGCCGCCGGCATCGTGTGCGACGGCGCCAAGCCTTCATGCGCCGGCAAGATCGCCGTCTCGGTCGAGTCAGGCATTCTCGGCTATGAGATGGCAAAGAAAGGCAACGAGCTCCTCGGCGGCGACGGCATCGTAGGCAACGACGTGGAAGAGACCATCGACCACATCGGCCGCCTCGGCCGCCTCGGCATGAAGGAGACCGACGTGGAAATCCTCAAAATCATGGTGGAATGAACCCCGACTACAGCACCCTGGATGTCGAGGCACGTGCCGAACAGGCCGTAACCTATTTCAAGAGCGGCTTCAACTGTGCCCAATCGGTCTATATGGCATACGCCGACCTCTTCGGCATGGATACTAAGACAGCAGCCGTGATTGCCGCCCCTATGGGTGCCGGCATCGGGCGAATGCGTGAAGTCTGTGGCACCGTGAGTGGCGCGGCCCTCGTCGCAGGATTGGCCATCCCCTGTGATGACCCTCATGACCTTGCCTCCAAGACACATTGCTATGCCCTAGTGCAACAAGTCGCCGAGCGTTTCCGCCAGGAGAACGGCAGCATCATCTGCAGAGAACTGTTAGGCATCGCGCCAATTAAAGAATCGCCCGTCCCCTCGCCACGCACGGAGGCCTATTACAAAAAACGCCCCTGCGTGGAGTTGGTGAGGATGTCAGCCACTTTCATCGGTGAGGAACTCAAGAAACTGTGATCCTCATGAGCGAAGACCAGCACAACGACCCCAATGCCTTGAGTTTCGGCGAGCATCTCGAGGAGCTTCGCAAGATGCTGTTCCGCATCCTTGCCGTCGTGTCAGTTTTCGCTATCGCCATCTTCTGTTTCAAGGACTGGACGTTCCGCATGCTCATGGCTCCCAGTCAATGGGATTTCGTGACCTATCGCTACATCGAGAAATTTCTCCATTGGATCGGCTCCAGCTTCACCTTCAACGAATACCACGTCAACCTCATCGCCACCGAGCTTTCAAGCCAGTTCATGACCCATGTGACGGCAGCATTTTATCTTGGATTGTTGGGCGCTTCACCTTATATAATCTATGAGCTGTTTCGCTTCGTCACGCCTGCCCTCTACGAAAACGAGCGGAAATACTCCGTTCGGGTGGCTGTCATCGTCTATATCCTCTTCATCGTCGGCGTGCTGATGTCATACTTCATCCTCTTCCCCATCGCGTTCAGGTTTTTAGGCACCTACAGCGTGTCCGACATGGTGGAAAGCAACATCACGCTGCGTTCCTACATCGGCACCTTCACCTCCTTAACGCTCATCATGGGACTGGTGTTCCAACTGCCCGTGATTGCCTATTTCCTTGGCAAGATTGGTGTCGTGAAGTCCGACTTCCTGAAGCGTTACCGCAAGCATGCCTTGGTCATCATCATGGTGGTGGCCGCCATCATCACCCCTCCTGACTTGATGACGCTCATCTTGGTCACCATACCGTTGTATCTGCTATTTGAGGTGAGCATTGGAATCTTGAGACGGATGGAGAAAAACAACGGATAATCATTAACATCCAAATAATATAAATAACAAAAATAAATTAATTAGATTTTTTAGGATAGATTTTATTGTTATATATTTGCATCCTCGTTTTATAATAAATGGATGCAAGACCAAGAATAGAAACTCATCATAGGCTTCGAACGCGAAACAAGTTCGAGAATGGCGGGGCATTGTTGGTAATGGAAGGTCTTGACAAAGAAGCCAGCGACTACAACGACATTATGGCCATAGGCAAATGGTTCGCCCAATCAGGGAACGTCGTCCAGTTGCTCGGCATCATCCATTATAAGAATCCAGACTATAACAAGTATTTTGGACCTCTCCTCGGGACAGAGTACTATAAGAAATGCCCAGATTTGAGGATTGGAGACAAGCTTTATGAATACGAAGGCTTTGTCGGAGCGTGGAGCAAGAAAAAACTGAGCCGAATGCTCTCGCATGGCGCCAAACAATCACCTTATATTATCATTAAGAATACCAAAGGGTGTTCCGATCGTTTCATATTAAAATGCATCCACGACAGAGTGAAAGACAAATCTTACAATCATCACATTGAAGAGGTATGGGTTTATGAAAAAGGAAATGTAAGGTTGGTCTTTAAAAAGCGATAGGAGGGTCTCCCCTCCCTCGCGAGCGGCCACTCCGCAGAGCACCTCATTACTTTTGTGTAACGTGCTGCAAATATACAACTATTTTTTTAATACCGCAACACAAAAGTGATATTTTTTTATCCCAACAAAGAGTAATTTTTACTTGAAAGCCAGTTTAAAGTAAAAAAAACATTTCAATAAACGATTTCTAACTAATTGTTTTTATCTTTGTATCGTCATGCTAAAACCTATTAACGGTTGACAGCTTGACTGACATATTGAAAGAAGGCGTTTGCCAACGCTTGTTTTTGGTTTCATTGAACCTAGGAAATTCAATAATCCTGATCGAAAACAAAGCAACGGCAGATGCCCACGTACTAAAGCGTGGGTATCTGACCTGCTTGTTATCAGGAAAGGTTTCCTAGGACCTAATGAAACAACGAGCAGCGAAAGATACCCCGCTTTCTTTTTGTATGTAGCAAAACTTGATGGAATGTTACAACAAAAACTCATCAATATGAACCGATTTTTACCATTAACACTACTGCTGTTCCTATCGGTGGCGTGTTTCGGTCAGCAGGTGGAAACGGTATCGGACCGTTTTCATTACCAGTACCTGAAACAAGAGAAAAGACCAACGATTGAGCAAATCAAAAAGGACAACGAAGAACGCCAACGCAACTGGCAAGAAGAGTTCGAAGCCATGAAAGCAGACCTCAACGAGAGTGAACGCGTCTCCGACAACGTCAAAGTGACGGTGACCACGGAAGTGAAGCACCCCGACCTCATCGTCGCCGTCGCCTACGAGACCATCTCTCTTTCGGAGACCGCCGACGACTACGCTTTGGGCAAATACACCATCGGAAGCTCCAATGCCTGCACTTTCATGTGCAACTTCCTTAAGGATAAGATGGAGAACGAACTCGCCGATTACATGAAGCCTGACACCAAGGTGGATATCAAAGTGACAGGTGCTACCGACGGCACCCCTATCCGCTCGAAGATCGAATACAAGGGCGAATATGGCGACTTTACCAACAAGGACATCACCTTAAATGGGAAGCCCTACAAGATGACCGTGACGCGCCAGACGGGCGTGAGGACCAACGGACAGCTGGCCTTCTTGCGCACCCAAGGTGTGGAACAATTCCTGAAAGCCAATGTGGAGCCGTTGAAACAAACGCAAAACACCTTCCAGGAGTTCGCCATAGAGAACAAGGAAAAAGGCGGCGGCTACCGCAGAGTCTCGGTGGAGATGACCATCCGCGGCGCCTTCAACGATGTTGAACCTGCAAAAACCGAGAAGCCATGAAGAGGAGAAGACTATTAGCAGTAGCCCTATTAGTGATAGGTGCACAGGCAGCCATGGCCCAGGACCATGTGACCAACATCCGCGCCAAGCAGGAAGACAAGACCGTGACCATCAAATACGACCTCGCCGTCCGTTCCGAAGTGAAGCTTCTCATCTCGATCGATGATGGAAAGCATTTTACCGACACAATGAAAGTGACAGGCAACGTCAACAAGATCGTTCCAGCCGGAAAGAACAAGATCATCCGCTGGCAGGCCTTCAAGGACCTGGGCTACGGTGACTATCCAGAGATCCGATTCAAGTTCATGACAGAAGAGAAGCAACAGGTTCAGAAACCGAAACGCATCCCCAAGATCACCTTCATCACCTTGAACGGAGGCTATACCAACACGGAGAACCCCTCGCTGGGCTTCACGGTCGGACAGGTTGAGAAGTACGGTTGGTTCGCCTCGGTGATGACTGGCTTCAACTTTGCTGGCTTGGCTCCTGCAGCCGTCAGCGATGCCGAAGGCTTTGTGGGCGAGGATTTGCCCTTCTACAAGGACGAATACGCCAAGACCGTGCTGTCCATCATGGGCGGCGGCGTAATGCGATTGAACGACATGATGTTTGTGAAGGCAGGCTTGGGCTTCGGCAACCGTTCGTTGTCGTGGAAGACCTTGGACGACCGCTGGGTGCGTAACGGAGGCTATTCCGCCGTGGGCCTTGACCTCTCAGCGGGCATGATGTTCACTTTTGGACAATTCGTACTCTCACTGGATGCCGTGACCACCAACTTCAGCATCTTTGAAGGTAGGATTGGATTGGGATATAGTTTTGAAAACCGTTAAAAACCGAATGATCATGAAAAAGATAAGCATATTGTTTCTTGTTGTTGTGGCAGCATTATCTGCCTGCAAGAAAACCCCCGAGGTAAACCTGAAATACGTGGACGTGGAGCGCGACCTGATTACCGTAGGAACGACAACGGCCACGGTGCAGTGCGATTACGCGTATATCACTACCTTGAAGAAAGCCTTCTTCTATTATGGCGAAGGCACAGAAGAGGTTGACATGAACACCGCCGAGATGCGCGTGATACAAAACACCCTGTATGTTGACCTTGCAGGCTTGCGTGAAAACACCACCTACTGCTATTACTACGAGTTTGTCAACGGCTTCAACTCCATGCGGTCGGCAGCGAAGACCTTCAAGACAGAGGCAGGTAACGGTGGAGGCGATGAACCTCCAACACCTCCTGAAATCATGTTGCCCACCGTGATAACAGCATCGGTTACAGGGATTACCAATAACTCTGCTCGTTGCGGAGGCGAAGTGACCAACGACGGCGGTGCCGAAGTGACCGAACGAGGCATCTGCTGGAGTACTAACGAGAATCCCACCACAAACAACAGCCATGTTGCCTCAGGTTCTGGAACGGGCGCCTTCACTGCCATGATGAACGGGTTGGAAGCCAATACTACTTATCATGTACGTGCATACGCCATCAATGAAAAAGGCACAGCGTATGGTTTAAATAGGGAGTTAAAGACGCTTTCAAATGGTGGCGGAGGAAGTGGCGAACATGAATACGTTGATCTTGGCTTGCCAAGTGGAACTCTTTGGGCTACTTGTAATTTGGGAGCTAATTCACCCGAGGAATACGGAGATTACTTTGCTTGGGGTGAGACTACTCCAAAGATGACCTATAACTTTAGTAACTACCAACATTGCCACGATGGCAAATTCACTAAATATTGTAACGATTCTTTTGGGGGATATGATAATTATCTAGACACTCTTATTGTTTTGTTACCAGAAGATGATGCTGCTACAATTAATTGGGGACCCGAATGGTGTATGCCAACCGATGGACAGTTTGGCGAATTATTTGCTTTCACCAATAAAAGAGTGACCTACCAAAATGATATACGAGGATTACTCTTCACCTCAAATAACGGCAATAGTCTTTTTCTGCCCTTTGCTGGATACCATGTTGATGAGAACTGTTATGATATTGGTGCATACTTCAGTTATTGGTCTAGTGTGCTTGACTACACCGATTCCGACCTATTTGACATAGGTATTGCTCCAAATATGGCTCTTAATGTCAGTGCAGGAGATCCAGAAGGCTGTACTATTGCCCCAATGACTCGCACCGTGGGAAATACCGTACGTCCAGTTCGCTCTGGGTCTTTCCAGTTACCTGTAGTCATTACAACTGAAGTGGATAAAATCACTTCTAATTCAGCCGTATGTAGAGGGAGTTTGATCAATGATGGCGGAAATCCAATAATAATTAGTGGCTTTTGCTGGAGCACAAATCCCAATCCAACAATTGGTGACTGCCGTATATTTGAAGGATGGGATCTATCATCTTTATCTGCCCCAATGAGCGGCTTGCAAGCTTCTACCACATATCATGTCCGTGCCTTCGCTACTAATGTAGCGGGGACAGCATACGGTTCTGAAAAAACATTTACCACACTTCCAAGTAGTAGCAATGGTAATCACAATTATGTTGACTTCGGCTTGCCGAGTGGGACTCTTTGGGCCACCTGTAATTTAGGAGCGGATACACCAGAAGGCTACGGCGACTTCTTTGCTTGGGGTGAGACTACTCCAAAGATTACCTATAACTGGAGTAACTACCAATACTGTGAAGGAAATATAAATTCCTTCACCAAGTACTGCAACAACACTAACTATGGTTTTAATGGTTTCACCGACAACCTGTTCTCCCTATTACCTGAAGATGATGCCGCCACAGCAAACTGGGGAAGTGAGTGGTATATACCCTCTGAAGCCCAATGGAGAGAATTGATAAACAATACCGTCATAACTCAAAGTATTCAGAATGGTGTACAAGGTATACGCTTAACAGCAATAAATGGATCAAAATCCATCTTCCTACCTGCCGCTGGATTCCATTGGGACAACGAGCTCTGCTATTGCGGAACCAATTATTTTGGATTATGTTGTTACTGGTCAAAATCACTCACCACAAATTACCCGTACCATGCAGGAGGTTTCCACGGTGCGGAATTGGGGGGAGTGGAAGGTTCTTACCGAGGTTGTGGTTACCCCATCCGTCCAGTACGCAACAGGTAAGGATTAATAATCTTATTATCAGAGAATATGAAAAAGTTTTCAATCATAATCATTTTTGCCTTGGCTGCTATGACAGCTTGCACCAAGAGCAAGGAAGTCCATCCAGAAATTGGGGATAGTGATTCATGATTCAAACGAATTACAATAACAAATAAGAACAAACTCCCCCTCGCCCTCCGTGTTTTCTCGGATCGCGAGGGGGAGTTGTTTTTACGAATCATTAACATCCAAATAATATAAATAACAAAAATAAATTAATTAGATTATTTAGGATAGAGTTTATTGTTATATATTTGCATCCATAAAACATTTGTATTATGGATAAAAAAGGAATCGAAATCTCCTCAGATTTGAAAATTGACAATATCAAGAATACATTTTTTGACATACGAGGAAAGAAAGTTTTGTTAGACAGGGATTTGGCAGCTATCTATGGGGTTGAGACAAGGGCACTGAATCAAGCAGTTAAACGTAATATTGATAGATTTCTTGCTGATTTTATGTTTCAACTTACGCCTGAAGAATGGAAATCCATTGAGAACAGATCAAATATGTCGTCACAATCTGTGATGACATTGCCGAGTCGACGTCCGAAATCATCCCTTCCATTTGCTTTCACAGAATACGGAGCTGTTATGTTGGCATCCGTTCTGAAAAGTCAAAGCGCCGTTCTGATGAGCGTGATGGTCACTAGGGCTTTCATTGCCATGAGGCAAGCTATTATAGCAATGCACTCCATGGATTTCCGTTTCGAACAGTTGAATCATAAGGTGGATCAACTCAATAGCTATATAGAGGAGATTTTACACGACCAAAACGATGTCAATGAACAACAAGAAATAACCAATAATGAAATCGCTATTCAAATAGAAGCAATCAACGATGCTCTTGACAAACTTCTCAACAATCAGTCAAAGCCGAGGAGAATGATAGGCTTCAAAACCGAAGATTGAAAGCATTCAAAAAACATGTTGGAACAATAGTCTATCTGTAAAAATCTTGACTTCAAACTGAACAACCTTTCGAAAACTTCCGTATCTTTGTATTTTCAAAACCAACTAATAACAATTACTAACCAACAAAATCTATTATCCAATGAAAAAAGTATTTGTATTGGCCACATTAGCCATCATGATGGTGGCCTGTGGAGGCGGAGGCAACAAGCCTTACGATGCCAAGAAAGTGAACGATCTTACCAGCAGAATGTTCAGCCTCACCGCTGCCGATTATCCCGAAGTGGTAAAGCAAGCCGACGGCATTCTGACTTACTTTGAGCAGAACTTCCCCGCTGAGGAACTCCGTGAAAAAGGCCATGGACTCGTTACCGATGGTCTGTTTGGCAAAGACACCGAGCTTTTCAAACAGATGAACCAGCTCAGCAACGTCCTCTACGGCATGGAAGACCAAATGGATGCTGCCACCCAGGAAGCCTACAAAAAATACCAGGAACATCAAGAGAAGGTCTTTGGATACTAATTCCACGATCATCTCAAAACCTTGAGAGCGGCCTTTCGGCCGCTCTCTTTTTATATTTCTTCTACCGAGCTTTAACCCCTACGGGGTAACACTTATTTTCGCCATAAACTTCTGGCTATCCACCACAAAGCGTTCGTGGATGCCCTCGCCTATCAAGGTATCGCCTTCGAAACACTTGACTTCGAAGACCAAACGCTTGCGATCCACCTCGATGAGCTTGGCGTCACAACGGATTACGGCACCCACTGGACTGGCCTTGAGATGCTTGATGTTGACGGCAATGCCCACGGTGGTATTGCCTTCACCGATCTTTGCGTTGACACCTTCCAGACAGGTCTTTTCCATCAAGGCAATCATGGCGGGGGTGGCAAACACCTCCAACGAGCCGGAGCCATATACGGCAGCGGTGTCCTTATGCTCCACCACGAGCGTCTCGCTGTGGCAGAGTCCCTTCAGCATGTCGTACTCCATCAGAATTGGAAATTCATTGTGATGTTGACGATGACATCGGGATGCAGCGAGCGACCCACGGGACAGCTCTCGGCGGCAGCCCACAACAGCTTCTGCTGCGCCTGGGTGTAGTCCCTCGGTGGGAAGTTAAACACGATGTCGATCTGACCGATACGACGCGGATCGGCATTCATGGTCTTCTTCACCTCGTAGGTGGTGCCATCGATATTAAACTTGTGTCCCTGCGCACTGATGCCCATGATGGTCATCATGCAACCAGCCAGAGCAGCGCATGCCAAATCAGTAGGCGAAAAAGCTTCGCCTTTGCCGTGATTGTCGGTAGGTGCGTCGGTGATGATGGTGTTGCCCGACTGCACATGGGTCATCTCGTTACGGAGATTGCCCTTGTAGATTCCTTTGATTGTAGCCATTCTTTTTAGAATTTAGAAGACAGAAGTAAGAAGCAAGAATTATTGAATAATAACTCGTTTAGTGAATTGGTTTTCTTTTTGTTGGATGAGGACGGTATAGATGCCGCTGCGGAAGCCATGGGTGGGGATGGCGAAGGCCTGGGAATTGCCATGGGTTGAATAGACCAATCGTCCCGTCATGTCATAGAGTTGAACAACAGCCTCTCCTGCCTCAGCAAACCGGATGTTAACCCGATCCTTGGCGGGATTGGGGAACACCTCTACCCTGCCGGTCTCAGTGATTTCCTCGCTATCCCAGGTGCCACAGGCGGAGTTGATCTCGGCATCCAAATAGGCGAAGCGGGCATCCAGCCAGTCGCTCATATAGTCGAGCTGGCTTTCGTCCACGGTAAACTCCGGCCAAGCCTCATGCTCACGCTCATAGGCGCCTTTTGCCACCAAAGTATCGTATTGAACTCGGACAAGTTCCATGATATGCTCACGGTTCAAGACTGTTTCCCTCAAGGCGTTGTAACGGGCCTGAGTCGTAGCCACAAAGCCATTCGTGCTGCAGTCGCTCAACAAGCGATCGTAGAAGCCATTGGTCATGAAGCCCGTGGCATCGTTGGTCTGGCTGCCGTCGGTATCCAACCCCCAGATGGCATCGAGATCCCAAGGCATGTACAAATACTCGCTTGACTTCTTGTAACGCGCCACGAAGAGGTTGCGGCCCATGTTGTCCATGGCCTTCAGCACATTGATGAACAGGAAATAATCGATGGCATTGAAGGCATCGAACATGGTGCTGTATTGCGAATAGAAAGCATTGTCGGTGGCATTCATCACGAAATTGGTGAAGCTGTACAGACCACTCCAGTCAATCACAGTATCGCTCTCGTTCGGATAAACCCATTCGTAATTGTCCCAAGTATCCAAGGTATTGTCATAGTCCGGCAAAGTGTCGAAAGTCGGGGCTCCGGGACCGTTCCCCTTGAAGAGCACACCTCGGAGGTTGCCATTGTATTTCCTCAATCCCAGCTGCTTGCGGTCCATGCGTTCGGTAAGCGCATACACGCCCACATACGCACCATTGACATATAGGTCCACATATTCCATGCGGATGCCCGGTAAAGCATCGGGTTCGTTCTCTTGATAAGGCAACCGGTACATCTCCATCCAAAGCTCGTTGGCCACCTTGTCGCGAAGACGCAACGGCTGCGCCCACATGGCTTCCAGGTTCCAGTCGTCATCGCTACGCAGGCCCAGGAAAGTGGTGTCGATCATCGCGGCTCCCGTCTCATCAGCCCACAGTTCCACTCGGTACGACTTCTTTTCGTACTGCTGTGATGACGTACCCCTGATCTTGAAGCCCGCATGCATCACAATCACGGTGCCATTGTGGTCGTCCACGGTAATGGTGCCATGCACGGCAGGGGTGTTCACAATGGGGCCATCCGTAACGATGGTCACGGTGGGCATGGTTGATTGTGCCAAGATCGCCCCAGCCAAACTCAGAACAATTATCAAACAAATAAAAACTCTTTTCATATTCTTTCTTCTTTCTTCTTTCTTCTGTCTTCTCCCTCTCATTCATCTATGCGTACCACTTCCAAAATGCCTTCAATGGCACGAATACGGTCCATCAATTGTTCAAGAGATTCAATATCAGCTATTTGTAAAACAACTTTTCCTTCAAAAAAGCCTTCCTTGTCGGTGTTGAACATCACGTTCTTCATATCCACCTGCATATCTTCCGAAACCACCTTCGTAATCTTCCCGAGCAGTCCGTGGAGGTTGTTGCCGTAAATCCTGATGGTGGCTTGCGAAACGCCGTTCTCAATGCCGTTCCACTTCACCTTGATGATGCGGTAGCCGTAACGCTCCTGCAAGCTCTTGGCATTGGGGCAATTCACACGATGGATAGTGATGTTGCCCTCGTTGGTCACGAAGCCGAACACACGGTCGCCAGGGATGGGGTTGCAGCACTTGGCCAGCTTGTAGTTCACGTTCTTGATGTCCTCACCGATCGACAGGCATTCGTCGTTCTCGTAGCTTGTCTCTTTCTTGTTCGTCTCAACAATCTCCTGCTCCACCTTCCCCACTTTCACGCCCTTCTTCTCAAACTCCTCATCGAGGAAGTGCTTGATGGCTTGGATATCGATTTTCTCAGTGGCGATCTTATGGTAGAGCTGCAAGGAGTTCTCCAACTTGAATTCCTTCACCAGGATCTCGATCGTATCTTCCGTGGTGGGGATCTTCCAGTTCTTCAAGCGACGGTGCAACAAGCCTTTGCCCAACTCCGACTCCTTCAGCTCCTGTTCTTTCAGGAAACGGCGGATCTTGTTACGCGACTTCTCGGTGGCCACCCAATTCAGCCAGTCGGCATTGGGCGACTGCTTCTTGTTGGTAATAATCTCCACCCTGTCGCCATTGCTGAGCACCTGCCGGATGGGCACCACGCGACCATTGATTTTGGCACCATTGCATGTCTCGCCCACACGCGTATGGATTTCGTAGGCAAAGTCGAGCACGGTAGAGCCTTGAGGTAGCTGTTTCAAATCGCCTTCAGGCGTGAAAATGAAGATCTTGTCAGACTTATAGTTCTTCTTATAGGAGTTCTCGAGCGACACCAGCTCGGGGTTCTCAAGCACTTGCCTAACCCCGACAAGCCAATCCTCCGAGCTCTGTTTGTCACCTTTATAAAGATAGTGCGCCGCTTGTCCCATCTCAGCAACCTCGTCCATCCTTGTCGTACGGATCTGGACTTCGAAAAACACCTTTTCGTCGAATTTCACGGTGGCATGCAGCGACTCATAACCTGAGGCCTTGGGCTTGGTGATCCAGTCGCGCATCCTTTCCGGCACAGGCTCATAGAGGTTGGTAATGTCGGCATAGACGCACCAGCAATACTCGATCTCATCCTTGGGAGCGCAGTCGATGATGACACGGGCGGCCAATAGGTCGTAAACCTTCTCGAAAGGCACGTTTTGGGCTTTCATCTTGGCATAAATGGAAGGAATGGACTTGACACGCCATTTGATGCTATAGGTAAACTTGTACTTCCCATTCCTGACTTCTGAATCCATGCGGTTTCTAATGGGGGCAAGGAAACGCTCCGCGATATGCCTGTGGCTTTCCTCGGTGGCCTCGATCTTGGCCTTGATCTCCTGAAACACCTCCGGATTCTCGAACAACATCAGCTTCTCCTCAAGCTCCGCCTTGATCTTGTAAAGTCCAAGGCGATGCACAATTGGGATGTAGATGTATTTGATCTCGTGAAAATACTTCCCAAGACGGTCGGCGTCGATATCCTGTTGATTGCGCACATCATACACGCGATGGGCCACTTTCAACAAAACCGAACGCATATCCTCCGCCAAGGAGAGAAAGAGGTCGCGGAAGTTATCGGAGTTGTAGGCCACCCTCTCGGTCTGAAGCGCCGAGATTTTGTCGAATCCCCTCAAAACAGTGGCTATTCGCTTGCCGAAGCGCTCCTCAAGATAGTCTATGTCAACCTGTTCCTTGTAGGTGATGCCATGCAGAAACGCCGCCACCACCGACATATAGCCCAAGCCCACCTCCAGCACGGCAATACGGGCCAATTCGATGAGGTGGAACATATAGGCTTTGCCCGAGACCATGTACTTGCCGTCATACTTCTCCAAACTGAATTGATAGGCATCCTCAACGACCTGAAGTTTTTGAGGATCATACACATTGGGCCGAATATCCTCCAGCATCGCCTCGTAGGCCTGCTGAATCAGTTCCCGTTCTTCCTTACTGTAAGTGGACATGTTTTTTCAGTTTTTCCGTTCTCCGTTCTCCGTTTTCCGTTTTCCACTTATTGGATGCTGACATACAGCTGGCGGTTCAGCATGGCGTCATAGTAAGGCTTCAATTCATCGAAGGTACCGTGCTTGATGGCACATTTTCCCTTGTAATGGGTGATCCAGGCGCAGGTCTCGGCCTGTTCGTAGGTGTGGTCGCAGACCTCCACCAGAGATTGTATCACATATTCGAATGTATTGTGGTCGTCGTTATGCAGCAACAAGCTTTTTTCTTCTTCAATCAACTCTTCCGTCATTACATCGACGGCTTCCTGTTCCTTATTCATCTCAACAAATAATAAATCGTGGTAAAGATACAACTATTTTTTACTATCTTTGCCATTTAAAACAAAAAAATGCAGAACCGCTTCGTCAAGAATATCATCTTCCTGCTATTTCTCAACCTCTTGGTGAAGCCTTTCTGGATATTGGGCATCGACCGTGAGGTGCAGAACATGCTCGGCGACGCGCTTTATGGCCAATACCTCTCCATTTTCAACTTCTCCTACCTTTTCTATATCCTGCTCGACCTCGGCATCACCAACTTCAACAGCCGCAACATCGCTTGCGACAACAAGATGCTTTCGAAACACTTTGCCGGGTTGAGCGAGATGAAACTGCTCCTCGGCTTGCTCTATGCCGTGGTCATCTTCGTGGTGGGCTATCTCAGCGGATTCCGTGAAGGTTTCCAGCTGAAGATGCTGTTTTGGTGCGGCTTGAACCAGATCCTGCTGTCGTTCGTGCTATTCCTCCGGTCCAACATGCAAGGGCTCCTGCTCTTCAAGGCCGATAGCTTCCTCTCGGTGTTCGACCGTGTGCTCTCCATCTTGCTAATGGGCTTCATCCTATGGTCGGGATGGTTCCCGCTCGACCGTTTCAATGTGGTGTGGTTCTTGCAAGTGCAGACACTGGCTTACATCTGCACCATCGCCATGGCCTTGTATCTCGTGCTGAAACACGTCGATCATCTCCATTTCAATATCAACTTCAGGTTTATCAAGGAGATCTTGAAGCAAAGCCTTCCTTTCGCCCTCCTCGTGCTCCTGATGAGCGTTTACAGCCGCATCGAGCCGTTCCTGTTGGAGCGCATGCTCGACGACGGAGGCGTGCAAGCGGGCATCTATAGCCGCTCCTACCGTCTTTTCGACGCAGGCAACAACATCTCCAACCTCTTTGCCATCATGCTTCTGCCCATGTTTGCCAATGCCATCTCGCAGAAGACCGACTTGCGCGACCTGACCAAGACCTCGTTCAACACCATGGTAGCCTTGACGGGCATCGTGATGGTGATGTGCATTTTCTACCGACAAGAGATCATGACGCTGATGTACCATCCCGAGAGCAATGAGACTGACGCCGCCTACCTGCTGCGCATGGAGCAATACGCCAGGGTCTTCCCCATCCTCATGGGCAGCTTCTTCTGCCTCTCCACGACCTACGTCTTTGGCACCCTGCTCACGGCCAATGGCAGCTTGAAACAACTCAACATCGTGGCCGCTTCGGGCGTTGCCGTCAACATCCTGCTCAACCTCCTCGTCATCCCCAGGTTCCAGTCAGTAGGCGCCGCTTGCACCAGTCTCAGCGTACAGTTTCTCACCGCTTTCGCCCAGTATATCATCTCCGAAAAAATCTTCAAGCTGAAGCTGGGAGCAGGCTATTGGTTCCATTTGCTGCTCTTCCTGGGCAGCATCGTCCTGTGCACCTGGTTGACCAAGATGCTGCACCTGAGCTGGTATTACGCATTCGCCATAGGGTTTGTCATCAATGTTGGATTGATCTTCCTCACCAAGTTGCTCAGCCTAAAAGAAATCGTCGCCCTTGTCCTGCCTGTCGAAAAAAGATGAACCAAGTGCGTTTTTTTATTGCCCGTTCAATGATTTTTTGTATTTTTGGCATCTTATTCGAAAATTGGTATTGATATGAATGATAACCAAAAGGATACTTCTTTTAGCTCCAAATACTTATGTAGGCTTTTGGTGGAATATAGAAAAAGCGTCCTGATCATTTTAATTGCTGCTGCGCTGCTTGCCGTTTTGTTCAGCTCCCCACTCTTCATCACACCGCTCTACAAATCCACGGCAATCCTCTATCCTACTTCGAGCAACTCCATTTCGAAAGTATTGATCAGCACGACTTTCCAATCCAACAACGATATCATGAATTTCGGCGAGAGCGAGCAAACCGAACAAATGCTTCAGGTGCTCAACTCCAACAGAATTCGTGACAAAGTCATGGAGCGCTATCATTTGATGGAGCATTACGGCATCAAGCCGGATTCAAGATACCCCTACACCAAGCTCAACAGGCTGTATGACAGCCGCATCAAGTTCCGCAGAACGGAATACAATGCCGTAAAAATCACTGTTTTGGACTCGGATGCAGAACTGGCCGCCACCATGGCCAACGACATTGCCGAACTATTCGACACGACCATGAACGCCATGCAAAAGGAAGTGGCCGTCAAGGCTTTCAAGCTGGTGGAGACCGAATACAACAGCCTGTGCGCCGAGATGGCCGCCTTGGAAGACTCGCTCAACACCCTTCGCAAACTTGGCGTCTTTGACTACGAAGCCCAAGCGGAGATGCTGAGCCAGCAGCTGGCCGTGGAATTGGGAAAAAGCAACACCCAAGGTGTGAAGAACATCCAAAACCAACTCGACATATTGGCGGAATACGGCGGTGCCTATTACGCCATCAGCGAGAAGTTGGATCACGACCGACTCCAGCTGTCTTTGGTCAAGACCAAATATGAGGAAGCCAAGGTGGACGCCACCGAGGACATCCCCCACAAGTTTGTTGTCACCTCCGCTTTCAAGGCGGAACACAAGTCCTACCCCATCCGTTGGATCATTGTGACCGTCACTGTTGTTGCCACATTCCTTCTTTTGCTGCTGCTTTTGGCCGTTTTCGACCGATACGGCAGCTTTTTTCGGAGAAAGGCCGCCGGTGCCCAAGAAAAAACCCAGGAAACCCAAAACGACCAATGAAAACAAGGAAGTCGCAAACAACTCACTGAAAAGCACACCCAAGGAAGAAATAAAACTAAATATCATGGATAACAACTTCAACAATCTCTCACTCGTCCAACTGATTTTCAAATGGAAATGGCACATCCTCATCATCACGTTGGTGGCAGCCCTCTGCGGAGCCATTTTCTCGAGCTCGAAATTCATCACGCCGCTGTACAAGTCGGAAGCCATCGCCTATCCGGCCAACATCAGTCCCTATTCCGATGAAAGCGAGACGGAACAGATGCTCCAGATCATCAATTCCCAGTCCATCGTCGATTCCATCATCGAGAAATACGACCTCTGGACCGACTACAAGATCGACCGCAACTACCAGTATGCCAAGACCTACATGATGCTGGAATACCACGACAAGATCAAGATCTCGAAGACACCCTACGAAGCCGTCTCCATCGTAGTCAATGACAAGGATCCCTTCGTGGCATGCAACATCGCCAAGGACATCCTCAAGTTCTATGACAAGAAAGTCGCCCAGCTGCACCGCGACAAAGTTGCGGAAGTGGTGAACATGTATGCTCGCCAACTCGAGATGAAGCAACAGGACATCGACAACCTGAAGCAGCAACTGGCCAATCTGGGAACCAACTACGGCATGGCCAACTATGTGGGACAAAGCCGTGAAATCACCAGGGCTTATCTCAGCGGTTCCACAAGAGCCAACGAACTCATGCAAAACCTGGAGCAATACGGCCCCGAAGCCATCGACTTGGAGAACAAGATCATCGCCGAAGCCACCACATACGTCGATGTCAAATTGGACTACGAACAAAACCTGAGATTCTACTACTCGGACCTCACCTATTCCAACATCGTTACGGAGCCCTATCCCGCCGACAAGAAGTCGTATCCCGTCAGGTGGGTAGTCGTGGCACTTTGCGGACTTGGCGCGTTTTTACTTACCATCCTCGTCCTTTTCATCATCGAAAACAGAAAGAGATTCGTTCCTGCTGAAAAATGAGCAAGAAGGCTAAAATAGGATGGCTCTACATTATTGCGGCAATCTTCGTCGCAGTGGCATTGTATCTGCTGGTCAACAAGAACAACTACCTGTTCTTTGCCGTTCCAGTGGTATTGGGCGTCCTGTTGCTTTATATCTTCTCACTCGACAAAGTGATGATGCTCATCAGCTTCTCGGTACCGCTATCCATTGTACTGGAAGAACTGGAGCAACTGGCTGTGTCGTTGCCCGCAGAGCCCTTGTTGGCAGGTGTGCTCATCCTATTCATCGCCAAACTGCTGTACGAAGGAAAATATGACCAAAACATTGCCCGACACCCGGTATCGATAGTCATATACTGCATGTTCATCTGGATGATTGTCACCACTATCACCAGTGAGATGCCGGTGGTATCCATCAAGTTCTTTGTATCCAGGCTTTGGTTCATTGTCCCTTCCTTCTTCTTCTGCGCGCTGGTATTCAAGAAGCCCAAAAACATCGACTGGTTTATCTGGCTTTATATGGCCAGCCTTTGCATCGTGGTGATTTATACCACCATCAACCACGCAAAATACGGTTTCGACAACGATTCCGCCCACTGGGTCATGTCGCCATTCTACAACGACCACACCGCCTACGGCGCGGCTTTGGCCATCTATCTGATCTATGCCATCACCTACGCACTACTCCCAGGCATCAAGACCTCACGCAGAATCGTCATCTTGGGCGTGGTCGCCCTGTTGAGCCTCGCCATGGTACTTTCCAGCTGCCGTGCCGCCTGGGTCAGCTTGGCCGCAGCCCTTGCCGTACTGATCTGCGTCTTGTTGAGAATCAAGTTCCGGTGGATCTTCACCACCGTGGTCATTCTCACGGGACTCTTCTTCGCTTTCCAGCATCAGATCATCGATGCGTTGGAGCATAACAGCCAAGATGCCTCCGGCGACGTTGTTGAGAACATCCAATCCATTACCAACATCTCAACCGACGCCTCCAACCTGGAGCGCATCAACCGTTGGCAATCCGCTTTCCGCTTGTTTGCCGAACGGCCCGTATTTGGCTGGGGTCCGGGAACCTACCAATTCGTCTATGCCCCCTACCAGATGTCGAAGGAGAAGACCATCATCAGCACCAATGCCGGCGACAAGGGTAATGCCCATAGCGAATACATCGGTCCTTTGTCCGAGCAAGGCTTTATCGGTTCCCTCTTGGTGTTCATCTTGGTGATTACGGTCGTCTATACGGGTTTGAAAGCTTACCGCAGGGCAAAAAACAAGAAAGCCAAGGTGCTCGTTCTTGGAGCCACCCTGGCCTTCTTCAGTTATTTTGTCCATGGTTTCCTGAACAACTTCCTCGACACCGACAAGCTGGCTGTTCCCGTTTGGAGTTGCGCCGCGCTTATCGTGGTCATTGACCTGTATTACGCAGACCAGGAAGAATTCAAGGAAATCATTTGAAATCAACCAATTCCACTTCAAAGATCAGGTTCGAGTATGCCGGAATGGGACCGGCGGCACGCGGACCATACGCAAGTTGGTAAGGAATGTAAAGGATACCCTTCTCTCCCTTTGACATCAATCCGATACCTTCATCCCAACCAGGAATCACCTGATGGGCTCCCAAAGTGAATTCAATGGGTTCACCACGCTCCACCGAGGAATCGAAAACCGTACCGTCCAGCAATTTTCCAGTGTAATGAACCTTCACATTCTGGTTGGCAGCCGGCTTGGGACCTTTGCCCTTCGCTGTGCAAACATACACCAAACCACTCTCCAAAGGCTGGGCGTTAACGCCATTGGCAGTGAGATAGGCATTGAACTCATCTTGCGCTTTCTGTTGGAGCGCAGCAATTTCGGCCTGCTTCATCTGTTGGAAAGCCTCTTCCGTCATGGCTTCATCAACTTTGACCTCCCAACGAAGGAAGACATCAGGACTGACGAACTTAGGAAGGATAGGTGTATGGAACTGCTTTCTGAAAGTCGAATCCGAGTTGATCATGAACGACATGGAATCGCCCACATGCATCATTCTGAAACCTTCATAAACGTCGCCTTGGAACAGCGATTCACGAACCATGTCGTAAGCTGGCTCGGGAAGGCTGTCGGTAGTGAACAGCAAGGAGTCGTTGACATAATAGGCAAGTCTCACCTTAATGATATCACCCATCTTGAGCTCTTCACCGGTACCTTTTGCAATCTCTTTATAATACAATCCACTTTCCGTTTGCTTGTAGCCCGGGAATGGAGATTTCGGTCCGCAAGAAATCAACGTTGCGGAGAACAGGAGGCTGAAAGCCACCAAAACGATACTTCTTTTCATTTAATAAACGTATTAAGTTATTGTTATTTAATCTATTACCATTTTACATCCAAGATTCTAACTGCATAAATCAAGGTAGATCGCTCAGGAATGCTTTTCTGATCGCCTAAGAGGCCGTATCCCAAATGGGATGGGATGATCACTTTGGCCACATCGCCATGATGAAGATGGCGCATTGCCTCGTCAAGGCCTGAAACCACATCGCCACAACCCACCACAAACTTCATAAGACCATCGTTTTCAGACGAATAAACCACATCCCCCATGACATTGTACAACACATATTCCATCGTCACGGTCTGTCCCGGCTGAATCAGCTCACCATCGCCTTCCTGAAGGATCTGGTATCGCAACCCTGTCCCTGTGGAAACCATGTCCAATTGATGGCGTTCCATATAATTGCGGATATCCTCCTCTTCGTCGTTGGTGAGATAACGATTGGCCTTCTCGAGACTCTCTTTCAACTGCGAATTATCCACTTTTACTGGCTTTTGAGGTGGTTCATTGCAGGAGAAACACCCAATTGCCAACAGCATCGCAACCAATATGTACCAACAACTTTTCACGGGATTCATTCTTGATTGAGCAATTCCTTATATTCAGGCAAGATTTGATGCAGCTTCTCCATGGCGTCTTCCATCGAACAGGTCAGTGTGCCACCCGCCGCATTGGTATGGCCGCCTCCATTGAAGTGCTTTTGCGCCACTTCGTGAACCGAGAAGTCGCCTTTCGATCTGAACGAGAAGCGGATAACCCCTTGACGTTCCGTCACCAACACTGACATCCTGATCTTTTTCATCGACAAAGGATAATTCACAATTCCTTCAGTATCACCAACTTGATAGTCAAAACCGGCCAATTCTTCTTTGGTCAGGGAAATGATGGCCGTAGCATACTCATCCAACACCTCCATTTTGTTGCTGATGGAAAAGCCTAACAAACGCAGCCTGTTTTCGGAAAAAGTATCATAAACCAACCGATGGATTTGGTTGTAAGGCATCGATTTCTCAATCATCTTGGCGCAAATGGAGAATGTCTCCGGATGGAAGATGGAATGTGAAAAGGAGCCTGTATCGGTGACAATGCCGACCAAGATATTCGTTGCAATGGCTTCATCCACATAGTGTTCACCAAAATGGAGAATGGTTTCTGCCACCAGTTCGGCGGTACTGGAGACCTGGGTATCCGACAAGGAACAATAGAATTCCCCAAAATCGGTGTCACGATGGTGGTCTATCAATATCTTATTGACATTCAGCGATTTGATTTTATCCTGAATTAACCCAGCACGGGAAAGATGGTTGAAGTCCAGAATGGCCAACACATCGGATGCATCCAGGATTTGGTCGCATAATTCCGCTTCTTTGTCATAAATATGAATCTTGCATGCATCGGGCATCCATGCCAAAAAACCTGGAAAGTCGTTGGAAACCATCACTTCCACTTGGTGTCCGAGTTTTTGGAGAAACTGTGAAAATGCCAACGATGAGCCGATGGCATCCCCATCCGGATTGACATGAGTTAAAACCGTGATTCTCTTAGGAGATTGAATCACAGTATTTAAGGCATGGAAAAACTCTTCTTTTTGCATTTTCGCCGAAAATAATTGGCAAAAGTACACATTATTCTTGAAAAGCTGGCACCTTATTTAATTAAAAGCGGAAAAAGTTCAGCGAGGCGAGTAGGTTTCGAAGGTACCGTCTTCATACAAGATGACCATCGACTTGATTCCAGGCGCCAGCAACACGTCTTCGATAGGTTTGTCATCAGTTTCAGCTACTCCTGAAGGTAGGGGATCCGTTTCAAAAGGCAACAATCCTGTGGTCGATTCCTTGAAAGCTTCCTTATAAGGTTCGGAGGTCGTCATCGGTCCCGTTCCAAAAACAATCCAGTCCAAATTATATTCCGGAAACGTCTCCTTGATCTTCTTCACGAACTCGAGGCTGGGTTTGTTTCTTCCAGCCAAGATATGTGACACACCGGAAGGTTGGATACCCAACAAAGCGGCAAAATCGGTTGCCTTTAAATTTTTCGATCTCATGATATGAGCGATTCTGTCTTTCATGCTGTCCTGATTTTTTTCGATTTTACAACTCAATGACTTTACAAAAGTAAAAAACTATTATTTACAAATTACAAAAATTTGTGATTTAAATTTGTAAATTTATTTGATTTCTCTAAAATAAAGAAGCTTTGCATTAAATTAGTATTTATATATGATTTATTTTCAATATTTTACACATAAATAATATGGTTGCCGATAATAGGTACCGAATTACTCAAATCTTTTATATTTTTCTTTAATTAATACTATATAATTTGCTGATATTTAATATATTAATTAATATTTCATGGATTATTGCCAATTATTTACATCAAAGAATTTATTTACATTTGTTGTTCATAATTTAGTTTTGTAAAACTATAATTTATCTTATTGATTTTTAGTTGATTATAAATTTTCGGTTACATCTGTGAATTTTTACATGTTCGAAAGAATTGATTTGTGAAAATCGCCTCTCGTCCACGATTCGCACCGTTTTGGTGTCCTGTTAGGGTCAAAAAAACAGCGTCGCTCAGAGGGCTTAAAAAGCGCCAAAATAAGTCTCCCCTATTTTCGACCGTTTGGATAAAAAATGTAATTTTGCTTTGTGATGAAGCGTCCGGAAAAACATATTCAAAAGTTGATTGAGGAAGGCGAGCATCAGCAGTTGGATTTCAAGTTTGAAATTTCCGACAGCCGGAGGATCGCCCGTTCATTGGCAGCTTTTGCCAACACCGATGGAGGTCGTCTTTTGGTGGGCGTGAAAGACAACGGTGCCATTGCCGGGGTAAGATCCGACGAAGAGATCCACATGATCCAGGCTGCAGCCGAGATGTATTGCCAACCCGAAGTCCACTACTCGACCGAGGAATGGGTAATCAACGGGAAGACAGTATTGGAAGTCATCATTCCCAAAGACGAGACGGACAAGCACAAAGCTCCCGACAACCAAGGCAAATACAAGGTATATGTTCGAGTGAAGGATGAGAATCTGGTGGCCGACCCCATCCTTCTCAAGGTTTGGAAATACCAAAAGAACAAGAAATTCACCAAAATCAGCTTCACAGAACCCGAAATGGCACTACTCCACTACCTTTCGGAGCATCCGTCCATCACTTTTGATGAGTTTTTGGAACTTACACCTATTATTAATAAGCGACGCGCCGAAAACATCCTAATCAATTTCATCCTGATTGGCACCATCAAGATGACCATGACCAGCCAAGGCACTTTTTACCAATTGACGAATACAGAATAACGGCATTCCTGATTTTCCCGTATTTCCGACTTCCCTCCGAGTGACGAGCAAATATGCGATTCTCGCGGGGTTATTGTTTGAAAAAAATATTTGTTTGGATTTCAATTGATTAGATTTTTTTTTGAAAAAAAAGCAAAAAAAAGCTTGCAGGGAAAGTTTTTTGCTGTATTTTTGCCATCCCAAACGAAAAGAGAAGGGTTGAGAAGTTGAAGTGTTTGGAAAGTTCTTTGAAAACTTGAGGCCAGCATAAGTCCGAGACGGTAGCCGAGAGGCTAATCCGTTTCGAAGTAAGGAACAGCAAAAGAATCATAGCGGAGCCCTAAAACAGGAAAAGATTAAGTACAACAATACTACAATGAAGCGTTTGATCCTGGCTCAGGATGAACGCTAGCGGC
>JAFYNJ010000011.1 GCA_017549805.1 Bacteroidales bacterium
AATCTTAGAACAATTAGACCTTGATTATCAAGATGTCTACGATTACTATGGTGGGGCTGAGGAATTATACTAATCTATCTTATCTTCATTAAAATTAAATTATCTTCATTAAAATTATACTGATATGAAAAAGAATGATTCAACTATTGTAGAAGGTTTTCCTCCACTAATGTGTCATGAGCCTCGAGTATTGATTTTGGGAACAATACCAGGAAAGAAATCTATTAGTGCCAATGAGTATTATTATGATAATGGCAATCGGATGTGGAAGATGTTGGCAAAATTAGCAACACAAAAAATGCCTACAAATTATACCGAGAAAAAGATGTTATTAGAACATTTGCATGCCGTAATTTGGGATTATTATCAGTTTGTTGAGCGAACTAATAGCACGGATAAAGGTATCCTAGAAGGAGTTCCAAACGATATTGTTGGTTTTGTTAGAAAAAACCCGACTATAACAAAGATAGCCATAAATGGTTATGGAAAATACAACGAGTTTGGAGAAAAACTACAAAATCAGTTCGGACAATCCATCAAAGTGTTTCGTTTGCCAGAAACAAGCGGTCTCAACGCTTCTTGGACTTTAGAAAAACTGTGTAAGGAATGGAGCGTTGTGTTTGAACTATGACCAGTTGAAGCTCCGCCTCAGCATTTGCAATACGAGACAAAAGTTAAACAAAGAGGGTAACCACTTTTTAGTCGCCCTCTTTGTTGCAGAAACTATCTTTGCCCTTGATTTCGTTTAGGAAAAATGAAACATTCCCCCTCTTTCGCTTACTTATATGTGCAAACCAACACATATAAGCCATGACAAACAACAACGAAAACATCCCTACTCTCCACATCCCAAAGGAAATCACAGACTTATTGATGCTCATCAGCGAACAACAAACAGCCCAAATACGATTGTGCCGCACTCTGTTAGCAGGATTTAAGGCTACCAACGAACAAGACTTCTATTACATGGATCATCTCATGGATCCGTTAATGGACTTTATGGATCAAGGGGATGAAACGGAAGACCTTTTCCACGACTACATCGCATATATCGCTTCTTTCGATGCCCGAGAAGGGCAAAAACGAATTGAAGATTTAGAAGAGCATCTTGGATATTGGTCAAAAACCGTCTATGCCGCAGCACATGTGGCAAAGCAGCTTCATGATGGACAACAAGATGAGAATGGAGAGGACTATTTTAAAGCCCATGTTTACAAGGTAGGATCCTCCGCTTTCTCTTGGAAACAGCAAGTCGCAGGTTTTCTTCACGCAGCCGCAGAGGAAGGCCTATATACCATATCAGAATTGATGGATTTGGTCAAAAGGCAAATCACCCTCTGGAGCCAAGATCCCGATGAGCATTCTTGGAAATACGAGTTCGGTGAACTTATGCCTTTCCCAGGAGAAACTTCTTTGTCTCCTTCGGAAAACGACTGGAAAGAAATCGCCGTAATGCTGGAATATTTTAATGAACAAACGGCTCAAAACCACGAAGATTATCTTAAGCGATTTAGAAACAACATCGACGCTCTTCATGTAAAACTGAAAGACCTTGAATATGGACCTCTAGGAACAAAGCATCACGATTATGAGCCACTGATGCAAATGTTACATGAATACTATTCAAAAACTATTTTATAGGTATGTCACTATTCCACCAATAAAAAAGTACTCCATTCAAAATTCGTGGAAAGGTGTATTTTTGCATGGTTCAAAAATCTAGGAAAAGTGTATAAAACCTCTCTCATCTCTTGCCTCCTCGCCGGGATCTTCTTCCTCTCCCTGCCCTCACTCGCTCAACTCCCCGACACCACGCTGTTCGAGGCCCGGCTTCATATCGAAGGCAACGACACGCTTCCCTATCGGCTCTACCGCTCAGAGAAGGCCGAAAAAACGACCGATGCCCTGCCCCTGGTCGTCTTTCTGCATGGCGCCGGGGAACGTGGCAACAACAACGTTGCACAATTGACCCATTGCGTCCACTTCTTCCTAGACGATACCATTACAAAAAACTATCCTTTCCTTCTGGTGGCCCCGCAATGCCCGAAGGGAAAACGTTGGGTAAACACCGATTGGAGCCTGCCGGAACATCAGATGGAGAGCGAACCAACAGCAGCAATGCATGGCGTGCTGGCGTTGATCGATAGCCTCGTCGCCAATGGCACCGCTAATGCGAAGCGAGTGTACCTTTGCGGCCTCTCCATGGGCGGTTTCGGCGTTTGGGATGCCCTGCAACGGCAACCGAACAAGTTTGAAGCAGCCATCGCCATTTGCGGCGGAGGCGACCCCGCCTATGCCGAGGCCATAAAAGACATCCCCATCTATATCTTTCACGGGATGCGTGACGGGATAGTCATGCCTTCAAGAAGCATAAAGATGTTCAATGCACTCAGAGATGCCGGCAACCAGAAAGCCCTCCTGGTCACCTATCCCGAATTGGGTCATGAATGTTGGAACAAGGCGTTCTCTACACCAGGGATCTTCAAATGGCTGTTTGACATCTCTCCCACCGCAACACCCTGATCGGCCGATCCTTCCCTTGGTACTGACTCTCATCGATGCGGGTCTCGCCCGTGGGTACGAAGCCGCATTTTTCCATCACGCGACCCGAGGCGGGATTGTCGATGAAATGACCGCTGATTAGGGAAGGAATGTCGGTGGTTTGGCGAATATGATCCAGCATCAACCGCAACGCTTCCGTGCAGATGCCTTGATTCCAATAGGGCTTGGCAATCCAATAGCCGCAAAGAGGTTCGCCTTCGCGGGCAGGAAGGTTGCAGTCGCATGAAGGACCGTAACCTATCGCCCCAATGGCTTCGCCCGTGGCTTTCAGCTCGATGGCCCAATTCATGTCATTATGAAACACGGTGCGGATGATCTCCAAACTCTCTTCCGCGCTTTGATGCGGCGGCCAACCGGCACGAGGACCCACATTGGGATCCGATGCATATTTGTACAACGCCTCGGCGTCACTATCGCGCCAAGGACGAAGAAGTATTCTATTAGTTTCCATGATGCAAAGATAACGGAATAAACCATACCTTTGCAGTGAGAAAAGATTGTTATGGAAATTACTCCCGAAATACTGATCAACTCTTTTGGCGAAGCGGAGGCCCAAGCCGTTTACCAAGTGGTAAAGCAAAACGGCGACTTCGTCGGCTTTGCCAGAGAGTTCATGCATCACGAGGATTATCATGTAGCTAGAAGTGCGTTGTGGGCGCTGACCAAAGGCACCGATGAAGAACTGTCAGCACTTCAACTGATGCTTCACGAATTCATTGATCTGGCCATGTCAACGGAGAATTCCTCCGTGAGGAGACTGTCGCTGAATCTGGTGGAAAGGCTGAACATGGATGAGGACGACTTGCACACGGATTTCCTGGATTTCTGCTTTGAACACATGGTTGACATCGAGGAATTCCCAGGGATCCAAACACTTTGCATGAAACTGGCTTATCGGATGAGCCAGTTTTACCCTGAACTGATGGACGAGCTGAAACGCACCATTGAGGCAATGCAAATCGAGTATTACAAACCAGCCGTTAAAAGCTTAAGAGCAAGGATCCTCAGCGGAAAGCTTAAATGAGATTCGCCATCCTCAACTATAGCGTAGCCGTTTTTACAAGATGAAACTCCTCGGATAGAAGTCGCTGTAGAAACGGCCGTCGGTAGCGGTGAACTTCAGGACGCAATAGTTCGAGTCGGTGACGCCACCAGGATAGTACTGCTCGTCGCCATCGCGCCATATCATCTCCTTGCTCTTGGCGTCGGTCAGCACCTCCATCGTGCCGCGAAGCATCATGCCCTTGAAACCTTCGTTGTCGCTGAAATAGATGCAGGCCTTGGGATTGGCTTTGTAGTGCGCAACTCGCAACGAGAACGTATTGGTGGTGAAATAGAACACCTTGATCCCCTCTCGGACACGAGGAGAAATCATCGCCTTGGTGCAGGGGAAGCCTTCTTCATCCACCGAAGAGATGTAGGTGATCGGCAGGGTGTCGGCCATCTGGGCGATAAGTGTCTTGACAGGTGCCAAAGCGGGATTTTCAGGTGTTGCGTCGTCAGTAACTTTCATCGCTTGACGCCAGCGTTTCAAATGCGGGAAATACATCTTCATCTGGCCGATATATTCCTCTTTCGTTATTGGCGAGGGCAGTCCTTTGTTCACCTCATTGACAAACTGGGCACAGAACGCTATCATCTCTTCCATGGTGCAGTCGTTGGTGAAAGCGCCATCCTTGTAGCAATAGATGCAGTAATCCTCGTTTTTGCTTCCATCGGCATTGGTGCCGAGAATTTCATTGGTGAGCGGCATGCCGCAGCTCTGACAAAACTTTTGTTCCATGGTATTTCTTACTATACTTTACGTTTGCTTGTGTTTTTTATGCAAAGTTACGGTTTTTTGAATAATTTTGCTCTTGCCAAAGAAAACCTCCATGAAAAAGAAACACCTGCTCTTCCTTGCTGCCTTCCTGGCCATCGCCGTGCCGATCTTCGCCATCTCTTACGGACAGAACCTCAACCTGACGCTTCGTACGCTGCGAAACGAGTTGGATGCCGATTACCAGCAGATCGACAAGAATCGCGACCGACTGATGGAGGACTATGAGAAACAGCGCCAGAAGATGGTCGATCTCATGAAGGAATGCAACGAGCTTGCGCTGACATTATATTCCCAGAAACAAGGCTTCACCTTCGATGTGAGCTATGCCTTGCAGAAGGTCACCCAGAAATACAACGAGTTCACCCAAGATCGGGGACCTTTCGACCGCATCGTCACCAACCTCAATGTCGAGATGGAACGCTATGCCCGCCTCATCGAGTCGCTGCGCCGGCTCCCTCCCGAACTCGACACCATCATTGGCGTGCCCGACAGCCTGCTCATCCACTACGACACAACAAACCCGCTCTTTTTCAGCCAAACACATCTCCAGCTTGACAAGGAAGTCAAGGCCATGGCCGATTCGCTCTCCATGCCTTTTGCACTCGACGAACAAGGCGAGGAAGACCGCGAGCAATGCATCTCGTACGCCTGCGACCTGCTCATGATGTATGCCGAGACCAAAGCCCTCGTGGTAGCCGACACCATCCACTATTACGAGACCTTCCTGCAGCTGAAAGAGACCTACGACTATGCGCACGACTACTACCAAGTACTGCAGGACCGCATCTTCGTCGAAGGACAAACCCCATGGCTTACGATCCTGCAACATCCCCAGCGCTATTGGCGTCAAGCTGTCAGCGACATTCGAGAGAAATACAACAAGGAATACTTGCTACAGGTCTTTATCGTCATCCTGTTCGTCATTGAACTGATGGTGTCATGGCTCATCGCTTCGCTCATCCTCATCCCTGTATTCCGTCGCGTCAAGGCACTGAAAGACAAGTTTACCCGTGGGCAGCGACGTTACCTCTCCCTATTGCTCGGCATCCTCATTACCATCATCGTCAACAGCATCCTCTGGAGAGACGGCATGCTCCATATCGCAGCTAAACTCACCAACACCTTCCTTTGGTTGCTGATTGCCATCCTCATCGCGCTGTTCTTCCGCTTGAAACCACGACAACTGAAATACGGCATCAAGCTCTACCTACCCGTCTTCTGTACCGCCGTTGCCGTGATTTGGTGCCGCGTCATCTTCATGCCCAACTCGTTGATGAATTTCATCTTCCCACCCGTCCTGATAGGTTTCTTTATATGGCAACTTATCGCTTGTCTGCGCAACGCCAAGAAAGTCGATCGCGGCGACCGTTTCCTGGGCTGGTTCTCGTTGTTGACTACTGGAGCCGCCTTGGTGGTTGCCTTCGCGGGTTACATTTTTGCCGCACTCCTTATTCTTGTTTGGTGGTATTTCCAATTGGCAGCTATCCATGCCGTCATCACCATTCTCCATCTGATTGTCCACTATAGAGAGGATCGCATGAAGCCTCGTATCGAGGATTATCGTTCACGCATCACCTTCATAACAGGTCCAGGCAAGGAGACGCTGATGTTCGGTGCCACCTGGTTCTATGATCTGGTCAAGGAAGTGGTGCTCCCTGTGATAGGAATCCTATCCATTCCATTCTGCCTCCATCTGGCGCTTGATGTGTTCGACTTCGAAGATCTGTATAACAACATCTATCACCGTAACTTCGTGCAGCTTGTCAACGACAGCGGTGTCGATACCTTCAGACTGTCGTTCCATGGAATCCTTGTCTTGATCTGCCTGTTCTTTGTGTTCCGCTACATCAACCGCGCCCTGCACGCCATCTGGCAACAGTGCCGTTATGCACTCTTCATGAAGAAAAACCATCGCAAGACCATCCGCAACAACGAGATCAACTTGTCGCTTGGCAACAGCATCATCAGCGTGTTGGTTTGGTTGACCTATATCGTTATCATTGTCCTGACGCTGCACGTTCCCACCAGTTCGCTGAGTCTCGTTGCCGGCGGTCTCTCGGCAGGTATCGGCTTTGCCTTGAAAGACACCCTCAACAACTTCATCTACGGCATCCAGCTGATGTCGGGCCGTTTACGCATCGGCGACTGGATCGTTTGCGACGGCATCCGCGGCAAAGTCACCCACATAGGCTATCAAAGCACGGAAATCGAAACGGTTGACGGCGCCGAGATGTCGTTCCTCAACGCCACTTTGTTCGCCAAGAACTTCAGCAACCTAACCCGCAACCACGGCTATGAATTCGTCAAGATCACGGTGGGTGTGGCCTATGGCACCGACATCCAACGCGTCCGCGAGCTATTGGGAGAAGCCTTGCAAAAACTCCATGACAAAGACGCCTTCGGGCGCGACATCGTGGATCCGAAACGCGGCGTCAGCATCACCTTGGAGAATATGGACGAAAGTGCCGTCACCATTGCTGTCAAGCAACAGGTGCTCGTTGCCGAACGCGTCGGCTATATCGACCGTGCCAAGGAATTGATCTACAATACCTTGAACGAGAACGGCATCGCCATCCCCTTCCCGCAGTGCGATGTCCATCTTGTCAAGGATGAAGATTAAAACGAAATTTTTCTGCTTTTTTTGTTAAAAAACACCCTCCATTCCAAAAATCCTGTTTATTTTTGCACCGAAAAACCAAATCGGTATAAAAAATCTAAAAATGGAAGAGGGAAAAACGAAGAAAAGTATCTTGGACGTGGCCAAACGGCTTTTTGAGCGCTTCGGCTACGACAAGACCTCGATGAACGACATCGCACGACATTCGCACAAGGCGAAAGGTTCCTTATACTATAACTTTTCAGGAAAAGCGGACATCTTCAAGGCCTTGATCTCTGAAGAGTTCGAGACCATCAAGAAAGGCCTTGCGGAAAGCAGCAACATCCCCCAAGCGCCCAGCAAGGACAATTCCCAGATAGCAGCCTACCTCCGCCAACGCATGGAGCTCTTCAACAACGCCCCCATGATCAAGCTGAGTCTCGAAGACCATTTCCATGAGATGAAAAACGAGATCCTGACCATCGCCGACGAGGTGCGGCAGACTTTCGACCAATGGGAATGGCAGTTTTTCCATGACGCCTGTATCCTTGGCAAGAAATACCATGTGCTGACTCCCGACATCCAACCCAATGCCTTCGCCGACATGCTCCAGATGCTCCTCAAATCACTGGAGATCCAATTCTTCGCCAAAAACAAATACGAGGAATCAAAATCCACCTACGAATCCATGATCACCTTCCTTCTTAATGATTATAAAACAAATGACAACCTCATACCATGCGAACCATGAAAAGAACACTGCTTTTGACCGCCTGCTGTTGTCTCCTCGCCTTCACCTCCTGCAAAAAAAGCGGAGTCAACCTTTTTGCCGGTGACTATTCCTTCAAGACATCCGGAGAAGTCTCCATCAAGGCGACAGCAGAAATCGACGACAACAACGTCACCATTCCGGCATTGCTGAACATCAGCCTGTCAAACGACATTGGGCAACTTAACATCAGCGTCTCCGACAAAAAGAACGACGAAGTGATCGTGGTGATCAACTATATGAACGGAGATGTCATCACCACTACCGGAACATGCGACGGGCAAACGATCTATCTTGACGAGTTCCAACGCGACATCCTTCCCGTGTCCATAAGCACCCTGTTTACGGATTACTCCGTCATCACAGTAAGCGGAACCGGGCAAATGTACAATGAAGACATGATCGTTTTCGACATGTCCTATAAAGGCAATGCCACAATAGGTTCCGTAACCTACAAAATCAGGGATAAAGATGTCAAGATGGTCGCATATCGCAACTAAAAAGCCATGAAAAAACACATCCTCATATTAGCCTTGACAACCCTGCTGTTCGCTGGATGCACCGACACCGATCCGCAACAGCTCAAGGAGAAATTGATTGGAGGCAACAAACAGGAGCGCGTCATCCCCGTGGGTATCCAAAGCATCGACTCCATCGGAGGCATTGTGCGCAACACCTACCCTGGCAACCTTGAGGAAGGCCAGTCGGTTGACATGGCCTTCAAGTACGGCGGCATCATCGATCGAATCAACGTCAAGGAAGGCAGCAGCGTCAGGAGAGGTCAGGTGTTGGCCCGTGTCTCCTCTCCTTCGATGGAGAGCACACGGCGGTCAGCACAAGCCACCCTCAACCAAGCCCAGGATGCCTACGACCGACTCAAGAAGGTGCATGACAACGGCAGCCTGCCCGAGATCAAATGGCAAGAGATGGTCGCCAACCTCGAAAAGGCGCAGGCCGCTGTCGATCTGGCTGATGCCATGCTGATGGAGAATATCCTCATCGCCCCTTTCAACGGCACTGTGGCTTCGCTCAACGCGGAAGTCGGCGAGAACGTCACCCCTTTGAAACCCATCATGAGGATCATCAGCACACAAGGCATCACGGTGAAGATCTCCGTACCGGAAAATGAGATCCACCAACTCGCCATGGGCGAAGAAGCCGACATCGTCATCCCCGCCTTGGGTGATCGGCACTACCATGGCAAGATCATCGAGAAAGGCATGACCGCCTCTTTGGTCACCCATAGCTATCCCGTGAAGGTGCTCATCGAGCAACCCGACAAGGAGCTCTATCCCGGGATGATCGCCCGAGTGGTCTTCCATAGTGAAGTCAGCAAAGGCATCGTCATCCCTGCCAACGCGGTGCTGATCAACCGTGAGGGGAAGTTCGTCTGGATTGCCGAAGACGGCCAAGCCACGCGTCGGCCCATCACGGTGGCAGGCTATTCCGGCGAAGGGGTCATCGTCAGCGAAGGACTGCGACCCGGCGACAAGGTCATCGTGGAAGGCTATCAAAAGGTAAGCGAGGGGATGAAGGTGAGGGAAGATAAGAGATAAGAGATAAAAGTTACCCCGTAGGGGTTAAAGCTCGGTAGCAAATTATGAATAGAATAAAGGGAAATAGAGGCATCATCAGCGGCAGCATCAAGCACCAGAAAATCGTCTGGGTAGTGGTGTTGGTCATCGTGGCCTTCGGCATCTATGCCCTTGTCGAGATGAAGAAGGACGAGTTCCCGGCCTTCTCCTATCCCCAAGGTATCGTGGCAGGCGTCTATCCCGGCGCCAGCTCCGAAGAAGTAGAGGCGCAGCTGACCAAGCCTTTGGAGGAGATGCTGTTTACCCTTCCCGAGGTCGATCGAAACAAGACCTATTCCGTGACCAAGGAAGGCATCTGCTATGTCTATGTGATGCTCGACTTGACCAAGAGCGACTATGCCCAGGCTTGGACGAAGATCCGCAACAAAATCAACGAGTCCAAGACGCTGAGCTTCCCGGCAGGTGTGCTCGCCATCGCCGTCATCGACGACTTCGGCGACACCTCCTCGCTGCTTATTGCCATGGAATCGGCCGACAAGACCTACCGTGAGATGCATGGCTACACCGAAGACCTCAAACGCCGCTTGCTCGACATTCCCCAGACGGGCAACGTGCGCGTCATGGGCGAGCAAACCGAGGAGATTGCCGTAACCGTCGATAAGGAGAAGCTGTCGTTCTACGGCATCAGCCCCAACACCTTGATGCTGCAATATGCGTCACAAGGCTTTCTAACCACCAGTGGTACCATGGAGACCGAGACGTTCGACTTCCCGTTGCACATCAAGAACCCCATGGTCTCGGAGAAGGAACTCGAAGAGCAGATCATCTATTCCGACGCGACGGGAAACACGGTGCGTTTGCGCGACGTGGCCACCGTCGAACGCCGTCTCGCAGAGCCCTCCAAAGTAGTGAACTTCAACGGCCATGACGCCTTGGTTATCTCTGTCGAGATGCGCAAGGGTTTCAACATCGTCGCCTACGGCAAAGCCGTGGAAAAGGTGCTCTCCGAGTTCCGTCAGACCTTGCCCGACAGCGTACATCTATATCGTATCACCGACCAGCCCAAGGTAGTTCAAAAGTCGGTCAGCAGCTTCCTGCGCGACCTGCTCATCTCCATGATCGTGGTCATCGCCGTCATGCTGCTGCTCTTCCCCTTCCGCACGGCGCTCATCGCCAGTTCCGGACTGCCCATTTGCACTGCCATGAGCATCGGCTTGATGTATCTCTTCGGCATCGAGCTGAACACCGTCACCTTGGCGGCGCTCATCGTGGTACTCGGCATGATCGTCGACGACTCCATCATCAACATCGACGGCTATATTGACAAGTTGAGCCAGGGCTATAAACCCTTTGACGCCGCCGTGAGCAGCGCCAAAGAACTGTTCATGCCCATGCTCATCGCCACTGGTGCCATCGCCACCATGTTTTTCCCCATGACGGGCATCATCACCGGTCCCTTGGGCGACTTCGTGCAGCTCTTCCCATGGACCGTTGCCTTCTCGCTGATGGCTTCCTTGGCCTACGCCATGCTCGTTATCCCCTCCTTGGAAATCATGTTCATCAGGCCTGAGACCGACAAACCCCGCCATAACGGCTTTTTAAGGGCGCAAATGAAGTTCTTCAGGCTCCTGCAAAACCTTTACGACAAGATGCAGAGCCATTGTTTCAGGCATCCAAGTTTTACCATCGGGATGGGAATAGGCTCCATTGTCCTCGGTGTACTGATGTTCCTTGCTTTGAACGTTCAGATGATGCCCAACGCCGAACGCGACTGCTTCGCCGTAGAAATCCGTCTGCCTGAAGGCAGCAGCCTCGAAGCCACCACCCGCATCAGCGACTCTTTGCAACAGATGATGCTGACCGACCAACGCGTTACTTCGGTGACCGCTTTCATCGGCGAGACCGCACCGCGTTTCCATGTGACCTACGCCCCCAGCATCCCAGCCAACAACCTGTCACAACTCATCGTCAACACCACCTCGAAACAAGCCACCGAAGACCTGTTGAAAGAGATGGATGACAAATACGCCTACTACTTCGCTGAAGCCCATGTGCGCTTCCGCCAACTCGACTATCAGGCCGTTTCGACCCCTGTGGAGATCTATGTCTTCGGCGACGACTACACCAAAACAGCACCCGTGGCTCAACAAATCAAGGACTACATGCTCACCCTCGACGATGAGTTGCGTTGGGTGCACTCGGATTACGACGAGTTCCTGACTTCAGTGAAAGTGACCATGAAACCCGAGGAATGCGCCCGTTTAGGCATCACCAAGGGAATGCTCTCGCTCAACTTGGCTACCAGTCTTAACGGGCAACCTCTGACCACCGTGTGGGAAGGCAGCAGAAGCATCCCCGTCAAGCTATACGGCACGGCCAACTACGACCCCAACGATTACGAATCGGTACAAAACCAGCTGATTCCCACCATGATTCCCGGTGTCAACGTGCCTTTGCGCCAGGTGGCCGACATCACCCCCGACTGGCATCCTGCCTATTTGGTGCACCACGATGGCAAAAACGCCATCACCCTGGCTGCCGACATGAAGTTTTGGAGGTCGCATACAGCCAGCATGAAGAAGATCCAGCACTATATCGACACTAAGGTGCGTCCCACCCTCCCCGAAGGCGTAAATATCGAATACGGCGGCCTCTCCACGCTGAACGCCATGGTTATCCCTCAAATCTTGAAGAGCCTTATCGCTGCCATCCTGGTCTTGTTGGCCTTCCTTGTTGCCTACTTCAAGAAACTCAACCTCGCCTTGCTGACGCTTTGCTCCAGCAGCCTGTGTATGTTCGGTGCCTTCTTCGGCGAATGGCTCTTCGGGCTCGACTTCGGCATGACTTCTGTGCTCGGCGTGGTCAGCCTTATCGGCATCATCGTCCGCAACGGCATCGTGATGTACGAATATGCCGAGACCCTGCGTGTTGACGAGGGCTTGGATGCCAAGGAAGCTGCCATGAAGGCCGGCAGCCGACGCATGAGGCCCATCTTCCTCACCTCCGCCACTACCGCCTTGGGCGTGTTGCCCATGATCATCACGCGCAACCCATTGTGGATGCCAATGGGTGTCGTTATCTGCTTCGGCGTGGTGCTCTCCATGGTGATCATCCTCGCCGTCATGCCCGTGATGTATTGGCAAATCTTCAGAACCTCAAAGAAAACCCTTCAACCTGAAACTGCATGAAGACACGCATCGCCATTATAATGACCCTGTTTTTGGCCATAAGCAGCATGGCTCAGGAAACCGACTCGGTACGCCGCCTTACGGTGACCGACTGCGTCGATTTGGCCTTGCAGAACAACCTGGAGCTGCAAAACAGCCAGCTGGAAATCGAGAAGGCTCAGGCCACCAAGAACCAGGCACGAGCTGAATATTTCCCAACCGTCTCAGCCCAAGCGCTTGCATTCGATGCCTTGAATCCATTTGTCACCTTCGGCATCGAGGACATCGACAACGCCTTGGTCCGACAAACCCTTTATAACCTGTATGCCCAATACGGTGCTTTCTTGGGTCTGAAAAAGGAATACTCCTTCGTGCAGAACGGGGTGATTGCCAACGTGATGGCTACGGAACCGCTATTTGCCGGAGGACGCATCTATCATGGCAACCAACTGGCCAAGCTGGGCATCGAAGCTGCAGCATACCAAACCAAGATCAAGGAAGACGAGATCAGCCTCCAGACGGAATGCCTCTATTGGCAAATCGTCTCCCTTCAGGAAAAGATCGCCACACTTGACCAACTGGACCAGCTGTTGGACACCCTGAGCAAGGACCTTTCCGGTGCCATCGAGGCGGGACTGGCCATGCCCACCGACCAGTATAAGGTCACCATCAAACAAAACGAAAGCCAGCTGAACCGCAAGAAGGTTGAGGACGGCATCACCCTGCTGAAGATGGCTTTAGGGCAATACATCGGGATGGATTGGCAGACCTTGGTTCTAACCGACACCCTTGGCATTGAAACAGAGCCTACCGCCTATTTCCAGGCCGCCCACGAGGCCGTCGCGCAACGTAACGAAAGCCGTCTCCTCGACCTCTCCATTGAAGCGGAAGGCCTGAAGAAAAAGATGACCCTCGGCGAAGCTCTTCCCTCCTTGTTGGTCGGTGGAAGCGCCAACTACCACACCATCTTGGACAACGCCAAACCCAACGCCATGGTCTTCGCCGTGCTGCAAGTGCCAATCACCGATTGGCACAAGACCACCTACAAGCTCAAGAAGCACGACCTCGACAGGGAGATGGCGGAGAACACCCGCCGCGACTTCGAGGAGAAGATGGAACTGCAAACCAACCAAGCCTGGTTCAACCTGCAGCAGAGCTGGCTGCGCATCACCATGGCCCAGACCGCGTTGAGCGACGCCGAAGCCAACCTGAAAATCGTCAGCGACTATTATGAAGCCGGATTGGTGGCATTGTCCGACCTCCTCGAGGCACAGACCATGCTCAAGCATAGCCGCGACGAGTTGACCGACAGTCGCGTGGAATATCGTCTCAACTTAGTAAAATACAAGCAATTAACCAAGATGTGATTGGATGAAATCCAATCCAGCCTTCAGTCGTTTCAAGGTCTCTTCCTTGCCGATCAAATACATGATGTCGGTGGAACCACCCGGCGTGGCCAGCAGGCCCGACATGGCGATGCGTGAAGGCCACATCAGCGGACCGTACTTGATGTTGTTGTCGGCTGCCACCTTGCCAAAGGCCTCGCTCAACGTCTCCTCGTCCCAAGTGTCGATTTGGTTGACGGCATCGATGGTGATCTTGAGGATGTCCACCGAAGTCTCCAAGGTGGATTTGTTCTTCTTGTTGACATACAGCTCCACGTCGTAAGGCGCCACTTCATACAAGAACTTCAGCTTCTCGGGAATTTCCGTGAACTTGTTGATGCGCGGCTGCATCAGCGTGGCAAGCTTGTTCCACTTTGCCTCCAGGAAGGTGTCTTTCACGCCCGAATAGTCGAAGGCCATCTTCGAGAATTCCTCAAACGGCATGGCTTGGATATGTTGGGCGTTGACCCAATCCAGCTTCTGGTAGTCGAACACGGCCGGGCTCTTGTGCAGACCCGCCACTGAGAACACTTCGCAAAGCTCGTCCATCGAGAAGATCTCGCGTTCGTTTTTCGGCGACCAGCCCAGCAGGGCGATGTAGTTGATGATGGCTTCAGGCAGATAGCCTTCTTCCACCAAGGCCTGGAAACTCACGGCACCATGGCGCTTCGAGAGCTTACTCACCGTGCCGTCGGGATTCTTGCCGTTGATCAGGGGCAGGTGGATGTAGCATGGCACTTCCCAGCCAAAGGCTTGGTAGAGCAGGATGTATTTCGGGTTCGACGAGAGGTATTCGCTGCCGCGGATGATATGCGTGATGCCCATCAGGTAGTCGTCAACGACATTGGCGAAGTTGTAGGTCGGCATGCCGTCGCTCTTCAGCAAGATCTGGTCGTCGAGGGTCTCGTTTTCCACGGTGATTTCGCCATAGACCAAGTCGTTGAAAGTGGTGGTGCCTTCATGCGGCACCTTTTGACGGATCACGTACGGTTTGCCCTCAGCCAGGTTCTTCTTCACCTCCTCGGCACTTAAGTCGCGGCAATGGCAAGAACTCTCAAAGGGATTCTCCTTGCCTTCCTCGTCCTCGGCAGGTTCTTCTTCCGTCTTGGCGCAGAAGCAATAGTAGGCCGCACCCTTCTCGATGAGCTTCATGGCATATTCCTTATAAATGGCCTTGCGTTCGCTCTGGATATACGGACCGTAGTCGCCACCCACGTCCGGACCTTCGTCGTGATGGATATTGGCCGTTTCAAGGGTCTCATAGATCACGCGCGTGGCGTCTTCCACATAGCGTTTCTGGTCGGTGTCCTCAATACGGAGCACGAATTTTCCGTTTTGTGATCTGGCAAAAAGATAGGCATACAAGGCGGTTCTCAGGTTGCCGATATGCATATAGCCCGTTGGGCTGGGAGCGAAGCGTGTTCTGACTGTCATATTTCTAGATAAAAGATAAGAGATAAAAGATAAAAGTTATTAGAGCGCAAAAATACGAATTATTTCTTCCAAAAATCCGCATTCTTGATATTCAATTCATCGGGATCGAATGTCGGCTCCTTCCCTGCTTTCTTCTGCTTCTCGTAAGATCGTAACGACTTGAAGGCCAGGCGCGAAAGCAGCAGGATGGCGATGATGTTGATCCAGGCCATGGTACCCACGCCGATGTCACCCAAGGACCACATCAGGCTAGCCTTGTTGAGCGAGCCATAGAACACAGCGGCAATGAGCAGCACACGCAACACCCATATCAAGGTGCGTTCCATGCGGCCTTTGCCGAAGAGATATACTAAGTTGGTCTCGGCATAGTAATAATAGGCCATGATGGTGGTGAAGGCAAAGAAGAACAGCGCGATGGATACGATCAATCCGCCGATGTTGGGTCCCAACAGGGTACTGATGGCAGCGGTGGTGTAGGATACGTCGGGTTCGCCGAGTTGGGCCACCTGCGAGGCAAAGAGCAGACTGCCGTCGGCGGCAAACACATTGTAGGTCTTGCAAGCCAAGATCATCACAGCGGTTGCAGTGCACACCAGCAAGGTATCGACATACACCGAGAAGGCTTGCACCAGGCCTTGCTTCACAGGATGTGAGACCTTAGCTGCGGCAGCCACGATAGGCGCTGTGCCCTGTCCCGCTTCGTTGGAGTAGATGCCACGCTTGACACCCCAGGCGATGGTACTGCCCAAGATGCCGCCTAACACTTCGTTCATGCCAAAGGCACTTCGGATCATGTCGCCAAACACGACAGGGACTTCCGAGGCATGGATGATGAGGATCACAATGGCCAAAAGGATATAGAGGATGGCCATGAAAGGTGCTACGACCTGCGCCACGTTGGCGATACGTTTCACGCCGCCGATGATGACGATGCCGATCAACAGCGCCACGCCCAACCCGATCCAAGCAGGGTTCACGCTGAAAGTATTGGCAAACGACATGGCGATGCCGTTCGACTGGACGGGAGGCAGGAACACACCGCAGGCCACCACGGCACACACGGCGAAGATCACGGCCAGCCATTTGGCTCGGAGGCCTTTCTCGATGTAATAGGCAGGACCGCCACGGTATTCACCTTTATGGTTTTCCTTGAAGATCTGTGCCAGCGTGGCCTCGGCGAACGCCGACCCGGCGCCGAGGAAGGCGATGATCCACATCCAGACGATGGCGCCGGGGCCGCCATATCCGATGGCGGTGGCCACGCCTACGATGTTACCAGTGCCCACACGACCCGACAGGGCCATGGCAAAGGCTTGGAACGAGGTGATGCCCGTCTTCTGTGTCTTGTCGGTCGAAAACAACAAACGCGCCATCTCACCGAAACGACGCACCTGCACAAAACGGGTACCGAACGAAAAATACAGTCCTGCCAAGAGGCATAAACCAACCAGGGCGGGACTCCATACCCACCCGTTGACCAATTCTATAATCCTATCCATCAATCTTCATGTTAAAACAAAAAACGTAGAGACGGTGTGTGCACCGTCTCTACATTGGTTGGGTTCCCAGGTTTACCTGCGGCCGGAGGAGCTGGAGCCTCTCGAGGAGGTGTTCGAGGATCCTCTTGATGAACCGCTGTTGCTGGAGCTGTTGGAGCTGTTTCCGGAGCGACCGCTGCCAGAGCTGCTGGAGCTGTTGGTGCTCGGGCGACTCACGCTGCTCGAGTTGTTCGAGCTGTTGGAGCTGTTTCCTGAGCGACCGCTGCCAGAACTGCTTGAGCTGTTGGTGCTCGGGCGGCTCACACTGCTCGAGTTGTTCGAGCTGCTGGAGCTGTTTTCGGAGCGACCGCTGCTCGTGCTGCTTGAGCTGTTAGTGCTCGGACGGCTCACGTTGCTGGAGCTGCTTGAGCTCTCGTTGTCGGTTCTGCCGGTAGTGCCCGTGCGACCGCTTTCACTGCTCGTATTGCTCGAGGTGCCCGTATCAGTTCTGCCGCTGGTGCCGGTACGTACGTTCACGTTGCCCGCATTGTTCGAGCTGCTGGAGCCGCTGGTATTGCTACCTGTCTTAGGAACCACCGTGGCCGAGCCGTTGTTGTTGGCAGCACCATTGGAGCTCATGCTTCCAGGGGTGTTGTTGCCGGGACGGACCACCCTTGCTTCGGAGTAGGAATTGTATCCTGGGGGAACATTATCATTCGGGTGATAGTTGGCAGGATAGCCTCCATAGGTGTGGTGGTGGTGATAGGTGTGGTGGTGAGGATCCAGGGGCTTGATGTGGTCGAAGTAGCCTAGAGGATAGCCACCCGGAGGCGGAGGAGCGATCGGATAGTATCCGTCATAGTAGAAGCGGTAGGGCGAAGGACGGTGGTAGTGGCGCACACGCGGACCCACGCGGAAGACCACCCAGGGCTCGTTGCGGTATCCGTACCAGCAGAAGCTCACCGGTTCGAAGTATTCAAAGGTGGTGAAGCTGAAGAGCTCGTTACCGAGTTCATAGTATGGCATCACCGTATAGACCCAAGAGGGATTCGGACGATAGGCAGGGATGGTAACCGCTACTCTCTTGATTCTGCCAGGGCAGATCCGCATGTGCTTTCTGGCATACCAGCGACCATCGTCAGGATCGAGATAGATGTAGAGATCACCCCGATAAGTGAAGTCTCCAATGTTTTGGATATCATAATAGACAGTGACCGAATTGGCGTTATAGGTCAACACGGGCTGTGAGACCAAGACCAATTCTGGCGGGAAGCCGTTCGCTGCTTTGGCGATGATCATCCCCATCACTAACAGGGACGTCATTAAGAATTTCTTGGTTTTCATGATGCTGTTGTTTTTAAAGGTTCAACAATCTATTTTCCAAACTTGCAAATTCTATTCCAAAATTAAGCGTTATCCAATAGCTTGAAGTAGATTTTGGAGTTGGAACGAATGGCTCCATCCATGTCGATGAGGTTGCCGTAAGCGTCTCTCACCTCTTTGACAGGGGTTTTCGCAGGGATGTCATGGTCTCTGAAATAAGCCCAGATGGCCGATTTCACCTTTGCTCCGTAATAGGTCTTGACTGGAATGTCGTTTACAAATACGTTCATTGTTAGATAAAAAAGGTTATACTGTTATCCATTTGCAAAGGTAGAAAAGATTCTTGATAAAACAAGGCAATCCACCCAAAAGGATGGATTGCCTTGTCGTTTAAGCTTCCCGTAGGGACGGGAGGCTTATTCCTTGATGAAGCGGGCTGTCCTCTCGCCGCAGCGGATCAGGTAGAGACCTGGGGCAAGGTCGCCCACGTGGATCTCCTGGTCGCTGTTCGTGTTGGACACCTTCACCAGCATGCCCAGGCCGTTGTAGATCTCAACCCTCTCCTCGGCACCCACGCCGTCGATGCGCAGGTTGTCCTTCGTCGGGTTAGGATACACGCTCAGCATCGTCTCGCCGTACTCGCCCACGCCCGTCGTCTTGAACAGCGCCACCAGCGTCATGTTGTCGTTCACCGTCACCTCGCGCGGGTTCGTCGTGTTGCCGTCGTTCCACTTGTCAAACTTGTAGCCCGACCATGCGGTGGCCTTCACCGTCACCTTCGTGCCGGCCGTGTAGGAACCGGTACCTTCCACATAGCCCTCCGACGGGTTGCATGTCACCGTCAGCGTGTAGGTCTGCGTCTGCTGCGCCGAGAAGCTCGCCTTGTACGTCGCGTCGCCCGTCACCGTGATCGTCCGCGGGTTGGCGTGGTTGCCGTCGTTCCAGCCGTTGAAGTAGTAGCCGCCCTTAGGAATTGCCTGGATCGTGACCTCCGTGCCCTCGGCGAACGTGCCGCCGCCGACCACCGTGCCCATCTCAGGATTCAGCGACTCCACCGTGATCGTGTACAGCATCTTCGCCTTGAAGTTCGCCACGTAGTTCGCGTCGCCCGTCACCGTCACCTTGCGCGGGTTCGTCGTGTTGCCGTCGCTCCACTTCTCGAAGATGGCGTTGGCTTTCGGTGTCGCCGTCAGCGTCACCTCCGTCCCCTCGGGATACGTGCCGCCGCCCGTCACCGAGCCCAGCGAGGCGTCGTTCGGAACCGCCGTGATCGTGTACGTAGTGGCGCCGGCCGCAGCGAAGATGGCTCCGTAGGAGGCGCTCTCCACCACCGTCACCGTGCGCTCCGCCGTGGTCACGCCGTCGTCCCACGTCAGGAACTCGTAGCCTTCCTTGGCCGTCGCCGTCAGCGTGGCCACCGTGCCGTGCGTGTACTCGCCGCCGCCCGTCACCGTGCCGCCATCGGCGGGAATCGCCGTCACCGTCACAGTGTACTTGTTCTTCGAGAACTTCGCCGTGTACGTCGCGTCGCCCGTCACCGTGATCGTCCGCGGGTTCGACGTGTTACCGTCGGTCCACTTCGTGAAGTGGTAGCCCGTCTTCGGCGTCGCCGTCAGCGTCACCTCTGTGCCCTGGGCGTACGTGCCGCCGCCCTCTACCGTGCCGCCGCTCGCCGGGCTCGCCACCGTGGCGATCGTGTAGTAGTTCACCGCAGGCTCGCCGAACACGGCAGTGTAGGTGGCGTTCTCCGTCACCGTGAACGTGTAGCTCGCGTTGGTGGAGACGTCCTCGCCGCCCTTCGTCCACTTCTTGAACTCGTAGCCGCTCGCAGCCGTGGCCTCGATGGTGCAGCTCGCTCCCTGCTCTAACGTGCCGCCGCCGGAGACCGTACCCCATGCAGCGTTGTTCGACTCCACGTTGATGGTGTAGGTCGGCGTGGTCTCCGTGATGGTGACATCGTCAACAATCCATTCATGGGCGTCGGTGCCTTCATAGCCAAAGGCAAGGCAGATGGTGTGGCCCGCGTAGGCCGAGAGGTCGATGGTCACTGTCTGCCATTCACCTAGTGTCGAGAAGTCGTCCGACCAGATTTCATCGAAATCACCTAGATAAGGCACCCCTGTCTTGTCAACGGAAATCGCTACCAAACTAGCCATGTCATCAGCATACCAGGTGGCTTTTGAATTGAATGTCAGCGTGTAGTTCTCACCCGCTGCCAGTTGGAAATAAGGGGTACACAGGGCGCCCTGTTGCAGGGTGGTCTCATCTCCATACCAATGGGAGGCACTACTGCCACTCAAATTCCAACTTGGATAACTGTTGTCAACGTCAACGATGTACCAGCATGGAGTATTACCGCTGAAGTCCTCCGTATAGGGGAATGCCGTAACGGGCGGACACGGTGTCCAATCTTCATAAATCGAGATATCGTCGATATTCCAAGAGGGTGCTCTGGTAGCGGCATCAGCGCTGTATTTGAAAGCTATATAAACAGCCTGGCCATGGTATGCGGAAAGATTGACGGTCACTTCGGCCCATGAATTATGATCGGGCACAGTGTAAATCTCGTAATAGGAGCCCAAATTAGTCGGGTCACTATCGGTCGAGACCCAAATGCTGGCATAGTCTGAGGCATCGTCCCAGCCTCTTTTGGTGAAGAATGACAAGGTGGGATTGTTCGGGGTAATGAAGACCCTCGGGCTGATCAGCCAGCCTTCCTGGGCAGTGCCTGATACACGGCGCTGATGCCTAGCATAATGGTCGCCTGTATGCGAGGTAATACCGGCAAGGGCAAGGCATTGGCCGTTGCGATCCCAATAGGAGGAGTTAGTGCCGTTGCTGTTGTCCACATCGATCTTGGTCCAGCACTCCCAGTCGGTCTCGCCCGTCTCGAAGCCCTCGAAATAGGGCAGCGTGCGGATTTCGTCATTGGCACACTCGGGAGCCTCGACATACAATTTTATCATGGATGTACAATTGGAGGGTTGATAAATCACCTCACCGTCCTTCCAGATCGTGCCAACGTCGTCTTTCTTTCCGCAAAAATAGATGCCATCGCTGTTGGTCCACACACCGCTAATGTTCTGACCACTTGGGCTGTATAGAACCTCGCCGTTCTTCCAAACCTTTTGCGTAGAACCTGACGAGCCGCAAACATAGATGTCGCCGCCGTCGATATACAAGTCCTGAATGTTGTGAGAGTCATCGGTGTTTAACGTGTACAGAAGCTCGTCGTTCTTATAAACCCACACATGGTTCGAAGCATTGGTCAGCACAAGACTATACACATTCCCGTCGTAATATGCCATACTCATGACGTATGATTTTTCCTGTGGGATGGTATATAACACACCGGTTTGTTCTTTCCAAATCACACCTTCCCAGCTGTTGGATCCTGTTTTTCGATAACCACCAGCGTAAATATAATGTGAAGGTGATGTATCCAAAAGACCGCAATAGAAATCGGCGTTGTTTGACCCGTTGTCCATAGTATATACCACTGAGCAGTTTCCGCTACTACTTATGCTCCAAATGGTCGCTTTGTCAACAGAACCTTCTTTCCTATAGCCCGCGACATACAGACCAGATCCGCCGAACAGTTGATAAGGATAGCAGTCGCTGCCAATATTTATTGTGTGACTGGATTCATAATCACGGACAAAGGCGTAGTCTTCAGTAGAATTCCGATAGGCCAGATATGTATGACCGTGATGACGGAAAATGTCATAAGGAGCGAAGTTGGAAGTGGACTCAAAAGACGCGACTCTTTCGCCATTTTTGTAGATGCCCACACCGGTCGCGCCGTTATAGGTGTGCGTGCCGCAGGACCAGATGTCCTGGGAAAAGGTCATGCCGACTGTCGCCAGCAGGGCCAACAATAAGAGTAATGTTTTTTTCATAATAATAGATTTTAGTTATACAATAAATGATAATAGTTCTTTTCTTTTAGGCAAAAGTAAGTGTTATTTTTTAAAAAAGAAAGGTTTCCCCCAAAAAAAAATTAAACAACCCAACAAAACCTTTTTTATCTTTGCACATCATTACTAAAACAAAAAGCTATGAGACTAGAAGGACGTAGAGAAAGTACGAACGTAGAAGACCGCCGTGGCAAAGGCGGCGCCGTGAAGGCCGGTGGACTCGGCTTGGGCGGCATCCTCATTGTTGGACTGATTTGGCTGCTCACGGGCCAGGCACCCGATACGAGCACGCTTCAGCAAATGACGCAGGGGAACACCGAATACGTCGATGGCAAGGACTACAGCGAAGTCGATGTGGAGCTGATGCAGTTCTGCAAGCAGATCCTGGCCGGAACCGAAGACGTGTGGACGGCCGAATTTAAGAAGATTGGCCGCAAGTACATCCCCCCGAAGATGGTCATCTTCGCCGGTGCGGTGAGTTCAGGCTGTGGCAGTGCCACCTCCGACAGCGGGCCGTTCTACTGCTCGGCCGACCAAACGGTGTATCTTGACCTGGAATTCTTCAAAAGCATGAAGAAACAGATCGGTGCCGATGGCGACTTCGCCTACGCCTACGTCATCGCACACGAGGTGGGACACCATGTGCAAAACCTATTAGGCACCCTCGACGCTGCCCACAACAAGATGGCGCAATATGGCAAGAACACCCAAGGTTACAACCAAACCAGCGTAAGGCTTGAACTGCAGGCCGACTTCTATGCCGGCGTTTGGGCCCACCACGACAACAAGATGTTCGGCTCACTTGAAGACGGTGACATTGAAGAGGCTTTGAACGCTGCTGCCAAAATCGGCGACGACTACCTGCAAAAGCAAGCCTACGGACGCACCATGCCCGAGACCTTTAACCACGGCACTTCGGCACAGCGCTCCAAATGGTTGAAGAAAGGCATCGCCACGGGTGACATCAACCAAGGCGACACCTTCTCACCGGCCTATAGCTCGCTATAACGTTAACTTATTCCTCAAACAGTTCCTTGACATTCGGAGCGGTCTCAGCACCTTCCGAAGCCTGGAAATACGGCATCTTGTCGAAGTTGCCGAAGTTTGCTACGATGTTGTTCGGGAAGCGACGAAGGAACTGGTTGAAGTCCTGTGCCTTGTCGTTGAAGTTACGGCGTGCGTTGGCAATCTGGTTCTCACAGCTCTCAATGCTCTCCTGCAGGTTCAGGTAAAGCGTACTCGCCTTGAGGTCGGGATACTGCTCCACGATGACGTTGAGGTTGGCGCGCATGGTGCCCATGAGTTCGTCCTGCACCTTCTGGTAGTTGGCCAACTGCTGCTCGTCGAGGTTCGATAGGTCGATCGTGGTGGCCGTGGCTTTGGCACGGGCTTCGACGATCTTGTTGAAAGCCTCGATTTCATAGTCGGAATACTGCTTGGCAGTAGCAGCCACGTTCGGGATCTGGTCGGCACGTTTCTGGTAGGCGGCCTGGACATCGCCCACGGCCTGCTCCACCGTTTCCTGCTTGGCAACGAGCTGATTGTAAACCCTGACGCCCCATAACACGAGAACGCCGAGAAGCAATAAGAGAATTAATCCACCTTTTTTCATGATATAAACGTTTTAAGATTCATTGTTTGGAAGAATTAGCAAAGTAACGGATTTTTTTACTATTTTTGCAAGTTTATTGAGATATTTTTAATTTGAATTCCATGTCAGAAGAACAATATAAGCGCAAAACCACCGAAACCAAGCCCAGTTTGAAGGATCCCGTCTTCAACCGAGGGTGCTGCAAGATGCGAGGAGAGTATGTAGCGGGAGCGCCCGTCTTGAACCACAGCGGTTGCAAGATGCACGAATTCAACTGGTTGAAAGACTACGAGGGTACCACCCCCGAAGGCAAGCCCTTGATTGCCGAGGTGCGTTTCAAGAACGACCATAAGGATTTCTTCACCTATCCCGAGGAACTCAACCTGCAGGAAGGCGAGCTGGTGGCCGTGGAAGCCGCCATCGGTCACGACATCGGCATCGTCACCTTAGTGGGCGAGCTTGCCGTGCGCCAGATGAAACGCAAGCGTTTCCGCACGCCCCTTGAAGAGATGAAGAAAGTGTATCGCAGGGCCCGGGCCAACGATGTGGAAAAATGGCTTTCCGCCATCGCCTTGGAAGACAGCACCTTGTATCGCACCCGTACCATCGCGGAAAACCTCGGCCTGGAGATGAAGCTGAACGACATCGAGTACCAAGGCGACAAGACCAAGGCTATCTTCTACTACACCGCCGACGGCCGTGTCGATTTCCGCGAGCTCATCAAGAAGTTGGCGGAGGAGTTCCACGTAAGGGTGGAAATGCGCCAAATCGGCGTCAGGCAGGAGTCGGCCAAGCTTGGCGGCATCGGTTCGTGCGGCCGTGAGCTGTGCTGCGCTTCCTGGATCAGCGACTTCCAATCGGTGACCACCAATGTGGCACGAGTGCAACAGCTCTCGCCCAACCCCCAGAAATTAGCCGGACAGTGCGGCAAGCTGAAATGTTGCCTGAACTTCGAATACGAGGCCTACGTGGAAGCCTTGAAGGCCTTCTCGGATCCCAACATCGTGCTGAAGTTCAAGAATGGCGACGCCATCCACCAGAAGAGCGACGTCTTCAAAGGCATCATGTGGTATTCCTACACCACCGACAAGAGCAACATCATGGCCATCCCCGTCGATAAGGTGAAGGAAATCATCGCGAAGAACAAAAAAGGCGAGCTGCCCGAAAAGCTGGAGGACTACGCCATTACCATGGAACAGCATACCAACACCAATGAGGGATACAGCGAGGGAGACCTTAATAAGATGAGTGATTGATTTAGAAGACAGAAGTCAGAAGATAGAAGACAGAAGAGAATGATAAAAACAACTATCAAAATATTAATGGCGGTCGTGGCACTGTGGTTGTTGGCTGGCTGCGGGGGCAACGGCTTTGAGCAGCGGGTGGTGATCCCCGAGGCAGCTTGGAAGGTGGAGAACCGTGTGCCTTTCGATGTGACGGTGAACGACACTTTGGGCATCTATGCCTTCGGTTTGAGCATGCGGCATTTGGAGAACTATCGCTACAGCAACCTCTATGTGTTTCTGCACACCACCATGCCCAACGGCAACCTCACCCACGACACGATACAATGCCAGCTTGCCACCCCCGACGGCCGTTGGATCGGCAAGAGCAGCGGCAGCATGCGCGACCTTCGCGTCACCCTGAACCCCAACCTTCGTTTCCCCTTGGAGGGAACCTATCATTTTGAAATCGAGCAAGCCATGCGGGAACCCGTGTTGAAAGGCATTTCCGACATCGGCCTATTCGTCGAGAAGCAACCATAATAACCCAGTTATGCAAAAGCAAACTAAGAAAAAACAGTCGAAAAAAGGCGGCGACAACGGCTCCAAAGCCGTAAGAGTGCTATGGTATCTCTTTGGAATTGGAATCTTACTCGTCATCTTGTTCTTCTTCTGTGTTGCCAAGGGCGTGTTTGGCACCATGCCCACTTTCGAGGAATTGGAGAATCCCCAGACCAACCTGGCCACCCAGATCATCTCGTGCGACGGCAAGGTATTGGGCAGCTATTATGTGGAGAACCGCTCCAATGTCCGCTACAGCGACCTCTCACCCTACCTCACTCAGGCATTGATCAGCATCGAGGACGAGCGTTTCGAGAAGCATTCCGGCATCGACAGCAAGTCGTTGTTCCGTGTGGCCTTCGGCGTGCTTACAGGCAACAAGAAAGGCGGCGGCAGCACCATTACCCAGCAGCTGGCCAAGAACCTCTTCCCCCGTGGCGAGAACCTCAGCACACCGAAACTGGTCCTCCGCAAGTTCCAGGAATGGATCACGGCCACCAAGCTGGAATACAACTATTCGAAGGACGAGATCATCGCCATGTATCTCAATACCGTGGCGTTCGGACATAACGCATTCGGCATCCGATCGGCGGCCAAGACCTTTTTCGACAAGGACCCCAAAGACCTGAACATCGAAGAGTCGGCGCTGATGGCCGGCGTGGTAAACGCCCCTACGCGTTTCAGCCCCATCCGCAACCCCGAACTCTCACTGCAACGGCGTAACTTGGTGCTGAAAAGCATGTGCAAGAACGGCTATCTCACCGAGGCGGAATGCGACTCCATCTCACAGATTCCCATCGACATGTCGCATTTCGGCGTAATGGACCACAACAGCGGACAAGCCACCTACTTCAGGGAGCAGCTCCGTAAGGAACTCACCGAATGGGCCCAGACCCATTTCCGTGCCGATGGCAGGCCCTACAACATCTACCGCGACGGCTTGAAGATCTACACCACCATCGACTCGCGCATGCAACGCTATGCCGAAGAGGCAGTGAAAGAGTTTGTCGGAGGAAGCCTTCAACCCAGCTTCTTCCAACATTGGAAAGGCCATAAGAACGCTCCTTTCTCCTATAGAACCCCCGATCAGATCGATGAGCTTCTGGATGCTTCCATGAAACGCAGCGACCGTTACCGCGCACTCAAGAAACAAGGTTTGTGCGAAGACTCCATCAAGGCGGAGTTCAACAAACCAGTGAGGATGGCCGTCTTTTCCTGGGACGGACCCATCGACACGGTGATGACGCCCATGGATTCCATCCGCTATTACAAGTGGTTCCTCCAGGCCAGCCTTGTCTCCATCGAGTCGCACACCGGCCAGGTGAAGGCCTACGTCGGCGGCATCGACTACCGGTTCTTCAAATACGACCATGTGATGCAGTCGCGCCGTCAGGTGGGCTCGACCTTCAAGCCTTTCCTCTATTCCTTGGCCATGCAGGAAGGCGAATACACTCCTTGCACCAAGATCCCGAACATCCCCTACAGCATCCAGTTGGACAATGGTACTTTTTGGTCGCCTCGTAACGGCGGCGGTGGTGGTGAAGAAATCACGCTGAAGACAGCCTTGGCCCAGTCGAACAACTGGATTTCAGCTTATCTGATGAACCGTTTCGGTCCACAAGCGGTCATCACCATGGCAAGAAGAATGGGTGTAGAATCGCCCATCGATCCCGTACCTGCCATCTGCCTTGGCGTTTGCGACCTCAAACTGATGGAAATGGTCGGTGCCATGAGCACTTTCGCCAACCAAGGCGTCTATATTAAACCCATGTTCATCACTAAGATCGAGGACAAGAACGGCAACGTCATCCAACGTTTTTCGGCCGAGGAATCCGAGGCCATGAGTGAAGTGACCGCCTACAAGATGATCGAGCTGATGAAGGGCGTGGTGCAGAGTGGTACTGGCGGACGTTTGCGTTTGGTGTATAAACTTACCAACCCCATCGCCGGAAAGACCGGCACCACCCAGAACAACAGCGACGGTTGGTTCATGGGCATCACCCCCGACCTCACCACGGGTGTGTGGGTCGGTGCTGAAGACCGCAGTGTGCATTTCCGTAGCACCGCCTTGGGTCAGGGCTCACGCACGGCACTGCCCATTTGGGCCATCTACATGCAAAAGGTTTACGCCGATCCCACCTTGCACGTCAGCAAGGGCGACTTCCCCAAGCCGACTGCTACCGATGTCGATCTGAACTTCGACTGCGGCAAGGGCACGGTGGATTACGACGCGGTGGAATTCATCGACGTGTTTTAAAAGAAAACGACTATGGCCAGTTCGAATTTTGTTGACTATGTGAAGATTTATTGCCGTTCAGGCAAAGGCGGGGCTGGCTCGTTGCACTTCCGCCGTGAAAAATACATCCCGAAAGGCGGTCCCGACGGTGGCGATGGCGGCCGTGGCGGCGACATCATCTTGAGAGGCAACGCCCAGATGTGGACCTTGCTACATCTCCGCTACACCAAGCACCTGATGGCCGGCGACGGTGTCCCCGGCGGCAGCAACCAACTGACGGGAGCCTCGGGCAAGGACGTCTATATCGATGTGCCTTTGGGAACGGTGGCTTACGTCGCAGAAACCCGCGAGATGCTGGGTGAGATCACCGAGGACGGACAGACCATCGTGTTGCTCAAGGGCGGTCGCGGCGGCAAAGGCAACGCCTTCTTTAAGTCGGCCACCATGCAGGCACCCAAGTTCGCCCAGCCCGGCGAGCCCTCGCAGGAAGCCTGGATCGTGCTGGAACTGAAGCTGCTGGCCGACGTGGGCTTGGTGGGATTCCCCAATGCCGGAAAATCCACTTTGCTCTCGGTGGTATCCGCCGCTCGTCCCGAAATTGCCGACTATCCCTTCACCACCCTGGTGCCCAACCTCGGCATCGTGGGCTACTATGACAACCGCTCCTTCGTCATGGCCGACATCCCTGGCATCATCGAAGGCGCAGCAGAAGGCAAAGGGTTGGGAATCAGATTTTTGCGTCATATCGAACGCAACTCTACCCTGCTCTTCATGGTGCCCGCCGACAGCGAGGACGTGAAGAAGGAATACGACATTTTGCTCAACGAGCTGAAGAAATACAACCCCGAGCTGATGGACAAAGACCGCGTGTTGGCCATTACCAAGTGCGATTTGGTGGATGAGGACAAGATCAAGGAGATCAAGAAGCACTTGCCGAAGAAGGTGCCGCATGTGTTCATCTGCTCCATCATGGGACAAGGTATCGACGAGTTGAAGGACTTGATTTGGCTAACGCTGAACAAAGAAGAGGAAGAGGAGAGGTGAGAGGTGAAAGGTGAGAGGTGAAAACTGAAAACTATTAGATGGAAGCGATCTACTCAATTGATTCCCAATTGTTTTTGTGGCTGAACGGGTTGCATGCCGATTGGCTCGACACAGTGATGGTATCCATCACTGGGATGTGGCCGTGGATACCCCTCTACATCCTGTTGGCTTACCTGGTCATCAGGCAATATGGATGGAAAAGCCTATGGGTTTTCTTGGCAGTAGGCCTAGTGATCCTGTGTTCCGACCAGCTGTCGGCCCATGTGTGCAAGCCTTTGTTTCATCGGTTGAGACCTTGTTTCAATCCCGATTTGGAAGGCTTGGTACATCTACCCAAAGGCTTGCCGGGAGGAAAATACGGCTTCGTTTCCTCCCATGCTGCCAACACCTTTGCCATAGCCTCCTTCCTCACCGCAGTCCTTCGCAAAAGCTACCGAAGCATCGGATGGTGGCTTTATGGCTGGGCTTTGATCTCGAGCTACAGCAGGATTTATTTGGGCGTACACTATCCTGGCGACATCCTTGCGGGTGCTGCATTGGGTATCCTCATAGGACTAATAGCTGCATTGGTTTTGAAGAAAACCAAGTTAATTATCCTCAAAGACCACCTGGATCGTTGATTTGATTTCGATGCCCCACAGCGCCGCCATCTTGGCATGGTTGAGGGCGATTTCGAGGTAGCCGTGTGTGCCGAACAAGGCCACCGGATCGAGCGGATCTACATCGTCATAGCTCTCCGAAATCTCGTCGATGGTATAGAGATCCCCTTTCACCTTGATGGTAAAGTCCCTACCCTTTCCAACTTGATCGAACAGCTCTTTGGGGATGTTGGTGATGAGGTTCTCGTAAGAGTCGATGTGCATGACGATGCCCTCGATGATATTGTTTTTCACGATGGCACAGAAGGAGCCGCCGTCGTTGAGGCGTTCACGCTTGGCACCGATGTTCGAGAGGGGTTCGCCTTTGGCGATCATCACGGCCACCTTGGCAAAACGGTCGCGCGTGCTGAAGGTGTAGAAATCCGTATCCTGTTCCACGTCGATAAACACCGCCTCTTCATATTCCCCGTCGAGGATGTGGCTGAAGATGCCGTTGTCGGTGGAGATGAAATACTGGCCATGGGCTTTGACCACCACATGAGGATTTACATCCGATTCGATGGTCTCCACCGCAATGATGTGGATGGTGCCTTCTGGGAAGTTACGATAGCAATTGTGCACCGTGAAGCCTGCCTCGGCCACGTTGAAAGGACTGATGTCGTGGGTGATGTCAACAATGGTGACATTGGGCACCTGTGAAAGAATCACTCCCTTTACCGCCGCAGCGTAATAGTCAGAGGTTCCCCAATCGCTTGTCAACGTAATGATCGCCATCTGTAACTTTAAAAATATTTAGTGTTTGCAAAGATAACACTAATTATGAAAAAAAGAAAAAAAACAATTCATTACCTTTGCAAAAATTTACGAACAAAAATGGCAGAACAGATACTCCAGATAGAAAACGTGGACCCTAAGGACCTTTACGGGCCCAACGACAAGTATCTGGACAAGGTTAAGGCGTTGTTTCCGAAGCTGAAGATCATCGCACGTGGCGACTTCATCAAGGTGATGGGCGACGAGGAGGAGATGGAATATTTCATCAACCGTTTCGAGATGCTCATCGTGCAGCTGGAGCGGAAAGGCAAGATAGAGGAGCGCGACATCGAGGATGTGATGAAGGCCAATTCCGACCTGGAGTTGCAGCAGAAGATGTCGGAGAGCGACGTGTTGGTATTCGGTCGCGGCGGCATGCCCATCAGGGCCATCACCGTCAACCAAAAGCGGATGGTGACAGCCTCGGAACACAAGGACTTGGTTTTCGCCATCGGTCCGGCGGGCACCGGCAAGACCTACACTGCCGTTGCCTTGGCCGTCAGGGCACTGAAGGCCAAGCAGGTCAGGAGAATCATCCTGACCCGTCCCGCCGTGGAGGCCGACGAGCATCTTGGCTTCCTGCCCGGCGACTTGAAAGACAAGCTCGACCCCTATCTCCAGCCCTTGTATGACGCTTTGCGCGACATGCTGCCCTCCGCCAAATTGGAAGGCTTCATGGAGGACCATACCATCGAAATTGCACCGCTGGCCTTCATGCGTGGCCGCACCCTCGACCATGCCTTCGTCATCCTCGACGAAGCCCAGAACGCCACCCGCAGCCAGCTGAAGATGTTCCTCACCCGCATGGGTCGCTCAGCCAAGTTCATCGTCACCGGCGACATCACCCAGATCGACCTGCCGCCACATGTTCCTTCGGGACTGCCCCAGGCCATGGAAGTATTGAGAGACGTGAAGGGCATTGAGTTCATCATGCTGGATGACAAGGATGTGGTGAGGCATAAGCTCGTGACGGATATAATAAATGCGTATAAGAAACACATAATAATAGAAGAAAACAACGATAACGTCATTGCGAGCGAGACGTAGTCGAGCGCGGCAATCCAACCTGACTATCCTGGTCAAGCTGGATTGCTTCGTCGCTAACGCTCCTCGCAATGACGAAACTGAATAACTGAACAGCTATATGAAAGCATTAACAAGAACAGATTTTAACTTTCCTGGACAAACCAAGGTATATCACGGCAAGGTCCGTGACTGTTATTTCATCAACGACGAGCTTATGGTGATGGTCGCCACCGACCGCATCTCCGCCTTCGACGTGATTCTGCCGAAGGGCATCCCCTACAAAGGACAGGTGCTAAATCAAATCGCCGCCATGTTTCTCGATGCCACCGCCGACATCGTGCCCAACTGGAAACTTGCCACGCCCGACCCGATGGTGACGATAGGCCGTTTGTGCCAACCCTTCCCCATCGAGATGATTATCCGTGGCTATCTGACTGGCAGCTCATGGCGCACCTACAAGAGCGGCCAACACGTGATTTGCGGTGTACAGATCCCCGATGGCATGAAGGAACACCAGCGCTTCTCCGAACCCATCATCACTCCGACCACCAAGGCCGAAGAAGGCCATGATGAGGATATCTCGCGTGAGGAGATCATCGCCCGTGGACTTATCAGCGAGAGCGACTACGCTCAGATCGAGGACATCACCCGCAAGCTCTTCCAGCGTGGCACCGAAATCGCCGCCAAGCAAGGCTTGATCTTGGTGGATACCAAATACGAGTTCGGCAAGATTGGCGACCAGATCGTGCTGATGGATGAAATCCACACTCCCGACTCGTCGCGCTATTTCATCGCCGACCAGTATGAGGAACGCTTTGCCAAGGGCGAGCCCCAGGTGCAGCTCTCCAAGGAGTTTGTCCGTGAATGGCTCATGGCCAACGGCTTCCAAGGCAAGGAAGGCCAACAGGTTCCCGAGATGACGCCCGAATATGTGGAAAGCGTTTCTGAAAGATATATTGAACTTTATGAGAAGGTGACGGGTCACAAGTTTGAGAAGGCGCCGGATTCGGAGGACTTGGCGAAACGGATAGAGCAAAACGTTTTGAAAGTATTAGATAAAAGATAAGAGATAAAAGATAAAAGTTATGAGAAAGAGATTATTGATAATTACGGCTTTGCTGTTTTCCGTGATGGTGGCCAAAGCCGACGAAGGCATGTGGTTGCCTTACGCTTTGAACGGCCAGAACCTGGCTGAGATGCAGGCCTTGGGCTGCAAGCTCACTGCCGAGCAGATCTTCAGCTTCAACCAACCCAGCATCAAGGATGCCATCGTCCAGTTCGGCGGCGGCTGCACCGGCGAGATCATCTCTCCTGAAGGCCTGTTGCTTACCAACCACCACTGTGGCTTGAGCTTCGTGCAGAAGCACTCTTCGGTGGAGCATGACTATCTCACCGACGGTTTCTGGGCCAACGAGAAGAGTCAAGAGCTGCCCAACCCGGGTCTATCTGTGCTCTTCCTCAACCATGTCGAAGACGTGACGGAAGCCGTGTTGTCAGGTGTTACTGCCGAGACCACCGAGGCCGAGCGTGAAGAACTCGTGGAAAAGAACATTCGCCAACTGGAGAAAGACCGCAAAGGCGACCGTAAGGTGCGCGTGGAGGTGGTGCCTTTCTACAGCGGCAACCAGTATATCCTGTTCGAATACGATGAGTACAAGGACGTGCGTCTGGTGTGCTGTCCGCCTTGGGGCATCGGCAAGTTTGGCGCCGACACCGACAACTGGACCTGGCCGCGCCACAAAGGCGATTTCAACGTGTTCCGTGTCTATACCGCCCCCGATGGCAGTCCTGCCGACTATTCCGCCGATAACATCCCGATGAAGAGCAAGTGGTATCTTCCCATTAATCTGGACGGCGTGAAGCCCGGCGACTATGCCATGATTCTCGGTTATCCCGGCTCCACCGACCGCTACTCCACTTCTTACACGGTGAAGAACGTCATCGAGGAAGAAGGCCCTGCCATCATCGACTGCCGCACCACCAAGCTCGACAACTACCGCAAACACATGGACGCCGACCAAGAGGTTTTCATCAAGTATGCCTCCAAGCAGGCCAGCGTGTCGAACTATTGGAAATACTACATCGGACAGGTGAAGCAACTCAAGCGCAACCATGTGTATGAGCGCCGCCAAGCCCAAGAGGAGGACTTCGCGAGATGGGTGGGTGCCGATGAAAGCCGCAAGGCCGAATATGGCGATATCTTCAAGGGTATCAAAGCCAAGTGGGACATTCTCGACAAGATTGAAAAGTCGTTTGTCTATCACCGCGAAGCCGGCTGGAACGGCGGTGAGGCTATCGCTTTCAGCCGTAGGTTCCGTGGCATCAACAAGATGATCGAGGAGAAGGCCGACAAGGAGGACATCCAGATTGCCGCCGAGAAGCTCAATGGCAGTGTGGAGACCTTCTTCAAGGACTACAGCATGCCTTTGGACCAAGACGTGACGGCCGCTTTGTTGAACCTGTTCTACAAGAACATTTCCTCCGACCTGATGCCTTCAGAGGTGTTGAGAATCGGTCAGGAGAACAGCGGCGACTTCACGGAATGGGTGGCCAAAGCCTTTGAGAAGAGCGTGTTTACCGACAAGGCCCGTCTGGAAAAATGGCTGCAGAAGCCCAAGAAACTGGACAAGGATCCCATCTTCATGCTGTCGGAAAACATCATCGACTCCTACAACACCCTCTATGGCCGTTATGCTGAAGCCCAAAACCTCGGCAATGCAGGCGAGCGCCTTTACATGAAAGGCTTGATGGAGATGCAGAGCGACCGCAACTTCTATCCCGACGCCAACTTCACCATGCGTCTGACCTACGGCACCGTGGAACCTTACAAGGCCGCCGATGCCGTCAACTACAACTACTACACCACCATGGACGGTGTGATGGCCAAATATGTGCCCGGCAACTGGGAATTCGACATCCCACAGGATGTCCGCGACCTCGTGGCGAAGAAAGACTATGGCCGCTATGCCAACGAGAATGGAGAGCTGGTCGTGAACTTCATCACCACCAACGACATCACTGGTGGCAACTCAGGCAGTCCCGTCATCGACGGCGAGGGCAACCTCATCGGCTTGGCCTTCGACGGCAACTGGGAAGCCATGAGCGGCGACCTCAGCTTCGAGCAGAAGGTACAGCGCACCATCTGCGTGGATGCCAACTACCTCCTCTGGTGCATCGAGAAGGTCGGCAAGTGCGACAACATCATCAAGGAGTTGGTGATCAAATCCAATGAGTAGGGCTTTCACAAAAGAAGGCGATCAGGAAGCGATTCCGATGGTGCCCCTCAGGGCCTACCTGCCGGAGGGCGTGCCCAATTATGTCACCAAAGAAGGGCTCGCTGCACTCAACGAGGAGCTGAAAGGCCTTGAGGCAGAACTTGCCAAGGCAGGTGACAACTACATCATGAGCAACTTCATCGAGGCGAAGATGAAGTTGCTCATCAGCCGTATCAATAGCGCTGTTGAAATCGACCTTTCCAAGGCCAACAAGGAAACGGTGAGCTTTGGAGCATGGGTGCGCTACAATGGGCGCGTGGTGCGAATTGTGGGCGTGGATGAGGCTGATGTGAACAAAGGTCTCATCTCGTTTACCTCACCACTTGCCAAGTCCTTGACAGGCAAAAAGGCTGGTGAGATTGTTGAGTTGAAAGGACCCAAAGGCACGGAAAGAATCACGGTGGAGGAAGTGTCGTTCGAGCCGATGGAACTGACTGAGATAGTGAGTGAAACACACGCACCTTCGTCATTGCGAGGAGCGTCAGCGACGAAGCAATCCACTGTTGACAAGTATGGATTGCTTCGGTCGTTCCTCCCTCGCAATGACGAACAGCATAACGACATGGACATGCCAGTCCCTGCTGACGAATCCCATCAATTTGTCCCCGAGGTGGATCCCATGGAATTCCTTCCCATTGTCAACGAGCGCGGCAACATCGCGGGGCGGGCATTGTATATGGAGTTGCACAATGGAAACAAAATACTGCACCCTGTTGTGCATCTGCATGTGGTCAATGGCAAGGGAGAGACCACAAGGCGTTACTGGTGGCATGTGGCATTCGGCGACACCCCAGAGAAAACGCTCAAGCGGAAGATGCAGGAAATCCTTGGATTATCGGGAGTGAAACCGCTGCTGAAGCGGCAATACATCAGAGAGGCCAAGACCGAAAAGGAGCTGGTTTACATATTCACGGTCGTCTCTAAAGAGGACTTGCCCCCATCCCCTGAAGGAAAAGATTATCTTGAGCTGTTTGCGAAAGATTAAAAAATGACAGGGGGCTGACCATATGGTCAGCCCCCTGTTGATTTCCAGAAACGAACCGTCTTATCTGACGATCAGCTTCCCGTAATAGATATGACCCTGGATGTCGGTCATCCTGACGGTATAGATACCCGATGCGGTGATGCTATGCATCGTGTTGCCGTTGCCGTGGACCTGCTCTTTGCTCACCAGAGCGCCAAGGGCATTGTACACCTCAACGGTGGCATCCTCAAGTTCAACGCCTTCAGGAAGTGCGATGCGGAAGCTCTCGCCACGCTCCACCGGGTTCGGATAGATGCTCAAGGCCTTCGGCTCGTCAAGCACGATGTTTTCCACGCGATTCCTGCTGGTGACCGTGCCGCTCAAGGCGACGGTGGCGGTGGCGCTACCCGTCGTCAGCGTGAGGGTGTTGCTGTAGCTGCCTGTGCTCAAGCCAGCCTTCATGCGGACATACACATTGGCGGTCAGGAAATCGATGCCCGTGTTGGGATCCGGATCGGGCGTCACAGGTGTATCCTCGTAGGTCAAGGTGAAGTCATCGACATTGAGGTAGAACTGGTCGGTGCAGTTGAAGTGACGGACGGCGATGTAGCCCGTCTGTCCAGCATAGGCGCTGAGATCCACCGTGCACTGATACCAAGAGCCTTGCGTACGGTCACCTCTGTCGCCGCCACGGCCGCCCTTGGAGGAAAGGGTCCACTCATTCAGCTTGGTGAAGCTGTTGGTGTTGGTGTTGCTGGTGGTGGAGACGAAGATGCCGAAGTGCTCGGCGGCATAGTTGGCATCCTGGGCGCAGGCATACATGGTGAAGGTACCGCCGAGGGTCACCTGCGGCGACACCAGCCAGTTGTCAGGCGTCAGTGCCGTCGTGGTGGCCTTGTTGTAGCTTTCGGAGGAGAGCATGTCGCTGCCGCCGTGGGCCGAAATGTTGTAGCCGCTCATCAAGGCACTGGCGAGTTGCCAGTTGTAGCCGTCACCATCCTTGTCGATGGTGGTCCAGCCGTCCATGGTGCCTTCGAAGCCCCAGGTCTGGGTGCCACGGTTGCGGCTGCCGGTGAGGGTCAGCGTGCTGCCATAGGTGCCGTTGGCCGTTGCACAGATCTCGAAGTTGGTCGGAGCCGTCACGGTGACGCTACCGCTGAGGTCGGTGCCGATGACAGCGAAGCTCTGGACTGCTGAAGGACCGTTGCCGTTCACATAGGTGAAGCCTGAGAGCGCATTGGGCGTTGCCATCAAGTTCTCGGTGTTGCCCGTGCTGCCGCTACCAGCCTTGGTCAACATGATCTGGTTGTTGCTGGTGATATAGGTGCCGCTGTAGCTGCTCGGCGAAGCCGGGTTGTAGTTGGTGTTGTCGCTGTAGATGCGCAACGCACGGTTGGCAGAAGTGCTATACACATAGAACTTCGGTGAGTTGGAGCTGCTGCTCACATAGCTGCCCGTGTTGTCGTCCATTCCGATGACCAGGTTGCTGGTGCCATTGTAAACGAACGGCGTGCTCAGCGTGATGGTGGTCCAGCCAGAGGCGTTGAAGGTAACGCTGCCGCTATACACCTTGTCGCTCGACGAGAGGGTCTCCCAACCCGTCTTGCTCGTGAAGGCAGTCTTGGTGGTGGTCTTCATGTAGAGGTCAACGGTACGTGTGGTGGACTTGGAGTTCGACACCTTGAAGCTGATGGCCGTGATGGTGCCGGCGCCGCCAATCTCGTTGGCAGTATAGATCTGCTCGGTGAGCGAGTACTTGTAATAAGCGTAGGTGGGCAGGTAAGCGTTGGTGCTGGAGCCGCTGCCGATGGTGACATCGGAACTGCCGCCCGACGTTCCGTTGGCCTTGAACACGGCCGCCACGGTGACATCGTAGGCCGGCATGGTGAACTTGTTGTTGCTCACGCTGAGCGTGCTGGTGACATCGCCCGTCTTATACACAACCCACTGGTAGAAGCTGCATCCGCTGGCCGGCGTGGCGGTGAGGGTGACCGTTTCGCCTTGGCTGGCCGTGGTCTTGTTGGCCGTGATGGTTCCATTGTTGACAGCAGCCACCATGACGTTGTAGGTCTCGGCCACCTGCACCTCAGTGAAGTTGGCCACCAGTGAAGCGGTGGCGTTGACGGTGAAGCTGTAGGTCGCGCTTGTGGAGACCTGGCTGCCGTTCTTGGTCCAGTTGGTGAAGGTATAACCGTTGTTGGCATTAGCTGTCAAGGTTGCCGTGCTGCCATAGTTGTAAGTGCCCGTACCGCTGATGGTGCCGCCTGCGGTCGGGTTGGCAGTAGCGGTGATGCTATAGCTATTCAGCGTGAAGACAGCGACGTATGCTGCATCGGCAGTAGCGGTGAAGGAATAGTTGGCGTTGGTCGACACCTGGGTGCCGTTCTTCGTCCACTTGCTGAAGGTGTAGCCCGTGGCTGCAGTGGCCTTCAAGGTGACGGTGCTGCCTTCCTCGTAGGTGCCGGCACCCGTGACGGTACCGCCTGCGGTCGGGCTCGCCGTAGCCGTGATGGTGTATTCGTTGACCGTGGTACCGCCAGCAAAGCTCTTGGTGAGCTGAATCTGGTTGTTGGAGGTGATGTAGGTGCCGCTGTAGCTGGTCGGCGAAGCGGGATTATAGTTGGTGTTGTCGCTATAGATTCGCAATGCACGGTTGGCCGAGGTGCTATATACGTAGAACTGCGGCGAGTTGGAGCTGCTGCTCACATAGCTGCCCGTGTTGTCATCCATGCCGACGATCAGGTTGTTCGTGCCATTGTAAACGAACGGCGTGCTCAGCGTGATGACAGTCCAGCCAGAGGCATTGAAGGTAACGCTGCCGCTAAACACCTTGTCGCTCGACGAGAGGGTCTCCCAGCCTGTCTTGCTCGTGAAGGCGGTCTTGGTGGTATGTTTCATGTACAGGTCAACGGTACGTGTCGTGGACTTGGAGTTCGACACCTTGAAAGCGATGGCGGTGATGGTGCCGGCCTCGCCAATCTCACTGGCGGTATAGATCTGCTCGGTAAGTGAATACTTGTAGTAGGCGTAGGTGGGCAGGTAAGCGTTGGTGCTGGAGCCGCTGCCGATGGTGATGTCGGTGGTCTGCGAATCGCTGAAGTTGGCGACGTAGGTGCCGGCTTCGGTGACGCTGAAGGTGTAGGTCTCGCTAGTGGAAACCGCCGTACCGTTCTTGGTCCAGTTGACGAAGTGATAGCCGTTGGCCGGGGTAGCCGTCAAGGTGCAGCTGGTGCCATGTTCGAAGGTGCCGCCGCCGCTGACGGAGCCACCAGCACTCGGGTTGGCCGAGGCAGTGACCGTGTAGCTCTTCTTGGTGAAGTTGGCCACGTAGGAAGCATTAGCCGTCACGGTGAAGCTATAGGTGGCGTTGGTCGAGACCTGGGTGCCGTTCTTCGTCCACTTGGTGAAGTTGTAACCCGTGGCCGGGGTGGCAACCAAGGTAGCCGTGCTGTTCTCGGCATAGGTGCCGGCACCAGTGATGGTACCGCCTGCCGTCGGGCTGGCCGTAGCCGTGATGGTATAGTTGGTGGTGGAGCTTCCGCCGCCTACGGTGATGGTGCCAAGGTAGGTGACCTTGTTATAGCCGAAGACGCAGAGCGTAAGATCGCCGCTGTTGTTGCCGGGTGCGGTGAGGGTGATGGTAGCCTTGTTGTTGGCCACGGTAGCCTTACCAAGGATGACATGGTTGGCGTTGGTGATGGTAGCCACGGCGCCGTTGCCATTGGTGACATTCACCGTATAGGTGGTAGCCGTTGACTCGATGCTGCCGTTATGGGTAACCGTCATGGATTGCGGAGTGGAGGTACGGACCATCAGGGTCGGGTCGCCATAGACGATCCAAGCCTGGTAGGTACCGACAGCCTGTTGTTCCGAAGTGCTATAGTTGTCGAAAATACCCATCAAGCCATTGATGGAGATACCACCGAAGGTGCGCTTGGTATTGCTTTGTTCCGTCAAAATGTCGATGCAATTGTCCTGACCCCACATGGGCGGAATCCAAGGCTGGCTGATGTAGGACATCAAGGTGCCAATAGCACCGGTAGGATTGCTGCCGTTGGTAGCGTTCATCCAAGCCTCTGCAAAGCAGTCGCCGCTCGAATAGTCGTACTTACCGACGAGGCAAGCCACCGAGAAAATGAAGGGCAGCTTGTTGTCGTTGGTCAAGGCATTGACGTGGCTGTTGGCATAATAGACATAGCCGCTGGAGTTGGCGCCCCAAGCGGTTTCCTGGCCGTGGTTGGCGTAGTTGATAATACCCAAACCACTGTTGATGTCGGATGAAATCTGCGAGGAGGTGGCGGTGTATCCAGAAAGGTTGGCATAGCGTTGATAGACGGTGGAATAGCCGTAGTTCAACAGGTCGGTGCGGATGTTGTTAATGTGTTGGTAGTCGTCCTCGTTGTTGTGGCCTGAGCCGCCTTCTTTACGGGAGATACCTGAAGCGACCTTCAGCCAAGTGGCGGAGGTGGTCAGATCGCGCTCGTAGGTGATGGCACGGTTGGCCTGGGTGGTCACACGTGAAGTGCTATTGGCGCAGAAACGGCCGATGATGACGTCGTTGTAGATGTCGCTACCGACGATCTGTCCGTAGGCGTTGTCGCCTTTGCCACCGTAGCTGGAACCTCCACCGCTGTAGGAATAACCCGGAATCTGGCCCACATCGCCGACGAGCAGCACATGGCTCAGGTTGTTGTTGGCATTGTATTGGTTCTTGATATAGGTTTGGATGGCCGAATAGGTGGAGCCGGCGGTGCTGGTGCCCACGATGGTGGTGTTGATGCCGCGGGTCTTCTTCCAGTTGACGAAGTCGGTCATATAGCTCATGTAGCTATCGTAGCAGATGATGAGCAGATCGCCGTCTTCATCGAGCGGAGTGTATTTGGCCATGCCTTCCTCGTAGTTGAGGAAGTGGCGCTGATAAACGCTCTTGAAGTCAGGATCCATCTTCACCTCGTTGCTGCGACGGCTTTCAATGACGTTGGTGCCCATGTTGTCCACCTTGTACATCTCCACGGTCATGTTGTAATACACACGGAGGGTCTTGGTAACGGGGTTGTAGGCGAAGGGATAGACAGCCATGTTCTGTCCACGGAAATCGCGGATGATATAGGGCTCGTACAAATCGAGGTTGCTGCTCGGGAAGAAAGCGTCCCGGCTATAGCATTCGCCGTAGGTGTAAGGCACGGTGGCGGGGTCGATGGAGCGGGGGAAGTCGCCCTTGGAGGGAGCGACCTCAACGCCTTCGAAGTCCATGTACTGGGCTTCGAGCACGCGTACGTTCATGCGGGCTTTGTCGCCGATCATCAACGGAACACCCGTCATAGGCATGTCGGGCTCGCCAGCATGGGCGGTGCTAATCGACTTGGGAACGGTGATGACCTTGGCCTCACCGCGCGGTGTGCTTACAGGAACGGCATAAAAACCGGGAACCTGGACTTGCACCTTGATGCTTTGTTCAGAAGAGGAAATAAGTTGGGTTTGGAAAGTTTCGGGACGGTCGCTAATGACCTTTGTCCACTGAGGTTTGGCCATGCTTTGCGCCAATGACACAGCGCTGATGGCCGCAAGAAACAATAGTAAAAAGAACTTTTTCATAAACATAGAATTTAAAAGTTGTGTACAATTCTATGCAAAATTAACAATGAAACCGAAGAAAACCAAGAATTTTAGTTAAAAATCTTTAAACTATCCTGTTTAAGGTCAAGCAAACAGGTTTTTCACGACCACTTGAGGGTGGTTTTGGTGCAATTCGGCTTCTTTTTGGGACTTTTTCTCCTCAAATCTCCTATAGGCTTCACTATCAGGGAAAAGAGGCTTGTGATGGAGCATCTGCTTGAGTTCCGAAGCGGCTTGCATGGCAGGTGTTTCGGAAGGATTGATGGCGAATTCAACAAACTTTTCCCAAATGTAACGGACAGCTTGTTCGGTGGGATGCACCATGTCCTCCTTATAGAAACGATAGTCGCGAAGCTCGTCGAGAAGAATCTCGTATGCCGGGAAATAGTGGGCATTTTTGAATAGCTCACAGACCTGATTCACAGCCAAAAGAAGCGTCGATTTGCTCAACTGGTTGCCATGAAGGCCGTCTTTCAGATGCCTTAGCGGAGAGACCGTAAAAATGAACTGCTTGTCGGGGAAGGCTTGCATCAAGTTGGAGAGACAGGCTGCGGTGTCTTCCACGGAGAGGCAATAACGATCAAACAATTGCGCTGGCAACTTATGGCAGTTGGCGACTACCGTTTGGGTCTCACGATAACGGTAAACCCAAACGGTACCAAGGCTGACAACAATCCACTTGGCTTTCTGGAAATGTTCATGGGTTTCTTTCAAGGATTGATTCACCCGCTCCAACAGATCGGCTTCCGTATGACTCCAGAACTCCGTGTTATGGCTAAAAGTGCAGTAAAACTCCTCCCCTGTCCGTATCACCTCCTCATGGGTGAAAGGCTTTCCGTCATGCAGCCGTTGAAGGGCATTGGCGATGCTCAATGGATTGTAAAGCACCCCGAAGGGATTCACTTGGGCGTTGAAACCCAAGCCACGACATATCCCGCCCACCTCATCGGCGAAGCATGAGCCAAGAAAAAGGATCCCCTCGCCATAAGCGATGGTTTGCTTGAGAGGGGTAATATGGACGTCCGTTCGGAATAACATATCCTACCGATAGAGCATCCCTATCGGGATGCCATCAGGAACCTTTCCACTTCGATCCCTGCCATGGCACCTGTTCCGGCAGCCACGATGGCCTGGCGGTAGATACGGTCTTGGCAGTCGCCGCAGGCGAAAATGCCTTCCACATTAGTGGCGGTCGATTTCGGCTTGGTGATGATGTAGCCATCCTCGTCCATGTCGAGGAGACCTTTGAATGGCTCGGTGTTCGGCGTATGACCGATAGCCTCGAAGAAGCCGTCCACGTAGATGGTGCGCTCTTCTTTGGTGTCGCTATGATACAGCACGGCACCTTTGAGTTTCTTCATGAAGCCCTGTTGTTCGCCGAAGAGTTCCTTGGTTTGGTGTTTCCACAGCACTTCGATGTTGGGCGTGTTGAGCACACGGTGCTGCATGGCCTTGGAGGCGCGGAGCACGTCGCGGCGGACGATGAGATAGACTTTGTTGCAGAGTTTGGCGAGATAGGTGGCATCCTCACACGCCGTGTCGCCACCACCAACGACTGCGACATCTTTGCCTTTGTAAAAGAAGCCGTCGCAAGTGGCGCAAGCCGACACACCGCCGCCCTTGAACTCCTCTTCGGTGGGAAGTCCGAGGTAGCGTGCCGAGGCGCCTGTGGAGACGATGATGCTGTCGGCCAACAGTTCGCCGTCGTATTCGGTGGTTACTTTGAAGGGACGTTGCGACGCGTCGATGGCGGTGACTTCGCCCTCGCGGATCTCAGCGCCAAAGCGCAACGCCTGTTGACGGATGTCCTCCATCATATCGGGCCCATTGATGCCCTTAGGATAGCCTGGAAAGTTCTCGATTTCAGTGGTTTGTGTAAGTTGTCCGCCTGGCTGCATCCCTTCATAAACAACAGTCTTGATGTCGGCGCGACAAGTATAGATGGCGGCTGTATAACCCGCAGGGCCAGAGCCGATGATGAGACATTCTACATGTTCCATTTGATTCAGTTTAGAGTTTAGGGTTTAGAGTTTAGAGTTATTTCTTGCAAAGATAACATTTTTTTGCTCAAAGTGAGCCACAATTCAAAAAACCTTTTTATCTTTGCAGCCGCAAATGCAATCGGGGTGTGGTGCAGTTGGCTAGCATTCTTGCATGGGGTGCAAGCGGTCGCCCGTTCGAGTCGGGCCACTCCGACACAAAAAAAGCAGCTGATTTCTCAGCTGCTTTTTTTGCCTATTATCAGACTGCTTATCTGACAACTACCCTGCCATAATGGACATTTTCACCGTCGCTGATTCTGACGATGTAAATGCCTGCAGCCATCTTCTCGCACGACAAATCAACGTTGCCGTTGCCTTGTCCTTGATAGACACAGACGCCCTGGGCGTTGAACACTTCAACGCGGGCGGCAGTCATGTTGTCGGGCATCTCAATGGTGAAGGTGGAACCTCTGTCAACAGGGTTGGGATAGACAACCACCGTCTTGTTCTCGTTGCTGACAGGCTCAACGGGTTCGTCGTTAACAACAACCTTGGCGCCACTCATGCTGAGCATAATCTGGTTGTTGCTCGTCACATAGCTGCCACTATAGCTACTCGGCGAAGACGGACTGTAGTTGGTGTTGTCGCTGTAGATGCGCAACGCACGGTTGGCACCCGTCGAGTAAACGTAGAACTTGGGCGAGTTGGAGCTGCTGCTCACATAGCTGCCCGTGTTGTCGTCAACAGCCAGCAACAAGTTGCTGGTGCCATTGTAAACAAACGGAGTACTCAAGGTAATGGTGGTCCAACCAGAAGCATTGAAGGTGACAGAGCCGCTGTAAACGAGGTTGGACGAGGAGACTGACTCCCAGCCCTTCTTGCTGGTGAAGGCGGTCTTAGTCGTGTGCTTCATGTAAACAGCCAAGGTTCTCGTTGTGGACTTGGAGTTCGACACCTTGAAGCTGATGGCAGTGATGGTGCCTGCTTGGCCAATCTCAGCGGCAGTATAAATCTGCTCGGTGAGCGAGTACTTATAGTAGGCGTATGTCGGGATATAGGCATTGGTGCTGCTACCGCTACCGATGGTCACTTCGGAGGCAGTGCCGCCGCCAGGTGTCTGTTGCTCAGTGAAGACAGCGACGTAGGATGCATTGGCAGTGGCCGTAAAGCTATAAGTAGCATTGGTGCTGACCTGCGTGCCGTTCTTCGTCCACTTGCTGAAGGTGTAGCCGCTATTGGCAGTAGCCTTCAAGGTAACGGTTGCGCCTTCGTTGTAGGTGCCAGCGCCAGTGACTGTGCCGCCTGCAGTTGGGCTGGCAGAAGCCGTAATGGTATAGGTGTTGACAGTAGTGCCGCCGCCAGAGCCGCTCTTGGTAAGCACGACCTGGTTATTGGAGGTGATGTAGGTGCCGCTGTAAGAGGTGGCTGACGAAGGAGTATAGTTCGTGTTGTCGCTATAGATTCTCAAGGCACGGTTGGCACCCGTGGAATAGACGTAGAACTGCGGGCTGTTGGAGCTGCTGCTCACATAGCTGCCCGTGTTGTCGTCCATGCCGATGATCAGGTTGCTGGTGCCATTGTAAACGAACGGTGTGCTCAGCGTGATGGTAGTCCAGCCGGAAGCGTTGAAGGTAACGCTGCCGCTGTAAACCTTGTCACTTGAAGAGAGTGTCTCCCATCCCGTCTTGCTCGTGAAGGCCGTCTTTGTTGTGTGCTTCATGTAGAGATCCACAGTACGCGTGGTGGACTTGGAGTTGGACACCTTAAAGGCGATAGCGGTAATGGTGCCGGCTCCGCCAATTTCACTGGCAGTATAGATCTGCTCGGTGAGCGAGTACTTATAGTAAGCATAAGTGGGCAGGTAAGCGTTGGTGCTGGTGCCGCTGCCGATGGTGACATCAGAGGTGGTACCGGGATCGGGCGTCGTCACTTCGGTGAAGTTGGCCACGTAGGTGGCATTGGCGCTCACGGTGAAGCTGTAGCTGGCGTTGGTGCTGACTTGGGTGCCGTTCTTTGTCCACTTGGTGAACTCATAGCCCGTGGCAGGAGTAGCCACCAAAGTGCAAGTGGCGCCGGAGGCATAGCTGCCCGCGCCGCTCACGGTACCGCCAGCAGTCGGGCTGGCCGATGCAGTAACAGTATAATAGGTGGGTGTGCTGCCGCCGCCACCAACGGTGACAGTGCCGAAATAGGGCTGGTATTGCTGACGGGTGACAACGACATACAACGTGCCGCTGCTGGGGATGGCATTGGTGAAGTTCACGGTAGCCACACCCGACGAGTTGGCTTCGGCAACGCCGTAGATGACCGAGCTGTTATCGGTAACGGCAACGTAGGAACCGGCCACGGCATTCACGGTGATCGAGGTGGCACCAGCATTGACCGTGCTGGGGATCGTCACGCTGTTCGTTTCAGGCTTGGTGACGTAAGGCATCACGGAACCATCGCCAAAGGTGTGGTAGAACTGGAAGTAATAGTGGGCCGAGTTTTTGCAGTTGCCCGAGGTGATGCTGGAATTGGTGTTGCTATTGGTGACCGCTTGCTGTACGGCAAGGTTACCGACATAATTCAGTGCCGATGCGGAGTTCCAATATTGATCCATGAACATGACATCGTAAACACCTTTTGAGGAAGCCGATGTCGTTGGATAGTTGCCTTGAGAGTAGGAGTGTGCGCCTACTGCCCAGTAGAAGTCCTCATACCAATAGGAATAAGGTGAGCAACCGACGTAGGCGATGGCACCCGCGTTAGGCACACGAATCATGGTTTCGGCGAAGCAGGCATTGGTGCCAATGGAAGAACCGGGAGAATAGGTCGTCGTGGTGTTGTTGAAGTTACCCGTGAGACAGCAGTTGCCAACGCCGAAGAAATACTTGCCGGTGTTGGTCAAGGTGGCCACGTGGGCGGCCGTCATTTTGGGTTGATACCATTCCTGCTTGTCGCCATGGGCGGTATAGTTCAGGAAGCAGACACCGTTGTTGATGCCGTTGTAGCAGCCGTTGTTGCTGCCGCTGTAACCGGCGGTGGAGCTTGAGGCGATGGTCGCATTGATCGTGCCACTGCCAAAGCCACCGTAGGTGGTATTGCTCTTATTGAAATAGTAGTTGGTGCCGTAATTGATGGTGGGTTTGGCCACGCGGCTTGTCCAGCTGGAATCATAACCGCCAACGAGAATGACGTTGTTCAAATAGTTGCCGCCATCGGTGAACTCATATTTCTCATAGGTCAACACCTTATTGATATAATTGGTCAAGTGCGTAGTGTTCTCCACCGAGATACGGCTGTAGTACATATCTGGGAAATAGTTGCTGGTGTTCGATGAGAAGTTCACACTTGAATAACCGAGGTCGGAAGCGCAACTACCGATACTGGAGTCAATGGATTTTGACATGTATTGCGGCACTTGTCCCGTGTCGCCAATCACAATCAAATAAGTGTAGGCGTTACCGGCTGAAACCGAAGCGTTGTACTTGGTCTTGATGAACGAAGCAATGGAGCTTGCCGAAGTACCCGTCTCGCTGGTATAGTAGATGTCAACATAGTAGCCTTTCTGAAGTTTCCATTGCAGCCAGCTGTTAAGGGCAGCATTGCCTTGGAAGCCCGAATAGCAGATCACCAACATCTTGACCGGTGTGTTGTAAAAGTCGGGATGGTCGGTGTAGGCATCCTTGGAGTCGCCCATAAGCATGTCGATATTGAAGATCTGGTCGTAGACGCTTTGGAAGGCAGCATTGGCAGTATTCTTGAACATCTCTTCCGTGCCTTCGGCATCGCCGTTTTCGAAGTCAACTTTCACCTCGATGTCGTTGAACACCTTCACGGTGCCGGCAGCGGGGTTGTAACGGACGGGTTGTACGATAAGCCTACCGAGCGTGAGGCCACGCATGGTGCCGAGTACCTCGACCATGGCAATAGGATCGTCGTTATAACTGTTGCGGGTATAGGCGTCCTCATTAAAGGCGTATTCCACCGTGCTCGGGTCAACGTTTTTGTGGATAGGTGCCTGCATGGCGGAAACTGTGCCAATGCCATAGTCACTCAAGGTGTATTGCGTTTCGGAATGGGCGCCCACCGTAACAATGGGCGTGGCCCCCGTGGGGATGGCGATGAGCCTTGTAAACATCGGAAGCTGAGGCTCGCCAACATTGCCGTTGGGATAGGTGCCTTCAATGAAGATTTCCGATAGTTCACCACGTGGGGTTTCTACTTTGCTAGCATCAAGGCTGGAAAAAGAAAACGAGGCCTGAAGGCCATTCATGTCGCATTTTACGCATTCAGCCCTATCGGCCGAACGCAACTGGATTTTCTGCTGTCCGAAGGCAGTGAGGCCCAAGGCGCAAACCAGTGCTAAAAATAAAGCTCTTTTCATAGGAGTTATAGTTTTGTAAGACAATAAGTTAGTTATTGAGCATACAAAATTATAACATAAAATATGAAAAAACAAATAAAAAAATCAACAAAAATGACTGAACCACTTGTTTTGGAAGCAACCGATCAGGAACACCTGTGTGGAGTGTTTTTCGAATAGTAAGAAGATCCATCAGGAAAAAAGGAAACATGATCCAAAAACCGTAGGCGTACCACGAGACATGCTTGAGCCAAAGAAAAGCCGTAAGACAAACAAAAGTCCCAACAATTAAGACAATGTGATAAACGAAGGCATTTTTTAGGCCGAGTTTCACCACCAATGTGTTCTTGCCGTTCGCCTTATCGTGGGCATAATCGCGCATGTTGTTGATGTTGAGCACGGCAACGGATAGGAGACCCATGGCCGTGGCAGGCAACAACACCAAAGGATCGAAACGGTTGGCAGCCAAATAAAAGGTACCTGCCACTGCCACCCAGCCAAAGAAGAGGAAGCATAACAGGTCGCCCAGCCCACGATAACCGTATGGATGCTTGCCCAAGGTGTAAAACAAGGCTGCAGCGATGGCCGCAATACCCAAAATGGCAAACACCACGAGTTCCTTCCAACTGAAATAGGACCATGCCAACAACAGCAATGCACCTCCCGAAAGCAAAGCAAGGATGCCAACGACCACAATGCCTATGCGCATCTGTTTCTCGGTTAGCTCGCCGCTCTGCATCACCCGCTGGGGACCTACCCTGTCTGGATTGTCAAGGCCTTTCTTGAAATCGCCATAATCGTTGGCAAGGTTGGAAAGGATTTGGAGCAGCATGGCCGTCACCGCGGCGAGAACCACTGCAACGGGATAGAAAAAACCCGTTGCAGCAGCCAAAAAGCCGCCCAGCATCACGCCCGACAAGGAAAGCAGCACCGTCCGTGGACGGGCTGCACGAACCCAAGATTTACACCTTTCACCTTTCACCTTTCAGTTCTTATCTCCTCTTCCCTCCGCGGCGCTTGGGCGAGTAGTATGACGGTTCCGCATTGCGTGCGGCACCACGACGGCCACGGCCGGATTCCTTCGAAGAAGACCTCTTGGAGGAAGAGCCTCTCGACGAACGTGGACCGTCGATGTCATAGTCGCTGGAACGGAAGCCCGTTGAACGGGACGATTTCTTGGATTCGGAACCACTGGAACGGGATCCCTTCTTAGAGCTGGAGCCCTTCTCCTTCTTGGCACCGAAGCCTCTCTCCTCGTTACGTTTTTTACGGCTTGGACGGGCATCATCCTCGTCGAAAAACACGTCGATGTCATCCAAATGCTCACGCCAGTTGGGATCGAGCCATTCGTGGCCATCGCGGGAACGCTCCACCTTATACTTCGGCTTCTCGTCGTCAAAGACCTTGGACTTTTTCTTCGACTTCTTCTCAAACATTTCCTCTTCTTGAGGTTTTCTTTCCTCACGAGGTTTCTTCTCACCGCGGTCTTTATGGTCAAAGTCTTTCTTGGCTTCTTTGGACTCGCGCTTGGGCTGTTCCTTGGCTACCTCCACCACAATACCCTTCGGGTTCTTACGCGGGTCGGAGAAGCACTCTAGAATCATCGGCACGAAACTATCCTCCACATCCACGTAGGAATAGTCGGCAAACAAGTCGATACGGCCAATCGGAATGTTTTTCGAGCAAGTGACATCATTGATTTTACCAATGATTTTCTGTGGCAGAATATGATCGTTCTTACCCACACCGAAATAGAGGCGTTTCATGGTCTGGTCCATGCGGTCACGCTCTTTCTTACGCTCACTCTTGTCTTTTTTGGCGTCCTTTTCATCCACATTGAGGTCGATGGCATTCTTGTAATAATCCAAGAAACGGTTGAAGTTCAAGGCCACCATACGGGTGATGAGCTCTTCGCGCGACATCCATTCCAGTTTTTTGAAGATGACGGGCAGGAAGTCGTCGATATCCTCGCGGTTGATGTCCACATGCTCGATGCGGTCGATGTGGTTGAAGAGTTGTTTTTCGCAGACCTCCTTGCCGGTAGGAATCATCGCCCGTTCGATGGGACGACCCACGATCTTTTCGATTTGGCGGATTTTATGCTTCTCACGCAAGTGCACCAAGCTGATGCAGATACCCCGCTTGTCGGCGCGACCCGTACGGCCGCTGCGGTGCACGTAGGTCTCGATGTCGTCAGGTAGATTGTAGTTGATGATGTGCGTCAGCTCGCGGACATCGATGCCACGGGCAGCCACGTCGGTAGCCACCAGCAGCTGCAAGGAACGCTTGCGGAAATGGTCCATCACATTGTCGCGCATGGCCTGTGAGAGGTCGCCATGGAGAGCGGCGGCATTGTAGCCGTCCTGGATGAGGCTATCGGCAATCTCCTGGGTCTCCAACTTGGTACGGCAGAAGATGATGCCATAGATCGACGGCGTGTAGTCGATGATGCGCTTCAACACCGAGTAACGGTCCTTGGCGGCCATCATGTAGTACTTATGATCCACGTTGGCAGTACCCGAGTTGCGTTCACCCACGGCCACCTTCACGGGATCAGTCATGTACTTGTTGAGGATGGCTTCCACCTCTTTCGGCATGGTGGCGGAGAAGAGCATGGTGTTACGACCCTCTTTGGGCATGTACTCGAGGATGTCGTCAACCTCTTCCTGGAAACCCATGTTGAGCATTTCGTCGGCCTCGTCGAGAACCATGGTCTTCACATTGGTGAAGTCAACGCGGTTGCGGCGGATCATGTCGCGCAGACGACCTGGCGTAGCCACGATGATCTGGGGTTTGCGTGCCAGTTCCTTGAACTGCACTTCGATGCTGGCACCGCCATAGACGGGCACAATGAGGATTTCGGGTATGTACTTGGCATAATGCTGAAGGTCCTTGGTGATCTGCATGCAGAGCTCACGCGTAGGACATAGAATAAGCGCCTGGACGCAGCGCTGGCTGGCGTCGATCTTCTGGAGCAACGGCAGGCCAAATGCGGCCGTCTTGCCCGTACCCGTCTGAGCAAGACCCACAAAGTCAACGTCTTGCTCCAACAACACAGGAATCGTTTGTTCCTGGATTGGCATAGGATTTTCGAAACCCAGCTCCTCTATAGCCTTCAACAGAGCCGGATTCAATCCAAAATCTGTAAATTGTGACATGAAAAATATTTGATGATTGAAAAGTGCGGCAAAAGTACGGAATTTTTCTCTATCTTTGGCGTTTTAAGATGAAGAATCGCTGGCGCACCATATTATTTTGCCTGATTTCCATCGGATTGGTCCTGTTTTGCTCTTGCCGGAGAGGGCATGGAGGGCGCAACGTCCCAACCCTGAAGATCGACAGCCTATTTGTTGACTTGGGCAAGACGATGGTGGAAAAACGCGCTACGGCAGCCGACCATACCTTCACTGAGATGCAAAAAAACGGCATCCTGAACGGCGTGGTGCTTTACGCCGAGGAAGGACAGGTCGTACTAAAGAAAGCTTTTGGATGGAGAAATCTTGTCAAAAAGCAAGATTCGTTACGTGTTGATGACCAGTTCCAGCTGGCCTCGGTGTCGAAGATGTTCACCGCCGAAGCCATCATGTTGATCCATTCGCAAGGCAAGTTGGATTATGACGACCCCATCACGAAATTCATCCCTGAATTCCCCTACCAAGGTATCACCGTCCGCCATCTGCTAAACCACCGTTCCGGCCTATCGAGGTACGAGACCCTGGCTGACGAAACGTGGCCCGATCGCGGCATCCCCATCGGCAACGAGGACATCATCAAGCTCTATGTGCAACACAATCCCCTCCCCTACAACCAGCCCGGCATCACCTTCCATTACACCAATGTGAACTACGCGCTGCTGGCTAGCATCGTTGAACGCGTCTCCGGCAAACACTTCGAGGATTTCATGAAAGAGGAGGTCTTCGACCCCTTGGGCATGAGCCGTTCATATATCTATTCCATGAGAGACAGCGGAAGACTGCACACCTACGTCAACACGGAGGTCCAAGGACACATCATGATGCGCCAGGGCCCAAAACGAGTCGAAGAGGACTACCTCAATGGGGTGATGGGCGACAAGATGATGTACTCCACCGTTGACGATCTCTATAAGTTCTGCTTGGCGCTGGAACGCAACTCTTTCCTGCCCGACAGCATACAACGGCAAGCTTTTCTCCCCGGATCCGAAGAATGGAAAAATGGGGAAAACTATGGCTTCGGATGGCGGATGAACGAGAAGCACCCTGGAGTGCTGTTCCATTTCGGATGGTGGAAAGGCTACCGGTCCTTCTTCATCAGGGACCTGGAAAAACACCGAGTACTGATCGTCTTGACAAATACCAGCAGCAGTGCTGTCGGCGAATCGCTTTGGGAATTCATCAACGACACGACGGTAAGGCTACCGGAGTCGTGCGCTCTCAAGAATTAACCTTTCACCACGAGTTTGAAACCTACGCCATGGATGTTGACCAGCTCCACATTGGGCTCATCCATGAAATACTTGCGCAGTTTGGTGATATAGACGTCCATGGAACGGGCGTTGAAGTAAGAGTCCTCGTACCACACCTTGCGCAGGGCCACGGTGCGTTCAAGGGTCTCATTCATGTTTTCGCACAAAAGCAGCAGCAGGTCCGCCTCTTTTGAAGTGAGCTTACGGCTTTGGTCCCCTTTCGTCAGCATGTGACGAGCGGCATCGAACACATAATTGCCCAACTTGAAGGTGGTAGGTGTCGGGGTTTCATAGGAAGTCCTGTTGAACACCGCATGGATGCGAAGCAACAGTTCATCCATGCTGAACGGCTTGGTAATGTAATCGTCGGCACCCAACTTGAAACCATCGATCACATCCTTTTGCGTCGTTTTGGCCGTCAGGAAGATGATCGGCACCCGTTTGTCGATTTTCTTGACTTCCTTCGACAGGGTGAAGCCGTCCATCAGAGGCATCATGACATCAAATATACAAAAGTTGAAGTTGCCCGAGCGAAAAGTCTCGAGAGCCTCTTCTCCATTGGCACACAAGGTAACAGCGATATCCTTCGCTTCAAGATATTTCTTAAGGATGACACCCAAATTCTTGTCATCTTCAGCCAGCAAGACATTGATCTTCTGAGTCATTGTTTATCCTTTCATTTTGTTTTTAACGGCAAAGACATGATAAATGTTGTGCCTTTGCCCAATTCACTCTCAACTTTTATCGTTCCTTTATGGTATTCTACAATTTGCCAAACATAATTCAAGCCCAGGCCATAACCCTTCACATAATGCTCATTGTCAGTGTTGATGCGGACAAAGGGCTCAAAGATAAGCTTTTGGTTCGATTTGTCGATGCCAATGCCATTATCCGCGAAACGGATCTCGATTGTCTCCCCCACATTCCTGGTGCTGATGGTGATCTTCGGATCGCCATTGCGGTATTTGATGGCATTGTCAATCAAGTTCGAAAACGAATTGGCCAGATGCACCACGTCGCCAAAAACGAGATCATTTTGGGCTTGGAAATCGAAAACAACCTCTCCGTGGCATTCGTTCAAGGAAAGCCTGTGAACCTCCGTGACAGTCTTCAACAACTTGTGGATAAACACCTCCTGACGCTCGCGTTTGAGCTTGTTGTTACGGAACACCGCAAGCGCCTCGTCAACCAAACCTTCCATGGTTTTGGCTTCGTCAGAGATCATCCGAACGTATGACTGTTCTTCGGCTTTTTCCAGTTCCAACGACTCGTCCAGCAACAGTTGAGTAGCTAAACCGATTGAAGTGATCGGAGTTTTCAATTCATGCGCCATGTTATGGACCATACGTTCCCTGAAAGCATTGGTTTTCCGTTGTTTTTGGAAAAGAAGAACAAAACCGACAAAACACAATAAGATCAACACAAGAAATAAGGTGATGATTGTATAACTTATCACCACATCCCAATGGAAGCGTTGTTCAATATCAGGAAAGTAGATGTAAAGTGTGTCAAGATGCGCTTCCTCATCGGAGATGGTCAGCAGATTGTATTGGAAGCCTTCTTCAAGTAAAGACTGTGCATTCGCTCCTTTAGAGAGATAATGGAAACTGCTGTCTTCGCAAAAAACACCCAATTCGTATGATTCGGGAAAGCCGTTTTGACTCAATTTTGAAGAGAGGTATGCATCGATCACGACGAGATCCATTGTATCGATCCGATCCAGTGATTCACCGACAACATCATCCAGCCTGGCCTGGAACAACTCCCTCTGGTTGGAAAAAGCCCTTTTGGCCAAATGATATTGGGAAAACAACAAACCAATCCAAACCACTGCCAGAACGATGACAAGAGTGATCAAATGCCTGTTGTTTTTCCTCAGAATATCCATTTTATCAAGATTTTGAGGGGCAAAAGTAATAAAAAGAATCTGATAATGAGCATCTTTTGAATGAAATAATATTTTTTATGAATTTTTTTGGGGATGACTCTCGAATGGTTTGGAAAAAAGCCGTATTTTTGCATCGGTTCTTATCATAATAACCTTGCAACTGCTTCCCGCGGTTGCAATTTAAAGGTTTCATAAATTTTGGTTTTTGGTTCTAGAAAATCCCCGCCTCGGTGGGGATTTTCTTGTTTTTGACTATATTTGCACCAAATTCTCTCATTATGAAACTAGAACTCACCCACACCAATTCCTTCGTCAGCAAGGAAGCCATCCAATCCTACGAATCACAAGTCGCATCGACTTACAACACCATTTATAACCGCACAGGAGCCGGCAACGACTTCCTCGGCTGGGTCAACCTGCCATCCGAAATCGACGAGAGCTTGATTGCCGACATCGAGAAAACCGCCGCTGAACTACGCAAAAAGTCCGACCTCTTCGTTGTCATCGGCATTGGAGGCTCCTACTTAGGAGCCCGTGCCGTCATCGAAGCGCTGCAAAACCACTTCGCGCCGCTGACCGAAGCCAAACCTTTGGTGGTGTATGCCGGCCATAACATGAGCGAGGACTACCTGAGCGAACTCATCGCCATCCTCGACAAGAAGGACTATTCGTTAGCGGTGATTTCCAAGTCGGGCACCACCACCGAGCCCGCCATCGCCTTCCGCATCCTGAAACAGCATATCATCAAGAAATACGGCGAACAGGAAGCCGCCTCGCGTATCGTTGCCATCACCGACAAGGCCAAGGGGGCTTTAAAACAATTGGCCAACGTGAAGGGCTACAAGACCTATATCGTCCCCGACGACGTAGGCGGCCGTTTTTCCGTATTGACCCCTGTGGGGTTGCTGCCCATCGCCATGGCTGGCATCGACATACGCAAGCTCATCGCCGGTGCCATCGAGATTGAAAAACTGTGCAAGAACAACCCCACCCTGAACGGCAACATCGTTTCGGAATACGCCGTGGTGCGCCACATCCTATACGGCATGGGCAAGACCAACGAGATCATGGTGAACTACGAACCGCGGTTGGTGTATTTCTCCGAGTGGTGGAAGCAGCTTTACGGCGAGAGCCACGGCAAGGAACACAAGGGCATCTTCCCGGCTTCGGTCACCTTCAGCACCGACTTGCATTCCATGGGACAATATATCCAAGACGGCATCCGCAACCTGTTTGAGACCGTGATCTCCGTGGAGAATTCCGATCATGAGCTGCGCATCCCCATGGAGGGTGAAGACCTCGACCAACTCAACTACATCGCCGGGAAACGCATCTCCGAAGTCAACCACAAAGCCGAACTGGGCACCATGCTGGCTCACGAAGACGGCGGTGTACCAAATATCCGCATTGTCATCCCTGAGATTTCGGCATTCGTTTTAGGTCAGCTGATTTATTTCTTCGAGATGGGTTGCGCCCTCAGCGGCTACATGCTGGAGGTGAATCCTTTCGACCAACCCGGCGTGGAAGCCTATAAGAAGAACATGTTTGCGCTGTTGGGGAAGAAAGGGTATGAAGCACAAACGGAGATTCTTAATAAGAGACTGGGGTAGCAAGAGACTCGTCATTGCTTCGTCGCTTCGCTCCTCGCAATGACGTAAACGACAAAGGCTTTTATGAAAAATAACATTGAAATCATGGCGCCGGTGGGCTCTTACGAAGCCCTGGCAGCCGCCATACAAGCCGGCGCCGGAAGTGTGTATTTTGGCATCGGCAAGCTGAATATGCGCTCACGGTCGGCCAAGAACTTCACCTTGGACGACCTGCGGCAGCTCGCCGAGACCTGCAGCGCCCACGGTGTGAAAAGTTATGTCACCGTCAACACGGTAATCTATGACGAGGAGATGGATGAGATGCATCAATTGCTTGAGGCCATTAAGGCCAACGGCATCTCCGCCATCATCGCCTCCGACCAGAGTGTGATCCAATATGCGCGACAAATCGGCGTGGAGGTGCACATGTCCACCCAATGCAACATCACCAACATCGAGGCCGTGAAGTACTATGCCCAGTTTGCCGATGTGATGGTTACCGCCCGTGAACTCAACATCGACCAGGTGAAGCACATCACCGAAGAGATTGAGCGGCAGCAAATCCGTGGTCCCCATGGGGAGTTGGTACGCATCGAGGTGTTCTGCCACGGAGCCCTTTGCATGGCCATATCCGGCAAATGCAACCTCAGCCAGGACATCTTCAACGCCTCCTCCAACCGTGGTGCCTGCCTGCAGCTTTGCCGCCGCAGCTACGATGTGAAGGAACGCGACGATGGCTACGAATTGGCGCTCGACAATGAATACATCATGTCGCCGAAAGATCTCTGCACTTTGCCTTTCTTGGATCGGATTCTGGATGCCGGTGTGGAAGTGCTGAAGATCGAAGGCCGTGGCCGCTCGCCCGAATACACCAAGATGACCGTGGAGGTCTATCACGAGGCCGTGAAGGCCATCCAGGAAGGCACCTTCACCCAAGACAAAATCGACGCTTGGATGGAACGCCTTCGCAGTGTATATAATAGAGGCTTCTGGGATGGCTATTACTTGGGCCGCCGCACTTTTGAGTGGTCAAAGCAATATGGCTCGCAGGCCACCCAAACCAAGCTCTTCATCGGTACCGTAACCAATTATTTCAGCAAGCTCAGCGTCGCCGAGATCCGCATCGAGACCCATGACCTCAACCTCGACGATCCCATCATGATCATCGGTCCCACCACCGGTGTCTATGAAGATAGCGTCCGTGAGCTTCGCCTTGATGATGGTCCTGTGCTCCAAGCCGTCAAGGGCGACCTATGCTCCATCCCAGTGAAGGAAGTGGTCCGCAGGGGAGACAAAGTTTACAAGATAGTGGAAGCGGAAAGCTAAAAAACGCCCTGGGAACGGAAAAAGTTGTAATAGAGATTATCAAATTATTGATAATCAGTAATCTTGATTTATAAAAGTTTGTAATCGGCCAGACTGATGTAATAAAACATAAAAATGCGTCGTATTTTTGCTGAAAAGAATTTGAGCATGATACAGCGTGTTTTTTGTTTGCTCTTGGGAATGATCCTCCTGTTTTCGTCATGTACTTTCCATTCGAAGGCCAAAACGGAGCGCATGGCATCGTTGGTCAGCGAGGTGCGCGACAAATACCGGGCCGATGAGGACATCAGCCAAGACGACCAGATTTTTGAGGCTTACGATTATTTCGTGAAGAACAAGGATTATGGGAATGCCGCCCCTGCCGCCCTTTACAGTGGCCGCGTGCGCCAAGCCAAAAAGGAATACGAAGCCGCCATGAACTGCTACCAAGAGGCCGACCGTTACGGAAGGATGACAGGCGACTCCGTCAGCGCCGCCTTCGCGCAATATTACATAGGTGATCTGCTCAACGCCAGCGGTCACGAGAAAGATGCCATCGCCAACTACCAAGCCGCCGCCGAGTTATGGGGCGACAGCCTCTCGCGCAAGGCCAAATGCCTCAACGCCGTGGCCATGATGAATATCGTCATCGATGAATACGACAGTGCATTTGTCTATCTCGAAAAAGCCTTGAAACTTGCCCAGACCTCCAAAGACAACATCACCGAGGCCTCCGTGTGGAACAACTATTCCGTTGCCTACCAGCTGCTTGAAGAATACGATACCGCCTTGGATTGCCTACGAAAAACTCTGCCTTTGATGGACGAGAAACGCCGTCCCATTGCCCTGCTCAACTTAGCAAAAGTGTATCTGGCCTTGGATGAGCGCGATTCGTTGGAATACTATAAAACCCAAATGATCAAGGCTATAGAAACGGTGGAATGCAAGCCCGAGACCATGGCCGCCGTGTATGGTTTCCTCATCAAAGATGCATTGAGCAAGGGCGACTACGAAAGCGCCTATCAATTTGAGAAGCAACATGAGCAGGTTGCCTTGGATCTCCTCACCGACCAAACGCAAAGTTCCGTCCTCGAAATCCAAAAGAAATACGACTTCGAGGCCCAAGCCAATCGACACAACCGCCAGATGCTCTCACGGCAACGGGTCATCATCCTGCTCACCGTCGTTTTGATTGCCGCATTGGTGATTGTCACAATACTGATTCTCAATGCTTTGAAAAAGAAACGCATCGAGGCCGAGATCAGCGCCAACCTGCTGGAATTGAAGAAACGCAATGCCCAGCAACAACAGGAACAGAGCGCTCTCAAAACCCAACTCGATGCGCTCCAACAGCAAACCGACGACAAACTGAAAGACGAGTACCTCCAAAGATGCCATATCATCCGTTGCTTCGAGGTGTATTCACATGACCGTAACAACACCATGAACTTCAAGGATTTGGAAAAGGCTTTGTTTGAAGGCGAAGACCATTGGACGAGTTTCGAGCAAGCTTTCGAGGGTGTACATCCCGGCTTTATCGCCTCCATCCGGCAAAACTACCCCGACTTGAACGATTCGGAGTTCCGATACTGTTTGCTCTCGCACTTTAAGCTATCGCGTCAGGAATACGCCGATGTGCTGGGGTGCAGCGTCTATAATGTCGATAAAATCAGGGCGAGTCTAAATAAAAAGATAAAAGAAAACGCATAATAATATGAAAAACAAAACATTAGCAGCACCCGTCATTGCCATTGCAACCTTGATGTTCATTGCTTTCTCGTGCACCAAAGAACCTCCTGGCTATTCGCTCATCGATGACAAAAACAAAATCGACATCAAAGGCTCGTTGAGCAACGGTGACATGAAGAATCCCAACCTTGAGGCGGGATATTGGGGAAAGACTGTCTATGTGTATTTCCATGAGGAGATGGGGGATTGTGAGATTAGCATCAGCAGGGACAACGGCCCGACCGTGTTTTGCGACACGATCGAAACCTATCCCAAAGCTTCCTCTCGTTTCTATATGGGAGGCCAGCCTTGGGGCCGTTACCATCTGGTCATCAGCAACGGCACCGACGAGGCTGAAGGTTGGTTTAATAATTATAAAATAAAGATAAAAAACAAGGATTTATGAAAACCAAAATCATTCTACTCGGCTTGGTCATGGCCTTGTCGTTGCCTGTTTTCGCGCAGCGCGACACCAGCCGAAGCAACAAAAACGAGTTCAGTATTGGCTATGGCTTTTTTCCGGCCAGCAGCTTTAGGCCATGGAGATGGGTACCTTACGGTGGCGAAATGGATCGTCTTGGCGCCTTCTATGCCACTTATACGCGCCGCTTCACCAAGGTCGTCGGCGTGGGAGCCACCTATTGCTTCGACCCGCGACAGCTAACTTATTACGATAACGGCTTCCCTATCTGCCGTTTGGGTGAGTCGAGCCACACCTTGATGGGACATCTCAAAACCAACTGGTATAACACCGAACATGTTGTCCTTTACAGCAAACTGGCCCTTGGGGTCAGCTTCTGGAACTACCGGCTTGATACCGATATCACCGATGGAATTATCTATGAGAACCCTTATTACGAATACGAGATCATCCTTCCCGACAACCATTGCTGCTTCGCCTATCAGTTTACGCCCATCGGCATTGAGGTCGGCAACAAGCGCTGGGCAGGATTCGCCCAATATGGCATCGGCATGGAAGGATGCTTCAGCATCGGAGTTAGGTACGGACTTAAAGACAAGGAACAATGAAAAAGATCATGATTTTTTGCATGATGCTCATGGTGATGAGCGCTTGCATTGAACACGCTGAGATTTATAAGCTTCTTCCCGCATCGGAAGCCGCTCTCATCCCTTACCAAATGGGACAAACCGTCAGTTTCACAAACCAAAATGGCGACACGCTTGCCTTTTCCGTTGTCCTCGACGAGACCCATCTCTTTGACGGCGAGAACTACAACCCCTACGGAGACGAAAAAATGCACTATCTCCCCCAGAACTATTGCTATGCCCGTTCGGTGAACCTGGAATGTGAACGAACCAGCGACAAACTTAGCTTCACGATTGTTCCCGGCAAGGAACTCTTTGCATTTTGGAATAGGGATCTATTGATTGACTGCTTCTTCACTTACAATCCGGCAGAGACCGTCACCATTGACGGAACGACCTACAATCAAGTCCATTCCGGCATCTTATACAGTTCCCAGACGGGTGAACTCCTCTTTGAATGGCATTACAGTGCTGAATACGGCTTGATCTCCGCCAAGTTTGGTGGGAAGTCGCTGACATTATTGCCATAATTCGTATCTTTGCATAATGATTCTTTCGTTATGCAACCCTTCAACCTTCATACCCATAGCATCTATAGCGACGGCAAATCCACTCCCAAAGAAATGGTGGAAGAAGCCATCCGTCAGGGATTAACTAAACTTGGCTTTTCGGAACACGGGCCCCTGCCATTTGCAACCACCTTTGCTGTAAAGGAGGATAATATGCCGAACTACGTGGCAGAAATCGCTGCGTTGAAAGAGGAATTCAAGGACAAGATAGAGATCCTCTGTGGTTTGGAAACGGATTACATCACCGGTGTTACAGAGCCTTTTGCCACGACCAAAGAGAAATACCACCTGGATTATTTGATTGGTGGGGTACATCTGGTGGGTCAGTCGGCCAACCCCGAGGAACTTTGGTTTATTGATGGACCAAAGTGGGAGATCTACGACGAAGGCCTTCAAAAGTTCTTTGGCGGCGACATCCGCAAGGGCGTAAAGCGTTTCTTTGAGCAGACCAACGAGATGATCGAACATGAGGAATTCGACATCATCGCGCATTTCGACAAGATCAAGATGCACAACCGCGACCGGTATTTCCACGAGGATGAGCCATGGTACCGCAAGCTGGCGCTGGAAACCCTCGACCTTATCCATCAGAAGGGATTGATTTTGGAGATCAACACCCGTGGCATTTACAAGAAACGCTATAACGGCTTCTATCCTTCCCCTTGGCTGATGGCCGAAGCCCACAAACTGGGAATTCCGATGATCATTTCCTCAGACGCACATCATTATAGCGAGCTGACGCTGGAGTTTGATTCTGCAGAGAAAGCACTCGCAATGACGTAAAAAAACCCCACTGGTACATGCCCAGTGGGGAAAAACAATATAAAGATTATGAAAAAAATCCGTTATTGCTTGGCTGCCATGACGAGCTTGCCTTTGTAGTAAAGGTCGCCGTCAACATAATATGCTCTGTGATAGACGTGCATGGTGCCGGTCACTGGGCAAACTGCGATCGTCGGGACTTCAGCCTTGTAATGAGTTCTTCTCTTTGCGCCTCTGGTGTGAGACTGTCTGCGTTTAGGATGTGCCATTTTACTTTTATTTTAAAATGTTAATACCAGTATATTAATTATCTTCAATCTTGACATCCTTCAACGCCGCCCACCGCGGATCCGTTTCGACTTCCTTCTCGTCAGAGGGCTCCTCGTCATGGGAAAGAAGTGCCAGCACTTGCGGATTACATTCACCTTCGGGATGAACTCGATGGATCGGTATCGACAGGATGATGTATTCATAAACCAAAGAACGGATGTCGTAGGCGTGCTCCTCAGCAGGCACCACAACCACGTCGTCAGTTTCCTCGACCTCTTCGGCACCGAGCTTGATGTAAAACACCTGCTCGCTCTGGATCGGGATGAAGAACTCGTCGGCGCAGCGGTCGCATGGAACCTCCACCTTGCCTTCGATGTGGAAGTTCAGGGTCATCATCAACTCCTCCCTTACCACTTCAAGATTCACCGTCACCGCGCCATGCTTCACCTCGGAATAGTCCAGATCGGCAAAGAAATCGTCCTTAATGTCGAACTTGTAGTTGTGGACGCCAAGGGCGAGGCCGCTGACAGGGATCAAGAATTCGTTTTCCTTTTCCATTTGCCTAAAAATCGGGCTGCAAAATTAAAGAATTAATTTGAATCTGATGCAGGCAAAAGAGATTTTTTTATTCCAACACCTCCAAGGCCTTCTGCAACACGTCATCCATGGCCCGATAAATCGGATAAAAGCCCTCCTCGTCGAAAACATCACGGGCAATATAGGCTTTCAAGAGGATATCCGACTCTTTGCGAGCCACCTGCTTCTCCTTCTCATTGCCTTTGATGCCTTTGGCTTCGGCCTTCTTCACCAGCTCGTTGAACATGGCATCCGTGACACGGAACGACCGGTCGAAATCGGCCACCGTCTTGAACCGAACCAACTCCTGACGATGGATGTCGCAATAGTCGAAGGCATATTGGTACAGGATGCCAAGGTTGACGATCTTGTTGAAGTAGTATTCCGTGCTGTCATCAACCAACGGAACATACACGTCGGGCATGATGCCGCCTCCGCCATACACCACTTTGCCCTTGGGCGTATAGTATTTCAACGAATCGGCGAAGTGGATGCTATCGGCCGAGAACAACTCGCCGTTCTCATAACGGTCGTACGACTCCAGAAGATAGTCTTCCCTGTTGCCCGTAAAAGGCTTTTGGATGCACCGCCCCGTAGGGGTGTAGTAGCGTGCCACCGTCACGCGGATGGCCGAATTGTCGCTGAGCATGATCTGTTCCTGCACCAAGCCCTTTCCAAAAGAGCGGCGACCCACGATGGTGCCTCGGTCATTGTCTTGAAGTGCACCTGCCACAATTTCGCTGGCGCTGGCCGACTCGCCATCGATCAACACCGCCACGGGCATGTCCTCAAGCACACCTTTCTTTCGAGCCAGGAAAGTCACCCTGGGCCTGCTACGGCCTTCGGTGAACACCACCAAACTACCCTTGGGAAGGAACTCATCGACAATATCCACCGCCTCGTTGAGATAACCGCCGGCATTGCCGCGAAGATCGAAAACAAGCTTTTGCATCCCCACGCTCTTCAGCTTCTTAGCTGCCTCCACAAACTCTTTATGGGTGGTCGCCGAAAACTTGCTCAACTTAATGTAACCTGTCTTGTCATCAAGCATGTAGGCGATATCGACGCTATAGGTAGGGATGACATCGCGGATGATGGTGAACTCCTGCAATCCGGCAACGCCTCTCCGATAGTTCTTCACTTTGACTTGGGTGCCCTTGGGACCTTTCAGCAGCCGCATCACGCCGTCGTTCTTGATCTTGACCCCGGCAATGAGCGAGTCGTTCACATACACGATACGGTCGCCCGCCATAATACCCACCTTTTCCGAAGGGCCACCCTTGATGGTGTTGACGATGCAAACCGTGTCGTCAACGATGCGGAACTGCACGCCGATGCCCTCGAAACTACCCAGCAAGGGATCGTTGACGGCATTGAACTCCTCCACCGAGATATAGGAACTGTGCGGATCAAGCTCGTCCATCATGGCGACAATGGCCTCCTCCTCGAGTTCCGCCGTCTTGACGGTATCGACATATACATTATTAATATAATACATCACCTCGTCGAACTTGCTGGATGCAATCACCCTTGGGCGCCGCTTCAACTGGATGTTCTCATTGACGACGCTGATAAAGAAACCGACGAGCAAACCAAGAACCACCATCCACAGGAACGATCGTGCCGGGATGGGGTGAGGGGATTTTCTATTATCCATTTATTGAGGCACTTGACATCTCCAGGTTGCGATCAACCTTCTTGAAAAGACCTTGGAGCACCGTTCCGGGACCGACCTCCACAACACAGTTGAGGCCGTTGGCAATCATGTTTTGCATGGTCTGGGTCCAGCACACCGGTGAAGTCAGCTGGGCCACGAGATTCTTCTTGATGATCTCGGGATCGGTAACCGATTGCCCTGTGACATTCTGATAGATCGGACAAATGCCGTAGTTGAATCTTGTAGCATTGATGGCTTCTGCCAGCTCCACGCGGGCAGGCTCCATCAGCGGACTATGGAAGGCGCCGCCCACCTTGAGCGGAAGAACCCTCTTAGCCCCTGCCTCCTGCAATTTCTCAGTGGCTTGGGCGACACCCTCAACGGTACCTGAAATGACAATCTGACCCGGGCAGTTGTAGTTGGCCGGAACCACCACCGTGTCATGGATAGTGGCGCAAACGCTCTCCACCACGCTGTCCTCCATGCCGATCACAGCCGCCATGGTGCCAGGCTGCATCTCGCAAGCTTTCTGCATGGCATTGGCACGTTTGGCAACCAGCCGCAAGCCATCCTCGAAACTCAGCACCTTGTTGGCTACCAATGCCGAGAACTCGCCAAGCGAGTGGCCAGCGACCATATTGGGCTGGAAATCCTCCAAAATGGTGGCCAGGATGACCGAATGAAGGAAAATGGCGGGTTGGGTCACCTTCGTCTGACGAAGGTCCTCGTCCGTGCCATCGAACATCATCTCGGTAATCTTGAACTCCAAGATCCTGTTGGCTTTATGGAACATGTCCCTCGCTTTCGACGAATGGTCGAAAAGGTCCTTGCCCATGCCTACAAATTGAGCTCCCTGACCAGGGAATACATAAGCATTGATCATAAAACCTTTTTTTCCTTATTTGTTCTGTGGTTGTTGAACGGTAGTAGGTTGCGACATCTGGCATTTGCCGGTGAACACAGCACCCACTTCAATGAAGAGCTGCTTGGTGATCATGTCGATCTCAACTTTAGAAGTGGCCTTGAGCGAGGTGAGTTCCTCACACTTCAAAATGCCTTTGACCATTCCGGAGATCTCGGCTTGCTTGCAGGTCATGTCGCCTTCCACAACACCGGTTTGTCCGACAACGATTTTACCATTCGATTTCAAGGAGCCGATGAGACGGCCATCCACCCTGATATCACCGCTGGATTCAATGTCTCCTTTGATGACGGTACCTTTACCTATTAGGTTTCTTACTGGAGATTCCATAGTATTATTGTTTTATTGTTATTGTTTCTTAATTGGTTTGTCTTTTTTGTCTCCCGGATCAAATCCATCGAGCTGTTCTATCTTACCCTTGAAGAATTTTTCTCCGCCTTTGAGTTCACCCTTGCCATCACCTTTTTCACCACCTTTGATCTCACCTTTGCCGTCACCGTTTTTCTCTCCCTTTATATCGTCTTTTTTCTCTCCTTTCACCTCACCCTTGCCATCGCCTTTATCCTCTTTGTTGTCAAGACGATCCTTGGGGGTGTCTTTGCTATCGGCGGAAGTAATGGTAGTGACCAGGTCCGTTAATCCATTTTCGCGAAGGAAGACCACATAGTCGCCCACTTTCTTCTCCTTCAAGAAGACAGCGTAGTTGGCAGTGGAGATGGGCAATACGGAATAGGAATTCTTGTCCATACCGCCAAAGAGGTAGTCCGTCAGGAACATGGACGCAATGTAATCTCTCGCTTCTTGTTGATTGGCAAAAGTGCCGATGGTCACTGCCATCATCTGGTCATAAAGCATGAAACTATTGATTTCGAACTCCTTGAAGCGGTGCTCTTTTTTGTTGAAGTCGGAGATTCTCACTTTCAAAGGCTCCACCCTGATGACTTTCGAATTGAAGGCCACCAACACTAAATGCGGCGTGTTGGTTTCATACTTGTAGGGCGATTGAGGCTTTTCAGGTTGCTTGGGGCCATCTTTGCCAAGGTCGAGGCCACCCAGGTTCATTCCCAGATGATATTCTTCATTGATGTCCTGAAGCAAGGTCGTGGCATAGCTGCGAATGCTACTGTTAGGATACTGCCTTACCACTCTCAGCAAGGCGTAAGCCATGGTATCGACCGTTTCGAGACGGCCGCGGGATACGGCATCCAGCAAGGCGAAACGTGGAGCCAATGCCGTATCGGAAGCATAGAGCTCAAGCGCCCGTTCGGCATTCATCCTCACGCGGTAATACTGTCCCTGCTGATAAGCTTCGTAGGTCCTGGTATAGAGATCCGAAGCTTGTTTCGACTCTTCCTCGAGCTTCTGGTAATAGTTGGGATCAAGGATGAAGTTGGCATAGCTCGACTCGGGATACTTGCTGAGGATTCGGCTCTTGTAGTCGTCCGACTTTTCCGTATTGCTCAAGTCGTTGTACATCTTGTAAAGGGCGTACCAGGAAGGAAGCTCATTCTTGTTGCCCGGATAGCGGGTGTCCAATCTCTCATACGACTCGATGGAGCGGGGATAGTCCGACAAACGGTCGAGATAGATGAAGCCTACATTGTAAAGAGCGTCGGAAATCTGAAGGTGTGCTTCTTTCTTTTGCTCGTCGGTCAGCGGAAGCGACTGCAGGTAATAGGCCCTGTCGTGGTTGGTGACTCCCGCCATCAGCGTGTCGTTGGAACCCTCGTTATCCTTGGACCCACCCCAGCCGCCATCGAAGGCACCGCTGTTGATGTTGCGCTTGTCGGAAAGACGCCAGTTGTCCTCCAACTTACGCATGCCCCATTTCCTGCTGAACTCATTGAACCCGTTCCTTAAGGTTGTCGGGTTGTAGTAATACCATCCACCAGAGGCACCGGGTTCCTCTAATTGGGAGGATGTTCTCGACACGGTGCTTCCCATGAGTGCCAGCTGCTCCTCATATTGTTGCTGTTCCTTCTCGATGCGTTCTTGCTCGATTACCTCGGCGATGATCTTGTCGATCAATCTGTTTCGGCTGACAGAATCCATGCTGGCAACCCTCAAAAGGCTGTCTTGATCGCGGATTACGGTGAGGTTCCTGACCAAATCGTTGAGGGTTTGGGAGATGTTGTTGACGCTGTCGTAGTCGGGATAGGTGTTCTTGTCCATGGCATTCACAGCCGTATCGTAATAGGCCTGCGCCAGTTCGTAGTTGTTGCGGTCGAAAAGGATGGTGGCCACCTTCAGCGATGAAGTCGCACGCTGGATGCGGTTGGTCTTGGCGGCCGCCACCGACTCCCTGTAGAAGCCAATGGCCTTGCTGACATCGCCTTCACGCATGGCCAGTTCCGCCATGGCGAAATAGATGCGGTCGATGTATTCTTCGTTCTTTCTGTCGTCGAGCATCCGGTTGAGCATCTTATAAAGCTCCTTGGCGTTGCCGGCGGAACCCATCCTGGCCATGTTCATCTTCGATTCGAAGAGCATTTCGTAAGGCGGATTCTTCTTGGACACTTTCTTGAACCATTCCGTGGCCCGCTTGGCATCGTCCAGCTCCATGTAGATCTGACCCAGAATGAACATGACCCTCAGGCGCATGTCGCGATCCTTGGTCTGCATCATGCCTGCTTTCAAATAATCGATGGCGCGGCGGTAATCCTTGGTGGCGATGTAATAATCGGCAACCGTAAGGTCAAAGTTGCGCAGCAATTCCTTCGGGACTTTCTTTTGGCTGACCATCTTGCTTTGGAGCAGTTCGATGATCGCAATGGCCTTTGAATACTGTTCGGTTTGGATATAAGTCTTGACAAGCCATAGGTTGGACACCAAGGCGATGTCGTTGTAGCTGAATTCAGAAGTGACAAAGTCGAAGGTGCGCTTGGCTGGGATGTAGTCCTGCTTGTAGAAGTGAGCCTTTGCCATCACGAGGTAGGCATCGTCGATCCATTTCACTCGCTCCTTGCCGTTGAATTTCATGGAGTGCTTCTGGACACAGATGGAAGTCTTCTGCAAGGCGCGGTCCATCTGTGAGTTCAGGCTCATTGCATCGTTTTTGGTGCCATAGTTGAAAACCCGAAGCACTTTCGAATAGTCATCCTTGACACTATTCCTCAATTGGCGGTCGCCCTCCATCAGGCTGTGTTCGCCGTTCCAATAGACGTTAAAGTGGCTTGTGAGGTTGTGATAGGCTCGACGCGTAATAGTGTTTCTCTTGGTGGAGCAACCGCCGAGCATCAACAGCGCCGCAACAAAGGCAACAAATAAAAATATGGGTTTCCTGTTAATCACGCGAAATTCGATTTAATGAGTTTTTTGATACCATTGACCGGCAATAACCAACATCAGGGAGTCCGAAACATTCACAGTGCCGCTCCTCATTGCCACAGCGATGCTGTCGGTGGCTTGACGGAATTCCGTCATCAGCAAGGCGTCATAATCGTGCTGACGGCTGTTGACGATGGCCTGTTTCTGATTCTCGAAAGCCACTGCAGCAACTTGGCGCAGACTGTCCATGCTCATGAAAGGCGCCAGCTGCTGGCTGAACCTCACACTGTCTTCCTTCCAGGCATCTGGTACGTTGACGGCCTCTGTCAAGGACAGCAGCCTGTATTTCTCACAAAGCGCGTTTGTTTCGGCATTGATCTTATCCATCTCATGGCTGAAGTCCACCACCAGCCGTTCCGCCTTCTCGGCCCTCGACTTTTCCACAATCTTCGGGATGTAGAGGTAGGCGAGCACGCCCAACGCAGCAAGCACCAGCAGCAGGATGATGAGCTTGACCATCGAATAGCCCTTGGTGATGACGGAACGGACATCAGAGATGCTGTCGAAACGCTGCTCGCGGGAAAACTGGGTGCAATGGGTGGCCACGCTGGAGAACTGGCTGAGCATGTTGCGCTCAACGATGAACTCGATGATTTTTCCCATCGAATAAACATCCGAACGAGGATCGGCCTCCTCTCCCTTGATGAGTTCCGGAGCGATGAATTCGTTTTCCTTGATCAAGAGCTCACGGTCGGTTTTGTATTCCGTCTCGGGCAGTCCGATATCGATGATCTTGGCACGGAAATCGGCGGCAGTGACCATGATGTTTTCAGGCTTGAGGTCGCAATGGATGATGCCGCGTTGGTGCATGTAGTTCAAGCCGTCGCAAAGATCGATCAAGACGCTCTTGATCTGTTTCTCGTTAAGGGTGCCCACACGCACATGCTCGGCAAGCGACTTGCCATCGATGTATTCGAATATGATGCTTTCGCCCAACCCCTGGATGTTCTCAAAGCCCAAAGCCTTGCGGATGAACTTGTAGTCCAACTGACTGGTGATCTCGTATTCCTTCTTCAGGTTTTCACGGCATTGGTCGTCCTGTGCAAATTCAGCCTTCAAGGTCTTGATGACAACCTTCCTGCCTTTATAAATTGCGGTAAAGAGCCTGCTGGGACCATGCGACGAAGCATAGAACGGCTTGATGTTGTCATACTCTTTCGAGACGACGTTGTTCTGGTCGACAGGTTCAAAATTCGAAAAGATGTTTTCTGGCATTTTTCAAAAATGTATTTGGGAGCAAAGATACAACTTTTTAAGAATATAGAAGAAAGAATTTGGAATAAAGAATAATTCAAATAGAAAATGTGACATTTTGTCAGATTTTCGTATATTTGCCGCCCAAATCAAAACTTAACAAGAATGAAAATCTCCTATAACTGGTTGAAACAATATGTCAACTGCGATTACTCAGCGGAAAAAGTCAGCGAGCTGCTGACCTCCACAGGTCTTGAAGTGGAAGACCTCACCCCCTTTGAGTCGGTGAAGGGATCGCTCAAGGGTGTGGTGGTAGGCAAGGTGCTCACCTGTGTCGATCATCCCAACTCCGACCACCTGCACATCACCACCGTCGATTGCGGCGGCGAGGAGCCGTTGCACATCGTGTGCGGCGCGCCCAACGTGGCAGCGGGCCAAAAAGTGTTGGTGGCCACCATCGGCACCGAGCTCTGGAGTGGCGACGAGCATTTCACCATCAAGAAAGGCAAGATCCGCGGAGAGGTGTCGGAAGGCATGATCTGCGCCGAGGACGAGCTCCAGCTGGGTACTTCGCACGAAGGCATCATGGTGCTGCCCGAAGCCTATGAAGTGGGCAAACCCGCTTCGTTCTACTTCCCCGTAGAGAACGACTATACCATCGAGATCGGCCTTACCGCCAACCGCAGCGACGCCACTTCGCACATCGGATCGGCACGCGACCTCGTGGCCGCCCTCAACCAACGCGAGAACACCACACAATACCACCTCGTCGTCCCTTCGGTTGATGACTTCAAGGTGGAGAACCACGACAACGACATCGAAGTGGTGGTGGAAGACACTGCCGCCTGCCCGCGTTATTCCGGACTGAGCATCAGCGGCGTGAAGGTGGGTCCCTCGCCCGACTGGCTCAAGAATCGCCTGGCAGCTGTCGGCATCCGCAGCATCAACAATATCGTCGATATCTCCAACTACGTCCTGATGGAAGTGGGCCAGCCCATGCACATCTTCGATGCCGACAAGATCACGGGCAAGAAAGTCGTGGTGAAATGCCTGCCCGAAGGAACGCCTTTCATCACCTTGGACGGTGTGGAACGCAAGCTCAATGCACGCAACCTGATGATCTGCAATGCCGAGGAGCCCATGTGCATCGCCGGTGTGTTTGGCGGTATCAAGTCGGGCGTCACCGAGCAGACCACCAACATCTTCTTGGAAAGCGCCTACTTCAACCCCACCAGCATCCGCAAGACGGCCAAGTTCCATGGCCTGCAGACCGACGCTTCGTTCCGCTACGAACGCGGAGCCGACCCGAACATCACCCTTTACGCCCTGAAACGCGCTGCCATGCTGGTGAAAGAACTTGCCGGCGGCACCATTTCATCTGAGATCAAAGATGTCAAGAACGGCGACTTCAAGCCTGCCCAAGTCGATCTGAAGTTCGACTACCTCAACATGCTTGCCGGACAGGACATCGACAAGACCCAGGCGGTCAACATCCTGAAGAGCCTCGAATGCAAGGTGGTTTCACAAGATGAGACCCATGTGGTGGTCGATATCCCGACCTGCAAGGTCGATGTCACCCGTCCCGCCGACGTTGTGGAGGAGATCCTTCGCATCTATGGCTACGACAACATCGCCATCCCGAGCCGTATCCACGCCTCCATCAGCCGCGCCGTGAAACCCAACGCCGACCAGCTGCAGCAGAAGATCAGCGACATGCTCGTGTCGAACGGCTTCTACGAGATCATGAACAACTCCCTTACCAAGTCGGCCTACAGCGAAGCTTTCGCCGACTTCGACCCCGAGCGTAATGTGAAGATCATGAACCCGCTTAGCAGCGACCTCAACGTGATGCGCCAGACCCTGCTCTGGGGCGGCCTTGAGAGCATCGCCTTCAACCAGAACCGCAAGGTGGCCGACATGAAGTTCTTCGAGTTCGGCAACGTATATTTCTACAACGCCAAGGCTCATAACGACCAAGAGGCGTTGGCACCCTACTCGGAGTATTGCCATCTCGACCTTTTTTTAACCGGCAACAAGCAGGAAGAACTTTGGAACAACCAACCCAAACCCATCGATTTCTTCGATTTGAAGCAATATGTGATGGGGATCCTGCACCTGCTGAGAGTGAATCCAAACCAGCTGGAGGTCAAGGAAGGCTCACAAAAACACTTCGAGTATTCGCTGGTCCTTGCCCTTGACGGCAAGGAGCTCGCCACCCTGGGCAAGCTCGACAAGAAGACCTTGAAACTGTTCGACATCAAGAAAGATGTGTTCTATGCCACCTTGCACTGGACGACTTTGATGCAGCATTATGGAAAGGCCCCGGAGGTCCACTTTGAGCCGCTCTCGAAGTTCCCGTCGGTACGCCGCGACCTGGCCATGATTTTCGACAAGAACGTCACTTTCGAACAGGTGAAGAAAGTCGCCATGGCAGCCGAAAACAAGATCCTCCAGGAGATGAGCCTCTTCGATGTGTATGAAGGCGACAAGATCCCAGAGGGCAAGAAACAATACGCCATGAGCTTCATCCTGATGTCCACCACCTCCACGCTGACGGACAAGATGATTGAGAAAACCATGAATAGAATTCAAGGAGCGATTGAGAAAGAACTTAATGGAGTGCTGAGATAATGGACGTACAAAGCATCAAACGGACCTTCGGCATTATCGGGAACGACCCGCAGCTGCTCCATGCCATTGAGATTGCAGCGCAAGTGGCCAGCACCGACCTCACCGTGCTCATCACGGGCGAGAGCGGCACGGGCAAGGATGTATTTCCGAAAATCATCCACCAAAACAGCGCTCGCAAGCACGGACAATATTTTGCCGTGAACTGCGGTGCCATCCCCGAAGGCACTATCGACTCAGAGCTCTTCGGCCACGAGAAAGGCTCGTTCACCGGCGCCATCGCCGAGCGCAAGGGCTATTTCGAGATCGCCGACGGAGGCACGCTCTTCCTGGATGAGGTGGCTGAAATGCCCCTTCCCACCCAAGCCCGTCTTCTGCGCGTGCTGGAGAACGGCGAATACATCCGAGTGGGCGGCTCCAAGGTGATGAAGACCAACGTACGTGTGGTCGCCGCCACCAACGTCGATCTGCCCGATGCCATCCAAAAAGGCAAGTTCCGCAAGGACCTCTACTACCGTCTCAACACCATCCCAATCCATATCCCAGCCTTGCGCGAACGCAAAGAAGACATCTATCTGCTGTTCCGCAAATTCGCTTCCGACTTCGCCGAAAGGAGCCGCATTCCCGTGATCTCCCTAACCTCCGAAGCCGTGAAAGTGCTGGAAAACTACCGCTGGGACGGCAATGTGCGCCAACTCAAGAACGTGACGGAACAGATTTCCATCATCGAACAGCAGCGTGTCATCACCGACACCGTGTTGGAACGCTATCTGCCCAACAAGATCTCCAACGCCCTCCCCGTCCTGTTCCAGAGAGAAGAGAGCACCGAAGGAATGTCGGAACGCGATTTATTATATAAGGTACTGTTTGAGATGAAACACGACATCGCCGAACTCCGACACACTGTCAACGAGCTGACGACGCACCAAAACATCATCAGCACCAACTATATCGAGCCCATCCCCGTGGACCACACCGATCCCGTCACCATCGAACCCGACTTCATGGACATCACCCCCTCCGAAGAAGTGTTTCACGAGCAACACGAGCCCGTATCGCTCTCCTTGGAGCAAAACGAGATTGAGATGATCAAGAAAGCGTTGGAGAAATACAACGGAAAACGCAAGGACGCCGCCCGGGAACTGGGCATCAGCGAACGCACCCTGTATAGGAAAATCAATGAATTCGGAATCAAGTAAATGAGAAAAACCTGCCTCTATATCGTCTGTCTGCTGGCCGTCATTTGCAACGGTTGCGGCATCTATTCCTTCTCAGGAGCTTCCATCCCTGCCGAAGCGAAGACGGTATCGGTGCAGTATTTCCCGAACCAAGCCCAGCTGATCAACCCCACCCTGAGCAACGATTTCACCACAGCCCTGCGCGATGCCGTCATGAACCAGACATCGCTCGACATGGTGGAGGCGGGCGGCGACCTGGCATTCGAAGGCGAGATCGTCGACTACAAGACCACCCCCATCGCCATCACCGCTGGACAGACTGCCGCCTTGAACCGACTCACCATCACGGTCAACGTGCGGTTTTTCAACACTTTTGACGACACCAAGAATTTCGAGACCAAGTTCTCGCATTACGAAGACTATCCGAGCGACCAAGACCTGAACTCCGTGCAGGAATCCCTGACCGGAACCATCATCGAAGCGCTTGTGGAAGACGTGTTCAACAAAGCATTGGTAAACTGGTAAGCCATGGAAACAACGGAGCTGATAACCTATCTCAACAAGCCTGAGACGCTGCATGGCGAATCGGTGAAGGACATGGAATCCATTGCCGTGCGCTATCCCTATTTCAGCCTGGCCCAATGCCTGCTTGCCATCGCTTACCAAAACGAGGGGAACGAATTGTACGACCAACAGCTCCGAAAAGCTGCCAGCATCATCCCCGAGCGAAACAACCTCAGGCTGTTCTCGTTGTTGGCCAAACAACGGTGGGCTACCAAACCGGCCGAGGAAGAACCGGTTCAAGAAGCCGAAGAGCCCTTCTTCCGTTTCGTTGATTCCGAGAAAGTCGGCGAAGGCGAAGGGGAACTTTCGGTGATTCCCGAAAAGACCTTCATCATTCCAGAAATCAACTTGAGCGGCACCCACGAGGAACTGTCGGCCGAATTGGCCTTGCTGGACGAGAAGCGCAAGTCGCTCGACGAGCTGAAAGCCATCGTTGCCGCCCGGTTGAAGGCCATGGAAAACGAAAAGCTCCAGCAAGAGGAAGGCGGCGAGGTGCCTAAAAAGAAATTGAGCCGGAAAGAATTAATCGACAAGTTCATCGCTGAGAATCCGAGCATCACCCGACCCAAGGCGGAGTTCTACAATCCCATCTCGGTGGCCCAAAACAGCATCACCGACAAGGGTGACATCGTCAGCGAAACCTTGGCAAAAATATACTTCAAACAGGGCTATTTTGAGAAGGCAATTTCAATCTATGAAAAATTAAGTTTGAATAATCCAGAAAAAAGTGTTTACTTTGCAGCCCAAATTGAAATGATAAAAGCAAGTCAAACAAACAACAAATAACCAACATGTACACAGTTTTAGTAATTTTAATCCTGGTTGTCAGCGTTTTGCTTGGGTTAGTCGTCTTGGTTCAGAACTCCAAAGGCGGCGGTTTGATCTCTAATTTCGGTAGTGCAAACCAGATGATGGGTGTTCGTCAGACGACCGATTTTCTGGAAAAAGCCACGTGGACGATGGCCATCATCCTGGTGGTGCTGTGCTTGATGTCAAGCATGTCCATCAAGACTGGCAGTACAGGTGACGTACAAGATACGCAGATGCGTGAGCAGATCGAGCTGAACGCTCCTGTTGCACCTGCCACTGAGGCTCCTGCAACAAATGCACCAGCTGAATAAGTCGCATAGATCCAAACAGCGAAACAACTGTAAAAAATGTCAGAATGTCATAAATTCTGACATTTTTTTTGTTTTTCCATTTTGGCATGAAATCTGACAAGCGGGGAACGGCAAATTAAAAATGGCAAACTAATTAATTAAAACAAATACAATGGCAAAATTAGCAATCAAACCTTTGGCTGACCGCGTGGTCATCGAGCCCGCCGCAGCCGAACAGAAAACCGCCAGTGGCATCATCATCCCTGACACCGCAAAAGAAAAACCCCAACAAGGCAAAGTAGTCGCCGTAGGCCCCGGCACCAAGGACAACGCCATGACCTTGAAGGTCGGCGACAATGTCATCTACGGCAAATATGCCGGCACCGAGTTCCACCTCGACGGCAAGGACTATATGATCATGCGTGAATCCGACGTGATCGCGATTATTTAAGAAGTCAGAAGAAAGAAGTAAGAAGTAAGAATTTAAAAACGATAAAAAATGGCAAAAGATATTCTTTTCAATATTGAATCACGCGACGGCCTGAAGAAAGGCGTCGACGCATTGTCAAACGCAGTGAAGGTGACCCTCGGCCCCAAAGGCCGCAACGTGGTCATCGAAAAGTCGTATGGCGCTCCCCAGATCACCAAGGATGGTGTGACGGTCGCCAAGGAAATCGAGCTCAACGACCCCGTTGAGAACATGGGCGCCCAGTTGGTGAAGGAAGTCGCTTCCAAGACCAACGACCTCGCCGGTGACGGCACCACCACCGCTACCGTGCTGGCACAATCCATCGTGGCTACGGGCCTGAAAAACGTCACCGCCGGTGCCAATCCTTTGGACCTGAAGCGCGGTATCGACAAAGCTGTTGCCGCTGTGGTCGCTTCATTGAAGAAGATGGCCGTGAAGGTTGACGGCGACAACGAGAAGATCAAGCAAGTGGCCACCATCTCGGCCAACAACGACAGCACCATCGGCGGCCTCATCGCCGAGGCTATGGGCAAGGTGAAGCAGGAAGGTGTCATCACCGTTGAGGACGCCAAGGGCATCAACACCTACGTCGATGTCGTCGAAGGCATGCAGTTCGACCGCGGCTATATCTCGCCTTACTTCGTCACCAACACCGAGAAGATGGAAGCCGTCTATGAGAATCCTTTCATCCTGATCTACGACAAGAAGATCTCTGTGATGAAGGACTTGCTCCCCGTGCTCGAAAAGACCTTGCAAACCGGCCGTCCGCTCATCATCATCGCTGAGGACATCGATGGCGAGGCTTTGGCTACCTTGGTCGTCAACCGTCTGCGTGGCTCGCTGAAAGTCGCTGCCGTGAAGGCTCCTGGCTTTGGTGACCGTAGAAAAGAAATGCTGGAAGACATCGCCATCCTGACCGGTGGCACCGTCGTCAGCGAAGAGAAGGGCTACAAGCTTGAGGATGCCAACCTGCAAATGCTCGGCCAGGCCGACAAGGTAAGCATCAACAAGGACAACACCACCATCGTAAACGGCCACGGCGCCAAGAAGGACATCGAGGCCCGTACCGCCCAGATCAAGGCCCAAATCAAGACCACGACTTCAGACTACGACCGTGAGAAGCTGCAAGAGCGTCTGGCCAAGTTGGCAGGCGGCGTGGCAGTCATCTATGTCGGTGCCGCTTCGGAGGTCGAGATGAAGGAGAAGAAAGACCGCGTGGAAGACGCTTTGAACGCCACCCGTGCCGCCATCGAAGAGGGTATCATCCCCGGCGGCGGTGTCGGCTTCATCCGTGCCATCAAGGCCATCGAGAAGATGAAGGGCGAGAACGAGGACGAGACAACGGGTATCGCCATCATCAAGCGCGCTCTTGAAGAGCCGCTGCGCCAGATCGTTGAGAACGCCGGCCTCGAAGGCTCGGTCGTCGTCAACAAGGTGATGGAAGGCAAGAACGACTTCGGCTTCAACGCCCACACCGAGAAGTATGAGAACCTGCTCAAGACCGGTGTCATCGACCCCGTCAAGGTGTCGAGAGTCGCCCTGGAGAACGCCGCTTCCATCGCTGGCATGCTGCTGACCACCGAATGTGTCATCAGCAACCACAAGGAGCCTACGCCTCCTACCCCACCCATGCCGATGGGCGGCGGAATGGACGGAATGATGTAATTCCTTTTAGAAGTCGGAAGACAGAAGGAAGAAGAAAGAATCCTGCCAGCAATGGTGGGATTCTTTTTTTATTAAGGTAAACAATATTTTTGTAATTTTGCCGATTTAATGGTATGACGATGGCTGAAGAAAAAGGCAAAATGACAAGCAAGCGACGCTGGTGGCAACGGATCAAGAAGGTCTTCAATGCCAAATTGGTCAAGCTTAGCCTTGTCACCATTATTGCCGTTTTGGCATTGATGGTCGTCACAGCTATTATCATCTTTTTCACCCCGCTACGTGAGTATTTCCCCGGTTATACCGACAAATCGGCCCTTGAACGCGAGGTTTATGCCTTGAATCGCCGTGCCGACTCCATCGAAAGGGAGCTGTACCGCAAGGACATCTATTTCAAGAACCTGAAAATGGTGGTCGAGGGCTATGATTTCGCTGCCGACAGCATGAATCAACGCGACATCTATGCGCCTTTGCTCGGATTCGACATCGACACGATCGAAATCAGGAAATCGGTCCAGGATTCCGCTCTGCGAGCCGAATTCGAGGAAGCCAACCTCTATAACCTGATGCTGCAAAGCAACTTGATCAAAACCTCCCATTACTATGGGGTTGACAACTTCTTCACCCCCTTGACAGGCACCGTCATCAGGGCCTACGACCCCGACAACGGCCATTACGGCGTTGACATTGCCGCCCCGGAAAACCAGGTGATCAAGGCCGTGCTCGATGGCACCGTCGTCTTCGCCTCATGGACGTTAGACTTCGGCTATACCATCGGCATCCAACATAACGACAACTATTTCTCCACCTACAAGCATAACGCCACCCTGTTGAAAAAGGAAGGCGACTTCGTCAAAGCAGGCGAAGCCATCGCCATCCTCGGCGAGTCGGGCGAAGCCATCGCCGAGCCCCAACTGCATTTCGAGCTTTGGCGCAATGGCCTGTCGCTCGACCCACAGCAATACATCAACTTCGCCCATCCCGAATAATTCCGTCTCCTAAATTCTTTAAAAATGATCATCCTCACCAAGGTCTTACAGTTTTTCTTAGCGCTATCCATTTTGATTTTCGTCCACGAACTGGGGCATTTCGCCGCCGCGAAGCTCTTCAAGGTCAGGGTGGACAAATTCTACCTGTTTTTCGACTGGGGCTTCTCGCTCTTCCGTTGCAAGAAAGTGGACGGCAAATGGCGCTTTAAGTTTTTCTCCAAGAACGTCCCTGAGAAATACACGAAGGTCGAGAAACGGAATGAGAACGGGAAGAAGGAAGTGGATTACGAGCCCATCGACTTGAACACCCTCGACGCGGACGACTGGCGCCGTAGCGACAGCACGGAATATGGCATCGGTTGGTTTCCCTTGGGAGGTTACAACAAGATTGCCGGCATGATCGACGAGTCGATGGACAAGGAACAGATGAAACAGCCTCCAAAGGAATGGGAGTTCCGCTCCAAGCCCGCCTGGCAACGTTTCATCATCATGGTGGCAGGTGTGTTCATGAACGTCGTGCTGGCCATCACCATCTATATTGGGTTGCTCTCAAGTTACGGCGAGCAGTTCCTGCCCACCTCCGAAGTCAACAAGTACGGCATCTCCGTTGACAGCTTGGGTTATGAGTTCGGCTTGCGCGACGGCGACAAGATCCTCTCCATCGACGGGAAAAACATCGTGAATTTCCAGGACATTCCCATGCAGATCATCCTCGAAAAAGCCAAGACCATCGAGGTGGAGCGTGACGGAAAGCCCATGGTCATCACCCTGCCCGACGATGCCTTGAGCAAGCTCTTGAGCAGCCAAAACGGCACCTTCATCTCCTACAGGATGCCCTTCATGGTTTCAGGCATCATCGACAATAGCGCCGCCCAGGCAGGAGGCCTGGAAGTCGGCGACGTCATCATCGGAATCAACGACATACGAACGCCGTATTACCAAGACTTTACCAAGCATATCAAACAATTCAGGAACCAAGATGTCGCCATTGTCGTCGTGCGCGATTTCGACACCTTGGCGCTGCCCATGCACCTTGGCGAGGATGCGATAGTCGGGGCCTATCTGGCTCCTTTGAGCGAGTACTTCAACCTCGACACCAAGGAATACACCTTCTGGCAAGCCGTACCCGCGGGATTTTCCAAGACCTTCTCCGAGATCTCCGACTATTGGAAGCAGCTCAAGCTGATCTTCAACCCGAGCACCAAGGCATACGAAAGCGTGGGAGGCTTCATCTCCATCGGCAAGATCTTCCCCGACACCTGGGTTTGGAGCATGTTTTGGAGGCTGACCGCCTTCCTCTCGATCGCCCTCGCCGTGATGAATATCCTTCCTATCCCGGCCCTCGATGGCGGACACATCCTGTTCCTACTCTATGAGATCATCACCCGAAGAAAACCCAGCGACAAATTCATGGAAATCGCTGAGTATATCGGCTTGATTTTGGTGCTGGCCTTGATTATTTTTGCCAATGGCAACGACGTTATTAAACTTTTCAAATAAATTTCGCTTTCCGAAAATAGATTTTTTGTAATTTAGCCGCTCGTTTCATAGACTGTCTGAAAATGTCAAAACTGAAAGTCATCGTCCTCGCCATCACCCTCACGATCCTCTCTTTGACGGGAGTAAGGGCACAGCAGGCACCGATATTCACCAACTTCACCAACTCCTACGCCTATATCAACCCCGGCTTTGCCGGCTTGAGCGAGGGTGTGAACCTGTTGGGCTTGTACAGACAGCAATGGGCTGGCGGTTTCGTCGATCAATCGGGAAACAGCATGGCACCCACCACCTTCTTGCTCACTGGCGACATGCCTATCCGCGCATTGGGAGGCGGCATCAGCTTCTCTGTCCTGAACGACCAGTTGGGATATGAAAAGAACACCAACGTGGGATTAGGCTATTCCTACCATTTCGATCTGGGCGGATCCACCATCGGCATCGGCGTTTCGGCCTCGCTGCTGAACCGTGCCGTCAACTTCGGGTCGTTGGTCCCCGGCCAAGTCGGCGATCCCCTGCTCAACCAGCTGAGCGACGAAAGCGGCATGCTTTTCGATCTCAGCGCCGGCCTGTTCTGGCAGATTCCCGAATCGTTCTATGTCGGCGTTTCAGGCATCAACCTGCTTGAATCCACCAGCCGAACCCTGGGACAGGGTGAAAGCGCCGCAAGCTTCACCACCGATCGGACCCTGTATTTCGTGGCAGGTTATCCGTTCGTGCTGGAGACCATGCCCACCTTCAGGTTCGTTCCTTCCGTCAATTTCATGACAGACATCGCCTCCTGGCAGCTCAACGCCGGCATGAAGGTGATCTATAACGACCTCTTCTCCCTGGGCGTCAACTACAGGCCCCAGGAATCCATCGGACTGACCGTTGGCCTGACCATCAAAGACTTTGTATTAGGCTATGCCTACGACATTAATACCATGGGACACAACATCCCCGGATCCCATGAAATCGCATTGAGTTATTGCTTCAAATTGGACACCGACAGGACGCCAAGAGACTATCGCAGCGTCAGATATTTATAAAAATTATCATTCGCATACAATAATTTTGGATTTTGGTGGTTAATTGGAATAGACCCTGAACATTAAGAAGATAGACAACTATATGATTATCAAGAAGATGAAAAAATTACTGTTTGTTTTTTCCGTTGCATTGCTGCTTGCATCCTGTGGCAGAGGCAATCAAGGAGAGCTGGTTGGCGTACGCAAATCATCCTCTTCCTTCAGCCAGCCCGACCCATACGGCATGGTATTCATCCCGATGGGCAGTTACACCATGGGAGTAGGTGGTGAAGACATCAACTCCGCCATGCTGTACGAGCCGAAGACCGTTTCCGTCTCGGCCTTCTTCATGGATGAGACGGAAATCACCAATAACGAGTACAGACAATTCGTATATTGGGTCAGAGACTCCATCGCAAGAAGGATTCTCGCCGAAGTCAACCCCGACGTCTATGCCATCAGCGAGACGAAAAACGGTGAGACGCTGGATCCCCCGATCCTGAACTGGAAAGAGAAGATCGACTGGAACAGCAAGGACCAGGATGTAAGGGAGGCTTTGGAACCCATGTATCTTCCGGAACATGAAAGATATTTCCGTGCCAAGGAGATCGACACCCGTAAATTGTACTATTCATACTTCTGGGTTGACCTGAAAGCTGCAGCACGTAAGGAGTTCGTCGGCGAAGACCTCACGCCCAACGACTATTCCATCGGCGAAGCCGACAACGGCATCACTTCCGACAGAAAGGGCGCTTGGACCAACCGTAAGCAAGGCTATACCGACCGTTCGGTGTATGTCCGTCAGGAAGCCATCAACGTCTATCCCGACACCTTGTGCTGGATTCACGACTATGCCTACTCCTTCAACGATCCTATGACCGAGCGCTATTTCTGGCACCAGGCCTATGACAACTACCCGGTGGTGGGTGTCACCTGGCAGCAGGCCAGGGCATTCTGTACCTGGAGAACCCAGCTGAGAAACTCCTTCCTGTCGTCCAAGAAGAGCGCTTTGGTGTCGGAGTTCCGTCTCCCCACCGAAACCGAATGGGAATGGGCAGCACGCGGCGGCGACCGCTTGAACCCCTATCCTTGGGGCGGTCCCAACACCCGCAACGTGAAAGGCTGTTTCCTCGCCAACTTCAAGCCTTTGAGAGGCAACTATTTGGCTGACGGCGGCCTTCGCACCCTCATCGTGGGATGCTATCCTCCCAACCACTACGGCTTGTACGACATGGCCGGCAACGTGGCTGAATGGACCAACAGCGCCTTCGACCCGACCTCTTACAACTTCACTTGGGACATGAATCCCGACTACACCTACAACGCCCAGCAAGACGATCCGCCAGTCATGAAGCGCAAGGTTGTCCGCGGCGGTTCGTGGAAGGACATCTCCTACTACATCCAAGTGACCACCCGCGATTATGAGTATCAAGACACCGCCCGCAGCTACATCGGCTTCCGTACCATCCAGCCTTTCATGGGCCGCAACAAGGGCGACAATCCGAGGATCTCGAGAGTGTATAGATGAGTTGAGAGTTGAGAGTTGAGAGTTGAGAGAAATTTATTAATCGATTAATAACAATAAAAAAAGAACATTTTAAGAATTATTTGTCATGGCAAAAACAAAAGAAGAACTTAGTGGATTCCAAAAATTCCTCGTGTCGAAAAGGTTCAAAAAAATCATGGGTTATTTCTATGGTTGGGGTGCAGCAGTGGTGATGATCGGTGCTTACTTCAAGCTGACCCACATCCCTGGTGCCGACTTCATGTTGGCTTTGGGTTTGGGCATTGAAGCCGTCATCTTCTTCCTCTCCGCTTTCGAACCCCAGCATGTGGACTATGCATGGGACAATGTGTTTGTGGAACTCGAGGAAGATTGGGATGGTGAGACCAGAACCCAATTCAGCACCGCCAATACGGTGAACACCAATAGCAGCATCAGCTCGCCCTTGATGGATGAAGCCATGAACAACGCCATGGCGGCCACCAACGGCTATGCCAAAGCCATGGAACAGGCCTCCAAAACCATCAGTGATTTCGCCAACAACTATACCAAAACCAACGAGCAACTGACCGATTCGTTGAACAAGCTCGACTTCAGCGCCCTGGACACCAACACCCTCAGGAAAGTGGCCACCAGCATGCAGTCGCTCAACTCCATCTGTGAGATTCAGCTCCAAAGCATGGAACAGACCTCCAGCGCTTCCAGCAAGCTTGCCGCAACGATGACCAGCTACATGGACAACCTCAACGCTTCCGCCAACAACGCCAACGAGCTCAACAAACAACTGAACCAGCTGTCGTCACGTCTGAGCGCCCTCAACAACGTCTATGGCGGTATGTTGTCAGCTATGAATATCAAGGCATAAATCTACTCATTCACGAATTAAAAAAAGGAGTACGATACTATGTCAGGCGCAAAAGAAACCCCGAGACAGAAAATGATCGGCATGATGTACCTCGTGTACACTGCCCTTCTGGCCATGAATGTCTCGAAAGACATCCTCGACGCATTCGACACGGTGAACGCTGGTGTTCAAACCACCAACATCACCCTCTCGAATCAGATCGACCAGAAATACCTGGCCTTCGAGGAACAGTACGGCTTGGACCAGGAAAAGGTCGGCCCGTACTGGGAACAAGCCCAAGAATTGAGAAAAGAGGCCGACGACCTTATCAATTACGTCGAAGCCTTGAAATGGGACCTCGTGAAGAAAGTTGAAGGCAAAGATGCCGCCAAAGCCCTTGAGGATGGCTTGCTGAAATCAGCCGATACCCTTCGCAACGGCCGCAAGATTTACGACATTAACACTTCCATGGTCAAGTCGAGGGACAATTACAACCGTCCCACCGAATACATGATGGGCAACCCTGAAGGCCCGGGCAACGGAGGCAAGGCATACGAACTCTCCGAAAAGATCCGTCGTTTCCGCGGCGAGGTGGTGAAAGCCATGGGACCCGAGCACATCCATGAGATCGGACTGATCACCGACAGCATCTATGGCGAAAAGGAATACCTGCTGCAAAACGGCTATTCCGAAAGCCAGATGAAGAAGCTTCCGCTCGAAGGCGATTACTATGGTGCCAAGATCAGCTACTATCCCGGCATGACCGACCCCGTACAGGACAGCTGGGAGTATGAGAACTTCCACCACACGGTGCTGGTTGCCGACGTGACCTTGCTCAACAAGATCATCTCCGAGGCTGAGACCGCCGAGTTGAATGCCATCACCGAACTCATGTCGGACATCCACGCCGAGGACTTTACTTTCGACGAAGTGGGCGCCAAGGTGTTTGCCGAGAGCAGCTACATCCTCTCTGGCCAGAAATACCATGCCCAGGCCATGGTGACGGCTTGGCAGAACACGCAAACCACCGCCAGGGTTCGCTTCGACGGCGGTCCTGAAAAGGAATATGCCAGCAACAGCCAGGGTGTGATCGACCTCGAATACAACGTGGGTGTGGGTACGCACAGGTACACCGGTGTCATCCCGATGCTCAACCCCAAGACCAACGAGATTGAGGACTATCCCTTCGAGGGTACCTTTACCGTGGCGCCTCCTGCAGTGAGCGTGTCGGCCACCAAGATGAACGTGGTGTATGCCGGTATCGACAACCCGATCGCCATCGGCGGCGGCGTGGGCGGTGAGATCTCCGCCACAGCCACCGGCGCCAGCTTGTCGAGAACGGGCAACGGTACCTACAACCTTCGCGTCAACAGCGGCGCAAGCGAAGTGGTGGTCCACGTCAGCTCGCAAGGCAGCTCCTTGGGCAGCATGAAGTTCCGCGTGAAGGAACTGCCCAAACCGACGGCCAAGATCGACAATGTGGGCTCCGACGGCAAGGTCACCAAGGGTGCCCTGCTCGCTGCCAACATGGTAAGAGCCGAGATGAAGGACTTCGACTTCGAAGGCGTGCATTACGATGTGACCGGCTATACCGTGAAATACAGGACCAAGGCTGGCACCACGAAAGAAGAGAAAGTCTCCGGCTCAAGGTTCAACGAGACCCTGAAGAGTGTGTTCAACTCCGCCAATGTGGGTGACATCTACGTGTTCACCGCCATCCGCGTGAAAGGTAACGACAACAAGGAAAAGGTGCTCGACACCCAGATTGCCGTGGAAATCAAATAAGACAACAACTATAAAACCATAGAAGATGAAAAAAACACTTGTTTCAACACTGACAGCCGCGATGCTTTTCGGCATGGTCCTGAGCCTCACCGCCCAGACCACCGACGTCAAGCCGCCCAAGAACAGCATTCTGTCGAAACGTCAGGACATCATGGTCGAGAAGAAACTCTCTCCCCTTCCGGAGATCCGTGAGGAGTATGTGATGTGGAAGAAGACCATCATCCGCGAAATTGACTTCCGTCAGAAGATCAACCAAGTGTTCTACTATCCTGTCAATCCCACCGAGGACTGGAGAAACCTCGCCACGGTGATCTACGACGGCATCCTTGACGGACGCATCACCGCATATCGCGTGGAGAACAATATCGACGACATGGTCACCCCGCTGACGCGTGACGACTTCGAGAAGGAAAACACCAAGATCGGTGATCCGCCGGTCATCATGCGCGACGGCGTGGAAGTCGCCAACGAGATCGTCTTCAAGGATCGTATGGTCAACGTGTCGCGTCTCCGCATCAAGGAAGACTGGTATTTCGACAAGCACTTGTCGCAGTTCCTCGTGCGGATCATCGCCCTCGGCCCCATCATCGTTGACGAAGACGGTCTTTCACAGGCTTGTTGGATCCCGTATGACGACAACACTCGCAAGGTACTCTCCGAGGCCTTTGTGGCCAACCGCAAGAATGGCGCCGAACGCCGTACCTACGAGGAGATTCTCACCAAGCGTGTGTTCGATAGCTATATCGTCAAGGAAGAGAACATGTACGACCGTTACATCAACTCATACGCTTTGAACATCGACGCCCTCTATGAATCGGAGCGCATCAAGAACGAGATGTTCGACTATGAGCAGAGCCTGTGGGAGTATTAAATTGAAAGTTGAAAGTTGAAAGCTGAAAGGTTAGTTGGGCATTTATCCGTATTAGGAGCCTACACCATCTTCGGATTCAACATCATCATCTGCAAAGAGCTGACCAATGCCCATTTGGTCAGCTCTTTGGGTTTGTTCTGCTTCCGTTCGGTGGGAGCCTGCATCCTTTTCTGGCTCATCTCCCTATTCTTGCCAAAGGAGAAGGTGCCCTTCAAGGACCTATGCGGCATCTTCGTAGCCTCCATGCTGGGCTTCCTGCTTACCCAACTGGCCTATCTGGAGTCGAGTAAGTTCACTACACCCTTGGACACGTCTATCATCACCTCCACCACGCCTATTTTTACCATGTTCATCGCCGCCATCGCCCTGAAGGAACCCATCACCTTGAAGAAGGCCGGCGGCGTTACCCTCAGTTTTATTGGCGTCATCCTCCTGGTCCTCAATACCATCGGCGTCCATGCCAACGGCATCACCCAGTCGAAGCCCATCGGCATCCTGCTGATGATCGGCAACTGCCTGTTTTTCGCCTCCTATCTCGGCATCTTCAGGCCCCTGATCCAACGTTACCACGTGGTCACCTTCATGAAGTGGATCTTCCTCTTCTCCACCATCGTGGCCGTCCCCTTGGACATCAAGGAACTGACGCATCTGCCTATTTCTGAGATGAGCACTAACTATTGGCTCCAATTAGGTTACATCATCGTGTTTGCCACCTTCATCGCCTATTTCCTGTTGCCCATCGGACAGAAACAACTGCGCCCCACCGTGGTGAGCCTCTACACCTACGTGCAGCCTTTGATTGGCATGGTGACGGCAATCATCCTGGGTATGGACAGGCTGACCTGGCAGAAGGTGCTTGCGGCGGCGTTGGTGTTTACGGGAGTGGTTTTGGTAAATAAGAGTAGGGCGCGAAATCCCCAAGGGTAGTAGCGTTCGTACTTTTTTATTATCTTTGCAGGGATGGAAGTCAACCTTCTGCAAACGAATATCAGCTACCTGAAAGGCGTTGGGCCGAAGAAGGCGGAGATCCTGGGCAAAGAGCTCAAGGTGTTCACCTTCATGGACATGCTCAACCAGTTTCCCTTCCGCTATATCGACAAGAGCCAAATCCACAAGGTGGCGCAGGTGAATGACGACTTGGTGTATTACCAACTCATCGGCACCATCGACCAAGTGCAGCTCGTGGGCGCACCACGGGCATCACGCGCCACGGCCCGTTTTCAGGACGATACAGGCGCCATCGAGCTTGTGTTCTTCCGTGGCCTCAAGTGGATCAAGAACCGCTTCAAGCCGGGCGTAAAATACGTTCTATTTGGAAAAGCCAGCGAGTTCAACCACAACTTCAACTTCGTCCATCCCGAAATCGAGGAATACAACCCCAACGACCCTCTCATCGGCGAAGGACTGCAAGGGGTATATAACACCACCGAGAAGATGAAGGACCATGGCCTGGGCACCCGACAGATCGCCAAGATGCAACGGCAGATCCTCCAGCAGGTCATGGACTACATTCCCGAGACCCTGCCGCAAGACTTGCTCCAACAGGAAAGCCTCATCCCTCGAAAATACGCCTACTACCAGATCCACGTTCCCGCCAACAACATCGAGATCCAACAAGCCACCCGACGCCTGAAATACGAAGAGCACCTCTTCTTCCAACTCAAGCTCCTAAGGGCTAAAAAACGCCGCGAAAGCCTCAATCAAGGCTATGTGTTCAGTCAGGTGGGCGACTACTTCAACACTTTTTACAAAGAGCACCTGCCCTTCCCGTTGACCAACGCCCAGAAACGCGTCATCCGAGAGATCCGCATCGACCTCGGCAGCGGGCATCAGATGAACCGCCTGCTGCAAGGCGACGTAGGCAGCGGCAAGACCATCGTGGCTCTCATGGTGATGCTCTTGGCTTTGGACAACGGCTACCAAGCCTGTATGATGGCACCTACCGAGATTTTGGCCACCCAACACTATGCCACGCTCAAGGAACAGCTCCAAGGCCTGCCCGTGAAGTTTGCCCTGCTTACCGGCTCTACCAAGACCAAGGAACGCAAGGAAATCTACAGCGGACTGGAGGACGGCTCCTTGCAGATCATCGTGGGCACCCACGCCCTCATCGAGGAGAAGGTGGCTTTCAAGAATTTAGGGCTGGCCATCATCGACGAGCAACACCGTTTTGGCGTGGAACAACGCTCCAAGTTCTGGGAAAAGACCGAGCGTCCACCCCACATGTTAGTGATGACCGCCACCCCCATCCCCCGTACCCTGGCCATGACCCAATACGGCGACCTCGACGTGTCGAAAATCGATGAATTGCCGCCTGGACGAAAACCCGTGGAGACCTACCATGTGTATGACGACGACCGCTACCGCATCATGATGTTCATGAAGCAGCAGATTGCCAAGGGACGACAGATCTATGTGGTGTATCCCTTGATCAAGGAGTCGGAGAAAACCGATATGATTGCCTTGCAGGAAGGCTACGAAGCTTTGTTGAGGGACTTCCCCGAGCCGCAATACAAGATCTCCGTGTGCCACGGCCAGCTGAAGCCTGAGGACAAGGATTTCGAGATGCAGCGTTTCATCACACGGAACACCCAGATCATGGTGGCCACCACGGTGATCGAGGTGGGCGTCAACATCCCTAATGCCACCGTGATGATCATCGAAAACGCCAATAGGTTCGGCCTCTCGCAGTTGCACCAGCTACGAGGCCGTGTGGGTCGCGGTGCCGACCAGTCGTATTGCATCCTTGTCACCGACCACAAGCTCACCCCCGACGGCAAGACCCGCATGAAGACGATGTGCTCCACCAACGACGGTTTCCAGATTGCCGAGGTGGATTTGGAATTGCGCGGTCCCGGCGAGACAGGCGGCTTGCGTCAATCTGGCCAAATCGAGATGCTTATCGGCGATTTGCAAAAAGACGGTGCTTTGATTCCCCAAGTACGCGAGGCCGCCATCCGGATTTTGAACGACGACCCGAAGCTTATCAAGCCCGAAAACAGGATGCTCCGCGAGCACTATAAGGAATTGTTCGCGCAGACGTTCGACTGGAGTCAAATCGGGTGAAAATGAAATAATTTTATATCATATAACTTTATATCATATAATTTTATTACATTTGGAAAAAATGGTCCTATTCAGTTTTTATGATGGTTTGTCTGTGGAGAAAAGCGTTGCCTTTGACGCTTAGGACATAGATTCCTGAAGGCAGATCCTCCATATCCAACACGGTACTATTGCCGCGAAAAGACTCATTCAAGACAATTTTCCCTGAAATGGAGGACAATTCAACAGTAAACAAATCAGAATCCCCAGCAAATAAACCCAATGTGATAATAATATTATTATTCGTAGGATTGGGGAATAAATTCAAGGGACAGTTCCCGTTGTCTCCTACTTCATAGATCACTTCGGTTATGTCTGTTTTGTATATAATTCCATGGCTTGCTGAAATGTAAAATACAGTATTAACTCCATCAACAGCCCAAAGATGGTTGCTGCTATTAATTCCATTGGAAAACTCCGTCCAAGTTTCGCCGTTGTTTAATGTAAGGCAAGCGTAACTGTCCAAATAGGAAGGTTGTTTAATAGAAACAAGGTTGTTGACAAAACAGCCCGTGTTTTCTGTGGGAAAGGTAATGTAATTTCCTAGACCCCAAGGGTCTGGAAGTTGTTCATATAGTCCCGTGGGTAGCTGTAGCGAGTAGCTTCCCATTCCGTTCGTGGTTTCCAGCAATCCGAAGTAGTTGTCTGGGGATGTGTTAAAATAACCATAAAGCCTTATGCGGTCTTTGTCCATGAAATGGACGGCGGACAACATGCTTTCGCATTCGGGAAACTCAATGGTTTCCCACGTGTTTCCATAATCCATGGTTTTAAAAACCGTCAGGTAGGTATGAAAAACCCCAAAATCACCATATCCGATCAAATATCCGAAATTGTCCTCGAAAAACATGTCGAATTTATAAAATTCATCAACAGTGTATTGAAGGTCGAGTATCTTTTCGAAGTTCTCTCCTCCATCGATGCTTTTCCATAGATTGTTGTAACTGTCTGAAATATAAACGGTATCAGGATCAACTAAAAACAAATTGGTTTGGTAAAATTCAAACCCCATCTCGTGATTAGTTTCAAGAATAGTCCAGTTTTCCCCACCGTCGGTGGTTTTCAGGAAAACACCGTCACCACAGGCAAACCCTATGTTATCGTTGGCGAATTTCAGCAAATAGAGGCTTGATTCCGTGTTGCTGTTTTTTCGGTTCCATGTTTGTCCGCCGTCGGTTGTTTTGATGATCAATCCGTTGGGGCCACACGCCAACACATTGTTAGAATCAACGCAACAGATGTCGTAAAGGTATTCTGTGAATCCCGTATGGATTTCTGTCCACTGCTGTGCCTTGGCCACGCCCGTGATGGCCAACATGAGAGCGATTAGTGCTTTTGTAATTATGTTTTTCATGTTATTCAGTTTTTATAACGGTTTGTCTGTGGAGGAAAGAGTTGCCTTTGACGCTTAAGACATAGATTCCGGGGGATAGGTTGTCTAGGTCCAATGTGACATTGTTGCCGAGGGCGGTTGTCTGCATGATGACACGTCCGTCGGCACCAGTCAATTCGATGTGGACTGGGCTGGAGGTTTC
>JAFYNJ010000012.1 GCA_017549805.1 Bacteroidales bacterium
AACGCAAGCTTGTATCAATGTCGGTGGGAAAAGTGGCTGTTTGGAATGCCAAATTTATGGAAAGTGAAATGTGTTGGACTGACGGTTTTAGGGAATTAGAAATGAACCCAGTGCTTTCAAGGCAGTTGCATGAATTAGACCACCATAGGGGTATGATGCTTAGTGCGGCAGCAAAACGCATCAAGAAAATGAAAGACAAAGGAGAGATACTGAAACGAAAAGACGTGGAGCAATTAGACGACGAAAAAAATCCCGATTCACTTGGTATGGTACATAGTTATTACTATCAATTCGCAAAAGATTGAAGATCAAATAGCTTATTATATTATTGAACATCGGTTACATTTATGTAAAATAGAAAGACAAATGTTTTCTGCTGTTTGATATAATCCTATTTGCGAGTTTTCAGGGTTCTGTTCTCGTACTTTGGTTTATTCCATGATAGAATATGACTTTTACTAGTTTTTTAGTCTATTGAAGGACGACCCTCGCAGTAAAGCATCATTCTTGGCTTCATCTAAAGTAAAACAATCGTAAGGACGATATTATAAAAACAAAGCATCACCAATCCCCATCCCCGCCAAGGTGTTCCGCGCACCGCCGAAGCCTTTGTCTTGTGTCCGGCAGTGCTACAGCCGCTACCGTTCCGCGACGGACACGGCTCGTACCTCACTGTGTCCATCGCTCCACTAACGCGGCCCGCGCTGCCTATCCCAATCCTGCAGGCATCGTCGAAGCGCTCCACATCGTGTTTGTCCCGTCAGCCGCACAAGCCAAAGCTGCTGCCATTCGCCGCTTCGGTCGCTCCATGGGCGTTTTCACCTCCGCAAACGATGCGCCCTCAGCTTCATTGAGAGTGTCCAGCCCTTCGCGGCCTGACAACTACCTTTCGCTCCACCGTGTGTCGGCACCGAGACTGCGCCGACACACGACTCCGCTCCAGTCCGTCGTCAGGTCGCCCAGCCGCACCAGCAACACCATCCGCCGGAAGGCAACACGAAAATAAAGGTTTGTTGTGCCGTAGTCGGTCGCGCCGTCTCTCACCCACAAAACGCCTATTGCGCTCACCTTCGCGGCCAATACCAGCAGCCGCACCCCGTACGAAAGACATCTTGCCACGGTCTTTTCAGTTTTTTTGTCCCCTTTGGTGGTTGTAAAAAGAAGTTTTTCTATTTTTGCATCGCATTTCGCAAAAATGCAAGATTTGCAAAAATACGAAACGAACCATGGAAATAAAACGTGACAAATACCTCAATCGTCTGATTGCTCACCAAGGCAACCAGCGCGTCAAAATCATAACCGGAATACGTCGTGCAGGAAAGTCCTACTTGTTGTTCCGCCTTTTCAAGCAACACCTTCTGGATTCAGGTGTAAAGCCTTCACATATTATTGAGATTCAACTTGATGACCGCATCAACATAGAGTTACGCAATCCTGATGCTTGCCTGGCTTTCATTCGGAAGAGCGTGAAGGACAGCAAACCCTACTATTTGCTTGTCGACGAGGTCCAACTCATGCCCGAGTTCGAGGATGTATTAAACTCTTGCCTACATATCAGCAACCTCGACACCTATGTCACAGGCTCAAATTCACGGTTCCTTTCCACCGACATTATCACCGAGTTCCGAGGCCGCGGTGATGAAATCTACTTGCGTCCTCTCAGCTTTAGTGAATTTGCGACCACTTGCCCATCTCTTGATTTTGATTCCGCTTGGCTCCAATACATCACCTATGGTGGTCTGCCTTATTGTGCGTTGCTGCCAACAGCCGAGGAAAAAGCCGACTATTTGACACGTCTGTTTGAGGAAGTCTATGTCCGTGACATCATGGAACGCCATCACATCCAGTATCCCGGCCAGCTGGAGCAACTAATGAACATCGTTTCATCTGGCATCGGCTCGTTGACCAATCCCAAAAAACTGGAAAACGCATTCGTGAGCATGGGTGGTGAAAAACTCTCCGACAGAACCATCAAGCAGTATCTCGATCATCTGACCGATGCCTTTATCCTAGAACGAGCCGATAGATACGACATCAAAGGAAAAAAGTATATCTCCACACCTTCAAAATATTACTTCACTGATACAGGGCTACGTAACGCCCGCATTAATTTCCGTCAGCTAGAAAAGACCCATCTGATGGAGAACGTCTTATACAATGAATTGTGTGGACGTGGTTTTTCCGTCGATGTCGGAGTGGTTGAAGTCAATGAGAAACAAGCCGATGGAAAGTATGTGCGCAAGCAACTGGAGATTGACTTTGTGTGCAATAAGGCCGACGAGCGCATCTACATTCAGTCCGCATTTTCGCTTCCGTCTATGGAGAAAAGACAAAATGAGGAAAGATCCCTCATTTCGGTGGACGATTCCTTCCGCAAAGTGATTATCACAGCCGACAAGGTCATAAAGCATCGCGATGAGCAAGGAGTTCTAATCATGGGTTTGGAAGAATTCTTGTTGAATCCAGAAGCTTCCTTTTAATAGCATCTGACCTACCAAGCCGCCGCTGTCATGGTTTTTGCAGAGGGAAACTCTAACCCTGCCTCCCCGATGCTGTGCGGTAATGCCGCCAAGCAGGGTGGCTGTCCTCGTTCCTGCGGGAGACCACTCTGCTCGTCGACAACACCGCCCAGCGGCCGCGCGACGGCCAGCCTCAACTTCTTAATCGCCCCAGGCAAGAGTCGTTTTTCAGATTCTTCTAAAACGTCAATTCGTAAGAACGAATAACGAAATCACGAAAGAACGAAAAAAAAAACGACAAAGGAAAAACGACACTTGCCCAGGGCGGCCACACGTTAATTTGAAAGTCCATACTTCTCCGAAAGTCTTATGAAAGGCCGTCGCGCCTTACCCACAGCTGAAGCTTTAACCAGGCAAAACCCCGCCAGCGGCTACCTTCTACTTCTTTCTTCAGCTATTAACGAATTCGAAACCCTTAAAACCTCACCATCATTACAGGCTTGGTTGATGAGCTTATCGAACCTCAAAACAACATCCCGATCTCATAACCTGTAACTGTTTTGGCAAAAATCATCAAAATTTGCCTAAATTGTTACATAATAGCTCTGCCTGCTTCCGTCAACACATACCGCTGACCGGGACTGTTTGGAGTTTCTGGTAACGTCATCTCTAAATACTTACCCAACAGTGGATTGATATATTTCTTTTTCATCTTATATCGGTCAGAGAGTCCCAAATGCTCGGCAATCTCCACCAACGACCTTGGCACCTTGCAGTAATCGACAATACGCTCCACTTCCCGCCTTCTCTCCAACTCCGATAAACACGAACATCTTCTGCAACAATGGATTGCGGCAAACACTATGCTGCCCTTCATAAAACTCAGTCACACTTACCAACATCGAACCAGGATTGCTAATCACTATTTTGTCAATCCAACTGTCAACTACCACATTATCCATCGAATTGTGCTGCGCATGAATCAAGGCATTGGCCAAGGCTTCCCTCACCGCTATATGAGCAGGAGTAAACTCCAATCTTGTCATCCCATCGTCGGCCAAACGGTCATCCATTGAGTAACCTTTCAGGATACGCGCATCCATTGAACTGTGACTCAGGTTAGCATCAGCAAACATTTGTCGCACTTCATCGTCGGTAATTACCTTCAGTGCTGTGTAACAAACCAATATCGTCAAGCTTTACATTCATTCTTTAATTATTTTTGCAAAATTAAGACTTTCTTTCAACATAGATGTGAAATTGTCAATAAAATAATCATCCTGCCAATACTAGCAGTAGCCTTTGGACGAGTTATTTAAACAATTGTTTCAGAACAGGGTGAACACCTCTCTCCTACCATGATCCTCGGTAGCCTCCACCACCGGAACGGCCGCCACCGAAGGAACCGCCAGAATGATGTGACGACGAGGAATGATAACTCCTCGAGGAAGACGACGAGGAACTGCTTGAACCGCTGTAGGAATGGACCAGCTTCGGGATGGTTTCCTCCACGACACGGGTGGTGCCGCAGAACTCGCAATGATAGGTAATCTCCTTGAGTCCTGTGGATTTGTAATCGGCAGCCCTGACGACTTTGCTGTTGACTTCCCGCTCAGTGCGTCCTTTGCAATTGGGACAAACCTGATAACGGGTGCCGGAGAGCCGGTAGTTCTTCAATACAGTCACGTGGCCGTATTGACAAATGTAGGGATCGTATTCGACCGATTTCAGCTCCATCTCCTTTTGCTGCACCGGATTGAAATGGAATCTGTTGAAGGCATTCATCTCACTGCCGCATTCCGCACATTGGCAGCCAGGCGTCTTGTTGATCTTGTGCTTGAAGATCAGGATGAAGATCCATCCAACCCAAATGGCCAGCCAGCGGGTTAGGCGCGTCAGACTGTTTTTGTCAGCTTGTTCATACAAGGATTTCGGGAAAGGGTCTCCCTTTGCGTTTTTATTGGCGACACGCAAGGCGCGCCAGTTTTGCCTGATGCAGATCCATGTCAGGAAAACCAACACGGTAACCAGCAAGATGCGGCTATAGCTGATGTTTTCCGTACCACCCATTCGCCATCCTTCGATGAAAAAGACAATGAAAAAGATGGGTATGGGCGAGAGACCGAAAAGCATGGCTTTCAAACAGCCCACCCCTCCCCATGGATTGCCATCCCAGTTGCCGGATCTGCCGTTGACATATCGCACGCCGTCAACAATGGCGGTCTGCATGACGTTCGATGTTTTGCCCGTCACAACAGGTTTCTTCTGGACTTGGAAAAGAAGGATGAAGAATCCGATGACCGGCATGCCGAACAACAGCAACGCCAGGAGCATCTCCGCGCCTGAGATGTCGCCGCCTTCCTCCTCTTCCTCTTCTTCCTGCTGCGACGGCAGCACGGTGAGGAGCCCGTCGGGAATCTCTCCGCCGAACACATCCACTATCTGGGTGACACCGGAACAGAGGCCGCTTTGGTAGTCGCCTTCCTTGAAGAACGGCACGATGTAGTGCAGGAAGATCTCCTGACAACGGGCGTCAGGCAAGTCGTCCTCCACCCCGTATCCCGTCTCGAACTTCAGCTCGCGCTGCTCCTTGGCCAGCAGGATCAGCACGCCGTTATCCTTCTCCCTGTCGCCGATACCCCAGCGGTTGAACAGCTCGTTGGCAAAGAGGTCGATGTCGGCATCGCCGATGGATTCCAACGCTACGACAAACACATCGGCCTGGTCGCGGATGGCACTCAACGCCGTGTTGATGAGCTGCTCGCAGCTGTCGGAAAGGATGTCGTCAGGGTCGGAGACATGGATGAGATCGCTTTCCAGACGGGTGTTGGGAACGGTCTTCACCGTCCACACCCGTTGTGCCGACAACGGAATTGTCAGCATCAGGATCAGATACAACCAAAGTACCTTTTTCATCTCACCGTAACGAATCTGCGTGCCGGCGACAGTTGCGTCACCGTTCCGTCAGTAGCAACCGTGAAAATGCCACGGTATTCGGCGTAGGCGAGTTTGCCATCGTTCAGCCAACCGTAATAGACGTTGACGGCATCGGTGTTGGCAAAGGCCAGCTGCACCTTCCCGTCGAGGGTGGCGAAGCAGAGCGGACCATGGCCCACATGGCCCCAGTCGGTATAGGCACCGAAGACAACGCTCTCGCGTGTGGGACTGATGCTGAAGAAATCGAACTGCGGTTCGTAGGAGTATTCTCCCTTGGGGATTTCGAGTTTATCGCTGAGGCAAACCTGACTCTTCTCCTCCGTACCATAGTAGTAAACGCTCTTGTCTTCCTCTTCGTCGCCTTGAGCGGGAATCGACACTTGGATAAACAAACGCTCGTCATCAATGTATTGGGCAACGGCCTTGTCGTCCCCTTCCCCTTCCTTGACATCGTCAGGCCAATAACGGTCGTTTTTTTTCTGAGTCATACAATTGAAATACCTTCTTTCCGTGAATTCCTCAAATTCATCCACATAGTCATACTCAATCATGATCAGCGGCATATACAAGTAGGAAGTCATTCTTGCGAATTCCAGCGAGTCGGCCGAAACACAGTCGCTCCATTTCAGATCCCAGCTGCCAATCAGTTGAGGTTCTGTTGGATAGTCTCCAACATACATCTCTTTCAAATACAGTTCATCGCCAATGACAACGGTATAGAAGAAGGCGAAATCCTCATGGAAGACACCGCTCACCACATAGTCGTTCTCAGCTACAAATGGGATGAACTCGTCTGTCGATGAGTTGTAGAACGTCACTTTCCCTTGATCGAAAATGGCCATGTCGCAGCCTTCAAGAAAGGCTTGCTTTTCTTTTTTCGGCGGCACAGGTGCACCCACGGGATTCAGGTAGAAATCCTCGGCATCGGAGACCAAAAGGGATGCTGTTCCGTCGGGCGCCACGATCTTGATACAACGGCGGGTGTTGTTCCACTCCTCATCGTAGGTCGGATCGTCTTTGGGCCTTGGTTCTTTTCCGACATAAACCAAGCTGCCGTCGGAAAGCCATCGCGGACACAAAGTCCAGTTATCGGAATCTTCCAACGCTCTTTGGCTTTTGCCATCGAGGCTGGATACGCAATAATAGCCCCATCCTTCTCCGATCTCCCAGTTTGCGTTAAATACGAGTTGCTTTCCGTCGGGACTCAGCATCTCCGGATAGAAGAACACATCTTCCAGGTCTTCTCCCATGTAAAGGGCGTTATAGTCGATCTGGTCGTTCAAGCAGTCCTTGCCTTCGGGAGTGATATGGTAGAATTTGCCATCCTCGCAATAGTAACGGTCCTTGTCAATGCCGGAAGCAATATTGAACATTTCAGGATAATCAAAATAGAATGCTTCATAAGTTGTCGTGCTGAGCTTGCCTGATGGAATGTTGAAAGCCTCCACTTCAATACCTTCATCATAGTATGTTTGATTGATTAGGTAGAGGTTCTCCATGTTGGCTTCGAGGTTCAACGGGCAAGCGCCGGTGCCAAACATGAAGTCGGTAATCTCGTCCAGCTTCAGCTGCCAATCGGCACACAGGGTTGGCTGAGGATTTTTCGCAGAAAGGTCGAGCATCTTCAGCTTAAGGTCCTGTTGGTGGGCCGCTGTGTAATACAAGTGGTTGTTGTTGTCGAACGCGATGTTGACGACGCTGTCGGTCTCAGCTTCGTAGGGCGTCAACGTATGGGATGCATGGTTGTAGAACTGCATCTGGCCATGCTGAATGACTACCATATCGACAGCCTTATTGTTATTGCAACTCATGAAGCCAAGAGCCATCAAAGCCATGAGAATGAAGATGTTTTTTTTCATATTTGTTTGTTTTTATGGTTCAATCCTCCCTAAGCACGCAATTCTCAGGCCAGATGTCGGTTGTTGAATTGTTATATCCATTGAAGTACCGAGCGCTCTGGAAGGCACATGAATTCTCGTCCAAGCCACATTCCATCTTGGTCAACAGGGCATAGGCGAAACCATCCATGATCGTCTCGTACAGTTCCATCGATGCGGTTTTTCCGCAACTCTCCGAGTAACAATCATCTAATTTCAGGCCCCAGTCGCCACACATCTCCGGCCTGGTAGGATACTCTTCGAGAAAAATTTCTTTCAAATACAATTCGTCACCGATGGCAACCGTATATAAGAAGCCGTAATCATGATAGAAGACGCCGTTGAGTACATAGTTCTTCTCGGCATCAAAGGGAATGGATTCGAGGGTTAAGGAATTGTAGAACGTCACCTTGCCGTTGTCATAGGTCGCTATGTCACAGCCTTTAAGAGGGGCTTGTTCTGCTGGCAATGCCGTTACGTGTGCGGATTTAGGATTGAAGTAGAATTCCTCGGCGTCGGACACCAAGACGGAAGCCGTTCCATCGGGTGCCAAGACCTTAATGCAATGACGCGCGACATTCCATTCCTCATCGTAGTAAGGATCGTCCTTGGGCCTTGGCTCCTGTCCCACATAAACCAATGAGCCGTCTGACAGCCATTCCGGATAGAACGACTGGAGGTCTGAATCGGTCAACACACTTTGTTGTTTGCCATCCAGGGTGGCCAAGCAATGATAGCCATAATCCAATTCTCCCAACTCACAATTTGCCTTGATCAGGACTTGCTTGCCGTCAGGACTCATGTCCAGTGGATAGAAATGAAGGTATGACATGCATTCCTCATAATCAAAGAGAGCCTTAAAGTCTGTCTGGTCGGTCAGGCAACACTTGCCTTCAGGAGTAACATAGTAGAGATTGCCATCCCTATTGTAAAACAGGTCGCTGCCATAACGTTCAACACCGTCATAGTTCTCCCAATACTCGCCGGAGGACATGGTCCCAGCCTTGCCCGAGGCGATATTGTAGTATTCCACATCGATGTTTTCCTCTTCATACGACTGACTCATGATATACAGGTTGTTGCGATCCTTGTCGGTGGACAAACTGCAAGCGCCAGTCTCCCACATGTCATCGGTGACTTGACGCAGCGTCAGCTGCCAGTCGGCGCACAAGGTGGGTTTGGAATGCTTATCGTTCAGGTCGATCATCTTCAGCTTCAGGTCTTGCTGATTGGCTGTCGTGTAATAAAGGTGATTATTGTTATCGAACGCAAGGTTGACGACACTGTCGGTCTCGGCCTCAAAAGGCACAAGTTGCTTGGATGCATGGTTGTAAAGCTGCATTTGGCCATGCTTAAGAACCACCATGTCAACCGACTGGATGGTATTGTCTTGACGGTCGCAGCCCATGAAACCCAGAACCACGGCGGCCATCAGTAAGAAAATTGCTCTTTTCATTTTGTTTCAGGTTTAATGTACAACAGAGCGTTTCATTTGGAACTCGCCGCAATGGGCAATGATCTCGACATGGCCGTCGGGATAGATGCGCTTGATGCAGTGCGGACGATAGTGCCAGCTTTCATCGGCATCGGGGTCATCGGGTGAGAGCGGCTCCTCCCCTACATACACCAACGATCCGTCGTCGAGCCAATCGGCCATGAAGCCGGTGCAGTCGGTGTCTTCGAGAGGCATCTGGAGTTGTCCGTCGATGCTGGAAACCGCCAGGATGCCATGCGGGAAGTCGCCCCATTCCAGGATGACCATGTAGAGCACCTTCAGGTTGTCGGGCGACGAGGAGACATATTCATATTCGACCTCGGTAGCGTAATCGGGATCGCTGATATAGGGGGTGAAATCCATCTTATCGGTGAGGCAGACATAGTTGCCGTCGTTGCCGTCGGTCATGTAATACTGTCCCTCCGTCTGCATGAGGTACTCTTGTAGTTCATCGGCGGTAGAGATGTAATGGTAGTTCTCCTCGGTCTGTTCTTCATCCTCATCGTTTTGCATGGCATAGCCCTCTTCTTCCCATTCCCAGGTCCATTCGGCGATTTCGCCCGTTTCAATGTTGTAGAGTTTCTCCTTGTTGAACCAATAGCCGTCCCAACTGAAGTTGTAGTACAGTCCCAAGGTGTTTCTTCCTCGATAGCATTCGAGGGGCGAAACGTCGCCATAGGTCTCGGTCACGCATTGATCGTAGGGAACGCCCCAATCGACAAGCTCCTTGGGCTGCGGGTTGGGCTGTGACAAATCGATGCAGCGCAGCAAGATATGGTTGTCCTTGGCCACGCAATAGTAAAGGATATCGGGTTCGAAGCACACGTTCACGACGCTGTCTTTCTCGGCTGCAAGCGGCGTCATGGTGGCAGTCGCCGAGTTGTAGAAGTTAAGCTGACCGTTATCGAGCATCGCCATGTCGTATTCGGCGATGTCGGCCGGCAATGCCGGAGCCGTTGGGGTTTTCTGTCGGTCGCAGCTGACTGCGAGAAGCAGCAGTGCCAAAGCAAAAAGGAATGTCTTGTTTTTCATAATGGTATGTTTTTATTGTTTGATGACAAAGCAGGTGCCGGGATAAAGCATTTCGTCTTTCCCGTCGGGAGTCAGCAGATGGATGCCGTCCTTGGTGCCATACACAAGCGAGCCGTCGGGCAGCCATTGGCCAGGATAGCTTTCGTCGTAATCGCCCAGGATCTTCTGGACCTTACCATCCAACGAGGCTAGGCATTGCGGTCCATGGAATTCATCGTCATCGCCCAGGTAGGTAAGCGCCTGAAACAAGACGAAACGGTTGGTGGGATCAACGGAAAGCACACAATAGTAAGGAAGTTCCTCGATAAAACTGTCTTCAATATCAAATTTAAGCCGGTCGGCAAGGAAGATCATGTCGTCGCCTTGACGGTAATACAGGTCGCCGTTGTCCTCGGCGCAGGCAAACATGCCTTCGTATGGATCAGTGTAGTCGGGGTTGTAGAGGATTTCCGACAGATCTCCCGTCCAATCATCGGCACTGTAGGACTTGCCGTCAGCAAGGTCGAAGACCCGGAACTCAGAGTAGCCGTAGTTGGGCGACTGCATGTAATGCATCCCGAGGATGTTTGCTTCTGGAATGTAGGCCAACGCTGGCGCTTCGAGGCAGTAATAGGCCGTGCCGACACACAAATCGTACGGCACTTCCCAATCGGCAGCCAATTGCGACTTCAGTTCGGGATCGTTGAGATCGACAAACTTCAAAAACGTATTGTTGTCATGTTTGACGGAATAATAAATGCGGTTGTCTGCATAAACCATATTAAACAGCGAATCCTTTTCCTCGACGGGCATGGCGCTTTTATCCGTCATATCGAAGAGGATCAGCTGGCCTTGGTCCATGATGGCCAGGTCATAGTTCGCGGCTTTCGTAGCATTTGGTGTGGTGTTGTGATTGCATCCCACAAAGGCAAATGCCATTAGCAGCAAGGAAAGCGTGAGGATCTTTTTCATGGCAGTTCGTTTTGAATAGAGTTTTCAAAAATAATCTATTTTTCGATTCATTCCAATACTTTTTTAGTTTTGCGGAAAGAATCTCCAAAACGAAACACCGATTGACACGGATCCCAATGAGGAGAATTGAATTGAGAATTGAGAAGTAAGAAGTAAGAAGTAAGAAGTAAGAAGTTACTTAACAACTACAATTTTTGTTACCACACCATCGAGGGTGACTAATTGGAGGGTGTAAAGCCCCTTGGGATAGGCACTCATCTCGATGATGGTTTCATCGTGTTTTGTGGGTATCGAAGCGACTTGCTGTCCAATCACATTGAAGATGGCAATGCGCTGCAGGCCATTGGCTTTGACGGTCAGCTGGTTTTCGACGGGGTTGGGAAATACCGACACATGAGTGCTTGCTTCTTCAATTGAAGTATAGCCATAGCCCATCTCCGTTTGCGAGGCAGCCTCGCAGCCGTCACTGTAAACTGCCATGATAAAATACTCAGCCCATGCCCCTTCGGTGATCGTATCCGTGTATTCATACACATCGTTTCCCACTGATGCGATAGCCACTTGATCACGATAAACATCGAAATGGTCAAGTTCACCCGTGGAGCCCTCTTCCGGAGCTTCCCATGACATCACCAGCTCAACCACATCTCTATCCAGATTGTGCACCTCAAAATTCGTCACCGGATTGCATTCCACAACAGGAGGTTCCCCTACTGGGTTGGCGATCTCGGCGAGGCAGCCGATATTCATCTGGCAGTAACGTTGCGACATGGCGAAGCTATTGACCGAAAGGCCAATCACGTCATCCGTAGTGTGGATGTATGGGCTGTAGTTATCAGCGTCCTCGAAAGGATAGATGCCCATGTAGCCATGGTTGTTGAAGGAGGTGTGGTCGCTGTCGCCGCCGGACAGGTTGGCGTGACGGACCTGCATTCCCGGGAAGTAAATGTTGGCCACATTCATGTAGTAGTCGCCGATGGGCGCCACACTATTGGGATAGATGCAGTCGATATGAATTTCGTCACCATAGAGGTAACCGTTCATGTCGTTGTTGAAATAACCAAGTATTTCCATGCCTTGCTGTTGGCAGCGGCTGGCATAGGCTTCGCTGCCATAAAGTCCCAGCTCTTCAGCGCCATAGGCGCAATACACGATGGAGTATTCAAACTCATATTGGCTCATGATCCTGGCGCTCTCCAACACGCTGGCCACGCCTGTGGCATTGTCGTCGGCACCCGGTGCATTGGAGCCACCATACAAAACATCCCATGTGAACGAGTCGAAGTGACTGCCGCACACCACATAAGTATCGGGATAGAGGGTGCCGCGCTGGATGCCAATCACGTTGGGGGCTGCTTGTCCAGAGCCTGCCCATGAGCTGACATAGAAGCCCTGTTGTTCGACTTCCAACCCGAGTGCTTCCATTTTACCTGCAATCCAATCGGAGGCGGCATAAGCAGTTGTTGAGTTAAAATAACGGCTGCCATAATCCTGCAGGTGCTGCACGGTGGCCAAAAGCGAGTCTTGGTTCACCTGATTCATCATCTCACGGATGCGTGCGTCCACACTTGTCACAGTGGGGAATTCACGATTCCGTTGCGGCAAGCTGGCTTTCTTGTTGAAGATGGCCACGGCTCCGTCGTTCTTGTAGGGCATGGCGCCACCTTTGACGATGAGGTAGTTGGGGGTCTTAAGCACCGCTTCACCCTCGCCGAGATAGGTCTTTTGCTCGGCTTGTGGGCAATACACTAGGGTATAGACGTCGTTGTCGGCGAAGGCGTTCTCGTCGAGCATCGTCATGGTCTTGGCATCGAATTGTTCGGCGGTGGCAATGACCTCCGAATCGTTATAATAGTGAACCTTCAGGTTTTGATCGGCGAAGAGCTTCTCCAGCTCGGCGCTGTTGGTGTAAGAAATCTTAACAAGGCTTTCCGCCATCATCACCGATGAAAGCAGCAAGGCAACGAGAGTAAATAAAAGCTTTTTCATATCCATATTTTTGTTGTTCGCATTGATATTTAGGTGCACAAAAGTAGCAAAAAATAACTTCAGTTCAAGATTTTTCAAGGAATGAGTCGAACCATCAGCACCCCGTGTGAAGGGATGTTGGCGACCACGTTCTTAGCCGTCGTTTTGGCGATGGTCTTATGCTGCCACAAGTCATAGACGCTATAAACGCCGCCGTCCTTGCGGAGATCCGGGATGTCGTTCCAATTGAAGTTGAGATTCCATTCCGTTGCGCCGCGGTTGAAGAAGCACACGGCCCATTGTTTGCCGTCCAGCTGTTTCACCCAGATCTGGCGGTCGCCGAGTGCGACGGCAAGATGCGCCTGGATGCCCAGCGGATCCTGGTCGATGGCGATGACCTCCTTGTTGGTGAGGATGCGACGGGTGTCGTCGCTCATGTTGTTGAGGTCGTTGCCCGCCATCAGGGGCGCGGCCAGCATGCACCACATCGAGAAGTGGCTCTGGTCTTCGATGGCATTCATCCCGCCGTTGCCCACTTCCAGCATGTCAGGATCGTTCCAGTGGCCCGGACCGTTATAAGGATAAAGGTCTTGCACCAGGTCGATGATGTTGACCATGCCGTGACCTCCCCAGTCCTCCTTGCCGTCCCAAAGGTTGATGATGTCGCCTGTGGCTCTCCAGAGGTGGCCGATGCCTTGAGCCCATTCCCAGGGCTTGGTACTCCCCCACTCGCAGATGCTGAACACGATGGGACGACCGGCCTCTTTCAGCGCCTCGCGCATGACGGTGTAGGCCGTCTTGGAGTTGGTGCCGCGGTTGTTGCAGAAGTCGTATTTCAGGTAGTCGACGCCAGTGCGGGCATAAAAGAGCGCGTCCTGGTATTCGTGGCCCATGCTGCCAGGCCTTCCGGCGCAGGTGTGCGAGCCGACGCAGGAATAGATGCCGAATTTGAGGCCTTTGGAGTGGATGTAGTCCGCCACATATTTCATGCCGTGTGGAAAGCGCTCGGGGTCGCACACGATGTTGCCGTCGGCATCACGGTCGATCTGCCAGCAGTCGTCCACCACGATGTATTGGTAGCCCGCGTCTTTCATGCCCGAGGCCACCAAGGCGTCGGCGGCTTCCATCAGCAGCTGTTCGCTGACGTCGCAGCCGAACTTGTTCCAGCTATTCCATCCCATGGGCGGTGTGGGACAAAGGGCCTCGAATTCCTCTTGGCTAAGGGGTTGCGGTTTGCTATTCTGAGCCGATGCCGCGACGGCCATCAGCAGTAGAGCGAAAATTACAGTTAGGTGTTTCATGGTTTGATGGACTTGTACTTTTGGCAAAAATAAGGATTTTCCGAGTAAAATAATTCGTATCTTTGCATTTTCTTATTGTTATTTTTTATGAAAAGATTTTTACTTGACAAAAGGGCTCTCTTATCGGTCCTTCTCGTGCTATTCGCTTTGACAGGAATGGCACAAACCACCTTTTCCGTTGGTGATTTGAATTATCGTGTTAATGATGACGGCGTTTCCGTAACCGTCACGGGACATGTCAATGGCTATGATGCAACCGGTGACTTGACGATTCCAGCATCGGTGAGTTACGAAGGCCATGACTATGTCGTGAACACCATTGGAAACACTGCGTTCATGTATTGTTTTTATTTGACGAGTCTGAACATGCCAAATTCCATAACCACCATCGAAGAAGGTGCTTTTTCGTATTGTTCAGGTTTTACCGGTGATTTGGTGATTCCCAACTCAGTCGTCACGATTGAGCCGAGCGCATTCTTTACTTGCTATAGTTTCGACGGAGATTTGGTCATAGGCAACTCTGTTACAGTCATCGGCGACTATGCTTTTGATGATTGTAACGGCATGCATGGTGTGCTGAACATCCCAAGCAACGTGACATCAATTGGCCTGGACGCTTTCAGATACTGCGAGTTTAGCGGCATAACCGTCGATCCCGCAAACCCTGTCTTTGATTCAAGAGACAACTGCAATGCCATCATCGTGACAAGCACCAACAAGCTGCTTACAGGATGCATAAATACCGTCATCCCAAGTACTGTCACCTCCATCGGCGAAAACGCATTTTGTGGTCTCAGTGGCCTGACATCGATTGACATTCCGAATTCGATCACTTCCATAGGAGCAGGCGCCTTCTCGTTTTGCTTTGGTTTGACGGGCGATTTGACCATTCCCAACTCGGTGACCACCATCGGGGCCGGTGCTTTTTTCCAGTGCTCAGGTTTAAACGGCACCCTCACCATTGGAGAGTCTGTTACCTTCATCGGCGACTATGCATTCAGGCAATGCTCCAATTTTACGGGAGCCGTTTCATTGGCCACCACGCCTCCTGAGCTCGGAAATGAACCAGGTTGGAATTGCGTTGTGTTTGAGTATTTCGGCTATCCAATTCTTACTGTCCCCTACGGATGTGCCTCAGCGTATCAAAATTCCAATTGGTACGACCCATTTGGATTGAACGGCTTCTATGAATTCATCGAAGCGGAACCCACCGCGGTATGGGAAGTTGAAAACAATGTCGCTGCAGTTTATCCCAATCCAACCCAAGGCATGACAAGAATTGAGGCTGAAGGCATCCAAAGCGTCAGCATCTTCAACAGTCTTGGAGCGAAGGTATTTGAGAGTTCTGTGGGTGGCAATGCCTTTGAATATGATTTCAGCGGTCAAGCGGCCGGTGTGTATCTGATCAAGGTGGAGGCATCGAAGGGCGTTGAAACGAAGCGTGTGACGGTTTTGTAGTTCACCCACGCCTTACTTCACGCAGCGGTTGTTCCCAGTACACCACTCCCCCAGCCTCGCGGGCCAGTTCGTCGATCTGGTCGAGGAGTTCTTTTAATAGCTGTTGTTCCCTTTTCTTGGAGCGACGGCCTTTGTCGTCGAATAGCACTCGGCTGAAGTACGCGTCGTAAGAGACGGCATAGTCTTCTTCGTCGTTATGTGGGAAGAAGGTCACGGCTGCTTCGTAGCGGATGTGTCCGGCTTCCGAGTCGGCGATGAGCATCACCAGTGCCGCATGCCGCGGCACGCCGTTGGACACCATGTCGGCGGCGAAGTATTGTTCATAGACGTTGAGGGTCATAGGCGGAGGGGGTTGATTGGGCAAAGATAAAGAAAAAGTCTCACCCTGGTACGCTGCTTTTCAGCTCGCGTGGTGAGAATGGTTGATGCAAAAACACAGCCATTTTTTAATTTGTCAAGCGGTTTTGAAGAATTTATTTGTCCATCTGACCTGTTTTCAAAAAAAATGTATATATTTGCAGAGTCGTTTCAGCACGTTCAGGGCGTACAGCGTCACGGCCGAAAAGGTAGCAGACAGCACTGAAAGACTTACGGAACCGCATCTTCGGGTGCGGTTCTTGTTTTATAGAAAGTTTTCATGGCCAGCCGCTTCCTGCCATTTCGTGTACACTCCACATAGTAATACTCCTTTTCGAAGATCTTGCGATAGACTACTGTGTCTGGGTACTTCCCGAGTGTAATCTCATCAGCACAACTAATAATCAAGGGAATGAGGCAAAAATCGGCCTCTGTCATATTTGGATGCTTCTTTCGGGAGTGCTTAATAGCCGATATGTCGATCATCCGCTGGAATCCTGTCACATCACAGTCAAACAAGGCATTCAGAATCTCTATTTCCGTTGGAGTTGGCTCCCCAAGAATTACCCAACTGTCGTTTTTCCATTCTGTTTCGTCGGCTTTTCTAACAAGTTGAAGGATGCGTTCTTCAACGCTTACAAAATCTTTGATTTCCATTTGACGCAAATAATATAGAAGGTTATACTTCCGGCCCATTTGCATCTCGACATAAAAAAATCTCACCCTGGCACGCTGCTTTTCAGCTCGCGTGGTGATGATTTACAACAACCTTTCACTGTTTCGCAATATTTCTGGATTGTTTTTACAATCCCACACCATGAGAATATAGCAAATCTCTTGCTCGTATAAATATATGATCTTAAACCTTCTAAACACCAACAAATACCTATAGTTTCGGTTAAGATGCTCACACAAAGGTTCTAATGATCCCATTTCAGGCATCATTTCCAGCATATCAGCCCTTTGGAAAACTTCCTCGACAAACCGCTGCGCAAAACGATTTGAATACTGTTCGTAATAATGGAAAAGCTGTGCAACATCATCCTGGGCCAAAGGAGTCCAGATTACTTGTACCATGAGCGAACCAACGACTGAAACTCTGCATTGGAAAGGCAACCCTTACCAGATTCAACATCATCCGTTGATTGAGTGATTCGACGGAGTGCTTCTTCAGGAGTGTATTGACACGGTTTGCTATATTCTTCAGCTTGGCTCATTGAAGGAAGAAGAATTGTTTTGTTGTTTGCAAAGGTAGTTAAATTATTCATAGCTGGCAAAGTTTTTTTGGTTTCTGTCAGCAAAGATAGCAACAATATTTTAACTGATACTATTAATTAATAAAGTTAATTTTAACTCTATTCTAAATATCTCATTTACAAGAATATATATAATATTATATTAAGTTGATAAATTTTCTTCCAATTTTTGCCGATTTTTTGTATATTTGCCGCGAGATATACGGATCGGCCCTATGACAATAGAAGAAATACTAACCCAGAAAGAAGGCCAAAGTTTCGACCGCAAAAGCATTCAGATTGCGCCGAAAGCCCTGGCTATACCCATTGTGGCCTTTGCCAATGCCGACGGAGGTGTGATTGCCATTGGCATATCCGACAAAACAAGGAAGATTGAAGGAGTTGACCAAGATACCGAGAAACTAAACGAATTACTTCGTGTACCGTTCGACTTTTGTATTCCGTCGGTTGCAGTCAAATTCTCCTATATGGATTGCACCGACAAAAAGGGGAACGCCAACCGCATACTTCTGATGCATATTCCAGCCAGTTCCAACCTTCACACCAACCAAGCCGACGAGGCCTATATGCGTGTGGGAGACAAAAGCCGCAAACTCTCGTTCGAAGAACGTCTTCAGTTGATGTATGACAAAGGCGAGCGTTACTTCGAAGACACCGCGGTATATGGGGCAACTGTAAACGACATCGACATGGAAGCGGTGGCTGACTATGCTCAATTGGTAGAGTACAGAAAAACGCCGTTAGAGTATTTGCGCGAGAACAACGGTTTTGTTTTTACTGACAAGCATGGCGAAGAGCAAGTAAGCACTTCATGCATTCTTCTGTTCGGCAAGAATCCCCAACGTTTCTTCCCCAGAGCGAGAACCCGTTTCATCCGATATGACGGTATTGACGAGAGAGTTGGAGCGGAAATGAACGTCATCAAAGATGTCACCTTCGAGGGGACCATCCTGAATCAGATTAAATGTACAGTGGCCTATCTTGAGACCCAGGTGGCCGAACATACTTTTTTAGGAAAATCAGGCATGTTCGTGACCCGCCGTGCCTATCCCGAATTTGTAATACAAGAAATGACCGTGAATGCCGTATGCCACCGAGCATACAACATAAAAGGGACCGAAATCCAGATCAAAATGTTTGATGACCGTATCGTTTTTGAAAGTCCCGGACGAATGCCCGGCATGGTAAGGCCCTCCAATATCCGCTATACACACTTTTCAAGAAACCCCAAGATTGCCGCATTTCTGAAAGTCCATCATTACGTAAAGGAATACGGTGAAGGTGTGGACAGAATGCTTCGCGAACTGGAAGCCAACGGGACTTCTCCCCTATCGTTTCATTTGGATGATTTCATCATGAAGATTACGGTGCCAAGATTCATTGAGGTAACAGAAAATGCAACTGTAAATGCAACTGTAAATGCAACTGTAAATAATAATGCGCCCGTAAATGCAACCGAAAAAAGTATGGGGTTGATAGAAAAGTTGATAGAGCTGACTACTTCAAACGGCAAAAAACTATCTAAAAACCAAATAGGCATCTTAACGCTAATGATTGACGACCCCTATACCACTAAGAAAGAAATGGCAAAAGCATTAGGCATCAACGAAACGACTGTTTGGCGAAACATCGAAGCCATGCGTGGTAAATACCTTCGCCGAGTCGGTTCAGACAAAAATGGTTTTGGGGAGATAATCGTTTGATTTAGATCGAATCTTCAGGCCGACAATCCTACATTCTCTTAGTTTCTCAAAAAAAATGTATTTGTAGCGTTGTTTCAGCACGTTCAGGGCGTACAGCGTCACGGCCGAAAAGGAAGCAGACAGCACTGAAAGACTTACTGAACCGCATCTTCGGGTGCGGTTCTTGTTATAAAAATGTTCAAAAAAACTTGTGAGTTGAAAAAAATGTTGTATTTTTGCATAGTGAAACGCAGATCGGCTCTTGCATGGATTAACTGCGGTTCCCTTTAAAAACGTGTAGATCTGCAAGTCGGGTTAACTACACGCTTTTTTTATATACTCCAAGCTGTATTGGACATGCATCCCATTCATCTTCTTTCCGATAAGCAGTTCTATGGTGAAGTTCATATAGTCCAACTTCCTGTTATTGAACGTGTACCGTAGCTTTATCAATTCGACATAGCGATTCTTCATTTGGCTGCCTTCTTTGATGTCTACGCATCGGTAGTTTTCGTCAAAGGGTTTGGAGTGTTTGATGATCTCGGGCAGTGTTTGATTCTTTAATTCCTGATTCATGATAGTCGGATACGTTTTTACATTCAATAGACAATAATTTGGTTTGGCCTATTCGTATCTCGACAATCAAATTCAAAAAAACAACGTTTTTTTAAAATATCAATCGGTTTTAAAGAAAATATTTCGAAAAAGGATAAAAACATTCACACCAGAGCCTTCAAAACAATCTAGACCGATAACATTTTCCACTCATTGCGTGGAAAATTTGATGGTTCTCAACAACAACGACCAACTCTTTGCCGCCAAATACCTCACCTACATACCCACCAAGAGGAACTCTGGCGAGAAATCGAGCAGCAAAAGGAGTTTTTCAGATTACAGAACGAGAGATAGAAGTGCAGTATTGGCAGGAGGATAAAAAAGTCTCATCCTGGCACGCTGCTTTTCAGCTCGCGTGACTTCTATAAGCTATAATAATAATGCCTAATTAGCTCAGTCATCTTGGCACGGCGGGCTTCAAGGAAGGATTGGTAGTTGTTGTGATCCATCTCGAGGATGTCGGAAGGAATACAATTGTCTGCAAGGTTCTGATAGAACTCTGCTTCGCTCTTTATGGCCTTGAAGGATGTGTCTTGTGCTCCCTTGATGGCATCAAGAGCTTCGTTCAGATATACCTTGGGGGCTTTCTTGCCAATCTTGATGTTAATCGGAGTGTCGAGATAAGCATAATTGGCCACTTGGTTGTACTCGTGCTTGTCATAGCCGTTGTCCACGAGATATTGCTTCGGGAAGATGTGATGGATGTCGCCGCCGAGGTTCACGAGCTCGCCAACGGGGATGTGTGATAGCAGGGAGTCTTTCTTGAAGAAGTTCTGCGCAGCGAGAAACACCTGATAAGTCGGGTTGATAGATGAGACATAAGTCAAGTTCTGGCTCAATTGGATGTTCCAGAAATTGTCCGACAAGGTGGCATCCTCGATGGCTTTCAGTGTGGCCTTAACGCCGTTTTCACCAATGGCGCGGATGTCTTTGGCGAAAGAGGTTTCGGGCGAAGCACTATAGCGGCCGGTCAGGACAGACAACACATACCAGCGTTGTACCAAACTCTTGATTTCATCCACGGGGATTTCTTTTGATTCCTGCAAGAGTAAATAGATGGCATAGGCAAAGTCGATGGCCATTACGGAGTTCACCAACTTCTTGGAGGTGAAACCCGCAGAACGAATGGCTAACATAAACTGACTAAAATTGTAACCGTTAATGACATTGTTCACTCCTGCTTCCAACTCCTGATAGGTGGCCTCAACGATTTCTTCTTTGAACTCTCTGGTCTCGAAATCACGACCCGAGAGCATGGCAACAAGGTCGGCTAGCTTGGCCCTCTTGCAACGATGCATAAAGGCGACGCGAAGTACGTCGTCGCATTCTGGGTCATAAACGGTTTCCTTGTCATCTTTTAGCCACTCCAGTTTGCTGAAGTAACCAGAATTGGCGAAAGCATAGTCTTTTTCTTTGATTTTCCCATAGAACGTGCCGTCCTTGCATAAGTGGGCAAAGTAATCGATCACCTTACGGAGCGTGTTACCGCCATGTATTTCATCAGCGGCAATCTTGGACATGACGAAGTCGCCTTGGCTGAGCGCAGTGCCCTTGGAGTTGATTCGGATGAAAATATCCGTAACGATATCGATATCCAAAGAGGCATCCAACTCGATCACACCGATGTTGCAGTGCTGAAGATTCTTCAGGCTTTCCAACACCTTATGCAATTTTTCTTGGTCCATCTCAGGATTGTCGGCCACATACTGGTTGATGAACTTGAAGCTAGAGAAGTCTGGCTTGAACAATTCAGCGATATCGGGAATCCATCGTTTGCTTTTGAGGTGCGCTGGCGTTTGAACAGCAAACAGCTCCGCATCTGGATTACCCGAAATGGCCGCAAACGGGTCGAATGCAATCTTCACCCTACCTTCACTATAGTCATCAAATACAATGGTTTTTCCGGCAATGGCTGTCATCAGCGCCGTGATACGCTGTTGGCCATCAATGAGAACCTTCTTCCCCTCGGATAGAGAGCCATTCTTGAGTTTGACTGAAGGGTTTTTCCAGATGATGATATAGCCAGTAGGATATCCTTTATAAAGAGAATCCATCAAGTCGCGAACTTGGGATTTGCGCCAAACAAACGGACGCTGGATCTCCGGGATGGCAATATCATTGGCCTCGATCAGTCCAAGAATCTGGCTAATAGCTAAAGGATAATTATTGTATTTCTGCTTGTCCATATCTTAAACATAAAAGCGATTGTGTATCAATTTGCAAATTTATAAAAAAACCAATTACAAACAAAAGAATACTAATATGATTTACGGTTACATCAGAGTCAGCAGCGACAAACAAACAGTTGAAAACCAACGATTTGAAATCAACAATTTCTGCAAACGAGAATCCATTCACATTGATGGTTGGATTGAAGAAACCATTAGTGGGACAAAAAATTACAACAAACGCCAACTGGGCAAACTGCTCAATCGCGTCCAAAAAGACGACCTCATCATCTGCGCAGAATTGTCGCGCTTGGGACGCAATCTATTTATGATCATGGAAATCCTGAACATCTGCATGACAAGGGAATGTAGGGTGTGGACTATCAAGGACAACTACAGACTCGGTGAAGATATTCAAAGCAAGGTTTTAGCTTTTGCATTCGGACTCTCGGCTGAAATTGAGCGCAACCTAATTAGCCAGCGGACAAAAGAAGCATTGGCAAGAAAGAAAGCTGAAGGAATTGTATTAGGAAGACCTGTGGGCAAGAAAACAGACGAGAAGAAATACAAGCTTTATCCAAAGAAAACGCTTATTTCTGAATTATTGAAAGCGGGGGTCTCACGCCGAAAAATAGCAGTCATCTGTAAAGTGGACCGAAATACGCTATGCCGATTTGTAAACACTTTCTTGAAGGAAGAATAGGAGCGATTATGTTCAGTCACATTATCAAGAAACCAAGTTCGGAAGTGATTGCTGGGTAATACTAAGAGATATTGAACTAAGTATAAAGACAAAAGTTGAAAACCTCGGTACACCAATCAAGGATTGGAACGTTGAGATATA
>JAFYNJ010000013.1 GCA_017549805.1 Bacteroidales bacterium
GTGTGGTTCCCGATCAGTCCCAATGTCAAGCCGCAACGGTGCGACCAGTTTGCAGTTGGGTATTTCCGAAATTTCATGAACGATGCCGTTGAGACTTCGGTGGAGCTATATTACAAGGACTTGAACAATGTCATTGATTTCAAGGATAACGCCATGACCTACGGCAATCTGTTGATCGACGGTGAGTTGCGAACAGGCAAGGGACGCTCTTTTGGAGCGGAGTTCTTGATCAGGAAGAATACAGGGAAACTCACTGGATGGATTTCTTACACTTACTCACGTTCTTATCGCACCATCCCGGGTATCAATTTCGGAAAAGAATATCGCTCGCCATACGATCGTCCGCATAACTTCGTCATTGTGGCCAATTACGATATCAATCCGAGGCTCAGTGTGGCAGCCAACTGGATTTACAACACGGGCCAGCCGGTGACGTATCCCTTCGGACAATATACGTTGGGAGGGGTAACCTACGCCATTTACAACGGTAGTCGGAATGAGAGCCGCTATCCGGCTTATCATCGTTTGGATCTGTCATTGACGTGGCAGCTGCCCGATCGTCGTTGGAAGCGCTGGGACAGCGAGTTGAACGTGTCGGTGTATAATGCCTACGCCCATCACAATACTTGGGCGGTCACTTTCAAACAGGCCGACACGGGTGGCGTAACCACTGAAAAGATGTACCTGTTTTCAGCAGTGCCTTCCATTTCGTATCAATTCAAATTCTGAACGCCATGAAGAAACTGATCTTTTTAATTCCATTGATGCTACTCTTCGCGATGCTTTCGTGTCGGGAAGACATCATCGTTGATTTGGAGGAAGGCAGTCCGTTGATTGGCGTGGAAGGTTCGTTTACCGATGAGTTAAAGCAACATGAAGTGATTTTGAGCTATACGGCTGATTTCTACAATAGCGATGAGATCAAAATGATCACTGGTGCCAAGGTTGCCGTGACTGACGGTGTGGACACAATACCTTATTGGGAACAAGCAGATCGGCCTGGACATTATCTTACCGATTCGGTGGCGGGAAGGAAAAACACTTTGTACCGTTTATTGCTGGATGTGCCTGATGAGGCGGAGACCGATGGATTTGTGCATCTTACTGCCGAGAGTTACATGAACGACAATATCGAGGTGATCGATTCGCTTGTGCTGAAGCCTTTCACCCTGTTCTCGGGCTTGCCGATGAAAGACACCATTTATGCCATTTATCCTTATTTCCAGAGTCTGCCCGATCCTTCTATCGTTTATTTGGTTCGTCTTTTCGAGGATAGTATCTGTCAGTCGGATACGTTGACCAAGGTGTTGGCCATCCCGATGGCGGGTTATGCGGGATACTATGTGAACGGTCCCGAGTTCCTGCTCACAAATGTGGAGATTGCCGTGGGAATGGTCAGGAGCAGTGAGTTGCACGACGGCGAAGTGTTCCGCCTCGACTTGTTGAGCATTCCCCTGGATTACATGACTTTCGTCTATAACCTAAGCATGTCGATGGGCAGCAACCCGATGATGGGTCCTCCCACGAATGTGATCACCAACATCCAGCCATCGGGCTCCGCCGTCGGCTGGTTCTATGCCGCTTCGGTGGCGTCGGTGGAGATGATCTATTCCAGGCCATAATTCCACATTTCTTTAAATGGAATTGCTGGTTAACAAAAAATAGTGTATTATTGCATTGCAAAAGCATTTGTTCGTGGACGAATCAATCTAATAAACACATAATTATTAACAGTTTAAAAACAAGTATCATGAAAACAAAAGCTATTAAGACCTTCATGTTGGTTCTTATGAGTGTCTCTTTCTTGGCTTTCACTTCCTGCACTCCTCAGGATGATCCAACTCCAGACAACCCGACACCGGACAATCCGACAACTTCTGGTGACTCCTGGGCCTATCTTATCAACGAGACGCCTCACGATGCAATTGTTAATGGCAACACTTTGACATACGGCGCCCACTCCTACACTGTGAGCGGTGAATTTGATTTTGAAAGCCCCGTCACGGGTCAATTAACTGAGCCCACCGCTTTAGTCACATTTACGAACATCCCTTCAGGTTACACTGAGTTTGAGGCTGTTTACAACAACCTTCTCGGTAAATCCATTCAGGGTACTGCTGCCATGATTCCTATGGCCATGGAAATCTATGCTCGCAACGCTGAACTTGGTGAACGCTGCTTCAAGCTGATTTGCAATAGCGATGCTACAGTCGCAGGTATCGTTCGTATCCTGAAGACCAAATTCAACTATTCTACTTACAGCCCCGAAGGTGACCAGTATGTACAGCGTTATTTGCCAGCTGTTACCATGAAAGGCGCAGCTTGGAACAACGGCTATAATCCTTCGGAACCATATACATTGGAAATGTGCCGCTCTGCAAATGATCCTCAAGAAACTACCTTTACGGGCTATGGTATGGTATATTACATCTATATCTTAGCTCCTGGTGGTTGGGACACTTTCCAACGTCAAGTTGAAATCTGGCAGCCCATGGGCTCGGATATGTATAAAGTATTCAATTGCCCTGCTGTTTACACCCAGTGCAAGAACATCTATGGCACTTGGAATGGCTTAAAATAATCCGGTTCCATCAAGGAATCAAAAAAGGGACGATTACTCGTCCCTTTTTTGTTGGCCCATTTAAAAAGCCGCCCCGAAGAGCGGCTTTTTTCACGTTCATAAGCCTGGGATTTAAGCTTCTTTCACGTTGTCCATGCCGACCTGAACGGCTTGCATGTTAAGTGGGATGAGCTTGTGGGCGCGCTCCGGCAGGGAGTGACGCAGGCCCTCTTCGACGTTCTTGTTGTCGATGATGGGGCGGAGCTTCAGGAAAGCACCCAAGATGATCATGTTGAACACCTTGCTGTTGCCCATGTCGGAAGCAAGCTGAGCACCCTCGATGGTGTAGATGTGGATGTCCTTGCGGGTTGGCTTGTGCGTGATGCCGTTCGGATCATAGATCAAATAACCACCGGGTTTTACTTTGCTCTCGAACTTGTCGAGCGACTGCTGATTCAGAATAACGGCAGTGTCGAAAGCGTTGAGGATGGGGGAGCACACGCGCTCGTCACTCACGATGACCGTCACGTTGGCGGTACCGCCACGCATTTCCGGACCGTATGATGGCATCCAGCTGACTTCCTTGTTCTGCATGATACCACTGTAAGCAAGGATCTTACCCATTGACAAGACACCTTGTCCGCCGAAACCGGCTATAATAATTTCTTCTGTCATTGCTTTGTAGGTTTTAGTTATTTCTTAATCAGCTCGAAGTTGTCCTTGAGGTCGCCCAGCGGATACACGGGCAGCATGTTGTCTTGCAACCACTTGTTGGCATCGACAGCGCTCATCTTCCAGTTGGAGTTGCAGTTCGACACGATCTCGACGAAGTTCACGCCGTTCTTGTTTTCGATCTGGTTCTGGAAAGCCTTCTTGATGGCCTTCTTGGCGTTGCGCACGGCAGCGGGGCTGAACACAGCCTGACGGGTGACGTAGCGTGTGCCAGGAAGTTGGGCCAGCAGTTGGGTGATCTGGAGCGGGAAACCGTTGTTGGGGGTTCCGTCGGGCCACTGCGGCATACGGCCGTAAGGCGTGGTGGCGGTCTTCATGCCGACCAAGGTGGTAGGAGCCATTTGGCCGCCGGTCATACCGTAGATACCGTTGTTGACGAAGATCATGGTGATGTTCTCACCACGGTTGCAGGTGTGGATGGTCTCGCAGGTACCGATGGCAGCGAGGTCGCCGTCGCCTTGATAGGAGAACACGACCTTGTCGGGCCACACGCGCTTGATACCTGTGGCGCACGCCGGGGCGCGGCCGTGGGCGGCTTCGACGAAGTCAACGTCGAAATAGTCGTAGGCCATCACGGCGCAACCTACTGGAGACACGCCGATGGTTTTGTCGTCAACGCCGAGCTCTTCGAGCACTTCGGCGATGATGCGGTGGACGGTGCCGTGTCCGCAGCCGGGGCAGTAGTGGAACGGTTTGTCCGTCAGCAGCTTTGATTTTTCATAGACCAGGTTTTCAGGCTGGATGATATCTTGTAATGTGATTTCTGCCATTGTCTTATTCTCCTATAATTTGTTTCTTCATAGCTTCGAGAACTTCTTCCGGGGTGTGGATGATACCACCGACGCGGCCAAAATGCTCGGCCTTCACGCGGCCGTTGCAAGCCAGCAGCACGTCTTCGATCATCTGACCGCAGCTCAATTCAACAGAGAGGAATCCCTTGACGCCCTTGTCGATCAAGCCAGCGATGGCTTTGCTAGGATAAGGCCACAGGGTGATGGGACGGAGCAGACCGACTTTCAGACCTTCGGCACGACCGAGTTGCACCGACTTCTGGGCGATACGGGCGCTGGAGCCGTAGGCAACGAACACGTATTCTGCATCGTCGCAGTCGATCATCTCATAACGTACTTCGTTCTTGGTCACTTCGTCATACTTGCGCTGCAGGGCGCGGTTATGCTCTTCCATGCGGGCGGAGTCGAGGTCCAAGGAAGTGATCACACGATGTTTCGTGCCACGCTCGCGGCCTGTCAGTGCCCAAGGATACTTGGCTTTGATTTCGGCTTCGGTGAGGCGCTTTTTCTGCTCGGGCAGAACGACCTTTTCCATCATCTGGCCGATGGCACCGTCGGAGAGGATGCACACTGCCATTCTGTACTTGAAGGCGAGATCGAAGCCCAGCGGCACGAAGTCGGCCATCTCTTGGACGGAAGCGGGGGCGAGGACGATGTTACGGTAGTCGCCGTTGCCGCCGCCCTTGGTGTTCTGGAAATAGTCGGCCTGTGAAGGTTGGATGGTACCTAAGCCCGGGCCGCCACGCACCACGTCGGCGAAGACACAGGGCACCTCGGCACCGGCGATGTAGGCCAGACCTTCCTGCTTCAGGCACACGCCTGGGCTGGACGATGAGGTCATGACATGCTTGCCAGCGGCACCAGCGGCATACACCATGTTGATGGCTGCCAATTCACTTTCAGCTTGAAGAACGACCATTCCGGTGCGTTCGTAAGGGTTCTGTTCCGACAGATACTCGATCACCTCAGACTGGGGGGTGATGGGATATCCGAAATAAGCATCGGCACCGCAACGGATGGCGGCTTCGGCCAATGCCTCGTTACCCTTCATCAGTTTTAATTCTCCCATTATGTAAGTTTTTTGATTTGTTAGACAATAGGTTGATTACAGGGCTTTCTTGTAAACCTTGATGACGCCGTCGGGGCAAGTGATGCCGCAGCTGGCGCAGCCGATGCAGGCTTCCGGGTTCGCCATGAAGGCGTAATTGTAACCTTTTCCGTTAACTTCTTTTGCCAGTTCGATGACCTTGCATGGGCAGGCTGTGATGCATACGCCGCAGCCTTTGCAACGCTCGATGTCAACGACGATGGCTCCTCTGAATTTTGCCATATTGATTAAATTTTTGAGTTGATTATTTGTTCGTTTTTTGAATCCACGAAAATAGGGAATTTTGGCCAAATGGAGCGCTTTCACCTTTTTAATTTTTTAAAAGTTTTGTAATTTAGAATGATTTTAAATTACCTAAAGGATTTTTGTTAAATTTGCACATCTAAATGATTTTTAAACATGAGTTGGGTTAAAGATGAATACGTTCTTTCCTACAATGGAAAAAACGTCGCGTGGTATTACATTTTTGACAATCACACCTACGATTATACCGTGAGTAGCTGGGAAAGTGATCTTAAGGATTGCAAGGAACTGTTGGCTCAAAGAGGCTTGCTGAAGAATATCGAAGATGCGAAGAAGCCCGTTGCCGCCTTGGAGGCGATGATGACGGAAGAGAACCGAGTTAAAGGCAAGAAAAAGGCCATTTATGTGGATGGTCCGTTCACCTTGACGCGAATCCCGCAAGAAACAGGCGATCGTTTTTTGGTGTATCGCTGTGGTGCGAAAAAAGAGGAGAATGGCTATTCGGAAAAGGATCACTCGGCTCCTCACTACGAGGGTCCCAAGACTCCAGAAGGGATGAGAGAATGGACTACATGGTATGCGTTTGAAGCCATGGATGACGGCACTTTTGTGGCGGCTCTCGACGAATCATGGTGGTGGGGTGGCGGCCACAACGACGGCGGCACCATCCGCACTGAAATCCCTGAAGAATGGTTTGAACTACCCTACGACGAGTTCCTTGACAATGTGCTGTCCCTTTCAGCGGCTCGGCATTATGGCTTCACCGTAGAAGAATTGAAAGCAAAGAAAGGGTTGAAGGAATTCTTCGGATTTAAATGAAAAAAGCGCTTCAAGGAAGCGCTTTTTTATTGCTTTTTGTCTGTTTTCTCAACCTTTTACCGGGTGATCTTTGGCAAATGCGGCCAATCTTTCGGCCAGCACGGGGATCTCTTCCCTTTGGATGAGCGAGGTGCAGGCGCGGATGCCTTGCTTGGTGCTGCCGCAGGTGTCCAACGAGATGGCGGAGATGCCGTAGTACAGCATTTCTTCGACCAAGTCGGCACCGGTGAAGCCGGGATAGCAGTAGGTAAAATAGAAACCGTCGGCAATGGGCTCGCCGCAGTCCTTGTCGTAGGTGATGTAGAAGCCGTTGTCTGTGAAGGCCTTCTTCATCAGCTCAGCCTTGCGGCCATATTCCAACACATCGTCGCGGTAACGGTAGGTGCCGTCGTTGACGGCCTTGAGCACGGCGGCCAGGGCGTATTGTGCGGAGTGCGAGGTGCCGGAGCTCAACGGGTGCAGGGCACCGAAGAGGATGGCGCGCAGGAAGTTCTCCTGTCCGCAGAAGGCTTTCAGGTCGGGGAAGTGGCGTTGTGCCAACTTGTCGCTGATGCCGAGGATGGCGCAGCGCTCGCCGGCGTAGCTGAAGGCCTTGGAGCTGGAGATCATCAGGATGTAGTTGTCGGTGTATTTGCCCACGGAAGGCTGGAACGGAGCCTCACCGGGATGGCTGTAATCCTTGCGGAAGTCCATGCCGAAGTAGGCGAGGTCTTCCATCACGATGACGTCGTATTTCTTGGCCAGTTCGCCGATGATTTGCAACTCTTCCTCAGTCAAGCATACCCAAGTGGGGTTGTTGGGGTTGGAGTAGAGCAGGCTGTGAATGTTGCCCTTGCTCAAAATTTCTTCGAGTTTGCCACGCAGCTTCTCGCCACGGTATTCGTAGATGTCGAAATGCTCCATCGGGATACCGAGCACCTTGTTTTGGAACTTGTGCACCGGGAATCCCGGGTCGATGAAGAGCATGGTGTTCTTCTTGACATTGGTATGGCCGGCGATCATAAAGGAGGCAAAAGCGCCCTGCATGGAACCCACGGTGGGGATGCAGTTGGCGGCATCGACCTCAAGGTCGAGGAAACACTTGATGAAGCGAGAGGCTTCTTTCTTCAATATGGGAGCGCCGTCGATGGGGGGATAGTTGGCGGGGACGCCGTCCTGAAGGGCTTTGATCTGGGCTTCGATGCCAACCTTCGCGGGTGGAAGGCCGGGGTTGCCGATCTCCATGTGGATGAACTTCTTGCCAGAAGCAGCTTCGATGTCGCGGGCCAACTTGTTGATCTCACGGATGCCAGCCTTGCCAATGCAGGCCAAGCCGCTTTCCGCAAAGAGTTTCTTCGCTACGTCAACGGGAACGATATTGTTTTGCATCATGATGATAATATTTTGATTTTTAATATTTTACAATTTGATACCTTTTAAATTGGCAGTGCAAAATTAGGCAATTTTTTATTTTTTTCAAAAAATAATTGCTCGATTTCTTGGAGGTAACGAAAAAAGCTGTACTTTTGCATCCGCATTGGGACGGTAGCTCAGTTGGTTTAGAGCGCATGCTTGACAGGCATGAGGTCACAAGTTCGATCCTTGTTCGCCCCACACGAAGACGCTGCAAAGCGTCTTTTCTATCAACGGGAGGGACGTTAGCCCAGTTGGTTTAGAGCGCTGCCTTCACACGGCAGAGGTCACTGGTTCGAGTCCAGTACGTCCCACCAGCTTTGTAGAGACGCATTGCGTCTCTTTTTTTATTTGGTTTCCCATCGTTTCGTGTCCCATAAATCCCTATCTTTGCCCATCATTTAATACTATTGCCATGAAAGTAAAATATTTGCTGATCAGCCTGTTCCTTCTGATGGGAACCCTTTTTGCCAATGCGCAGGAAAAACTGAACTTTACCCTTGAGGACCTTTACCAAAAGCCGACATTCTATGCCAAGAGCGTTCGCGGCATGAACTCCATGAAAGATGGTGTCACCTATGGCAACTTCGAGAAAGGTGCCCTCAACATCTATAACTACAAAACCGGCAAGCTGGTGAAGACGCTCTTCGAAATGAAGGACCTGGTGCTGGAAGGTGAGGAGAAGCCCGTTCCCATGCAGAACTATGAGCTGAGCGACGACGAATCCAAGATTTTGGTGCTGACTGATATGGAGTCGATTTATCGCCATTCCTACACGGCAAACTACTATATCTATGATATCAAGACCAAGTCGCTGCAAGCGCTTTCGGACAATGGCAAGCAGCGTCTCGCCACCTTCTCGCCCGATGCTACCAAGGTGGCTTTCATGCGTGACAATAACTTGTTTATCAAGGATCTGAAATCGGGTGAAGAGAAACAGTTCACCAACGATGGCCTTTACAACCATATTATTAATGGTGCTCCCGACTGGGTGTATGAGGAGGAATTCAGCTTCTCGCAGGGTTACTGCTGGTCGCCCGACGGCAAGAAGATCGCTTACATGAAGTTCGACGAGTCGAAGGTGAAGGAATTCCAGATGGAGGAGTTTGAGGGCCTCTATCCTGAATGGTACAGTTTCAAGTATCCCAAGGCAGGCGAGGACAACTCCATCGTGGAGATCTATGTGTACGACCTCGCTACGGGCAAGAGCGTGAAGATGGATACGGGCACCGAGACCGACATCTACCTGCCCCGCATGATGTGGACCAAGGATCCCAACGTACTGGCCATCCAACGGCTGAACCGTCACCAGAACCATTTGGAGATCCTGGCTGCCAACGCCACTACGGGTGCCAGCCGTGTGTTCTACGATGAGACCAACGACTATTACATCGACATTACCGACGATTGGCATTTCCTTGAGGATGGCAAGCGCTTCCTCATGACTTCTGAGAAGAGCGGCTATAACCACATCTATCTTTACAACTTGGACGGCTCTTTGGTGAAGCAACTCACGGATGGTCCATGGGATGTGACCTCGGTCTATGGCTTCGATGGCAAGGAAGTGTACTTCCAGGCCGCCAAGAACACGCCTACCGACCGTCAGATCTACGCCGTTAACCTGAAAGGCCAAATGCGCGAGGTGATCGGCCGCGTTGGCACCAACCAGGCTCGTTTCAGCAACGACTACAGCTACCTTATTAATATCAACTCGTCCATCAGCCAACCGCGTCAGTTTGAGCTTTACACCAACAAGGGCAAACTGGTGCGTGTGTTGGAGGACAACCATGAGTTTGCCGAGAAGCTGAACACCTTCAACCTCGGCGAGAAGAAGCTGATGAAGATCAGCGATCCCGCCTTTACCTTGCCTGATGGCAAACAGGTGGATGTGGACGCTTGGCAGATCCTGCCTCCCGACTTTGATCCGAACAAGAAATATCCAGTGTTGATCTACGTGTATGGCGGTCCTGGCCATCAGACGGTGAACAACTCTTGGGCCGACAGCGACTATTGGTGGATGCAATTGCTGGCACAGCACGGCATCATCAGTGTGTCCATCAACAACCGTGGTAGCGGTGCCCAAGGCGAGGTCTTCAAGAAGATGACCTATCTGCAACTGGGCAAATACGAAACCGAGGACATGATCACATTGGCCAAATACATGGCCAAGCAGCCGTACGTGGATGCAGACCATATCGGTATCTATGGATGGAGCTATGGCGGTTTTATGGCGGCCAACGGCATCACCAAGGGTGCCGATGTCATCAGCACTGCCGTTTCGGTGGCTCCCGTGACCAACTGGCGTTATTACGACAATGTCTATACCGAGCGTTTCATGCGCACTCCACAGGAAAATCCTGATGGTTACGACAAGAATTCTCCAGTTCACAATACGGAGATGATCAAGGGCAACTACCTGCTTTGCCACGGCAGCGGCGACGACAATGTCCACTACCAGAACGCCATGGAGCTCATCAAGGCCATGATCAGCAATGGCAAGCAGTTCGACTTGATGATTTATCCCAACAAGAACCACGGCATTTACGGCGGTTACGAGTACGGTGACGGCGAGTGCCGCATGCATCTGTTCACCAAGATCGACAACTTCCTGTTTGAGCATTTGCTGGGAGAGTAAGCGTCATGATTCGTGAAGAAACCGTTTTTGGGCCGATTTTCAGTCGTCGGCTCGGTAGTTCATTGGGTATCAATTTGCTACCGGTGAATGGGAAGATCTGTACCTTCGACTGTATCTATTGCGAATGCGGATGGAACAAAGATGGCCGCAACGATACACGTTTGCCCAAGGCGGCAGAGGTGCGCGAGGCGCTGGAAAACAAGCTGAAGCAATTGGTCAAGGACGGCACGTCGGTGGATTCCATCACATTTTCCGGTGACGGCGAATCAACCATCAACCCCGATTTTCCCCAGATCATCGATGATACGTTGGCTTTAAGAGATCAATATTATCCCTCAGCCAAGGTGTCGGTGCTCTCCAATGCCACCCAGGTGCATCGGCCTGAGATCTTCGCTGCACTCCGTAAGGTGGACAATCCCATCATGAAGATTGATGCCCCGACTAATGAATTGGTGGAGAAGATCAACCATCCTGCCTCAGGATACGATGTGAATAGGGTAGTGGAGGCCTTGAAACAGTTCAACGGCGACTTCATTCTTCAGACCATGTTTCTGAAGAGCAAAGACTTCGATTCCTCTTCACCAGAGGTTTTGAATGGTTGGATGGACATCGTTCGGCTGCTCAAACCTCGTGAGGTGATGGCTTACACCATTGACCGTCCCACTCCAGAGGAAGGCTTGCAGAAGTTCACGGTGGAGGAGATGAGGGTGTTCCTGCAACCCTTGATCCGAGAAGGTTTTAACATTCAGATTAAGGGGTGAGCTGAGAGGTGTCTTTTAAAGAAAAAAACAAAAAAACTTCTTAGTAATCAAAAAAGTAGTATCTTTGCGCCCTCAAAAAACGTTTTTTAGTATTAACCATTTAAAAGAAGGAAGTGTTTTAAAATGATTATTATTCCTGTAAAAGAAGGCGAAAGCATCGACAGAGCTTTGAAGCGCTACAAGAGAAAGTATGAGAAGACCGGCGTCGTGAAGGAACTCCGTGAACGCCAAAAGTTCACCAAGCCCTCCGTCATCAAACGCGCCCAGCGTCTGAAGGCTATCTACGTGCAGCAACTCCGTCAAGCTGAAGAGAATATGTAATCTCGCCCGTAGGGAAAATAATTTTTTTGAACAAAAACTTCGTTGTGTAAGCTTTTTTGCTTATTTTTACAACGAAGTTTTTTTATTGCCTTTTTGCGATGCGAATCATCGAGCAGTTCATATCGTACATTCAAGCGGAACGGCGCTATTCCCCTCTGACGGCGAAGTCGTACCAGCGCGATCTGGATCGGTATGGCGATTACATGTCGGCTGCATACGGTGTGGACAATCTGTGCAAGGTGTCGACGCCGATGATCAAGTCGTTTTTGGTGTCGCTGAAGGACGAAGGCTTGTCGAATCGCAGCATCAACCGGATGATTTCCACCTTGAAAACCTTTTACAAGTACTGCCTCAGGGAGGGCTTGGTGGAGAAGTCGCCCATGTTCGGGATCAAGAATCTGAAGCAGCCCAAGAACTTGGTGAAATTTGTTCCTGAAAACGATATTAATAAGGTGTCGTTTGAAAACAAGGATGAATACACAATAAAACGTGACGAATTGTTGTTTGAGATATTGTACCAGACTGGCATCCGGAAGGCAGAGCTGATTGGAATGCGTGACCAGGATGTTGACAAGTTGGCGATGAAGGTCAAGGTAAGGGGAAAGCGTGACAAGGAGCGCTTTATCCCGTTGAGTCGGGACTTGCTTGCGATGATCGGCCATTACCAGACCTTGCGGGATGAGCGTTTCGGGTCGCATGCCGACAGGTTGTTGTTGAATGACAAAGGGGAGGAGATGACGCCATACTTTGTATATAATAAGGTGCATCGGATGTTGGAGGGGGTGACGAGCCTGAAGCAGAAAAGCCCGCATGTGTTGCGGCACACCTTTGCCACGCACTTGTTGGACGAAGGGGCGAGCCTGGTGGCGATACAGAAGCTGTTGGGGCATGCCGACTTGGGGACGACCCAAGTGTATGCGCACAACACGATCGAGCAATTGAAGAAGATACATCAACAAGCCCATCCAAAGGGTGGGTAAACCCCTAAAGGGGATATTAAGAAACACACTCCCGAAAGGGAATAAAAGAAAGGAGAAATTATGAAAGTAATGATCAATTCAGTCCATTTCAGGGCCAGCAGTGACCTTGAAGGATTCATCACCCAGAAGGTGGAGAAAGTCTGCAACAAGTACAGCGATGTCATCGGCGCCGAGGTGAATTTGAAGTTGGACAACAACGACACCCCGGAAAACAAGATTGCCGACATCCGGCTGATGTTGAAGGGCGACGATTTGTATGCCAGCAAGCAGTGCAAGAGCTTTGAGGAGGCCACGGATTTGGCTGTGGATGCCTTGAAAAAGCAGTTGGAGAAATACAAAGGCAAATTTGTCAAATAATTAAATAATTGGGAATCAACAATATAAAGAAATCAAAGGAAAATTTTTAAAAAAAAAGGATTAAAAATATTGTCGGTTTCAAAAAAACATGTACTTTTGCACACCCTTTCGAAAGAGAGGGTGTGCTTCTGAAAGGAGCCAAGTGTTCTTAGAAAGAGTGCCGGTATAACTCAGTTGGTAGAGTAGCTGATTTGTAATCAGCCTGTCGGCGGTTCGAGTCCGTCTACCGGCTCTGAGTTGTACGAAGCGGGGGAGTCGCATAGTGGCAATTGCAACAGACTGTAAATCTGTCCTCGGATGAGTTCGGTGGTTCGAGTCCACCCTCCCCCACGATCAAGCGGAAGTAGCTCATTTGGCAGAGCGAAAGCCTTCCAAGCTTTAGGTGGCGGGTTCGAGCCCCGTCTTCCGCTCTGAAAAAGACAAAAGCCGATGTAGCTCAGCGGTAGAGCACTTCCTTGGTAAGGAAGGGGTCGGGAGTTCAATTCTCCCCATCGGCTCGTTTTAGTGTTTATAGGATTCAATAACCTTAAATAATTTGAAATAAAATGGCAAAAGAAAAATTCGAAAGAACTAAACCGCACGTCAATATTGGTACTATCGGCCACGTTGACCACGGCAAGACCACTTTGACCGCTGCTATCACCCTGCACCTGGCCAAGAAGGGTCTTTCAGAAATCAAGAGCTTCGATGCTATCGACTCCGCTCCCGAAGAGAAGGAAAGAGGTATTACCATTAACACCGCTCACGTTGAGTATCAGACTGAAAAACGTCACTATGCTCACGTTGACTGCCCTGGCCACGCCGACTATGTGAAGAACATGGTTACCGGTGCTGCCCAGATGGACGGTGCTATCATCGTGGTTGCCGCTACCGACGGTCCTATGCCCCAGACCCGTGAGCACATCCTGCTCGCCCGTCAGGTCGGTGTGCCCCGCTTGGTGGTGTTCCTGAACAAGTGCGACCTCGTTGACGACGAAGAGCTCCTCGAGCTTGTCGAAATGGAAGTTCGCGACCTTCTCAGCAAGTATGAATTCGACGGTGAAAACACGCCTATCATCCGCGGTTCCGCTCTGGGCGCCCTCAACGACGACCCGAAATGGACTCCCGCTATTGATGAGCTGATGGATGCCTGCGATACTTGGATTCCTGAACCTCAGCGTGCCGTTGACAAACCGTTCTTGATGCCTATCGAAGACGTGTTCTCCATCACTGGTCGTGGTACCGTTGCTACCGGCCGTATCGAAACTGGTGTCATCCACGTTGGTGACCCCGTCGATATCCTCGGTATGGGTGCTGAGAAACTGAAATCAGTGGTTACCGGTGTTGAGATGTTCCGTAAGATCTTGGACGAAGGTGAAGCTGGCGACAACGCCGGTCTGTTGCTCCGCGGTATCGACAAGGATGAAATCCGTCGTGGTATGGTTATTGCCAAGCCGGGTTCCGTGAAGCCTTATCACCACTTCAAGGGTCAGGTTTACGTCCTTTCAAAGGAAGAAGGCGGCCGTCACACCCCGTTCCGTAACAAGTATCGTCCTCAGTTCTACTTCAGAACCACCGACGTTACCGGTGAGATCACTCTCCCCGAAGGAATGGAGATGGTCATGCCTGGTGACCACGTCACCATCGACGTTAAGTTGATCGCTGACATCGCCATGGACAAGGGTCTCCGCTTCGCTATCCGTGAAGGTGGCCGTACCGTTGGCTCAGGTCAGGTGATTGAGATCATCGACGATTGATCAACACGTTGATTAAGTTCCAAAGGGAGGTCTGAAAGGGCCTCCCTTATCTACGGGCGTAGCTCAGTTGGTAGAGCATCGGTCTCCAAAACCGAGTGTCGAGAGTTCGAGCCTTTCCGCCCGTGCTTTGTGTAAAAGATTCAAGAAAATGAAAATTGTAGATTACGTTAAGGAAAGCTATACCGAGTTGAAAGAGAAGGTTTCTTGGCCAACTTGGAAAGAGTTACGTTCTAGCGTTATTGTGGTATCCATTGCTTCCCTAATTATCGCCTTGGCGGTATTCTTGATGGATATTTCTTTTAAAAACCTTTTGGAATTGTTCTATCAACACGTACATTTCTAATTGTGTTTATTGAATCTAATTAGCATTTTTGGGTTAACAGATCAATTTCACAGGGAAGATGAACGCAACAAACGAGAAGAGATGGTATGTGATTAAGGCGATCAGTGGCAAGGAGAAAAAGGTAAAGGAATACCTTGAATCCGAGATCAAGCGCCTCAATTACCAGGACCGTATTTTTCAGGTTTTGATACCGACCGAAAAGTACTTCGAGGTCAGGAACGGCAAGAAAGTCTCGAAAGAGCGCAACTATCTGCCGGGCTATGTCCTCGTCGAGGCTATTCTGGAAGGCGAAGTCGTTCATGTCATTCGGAACGTTCCGAATGTGCTCGGTTTCCTGGGAACCAAAGGCGAGCCTGATCCGCTGCGCCCTGCCGAAGTGAACCGTATCTTAGGTAAGATCGATGAACTTCAGGAAATGGGAGAAGGCAGCGACATCTCGTTCATGGTTGGCCAGTCGGTCATCGTCAACGAAGGACCGTTCAAGAGTTTCAGCGGCATTATCGAAGAGGTTAACGATGAGAAGAAAAAGCTCAAAGTCAGCGTCAAGATTTTCGGCCGCAAGACTCCTCTGGAACTGAGCTACTTCCAAGTGAAGTTGGAATGATAACCTATATGTGAATTGACAGTTTCCTTATCATTTTAATGAAGGATTAAGAAAATGGCAAAAGAAGTAAGCGGATTGATTAAACTGCAAATTAAAGGAGGAGCCGCGAACCCCGCTCCGCCCGTTGGTCCCGCATTGGGTTCCAAGGGTGTGAATATTATGGAGTTCTGCAAGCAGTTCAACGCCCGTACACAGGATCAGGCCGGCAAGGTTTTGCCCGTCATCATCACGGTGTATAAGGACAAGTCTTTTGATTTTATCATTAAGGCTTCCCCAGTGGCGGTCTCCATCATCGAAACAGCGAAGATCAAAGGCGGATCCAAGGAACCGAACCGTACGAAAGTCGGCTCTTTGACTTGGGACCAAGTGAGAGAAATCGCCACCAACAAGATGAAGGACATGAATTGCTTCACCATCGAATCAGCCATGTCAATGGTGGCTGGTACGGCCCGTAGTATGGGAGTGAAGATTACCGGCGAATCACCTTTAAAGAAAGACTAAGTCTTTAATGCATTTGTAGAACAACAAAAAACTAAAGTTAAATGTCAAAAGTTACTAAACAACGGAAAGAAGCTTTGGCTAAGTTCGACAAAAGCAAGAGTTACTCCTTGATTGAAGCGGTTAATATCGTTAAACAGATCACTTACACCAAGTTTGATGCTTCAGTGGACCTTAACATCCGTCTGGGCGTTGACCCACGTAAGGCCAACCAAATGGTCCGTGGCTCCGTCACACTCCCTCACGGCACAGGTAAGGTTGTCCGCGTCCTGGTGCTTTGCAACCCGGACAAGGCGCAAGAAGCTTTGGATGCTGGTGCCGACTATGTCGGACTGGATGAATACATCCAGAAGATTAAGGATGGTTGGACTGATATTGACGTGATCATCACCACTCCCAACATCATGCCTAAAGTCGGTGCTTTGGGTCGTATCCTCGGTCCCCGTGGATTGATGCCGAACCCGAAGACCGGTACGGTGACCATGGAAGTGGGAAAGGCTGTTCAAGAAGTAAAGGCCGGTAAGATCGACTTCAAGGTCGACAAATACGGCATCATCAATGCTGCAGTCGCAAAAGTCAGTTTCACTCCAGAGAAGATCTTTGATAACGCCAAGGAGCTCATCTCCACTGTTATCAAATTGAAACCAGCAGCTGCTAAAGGTACTTACGTGAAGAGTGTTTACATTTCCAGTACCATGAGCCCGGGTGTGCAGATCGATATTAAGTCAGTAGCAATCTAAATTGGAAAGGAACTATTGAAATGAGAAAAGAAGACAAACAAGTCATTATCGACTCCATACTCGCTGAACTGCAGGCTTGTCCCAATTTCTATCTGACCGACGTCTCCGACCTTAACGCCGAGAAGACCAGCCAGCTTAGAAGACAGTGCTTCAATAGTGGCATCAAGATGCTCGTTGTCAAAAACGCCCTGCTGCACAAAGCTATGGTGCAGATGGAAGGTAAGGATTACAACGATCTTTACGAAGTCCTCAAGGGCTCAACGGCCGTGATGCTGTGCGAGACGGGTAATGCCCCCGCCAAACTGATCAAGAATTTCCGTCAGAAGAATGATCGTCCTATATTGAAGGGCGCTTATATCGAGGAATGCTGCTACATCGGTGACAACATGCTTGACACCCTCTGCAACATCAAGTCGAAGAACGACCTCATCGCCGACATCATTGCCTTGCTGCAGTCGCCAATGAAGAACATCATCAGCGGCCTCCAGTCAGGCGGACACAAGCTCTCCGGTATTCTCGAGACGTTGTCAGAAAAGGCAGAATAACAAAAACATTGAATGTAAACATTCGCAAGAACAAAGTATTAAAATTGTATAACTCTAAAAAATAAATTAAAAATGGCAGATCTTAAAGCTTTTGCTGAACAATTAGTGAATCTTACTGTTAAGGAAGTAAACGAACTCGCTACCATTTTGAAAGAAGAATACGGTATTGAACCCGCTGCTGCTGCTGTTGCAGTCGCCGCTCCTGCTGCCGGTGGTGCCGCCGCCGCTGCTGAAGAGAAGACTTCTTTCGATGTTATCCTGAAATCAGCCGGCGCCGCTAAGTTGGGCGTTGTGAAACTGGTGAAGGAACTCACCAGCCTCGGTCTGAAGGAAGCTAAGGAACTCGTTGACGCAGCTCCCAAGGCTATCAAGGAAGGTGTGAGCAAAGACGAAGCCAATGCACTTAAAGCCCAACTCGAAGAAGCAGGTGCAGAGGTCGAAATTAAATAAGAAGGATTTATTTCCTGCAAAAATCGTGGCATTCAACCTCAGTCCCAAGCAATTTTTAGGGACTGAGGTTTGTGCCGTTTTTTCGCTCTAAGGAATTCGTTCCATTTTTTTTCGTTCGTTCTTTTATTTCCTTCACACACCTAAAATCTAAATACCTTGGCAACAACTACCGAAAGAATCAACTTCGCGTCCATCAAAAAACCTTTCGAATATCCTGATTTCCTGGATATTCAGCTTCAGTCGTTCAGAGACTTCTTCCAGTTGGAAACCAACCCCGACAATAGGAAGAACGAAGGCTTGTACAAGGTTTTCTCGGAGAACTTCCCCATCACCGACGCGAGAAACAATTTCGTCCTTGAATTTCTCGACTATTACATCGACGCCCCTCGCTACAGCATTGAGGAGTGCATCGAGCGTGGCTTGACCTTCAGCGTGCCGCTCAAGGCCAAACTGAGACTTTCTTGCACGGACGAGGATAACGAAGACTTTAAGACCGTTGATCAGGACGTCTATCTGGGCATGATCCCTTACATGACGCCCCGCGGCACTTTTGTGATCAACGGCGCTGAACGTGTTGTGGTGTCACAGCTGCACCGTTCCCCCGGCGTGTTCTTCGGCCAAAGCCAACACGCCAACGGTAAGACATTGTATTCGGCCCGTATCATCCCGTTCAAGGGCTCTTGGATGGAGTTCTCGACCGACATCAATGACGTGATGTATGCCTACATCGACCGTAAAAAGAAATTGCCGATCACCACGCTCCTTCGTGCTATCGGCTATGAAACTGACAAGGAAATCCTTGAGATCTTCAACCTGACCGAAGAAGTCAAGGTGAACAAGACCAGCCTCAAGCGTGTCCTGGGCCGTAAACTGGCTGCCCGTGTGCTCCATTCCTATTACGAGGACCTCGTAGATGAGTCGACCGGTGAATGCGTCTCCATTGAGCGTAACATCGTCATCATCGAGCGTGAGACCGTCTTGGAAGAGAAGCACATCCAGGACATCATCGACTCCGGTGCCAAGACCATCTTCCTGCACCGTGAGGAGGATGTGGACGAGGAAGGCAGAGCTTCCGACTTCTCCGTGATCTTCAACACGATCAACAAAGATACCTGCAACTCTGAGAAGGAAGCTGTGGAATACATCTATCGTTTGCTCCGCAGCGCCGATCCGCCCGATGAGGAGACCGCCCGCGGCATCATCGAGAAACTGTTCTTCTCGGACAAGAGATATGACCTCGGCCTCGTGGGCCGCTATCGTATCAACCGCAAGCTGAACCTGGACATCGATCCTGAGACCCGCGTGCTTACCAAGGATGACATCATCGCCATCATCAAGTACTTGGTCGAGATGCTCAGCGGCAAGGCAGAGGTGGACGATATCGACCACTTGAGCAACCGTCGTATCCGTACCGTCGGCGAACAGCTTTATGCCCAGTTCGGCGTCGGCCTCAACCGTATGGCCCGTACCATCCGTGAACGCATGAATGTACGCGACAACGAGGTGTTTACCCCGATGGACCTGATCAACGCCAAGACTTTGTCATCGGTGATTAACTCCTTCTTCGGTACCAACCAGCTGTCGCAGTTCATGGACCAGACCAACCCGCTGTCGGAAGTGACGCACAAGCGCCGTATCTCCGCCTTGGGTCCTGGCGGTCTGTCGCGTGAGCGTGCCGGTTTCGAGGTCCGTGACGTACACTACACCCACTATGGTCGTCTGTGTACCATCGAGACTCCTGAAGGCCCCAATATCGGTCTGATTTCCTCGCTTTGCGTCTTCGCCAAGATCAACAGCCTTGGCTTCATCGAGACGCCTTATCGCGAGGTGAAGAACGGCACTGTTGACTTCAATCAGCCTCCGGTCTATCTCACCGCGGAAGAGGAAGAGAACAAGGTCATCGCCCAGGCTATCACGCCTATGGACGAAAATGGTCATTTCATCGAGGAGAACATCAAAGCCCGTTATGTGGCCGACTATCCTATCGTTTCTCCCGACGACATCCAGCTGATCGATGTCGGTCCCAACCAGATCGCTTCCATCGCCGCCTCCTTGATTCCGTTCTTGGAGCACGACGATGCCAACCGTGCCTTGATGGGATCGAACATGATGCGTCAGGCTGTTCCTTTGATGAACCCCGAAGCCCCGATTGTCGGAACCGGTATTGAACGCTATGTTGCCAAGGATTCTCGCGTTCTTATCACCGCTGAGGGTGAGGGTGAGGTGGTGTTTGTGGACTCCACGAAGATCACTATCAAGTATGACCGTACCGACGAGGAACGCCTGGTGAGCATGGACGACGACTACAAGACCTATTACTTGACCAAGTACGCCAGAACCAACCAGAGCACCAGCATCAACATCAAGCCTACGGTTCGCCGTGGCCAGCGTGTTCACAAGGGTGACGTCATCACCCAGGGTTATGGCACCCAGAACGGCGATCTCGCCCTCGGTCGTAACCTCAAGGTGGCATTCATGCCTTGGAAGGGTTACAACTATGAGGATGCCATCGTGATCTCTGAGCGTATCGTCAAGGAAGACCTCTTCACCTCCATCCACGTCGAGGAGTTCACGCTCGAAGTGCGCGACACCAAGCGCGGCCTTGAGGAGCTGACCAACGACATTCCGAATGTCAGCGCCGAGGCCACCAAGGATCTGGACGAACACGGCCTGATCCGCGTTGGTGCCGAAGTCAACGAGGGCGACATCCTGATCGGTAAGATCACCCCCAAGGGTGAGAGCGATCCCACTCCTGAAGAGAAGCTGTTGCGTGCCATCTTCGGCGACAAGGCCGGCGATGTCAAGAATGCCTCTCTGAAGGCCGGCCCGTCCATGAAGGGCGTGGTCATCGGCAAGCGTCTGTTCTCCAGACTGCAGAAGGATCGCAAGTCGAGAGCCAAGGACAAGGAAGACATGGCCAAGATCGATGCCGCCGCCAAGGCTGAGCTCGATGAACTGAAGAAGAAACTCGTCGAGAAGTTGATGACCATTCTCAATGGCAGCACTTCCGCCGGCGTGTTCAACAACTTCAAGGAGCAGCTCATCCCCAAGCGCGTCAAGTTTGCCCAGAAGACCTTGTTGGATCTCGACTACACCGTCGTCAATCCGCACAAGTGGACCAGCGACGAGAAGAAGAACCAGATGGTTGCCACTTTGATCGACAACTATTCGGTGAAGTTCAAGGAGGTCCAAGGCAAGTACAACCGCGAGAAGTATGTCGCCAGCGTTGGTGACGAGCTTCCGAACGGCATCATCCAGATGGCCAAGGTCTATGTCGCCAAGAAGCGCAAGCTGATGATCGGTGACAAAATGGCCGGTCGTCACGGTAACAAGGGTATCGTCTCCCGTATCGTCCGCGCCGAGGACATGCCGTTCCTCGCCGACGGTACGCCTGTCGATATCGTTTTGAACCCCTTGGGTGTGCCTTCGCGTATGAACTTGGGCCAGATCTACGAAACCGTTCTCGGTTGGGCAGGTCACGAACTCGGTTTGAAGTTCGCTACCCCGATCTTCGACGGCGCTTCGCTTGAACAGATCAACGAGCTGATGGAGAAGGCCGGTCTCCCGAAGAACGGCCGTGTGCAACTCTACGACGGCGAGACTGGCGAGCCTTTCGACCAGCCGGCCACCGTGGGTTACATCTACATGCTGAAGCTTCACCACATGGTTGACGACAAGATGCATGCCCGTTCCATTGGACCATACTCACTGATTACCCAGCAGCCTCTCGGCGGTAAAGCCCAGTTTGGCGGCCAGCGTTTCGGTGAGATGGAGGTCTGGGCGCTCGAAGCTTTCGGCGCCAGCAATGTGCTCCAGGAAATCCTTACCGTCAAGTCCGACGACGTGGTCGGCCGTGCCAAGGCTTACGAAGCCATTGTCAAGGGCGACAACATGCCGACTCCGGGCACTCCTGAGTCCTTCAACGTCTTGATCCACGAGTTGCGTGGCTTAGGCCTTGAGGTGACTTTCAAGGACAAGGACGGAAACGTCTTGAATTGATGTGAACTAGGTTTTGTAAATAATTATAGGAAGAAATATGGTCAATAACACAATCAATAGCAATTTTGCCAGTATTACGGTAAGTCTTGCCTCTCCGGAATCCATCCTCGCCCGTTCACACGGTGAGGTGCTGAAGCCGGAAACCATCAACTACCGTACCTATAAGCCGGAACGCGACGGTTTGTTCTGCGAGCGCATCTTCGGTCCTGTGAAGGACTGGGAATGCCACTGCGGCAAATACAAGCGCATCCGTTACAGAGGAACCATCTGCGACCACTGCGGTGTCGAGGTGACCGAGAAAAAGGTCCGTCGCGAGCGCATGGGTCATATCCAACTGGTGGTGCCGGTAGCTCACATCTGGTATTTCCGTTCCCTCCCGAACAAGATCGGTGCTTTGTTGGGCATCCCTTCGAAGAAACTGGATTCGATCATCTACTACGAACGTTATGTGGTGATCCAACCCGGTGCGCTCGAAGGCGTTGAGATCCCGAACGATTCCGAACACCGCAAGGTGGAGAAGATGGAGTTCCTCTCCGAAGAGGAATACCTCGACTTGCTGGAATCGCTTCCGATCGAGAACCAGTACCTTCCTGACGATGATCCGAACAAGTTCATCGCCAAGATGGGTGCCGAAGCCATCTATGACCTCCTTTCAAGACTGGATCTGGACAAGGAGTCCTATATGCTTCGCGACAAGGCCAACTCTGAGACTGCACAGCAGCGCAAGCAGGAAGCCCTGAAGCGCTTGCAGGTCTTTGAATCGTTCCGTGAGGCCAACAAACACATGGAGAACCGTCCTGAATGGATGATCGTGAAGATCGTCCCCGTCATCCCTCCGGAGCTGAGACCTCTCGTCCCGTTGGATGGCGGCCGTTTCGCCACCTCCGACCTCAACGACCTGTATCGTCGCGTCATCATCCGTAACAACCGTCTGAAACGACTCATCGAGATTAACGCTCCCGACGTTATTATGCGTAATGAGAAGCGTATGCTTCAGGAAGCCGTTGACTCGCTGTTCGACAACTCGCGCAAGTCGAGTGCCGTGAAGACCGATTCGAACCGTCCGCTGAAATCCTTGAGCGACAGTTTGAAAGGTAAGCAGGGTCGTTTCCGTCAGAACCTGTTGGGTAAGCGTGTCGACTACTCAGGCCGTTCCGTCATCGTGGTCGGTCCGGATCTGAACATGAACGAATGCGGTCTTCCCAAGGACATGGCTGCCGAGCTCTTCAAGCCGTTTGTCATCCGTAAGATGATCGAACGCGGCATCGTGAAGACCGTCAAGTCAGCCAAGAAGATCGTTGACCGCAAGGAACCTGTGGTTTGGGATATCCTTGAGAACATCCTGAAGGGCCACCCGATCCTGCTGAACCGTGCTCCTACACTGCACCGTCTGGGTATCCAGGCCTTCCAGCCCAAGTTGGTCGAAGGCAAGGCTATCCGTCTGCACCCCTTGGTGTGTACGGCTTTCAACGCCGACTTCGACGGTGACCAGATGGCTGTCCACGTTCCGCTGGGCAATGCCGCCGTTTTGGAAGCCCAGATCCTGATGTTGGCTTCGCACAACATCCTGAATCCTTCCAACGGTGCGCCTATCACCCTGCCTTCACAGGACATGGTTCTCGGTCTGTACTACATCACCAAGCCTCGTAAGAGCACGCCCGAGCACATTGTGAAGGGCGAAGGTATGTCGTTCTACTCACCGGAAGAGGTCATCATCGCCCACAACGAAAAGCGCGTTGACATGCACGCCATCATCAACTGCCGTGTCAAGGTCCGCGAAAAGGGCGAGATCGTCACCAAGAAGGTCGAAACCACCGTGGGTCGTGTCATCTTCAACCAAGTGGTTCCTGAAGGCTATGGCTACATCAACCAGCTCTTGACCAAGAAGTCGTTCCGTAGCATCGTCGGCGAGATGGTCCGTTTGCTCGGTACCGCCGTGACGACGAAGTTCTTGGACGACATCAAGAACATGGGTTACTACATGGCATACAAAGGCGGTTTGTCGTTCAACCTCGGCAACGTCTTGGTTCCTGCCGCCAAGGAAAAACTCATCGGCGAGGCCAATGCCAAGGCTGCTGAGATCCGCGAATACGAAAAGATGGGTTTCATGGGCCCCAACGAGCGTTACAACCAAATCGTTGACCTTTGGACCGATGTCAATACCAAGCTGACCAAGGAGGTGATGGATCTGCTGTCATCCGACGACCAGGGTTTCAACCCGGTTTACATGATGCTGCACTCCGGCGCCCGTGGTTCTGAGGCTCAAGTCTCACAGCTCTGCGGTATGAGAGGTCTGATGGCCAAGCCTATGAAAGCTGGTTCCGGTGGTGCTGAAATCATCGAGAACCCGATTCTTTCCAACTTCCAGGAAGGCCTTTCCGTGTTGGAGTACTTCATCTCCACTCACGGTGCCCGTAAGGGTTTGGCCGATACCGCTCTGAAGACCGCTGACGCTGGTTACCTTACCCGTCGTCTGGTTGATGTTGCCCATGATGTCATCATCACGAGCAAGGACTGCGGTACCCTCCGTGGCTTGACCGTCTCGCGCGGTGAAGAAATCAAGGAAAAAGGCAAGCACTCCCTGCTTTACGACCGTATCCTCGGTCGTGTGGCTTTGCACGACATCTTCAGTCCTCTTACCGGTGAACTGATCGTTGCCGGTGGCGAGGAAATCAACGAAGAGTTGGCAGAAGCCATCGACGAGTCACCCATCGAGAGCGTCGAAATCCGTTCCGTGTTGACTTGCGAAGCCAAGCACGGTGTGTGTGCCAACTGCTATGGCCGCAACCTCGCTTCGGGCAAACTGGTTCAGAAAGGTGAGGCTGTGGGCGTCATCGCTGCACAGTCCATCGGTGAGCCTGGTACCCAGCTGACCCTGCGTACCTTCCACCAAGGTGGTAAGGCTTCGAAGGGTGTTGTGGTCAACAGCACCGAAGCCAAGTACGACGGTGTGCTCGAAATCGACGAGCTCCGTTCGGTTGATGCTGAACGCGACGGCGTGAAATGCCAAATCGTCATCGGCCGTTCCGCCGAAATGAAACTCCACGACAAGAATACCGGTGTTGTCCTGATGACCACCAACATTCCTTACGGTGCCAAGCTGTATTTCGGCAATGGTGCCGAGGTCAAGAAGGGCGACAAGATTTTCGAATGGGACCCCTACAACGCAACCATCGTTTCAGAGTTTGCCGGTAAGGTCCGTTTCGTGAATGTGGTTGAAGGCATCACTTACCACAGTGAGACCATCGCCGAGACCGGATTTAGCGAGCGCGTGATCATTGAAGGCAAGAGAGGCACCAAGAATCCTCAAATCGAAATCATTGGTAACGATGATGAGATCTTGGCTGTCTATGACCTTCCTGTTGACGCTCACGTTGTCGTTGAGGAGAAAGACGACATCAAGGCTGGTGACCAATTGGTCCGTATCCCGCGTAACGTCTCTGGCGGCGGCGATATCACCGGCGGTCTGCCGCGTGTGACTGAGCTGTTCGAGGCTCGTAATCCTTCCGATCCGGCTGTGGTGTCCGAAATTGACGGCACCGTGCACCTGGAGAAGAAGCTCAAGCGTGGCAACCGTGAGATTGTGATCACCTCCAAGACAGGTGACCAGAAGCGTTATCTTGTTCCTACCTCCAAGCAGATCCTGGCTCAGGAGAACGACTATGTGAAGGCCGGTCAGCCATTGTCTGACGGTGCCATCACACCGGCCAGCATCCTCGCCATCATGGGTCCGATGAAGGTGCAGGAATACATCGTCAATGAGGTCCAGAGCGTGTATCGTTCACAAGGTGTGACCATCAATGACAAGCACTTTGAAGTCATCGTCCGCCAGATGATGCGCAAGGTTGAAATCAGCGAACCTGGCGACACTCGCTTCCTTGAAGGCGAGTTGGTCAGCAAGCTGGCATTCCAAGAAGAGAACGACGAGATCTACGGCAAGATGGTCGTCACCGATCCCGGTGATTCCGAAACGCTTTCCGCAGGTCAGATTATCTCTGCCATGAAGCTGCGCGATGAGAACTCCTTGCTGAAACGTAAGGACCTCAAGTTGGTCGAGACCCGTCCCGCCGAGCCTGCCACGGCAAGCCAGGTGCTTCAGGGTATCACCCGCGCTGCTTTGCAGACCGACAGCTTCATGTCGGCTGCCTCCTTCCAGGAAACCACCAAGGTCTTGACGAATGCAGCCATCAGTGCCAAGACAGACTATCTGCTCGGCATGAAGGAGAACGTCATCGTCGGACATAAGATTCCTGCAGGTACCGGTCTCCGCGAATATGACGACCTGATCGTCGCTTCGCGTGAAGAATACGAGGAACTGAAGGAGAAAGGCGCAGTGCTCGCTGATTAAGCCTTTACGGTAAATGAATGTAGAGACGTGCCGCAGCGCGTCTCTACTTTTTTAACAGACAAAAAACAATATCATGGACGAAAAACAGAAGAATCAAATCAACATTGAACTGACCGACGAGGTGGCCAGTGGCGTTTATTCCAATTTGGCTATCATCACCCATTCACCGACAGAATTTGTCCTCGACTTTGTGAGCATGATGCCTGGTACGCCCAAGGCCAAAGTCAAGTCGAGAATCGTCATGACGCCTCAGCATGCCAAGCGTCTTTTCAAGGCCTTGTCCGACAATCTGAGCAAATACGAGTCGAATTTCGGCACCATCAAGGAAGTGACCAACGAGGTGCTTCCACCGTTCACGATGGGACCGAAGGCGCAAGCTTAACGGCCAAAATATGGATGTGTCTCAAACCCGAACCAGTCGGCGATAAGGCTGCTGGGGAAGCTGCGGATGGACTTGTTGTAGTCTTGCACCATCTCGTTGTAGCGGCGACGCTCGACAAGGATGCGGTTCTCGCTTCCCTCATATTGGGCTAAGAAGGTTTGATAGGTCTCCACCGCCTTGAGGTCGGGATAGTTTTCAACCGAAACAATTACGTCGTTTACGGCGTTGTCAAGCAGCTGCTGTGAATTCTCGAATTCCAGCAGCTGCTCTTCTGTCATGTTCTCGGGATCCACCTTGATGGCTGCAGCCTGCATGGCACGGTTTTTCACCACCTCGATTAAGGTGGTGCTCTCGTAGTTGGAGTATGCCTTCACCACGCTGACCAGGTTGGGGATGAGGTCCATGCGCCGCTGGTACACGTTCTCCACTTGTGACCAGGCCTGGGTCATCTTCTCTTGGGTTTTGACGAAGCTGTTGTATTTGGCGATGCCCCAAATGAGAGCGACAGCCAACAGGCAGAGGAGCAACCAAAGCGTTTTTTTCATGACGGGTTGCAATTAGATGAATTCGATGTTCTCTTCTGAGGTGTATTTCTCGCAGTAGTGGCAGACCAGGCGAAGCTTGCCGTCCACATACTTCACGCGGAACTTGGTCGGGATGTCGTGCTCCTTGTTGGTGACGCAGTTCGGGTTGAAGCATTTCACGATGTGCTCGATGCGATCGGGGATGGTCACGGTTTGCTTGTTGATCACCTCGAACTCCTTGATCTCGATGATGGAGGCTGTGGGTGCCACCAAGGCAATCTTGTTCACGTCTTCGGTCGCGAAATATTTATCGGAGACTTTTACGAAGCCCTTGGTGCCGTATTTCTTGCTTTCCACGTTGATGCCAAGATACACCGGGTTGTTTATCTTGTCCAAGCCTAAGATCTTGACCACTTGGAACACTTTGTCGGCAGGGATATGGTCGATGACCGTGCCATTCTCAATGGCGGATACGATCAGTTCTTTTCTTTTTTCCATAACTTTTATCTTTTATCTCTTATCTTTTATCTTTATTTGAGTCCCAAAATTGCTGCGATAAGTGCTTGCCTTGCATACACGCCATTCTGTGCCTGTTGGAAATAGTAGGCCTTCGGGTTGGCATCCACGTCCACATGGATTTCGTTGACGCGCGGCAGCGGGTGCAGGATGCGGCAGTTGGGCTTGGCGTTGGCCAGCATGGCGTTGCGCAGCACGTAGGAATTCTTCACCTTCTCGTATTCCAGCGGATCGGGGAAGCGCTCGCGTTGCACACGGGTCATATAGATGATGTCGGAGTGGGGGATGACTTCCTCCAGCTCGGTAAACTGTTCGTATTCAAGATGGGCGTCCTTGATGTGTTGTTTCACGGTTCTCGGCAGTTTGAGCTCAATGGGCGACACCAGGTTGAACTTGGCGTTGAAGTGGCTCATGGCTTCCACGAGGCTGTGTACGGTGCGGCCGTATTTCAAGTCGCCCACCAAGGTGATCTCAAGGTTTTCCAGCGTGCCTTGGGTCTTGCGGATGCTGTAGAGGTCGAGCATGCACTGGGTGGGGTGCTGGTTGGAGCCGTCGCCGGCGTTGATGATCGGCACCTTCGACACTTCGGAGGCGAATCGGGCGGAACCGTCGATGGGGTTCCGCATGACGATCAAATCGGCATAGCTGGCCACCATGGTGATGGTGTCGGCCAGCGATTCGCCTTTCTGGATGCTGGTTCCCGAGGTGCTGCTGAAGCCGATGACGTTGCCGCCCAAGAGCTGGATGGCGGTCTCGAAGCTCAGCCTTGTGCGGGTGGAAGGCTCGAAGAACAGCGACGCGATGATGCGTCCGTTGAGCAGGTTCTGATGCGGATTCTTCTCGAAGTCTTCTGCGATGTCAAGAACATGGCAGATCTCCTCCGGCGTGTAGTCGCTGATGGAAATCAGGCTGCGGTTTTTCAATGAGATGGACATAGTGTTATGTGTTTAGTTTGTTGATTATCAAAAAAAAGACGGTTACTAAATAGCAACCGTCTCGATTCCTTTTATTAAGTTTTCCGGTGATACTTTTTCGTACATCATCGGAATGCAAATATAGGAATAACTTTCAAAAACAAAGCCTTTTTTTGAAAAAAAAACTTATTGATATTTCATAACATTGAAGGCAATACCCAAGTAGGCAGCGTGAGCAGTGCAAGTGGCATTGATCTCGAACCATTTCCAGGGCACCACTGTGAGACCGGCGCCATAGTTGAAGTCGTTGCGGTGCCAAGTAGCGTGGTATTTGTGGTAAATGGTGTGCGAGGAGTAATCGATCTCGGCACTATAGCCCTCGGTGTAGCCTGTGGTGACACGGCTCCAGCCAATCAAAGGAGTGATAAACACATAGTCTTTGTAGATCGGAATTTGGTAACCTACGTTAAGTGTTAAAGCGGAATGGTCATCCCAGTCGCCTTGGATGAGACGGCTGTCGAATCGGTGATCAGGGCTAACATAAACAAAATCGATGTAGCCACCGGCGATGGAGAAGCTTCCGCCTACGCCGATATCGGAAAAATCCCATGTGTCGGCGATACCAAGATCGCTAACGTTTCGGTAACCGACAAGACCTGTGTTAAGGCCGACAACGGCACGATCCATGTTTTCTGAAAAGTCAAACCATTGGGCTTGGGCGCTGATCGTCATCATGGAGAACAGCACTGCGATAATTGCTAATTTTTTCATAATATTTATTTTTAGAATGTGTAACCGAATGAGAAATACAAACTAAACCGGTTTTGATAGATGTTGCTCCATTGAGCCGTCAGTGAAATGGGACCTAAAGGACTGTTGTAGGCGTATTTCAGCCCTGCGCCATGGGCATAATCAATTCTAAGCAGGCCGTTGTACATGGCTGTCAAATAATGGTTTCCGAAAAGGTTGTAGCGTAAGTCGCAACGGGCAATGGTGAGGAGGGAGGGCACTGTGCCAAATGTTTCCAAGTATGGAATGCCAATGAAAGGCAGTTGATTCTCGAAATGGCGTCCCTGGATCTCTCCTCCACACCTGTTTCTTAGGTTGTAGAAAGAGGTCTCGTTCAGGAAATACCGGCCATATACCTGCGGAATGATGGTCAGTCGTCCGTTCTTGGGTGTCATGTAGTATTGAAGGGCAAAACCGATATCGAAGTTGTTGTTGCCGCCATCCATGGGGTCCCAATAATAATGGGAGTTCAAATCGGCATAAAGTCCGCGTTTGGCAAAATAGTCGTCATCCAAGCAATCGTATTCGATGTCAACAAAAGGAGTGAGGAATCTGTTGGGTATAAACCAAATGGAATCCAAGAAACTGCCTTCCAAAGAAGCGTTGTCGAAGGTGGTGCTTGTGTATGAAACGCCCACGACGGTGCTCAAGTTAAGTAAATGGAACTGCGATATGTAGGCGCTCAACTTGTTTTGGCGATAGTGCAGGTTGACCAAATTATTGTCTGTGACATCCAAAGCAGAAGTCCTGAAATGCTCGTTCCTGTAATCGTAGGCCAAGTTAAAATTGGCCAAGCCGGCGCGAGAGTACGTGTAAGTCAGATTCACTTTCGGGTTGTAACTCAGTTTTGCGCTGAGGCTGAGTTTTGATCCATTGAACCTTTTTTCGTTTAGGCCGACTTTGAGCAACAAGGCAGAGCCTTCTTCGGTGTCGTAACGAACGCCCAGACCAAAGAGGTGAGGTTTTGCATGCTTTACGTTGATACTTAGATCGTATGCATTGGAGAGCCGATCGTTTTTGTGGATGGAGTCGGACTCTTTGACGAGGTAGGTGATCTCATCGAAACAGCCTGTGCCTCGATAGATTTTCATGGCTTTGTCGATGTCATTTTCCAGATAACGGTTTTCCTCGCGAAGCCCGCTTTTACGAAGAAGCCAACGGCTTTCCTTTTCACTCACGTCATTGAAGTTGATGGAGCGGATTGTCACCGAATCTACTGATAGGTTTTTGGCATGAGGTGCGTGGAGCATCTTCATGACGGGTTGTCCTGCCGAGGCATCCACTGCCTCTTTGATGGCTAATAGCTGGTCGTGGAACTCGCTGGCCCGCTTGTAGCCTCTGCCTACCAAAGTGTCAATGGCTTCAGGGGTGAAGCTGAGCATGCCGAAACCGCTGATGTCGGGTATGATGTGTACATCGCACATGGAGCGGTTGTCCACCCTTTTGGCGCTCGTGCTCGTGATCACGAGTCTTGCAAACACTTGAGGTAGCGACTTCAGATCATGGATGGTGACATCTTTGGTGGAGGTCACCTCGACCCCGATGATAATGTCGGCCCCCATCTCACGTAGGACATCGGCTGGGAAGTTGTTCACCAAACCGCCATCCACCAGCACTTTGTCGCCGATGACGACCGGGGAGAACAATCCGGGAATGGCCATGCTGGCTCGCATGGCGGTGGGTACGCTGCCACTGCGGAGCACTACCTCTTTGCCTGTGATCATATCGGTGGCCACACAGGCAAAGGGGATGGGCATGTCGTTGAAGTCCATTTCCTCTTGGTAACCAACGCACAAATCGTTGAATAGGTTGATTAGCGCGCTGTTGTTGACGTATGAGCTTGGCAACTGACTGATGAAACTGGAGCTCGGGTCGTTGTCGAAGAAATTGTCCGAACTGAACGGCACCTGAAGTTGCATGGTGCTATTGCGTTCACGCACTTCTTTCGATGTCAAAGGCCTCTCGATTTTGTTGCCAATATACTGCGACCAATCCATACCTGCGATGAGTTGGGTAAGTTCCTCAGGCGAATAGCCCATGGCATAGAAGCCGCCGATGATGGAGCCCATGCTGGTGCCTGCCACAAAATCGACAGGGATCCCCATCTCTTCGATGTATTTCAGTACACCGATATGCGATGCGCCTTTGGCACCTCCACCGCCCAACACCACACCTACCTTAAGACGGGATGAGTTGGCTTCGTTTTGGGCAGACAGGGGCGCAAAGGCTGTCAAAACAAGGATCACAGCAAGAGTTAAGGATAGTCTTTTCATAGTTCAACATTTATTTTGGCAAATCAACCCTTTGTCTTTCCAGCAGGTCTCCAATGGCAAAAGTAATGATTTTCTCTTTACAAAAAAAGAATTAAACGTATCTTTGCACCAAGAATACAAAATAGCGAAACTATGCTCGAAGAAATCCTCAAACAGCTATTTATCAAGTCGTTCAAGACCCTTTACGGACAAGAGCCGCCCGCGCAGCAAGTCAATTTCCAGAAAACAAGGCCCGAATTCGAAGGCGACCTCACCGTGGTGGTCTTCCCCTTTGGAAAACTTGCAGGCCGCAACCCTGAACAACTGGCCAACGAGATGGGCGCCGAAATGATGAAGGAATCCACCATGATTGCCAAGTTCAATGTGGTGAAGGGCTTCCTCAATATCCTGATTTCCGATGCCTTCTGGCTGGATTTCTTCCGGGAGAACCATTTGAAAGAGGACTATGGCCGCAAAGAAGTGTCGGGTAAACCGGTGGTGGTGGAGTATTCCTCGCCGAATACCAACAAACCTTTGCACTTGGGCCATATCCGCAACAACCTGCTCGGCTGGAGCGTGTCCGAAATTCTGAAAGCCAATGGCAAGAATGTGGTGCGTGTCAATCTGGTCAACGACCGTGGCATCCACATCTGCAAGAGCATGCTGGCCTGGAAGAAGTGGGGCAACGGCTGCACGCCAGAATCAACAGGGAAGAAGGGCGACCACCTGATTGGCGACTTCTACGTGCTCTTCGACAAGAAGTTCAAGGAAGAGCTCAAGACATTGTTGCCTGCCGACTACGCAACGCTGGACGAAAAGGCCCAAGAGGAAGCCAAAGCCAAGGCTGAAGCCCAATCCATCTTGATGCAGGAAGCCCGTGAGATGCTGCGCAAATGGGAGGCCAACGACCCTGAAGTGCGCCAGCTTTGGGAGATGATGAACCAATGGGTGTACGACGGCTTCGATGTCACCTACAAGCGTTTGGGGGTGAGCTTCGAGAAGATCTATTACGAGTCGCAGACTTATCTGTTAGGCAAGTCGCTGGTACAGGAAGGCCTCGAAAAGGGTGTGCTCTATCGCCGCGATGACAACTCCGTTTGGTGTGACCTCCGCGATGAGGGCTTGGACGAAAAACTGCTGCTCCGTCGCGATGGCACCTCGGTATATATGACCCAGGATCTCGGCACTGCACAGTTGCGTGTAGAGGAATACAACCCCGAGAAGCTGATCTATGTGGTGGGCAATGAGCAAATCTACCACTTCGATGTGTTGAAGCGCGTGTTGGTGCGTTTGGGCCGCGAGTGGGGCAAGGACATCGAACACCTTTCCTATGGCATGGTGGAGCTGCCCAACGGCAAGATGAAATCCCGTGAAGGCACGGTGGTCGATGCCGACGATTTGATGGATGAGATGGTGGCCACGGCTAAAGGCGTCTCCGAGGAACTTGGCAAGGCCAAGGACCTCTCACCCGAGGATGCCGACAAATTATATCACACCATCGGTTTGGGTGCCTTGAAGTACTTTATCTTGAAGGTGGATCCCAAGAAGACCATGCTCTTCAATCCCGCCGAGTCCATCGACTTCAATGGCAACACCGGTCCCTTCGTGCAATACACCCACGCCCGTATCTGCTCGGTACTCCGCAAGGCTTCCGAACAGGGCATCCAGCTCGAAAACGAGGTGAGGGTTACTGACCTCCAACCCAAGGAAAAGGAGATTATCGTGATGATGTACGGCTGGCCGATGGTGCTCAACCAAGCCGCCGAGGGCCGTAGCCCCGCGATGATTGCCAACTTCATCTTCGACCTCGCCAAGGAGTTCAACCAGTTCTACCAGGAGTGCAGCATCCTCCGCGAGGAAGATGCCAACCGCCGCATGTTCCGTCTGCAGATCTGCGCCATGGTGGCCGCTTTGCTGAGGAACGCCTCTGAACTCCTCGGTATCGGCATGCCGGAGAGAATGTAGTTTTCGTCATTGCGAGCGTAGCGAAGCAATCTAACTTGACCCGTTATGAACGTCTTTTATCTCAAAGCCGCCTCCGAAGGCCTCAACACCCTTCCCGAAGAGGAATCCAAACACTGCGTGAAAGTGCTGCGGATGACCGAAGGGGAGACCTTTTGCGTGACCGATGGGGAAGGCTTCCTATATGACGCGGAGTTGGTGGGAGCCCTGCCGAAACGGGCGACCGTCAACTTGACGAACAAACACCAGGGCTATGACCACTGGGGCTTCAAGTTAGAGATCGCCATCGCCCCGACCAAACTCAACGAACGCACGGAGTGGTTCCTCGAGAAGGCCACGGAAATCGGCATCGACCGCGTGAGGCTGTTCACTTCTTATCATTCGGAACGCCGCGCCGCCAATGTGGAGCGCTTCCAAAAGGTGATGGTGGCTGCCATGAAACAAAGCATCAAATCAAGATTGCCGCAGGTTGACGATCTGGTGCCGTTTGAGAAACTGGTGAAACAACCTTTCGAAGGCCAGAAGTTCATCGCTTGGATCGACGATGATGTGAAGGATTGTCTCTGCAATCTATATCATAAAGGTGAAAACGCCTTGGTGCTGATTGGTCCGGAAGGGGACTTCAGTCCCGAGGAAGTGACCCTGGCCAAAGAGAACGGCTTTGTGCCTTGCAGCCTTGGTGATGCCCGACTGAGAACGGAAACGGCGGCACTGGTGGCCTGCCACACCATCCAACTCATCAATCAGATGCAATGAAAAAGCTATTGGTTATAGTGCTGTTGCTCGCAAGTTGCTTTGCCCAGGCCCAGCAACTCAACATCGCCTTGCTGAAATACCGAGGCGGTGGCGACTGGTATGGTAACCCGACTTCCTTGCCCAATCTGGTGCGTTTTTGCAATCAGGAGATTGGTACGGATATCAACCCTGATGTGCCTACGGTGGAACCTTCCAGTCCTGACATTTTCAATTATCCATACGTTTATATGACGGGTCACGGCAATGTGGTGTTCGACGCCGTGGAGGCGCAAAACCTCCGTAATTACATGTTAGCAGGCGGTTTTCTGCATATCGACGACAACTACGGCATCCGCCAATACATCGAGCCCCAGATGAAAAAGGTGTTTCCCGAACTGGATTTTGTGGAGCTGCCTTATTCGCATGACATTTTCAAGAAGCCTTATCCTTTTCCCAACGGCCTCCCCAAGATCCATGAGCATGACAACAAGCCACCCCAGCTATTTGCCTTGATTTATGAAGGACGCATCGTGTGCATCTTTACCTACGAGTGCGACCTCGGCGACGGCTGGGAGGACCAACGGGTGCACCACGATTCGCAAGAAACCAGAGAAAAGGCTTTACGGATGGGAGCGAATATCCTGAGATACGTATTTGAGAATTGAGAGGCGGTTGTCCGTGAAAACAAATTGAAAATCATCCGCCTTTGGCGGATGACAGCTCTATAGAAAACGGATTTTTCTATAGAGCTAGCATCCCCGAAGGGGATGCGGATCCAATAACACCTCAGCTGCTTTGACCGCCTCTGGTGTGACCTTGTCGTTGCTGAGCATCTTGGCAATCTCGGTAACGCGTTCCTCCGACTTCAAGAGGCGGATGTGCGACTGCGTGCGGACGCCTTCGTTGTCCTTGTAGATGAAGAAATGATGCGTCGCCTTGCTGGCCACCTGGGGCAGGTGGGTGATGGCGATAAGCTGCAAGGCAGTGCCCATCTGCTGCAAGATGCTGCCGATCTTGGCGGCCACCTCGCCCGAAACGCCGGCGTCGATCTCATCGAAGATGAGGGTGGGGATGTAGTTGTGCTGCGACACCACGCTCTTGACGGAGAGCATCAATCGGGAGAGTTCGCCGCCCGAAGCCACCTTGCTAAGGTCGGCCACTTCGATACCTTTGTTGGCGGAGAACAGGAAACGCACTTGGTCCAGACCGTTGGAGCCAAACGCTTTCAAGGGCTCCAAGACAACTTGGAACACGGCATGCGGCATGGCCAGCTGCTTGGCGAGGTCGGTCACCTGCTTGCTGAAGGTCTTGGAGGCTTTTTCGCGTTGGGCATGAAGCTTCGAAGCCAGCTGTTGCAGCAACTTGGTCTGGTCGTTCAAGGCTTTCTCGGCTTTTTCAATCTCCTGGTCGATGTTCTCAAAGGCGTTCACCTTGGCTTCAAGCTCGTCACGAAGCTGGATCAATGCGTCGAATTCCTTGGCGTGATGCTTCATCATCAGCCGGTTGAGCAGGTCGTAGCGCTCTTGCAATTCCTGTAGCTGCCCTTCGTCGAACTGGGCGTCATTGCCGAGCCGATCCAGGTCGTAGGCGATGTCTTTCAACTCCACCTGGGCGCTTTCGATGCGTTGCTTCAACTCCTCCAAATTGGGAACAAGTTGTTCGAGTCGATGGAGCAGCGACGACAGTTCGTTGAGCTGAGGCAGGATGGCCGTCTCGGAGCTTTCCAGCAGACCGTTGGCACTGAACAGTAGCGACTTGATCTCCTCGGCATTTTCCATCACATTCAAGCTTTGCTCGATCTCGGCATATTCGCCTTCCTTGAGCTGGGCTTTTCTAAGCTCGTCAAGTTGGAATTTGAGGTAGTCGTTCTCGCTGAGGTTCTTCTCCGCCATGGCTTGGAGTTCCTTCAGCTGTCGGCCGAGTGCATTATATTGGGTAAATGCCGTTTTGTATTCGGCAAGCAATGCGTTGTTTTGGGCAATCTCATCCAGGAGGTGGAGCTGGAAATCGGTATCGGTCAGCAGCAAGGAGTCGTGTTGCGAGTGGATGTCAACCAGCTGGTTGCCGATTTCCTTCAAGGTTTGCAACGATACCGGCGTGTCGTTGATGAAGGCACGCGATTTCTTTTGCGGGTTCAGCTCCCTGCGGATGATGCATTCCGTGGGGTCGAAGTCCAGGTCGTTCGCTTCGAAGGCGGTTTTCAGCTGGTCGTTGCCAAAGGAAAACACTGCTTCCACGATGCATTTCTGGTCCTTGTCGAACAGCACTCCCGTATCGGCGCGGTCGCCCAGCACGAAGCCAAGGGCGCCCAGGAGGATGGACTTTCCCGCGCCAGTTTCACCGGTAATGACGCTGAATCCATCGGTGAAATCGATGGACAGGTCTTCGATGAGGGCGTAGTTTTGGATATGGAGGTGCTGCAGCATGGCTGGAAGGGATTAGCCTTTCTTGGAGCCGCCTTGCAGGATGGCGTCGTATTGCGACGACTTCGACGGGTCGATCTGCTTCATGATGTTGGCCGCCTTGGTCTTTTCCTGTTGCGACCCTTCGCTGAAGACGTTGATGATCTCGTCGCGCTTGGCTTCAATGATGAGCTGAAGCCAGAAACAGGTGGGGTAGGTGCTGTAAACGCTTTGGAGGTATTCCAGCGATTTCAGGATGGAAGCGCGTCCCTCGTCGGGTTTTTCCGACATCACGTCGAGACCCAGGCGGTGGTATTCATACATGAACTGGTGAAGCGGCTCGTAGCTGCTGTTGGTCATGTTTTCCGCCATCCAATAGCGGTTCTTGTTGCCGTCCATGGCCTTCCATCCCACTTGTGAGGAGCTTTGCGCATTGTTGACAATCTGCTGGGCCGCCTCAAAGAACGATTTGCCTCCGTCTTGTGAGAAGGAGTCGAAGTCAAGCCCGAGGAAGGTGTAAACATAGAACGCAAGGGTGGAAGTCAGGTCCGAGATGTGCGTGTTCATGCTGAAATCCAAAGGCTGTCCGTCCATGTAGTTGAAGGAGAATCGCTGGTCCACATAATTGATGATAGGAGAAGTGTAGCTGGCCTTGTAGCAGGGACGGCGGAGCGCCATGTTGATTTCGCCCGAGAAGGAATCGGAGCCCGTGCGTTCCTTGATGGTGATGGCGATGGAGCACTCGATCTTCTCGGTGGTCTTGAAGTTGATGTTGGTCCACTTCGTGTTGTTGATGAACTCGTAGATGGCTGTCTGCAGGCTTTCGAAGACGGTCTTGTCGGTGCCCGCAACTTGGTTGGAGCTGACGCGAATGTCGCATTTCAGCTCTTGGGCGGCCAAGAGGTTCGTGAAGAGCACGCAAACGGCTATGATGACGGAAACAAGGGATCTTTTCATGGTTTAGAACTCGTCCTGGGTGTCCTTTCTGGGGTTGCGGAAATAGATCTCGTCGTTAAGGAACTCGTGAATGGCAATCAACGTGGGTTTGGGCAAGCGTTCGTAGAATTTCGCGATTTCAATCTGTTCGCGGTTTTCGAAGACTTCTTCCAAGCTGTCGTTGTTGGTGGCAAACTCCTCAATCTTCTTGTTGAGCTCTTCTTTCATCTCAGAGGCGATCTGGTTGGCACGCTTGGTCAGGATGGCCACGGTCTCATAGATGTTGCCTGTGCCTTTGTAAAATTGGTCTTTCTGACGGGTTACTACCGTCGTTTCGGTTCTGATTTTCTTGAAATCCATGATGTTTAATATATGTTTTCTAATTTTTTTCTGGCTTTGTTGACGACAGGTTCCACCTCTTTCAGGTAGGGACTGTCGGGGAAAAGATAGCTGAGCGTGTTGTAGCGCTCGATGCACGATTCGTAACGCTCCTTCTGCTTCTCGGGTACGCTGTTCTCGGCATATTCGTAATAGGTCTTGGCCATGTCGCTGAGGATCTCCTCGCGATGGCTGGTGTTCGGATAGTTCTTCAGCAGGTTCTCGAAGCAGGTGATGGCTGCATTGTAGTTCTCCATCTTGTAATAAAGCAGGCAGATGTTGTAGTCCTTCTCCTCAAGCTTGTTGTTGAGATCGGCAAGAAGTTCCTTGGCGCGTGCTATGCTGTCGCTTTGTGGGTACTTCTCAATGTACGACTCGAATTGGGAGATGGCCGACAGGGTGTTTTTCTGGTCCAGGGTGGAGATAGGAGAGGTCATGTAGCTGCAATAGGCGTTCATGAAAGCGGCATCCTCCGCGTCTTTTGAGAAAGGATAGGCGGTCACGAACTTGTTGAAGTAGTAGGCGGCAATCTCATAGTCGTGGGTCAGGTAGTAGCACATGGCCGTGCGATAGGTGATCATCTCGCCTTTCGGGGTGCTGCGGAACGAGTTCTGAAGCAGGTCGAAGAGCTGTAACGCCTTGTTGTAGTCCTTGCGGTCGTAATAGTCCATCGCCACCTCGTACTTCATGTCGTTGTCGGTACTTTTCAGGATACGGTTGAACTCGCTGCATGCAGTGCAACAAACCGTCAAACAGAAGAGCAGTCCTATAATAAGCCTACGATAATTCATGCGGCAAAAATAGCGAATTTTGTTGAATTGTTGTTGGTTTGGGCGTCGAATTGTTATTTGATGGCGATTTTCAGGGTGGAAGTGGAGGCACCGTTATCCAGTCTCAACAGATAAACACCTTGGGGCAGACTCGTCTCTAGGTCGAGTTGGTCTTGGCATTGGCCTTCCAGCATGATCTGGCCGAGACTGTTCATGATGCGGTAGTTGGTGATGCCATGGAGGCCTTCGATATGGAGGTGCCCGTCGGAAGGATTGGGATATACGCTCACGCCATCCAGGCTGTTTTCGCCGACGCCGAGGTTGCGGATGTCAACAAATACAGAGGCGGTTGCTACATTGCCTTCACCGTCGGTGACGGTAACGATGTATTCCGTTGGCAACTCGGGCTTGGCAACGGGATTGGCTATATGGGAGTTGTTGAGGGTGGTGGCAGGCTCCCAGTGGTAGTAATAATTGCCGTCACCTCCTGTTACGACGGCATTGAGTTGGCTCTCTTCGCCTTCGTTGATTATTTCAGGATCGGCTGTGGCCACTACCTCAAGCGGGTCATACACAATGCCGAGGCATCGCACGGTGGCTTGCCATCCCGTTCTGTTCACCGAAGCGTCGGAAGTAAAGCGGAATGTCAGGGCACCTGCCTCGTTGGTGGCGGTCACCGTTCCGGGACCGTTGAGGCCGTGATATTGTCCGATCTGCGTTGCAGAGGTCGAGGTGCCGTCATAGATATAGAGGAAGTCATAGCTGCTTTCCGTTTCAAAGCTGATAAACTCCACTTCGATCTGGGCGCCTTCCGTGGCGGGCATGAAGGTCAGGGTGTAATCGCGGTTGTTGCCATAGTTGCTATCAGCGCCGCCATCGTCATAGAATGCCGCGCTGCATGTG